>JBBRRA010000005.1:0-241826 GCA_038225475.1 Sphingomonadales bacterium
CCGCCAGTTTGCGGCTACACGCAACGGCCCCGGTCAGGGTCGCAGCGATGCGCAGTCGTAGACGAAAAATCGGTTGGTGAGCAGTCGGCGGCGGTGTTCGCCGATTGTCCGAACATCGTCGAACTGCGCCGGGGCACGCCACAGCCTGCCGCCGGCGCCCGCGATTTCGCGCGTCAACACGACATTGCCGAGGTCGGGCTCGCGCTCGCACACTGCGGCGAGGTCGGCTGCGGTGGGCGCGGCCTTTGGTGCGATTGCCGGGCAAAAGCTTAATGCGCCGAAGTCGAGCGACTGGACCCGGCGGAAACTGGCGGTGCGGTGGCGGTAATTCAGTGCCGTGGCGCGGGAAAACAGCACCCCTGCCCCTTGCTCGCACGAATAATAGCTGGCGCGGTGCAGCAACAACCACGGCACGGTCATGTCGCCGTCCCAGTACATCGGTGCTGGATTGCTCAGCAGCGCCGCAAGCGATACGGGCGCGGCGGGTGTGGTTTCGATGAAGGTACGCCACGGCGTACGTTGGTCCCATGCGAAGCCCGAGGCCAACACCAGCGCCAGGGCAACGAGCACCGAACCCGTCGCGCGCACCCGGCGCACTGCGAAGTGCAACGCGGTCATGATGCCGCCGATCAGCGCGAGTGTCACCGCCAACATCCGTCCGGCCTCGATCGACATCGCGCTGAGCCCGACGAACGCACCGTAGCACCCCATGCCGAGCGCGGTGATGAGGCCGGCGAGCGCCACGGCGCGCAGCAGCGCCGGTGCGGGAACTGCGGCGCGCCATTCCCAAAGCGCGACGATCGCCGCCAGTCCTGCCAGCGGCGCTGCCACGAATACCAGCGGCATGAAATATTGCGACAGCGCCGACAGCGCCACCGCCGTCACCAGAAGCAATTTGACAAAGTCGCTCAGGCCGCCGTCGGCGCGGATCAGCGCCGCCCCCACGGCGAAATAAGCGACCACGCCGAGCAACCATGTCGAACGCCAGAGCTGAATATCGACGATCAGCACATTGTGGAACAGATCGCCGCCGACGACGCTGACGATGAGGCTGAGTACGGTGATCGTCAGCATCATCGCCACGAGCCGCCGTGCGCGCGCATCGCCGCAGGCCAACGCAAATCCGCCGAGCACGAGCAATGTGACGAGCATGAAATAGCGCTCGATCGTCAGTTCGGCCATGAAGCAATTGCTGTCACGCTGCCGGACGATCGCCAGCCACTCGGGATCGAACTGCTGCAGCCCGCGCGCGAACGGATCGACCCCGCCGACCGCGAGCGCCAGCGCCGCCGCCGTCACGACCGCGGCCGCTGCCCAAATGCTCGGCCGCCTTGGCGCGCTATACAGCAGCACCAGCGCCAGCCCCGACAGCGCCGTCAGCGGGTGAACCAGCATCGCGAGCGCGGTCGTCACGATCGCCGCTGCCAATCGGCCGCGCAGCATCAACCCGAGCGCGAAGCAGACCAGCGCCTCGGCGGGCAATCGCGGCGTCAGGAACGCCTCGCCGTGACGGAGCAGCAGCGCCCCGGGTAGCAGCATGACCAACGCCATGCCGACCAGCTGCGCCCGGCGATCGGTCAACAGCGCGCTGGCAAGGTACGCCGTACCGCCGAGCCACAGCGCCTCGACAATCACCAGCAACGCCATATTGCCATGCGCAGTGCCCAGCGCCGCAAGGAACGGGCGGTAGATCGACGTGAATACCGTGAACTGGTCCTGCGACCCGAACGCAAGGAACAGGTCGCCGGCAAAGCGCGCCGGGTACAGTGTCGCCATCGCCTGCGCGGTGTACAGCCGCGAATCGTGGACGATGCCGTGGTAGGGATGTGTCGCGAGCCAGAGCGCGACCAACAGTAGTCCCGCCGTCCACGCCACTCCGCGCTTGGCGGCAGTCTCGGTCACCACTGCGGCGGCAATGCTGAACCGCCGCCCGCCGCCTTATTCGGCTGCGGCCGAAACGGCGATCGGAACCAGCCGCTCGCTACCCAATGCAGCGCGGTGACCCGCCTCGAGATTGCGCTCGGCACCGGCCGCGCCTGATTCATGATATTCAGCATCCTCGTTGACATGCCAGACATCATAAAGCTGCCGTCCCGCAATGACATTCTTGACGGTCAGCATCGCCGTCATCATCGCGTGATCCTGATTATTATATTTGTGCATGCCGTTACGGCCCACGAGGTGGAGGCCCGGATAGTCCGCGTCGAGCCCGTCGCGCATCGTGGCGACATGCGTCTGGTAATCGGCATCATAGACCGGATAGGCCTTGGGCTGGCGCACCACGGTGCCCTCGACGATGTCGGCGGCATTGGCGAGGCCGAGCTTGATCAACTCGCGCTGCGCCAGCGCGACAAGGTCAGCGTCGGTCGAGGTCCACAGCCCGTCGCCCTCGAAGCAGAAATATTCGAGGCCGTAGCAGTTGAGCGCCGGGTCGGGCACCATCTCGGGCGACCATGATTTGAAGTTCTGGATGCGGCCGACCTTGACGTCGGGGTCGTGGATATAAATCCAGTTATCGTCGAACAGGTTGCGATCCTTGAGGATCAGCGCGACGACAAGGAAGTCGCGGTAGCGCAACGCCCGCGCCGCCTGCGCGACCGGAGCGGGTACGGCGGGCACCAGCGCCGATGCCAGCGCCTGCATCGGCATGCTCGAAATGACATGGTCGCAAACGAAGTGCGACTGCACGCCGTTGCTGCCCTGCGACGTCACCTGCCAGCGTCCGTCGTCCTGGCGGGCGACACCGACGACACTCTGGTCAAGGTGAATGGTGCCGCCGTTACGCTGGATCTTGGCGGCCGCAGCCTCCCACAGCATGCCCGGCCCGCGGCGCGGGTAGCGGAAACTGTCGATCAACGTCTTGATCGTCTGGTCGCGCGGCTGACCGGCTTTCTTTTGCGGCATCAGCGAGTGCCAGATCGCCTTCGACAGCGACAAGCCTTTGATGCGCTGCGCCGCCCAGTCGGCGGAGATTTCGGTGCACGGCATGCCCCACACCTTTTCGGTATAGGTCCGGAAAAATATCTCGAACAGCCGCCGCCCGAACTTCGCCGTCACCCATTCCTGAAAATTTCGCGGCTCGCCGGCGGGTGTCAGGCGGACATGCGCATAGGACAGGACACAGCGCGCCGCTTCGAAAATGCCGAGTTTCGACAAGGCATCGAACGCGCGGAGCGGATAGTCGAACAGCTTGCCGCGGTAATAGATGCGCGATTTGCGCGGGCGCTCGAGGAAGTCGTCGCCGAGCAATTCATCCCATAGATTTTCGACTTCCTGCGACTTCGAGAAGAAACGGTGGCCACCGATGTCGAAAGCAAAGCCTTTATAGGTCGCGGTGCGCGAAATACCGCCGACATAGGTCGGGTCCTGTTCGAGCACGGTGACGTGCGCGCCCTCTTTCGACAGCAGATAGCCTGCCGTCAGGCCAGCCGGACCTGCACCGATACAGACAACGGACAAATCTGAAGTCACGCAACCCCCTCGAGTGTCTTATAATTTATTAATCGTAAACTATTTATCACTGCGGGATCAGCACGAAGACAGGATTGCCGCGCGTGCTTGCACGTCCAGCCCCGCACAGTGTCCGATTGTTTGCAACAATGCTGCCAAATCCCCAAACCCCAGACCGGTAATACCGGTTTATGACTATGCTTTCTACCAATTAATCAGCGCGCGCGAAGCCGTGGTGCATCGCCGCGCGGCGGCCTTGTATTCGACGCTCGAATACGTCATCGCGTTGAGCCGGAGTTCAACGCTGGAGGGGAATATCATGAAGACTATTGCGATGATTGCACTGGTGATGGCGCTGCCCGTTGCCACTGCTCCGGCCGCTGCCAAGGGCTGCATCAAAGGCGCAATCGCGGGCGGCATCGCCGGCCACTATGCCGGTCATCACGCGATCGCCGGGGCGATGGCGGGCTGCGTCGCGGGCCATTATATCGCCAAGCATCACGACAAGGTCGTCGCCACGCAGCATAGCACGACCACGACCGTTACCGCACCGGCGCGCTAGGCGCGCGCCGTCCGGGCGTGGACGACATCCACGCCCGCCAGCGCGATCAGCACGGCGACATGCAGGCAAAGCCCCAGCAGCGTCGTCGTCGCCAGCAGATCACCGATCGGGTTATGCGGACCGACGAGCACCCCGGTCAGCGTCGCAAACACCAGATCGGTGTTGGGGATCAGCGGCAACCGCCCGATCAGCATGCGCGCGGTCGCGAGCAGCAGCCACGTCGACAGCGCCACCGCCGGCAGCGCTAGATGCCAGACCAGCGCCAGCAGCAGCGTCGTCGCCAGCAGCCGCGCCAGGTGGATCGCCGAGATGCTCAAGAGCTCCGAGCGGGGCAGTGAAAACACGCGCTTGCCGAATACCACGATCGCCAGCGACGCGCTGGCCAGCGCCACCGATGACCACATCAGCGGCTGCGCGAACCGACCGAGGTCGAGCGCGGCCACCCACGGCGTTGCCGCGGCCACCATCGCCAGCGTCACCGCCGCAGCCACCAGCGCCGAGGTGACGTTGACGTCCTTGACCGCGCCGAACGGCGCCTGCGTCAACTGCGGTTGCGCGCGAGCCCATAAATAGAAATAAACTTCGCCCGAATAACCGAACAGGATATCGTTGCTGATGCGCTTGCGCAGCAACGGCGCAAGGCCGCGCGGCGGCAAGTGCCAAAGCCGCCGATAGATCCACCACTCGCCCACCGGCAGCGTGAAGTAAAAGGCCAGCAGCGCCGCCCAAAAGCCGACGCCCGCCGGGATCAGCGCAACCGTGCGGTCCCACCCCGCCGAACGCAGCCGCCACAGCACGCCGGCAAACAGCACCGCCGAGATCACGCTGCCGATCCAGCCTTGCCAGCGGGCGATCGGGCGCGGCGGTGCTCCAGCGAGCGTCGCGCTGGTCAATGGATGATCCGCATCAAGCGCGCGAGGCGACGCTGGCGGTGCGGTCGAGCTTGCCCCAGCCCACCAGCGGGCCGTGCATCGCCGACCAAACCGCTCGCAACACAACATAATACATCATCTGGCGATAGCCAAAGCGCTGCGGCAGCAACAGCCACAACAGCCGCTTTTGCTCGCGCGGCTCGAGCGCGAAGGCGACGAACCCGCTGGCGAGGTCGATCGCGCTGAACGCCAGCCAGAATTTGCCCATCCGATACAGTTCGGCATGGCTTGCCGCGATTCCGTGCTCCCAGACGGCAGCGACGGTCTGCGCGATGCTGATCGCCAGCCCAAGGTCGATCAGCGGCGAGACCAGCCCGAAGCCGATCTGGAACAGCCACGCCTGCGGCAGTCCGACCCGCGCCAGCCCGGCCGGTTGCCCGCTGCGCAGGATAACCCGGTGCTTCCACAGGCACTGCAATGTGCCGAACGCCCAGCGGTACCGCTGCTGCATCAACCCCCTCGCGGATTCGGGAGCCTCGGTCCATGCGACGGCGTCGGGATCATAGATCACGCCCCAGCCGGCGCGCTGGACAGCGATCGTCAAATCCTGGTCCTCGGCCAGCGTGTCGGCGGGATAGCCGCCGACCGCCTGTAGCGCCGCCATCCGCCACGCGCCGACCGCGCCTGGCACAACCGTGATCGCGTGCGCCAGCGACAGCGCCCGGCGTTCCAGGTTTTGCGCGGTCACATATTCGAGCGCCTGCCAACGCGTGATGAGGTTGACGCGGTTGCCGACCTTGGCGTTGCCCGCGACCGCGCCGACGGCCGGATCGGCGAACCAGCGGGCCAGCCGCGCGATCGTCTCGCGTTCGAACTGCGTATCGGCATCGAGCGCGATGATGACATCGCCCTTGGCCACCGCGAGCCCCTGATTGAGCGCGCGCGCCTTGCCGCCGTTTACCAGCCGCAACAGCCGCACACGCGGATCGCTGCCGAACACGCGCTCGACAATATCGCCGGTGTCGTCCTTCGAGCCGTCATCGATGACGATGACTTCGATCGCAGTGTCGGTGCTGTCGAGCACACGCGCCACCGTTGCCTCGATGACGCGCGCTTCGTTGAATGCCGGGATCAGGACCGACACGAAACGCTGCGGATCGATCGCCGGGATTGCCAGCCCGCGCCGCTGGCGATTTTCGAGCAGCGCGCCGATCATCAGCAGCAGCGCGCGAACGATGCCGAGCGTGATCGCCAGCATGAACAGCGCCGCAACGATCCGCCCGCCGAACGACAGCGTGTTGAACATCGCCTTGTCGGCGACGGGCGCGTCGACCACCGCCGGATTGACCTGCGCCGAGGTTAGCCCGGCGAGTTCGGAAACCGGCACGAAGCGATAGCCGTCGGCGCGCAACCGCGCGATAATCCGCGGCAGCGCAGCGATCGTGCCGCTGCGGTCGCCGCCTGAATCGTGCAGCAAGACGATTTGACCGCCCTTGAGCTCGTCGGCGCTTTCGACGCCCTGCACGGTCCGCTCGACGATCGCATCGGCCCCCGGCGTTTCCCAATCGAGCGGATCGACGTGCAACCCGACCGAGGTATAGCCAAGCTGCTGCGCGGTCAGGATCGGCACCAGTTCGTCGATGGTCTGCGGCTCGGCATCGCCGAAGAACGGCGCGCGGAACAATCGCATCGCATGGCCGGTGAACGCCTGCACCGCGCGCTCGGTCGCGGCGAGCTCGATGCGCGTATCGACCGTGCTGCGCAGCGCCAGGTTCGGGTGCGTATAGGTATGATTGCCGAGCTCGTGCCCCTCGGCGAGGATGCGGCGGACGAGGTCGGGGTGGGCGACGACATTGCTGCCGATGACGAAAAACGTCGCGGGCACGTGCGCGGCCTTCAGTTCATCGAGCACGCCCGGCGTCCACGCCGGATCGGGCCCGTCGTCGAACGTCAGCGCGACCAGCCCGGGACGAAAGCCGGCGCGGTCGACGACATAGGGTGTCGGGATCTGTT
This sequence comes from Sphingomonadales bacterium, assembly GCA_038225475.1. Taxonomy (GTDB): domain Bacteria; phylum Pseudomonadota; class Alphaproteobacteria; order Sphingomonadales; family Sphingomonadaceae; genus Polymorphobacter_B. The sequence continues at coordinate 6,898 of JBBRRA010000005.1, forward strand.
TGAGCAGCGTGTCGCTGATCAACCCGCGCGCGTCGGTTTTGATCGTGCGCGTCCCCGACGTCGGCGTCGCCGAAATCTGGATGATCTCGCCCTGCCCTTCAAGGTCGACGCGCGTGCCCGGTGGAATCGTCGTCAGCACCTGCGTCCCGCCGACGCTGCCATGCCCCCAGCTTTTCCACAGCGACGGGTCTTCGGACCCCAGCCGCCAAAGCGCCGCGCCCGCAACGTGCAGCGCGCTGGCGATGCGCAGCTGGTTGAACCCGGTCACGGCATCGAGCATCCACACCGTGTGCTGCTGGCCGTTTGACATGTACGAATAGGTCGGGTTGCGCGTCACGGGGTCGAACACGATCGTCGCGTCGTTGTCGCGCGCCTGCGCCCATGCTTCCTCGACGCTCATATCGACGGCTTCGGTGCGGTTCTTCGCCCAATCATAGGCATAGGCCCCGAAACAGACGATCGTCTTGGCCGGATCGAGCACGCGCAGCCGCTGCGCGACGACGCTGGCAAACCATGATTCGGCCGCAATCGGTCCCGGCGAACCGCTTTCCCAATGCTGGTCATACGCCATCAGGAAAATCCGGTCGGTGATGCGGCCGTAGTCGGCATAGTTCCAGTCGGGGTCATCCGCCGGCGCGGCGATCGTCACCAGCCGCCCCTGCGGAGCCAGCCGCGCGCGCGTCTCGATCAGGAATTGCCGATAGCTCGGCTGCGCCTCGGGCGGCACTTCCTCGAAATCGAAGACGATCCCGGCAGCGTTGTTCGCCGTCAGATACGCATCGATTTTGTCGATGAACGCCTTGCGCAGCACTGGCGACATGACGAGCGCGCCCATGCCCTTGCCGTCCCATTTGCCGTCCTGCGCATTCTGGATCATCGGCAGGATCTGCGGGTGGCGCGTGGCGGCGGCAAGGATCGCGCGACCGCGGACATCGGGATCGACGATCAGCGCATGGTCGGAACCATAGATCGACAACCAGTGCGGCACGACCCAGTCGAGCTGCGACACATGCTGCCGCAACGAATCGATCGAGGGCTCGTCCCACGGCGTATAAAAGGCGATCGCCAACGGCGGCGCGGCGCGCGGCGGCAGCGATACCAGCGTCTTTTCGAGCGTGCGGCTGCCGCGGAACAGCGCTTCATGGCGGTGGCGGTCGCTGACATTATGCGACGCCGTCAGGCTGCGCAGCGCCTCGCGGACCGGGTGCAGCGGCAACGGCGAACCCGGCACAAGGCTGAACAGCGACAGCCCGAACAACACGCCCAGCGACACGAGGCCAACGACAAGAAGCCGCCGCGCCCAGCCGAGACGGCGGCCGCGGCGTCCCGTGGCGTCGTGAAAGATCGGTCGTTCCATTATCGATCGTGTCTGATTCGTTGCCCTGGGCATTGCCGTGCGCCGGACCTATGCCCGAACGCGGTGAAATATGCGCTTTACAAACTATTCAGGTAAAATTGCGGCGAACTTCGGTTCCGGGCTGCGCGCCAGTTCGAGCACGGCGCATAGGCCGGGCGCGTTATCGGTCAGCACCAGCCGCCCGGCGTGCAGCTTGGCGCAAGCAGCAACGATCGCCAGCCCCAGCCCCGACCCAGGCGTCGACCGCGCCGCATCGAGACGGACGAAGCGCTCCTGCACTCGCCCGCGCTGATCCTCGGGAACGCCGATCCCGGTATCGGCGACGGTAATCCGCGCGACTGCGGCATCGGCATCTGCCGACAGCGTCACGCACGCCCCCGTGCCCGCATGCTGCGCGGCGTTATACAGCAGGTTGCCGATCGCCTGCCGCAACAACGGCTCGTGGACGCGCACGACGATCGGCTCCGGCCCGAGGATCAATTTGAGTTTCTGCCCGGCATCCTCGAGGCTGGGCGCGAACAGTTCGGCCATGTCGGCGACCACGGCGTTGAGTTCGACAGGCTGCATCGCCTCGCGCGACAGCCCGGTTTCGGCGCGTGCGATGTCGAGCAGCGCCGAGATCGTCGTCAATGCATTGTCGGCCTCGGCATAAGCGCGTTCGAGCGCGCGGGTGCGGTCGGGTTCGCCCGCCTCGGGGTCCATCGCCCGCGCCAGCGCGCCGCGCAACCGGGTCAGCGGCGACCGCAGGTCGTGCGCCAGGCTGTCGGTGACGGTGCGCATCCCCGTCATCAAATCCTCGATGTGATGGAGCATCTCGTTGAACGCCATGCCGACGCGGTCGAACGGATCGTTGCGGTCGGTCGCCTCGACGCGTGCAGCAAGGTCACCCGCCGCAATCCGTTCGGCAATCCGCGCAATGCCGAGCGCGCGCCGCAGCATCTGGCCGTTGAGCAGCACGCCCGCAAACATCGCCGCCGCCAGCACCAGCGCAATCGCCAGCCCCGAAGCGCGCAGGATGGCATGATGCAGCTCGCTTTGCGCCGCCCGGTCGCGCGCCACCACCAGCAATGCGCCATCCGACAGCGACGCGGTCGCAACCTCGAGCGCGGCAAAGTCATCCGACTCGTCGGGGCTGAGCCGGTACACCCGGTCGTCGCCGGTTTGCGCCGGCAGCGGCAGCGATCCCGCCAGTGGGCGGTGCGCCGCGTCGTACAGCGCAAACCGGTTGCCCCGGTCGCGCAGCTGATCGCGCCGGGCAATTTCGGCGATCAGCGCATCGCGCCCGTCCTGCCGGTCGACTTCGATCAGCTCGGCCTGCCGGTCGAGCAGCGCGGCGCGCTCCTGCTTGGCGACGATGCCCTCGCCTGCGCGGTCGATGATCGACACCGCACCGGTAACCGCGACGACCGTCAGCAACGCCGCAAACACCGCAAACGACCACGGGTTCAACGACAGCGACGGCCAGCGCAGCCTCATGGCTGCGCCGACAGCCGGTAGCCTGCGCCACGCACGGTATGCAGCAGCGGCAGGGCAAAGCCCTCGTCGAGTTTCTTGCGCAACCGGCTGATATGCGTGTCGATCAGGCTGGTGTGCGGGTCGAAGCGGTAATCCCAGACCTGTTCGAGCAGCATCGTCCGCGTCACCACCCGGTCCTTGTTGCGGAGCAGATATTCGAGCAGCTTGAACTCGCGCGGCAACAGTTCGAGCGTGCGGTCGTCGCGCGTCACGCGCCGCGTCAGGAGATCGACGCTCAGCCCGTCGCAGGTCAGCGTGGTTTCAACCGCCTTGCCCGCGCGGCGGCGCATCAGGTTTTCCAGCCGCGCCTCGAGCTCGCTGAAACCGAACGGCTTGGTCAGATAGTCGTCGCCACCGGCGCGCAGCCCCTTGACGCGCTCGTCGAGGTGGCCAAGCGCCGACAGCAGCAGGATCGGCGTGTCGATGCCGGCGGCGCGCAGCGCGCGGGTGATCGCCAGCCCGTCCATGCCGGGAACCATCCGGTCCATGACGATCGCATCGAACGCCGACGACGTGGCAAGGTATAATCCGTCGCGGCCATCGGCGACATGTTCGACGGTGAACCCCGCCTCGCGCAGCCCTTTGGCGATATAGTCGGCGGTGTCGGCATCGTCCTCGACGATCAGGATCCGTCGGCTCATGCTACCCCCTTCGCTTGCCGGCCGTTGCGCGCCCGCATGATGTGATCGAGTTCGCGTTGCGCTGCAACTTGCGCTAGCTTGCGGACGTTGGGGCGACAAATGGACGAGATGCGATGAACGTGCCCCTAATCGTGGCGATTGCCACCGCCACGACGCTGGCCGTGGCGGGCGGCCTGATGACGCCGATCGGCGACTGGTACCGCGATTTGCGCAAGCCGCGCTGGAACCCGCCGAACTGGGCCTTCGGCCCGGCGTGGACGATCATCCTCGGCCTTTGGGCATGGGCGGGCGACGTCAGCTACCACGCCGCCCCCGACGATGGCGCGCGGCAGGCGGTGGTCATCCTGTTCGGGGTCAACGCGGTGCTGCACCTGCTGTGGAGCCCGTTGTTCTTCAAGTTTCGACGACCCGATCTCGCGGTGATCGAGGTGGTGTTCCTGTGGTCGTCGATCCTTGCAATGCTGATCTACCTCCGCCCCTATTCGGTGCAGGCGACGTGGATGCTGGTGCCGTATTTTGTCTGGGTCAGCTTCGCCGCCTGCCTCAACGGTACGATCGTCCGGCTCAACCGCAAAGTCAGCTCGCCAGCTTGACGCGCACGAACAGCAGGAACGACTTGATCCCGCCGCGTCCATAGCTCGCATCGAGCGCGCGCGGATAAGCATAGGCGCTCGCCAGCCCGCCGACGTCGAACGCAAGGTGTCCGGCGGGGCGCAGCGTGCGGAAATAGCCGATGCTCAGCTTGCCGACGCCATAAATCCCACGACGCGGATCGGAATCGGTGAACAGCTCGGCCTCGTCCTCGCGTTCGGCGCGCGCAATGACGGTATTGCGGTCATCCACCGCGAGCGTCGACTCCGCCAGCCAGCCGTACAGCGTCGGCCCCGGCAGTGGGTGCTTGGCCGCCGCCGCCACCGTCGCTGCCCAGTTGCCGCGCTGCCCGACCGGCCGGCTCCACGTCGCGCTCAGCGTCGTGCGCTGCTCGTTCTCGTCGGGGCGCAGCTGCTCGGGCGAATGCAAATGCCCGGTGCTCGCCTGCAGCGACAGCGCGGCAATCGGGTTCCAGAACAGCCGCACCGACCAGCTGTCGAGCCGCGGCGTTTCGAAATCATAGCGGTGCTGGTCGGGCTCGCGGCCCTTGAACGCCGACGCCTCGAGCTTCCATGTCGCTGCTTCGAACCCGGCGGTGACCACGCCAAAGGTGATGTGCGTCGAATCGAACCAATGATGCCCGATCGGTGCCTCGGGAATATCCATCCCCGAAACGCGGTGCATGAACGCGGGCGGCCCCAGCGCGGGCTCGCCCGGCAGTCCGGCGTAAAGCGACAGCGCCCGGCCATCGCCGAGGTCATAGGCATAGCTCGCCGCCAGCTCCATGATCAGGTCGTGCGGATGCTGACGGTCGACGAGCCCGGTACGCCCGTCGGCGGTTTCGCCGGTGGCGAACAGCAGCGGATAGCCGCGCGCGCCGATCAGCGGGTCGAGCGACAGCATCGACCGCACCGCGAGCGTGCCGTGTTCGCCGACCGGGCGACTGCCCATCAGCATCAGCATCGACGTGCTGAACGCCTGCTTGTCGCCGCGCGGGCCACCCTGGCTGTCATAGATGCCGGTGACATTGCCGTGCAGCATCAGCGACCAGTCGCCAGCGCCGAAATGCACGCCCTCGTGCGGCGAGCTGTCGGGCTGCCAGCTGGTTCCCGATGCCTCGCGCGTCATCGGGTGCGGGCCCATCATGCCCGCCATGCCATGGTCCATGCCCGGCATGTCGGCCATGCCTGCCATCCCCGCCATATTGTGCGCGGGGGCGGATTGCGCGTGCGCCGCGGCTGCACCCAGCAGCGCGGCGACGCCGAGCGTCTTGACTATCATCGATCGATCCTTGTGACTGTCAACGGGACCGCGCACCGCCCGGCGGCACGCGCGAAACGTCAGCAGTCGGCCCGCGGCGGCGGATCGGCGATCGCGACCATGATCCCGCGCAGATCGGACACGATCGGTGCGAACGGCGGCCCGCGCTCGACCGGCGGTGTGGGCGACGCAGCGGGCAGCGGCGCTGCGTCGGCAACAATCCCGACACAGGCAAGGCACCCCGGCGCGGCGGCCGGCAGCCTGGCGTTGCCGTTCGCCGTCTTCATGTCGTGGGCCGCCGTCATGGAATGCGCCATCGCCATGTGCGGCATCGACGCGGCATGCCCCGGCGTCGCGGCATGACACGGCTGCAGCGGTGCCGCCGAAGCGGTCATCATGACGAGCAGCAAGCCGAGGCGCAGGAGGAAAGCCACCGCGCGCTTCTATCGCGGCCGAATGACTGCGGCAACCGCAAGTCAGCGCAAGTCGATGACCGCCTTGCCGATGATGTTGCCCGCCGCCATCGCGGCGAACGCGGTATCGGCATCCTCGAGCGCGACCGTCATGCCGATATGCGGGCGCATGCCGGTTGCCGCCAGCGCGTCGATCGCATGGATATTCTCGCGCCCGGCAGCTGGATCGCGCCGGGCAAACTCGCCCGCTCGCACGCCGATGATCTCGATGCCCTTGAGCAGCAACCGGTTGAGCGGCACCGTGGCGATACCCCCGACAAAGCCGATGACCAGACACCGCCCGCCCCAGCGCAAGCTGCGCAGCAGCGGCACGGCATGGCCGACCGGATCGAACACGACATCAACCGGAGCGGCTAACGCACTGTAATCGGGCGCGTTGCGATCGATCAACAGCACCTCGTCAGCCCCGGCCGCACGCGCCGCGTCGAGCTTGGCCGGGGTCGATGCCGCCGCCACCACCTCGGCACCCAGCGCCTTCGCCAGCGCGACCGCTGCCAGCCCCATGCCGCCGCCGCTGCCCGCGACCAGCACGCGCTCGCCGCGCTGCACCCGCCCGCACCGCACCAGTGCGACATAGGCGGTCAGCGCGCCGACGGTGTGCGCGGCGGCTTCGGCATCGGTCATCGCCGCAGGTGCCGGGCGGACCGCGTCGGCGGCAACGGTCATGCGTTCGGTCAGGCAGCCGCTGCGCGCGCCGACGATAACGCGCTCGCCGACCAGGTCGCCGAGCAGCCCCTCGCCCACCGCATCGATGACGCCGCACCCCTCGACGCCGGGCACGAACGGCAGCGGCGGCGCATATTGATACCCGCCGCCCAACATCAGCAGGTCGGGATAGTTGAGCGCGGCATAGTGCATGCGGACGCTGACCTCGCCCGGCCCCGGCGGCAGCGCGTCGGGCCAGTCGGCCTCCACCCGCAGCCCCGATCGGTCATTGCTCAGCCGGTGACATACCGCAGCCCGCATCGCATCCTCCTGCCAGCAGATGCAGGCTTGGTGTGCGGACGCGGTTCGTGTCAAGCTGTCGGAAACCGCTGGGGAGCGTGGCAAAGTGACATGGAGTTTCGGTGAAATCTTTGCCGGCATCGGCGGCGTGGTCGATCCGGACACCGCGGCGCTGATCCACGGCGACCACGTCACTTCGTGGCGCGATTTCGACCGCCGCACCGATGCGTTGGCGGCGGCGTTCCTCGCCGCAGGGGCCGTCACCGGCGATAAGGTCGCGCACCTGATGCGCAATTCGCCCGCTTATCTCGAAACCACGATCGCGGCGTTCAAGGCGCGGCTGGTGCATGTCAACGTCAGCTACCGCTACACCGGCAGCGAGCTGTTTTACATTCTCGACAATTCGGATGCGGCGGTTGTCGTCTATGACGCCGAGTTCGCAGGCCTTATCGATGCCATGCGCGACGCTTTGCCCAAGGTGAAGTCGTTTATTCAGGTCGGCGGTGAAGCCGATGAATTCGAGGCGATTGCCGATGCCGGCGCGGCGCTGCCGCCGCAGTCGCACCGCCCCGACGACATGCTGTTCATCTACACCGGCGGCACCACCGGCCTGCCCAAGGGGGTGATGTGGGATCAGGCGGCGCTGTTCACGCTGCTCGGCGGCGGCGCTCCCGCACCCGGCGAAGCGATGCCCGCGACGCTTGCCGATCATTTCGCCAATATCGCGGCAGGGCGCGGGCGGCAGCGCAGCCTGATCATGCCACCGTTGATGCACGGTTCGGGCTTCGTCGTGGCGATTGCGACGCTGGCACGCGGCGGCTGCGTCGTCACGCTCGCCAGTCGCGGGTTCGAGCCCAGTGAGGTGTTCGCAGTCTGCGCGAAATATACGCCCGATTATGCTGTAATCGTTGGCGATGCCTTTGCCCGACCGTTGCTGCGCGCGCTCGACGCGGGCGGCGGCAGCATCGCCAGCCTGAACACCATCATTTCATCGGGAACAATGTGGTCGCCCGAAATCAAGGCCGGTTTGCTGCGCCACAACCCCGCGCTGCTCATCATCGACGCGCTCGGGTCGTCCGAAAGCATCGGCATGGGGGTCGCAACGCAGACCAGCGCGACCATCGGCGCGCCGACGCGCTTCATCCATGACACGCAGACGCGCGTCCTCGACGACCAGCTGCGCCGGGTCGCGCCCGGTTCGGGCATCATGGGGCGTATTGCGCGCGGCGGATTGATGCCACGTGGCTATTACAAGGACTTGGCGAAGACCGCTGCGACATTCATCGAAGTCGACGGCGAACGACTGACATTGGCGGGCGACTGGGCGACGGTCGATGCCGACGGCACGATCATATTGTTGGGGCGCGGCAGCCAATGCATCAACACCGGCGGCGAAAAGGTTTTCCCCGAGGAAGTCGAGGAGGCGCTCAAAACCCACCCCGCCGTCGAGGATGCGCTGGTATTCGGCACCGCGCACCCCGAATGGGGTCAGGCGGTCACCGCCGTCGTCGAAGGTGCGCTGGTCGATACGGCGGCACTGATCGCGCACGTCCGCACGCAACTTGCGGGGTACAAAACCCCCAAGCGCATTGTCATGGTCGAGAAAGTCCCGCGCGGGCCGAACGGCAAGCCCGATTACGCCCGCGCGCAGGACATGGCCGGCTGATTACTTCTTGCCGAGCCCGAACGCCGAGAAGCGCTTGTTGAAGCGCGCTACCTGACCACCGGCATCGAGCATCTTGCCCGCGCCGCCGATCCACGCCGGGTGCGAAGACGGGTCGATATCGAGCGACATCGTGTCCCCGGCCTTGCCCCACGTCGAGCGGGTCTCGAACTGCGTGCCATCGGTCATGGTGACCTTGATGGTGTGATATTCGGGGTGAATGCCCTGCTTCATCGTCATTGTCCTTCGCACGGCTGGTTCCGACCAGCCTGAAATCGAGGCGTGCACATAGCCGAGCGTCGCCGGGCTTGCAACGGGCGTGTTTCGCAGCCGGGCTATCGACGCCGTTTCGCGCGGGGGTTGAGACGCGCCGAGGTGCCGCCTATAGCGCATTGATGCCCAACCGCATCGGCTCCCCCCTGCCCCCCGGCCCCGAAACGCGTCGCAACCGTGAAGCGATGGCGGCGCTGGTCGCCGACCTTGACGCGCTGGTCGGCAAAATCGCCGATGGCGGCACCGCGGCGTCGCGCGACCGGCATGTCGCCCGCGGCAAGCTGCTGCCCCGCCAGCGCGTCGAACGGCTGCTCGATACGGGCAGCGCATTCCTCGAAATCGGTCAGCTCGCGGCGCATGCGGTGTATGAAGACGATGTCCCCGGCGCCGGAATGATCGCCGGGGTCGGGCAGATCGCCGGGCGACTGTGTGTCGTGGTGGCGAACGACCCGACGGTGAAGGGCGGCAGCTATTATCCGCTGACCGTCAAAAAGCATCTGCGCGCGCAGGAAATTGCCGCGCAAAACCAGTTGCCATGCGTCTATTTGGTCGACAGCGGTGGGGCCAACCTGCCGCGCCAGGACGAGGTGTTCCCCGACCGCGAGCATTTCGGGCGCATCTTCTTCAATCAGGCGAATATGTCGGCGCAAGGCATTGGGCAGATTGCCGTTGTGATGGGCAGTTGCACCGCCGGCGGCGCGTATGTACCGGCGATGTCGGACCAGTCGATCATCGTCCGCGACCAAGGCACGATCTTTCTTGCCGGGCCGCCGCTGGTCGAGGCCGCGACCGGCGAGGAAGTGACCGCCGAGGACCTTGGCGGCGGCGATGTCCATGCGCGGCTGTCGGGCGTCGTCGACCACCTCGCCGACGACGATGCGCATGCGCTCGAACTCGCGCGCCGCGCCGTCGCGACGCTGCCGCTGCCCGCGCCGCACCCTGCCGCGACTGCGCTGCCGCCGAAATTTCCGGCCAGCGACCTCCACGGCCTGATCCCCACCGACACGCGCCAGCCCTACGACGTCCATGAAGTGATCGCGCGGCTGGTCGACGACAGTGCCTTCGACGAGTTCAAGGCGCTGTACGGCGCAACGCTCGTCACCGGCTTTGCGCATATCGAGGGGATGGCGGTCGGCATCGTCGCCAACAACGGCATTCTGTTCTCCGAAAGCGCGCAGAAAGGCGCGCATTTCATCGAACTGTGCTGCCAGCGCCGGATCCCGCTGCTGTTCCTCCAGAACATCTCGGGGTTTATGGTTGGCAAGCGGTATGAAAACGAAGGCATCGCCAAGCACGGGGCCAAGATGGTCACCGCAGTCGCGTGCGCCGCAGTCCCGAAGATCACCGTGGTCATCGGCGGCAGCTTCGGCGCGGGTAATTACGGCATGTGCGGCCGCGCTTATTCGCCCCGCTTCCTGTGGATGTGGCCCAATGCGCGGATCAGCGTGATGGGCGGCGAGCAGGCGGCGTCGGTGCTCGCCACCGTCAAGACCGGCGGCTTCAAGACGGCGGCGGAGGAGGAGGCGTTCAAGGCCCCGATCCGCGCGCGCTATGAGCGCGAGGGCCACCCTTATTACGCCAGCGCCCGCCTGTGGGACGACGGCGTCATCGACCCCGCCGACACCCGGCGGGTGGTGGCGCTGTCGCTGGCGGTGGCGTTGAACACGCCGATTGTCGAGACTCGTTTCGGCACGTTCCGGATGTGAATGGGAAAATTGTGAAACTATTTGTAGTTATTTCTTGGCTGCTGACTGCGTCGGGGCCAGTTGCGGCAGCAGAAGCCCAATTATCCGGAACTAGTAAACAGATATGGATCGCAACGGTACAGGCTGTAAGCCAGCATGCCACCATCAAAATCTTGGACCGGGAAACAGGTTTGGTCATTACCGACTTGTCATCAATCCCCGGAGACTTTAATTCTAAAGAGCTGCGACAATATGTAAATGCGCCCACAGGGGCCCTCGGTTTTCTGTCGACTTGGAACGGATTAAAGGTTCAGATTACCGTCAATGTGGTTGAAATCGACACAGGGCGGTCAAATATTTCGGTCGACGCACGCTATATTGGCTACGAAGACAATTTGGCTCATAAATGGGTCGATCTAAGGTCCAATGGAAAGCTTGAGACCTCTATTGTTGACGAGGTGAAAAGCCGTCTGTCAGCGCCGGCGATTGTCAAATGATCTCAGTCTCACACGAGCAAGGCACGCGCCGCATCACGCTCGACTGCCCCGACAAGCACAATGCGTTCGACGCCGCCACCATCGCCGAGCTGACCGCCGCGTTCACCGATGCGAGCGCCGACCCCGCCGTGCGGGCCGTGGTGCTCGACGGCAACGGCCCGAGCTTCTGCGCCGGCGCGGATGCGGCGTGGATGCGCGCCTCGGCTAGTTTGAGCGAGGCCGAAAACCGCGCCGACGCGCAGCGGCTGTCGGACATGCTCCAGGCGATCGACACTTGTGCCAAGCCGGTGATCGCGGTGGCGCACGGCTTTGTGTTCGGCGGCGGCGTCGGGCTGATCGCGTGCGCCGACCTCGTGATTGCGCGCACGGCGGTCAAGTTCCGCCTGTCGGAGGTCCGCCTCGGGCTGATCCCGGCCACCATCGGGCCGTTCGTCATCGGCAAGATCGGCGCGAGCCAAGCGCGGCGCTGGTTCCTGACCGCCGAGGATTTCGGTGCCGAAGCCGCCGTCGCGATGGGGCTGGCGCATGTCCACACCGATGACGTCGAGGCGCAGATCGCGGCGTGGCTGGCGGCACTCGCGCTCGGCGCGCCGGGCGGCATCGCCGAAGCCAAGCAGCTGATCGCCGACCTTGCGGGGCAGCCGGTCACCGATGCGTTGCGCGCCGACACCGCCGACCGCATCGCCGCGCGCCGCGCCAGCGCCGAAGGCCGCGAGGGGCTGGCGGCGTTCCTCGACAAGCGCCAACCGAACTGGGTGTCCAATGCGTAAGCTGCTGATCGCCAACCGCGGCGAGATTGCGCGGCGGATCATCCGCACCGCGTTGCGCATGGGGATCGAGACCGTCGCGGTCTATTCCGACGCCGACGCGGGCGCGCTGCATGTCCGCGAGGCGAGCCACGCCGTGCATATCGGCCCCTCGCCTGCTGCCGAAAGCTATCTCGATCCGGCACGGCTGCTTGCTGCGGCGCAAGCGAGCGGTGCAGACGCGGTCCACCCGGGCTATGGCTTCCTATCCGAAAACGCCGCGTTTGCCGATGCGGTGCGCGGCGCAGGAGTGATCTTCGTCGGCCCGCCTGCTGCCGCAATGCGCGCGATGGGATTAAAGGACGGTGCCAAGGCATTGATGAAAAAGGCCGGGGTTCCGGTTACGCCAGGCTATCAGGGCGACGACCAAAGCCTTGTGCGGCTCGAGCGCGCGGCCAAGGCGGTCGGCTATCCGCTGCTCATCAAGGCGGTCGCTGGCGGCGGCGGCAAGGGCATGCGCAGCGTTGCAGGGCCCAAGCTGTTCGCCGAAAACCTGCTGTCGGCGCAGCGCGAGGGCGCGGCGTCGTTCGGCAATCCGCAGGTACTGCTCGAAAAGCTCATCGCACGGCCGCGGCATGTCGAGGTGCAGGTGTTCGCCGACAGCTTCGGCAATGTCGTCCACCTGTTCGAACGCGATTGCTCGCTGCAACGCCGCCACCAAAAGGTCATCGAGGAAGCCCCCGCGCCGGGCCTCAGCGACCGGTTGCGCCATACGCTCGGCGTCGCGGCCTGCGCTGCCGCAACGACGATCGCCTATGAAGGTGCCGGCACGGTCGAGTTCATTCTCGATCTCGATGATGTCGACGCCGCAGGTGATCCGGCGTTCTATTTCATGGAGATGAACACCCGTCTTCAGGTGGAACATCCGGTAACCGAGGCGATTACCGGCTTCGACCTTGTCGAATGGCAGCTGCGGATTGCGCGCGGCGAGATGCTGCCCGCGCATCAACCGGCGATCACCGCCACCGGGCACGCGATCGAGGCGCGGCTGTATGCCGAGGATGCCGACCATGGTTTCCTGCCATCGACCGGCACGTTGTCGCGCGTCCGCTTCCCGTCCGCCGCACGGATCGACAGCGGTGTCGAAACCGGCAGCGACATCAGCGTTTATTACGACCCGATGATCGCCAAGGTCATCGCCTATGCGCCGACGCGCAGCGCCGCGATCGACGCACTGGTCGCCGCGCTCGATGGGTGTGTGATCGACGGCGTCAAGACCAATCGGGCGTTCCTTGCGCGCCTCGTCGACCATGCAGCATTCCGCGCCGCTGAAATCGACACCGGCTTCATCGCCCGCCACGCCGACGCCCTGCAGCCCCGAACCGCTGTCGGCGACGATGCGGTCGTGGTCGCCGCGCTCGCGCTGGTCACCGTCACGCGCCCGCCTGCGACACTCTTCGAGCGCCTTGGCGACTGGCGGCTCAACCTGCCCGCGCACCGCTATGTCGACCTGTTCCGTAGCGACGGCAGCCGCATCGCGCTGACGCTGACGCCGGGCGAACGCGGCTGGCACATCGCCGGGTTTGCCGCGCCCGTCATCGCCAGCGCGCGCTGGTCCGACGATGTGACGCTGGTTGCCGACATCGACGGACGCCAGTGCCGCGCGGTGGCGATCGTCAGCGACAGCGCCGTTGAAGTCCGTATCGCCGGGCAGGTCGCAACGCTCGCCCGGCGTGCAGCGGCCGTCGGGGCCGCCGCCGGTGCGGGCGACGGGCGGGTCACCGCGCCGATGCCCGGCCGCGTGCTCGCACTCGATGTGGCACCCGGGCAAGTCGTCGCGGCGGGCGAACGCCTGCTTGTCCTCGAGGCGATGAAGATGGAACACCGCCTTGTCGCCGCCGCCGCAGGGACCGTGCGCGCGGTGCATGTCGTCGAAGGAGATCAGGTCGGCGACGGGACGCTGCTGGTTGAAATCGACGCCGATTGAGCCGCTTGCCGGGGGTTAGTGGCGCGAACAACATCGCCCGGACGCGCACGTCACACCCTTCGCCGATCGCTCGCAAACGGCTATGGTGCAGCCAAGCTATCGTTTGAAAGTCGATTCTGCATGACCTTTACCTCGCTTCGCTACGATCACGGCGACACCATCGAAATGCTGCGTGACAGTGTGCGTGCGTTTGCCGCCGCCGAAATCGCACCGCGCGCCGCCGCGATCGATGCCGACAACGCCTTCCCGCGCGACCTGTGGACCAAGCTCGGCGACCTTGGGCTGCACGGCATCACGGTTCCCGAAGCCGATGGCGGCGCCGGGCTCGGTTATCTCGCGCATGTCGTTGCGGTCGAGGAAATCAGCCGCGCGTCGGCAAGTGTCGGGCTCAGCTACGGCGCGCATTCGAACCTGTGCATCAACCAGATCGCCCGCTGGGGCACCGCCGACCAAAAGGCGCGCTACCTGCCCAAGCTGATCAGCGGCGAACATCTCGGCAGCCTCGCCATGTCCGAAAGCGGCTCGGGATCCGATGTGGTGTCGATGCGGCTGAGCGCCGCCAAGCGCAACGACCGCTACATCCTCAACGGGTCGAAATTCTGGATCACCAACGGCCCGGGCGCCGACACGCTGGTCGTGTACGGCAAGACCGACGCCAATGCAGGCGCGAAGGGGATCACCGCATTCCTGATCGAACGCGGCATGAAGGGATTTTCGACGGCGCAAAAGCTCGACAAACTCGGCATGCGCGGATCGGACACCTGCGAGCTGGTATTCGAGGATTGCGAAGTCCCGTTCGAGAATGTGCTCGGCGAGGAAGGCCGCGGCGTTCAGGTGCTGATGTCGGGGCTCGATTACGAACGCGTCGTGCTCGCCGGCGGACCGCTCGGCATTATGGCGGCATGCCTCGATGTCGTGGTGCCGTACATCCATGATCGTAAGCAGTTCGGCCAAGCCATTGGCGGATTTCAACTTATGCAGGGCAAGCTCGCCGATATGTATGTCGCGCGCTCGACCAGCCAGGCCTATACCTACGCCGTCGCGCAGGCCTGCGACCGTGGTGAAACCAGCCGCAAGGATGCCGCCGGGTGCATCCTCTACACCGCTGAAAAGGCGACATGGATGGCGCTCGAAGCGATTCAGGCGCTCGGTGGCAACGGCTATATCAATGATTATTCGACCGGGCGGTTGCTGCGCGATGCCAAGCTGTACGAAATCGGCGCCGGCACGAGCGAAATCCGCCGCTATCTCATCGGGCGCGAATTGTTCGAAGAAGCAGCGTGACCATCAGATTGACATAATAAACCATATCGGCTAATACTCGCTCCATCAGGAGAGGCAGATGGCACGCGTCACCGGGATTGGCGGGGTTTTCTACAAGGTCGCCGATCCGGCGGCGACGCGCGCCTGGTACGCCGAACATCTGGGCCTTGGCGGCGACGCTTATGGCAGCATGTTCCGCGCCGCCGCCGACGATGTAAGCATCTGGAACCCGTTCAACGCGGCAACCGACTATTTTGGGACCGGTGCTCAACGCTTCATGGTCAATTTCCGCGTCGACGATCTTGACGCGCTACTCGCGGCCCTCGCCGCCAAGGGCATCGCCGCTGTCGGCACACCGATCGATGAAAGCTACGGCAAGTTCGGCTGGATCGTCGATTGTGACGGGCTGAAAGTCGAATTGTGGGAGCCGAAGTCGTGACGCGGGCCCTGCACTTCTGGCGCATGAAAATGCAGTTTCCCCAGTGGCGGGCAGTAAACTTAGACGGGTTAGGAAGTTTTCAGGCCGGGGCGTCGGCGATCATCGCGGTGAAGTTCGCCTCGGCAACGGTCTTGCCGTTGACGCTGGCGCGACCGCTGAATTTACAGACGGTGGCGCGGCGCTGAATGAAGCTGACGTGGAGTTCCATCAGGCAGCCGGGCTCGACGGGGGCGCGGAACTTCGCGCTGTCGATCGCCATGAAATAGACGAGCTTGCCGGTCCCGGCGAGGCCGAAGCTGCGGATCGCGAGCACGCCGGCGGTTTGCGCCAGCGCCTCGACGATCAGCACACCGGGCATGATCGGCCGTGCCGGGAAGTGCCCGGCAAAGAACGGCTCGTTGATCGTCACCGCCTTGATTCCACGCGCCGACACATCGGGGACAATGTCCTCGACCCGGTCGACGAGCAGCATCGGAAAGCGGTGCGGGATCAGCGCCATCACCGCCTGGACGTCCGCCGTGCTGGCAGACGTCCCGGCGGTTTCGGTCACTTTGCCGCCGGTGCGGTCGACGAGACGCGCGGCAGCGACTTGTCGAGGCGGGCGATGACATCGGCAGTGACGTCGATCGACGCCGTGTGCTGCAGCGTCGCGCCCTCGGCGAGGACGATCGACGCGCCACGCTCGCGCATGATCGTCGAGATCACCGGCTGCGCGCCGTCGTTGAGCTGCTTGATGACATACTGGCGGCTCGCCTGGAAATCGCGGTCCTTGTTGGCGAGATCGGCTTCAGCAGCCTGGCGGCGGTTCTGATAGTCCCGCGCCTTCGCCTGGAAAGCAGCGATCACGGCAGGCGTTGCACCCTGCGCCGGCTGCGTCTTGGCGAGCGTCTGCTCCTCGGTGCCGAACTGCGTGCGCAGCGACGCGACGCGGGCCTGCAGCGCATCGGCCTTGGTCTTGAGCTCACCAGCGGCAACCTTGCCGGCAGCCGAGGTGTTGATGACCTGGTCCATGTCGACGATGATGATCGTCGCCGCCGGAACGGTCTGGGCATGTGCAGCAGCGCCGGTGGCGAGCAGCGTGGCGAAAGCCGCCGATTTGATAAGATGCTTCATCAGAATTGAGTCCCTACGTTGAATTGGAAGATCTGAGTGTTGTCGCCCGGCTGCTTGAGCAACGCCTTGGCGATGTCGAAGCGGAACGGGCCGAACGGCGAATTCCACGATACGCCAGCACCGACCGAAAGCCGAGGCTTGGCACTATTGCCCTGAAAGACTTCGTTGAAGCCACCAGGGTAATTAACGTCCGGAGCCGCGCAGGTCGCCGGAACCCCGGCAGTTCCCGCCGGTACGGTGGCTGGAGTAATGCACAATATCGCCGGCTTGGCGACCTTGAACACGGCACCGAAGTCGGAAAAAATCGACGGTCGCAGCCCAAGTTCGGCACCGGCAGAACCGAGTGGCACCTCGAGCTCGATGCGTCCGCGATAATAGGCCTCGCCGCCGAGCGCGTCGTCGACATATTGCTTGCGATCGGTGACCGGCAAGCCAGTGGCGTCAAACGGAATGCGCAACACGCGGGGCCCAACGCCGCGAATGCCGAAACCGCGCAGCTGCGGTTCGCCAAGGAAGAAGCGGTCGGTCAGACGGACCTTGTCGCCGCCATAGCCGAAGATGTAACCGGCCTCGCCGCCGATGTTGAGGATGAACCCCGAATCCCCGAGGATCGGATGGTAAAAATCGTAGTTTGCCCGCGTCCGCAGATACTTCACGCCAACGGCAACACCTGCCAGATCCTGACTGAACACGAACCGCTGCCCGCGGCTCGGTCGTAGATAGTTGTTGAGGCTGTTATAACTCAGGCTGTAACCGACCGATGATGTCGTGAAATTACCGAGCGAGTCGCACAGATAACGGCCCGCCCGCAGCGGGTCGCATGTCAGAATGCCGGTCTTAGGATCTGGCGAGAAATAGGTCGCCTTATCGAGCGAGATTTGGTCGTAGCTCAGCCCATAGCGCAGCGATGCTGCCCAGAACTCGGTGATCGAGAAGCCGACGCGGACCTGCCCGCCCGTCGTGGTCTGCGAATAGGTGGTATTGCGCGAGTTGGTCGCGGTGTAGTTGAACGCATTATAGTCGCGCCGGAACAGATCGAACCCGAGCGCGAGGTTCTTCCCGAACAGGTACGGTTCGGTAAACCCGAGCTCGACCGACTTCGAATAGCTCGAGATGCTCGCCGACAGCCGCAATTCCTGCGCCTTGCCGCGGAAGTTCCGCTGCGTGACCGATAGGCTGAGAATGAATTGCTCGAGGCTCGAATAGCCTGCCGATACCTGCAACTCGCCGGTCGGCTTTTCCTGGACGTTGGCCTCGAGAATAATCTTGTCGGGAGACGATCCGGGCTTCTGCTCGATATCGAGCTTGTCCTGGAAAAATCCGAGCTGCTGCAACCGATCCTTCGACCGCTTGACCTTGAAGCTATTGAACGCGTCGCCCTCGGTCAGCCGGAACTCGCGCCGGATGACCTGGTCCTTCGTCAGCGTGTTGCCGTTGATGTTGATCCGCTCGACGTAGACCCGCGGCGCCTCGTTGATCGAAAATTCGATGTTCATCTCGCGCTTGTCTTTGTCGCGGTTGAACTGTGGACGAATATCGGCGAACGCATAGCCCAGCAGGCCGGCGGTCTCGGTCAGCGTATCGACGGTGCTCTCGACCTTTTGGGCGTTGTACCATTCGCCCTTTTTGACGCGGATCAGCGCCTTGAAGGTGTCGGGCTTGATGTCGCGAATCTGGCTTTGCAGAGAGACGTCGCCAAATTTGTAGCGGTCGCCTTCTTCGACGACATAAGTGACGATGAAATCCTTGCGGTCGGGCGTCAGTTCGGCGACCGCCGAAATTACGCGGAAGTCGGCATAGCCGTTGGTCAAATAGAACTGCCGAAGTTTCTGCTGGTCATAGGCCAAACGGTCGGGGTCGTAGGTGTCCGCCGATGTAAACAGCCGGTATGGCCGCGCTTGCCGCGTCGCCATCGCGGCGCGCAGCTGACCATCGCTGAAGCGGCTGTTGCCTAGGACATTGATCTGGCGAACCTTGGACTTCGGTCCCTCGGTGATTTCGAACACCACGTCGACGCGGTTCTGATCGAGCTGAACCGTCTTTGGCTCGATCGCGGCGGCAAACCGTCCCGAGCGCCGATAAAGTTCAAGTATACGTCCGACGTCGGCGCGGGTCTTTGAGCGCGTGAAGATCTGGCGGGGCGCAAGGCGGATTTCCTCGCGGATCTTGTCTTCCTTAACGCGTTTCGCCCCCTCGATGATGATCCGGTTGATAACCGGGTTCTCTTTGACCTGAATTGTCAGCGCGCCGCGATCGTCCTGGATCGTCGCGTCGGCAAACAGCTCGCTGGCGTATAAATCCTTAAGCGCCTTGTCGAGCCGATCGCGATCATAAGTGTCGCCGATGTTGAGCTCGATATAGGAGCGCACAGTCTCGGTCTCGAGCCGCTCGGTCCCCTTGATAACGATCGAGCGAACGATGCCGCCCGACGACGGAGCCACAGGCACCGCATCGGCCGCAACCGGCGCGGGTGCCGCCACCTGTGCATGGGCCTGAACGCTACCAAGCGGGCCTGCGAGGATCGTGCCGACCAGCAGCAAACGCATCGGACGCCGCGCCGGCTGCATCATCGGCTTTGAACTTTCACTCACGCGTTACCCGTCCTTCACTGCCGCCCAATTTTACGCACGCACCCGCTTGCCACGCGAGTTAACCGAACATTTCCGTCAACTGCTTCCACACGCCGAGCGACACCAGATCGTTCCAATTCAGGAGCAGCATCAGCGACATCAGCGCTGTAAACCCCGAGGCAAAGGCGAACTCCTGAACTTTCGGTGCCAACGGCCGCCGTCGTGCAGCCTCGACCGCGTAAAGGAACAGATGGCCGCCGTCCAGCACCGGCACCGGTAGCAGGTTGATGAAACCAAGGTTGATCGAGATCAGTGCCATGAACTGCACGAGATTGCGCCAGCCCAGCGCCGCCTGCTGACCGGAAAACTTCGCAATCGCGATCGTCCCGCCGAGCTCGCGCACCGGACGCCGCCCGAGCACGACCTGTTCAACCGTATCGACGATCGTGCCGGTCAAAACCCAGACTTCGCGTACGGCAGCAGATAAAGCTGCTGGCGGGGAGCGCTGTTCAAAGATCCGGTTGCCTGGCGAAACGCCGAGGAGGCCGCGCGTGTAGTGGTTCCCGAACCGATCGATCTCGGCGATCAACCTTGGAACGATCCTCAACGCAACCGGCTGGCCGTGACGATCGATCTTGACGGCCAACGGCGTGCCGGTGTTGGCGGCAACAATCCGCATCACATCCTCGAACCGTTCGATCGAATGGCCATCGATCTGCACAAACCGGTCACCCGATTGTAATTTCGCCTGCGCGGCCGCAGTGCCGCTGACGACGGTCTGGATAACCGGCGGCGTGAACGACTGGCCATAAGTCATGAAGAACAGCGCGAATACGATGATGGCGAAAAGGAAATTGGTTGCCGGACCCGCAAGAATAATCAGTGCGCGCTGCCACAGCGGCTTGAACTGGAACATCACGGCCTTTTCGGCGGTGGTGGCATTGTCGGTTTCAGGCGTAGGCTGACTTGCAGCGTTCATGTCGCCCGCAAATTTGACATAGCCGCCGAGCGGCAGCATCGCGATTTTCCAACGCGTACCGCGGCGGTCATTCCAGCCGAATAACTCGCGTCCGAAGCCGATCGAGAAAACGTCGGCCTTGACGCCGAAAATCCGCCCGACGCCGTAGTGACCGAATTCATGGATGAAGACGAGCACACCGATCACCACCGTAAACACGGCGAGCGTGAACAGCAGGCCAGGCTGCTCGACGGTCACCGCGACCGCGTCACGACGAAGGAAGATGCAGCAACCCGAGCCGCAGCATCGACTGCGACAACCTCGTCGAGCGAGCAGATTGGCGCGGGTGCCATGGCCACAAGCGTATCGGCGACGATTGCGGCGATATCAAGAAAACCGATCCGACCATCGAGGAAAGCCGCCACCGCGATCTCGTTTGCAGCATTGAGAACGCAGGGTGCCGAGCCGCCTGTGCGCATCGCTGCCCAAGCCAACCCCAGCGCCGGGAATCGCTCAAGGTCAGGCGCTTCGAATTCAAGCCGTGCGATAGCCGCCAGATCGAGCCGCGCGCACGGCGTTGCCATGCGCTCGGGCCAGGCTAGGGTATAGGCGATCGGTGTGCGCATGTCTGGCGTACCTAACTGCGCCAAGACTGAACCGTCGATGTATTCGACAAGACTGTGCACGACCGACTGTGGATGGACGATCACCTCAAGCTGATCTGCGGTCACCGGGAACAGGTGATGGGCCTCGATCAGTTCGAGGCCCTTGTTCATCAGCGTGGCCGAATCGACCGAGATTTTGGCACCCATCGACCAGACCGGATGCTTGCAGGCCTGTGCCGGGGTGGCGTCGCGCATGACGGCGTGCGCCGCCGTCCGGAACGGACCACCGCTTGCAGTGAGGATAACGCGCGCGACACGATTTGGTGCGGCGTGGTCGAAGCACTGAAAGATTGCATTGTGTTCAGAATCGACCGGTAACAGCGTTGCGCCCGCGGCAGCGGCGCGCGCACGAACGAGGTCGCCGGCGCACACGAGCGTTTCCTTGTTTGCGACCGCCACGGTCGCGCCGCGATCGATCGCAGCCAGTGTCGGCGGCAATCCGGCTGCGCCGACGATCGCTGCCATGACAATATCGGCCGGCCGCCGCGCCGCCTCGACCAGCGCGTGCTGCCCCGCTGCGGCTTCGATACCCGATCCGGCGAGCGCATCCTTCAGTGCCGCATATGCCGACGGGTTGGCGACGACGGCAATGTCGGCGTGCAGCGCACGCGCCTGGGCGGCGAGCGTTACCACATCGCTGTTGGCCGTGAGCGCATGGACCTTCCACGACTCCGGCGCTCGCTCGATCAAGTCGATCGTCGACTTGCCGACCGAGCCGGTCGATCCGAAAATGCTGATCCCGCGCACGGTCAATGTTCCAAACTCTGCCAAGCCACGATCATCGCTGCTGTTACTGCAACCGGGACCAACCCGTCGAGACGGTCGAGGACGCCCCCGTGTCCGGGCAGCAAGGTTCCCGAATCCTTGACGCCGGCGCGGCGCTTAAGCCAGCTTTCGAACAAGTCGCCAAGAACGGCGAGCACTGCAAGGCCGCCTACGAGTGCCACAACCGCTGCAGGCATCGCCCTGGAATATTGCCAATGCAGCGCAAATCCTGCGATCAGCACGGTTGCCATGGCACCAACAACGCCACCGACAGCGCCCGCCCATGTCTTGTTCGGACTAATTGAAGGGGCGAGCTTAGGCCCACCAATCGCGCGACCAGCAAAGAATGCGGCGATGTCGGTCGCCCAGACCACGACCAAGACTGCGATCGTCACCATCAATCCGTTGGGCAAACCGCGCAGCCACAGCAGCGACACCCCCGGCAGCCCGCAATATAAGATGCCGCTGGCCACCCAGAACGCGCGTGTCCGATCGAGACTGCGCGCGAACAGGCCAACGAGGCCAGCACTCGCCGCCAGTGCGATCACCGCCTGCAGCGCCGGGCCGTACACCGCCAGCGCGCAGGTTCCCGCGAGAACCGCCAGTCCAGCGAGCCGCAGGCCGCGCGAAACCCCGTGCATCACGGTCCATTCGGCAAACATCAGCAGCACCGCCAAGCTGACCAATGCCGTAAAGGCGATCCCACCGGCCCAGACGGCCGCAATTGCAACGGCAATCAGCAGCACGCCGACGACGATGCGGGTAGCCAAAGCTGACATGTCAGTGACCGCCGAAGCGCCGCTCGCGCGCGCCAAAGGCTGCGACCGCTTCGGCCAATGAAGCAGCATCAAAGTCCGGCCATAGCTGTTCCGTGAAAACCAGTTCGGCATATGCCGCCTGCCACAACAGGAAATTCGACAGCCGCTGTTCGCCCGAGGTCCGGATCACGAGATCGGGCGGCGGCAGCGTGGCGGTATCGAGATGTGCCGAAAGCGCATCGGCATCGATCGCCGCGACGTCGAGCGCACCGTCGCGAACCGCCACCGCCAGACGGCGTGCCGCACGAACAATTTCGTCCTGCCCGCCGTAGTTCAACGCAATAACCAGCGTCATGCGCACATTGGCTGCGGTCAGCGCCTCCGCATGATCGAGCAGCGCGACGAGGTCGGCGTTGAGCAAACGGTATTCGCCGATGAACCTGACGCGGATGCCGTTTGCATGAAGCTCGGCAATCTCGGTTTTCAGATAATGGCGCAGCAACCCCATCAGATCGCTAACCTCATCGGCCGGACGCCGCCAGTTTTCAGATGAGAACGCGTACAGCGTCAGCACTTCGATGCCGAGCGGCGGCGCTGCCTCGACAGCGCGTCGGACAGCATCGATGCCCTTGCGGTGCCCGGCGATGCGCGGCAAGTGGCGCGCCTTTGCCCAGCGGCCGTTGCCGTCCATGATTATCGCAACATGGCGCGGCACCGCACCGGCCGTTGCCGGCTGACTGGCGCGCTTGACGGTCACTTACCGAGGATTTCCTTTTCCTTGGCGCTAGATGCAGCTTCGATATCACTGACGGCCTTGTCAGTAACCTTCTGGACATCGGTCTCGTGACGCTTTTGTTCGTCCTGGCTGATATCGCCTTTTTTCTCCGCAGCCTTGAGCACTTCCATCCCGTCGCGGCGGACGTTGCGGACAGCGATCTTTGCCTTCTCCGAATATTGCGACGCGAGCTTGGCCAGCTCCTTGCGGCGTTCCTCGGTCAGGTCGGGGATCGGCAGACGCAACGTCTGGCCGTCGGTGATGGGGTTGAGCCCAAGCCCTGCCGAGCGGATCGCCTTCTCGACCATCTGGACGTTCGACTTGTCCCAAACCTGCACCGACAGCATGCGCGATTCGGGCACCGTCACCGTGGCGACCTGGCTCAGCGCCATGTTGGCACCGTAGACTTCGACCGTCACGCGGTCCAACAGCGAGGTCGAGGCACGGCCGGTGCGCAGTCCGCCGAGGTCAGCCTGCATCGCGCCAAGCGCGCTGGTCATGCGGCGCTCGAGATCGGCCTTGAACGCCGGTGCATCGAAAATAGCCATCGCTTAATCCTCGTTAGAAACCATCGTCGACACACCCTCGCCGGCGAGCACGCGCGTCAGATTGCCCTGCTCGCGGATGTTGAACACGACGATCGGAATGGCGTTGTCACGGCACAGCGCCACCGCGCTGGCGTCCATAACCCGGAGGTCGTCGGCAAGCACCTTGCTGAAACTCAACCGGTCATAGCGTTTTGCAGTCGACACCAATTTGGGATCTGCATCATAGACGCCGTCGACGCTGGTGCCCTTGAACAGCGCGTCGCAGTCCATCTCGGCAGCACGCAGCGCGGCGGCCGTGTCGGTGGTGAAAAACGGGTTACCGGTACCCGCGGCGAAGATGACGACGCGCCCCTTCTCGATATGACGCTCGGCACGACGGCGGATATAGGGTTCACACACGCTGGCCATTGGGATGGCGGATTGCACGCGCGTATCGACGCCAGCGTTTTCCAGCGCATTCTGCACGGCGAGCGCATTCATGACGGTCGCCAGCATGCCCATATAGTCGGCGCTGGCACGGTCAAAGCCCTTGGCTGCGGCGGCCAGCCCACGGAAAATATTACCACCGCCAACCACAAGGCAAAGCTCGAACCCTGCATCGCGTGCGGTCTTGATCTCCGCCGCAATGCGCGCGGTCTCGATTGGATCGATGCCATATTGGCCCGATCCCATCAGCACTTCGCCTGACAGCTTCAGCAAAATACGTTTGAACGCGCGCCGCGCCATAATCGCCGTCAAACCTTCTTAAAACCGAACCGCGCGCACCTTAGGGACAGGGTTGACCGCTGCCAACCCTGTCCCATTCTGGCGTCGGCTCAGTTTGTCCCGGCGGCAGCAGCCACTTCGGCGGCGAAATCGCTGGTTGCGCGCTCGATGCCTTCACCCAGCTGGAACCGCACGAACTCGGTAATCGCAATCGGCGTACCGGCGGCCTTTGCGGCTGCGGCGACGACATCGACGATCTTGGTCTTTTGGTCGATCACGAAGATCTGCGTCAGCAGCGCATTCTCCTGACGATATTTGCGCACCGCACCGTCGATCATCTTCTCGACGATCTCAGCGGGCTTACCCGACGCCGCGGCCTTTTCGCGGGCGATTGCACGCTCGCGCTCGACGACTTCGGCATCAAGACCGTTCTCGTCGAGGGCCAGCGGATTGGCGGCGGCGATGTGCATCGCAACCTGCTTGCCGAGCGGCTCGAGCACCGACGCCGGTGCCGAAGACTGCAGCCCGACCAGCACGCCGATCTTGCCCATGCCCGTCGTCACGGCATTGTGGACATAAGACACAACGAGCCCTTCGCTGACCGACACGATCTTGGCGCGGCGCAGTGACTGATTTTCACCGATCGTGGCGATGTTGTGCGTGAGTACGTCGCGAACGCTTTTGCCGTCGGCGTCGGGATAAAGCGCATCGTGCAACAGTGCGACGTCGTCGCCGTGCGTTGCGGCCATACCGGTGACGGTACGAACGAAGCTTTGAAACTGGTCGTTCTTCGCGACGAAGTCGGTCTCCGAGTTGACCTCGACCGCAGCACCCTTGGTGCCTGCGGTGACCACCCCGACGAGGCCTTCGGCGGCAGTGCGGCCGGCCTTTTTCGCAGCAGCGGCAAGCCCCTTGGTGCGCAGCCAATCAACGGCGGCTTCCATATTGGCGTCGGTTTCGTTCAACGCCTTCTTGCAATCCATCATGCCCGCACCCGTGCGGTCGCGCAGGTCCTTGACCATGCTCGCGGTGATTTCGGCCATCTTTCAGGTCCTTTTCATTCTGGCGGTTATGGTGAAGGCCGGCGCACGGCACCGGCCCTCGCGATCATTTGAACAGGCGTCGACTTAAGCGACGGCTGTCGGCGTCTCGACGGTTTCGTCGGCAATTGCCTCGGCCATCGTCGTAACGGGGGCAGCTTCGACAACCGGTTCAAGCAGCGCAACTTCGACCGGCGGCTCGGCCATTGCACCAAGGTCAATCCCCTGGTTGGCCTGACGGCCCTGACGTGCGTCGATGATCGTGTCGGCGATCGCGTTGCAATACAACAGAATCGCGCGCGAAGCGTCGTCATTGCCCGGGACCGGGAATGCAATGCCACTCGGGTCGGTGTTGGTATCGAGGATCGCGATGACTGGAATGCCAAGCGTGTTGGCTTCCTTGATCGCAAGGTCTTCCTTGTTGACGTCGATCACGAAAATGATGTCGGGCAAGCCGCCCATGTCGCGGATGCCGCCAAGGCTCAGCTCGAACTTGTCGCGCTCGCGCGTCAGCTTGAGCACTTCCTTCTTGGTCAGGCCGGCAGTGTCGCCCGACAGCTGCTCTTCGAGCTGCTTGAAGCGGCGGATCGAGCCGCTGATCGTCTTCCAGTTGGTGAGCATGCCGCCCAGCCAACGATGGTTGACATAATGCTGGCCGGACCGGCGCGCGGCCTCGGCGACAGGATCCTGTGCCTGACGCTTGGTGCCGACGAACAGGACCTTGCCGCCACTTGCGACGGTCGCACGCGTAAAGTCGATCGCGCGCGCCAGCAAAGGAACGGTCTGCGACAGATCGATAATATGAACGCCGTTGCGATCACCGAAAATATACGGCTTCATCTTCGGGTTCCAGCGATGCGTCTGGTGGCCGAAGTGAGCGCCGGCTTCCAAAAGCTGCGCCATCGAGACGACGGGAGTCGCCATAGTTTTCTCTCCTCTATCCGGTTAAGCCGCCGCAGGGGATGTTCGAGCGCAAGCCCGACACCGGATGGGTTGCCCCTGCGTGTGTGTTGAACGAAGCGCGGACTTAGCGGCACCCCGCCCTGAAATCAACCCTCAGTTGACGAGCATCAGCCGCGGCCCATCGGTTGCGGTCAGCGTGACCGCACCGATCCCGCGCAATCGCCCGATCTTGTCGCGGAGCTCGCCGTCGATTGCGAAGTCCCGACCGAGCGAGATCGCCGCGCGGTCGCCGCCCGGCAACAGGATGCGCGCCAGCACCTCGCCCCGCCCGCCCCGCGCCGGCCCGAGCACGGTGTTCAATGCCTCGACCCCGGCTGCTTCGCCGACTTCGATGGTCAATCGGCAGCGCGAGCGCTTAGCCAGCGAATGCAACGGCTGCACGCTTCGCAATGTCACGCGCGGCGTTTCCTCCCCGGGCCGCCACAACAGTTCGGCTTGTGCGAGCACTGCGTCGCCTGCTCCAACCGCCGCGTCGATCTGGACCTGCGCACCTTCGTCGAAGCAACTCGCCACATACTGCCCCGAAGCATCCGACATCGTCAGCAACTGATAGCGCCCGCCCTTGCCCGACTGCGGCGTTCGCCAGCTTGCCGCCTCGATAAGACCAGCGAGCATGCACGGCAGCCGCCCGCCGCCCGGCGGCGGCTCCATGGCGCACGCCTGGGCATAAGTCCGGACGCCGTGTGCCTCGAGAAGATGCGCCCAGGCCTCGACCGGATGCCCCGAGAAATAGAATCCGAAAGCATCCTTTTCATGCGCCATCGCCTCGGCGAGCGACCAGCTGTTGCCTTGCGGCACAAGCAGCGCGAGGCCACGATCGGTACTGTCGCCGAACATCGCAACCTGCGCGCTGGCGCGCGCGTCGGCGTGACGTTGTGCCGTCCCCAGCACCGCCTCGGCGAGCGCATGGACGCCGGCGCGATTGGGCTCGATAGCGTCGAAAGCGCCGCCACCGATCAGGCTTTCGAGCTGACGCTTGTTGAGCTGGCGCGGATCGACCCGCCGCGCAAAATCACCGAGCCCTGTGAACCGAGCAATCTTGCGCTCCTCGACAATGCCTTCCATCGCCTTTTCGCCGACCCCCTTGAGCGCCGCGAGTGCGAACCGGACTCGTCCATCCTCGACGACGAAATCTGCTCCCGACGCGTTGATACACGGCGGCAGGCAGTTGACGCCGAGGCGCCGCATGTCGTCGATGAAAATGGCAAGGCGGTCGGTGCTGGTGATGTCATAGGCCATCGACGCCGCATAAAATTCGACCGGATGGTGCGCCTTCAGCCACGCCGTATGGTAACTGAGCACGGCATAGGCAGCCGCGTGGCTTTTGTTGAAGCCATATCCGGCGAACTTGTTGACCAGATCGAAGATGCCCGCCGCCTGACGTTTGTCGACGCCGTTCGTAGCGGCACCGTCGAGGAAGCGTGCCTTTTGCGCATCCATTTCGGCCTGGATCTTCTTGCCCATTGCGCGGCGCAGCAAGTCGGCCTCGCCAAGGCTGTATCCAGCGAGGATCTGCGCGATCTGCATCACCTGTTCCTGATAGATGATGACGCCGTAGGTTTCCTTGAGCACCGCCTCGAGGCTGGGATGTAAATAGTCGGGCGCTTCCTCGCCATTCTTGCGGCGCCCGAACGATGGGATGTTGTCCATCGGCCCCGGACGGTAGAGCGCACCGAGCGCAACGATGTCGGCAAAGCAACTCGGGCGGACCTGCGTAAGGGCGCGTCGCATGCCTTCGGACTCGAACTGAAAGACCCCGACAGTGTCGCCGCGGGCAATCAGCCGGTAGGTTTCTTCATCATCGAGCGCCAGCGCGTTAAGGTCGATCACGATCCCGCGGTCGGCAAGCAGCGCCACGGCGCGCTGCAGCACCGACAGCGTCTTGAGGCCGAGGAAGTCGAACTTGACCAGCCCGGCTTTCTCGACCCATTTGAGATCGAATTGGGTTACCGGCATGTCCGAACGCGGATCGCGGTACATCGGCACCAGTTGGCTTAGCGGGCGATCGCCGATCACGACGCCCGCCGCATGCGTCGACGCGTGGCGGGGCAGCCCTTCGAGCTTAAGTGCGATCTGCAGCAGCCGCGCCACCTTCGGGTCGCGGTCGCGTTCGGCGACAAGTTCCGACACGCCGTTGATCGCACGCGCCAGCGTCCATGGATCGGTCGGGTGGTTCGGCACCAGTTTCGCCAGCCGGTCGATCTGGCCGTACGGCATTTGCAGGACGCGCCCGACGTCCTTGAGCACGGCGCGCGCCTTGAGTTTGCCGAAGGTAATGATCTGCGCGACCTGCGCTCGACCGTACCGCGCCTGCACATAGCGGATGACTTCACCGCGCCGGGTTTCGCAGAAGTCGATGTCGAAGTCGGGCATCGAAACGCGCTCGGGATTCAGAAAACGCTCGAACAACAGGCCATGCAGCAACGGATCGAGGTCGGTGATCGTCAGCGCCCACGCAACGACCGAACCCGCGCCCGACCCGCGCCCCGGACCGACCGGGATGCCTTGCCCCTTCGCCCAGACGATGAAGTCGGCAACGATCAGAAAGTAACCGGCGAAGCCCATGCGATTGATGACGCCGATCTCGAACGCCAACCGCTCGCGGTAGGGCACGGGATCGACGTCCAACTGGGCAAGCCGTAGTTCGAGCCCGGCAGCCGCGTCCGCCGCAAGAGTCTGCGCCTCGGCCGCGGGATCACCGGCAAGGCTCGGCAAGATCGGGCCGCGTGCCGGCGCCTTGACCGAGCAGCGCTGCGCCACGACGAGCGTATTGGCCAACGCTTCGGGCAGGTCGGCGAAGCGCTCGGCCATGTCCTTGGCGGACTTCAACCAGTGTTCGGGGTTTGACCGGCGGCGCTCGGTGCTTTCGACATAGGCGCTGTCGGCGATGCACAGCAGCACGTCGTGCGCGGCGTGGACCCCGGCGTCGGCAAAGCGCACCGGGTTCGTCGCCACAAGCGGCAGATCGCGCGCATAGGCCAGCGCGATCAGCGGCGCTTCGGCGCGGTCTTCGATCGGATCGCCAGTCCGGCTGATCTCGACATACAGCCGCCCCGGGAACAGCGCCTGCAGCCGATCGGCATAGGCCGTCGCGTCCTGCCCATCGGCGAGCAGGCGACCGAGCGCGCCTTCCGGACCGGCGGTCAGTGCGATCAAGCCATCGGTGCGGCCTTCGAGCCGGTCGAGCGTCAGTTGCGGATCATCGACCGCGCCTGAATCGAGGTGTGCGTCGCTGACGAGCGCGATCAGATTGGCGTATCCCGCCTCGTCCTGCGCGAGCAGCGCCAGCCAGTCGGTGACCGGCCGGCTGATGCTGGTGCGACTGCCGGGCCGCTCGATGCCGAGCAGGGCCCCGACGATCGGCTGGACACCTTCGGCCTTGCAGGCTTCCGAAAACTCCATTGCGGCGAACAGGTTGTTGCGGTCGGTTAGGGCAACGGCTGGGAACTTGGAGCGGCGGCAGAGGCTGGCGACGTCGGCGGGCTGGACCGCGCTTTCGAGCATCGAATAGGCGGAGTGGACGCGCAGGGGGACGAAGGCAGCGTGGGGCATGGTTTCAACATGGCGCGGCGTGCCGATTCGCGCGAGGGGGTTGCGGCGATTAGCTGGGGATAACCAGCCGCCCCTCGTGGAGGGTGACGACGCGGTCCATCGCCCTTGCGAGCGCGACATTGTGCGTCGCCACCAACGCCGAGCTTCCCAAGTTACGGACAAGGTTGAGGAATTCGGTAAGCACCTTGGCTGCTGTTGCCTCGTCGAGGTTGCCCGTCGGTTCGTCCGCCAGCACCAGCGCGGGCTGATTGGCGAGCGCGCGCGCCACCGCGACACGCTGTTGTTCGCCGCCGGACAATTGCGCTGGTCGGTGGTCGAGCCGCGCCGACAGCCCGAGCTTGCCGAGCAGGTCGGCAGCATGCGCGCGCGCCTTGGCGGGCGCGGTGCCATGGATCAACTGCGGCAGCACGACATTCTCCAGCGCGGAAAAATCTGGCAGCAGGTGGTGGAACTGATAGACAAAGCCAAGGCGGTCGCGGCGCACCCGCGTGCGGCCACTCGAGTCCAGCTTTTCAACGCGTTCGCCCGAAATGCTGATCTCGCCGGTGAAGCCGCCTTCGAGCAGGCCGACCGCCTGCAGCAATGTCGACTTGCCCGATCCGGACGGTCCGAGCAGCGCGACAATCTCGCCCGGCGCGACGCTGAGATCGACGCCGCGCAACACGTCGATGCGCACACCGCCCTGTTCGAAACTGCGGCACAAGCCGCGTACATCGAGCGTGTCATTCATAGCGCAGCACCTGCACCGGATCGGTGCTCGCGGCTTTCCATGCCGGGAACAGCGTCGCGAGGAACGACATCAGCAGCGTCAGCGCGACGATGCCGACGACTTCCATCGGATCGGTTTTCGACGGCAGGTCGGTCAGGTAGCGCACCGATGGGTCCCATAGTTGCGCGCCGGTCAGCGCCGACACCCCCGACACGATCGATGCGCGGAAGTGGAGCAGGGAAAACCCAAGGATCAGCCCCAGCACGATCCCGAGCCCGCCGATCAACGTACCGACCGTCATGAAGACGCGCATCAGCGCAATGCGGCTCGCCCCCATCGTGCGCAGGATGGCGATGTCGCGGGTTTTCGCGCGAACCAGCATGATCAGGCTGGACAGGATGTTGAACACCGCGACGAGGATGATGATCGACAGCACCCAGAACATCACGGTGCGTTCGACCACCAGCGCCTCGAACAGCGCCGAATTGGTCTGCTGCCAGCTGGCGATCACCCCCGATTTGCCGACCCGCGGCGCGATCGGTTTGAGGATCTGATCGACATGATCGGGGTCGTTGGTGACGATTTCGACCATGCCGACCGCATCGCCGAGGCGCAGCAGCGTCTGCGCATCTGCCATCGGCATGACGACAAAGGCCTTGTCATAGTCATAGATGCCGACTTCGAAGATCGCGACGATCCGGTATGCGACGATGCGCGGCACCGTGCCGAACGGCCCGGTCTGGCCATCGGGCGAAATCAGGCTGACAGTATCGCCGACTTGCGCGCCAAGGTTTTCCGCCAATCGCGCGCCGATCGCGACGGTGTTGGTGCCGGGCACAAGGTTCTTGAGCGCCCCCTGACGGACATTGTCGGTCATCACCTTGGTCGCCATGATGTCGGGCAAGGTCATGCCGCGCACCAGCACGCCCTCGACGCGGTTCTTGAACGTCGCCATCAACGGCTGCTCGATCAGCGGCGTCGCCTTGGTAACACCCGGCAGCCCGCGCACCTGCGCGGCGAGCGGCTGCCAGTCGGGAAGCCGTCCGCCATAGCCCTGAATCACCGCATGGCCGTTCAGTCCAAGGATGCGGTCGAAAAGTTCGGCACGAAAGCCGTTCATCACCGACATCACCGCGATCAGCGCCGCAACGCCGAGCGCCACCGCGATCAGCGAAATCGACGCGACAAGGAAGATGAACCCCTCGCCGCGGCCGGGCAGCAGATAGCGCCCGGCGATCATGCGTTCGTAGCGGGTGATCATCCGAGTCGTCCGCGCCGTCGTGGGACGGGCGAGCTATGCAAAGTTGATGAAGTTGACGACACGTCCCCCCGGCATCTCCCCCCGCCGCGGGTCGAACCGCCGCTGTCCTGCATCGCTCCGAAGGGGTGCCATTGCCAGTTCATCCACTCAACGCCTTAACTGAATAATATAACCAATCAGGAGATATTTGTCAATCGCTCGAATGCCGCGTCGATCGACATCTCGTCGCGGGTGGCGGCACCGCGCCGCTTGAGTTCGACAGTACCGGCCGCGACGCCCTTCGGTCCGATGACCAGCTGCCACGGCAGCCCGATCAGGTCCATCGCCGCAAACTTCGCCCCCCCGCGTTCGTCGCGGTCATCGTACAACACCTCGACGCCTGCCGCTTCGAGCCGCGCATAAAGCGCATCGGCCGCCACGGTGCAGGCCACATCATCGGCGCGCAGGTTGATCAGGCCGACGCGGAACGGTGCGACCGCTTCGGGCCAGATGATGCCGTCCTTGTCATGGCCCGCCTCGATGATCGCGCCGACCAGCCGCGACACGCCGATGCCGTAGCTGCCCATCAATGGCGTGATCGCGGCACCGTCGGCCCCCTGCACGGTGATGCCCATCGCCTTGGTGTATTTGTCGCCGAAGTGGAACACCTGCCCCACCTCGATACCGCGCGATTGCTTGATCGCATCGCCGGCTGCGGCTTCGGCGGCAGCGTCGCGCTTTTCATCGGTGGCGGCATAATCGGCGTTCAGACCATCGATGAACGCCGCCAGCGCCTCGGCATCATCGGCATCGATGTGCGCGGTATCATGCCCGGCCTCCCAGTTCCGGTGATAGAAGACGTCGCTTTCGCCGGTCGGCGCCAGCACGATGAATTCATGGCTGAGATCGCCGCCGATCGGCCCGGTGTCGGCGCGCATCGGGATGGCGTGCAGCCCCATCCGGGCAAACGTCCGCATATAGGCGAGGAACATGCGGTTATAGCTGTGGGTCGCACCGGCCATGTCGGCATCGAAGCTGTAGGCGTCCTTCATCAGGAATTCGCGGCCACGCAGCACGCCGAAACGCGGGCGGACTTCGTCGCGAAACTTCCACTGGATTTGATACAGGTTGACCGGCAGGTCGCGGTAGCTGCGCGCGCCGTTGGCGAAGATCGTCGTGAACAGCTCCTCGGCGGTCGGACTGAACAGCATCTCGCGGTCGTGGCGGTCGGTGATGCGCAGCATCTCCGGGCCATAAGCGTCATAGCGGCCCGACAGCTTCCACAGTTCGGCGGACTGAATGGTCGGCATCAGCACTTCGACCGCGCCGGCGCGGTCCTGTTCCTCGCGGACGATCTGTTCGATCTTGCGCAGCACGCGGTGCCCGAGCGGCAGCCAAGCATAGATTCCGGCGGCGGTTTGACGGATCAACCCGGCGCGCAGCATCAGCTGGTGGCTGACGACCTGCGCGTCGCCGGGGGTTTCCTTGAGCAGCGGCAGGAAATAGCGGGACAGACGCATGAGCGGCCAGGACTTTCAGGCTGAGGGAGTGCGGTGTCTAGCCGCCCTGTTGCTCGCGCACAACAGTCGGCGGCGAAGCGTGCCGCTTCTGCGATTGGTGCATGACAAAGCGATAGCGTTTGCATAGCGATACTACGTACCGACGGCCAGCGTGGCCGGGAGTTTCAGGGATAGACGGTCCAAAAGGCCGCGCCCGCGTACCGCCGAGCAGGGGGCTGTATCCGGCAGGTGCGCGACAGGAGTTCGGTCTCGTCACCGCGAACGCCCGGAGGGAATACCTCCGGGCGTTTTCGTTTGTGCGCTCGGGATCGGGTACGCCTAAACCAACCGGCTTTGCTTCAATGCCGCCTTGATGAAACTCGCGAACAGCGGGTGCGGATCGAACGGCTTCGACTTCAGCTCAGGATGAAACTGCACGCCGACGAACCACGGATGATCGGGGCGCTCGACGATCTCGGGGAGCAGGCCATCGGGTGACATGCCGCTGAACAGCAGCCCGCCCGCCTCGAGCCCCGGCTTGTAGTGGACGTTGACCTCATAGCGGTGGCGGTGGCGCTCGCTGATCGCGGTGGCTCCATAGACGCTCGCCGCGACGCTGTTCCCATCGAGCACCGCTGGATAGGCGCCAAGCCGCATCGTACCGCCAAGGTCGCCGCCCGCCGCGCGCGTTTCAAGGCCGCCCGCCGTCATCCATTCGGTGATCAGTCCGACGACCGGTTCGCTGGTCGGCCCGAATTCGGACGACGACGCCGCGTCGATCCCTGCTGTGTTCCGCGCGCCCTCGATGCAGGCCATCTGCATGCCGAGGCAGATGCCGAAGAACGGCACGCCGCGTTCGCGCGCGAACCGGACGCTGGCGATCTTGCCCTCCGACCCGCGCTCGCCGAAGCCGCCGGGCACGAGGATGCCGTGCATCGGCTCGAGTTCGGCGGCGACATCGGCGCGTTCGAACGCATCGGCGTCGATCCATTTGAGGGTGACCGCGACCCGGTTGGCAATGCCGCCGTGCACCAACGCCTCGGTCAGCGACTTATAGGCGTCGCGCAGACCGGTATATTTCCCGACGATCCCGATGGTGACTTCGCCCTCGGGCTGTTCGAGGCGGTCGACGATCTCCTCCCAGCGCGTCAAGTCGGGGGCCGGCACTTCGAGGCCGAATGCGGCGAGCACCTGATCGTCGAGGCCGGCCGCATGATATTGCATCGGCACTGCATAGATGCTGCTCGCATCGAGCGCGGGGATGACGGCTTCCTTGGGGACGTTGCAGAACAGCGCGATCTTGGCGCGGTCGCTGTCGGGCAGCGGATGTTCGGAGCGGCAGACGAGCACATGCGGCTGGATCCCGATGCCGCGCAATTCGGCAACGCTGTGCTGCGTCGGCTTGGTCTTGAGTTCGCCCGCCGCCGCCAGGTACGGGATCAGCGTGCAGTGGATATAGACCGCGTTGGTCCGCCCGACATCGTTCGACAATTGGCGGATCGCCTCAAGGAATGGCAGCGATTCGATGTCGCCGACGGTGCCGCCGATCTCGCACAGCACGAAGTCGAGCCCGTCGACGTCGGCGAGCGCGAACGCCTTGATCGCATCGGTGACGTGCGGAATGACCTGCACCGTTGCCCCGAGGAAATCGCCGCGGCGTTCCTTGGTGATGATGTCGTAATAGACGCGGCCGCTCGTGACGTTGTCGCTTTGCTTCGATGCGACCCCGGTGAAGCGTTCATAATGCCCGAGATCAAGGTCGGTCTCCGCGCCGTCGTCGGTAACATAGACCTCGCCGTGCTGATACGGCGACATCGTGCCGGGATCGACGTTGAGATAGGGATCGAACTTGCGGATTCGGACGCTATAGCCGCGCGCCTGGAGCAGCGCCCCAAGGCTGGCGGCCATAAGCCCTTTGCCGAGCGAGGAAACCACGCCACCGGTGATGAAAATAAACCGTGTCATGGGAGGCCGTCTTAGACCCGAAGCCGCCTAGAGCGCTACCCCCACCGCCGACTTAGGTGTGGATAAGCGCATCTGCGGCAAAAACAGCGCGGCGATCAGCGACACCCCGCACATGGCGGCGACATACCAGAAGAAGCCGCTTTCGGTGCCGCGCGCCTTGAACCACAGCGCCACATATTCCGCCGTGCCGCCGAACAGCGATACCGACAGCGCATATGGCAAGCCGACGCCGAGCGCGCGGATATCGGTTGGAAACAGCTCGGCCTTCACGACGCCGCTGATCGCGGTATAGGCGCTGAGCACGGTCAGCGCGGCGAGGATCAGCACGAACGCCTCGGCGTGGTCGCTGGTCTGCGCCAGCGTGGTCAGCAGCGGCACGGTCCCGAGCAGCCCGAGCACTCCGAAGGCGATCAGCTGCGGCCGCCGCCCGAACCGGTCCGACAGCGCGCCGAACAGCGGTTGGATCGCCATGTAAATCAGCAGCGTTCCCGCCGACACGAGGCTGGCATCCGCTTTTGACCAACCGCTGGTGTTGACGAGGAATTTCTGCATGTACGTCGTGAACGTATAGAAGGCGAGGCTGCCCCCTGCCCCCAGCGCGATCACCGTGGCCACCGCGCGCGGATGACCCAGCAGGCGGCGCAGCAGCCCGGTCTGATGCGACCGGTCGAGCTGCTCGAATGCCGTCGTCTCGACCAACCGCCGCCGCAATTGCAACGCCGCTAGCGACGCGAGCGCGCCGATCGCAAACGGGATCCGCCAGCCCCACGCGGCCAGCTGCGGCTCGGTCAGCCAGCGCTGCAGCAGCAGGAGCACGCCGAGCGCCAGCAACTGTCCCGAAATCAGCGTGACATATTGGAAACTGGCGAGAAAGCCGCGGTGCCGGTCGCCGCTCAGCTCGCTCAAATACGTCGCCGACGCACCATATTCGCCGCCGACCGACAGCCCCTGCACCAGCCGTGCCGCGACCAGCAGCACCGGGGCCAATACTCCGGCCTGTGCATAGGACGGGGCGACCGCAATCGCGAGGCTGCCGGCACACATCAGCCATACCGACAGCGTCAGCCCGGCCTTGCGCCCATGCTTGTCGGCATAAACGCCCAGCAGCCAGCCGCCGACCGGGCGCATCAGGAAGCCGATCGCGAACACCGCGGCAGCGTTCAGCAGCTGCGCGGTGGTGTCGCCCTTGGGGAAAAAGCTGGCGGCGAAATACAGCGAAAACGCCGAATAAACGTACCAGTCATACCATTCGACGAGATTGCCGATCGACCCGCCGATGATCGAGCGAACGCGCGATGGGGTCTCGTCGCGCGCCACCGATTACTTGGCGAGCGGAACCGAATCGACCGGCGGAGCCTTGGTCGCTGGCGCTGGCGCTGGCGCGACATTGGGAACAACCTGAATGCCGCCCACCGATGCCGGACGACCTGGCGCGCCGGTCGTGGTGGTGGTCGTCTTCGCCAGCGTCGTGTCGATGACATGCGTCCGCTTGCCGGTTGCCGCGAGTACCGCGAGCAGGATGCTGGTTCCGATGAACAGCGCCGCAAGGATCGTCGTCGACCGCGTCAGCAGATCGGCTGCACCGCGCGCGGTCATCATGCCACCGGCGTTGCCGCCGCCGATGCCGAGCCCGCCGCCTTCCGACCGCTGCAGCAGGATGACGCCGCACAGCGCAAGCGCGATCAGCGCGTGGATGACGAGGATGAAGGTGGTCATGGCGACTTTCCGGACGACTGTTGCGTCCGCGATGTAGCCGCGCCGCCCGCGATGCGCAACGGGTGCGCTCAGCGCGGCTTTGCGCGGCGCGGTCGCGCTCGCTTTGCGCCGGGCATCGCCATTCCCGCCAGATAGCGCGCGACGCCGTCAGCAATCGGTTGCCCGGTATTGGCTTCGAAATACGAAAACGCCGGCTGCGGGTTGACTTCGAAGCAGTAGAAATCGCCGTTTTCGGTGCGGATCAGGTCAATCCCGGCGAACGCCAGCCCAAGGCTTTGCGTCAATGCCACACACCGCGCGGCAATCTCCGGCGGCAGCGATATCGCCGACAGCGTCGTCTCGCCGCCATGGCGCTTGGCATAGCGATAGTCGATGTGCGTGCTGTGGATTTCGGTCGGAAACACCGTGTCGCCGACGACATGGACGCGGATATTGGCACCGTCGATCGCCTTCTGGAACTGCACCGGGCACCAGCCGATCCGGTCGAGCCGCTCGATATCGACATCTTCGAGAACTTTCACCACCGAACGGATCCCGCTGATCGACTTAAAAATCAGGCGGCCATGTTCGGCGCGAAACGCCAGCACCGCCGCCGGATCGGTCGTGATCAGCGTCGGCGGCGGTGCAAAGCCATGCGCGGCGATCAACTGCGCCTGATAGGGTTTGGAGCCGTTCGACCCCTGTGGTTCGGCGCGGTTGACGACGCGCGCCGGGCTGAGCTCGGTCCAGCGAAACAACGCCTCGTGAAAGCCGCGCGCGTGCGCCCGGGCCGGGTCATCGGCGGTAAGTTCGGCAAGCTCGGGAAGCAGCGTATCGTCCATCAACCGCAGATAAACGCCTTCGACCGTGGCAAGGTCGACCACCTCGCCGTCCAGATCGAGGCTGCCGCTGACGGCTCCGGCGTCGAGCCGCCAGTGGATCCTATAGCGCGCAACGTCGCGCTGATGGACGACGCGGAAATCGACACCGAGCGTTTCGAGCGCGTCGGCGACCATCGCCAGCGGCGGCTCGGTTCGGATGCCGCAAAGCAGGATCATGCGCCGAGCGCCGCAGCGAGCGAACCGAGCAGCCGCTCGCCGCCGAGCATCAGATTGGGCATCGGCGACGCGCCGACCACCTGCCATTCGTCGCCGTCGGCACCGCGTGCGAAGTCGATCCCAAGGATGCCGTTGCCCGCGAGCGCGGCGAGCGCTCGGCAGCCCTCGGCGAGCCCCTCGGGCAAAGCTGGCGGCAGCACGACGGTATCGGCAACGACGAACGCAGTCACTTCGGCGGCGGCGGTCAGCCATGCGGTGTCGGGCGGATCGGCTTCGTCCTGAACCCACGCGCGCACCGGTAAACCGGCGTGCGCCCCAAGGCTCGCCCATGCCGACGGATGACGGTAATTGCCGCTCAGTCCCTGCGGCGTCGGGCGATTGAGCACCGTCGCCGGCCAAGCGTGCAGCCAGCTGAGGTAAAAGGCGAAATATTCCTGAACTGCATAGCCGAAATCACCGCCGCCGACCGTTCGCAGCCGTTCGACCGGCACGAACGACAGCCGGTTGAGGATCGGCTCGGCGTGGCGGCTCGACAGATGGCGGCCGTCGGGAAGCGTCACTTCCACCGTCGCCGAATGAAGATCGACGCGGTGCTCCCAGCGCGTCGCCGCGCCCAGCGTGGGCGCAAACACCAGGTCGACCGCGACGCCGCGTTCCTGCAGGCGTGCGGCTGCCCACAGCGCCGCGGCGTCGCTGATCTCGCACAGGATGAGCGCCATCGCGCGCTTCCCGATGGTTCTGCTACTTCGGCTTTACCTGATCGGCTTCACCCGAAAGTGCACCGCCGCTGAGGTCGGGCCGGTCCTCCTGCGGAATGAAGTGCGCCGCAGTGCCAAGGCCGGTCGCTCCGGGATTGAAGGCCGGATCACCCGGATCGATGCCGCCGGGTCCCTCGAAGATTTCCTTGCCGTCTTTTTCCTTGCCGAGCGGTTTTTCACCATGTTCGAACTTGGTGAATTCCTTGTGCTCGATCTTTTCGACCTTGTGGTCTTTGTGTTCCTTCGCCTCGGCCTTTTCGAGTTTCTCGATCTTGGCGTCCTTGTGTTCCTTGTGCTCGTTCTTCTCGAGCTTCTCGATCTTGTGGTCCTTGTGTTCCTTGGCCTCGTTCTTCTCGATCTTTTCGATCTTGAAGTCCTTGAATTCCTTATGCTCGATCTTCTCGAACTTGGAATCCTTGTGG
This sequence comes from Sphingomonadales bacterium, assembly GCA_038225475.1. Lineage (GTDB taxonomy): Bacteria > Pseudomonadota > Alphaproteobacteria > Sphingomonadales > Sphingomonadaceae > Polymorphobacter_B. The sequence goes on from JBBRRA010000005.1 coordinate 45,991, forward strand.
AAGCCCTTGTCGGCGACAAAGCTCTTTTCGAATTGCTTGGGTCCGATAGCCATACCAACCTCCCATGAAGCATGTGGGTGAGCCGATCGACTGAAGTCGATTCTGTGGTTAGCGACCTGACATCCTCAGTACAGCAAAACGGTCGGCGACTCCAGTTACGCTTCGGCGGCAATGGCGAGCAGGCTCGCCGCTGTCAGGCTCGCCCCGCCAACGAGCGCGCCATCGACATTGGCAACTGCCAGCAACGCGGCAGCGTTGGCGGGCGTCACCGACCCGCCGTAGACGATCGGTACCGCCGCACCGACGATCCCACGGATAGCCGCGTGGGCATCGGTCACCTGTTGCAGCGTCGGCGTGCGCCCGGTCCCGATTGCCCACACCGGCTCATAGGCGACAATCAATCCGTCGCGCCTTAGCGGAAGCGATCCCTCGAGCTGCGCTGTGATGACCATGGTCGCACGGCCACTGTCGCGCTCGGCCTCGGTTTCGCCGACACACACCACCGTCGTCAGCCCGGCGGCGAGCGCGGCGGTCGCTTTGGCACAGACGTCGGCATCGGTCTCGCCGCAAGCGGCACGGCGCTCGCTATGCCCGGTGATGACCAGCGTCGCGCCGGCGTCGACCAGCATCGCCGCGCTGATGTCGCCTGTATGCGCACCGCTTGTCGCAGCGTGAACATTCTGCGCGCCGATCCGCAGCTTGGTACCCGCAGCGATGCGCGCGGCGCGCTCGACCAGTGTAAACGGTGGGCAGATTGCCACCTCGACCGACGCCGCCCAATGCCCGGCCGCCACCGCCGCGATTTCGGCGAGCGCCATGCCGGTACCGTTCATTTTCCAATTGCCGATGATCCACATGGCAGCGGGGTAGCGTGCGCGGGTTATACCCGGCAAGCCCCGTGGCCCTTGCCGTGCCGCCATGCGCGTGGCTATGACGGGCGCGCTTTCCGATCGAGACGGGTTTTCATGATCACATTCATTCGCAAGGCGCTGACCTCGTGGTTCGCGCTGGGGTTGCTCGGGCTGGTGCTGCTGGCGTTTGCCGTCACCGGTGTCGGTGATCCGTTCGGGACCAAAGGCGGCGGCGCCAAGGGCAGCGCGCTTGCCCGTGTCGGCAAGACCGACGTGTCCGAAGCCGGCTTTCTCAATGAATACGACCGGATCATGCGCCGGGCGCGCGAAACCAACCCCAAGCTGACGGCGGCCGAAGCGGTGGCGCAGGGGTCGGTCGGCCAGGTGCTCGATCAGATGGTCGCATCGACCGCGCTCGAGGACTTTGGCAAGTCGGCGGGCGTCACGGTCAGCGACCGCGCCGTCGACGGCGAGATCGCGAGCATTCCGGCGTTCCAGTCGGGCGGCAAGTTCGATCAGGCGACCTATCAGCGGGTGCTCAAGCTGCAGCGGATTTCGGAGCGCGAACTGCGCGAGGGGCTGCACGGCGACCTCGTCCGCAAGCAATTGGTGACGCCGGTGGCGATGGCGACGCGCGTCCCCCGGCTGCTTGCCGAACCCTATGCCACGCTGCTGCTGCAACTGCGGAGCGGCGCGGTCGCCACGATCGCAACGGCGGCAATGCCGGCGCCGCCAGCGCCGACCGAGGCGCAGTTGACGGCCTATTTCAAGGCCAACGCCGCCCGCTTCACCATCCCCGAACGGCGCGGCTTCCGCTATGCGCTGGTCGATGGCAGCGCGATCAGCGCCAGCGCCGTCGTGTCCGATGCCGAGGTCCAGAAATATTACGAGGCCAACCGCGAAACGCTGGGCGGTGCCGAGCAGCGCCAACTGCTGCAGGTAGTGGTGCCCGATCAGGCAAAGGCTGCAGCGTTCGTCGCTGCAGTGCGCGCAGGTGGCAGCTTTGCCGCCGAGGCTGCCAAGCTGGGGTTTGCCGCCACCGACACCGACCTCGGGCTGCTCAGCCAGAGCAAGTTCGCCGCCGCAACCAGCGCTGCTGTTGCCACCGCCGCGTTCGGCGCGGCCCCCGGCGCGGTCGCCGGGCCGGTGCAGTCGAGCTTTGGCTGGCACGTCGTCGAGGTCGCGCGTGTCGTGGCCCCAAAGGGCCGGAGCCTTGGCGAGGCCAAGGCTGAAATCGTGACGACGCTGCGCAAGGCGAAGGCCGATGCCATGCTGGCCGATACTGTCGCCAAGATCGAGGACGCGCTCAGCAACAAGACGAGCTTTGTCGATGTTGCAAAGGCGCACGCGCTCACAGTCGTCAACGTGCCGCCCGTGACCCGCGACGGTCGCACCGACACTCCCGGCTTCGCGGTCTCCGCCGCTGCACAGCCGCTGATTGCCAAGGCGTTCGATAGCGACCCCGCCGACGGGCCCGCGCTTCAGCAACTTGGCAAGGAACAGTTTGCGATGCTCGAACCCGGCGACGTCGTGCCACCGACGCCGCTGCCGCTCGCCAAGGTTCGCGATGCCGTTGCCGCGCAATGGACCACCGAGCAACGCTTGCATGCTGCCAAGGCCGCCGCCGACAGCGTCGTTGCTGCGGTTGCCAAGGGCACGGCGTTCGACGCCGCGTTGACTGCGGCGCATTTGCCGCCCGCGCGTCCGCTCGCCGGCCGCCGGATCGACATTGCGCAGCAGCAGCAGGTGCCGCCGCCGGTCCAATTGTTCATGACCCTGCCCGCGGGCGGCGTTCGCGCCATTCCGGCGCCGCAGGGCCAGGGCTTCTGGATCGTGCATGTCGCGACGATCGCGCCCGGCGACCCGGCGCAGCTGCCGACGCTGACGGCCAGCGCGCAGGGCGAATTCGCCAAGGAAGCGCCCGAGGAGATCGCCGCTGCATTTGCCAACGCCGTCGAACGGCAGGTCGGCGTGGCACGCAATCCGGCGGCAATCGACGGCGTTACCAAGCGTATCCTCGGCTCGGGCGCGAAGTAAGCTATGGAGCTTCGCCCGGCGCCGGCGGCATTTGCTCCGCTGTATGACAGCGGCGCAGCGCAATTGGTGTGGACGCGGATTGTCGCCGACACCGAGACGCCGGTTTCGGCGATGCTCAAGCTGGGGCGCGCCGAAAGTGGATCGTTCGTGCTCGAATCGGTCGAGGGGGGCGCGGTGCGCGGGCGCTATTCGCTGATCGGGCTCGATCCCGATCTGGTCTGGCGCGCCACCGGCCCCCGTGCCGAAGTCAACGCGCACTGGGCAACCGACCGCGGCGCGTTCATCGCCTGCCCTGGCGATACGCTGAGCGAGCTGCGCGCGCTGGTCGCGGCGTGCCGCATGCCGGTGCCGGCCGAATTACCGCCTGCACTCGCCTGCCTCGTCGGCTATATGGGCTATGAGGCGGCGGGGCTCGCCGAGACATTGCCCGTACCAAAGGCCGATGCGCTTGGCGTTCCCGACCTGTTGTTCGTGCGCCCGACGCTGCTGCTGGTGTTCGACCGATTGAAGGACGAGCTGTTCCTCGTCGCGCCGGTTTTCCCCGGCGAGCGCAGCGCCGCCGAAGCCTATGCCCGCGCCACCGAAGCGATCGAGACGGCAGCGGCAAAGCTGGCGCAACCGGTGCCGACGGCAGCACGGAATTCAGCCACGGTTCCCGACGGCGCGCCGCATGCGATCCTGCCGCCCGGCCGCTATGCCGAAATGGTCGCGGCGGCGCAGGCGTATATTGCGGCAGGCGATATTTTCCAGGTCGTGCTGGCGCAGCGCTTCACCGTGGACTTTCCGCTGCCGCCGTTCGACCTGTACCGGGCGTTGCGGCGGATCAACCCGTCACCGTTTCTTTATTTTCTCGATTTGCCGGGGTTTGCGCTGATCGGCTCGTCGCCGGAAATCCTCGTTCGGGTGCGCGACGGCGAGGTGACGATCCGGCCGATCGCCGGCACGCGTCCGCGCGGCCGCGATGCCGTCGATGACGCGCGGCTGCGCGACGAACTGCTCGCCGACCCGAAGGAGCTCGCCGAACATCTGATGCTCCTCGACCTTGGCCGCAACGACGTCGGACGCGTCGCCGAGGCCGCCAGTGTGGTCGTCACCGATCGCAACGGTGTCGAATTCTATAGCCATGTCATGCACATCGTTTCGAATGTGCGGGGTCGTTTGCGTTCCGACAAGGATGCAATCGACGCGCTGCTCGGCGGGTTTCCGGCCGGCACCGTCAGCGGCGCGCCGAAACTGCGCGCGATGGAGATCATCCACGAGCTCGAGGCCGAAAAGCGTGGCTGCTATGCCGGCGGCGTCGGCTATTTTTCGCCCGACGGTTCGCTCGACAGCTGCATCGTACTGCGAACGGCGGTGGTCAAGGACGGCATCATGCACGTTCAAGCCGGGGCGGGCATCGTTGCCGACAGCGACCCGGCGTCCGAACAGCGCGAATGCGAGGCCAAGGCAGGAGCGCTGATTGCCGCAGCGCGCGCGGCGCTCGCAGCCGCTACAGAGGCCGGGTTTGGACAGTAGGAGTAGCGACAATGGTCAAGGCAATCTGGAACGGCGTGACGATCGCCGACACCGACGACACGGTTGTGGTCGAAAACAATCACTATTTCCCGTTGAGCGCCATCGACAGCGCGATGCTCAAGCCGAGCGCGACGACGAGCGTCTGCGGTTGGAAGGGCACGGCGAACTACTACACGCTCGTCGTCGGCGGGGCGGAAAACAAGGACGCGGCGTGGTATTATCCCGACCCCAAGTCGGCCGCCGCCAACATCAAAGGTCGCGTCGCATTCTGGAAGGGCGTCAAAGTAGCTTAGTCCCGCGCTTCGCAGTAGCCGACACCGCGCGTCGGCTACTGCGCCGCTGCCGGTGTCAGGGTAGCGGCAGCGGGTTTTGCGACCAGCAACGGCACAAGAACCGTGTTGAGGTCGTCAAGCGTGAACGCGCCCGCCTTGGCGTAGCGCAGCACCCCGTCCCGATCGATGACATAGTTGGTGGGCACGCCGCCGATCGGCGCGTAGTTGCCGTGGAACCGGCGCGCGAGCGGTAGCGCCAATACCGCCTGCAACGGATGGAGCCGGTAAAGCGGAATCGAATCTTCGGTGGTGACCGCCACCACGCGCAGCCCCGCCGCCTGCCGGAGTTTGTAATAGGCGTCGAGCAAAGGCAGTTCGGTCTTGCACGGCGCGCACCATGTTGCCCAGAAGTTGAGCACCACGACCTGCCCCTTGAGATCGGCGAGCGCAACATGTTTGCCGTCGAACGTGGTGACGTCGAATGCCGGTGCCGGCTTGCCGACCGTCGGCTCGGTGGCTGCCGCGGGGGCGACCGTAAGCAGCGTTACCGCCACGATAAAGTGCAACTGCGCTGCTGTCATTGTCCTGCCCTCGCCCACGCCATGACCCTCGTCCGCTGGGCAAGCCGAGTCAATCGGAGCGACCGAACGCCGCCGCACCGGCGCGGGGGTGACGCCCTTGGCTGCGGGCGCTATGACACTGCCCCATGATCCTCGTCATCGATAACTACGACAGCTTCACCTATAATCTCGTGCATTATCTGCTTGAGCTTGAGGTCGAAGTGCGGGTCGAGCGCAACGATGCGCTGAGCGCCAGCGCAGCATTGGCGCTGCGCCCGGCGGCGGTGTTGCTATCGCCCGGGCCCTGTACGCCGAACGAGGCGGGCATTTGCCTCGATCTGATCGCTGCTGCCGCAGATACCGGACTGCCGCTGCTCGGCGTCTGTCTCGGGCATCAGGCGATCGGCCAGGCGTTCGGCGGCGAAGTGGTGCGCGCCGCAAAGGTCATGCACGGCAAGACCTCGGCGATCACGCACGACGCGACCGGCGTGTTCGCCGGGCTGCCGTCGCCGTTTACCGCGACGCGCTATCACTCGCTGCTCGTCGAGCCCGGGACGCTCCCCGCCGATCTGCTGGCGAACGCGCATGTCGCGGACGAGGCCGTCATCATGGGGTTGCGGCACGTCACGCTGCCGATCCACGGTGTCCAGTTCCATCCCGAAAGCATTGCCAGCGAGCACGGCCATGCGCTGCTGGCGAATTTTCTCGATCTAGCAGGCATCGCGCATCGTCGGCGCGCGGCGTGAAACTGCCGGTCGCCGAGCAACCGCTGGACCGCACCGCTGCAGAAGCAGCGTTCGCAGCGATTTTCGACGGCTTGACCGACGACGCGGACTTGACGCGGTTCCTGATTACGCTGGCGCGGCGCGGTGAAACCGTGATCGAGGTGACAGCAGCAGCGCGCATGCTCCGCGCGCGCGCGGTGCCGGTCACCGCACCACCGTTGGCGATCGACGTGTGCGGAACCGGTGGCGATGGCCGCCATACGTTCAATGTCTCGACCGCTGTAGCGATCGTGGTGGCCGCATGCGGCGTGCCTGTTGCCAAACATGGCAACCGTGCTGCGTCGTCGAAATCCGGCGCAGCGGACGTTCTCGAGGCGCTCGGGTTGCGAACCGATATAACGGCGGCGCGCGTCGAGCAGCAATTGGCAACGCTCGGCATCGGCTTCCTGCACGCGGCCCGGCACCACGGCGCGATGGCACATGTCGCGCCGGTGCGGCGCGCGATGAACACGCGCACGATCTTCAACCTGCTCGGTCCGCTTGCCAACCCTGCCGGGGTCGCGCGGCAACTCGTCGGGGTATACGATGCCCGTTGGCTGCAGCCGATTGCCGAAGTCCTGCGCGAGCTTGGCAGCAGCGCGGCAATGGTCGTCCACGGCAGCGACGGCGTCGACGAGTTGACTGTCACCGGGCGCAGCCAGTTCACGCGGCTGCAGCGCGGCGTGATCAGTAGCGGCAGTATTGCGCCGGAAGACGCCGGGCTTTCGGTGCATGCCGCCGAGGCGCTGACGGGTGGCGACGCCGGTCACAACGCTGCGGCGCTGTTGGCCTTGCTCGACGGCGCATCGGGAGCGTATCGCGACATCGTGGTGCTCAACGCGGCAGCGGCGTTGCTGGTGGCGCACGACGGCACCGATTGGCGCGCGGCGGCAGCGCAGGCGGCAACGGCAATCGATAGCGGCGCAGCGCGGTCGTTGCTGACGCGCTGGAAGGAGTTTGCATGACCGATACGCTGCAGCAGATCCTCACCGCGAAGCGCGCGCATGTCGATGTGTGCATTGCCGCCGTGCCGTGGCGCGCGATCGAGGAGCGCGCCAGTGCCGCCGGTCCGGTGCGCGGCTTCGCCGCCGCGTTACGGCAAGCACGCGCCAACGGTCACCTCGGCCTGATCGCCGAAATCAAGAAAGCCAGCCCGTCGCGCGGCCTGATTCGCGTCGATTTCGACCCGGCGACGCTGGCATCGGCCTATGCGGCGGGCGGCGCGACTTGCCTGTCGGTGCTGACCGACCGCGACTGGTTCCAGGGGGCGGACGTCTATGTCGGTGCAGCGCGCGCAGCCACGACGCTGCCGGTGTTGCGCAAGGACTTCATGATCGATCCGTATCAAATCGTCGAGGCACGCGCCCTCGGTGCGGATTGCGTCCTGCTGATCATGGCCGCGCTGTCCGACGCGCAGGCGCTCGACCTCGAAGCGGCGGCGCTTGGGCTCGGCATGGACGTGCTCGTCGAGGTGCACGATCTTGCCGAACGCGACCGCGCGTTGCGGCTGCGGACGCGTCTGCTCGGAATCAATAATCGTAACCTCAAGACGTTGCAGGTCGACCTGCAAACTTCGGTCGAGCTTTCGCAGGGCGTTCCGCCGGACTATTTGCTCGTGGGCGAAAGCGGCCTTGCAACGCCCGCCGACCTCGCGAGGCTGCAACGCGCCGGCATCAGCACGTTCCTTGTTGGCGAGGCGCTGATGGCGCAGGCCGATGTGACCGCCGCAACCCGCGCCTTGCTGACGCGCGCGGCATGACGCTGACGCATCTCGACGCCGCAGGCGCTGCCCGAATGGTCGATGTTTCGGACAAGCCCGTTACCGCGCGCATCGCGGTTGCCGAGGGCTTCATCACGATTGCGCCGGTCGCGCTCGACGCGATCCGCGCCGGAGCGGTTGCCAAGGGAGATGTCCTCGCCGTCGCCCGTGTTGCCGGTATTATCGCGGCAAAGCGCACCGCCGATCTGATCCCGCTCTGTCATCCACTGCCCCTTAGCGGGGTCGAGCTTGACTTGGTCATTGAGCCAACGGGGATCCGGGCGACCGCGACGGTTCGGACGACGCACAATACCGGCGTCGAGATGGAGGCACTGACCGCGGTCAGCCTCGCGCTGCTGACGATTTATGACATGGCCAAAAGCCTTGACCGGGCGATGCTGATCGGCGCGGTGCGGCTGCGCGCCAAGCACGGCGGCCGTTCGGGCGATTGGTCGGCACCGTGAGCCTGATCACCGTCGAGGCGGCGCAGGCGCGGTTGCTGGCGGCGATTGCCCCGCTCGACCCCGAGACGGTGCCGTTGCTCGCAGCATGCGGACGGCGGGCGGCTGCGGACCATGTCGCAACGCGCACGCAGCCGCCGTTCGCAGCGTCGGCGATGGACGGATATGCAATCCGCTGGGACGACCGCGCCGGACCGTGGACCGTGATCGGTGAGGCGGCGGCGGGGCGGCGTTTCGGCAGCGTGGTGCGCGCGAGCGAAGCGGTTCGCATCTTCACCGGCGCGCCGCTCGCCGACGGGGCCGACACCGTTATCGTTCAGGAGGACGTCGTTCGTGACGGCGACCATTTGCACCTAACTGGCGAGGGGCCGCCGGCGCGCGGTGCGCATATCCGCGTCGCAGGACTCGATTTCGTGACCGGCGCGGTCTTGGTTGCGAGCGGTACAACGCTGACGCCGGCGCGGCTGGGGCTGCTCGCGGCGGGCGGCCACGGGGCCGCTGCGGTTCATCGGCAACCCGTGGTCGGCCTGCTCGCCACCGGTGACGAGCTGGTCCCACCCGGCACGACCCCCGGCCCCGACCAGATCGTCAGTTCAAACGGCGTCATGCTTGCGGCGCTGCTCACCGACGCCGGGGCAAGGGTGATCGATGGCGGCATTGTCCGGGATGATCCGGCAGCGTTGCAGGCAGCCATTGCGGCGCTCGCGCACGCCGATCTGATCGTGACGATCGGCGGGGCTTCGGTCGGCGATCATGACCTCGTCCTGCCAAGCTTGCGCGCGCTGGGAGCAGAAATCGATTTTTGGAAGGTTGCGCTGCGCCCCGGCAAGCCGATGCTCGCGGGGCGGCTCGGGAGCGCGCACGTCGTTGGGCTACCCGGCAACCCGGTTTCCGCATTTGTCTGCGCCCAGCTGTTCATCGTCCCGATGCTACGGAGCTGGTCGGGAAGCGGCACGCCAATGCCGCTGCTGCGCACCGCACGGCTCGGTGTCGGCCTCGCTGCCAACGGTGCACGCCGCGATTATCTGCGCGCGACACTTGTCGATGGCAGCATTGTTCCGGCGTCGCGGCAGGACAGCGGCATGCTGCAAGTGCTCGCTGACGCCAACGCCCTGCTGGTCCGCGCGCCCGGAGCGGCCGCTGTCGATGCGGGTGCCATTGTCGAATTCCTGCAGCTTGACACGCGTTCGGATGTTGCCTAATTGTTCCGCATTAGTTCCTGATCGGAGCCAGGGCATGTTGACACGTAAACAGCACGATCTCTTGCTATTCATCAGTGCGCGCCTCGGCGAAGGCGGCATCTCACCATCGTTCGAGGAGATGAAACTGGCATTGGGCCTGCAGTCCAAATCGGGTGTGCATCGACTGATCAATGCACTCGAGGAGCGCGGCTTCATTCGACGCCTCCCGAACCGGGCCCGGGCGCTCGAGATTTTGCGCATGCCCGATAGCTCGACCAAGCCTGCTACCGGTAGCGTCATCCACGCCGACTTCGGACGCGGCCGGGTCCGCGCGCCTGCAAACGACGTCATCGAGGTGCCGTTGCATGGTCGCATCGCAGCCGGGCTGCCGATCGAGGCGATGGAGAGCGATCGTTCACTGTCGGTGCCCGCCGCGCTGCTCGGTCCGGGCGATCATTATGCGCTCGAGGTGTCCGGTGATTCGATGATCGAAGCGGGGATTTTCGACGGCGACTACGCCCTGGTGCGCCGGTGCGAGACGGCGCGCGACGGCGATATCGTGGTTGCACTCGTCGACGGCACCGAAGCCACGCTCAAATATCTGCAGCACGAGAAGGGCATGATCCGGCTCGATCCTGCCAACCCTACGCATACCCCGCAGCATTATCTACCGTCACGCGTCCGCGTTCAGGGCAAGCTCGCCGGGCTTTTGCGCCGGTACGCATAAGGCGACCGGACGAGCGGTTGCACCATCCACGGATGGTCACCAACGGCCTCGATCACGCTTTGAACGCGCCGCTCGCGCAACCAGATCGCCACGGCGCCGCTTTGGCTCAAGGCAGCCCGGTCGAGCTTCAGCCAACGCGGCGTGCACCAATTGGGCAGCCGCCGGTCGCTGACGACGATGTCGGCCGCAGCGCATGCCGGGGCAAAGGTGGCGCGGCTGATGCGATCCTTCGACAGCGTCGCGAGCAATCGCCAGCGATGGCCATGGTCGTTGATGTCGGCGACGCACGCATCGTCGCTGCACCGTGCGGTCGGCAAGTCGGCGAGCGCAGCGTCGGCATTCGCGGCAACCGCATTCCCCCACATATCGCGAACATAGCCGCCCGCACGCTCGCGCAGCAGCGCCAGCCGCCCTGCCCCGGCCTCGCCGGGACCGATCAGCAGTGCGACATGACGGCCATCGGCGCTGACCAACAGATCGGGCGGGACCGACATCAGCGCAAGAACCGCCCCGACCGCCGCGGGAGCTGCGCCCAGCCACCGCCAGCGCGTTCCCCACAGACACACCCAAAGCCCGCCGGCGACCAGCAGTCCGTACGCGGTGGGCGACACCAGCGGCAGCCGCATGACCGATCCCGGCCAGCTTGCGACATGCACCGCAACCGCAATCAGCGCGTCCATCGACTTGCCGAGCAGCCACCAGACGGGTTGCGCAACGCCGATCGTGTCGAGCACCATCGCCAGCACCAACACCGGCATGATGATGAACTCGGTCAGTGGGATCGCGATCAGGTTGGCGAGCACGCCGTACATGCCCGACTGGTTGAAGGGGAACAGCGCCGTCGCCGACAGCATGGCTTCGGCGACAACGCCGGTCAGCAGCAAGGCAAGTCCGTGATGTGCGGCGCTATACCACCAGCTCGAATCGGGCGGCGCGCGCGCCAGCCAGCGGCCCAATCGCGAATTATATAGCGACACCAGTCCGGTCACGGCTGCGAACGACAGCTGGAAGCTTGGCCCGAGCAGCGCCTCCGGGCGGATCAGGATGATGAAAAACGCGCCCGCCGCAATCATCCGCAGCGACAGCGCATCGCGGCCGAGCGCAATCCCGAGCAGCACGATGACGGTGGCGATGCATGAACGCACCGTCGGCACTTCACTGCCCGCAAGGATCGTATAGCCGATGCCCGCAAACGCCGCCGCCGCAGCGCCGATGGCCTTGACCGGCCAGCGCAGCGCGATCCACGGCGAGAGCGCGAGCAGCCGCCGCACCCCCCACATCGTGCCGCCGACCACGATCGCGATGTGGACGCCCGAGATCGAGAGCAGATGCGCCAGCCCCGAATTACGCATCGCAACATTGATATCCTCGGGAATTGCGCCTTGGTCGCCAGTGACGAACGCCGCCGAAATCGCACCGGCAGCGCCGCCGACACGGCTTTCGATCTGCGCCGTCAGCCGCGCGCGCAGCGCATCGAGCCACGCTTCGGCTCCGCTCGGGCGGGCCGCCGCCGTCACCACGACCGGCCCCATCGGATAGCCCGTCGCCCCGAGCTGCAAAAACCATGCGCGGCGGGCAAAGTCATAGCCGCCGGGGTAACTTGGCCCGGCTGGTGGATTGAGCGCGGCGCGCAGACTGACATGCGCACCGGGGACGATCCCGGGCGGCGGCACCGATGTCGGACTCGACTTCAGGCTGATCCGGACCTGCGGCGGCAGTTCAAGATTGTCGGGGCGCATCGTGAACCGAAGCTGGCCGCGCCCGCTGCGGATTTCGACACCGGTCACCGTGCCGCTCAATTGCCCAAGGAACTTGCTATGCAGGATCGGCGCGGCAACCGATGCCGCGCGGTAGTGCGCGGTGCCGAGACCCAGCGCGACCAACAATCCGCCCCAGCCGAGAACGCGTGCGACGATCCCGCGCGCCGCCAGCCCGACCATCCCAACGGCAGCTGCGAACACACCGACGGCCAATCGCTGTTCGGCCCATGGCAGCAGGAAATAACAGACGATCCCGGTGCCGAGCGCGACCGGAGCCCACAGCGGCAGCTGCGTTTGTTCGTCGAGCAGCCACGCCTCGACGGCTGCTGCAGCATCGCGCAACCGGGCACCATAGTCCCGTGTTTGAACGGCCACAGCCGCTATGCTAGACACCCGCTCAGTTCCCCCGGCCCTTGTGGTAAATCATTGGATAGAATGGCAATGGGCGCAATCCCCGATTCCACGACGCTGCCCGTCGTCACCCGTTTTGCCCCGTCGCCGACCGGCTTTTTGCACATCGGCGGCGCGCGGACCGCGCTGTTCAATTATCTGTTTGCACGCCACCACGGCGGGCAGTTCCGGCTGCGGATCGAGGATACCGACCGCGCGCGGTCGACCGATGCTGCCATCGCTGCGATCCTGGACGGGCTCGATTGGCTCGGTTTCGATCATGACGGCGAGGTCGTCTATCAGGCGGAGCGCAGCGCGCGCCATGCCGAGGTTGCCCATGCGCTGCTCGATGCCGGGCACGCCTATAAATGCTTCACCACCGCCGCCGAGCTCGAAGCGATGCGCGAGACGCAGCGTGCCGCGAAACTGCCGCTGCGCTATGATGGTCGCTGGCGCGACCGGCCTGCCGAAGCAGCTCCCGCCGGAGCGCCGTTCGTCATTCGCATGCGCGCCCCGCAAATCGGCAGCGCGACCATTGCCGACCGCGTCCAGGGGGACGTCACCGTCGCCAACGCCGAGCTCGATGATATGGTGTTGCTGCGGTCGGACGGCACGCCGACCTATATGCTCGCGGTCGTGGTCGACGATCACGACATGGGGGTGACGCATGTCATCCGCGGTGACGATCATTTGAACAATGCCTTTCGGCAGCTGGCGCTGATCCGAGCGATGCAGTGGCCAGAGCCGGTTTATGCGCACTTGCCGCTGATCCACGGCAGCGACGGTGCGAAGCTCTCGAAGCGGCACGGGGCGCTCGGGGTCGATGCCTATCGCGACGAGCTGGGCATGCTTCCCGAAGCAGTCGAGAATTACCTGTTGCGGCTTGGCTGGGGTCATGGTGACGACGAGTTCATCGACCGCAAACAGGCTGTCGCGTGGTTCGACCTTGGCGGGGTCGGAAGTGCGCCGGCGCGCTTCGATCTCAAAAAGCTCGAAAACGTCAACGGCCACTATCTGCGGCTTGCCGACGATACCCGACTGGTCGCACTCGTCGCGCCGCGCGCTGCCGCGCTGCTGGGTCGTGAACTCACCGATTCCGACCGGTCGATGTTGCATCGCACTATGGCAAGCCTCAAGGTTCGCGCAAAAGATTTGAATGAGTTGGCAGCATCGGCGCTGTTCTATCTTCGCACGCGCCCAATCGTGATGGACGAGCCCGCGCGGAGCTTGCTAGAACCGGCTGCGGTACAGACGTTAAGCGAAGTCAGGACGGCACTGGCGGCCGCCACGCCTTGGCAGGCAGCGGTTCTCGAAGAGGTGGTGCGGGCGTTGGCGGTGGCGAAGGATCTGAAGCTCGGCAAGCTCGCGCAGCCGTTGCGGGCAGCGATGGCTGGAACCACCACGTCGCCGCCGATCTTCGAAGTAATGGAACAACTGGGGCGCGATGAGAGCCTCGGGCGGATCGACGATATCGTGATGATGAAAGAAGGGCTGCAGCAATGACCGACCAGGCGAAGCTCGACATCGACGGCAAGGCCTTCGACTATCCCCTGCTGAGCGGCACGATCGGGCCGGAGGTCATCGACATCCGCAAGCTCTATGCCGAAACGGGCCGGTTCACTTATGATCCCGGGTTCACGTCCACGGCAGCCTGCGAATCGAAGATCACCTATATCGACGGGGACGTTGGCGTCCTGCTGCACCGCGGCTACGCGATCGACGAGCTCGCCGAACAGTCGGACTTCATGGAAGTCGCGTATCTGCTGCTCAATGGTGAACTGCCGGACAAGGCGCAGCGCGACGAGTTCGTCTATACGATCACGCGGCATACGATGGTGCACGAGCAGCTCGCGATGTTCTACCGCGGGTTTCGCCGTGACGCGCATCCGATGGCGATCATGTGCGGCGTCGTCGGTGCGATGGCGGCGTTCTATCATGATTCGACCGACATTCACGATCCGAAGCAGCGCATTATTGCGAGCCACCGCCTGATCGCCAAGATGCCGACGTTGGCGGCGATGGCGTATAAATATGCCGTCGGTCAGCCGTTCCTGTATCCCGATAACAGCCTGTCCTACGTCGGCAATTTCCTGCGCATGACTTTCGGCGTTCCTGCCGAACCCTATGTCGTCGATCCCGTCATCGAAGATGCGATGGACAAGCTGTTCATGCTGATGGCCGACCATGAACAGAATGCGTCGACATCGACAGTCCGGCTCGCCAGCTCATCGGGGGCAAATCCGTTTGCCTGCATCGCCGCCGGGATCGCTTGCCTTTGGGGCCCGGCGCACGGGGGCGCAAACGAAGCGGCTCTGAATATGCTGCGCGAAATCGGCACCGTTGATCGGATCCCAGAGTTCATCGCGCGCGCCAAGGACAAGGACGATCCGTTTCGCCTCATGGGCTTTGGCCACCGCGTCTATAAAAGCTATGATCCGCGCGCCAAGGTGATGGCGGTGACGGCAAAGCAGGTGCTCGAAAAGCTCAAGGTCACCGACCCGATCTTCGATGTTGCGCTCGAGCTCGAGCGGATCGCGCTCAGCGATCCGTATTTCATCGAGAAGAAGCTTTACCCCAACGTCGACTTTTATTCGGGCATCGTCATGGCGGCGATCGGTTTCCCGACGTCGATGTTTACGGTGCTGTTTGCCGTTGGCCGGACGGTCGGCTGGGTGGCGCAGTGGAACGAGATGATCGAGGACAAGGATCAGAAGATCGGCCGACCGCGCCAGTTGTATACCGGGCAGACGCAGCGTCCGTTCGTGGCGCTCGCCGATCGCGGCTAGGCCGATGTGCGCCGTGTCGCCAGCAGGCGGACGGCGCACCGCCATCCGGTCACGAAGTAGCTGACGACCGCGTATCCAGCGACCGCAACGAGCGCGGGATACCAACTGGCAAACACTGCGAACGGGACGATCAGCCAGTGGCGCGCGATCCGGTTGCCAGCAACGAGCGCCAGTCGCGCCTCCGCCAGCCCTGCGCGCGCGAGCGGTGCGCCGGTGAAGCGGTCATAGAAGCCAAGCTGGCCGCGCTCGGCCATCACGAACAGGATCAACAGCGCCGCGACCGCCCATGGTCCGTCGTTTCCCTGCCGCGTCGCCAGTCGAGCAGCGAGCGCGAGATACCAGCTCGCATCGATCACATCGGCAAGCACGGCGGATAGGCGTTGCCCGTGCGACACGCGCAACCGCAACCGGCCAAGACTTTCGTCGACGCCAAACACGGCATCGGCAGCGAGCAGCAGCAGCAGCCCCGTCACCAGCCACCCGCATGCCATCGCCACGACGGCTGCTAGCCCCGCCGCCAGCGCGGTCGCCGTCATCACCAGCGGCGGCACTCGCGCTCCGGCCGCAAAGTGCAGCAAGCGACGACGTATCGGGCCCATGATGTGGAGCGTCGGCCAATCGAAACTGGTTGGCTGCGCGTCATCGGCGAGCGTGGCGGTGACGGCCGCCGCTGCCTCGGGCGTCTCGGGACGATACCACCGCAGCGGAACGGCACGGCGCACCCTTGGATCATCGCACGACATCTTATCCACATCGAGCAGCTGGCAAGCCGGGTCACCGAGTGCAGCCCGAAGCAGCGTCGAATGCAGCTCCCACTCGCCGAGCCGGGCTGCGGTGCGCCGTACATGCGCCCCCGAATAGCTGCCAACTCCGGCAGCAAAGGTGGTCGCGTCGAGACGTTCGACCCCGCGATGCGGCGGTTCCGGCGACACCGCCAAGGTCGCGACTGCCGGGATGACGGCGCTTAGCACAGCAGCAAGGATGCGCGAGTCGATGATAACGCCCGCAGCGACGGCAACGACCGCGTCGTCATCGCCGACAATGCGCAGCAACGCAGCCGCGTCGACGACCGCTTCAGCGCCCTCGATATCGATGCTGCCATAGACCAAAACGCGGTCGACACCGGCGTTTCGGACCTGGCGGATCTGCCGCTCCAGACAGCCTTCCCCGGCAACGAGGAGCGGCTCGTCCGCTCCATCGTCGGCGAACAACAGGGCAAGCATCGGCATTGGCGGACGTCATAAAGCGGGGTTTGCGCATTTGCCAAGGCTGGCGGAGTTTTGGCCGACGGAACCGCTGCAAACGAACATGCTGCTGCGCATTGTCACACGATCAAACGCGATGTTACACGTCATGTGCAAAATTTGTTCCTTTGGGGTGCCATGCCGCACGACTCCTCGACCGTTTCGCTGTCACCACCTCGCCGCTGGCAGGCCGCCGCAGTGTTGCTGACTGCGCTCGCATGGTTGGCGGTGGCCGCAGCGGTACTCGTGATTGGCGCGCAGGCAGACCTGGTTAAAGGCACCATGTCCGCACGCGATCTCGCGCTGCTCGCCGGGTCGATCATCGTGCAAATCGCGGCGCCGCTCGCTGTGGTTGTGCTTGCAGCGATTGCCTTGCGTCGCACCGGGCGCGACGAGGCAACGCTGATTGCCGCGCTGGAAGCGCGGCAGCTTCGCGCCAGTTCGGCAAGCGACGCGCTGCGTAGCGGCCTCGATGCGATCGACCGCGGGCTGACGGGGGTTACCGACCGCCTGACGACGCTTCAGGAAAATGTCGCCGGCGATAGGCATGGGCTGAGTGCGACAGCGCGTGATCTGGATACGGCCACCGCAGCGATGGCTGCCGCGAGCCGCGATGCGGGCGCACAGGCGGTGGCGCTCCAGGCGCTCGTTACCAGCGCCACTGCACATGCGGCGGAACTCGGTTCGCTGCTCGAGACGACCGGCCGCGAGACAACGCAGCAACTCGGCGCCGTTGAAACGATGCTGGCGGCAGTCTGGAACCGGAATGCCGACGCGAGCGCGCAGGTTCACGCCGCATCGGCCACGATGACCGAGCTGTTGGCGGGTATCGAAACCTCCGCTGCGCGAACGACTACGGCGCTGAGCGAGCGCACATCGGGGCTGAATAGCTCGGTCGATGGCGCCTTCGAGCGCATTACCGGCGCGCTCGATGCCACCCGCGACGGTGTTCACGCGCAAACCAACGCGTTGCTCGCCAGCGTCGATCAGGCGCGCGTCGCGCTCGACCACATCGGTGGCGAATCCGCGCGCGCGATCAGCAAGCGGCTCGACCGACTGAACGAAGCCGCAGACCTCCTCGGTCAGCGGCTTTCCGAGCAAGATGCGCGCAGCCGGATGCTTGTCGAAACCGTCGAGCGCAGCTTTGCCGTACTCGACAACAAGCTCGGTGCCGCCGCGCAATCGAGCCACGGCACGCTCGACGGGATCGCCGCGCAGATGGCATCGGTCAGCGACCAGCTGCAGGGGTTGAACCGCCCGCTCGGCGAGACGCATGCGACGATGCTGACGATCGAAGACACCGCCGGGCGGCTCCGCGAGGTGTCGGGTCAGGTCATCGATGCTATGGGCCGTACCCTGCCAACGCATGTCGAGGGCATTGCCGCACTTTCGGCGGGCATTGCCGAACTGCACGGCGAAGCAGCGCGACTGCAGGAGCCGGTGGCGCAGGGACAGGCGACAATCGATGCTGCTGTCGCAAGCTTTACGGCTCAACGGGCATCGATGGAAGCGACGTCGGCGAAACTCAACGAACAGCTTGCCGCCGCGCATGCGCTAGTCGGTGCCGTCCAGGAGCAGGCCGAAGGCAGCGCGTTGCAGGCATCGGCACAATTGATCGAGGTGCTGGGGCGCGTTCGTGAAATCGCCGGCACCACTGCTGGCGAGATGCGGACTGCGCTGTCGGCGGTCATTACCGAGGCCGAGACCGCGCTTGCCCATGCCGGCACGACGCATGCGGACGCAACCTTCGGCACGCCGATCCGCGGCCAGCTGGCAGCGATCGAAGAGGCAAGCAACCGCGCGGCGGACGCAGCCCAAGGCGCTGCCGACCGGGTCGCGCAGCGCCTTGTCGGCTTGACCAAGACGGTTGCGGCGGTCGAAGCACGGATCGACGAAGTCCAGACGCATTTCGAAGTCCAGGCGCGCGACGACCTGATGGGACGTTCGACACGGCTGCTCGACTCGCTCAACGCTGGGTCGATCGATATTGCCAAGCTGCTGGCGATCGACGTCGGCGACCAAAGCTGGAGCGCCTATCTGGCAGGCGACCGCAGCGTCTTCACCCGCCGTGTCGTCAAGCTTGCCGACGCGGCGACCGCGCGCGCGGTCAAGCGCCACTATACGCATGACCAGGCATTCCGCGAACTCGCGATACAATATATCGACGAGTTCGAACGGCTGGTGAAGCACGTCGATGCCGACAAGGACGGACGCGCGCTGGCAATTACCTTGCTGTCATCGGATGTCGGCAAGCTTTACGTTGTGTTGGCCCAAGCGATCGACCGGCTGCGGTAAGGCCCGAATGCAATGGCCAGCAACGATGTCGCCAAACCGTTGCCGTGTGCGCTTTCCAACCTGCTGAACGTCATGCTCGCGCTGTCTTCGGCGGACGACATCGCGATCCTGCGCAATTGCCTTGTCGGCTCGCTTGAAGTCGAGACGACCCACGGCAGCAGTAACGACATGCTGTGGCAGGCGATGGAGGCGATGGGCTGGATGAAAGGCGGCGTCGTCACCCTACCGGTGTCGCGTCGCGCTGCGCTGACAATCCGCCGCTATGTCGTGCTGCCCGAGGGCGTCGAGCCGATCGCCAAGCTGGTGGCCATCGATGCCTGGAGCCGCTTCCCCGAGCCCGATCAAAGCTGCGCGAAATATACCGACAGCCGCGTCGAACGCGAATGCAGCGCACAAATCGACCGGTTGGCGCTCGACTTCATTACGGTGACACGCGACGCCGGCGGCGACAAATACGACCTGCTCATCCTGCTGACGTCGGTGATCGGCGCGCTATTTCACGGCTGCTTTCTACCCGACCAGCGCCGCCCGATGGCCGAAAAGCTGCTCGAGCTAACCAAAAACCAGCTTTAGCGTCGGCAACGCTCGTCGGTCATCCCCAGCCAGGAATGTCATCGAGCGTCACCCACCCATGCGTAAAATTCGCATAGAATAACGCGAACAGCGCCGTTGCCAGCGCCGTCGTCCACATCAGCTTACGCCGCAGCATCGGATTGGCGGGCGCGCTCTCTGCAGCCCCCGCCACTGGTGCGTCACCCGCCTCGTCGACCGTTTTGACGCCGAACGGCAGCACGACGAACAGCGTCAGCATCCAGAACAACGCGTAGATCGCAAAGGCGGAAGCCGGCTTCAGAGCTGGACGACCTGCACGTCGGTGACCGGCTTCTTGCCGGTCCAGTCGCGCGCGACACGACGGACCGCGACCCGGATGCTCTCGGCGAATTTTTCGGCATTCCGCGCATCGCCGCTGCGAACCGCACCGGCGGCCGCATCGCTGCATTCGGAAAGGAAATCGTCGCGGTCTTCCTCGACCGGAAGCCCCTGCGCGATGATCGAGGGCCGCGCCGCGAGCTTGCCGTTCGTCCCTAGGATGATCGTCGCCGCGACATAGCCGTTATGCATGATCCGCCGCCGGGCATTCATCGTCGAGCCGTCGGCAGGCAGAATAACATCGCCGTCGAGCACCAGCCGCCCGACCTTTTCGTGGCTCAGCAGCTTGGGACCATCGGGAGCGAGCCGGATGGCACTACCATTGATCGGCACCATCGCCTTGGGGACGCCTGCCGCCAGCGCGATAACCGCATGCTCCTCCATGTGACGACGCTCGCCGTGCACCGGGATCGCGATCTGCGGGCGAATCCAGCCGTACATTTCTTCAAGCTCGGGGCGACCGGGGTGGCCCGAAACGTGGACGTGCGCCTGCTTTTCGGTGACAACCTTGATGCCGCGCGTGGCGAGCATATTCTGCACATGACCGATCGCCAGCTCGTTGCCGGGGATCTGCTTCGACGAATAGACGACGAGATCGCCCTTATCGAGCCGAAGCTGCGCATGGGTTCCGGCGGCGATCCGGCTGAGCGCCGCTGCGGGCTCGCCCTGCGCACCGGTGCAGACAATCAGCAGTTTCGACGGGTCGGTCTTTGCCGCTTGATCGAACGACAGCAGCGGCGGCATGTCTTTCAGATACCCGACACTGCGCGCGACACCGAGGATACGCTCCATCGAGCGCCCAACCAGGCAAAGCTGTCGCCCGGTATCGATCGCCACCTGTCCCAGCGTATGCAGGCGCGCCGCGTTCGACGCGAACGTCGTGACGAGCACGCGCCCGGTCTTGTGCGCCGCAACGACCTTGCCCAGACCGATGCGGACGCCTTCTTCGGAGCCGCTTGCCTCGGTATTGAAGACATTGGTCGAATCGCCGATCATTGCGAGCACGCCTGAATCGCCGATCGCCGTCAGCTCAGCTGCCGTCGATGGCACCCCAAGCTGCGGCATGTCGTCGAGCTTCCAGTCGCCGGTGTGAAAGATGCGACCGTAAGGCGTGTCGATGATCAGCGCATTCCCCTCAGGGATCGAGTGCGCGAGCGCTGCATATTGAAACTTGAAATCACCAAGCTTGAGCGTGCCACCCATCGGAATGATGTTGAGCTTGACCTCCTTGGTCAGCCCCTCCTCCTCAAGCTTGCGGTGGATCAGCCCAGCGGTGAATGGCGTCGCGTAGAGCGGTACGCCAAGATCGGCGGCGAGATAGGGGATCGCGCCGATGTGGTCCTCATGGCCGTGCGTCAGGACGATTCCGAGCAAATCCTCGCGGCGCTCCTCGATGAAACTGAGGTCGGGCAGCACGAGGTCAACGCCTGGATAGCTGGGGTCGGCGAAAGTCATGCCGAGATCGACCATGACCCACTTGCCGTTACAGCCGTACAGGTTGACGTTCATGCCGATCTCGCCCGAACCGCCGAGCGGCAGGAAAATGAGTTCGTTGCCCGGCGTCAGGCCTTTGCCAGCGCCGCGGCCGTTGCGATTGGATGCCATTAGTTTTTATGTGCCTATCGTATTGTGAGCAGTTGTATTGAGTGCGTGAATGCGGACCAGACCGCGAATGGTGAGGTCGCCATCGACCAGATCAATGGCGTCAGTATGGCGATTGAACAATGTGGCAAGACCGCCGGTGCCGATCACCGTGACCGGTCGACCGATTTCCGCCGTGATCCGTGCCACCAGTCCCTCGATCAGCCCGACATATCCCCAAAAGACGCCGGATTGCATCGCATGGACAGTATTCTTGCCGATCGCACTCTGGTTGCCGCCGGGCGGCTCGACCGCAATACGCGGCAGCTTCGCCGCAGCAGTATATAGGGCATCCATCGATAAATTGATACCCGGCGCGATTGCCCCACCCTGATAGGCACCTTGCTGCGTCATCGGATCTTCGGTGACGACATCGAATGTCGTAGCGGTCCCGAAATCGACGATGATGATGTTGCCGCGCGTGGTCGCGTGCGCTGCGACTGCGTTGACGATGCGGTCGGCGCCGACCTCCGATGGGTTGGGCACGTTGATTCCGATGCCGTATTCGATACCCTCGGCACCCACTACCAGCGGCTCGGTATTGAAATATTTACGGCACAACCGCTGCAGGTTGAACAGTGTCGGCGGCACGACGGTGGCGATGATCGCCGCGTCGATATGTGTGCGCTCGACCCCTTCGAGCTGCATCAGCTGGTTGAGCCACACGGCATATTCGTCGGCAGTCCGCTGCCGATCGGTCGAAATGCGCCATCGCCATTTGATCTGCGCACCGTCGCAAATAGCGAAGACCACATTGGTGTTACCGACATCGATGGCGAGCAGCATGACCCCTAGCCCCGTGCAAAAACTTCGCCGGCGTGTACCGCACGCAACGTTCGATCGTCGAGCCGCAGCAACAGCGCACCATCGTCGGCAAGGTCTTCAAACTGGCCGACCAGCGTCTCGCGCCCCAGCCGCGCCTCGATCCGGTGCCCGAGCCCCGACGCACGGGCGAGCCAGGACGACCGGATTGCGCCAAAGCCGTGCCCACGCCATTCGCTTCGCGCCGCGGCAAAACTGGCTGCCAGTGCGCTGCAGAATGTCGAAGCATCGGGTGCGGCAACGCCCGCAGCGGCCAGCGATATCGCGGGTCGCTCGCTTTCGGCCGGATGTGTGGCCAGATTGACGCCGAAGCCTATGATCGTCGCCGGGCCCTGCGCCTCGAGCAGGATCCCCGACACTTTGGAACCATCGAGCAGCAGGTCGTTCGGCCATTTGAGTGCCAGCCGGTCGGACAACACCCATTGAGCCAGCGCGCGGTGCAGTGCGACCGCAGCGACGAACGACAACTGCTGTTGCGGCCCCTCGCCCGGTTGGTGCCGGACCAGAACGCTCGCGAACAGATTGCCCGGCTGCGACACCCACACCCGCCCTCGGCGCCCTCGGCCACCGGTTTGGATGTCGGCGCGGACCCAGCATTCATCCGTGCTGTCAGCACGTTCGAGCAGCCAGTCATTGGTCGAGCCAACCTCGGCCAGTTCGGTAATCGTCAAAACAGCGCCAATGCCGCCGCCTGCGCTGCGCTAGTCAGCGGCGTGATCGCAAACATCCCGATCGGCGAGCAAAATAACGCTGCCGCGCCGATCATCGCCGTGTTGACCCGGCTATCGGCAGGCGCAAACACCGGCGCAGGCTCGTCGAAATACATCGCCTTGATCACGCGCAGATAATAATAGGCGCCGATCACGCTCGCGAGCACGCCAATCGTTGCGAGCACATATTGCTGTGCGTCGATCGCCGCCGTGAAAACCGCGAATTTCGGCCAGAAACCCAGCAGCGGTGGGATCCCGGCAAGGCTGAACATAAACACCGCGAGCGCCGCTGCGAGACCAGGCCGCGACCGCGACAAGCCGGCAAGACTGGCGAGCGTCTCCACGGGCTTGCCGCTCGCGTCGCGCATCGCGAGAACGCACAAAAAACTGCCAAGCGTCATGACGAGATAAACAGTCATGTAGAATAACACCGATGCCACGCCTGCAGGCGTTGCGGCCGACAAACCGATCAGCGCAAAGCCGACATTGTTGATCGATGAATATGCCAGCAGCCGCTTGATATTCGTCTGCCCGATCGCGCCAACAGCGCCGAGCAACATCGACGCGATCGCCGCAAACATGACGATCTGTTGCCAATCGACGACCATGCCGCCGAACGCCTGCATACTGACGCGCACCAGCAAGCCCATCGCGGCGGCCTTTGGAGCGGCGGCAAAGAATGCGGCAACCGGCGTCGGCGCACCTTCGTAAACGTCGGGTGTCCACATATGGAATGGCACCGCCGACACCTTGAACGCCAGACCCGACAGGATGAACACTAATCCGACGAGTACGCCGATATTGCGCGCCGCACCCCCATGAACGAGGCCGTGCAGCGCGGTAAAATTGGTCGTGCCGGTGAAACCATAGACGAGACTAATCCCGTAGAGCAAAATACCGGAGGCCAATGCCCCGAGGACAAAATATTTCAGTCCGGCTTCGCTCGATCGGCTTTCGCTGCGGTTGAACGCGGCGAGCACATACGCAGCAAGGCTTTGCAGCTCGAGCCCGACATAGAGCGACAGCAAATCGTTCGCGCTGACCATCATGCACATGCCGAGCGCGCCGAGCGTCAAAAGCACCGGATATTCGAACCGCGCGCTGGTCGCCGAATGCTTCAAATACGGCAGCGCGAGCAGTACCGAAACGCCAGCAGCGGACAGGATCAGGACCTTAAAGAAGGTCGAGAACGCGTCGTTCACGTAAAGCCCGCCGAACGCGATCCCGGGCCCGAAGTGCAAGTGCAAACCGGCCAGCGCAAAAACACCGACAGCGGCCCAGCTCAGCCCGGTCAAACTGCGGTCGCCAAGAAAAACGCCGACCACCAACAGGATTAGCGCACCCACCGCGAGGATCAGCTCGGGGAATGCGAGGTGAATCGAGCTTGCGAGATCATGTATCATTTATGCAAGTTCACGCTTTGCTCGCCCGGATTGGCGGCGCTGAGCCGGACGAGCAACGCCGCAACCGGGGCCCGCAACGGCTTCAGGAAGCTCGCCGGATAAATGCCCATCCACAACACGGCGAGTGTGATCGGCAGCAGGATCGCGACTTCGCGCGCGCTCAGATCGGGCATAGCGCGCACGTCGTCCTTGACCAATGCGCCGAACACGACGCGGCGGTAGAGATAAAGCATATACGCCGCACCCAATATGATTCCGGTGGTCATGATCAATGCCAACCACGACGCCGCCTTGTACGATCCCGCAAGTACCAGGAATTCAGCGACGAAGCCGCTGGTCGCAGGCAAACCGATCGACGCCATTGTGAAAAACAGAAAGAACAGCGCATATTTCGGCATATTGTCCGCCAGGCCGCCGTACCGGTCGATGTCCCGGGTGTGCAGCCGGTCATAGATAACGCCGACACACAGGAACAGCGCGCCCGAGACCAGACCATGGCTGAGCATCATCAGCACCCCACCCTCAAGCCCTTGCGTGTTGAACGCGAACAGGCCGGCGGTGACAAACGCCATATGCGCCACGGACGAATAGGCGATCAGTTTCTTCATGTCGGTCTGCACGAGCGCCACGATCGAGGTGTAGACTACCGCGACCATGCTGAGCGCGAAGATCAACCACATCAGTTGCACCGAAGCCTGCGGGAACATCGGAAGCGAGAAGCGCACAAACCCGTAACCGCCGAGCTTGAGCAAGACGCCCGCGAGGATGACCGACCCCGCCGTCGGTGCCTCGACATGGGCGTCCGGAAGCCAAGTATGCACCGGCCACATCGGCATCTTGACTGCAAATGAGGCAAAGAACGCCAGCCACAGCCATGTCTGGACGCCCGGCGCAAAGTTGAACGCCATCAGTGTCGTAATGTCGGTCGTGTGCGCAACGCCGGTCATGTACAACATCGCCAACAGCATCACGACCGATCCGAGCAGGGTGTAGAGGAAAAACTTATAGCTCGCGTAAATACGCCGGGCGCCGCCCCAGATCCCGATGATCAGATACATCGGAATAAGCCCGCCCTCGAAGAACAGGTAGAACAGGAACAGGTCGAGGCTGGCGAATACGCCGATCATCAGCGTTTCCATCAGCAGGAACGCCGCCATATACTCTGGAACGCGCTTTTGGATGCTGGTCCAGGACGCAAGAATGCACAGCGGCATCAGGAACACGCTGAGCATGATCAGCATCAACGAAATCCCGTCGATTCCGAGATGCCATGCGAGATATGGCGCAAACAACGGCAGGTTCTCGACGAACTGGAATGCCGATGACGCGGTATCGAAGCTCAGCCACAGCAGAATGCCGATCGCAAATTCGATCGATGTTACGGCGAGCGCAGTCATCCGTGCATTCGCCGCGCGGCGCATCTCGTCGCCGGGCGCGAGCAATATCCATGCACATGCCACGACAGGCAGCATGATCAGGATGCTCAACATGGGGAAACTCAACTCATTGCCCCCCGAGCGCGCGTGGCACGAACCATGTCGCTGCCGCTGCGATCCCGATCAGCATGACCAGCGCATAGCTGTAAATGAGCCCTGATTGAAACCGCTTGGCGACGCCGGCCGACACGGTCACTGCCGCCGCCACGCCATCGGGTCCGAAGCGGTCGATGACCTGCTTGTCGGTGCGCCAGAACAGTCGACCGAGCCGAAACGCGCCGCGGACGAAAACGAGATTATACAGCTCGTCGAAATACCATTTGTGGACAAGGAAGCCGTAGAGCCCGCGGAATGTCTGTGCGAACTGCGCCGGTGCAGCAGGGTCGCGGATGTAATTTTGCCCCGCCAGCAGGAGACCGGCAAAGAAGGCGACACTTGGAGTCCAGATCACCCAGCCCGGCAGCGTTTCGGTGGCGGTTGCAAGGCGGGTGCTGAATGCGACCGAACCGCGCCAGAACGCCGGGCCAGCCTCGGCACCGAGGAAGGTAGTGTGAAAAACATAGCCTGCGAACAGCGCGCCGACCGCGAGCAACCCCAGCGGCAGCAGCATTGTCCAAGGACTTTCATGCGGATGATAGCCACCATCGCCGGCCGGCGCGGGATCGTGCGACGCCGCAGCGTTGCCGGTTGTCGCGTCGGCATCGGGCGCATGGTGCAGCACGTGCTGAATATGCTCCGATGCCGCCCAGCGCGGCGCGCCGAAGAAGGTGAGGAACGCCAGCCGCCATGAATAAAAGCTGGTCAGAAAGGCAACGAACGCGCCGACGACGAACGCCACCATGCCGGCCTCGGTACCGCGCGCAAACGCGCTTTCGAGGATGGCATCCTTCGAAAAATAACCGCTGGTGAAGAAGAAGCCGGTTAGCGACAGCGTGCCGATCGTCATCGCCGCAAAGGTCAGCGGCAACGGCTTGCGTAGCCCGCCATAGAATTTCATGTCCTGCTCGTGATGCATCGAATGGATGACGGCGCCCGCTCCAAGGAACAGCAGCGCCTTGAAAAACGCATGCGTGAATAGATGGAACATCGCGGCCCCGTACGCCCCCGATCCGGCCGCAAAGAACATGTAACCGAGCTGCGAACAGGTCGAATAGGCGATCACGCGCTTGATGTCGGACTGCACGCAGGCGACCGTTGCCGCGAACAGCGCAGTTGCCGCGCCGACATAGGTGACCACGGCGAGCGCCGTCGCGCTGGTTTCGAACATCGGCGACAGGCGGCAGACCATGAACACACCCGCCGTCACCATCGTCGCGGCGTGGATCAAAGCGGAGACCGGCGTCGGCCCCTCCATCGCATCAGGCAGCCAGGTGTGCAGGCCGAGCTGCGCCGACTTGCCCATCGCGCCGACGAACAGCAGCAGGCACAGGCAGGTCATCACATCGACGGGCTGGCCGAGAAAATGGAATGTCGCCCCCGCCATGCCGGGTGCGGCGGCGAGGATTGCGTCGAGCTTCACCGTCTTGAACACCAGAAACGTGCCGAAAATGCCGAGCGAAAAGCCGAAATCGCCGACGCGGTTGACGACAAACGCCTTGATCGCGGCTGCATTGGCGCTGGGTTTGTAATACCAGAAGCCGATCAGCAGATAGGAGGCAAGGCCGACGCCTTCCCAGCCAAAGAACATCTGCACGAGGTTATCGGCGGTCACCAGCATCAGCATCGCAAAGGTGAACAGCGACAAATAGGCGAAGAACCGCGGTTGATCGGGATCCTCGGCCATGTAGCCCCAGCTGTATAGATGAACGAGCGCCGACACGGTGGTGATCACCACAAGCATCACGGCGGTCAACGCATCGACTTTGAATGCCCAGTCGACGCGCATATCGCCCGAGCTGATCCAGTCGAGCACGGTCACGGTATAGGTCGCGCCGTGGCCAAGCCCGACATCGCCGAACACCACCCACGCAAGCGCCGCCGACACGAACAAAGCGCCGGTCGTGACCGACTTCGCCACCACGCTTCCGAGCATGCGGTAGCCAAGGCCCGCGATCAGCGCCGCGATAAGCGGCAGGAAGACGAGGAGCTGGATCAACGTTTCAGCCCTTCATCATCGTGATGTCATCGACCTGGATCGTGCCGCGGTTGCGGAAGTAGATAACGAGGATCGCCAGCCCGATCGCGGCTTCGGCGGCCGCCACCGTCAGCACGAACATCGCGAACACCTGCCCCACCAGGTCGTGCGCAAACGATGAAAACGCAACGAAATTGATGTTGACGCTGAGCAATATCAGCTCGATCGACATCAGAATAATGATGACGTTCTTGCGGTTGATGATGATGCCGAGCACGCCGAGCGCAAACAGGATCGCACCGACCGCCAGATAATGCCCCAGCCCGATCATAGCTCGACGCCTTCACCGCTGACGACGTGGACCTTGCGCGTCACTTCGGCAGGCTGACGCGCAACCTGCGCACCGATGTTCTGGCGCTTTGTGCCGGGACGCGTGCGGTGAGTCAGCACGATCGCGCCGATCATCGCGGTCAAAAGCACCATGCCCGCCGCCTGGAACACATAGACGTAGCGCGTGTAGATCACGCTGCCGAGCGCCTGCGTATTGGTCATGTGGCTGCCCATCAGCACCGGCGCGTGCGCGGCATTCGGCGCAAACGTGCCAAGACTCGCGCCGCCGACGACCATGAGGATTTCGACCAGCAGGATCATCGCGATCGTCAGCCCGAGCGGCAGCGCGCGGGTGAACCCCGATTTCAAGGACTTGAAGTCGACATCGAGCATCATCACAACGAACAGGAACAGCACTGCGACCGCACCGACGTAAACGATCACGAGGATCATCGCGAGGAACTCGGCACCGAGCAGCACGAACAATCCGCTCGCGTTGAAAAAGGCAAGGATCAGCCACAGCACCGAATGCACGGGATTGCGCGACAGGATCGTGCAGGTGCCCGATGCCACCACAAGGCCTGCGAATAGATAAAAGGCGAAGACTTCGGTCACTGGTCGAGGATCGCCTGTCCGTTGATCGTCACCCCCGCAAGGGCGGGGGCCATACACGTCGAACTCCTGACGGATATGAGCCCCCGCCTTGGCGAGGGGTGATGGCCGATGGTTGCTGTTACGTCCGATATGTTGCGGTGCGTCTAACCGTGCGGCGCGAACGCCGCAACCACCTTCACCGCCATTCAGCGTCGGCGGCGAGATTTGCCGCGATCACGCGCTCCCAGCGCTCGCCGTTCTGCAGCAGCTTGTCCTTGTCATAGATCAGCTCTTCGCGCGTCTCGGTGGCGAATTCGAAGTTCGGCCCCTCGACGATCGCATCGACCGGGCACGCTTCCTGGCACAGCCCGCAATAGATGCACTTGGTCATGTCGATATCGTAGCGCGTCGTCCGGCGGCTGCCGTCCTCGCGCGGCTCGGCCTCGATGGTGATCGCCTGCGCTGGGCACACTGCCTCGCACAGCTTGCACGCGATGCAGCGCTCCTCGCCGTTCGGATAGCGGCGCAGCGCATGCTCGCCGCGGAAACGGGGGGACAGCGGACCTTTTTCATAGGGATAGTTGAGCGTCGCCTTGGGCTTGAACATATAGCTGAACGTCAGCGCCATGCCGCGCACGAATTCGAGCAGCAGCAGCGACTTGGCGGCGCGGAAGATGGCGGTCATCGAATAACTCCCGGCAGCCCGTCGAAATGCCCCGTAAACACCAGCCACCCGCTGACCAGCACCACCCACAGCCCCGACAGCGGCAGGAACACCTTCCACCCCAGCCGCATCAGCTGATCGTAGCGGTAGCGCGGCACCGTCGCCTTCACCCACGCGAAGACGAAGAACATGAAGCACAGCTTCGCCATCATCCAGATGAAGCCCGGCACGACATACAGCGGCGCCCAATCAAGCGGCGGCAGCCAGCCACCGAGAAACAGCACGCTGGTTAGCGCGCACATCAGCAGGATGTTGGCGTATTCACCGAGGAAGAACAGCGCGAACGCCATCGACGAATATTCGACCTGATAGCCGGCGACGAGCTCGGCTTCGGCCTCGGGAAGGTCGAACGGCGGCCGGTTGGTTTCGGCGAGCGCCGAGATAAAGAACAGGATCGCCATTGGAAACAGCAACGGATTGAAGATGTTGCCGTTGAAGATGCCGAGGACATTGCCCTTCTGGCTCATCACGATGTCGCTGAGGTTGAAGCTCGAAGCATAGAGCACGACGCAGATGATGACAAAGCCGATCGACACCTCGTAGCTGACCATCTGCGCTGCCGAGCGCAGCCCCCCAAGGAACGGATATTTCGAGTTCGACGCCCACCCCGACATGATGATGCCGTAAACGCCCATCGAACTGACCGCGAACAGGTACAACAGCCCGACGTTGATGTCGGCGAGCACGACGCCCGCCTGAAACGGGATCACCGCCCACGCAATCAGCGCCAGCGTGAACGTAATCATCGGCGCGATCAGGAACACGCCGACATTCGCCCCCGACGGAATGATCGTTTCCTTCAGGAACAGCTTGGCCGCGTCGGCGAAGGTCTGCAGGATGCCGAATGGCCCAACGACATTGGGCCCGCGTCGCAGCTGCATCGACGCCCAGATCTTGCGGTCGGCATAGACCGCGAGCGCGACGCCGACCATGACAGGCAACGCGATCAGCAGGATCAGCGCCAGCGTGCCGAGCGCATAGCCCCAGCCGTCGCCGAACACGCTTTGGAAGGCTTCGGTCCAACCCATTATTCCGCCGCCTCGAGCTGAACGCCGTGGCCCAGAATCTCGCTGACGCAATCCGCCATCGTCTGGCTGGCGCGCGCGATGGCGTTGGTCAGATAGAAATTGGTGACCGGAAGTGTAACAGGGCCGCTGGCGATTTCGCCCCCGCCCACCGGTGCAACATACGGTACAATGCTGAGTCCTTCGGTGGCCAGATGGGGCCACTCGGTCGCAATGCGCACTCGCAGGCTCTTCAAATCATTATACGGAAGCGTGTGCCCGAGTACTTCGGACAGCGCCCGGAAGATCGTCCAGTCCTCGCGTGCCTCGCCCGGCGGGAACGTCGCGCGTTGCGCTCGCTGCACGCGCCCCTCCATGTTGACATATGTTCCGGGTTTTTCGGCATACGCTGCAGCGGGCAGGATGACGTCGGCATGGCGCACACCGGCGTCGCCGTGGTGGCCGACGTAGACGACGAAGCTGTCGGCGATCGCCGCGGAGTCGATTTCGTCGGCACCATGCAGGAACAGTACCTTGGGCTTATCGGCGAGGATGCCGGCAACGCCGCCGGCACTGGTAAAGCCGATATCGATCGCCCCGACGCGCGACGCTGCGGTGTGAAGCACGTTGAAACCGTTCCAGCCGTCGCGTTGAACGTCGAGCGCGGCAGCGGCCGCAAGCACACCCGAATGCGCTAGCGCGCCCATGCCGACGATCACCACCGGGCGCTCAGCCTTGGCAAGCGCCTCGGCGACCGCCTGCGGCAGCGCTCCGAGAACTGCGATGTCGTCACCAAGCTGCGTCACTGGATAGGTCAGGTCGATTTCAGGCCCGATGTTGAAGGCACGCGCACCGCCGCGCCGCACCGCCTTGCGCAGCCGCGTGTTGACCAGCGGCGCTTCCCAGCGCGGGTTGGTACCGACCAGCAGGATGAAATCGGCGCGCTCGATGCCTGCCAGCGTCGTGTTGAACCGATAACTCGCCGTGGGATCGATCGCCGCACCGTCCTGTCGGCACTCATGCCGTGTTGAACCGAGCGCGCGGACAAGATCCTTCAAGGCAACGATGCCTTCGAGGTCGTTCAGATCCCCAGTAATTGCCGCAACATCGCTGGTCCCGCCCAGCGCCGCCTTGACCGCGCCGAACGCCTCTACCCAGCTTACCGGGGTCAGCTTTCCACCCTTGCGCACATAAGGCTTGTCGAGCCGCCCGCGCGCCAGTCCGTCGGCGGCGAAGCGCGTCTTGTCGCTCGCCCATTCTTCGTTGACGTCGTCATTCAACCGCGGCGTGACGCGCAGCACCGAGGTTCCCCGGCTGCCGATCACGATGTTAGTCCCGACCGCATCCATCACGTCGATCGACTCGGTTTTCTTGAGCTCCCACGGGCGTGCTTCGAAGGCGTACGGCTTCGACGTTAGCGCACCGACCGGGCACAAATCGATGATGTTGCCCGACACTTCCGATTGTACCGCCGCTTCGAGATAGCTGGTGATCTGCATGTTCTCACCGCGCCCGACCGCGCCGATTTCCTCGATCCCGGCAACTTCCTCGGCAAAACGGACGCAGCGTGTGCAGTGGATGCAGCGCGTCATCACCGTTTTGATCAATGGCCCCATATATTTCTCGGTAACCGCACGCTTTTCCTCGTGATAGCGCGTGTGGCCCTTGCCGTAATTGAGGCTTTGATCCTGCAGATCGCATTCGCCGCCCTGGTCGCAGATCGGGCAATCGAGCGGATGGTTGATGAGCAGAAACTCCATCACTCCCTCGCGCGCCTTTTTGACCTTGGGCGTGGTGGTCATCACCACCTGCCCGTCGGCCGCCGGCATCGCGCACGATGCCACCGGCTTCGGCGACTTTTCCATTTCAACGAGGCACATCCGGCAGTTACCCGCGATACTTAACCGCTCGTGGTAACAAAACCGTGGCACCTCGACGCCCGCAGCCTCGCATGCCTGCAGCACGGTTGCTCCGGCGGGCACTTCGACTTCGACGCCGTCGACGGTGAGCTTAGGCATTAGCGGCTTCCGTTTCTGCATCGCCAGGGAGGTCAAATGAGTCGAACAGACGCTTGTTACGTTCAACATATTCGTCAACGAGCGACGATAACTTGGGATCACTAAAATAGTAGGATGAAGTCTTCGCCAAACTAAAAGACCTCCAATTGCGGCAAATAATCTTATTGATCGCAATGCTGCCATAAGAGGTTAAATTTGAGAAATCATGCGGCGCAATTTTTTCTAAAACCTGCGCGTTGTTAGATGCATGATAGATACGACTAACTAAATGTGCCTGATAAAGAAGGAGCGTACGCCACCCTTGGTTTAAGCATTGCTGTTCGTCCGTTAGCATATTCGCAAACAAATCGTTCAGATATGACTTAAAATCAGTCCCTATTTTGTCTGGTTCGATAGGTGCTAATGCCCGTTCGGGAGCGCCGCGCTCGACCATCCGCGCCTCGTTTGGATATCTCAGTTCGCTATCTAAACAGTCCGATACAGCGCGTTCGACATCGAGACGCCGCAACCAAATTGCATGTTCGGCCCATAGTCTTTCCATCCGCACAGCGCACAGTAGCGCTGCCACAACTGCGCACGTTGCAATAAAGAGAAGCAGAGCAACCACTTACTCCGCCGCCATCGCCGGCACCTGGACGAACCCCTTGCGCCTGGCGATCCGCGCCTCGACTTCCGGCCGGAAATGGCGGATCAGTCCCTGGATCGGCCATGCCGCGGCGTCGCCCAAAGCGCAGATCGTATGGCCCTCGACCTCGGTCGTCACTTCGAGCAGCAGGTCGATCTCGTGATATTCAGCGTCGCCGGTGACGAGGCGTTCCATGACGCGCCACATCCAGCCGGTGCCTTCGCGGCACGGCGTGCACTGGCCGCAGCTCTCGTGCTTGTAGAAATAGCTGAGCCGCGCGATCGCCTTCACGATGTCGGTCGACTTGTCCATGACGATGACCGCCGCGGTGCCGAGCCCCGACTTGAGATCTTTGAGCCCGTCGAAGTCCATCGGCGCATCCATGATCTGGTGCGCGGGCACAAGCGGCACCGACGAGCCGCCGGGGATCACCGCGAGCAGATTGTCCCAACCGCCGCGGACGCCGCCGCAATGCGCCTCGATCAGTTCGCGGAACGGCAGGCCCATGGCCTCCTCGACGACGCACGGCTTGTTCACATGGCCGCTGATCTGGAACAGCTTGGTGCCTTCGTTCTTCGGGCGACCGATGCCGGCGAACCACGCGCCGCCGCGCCGCAGGATCGTCGGCGCGACCGCGATCGATTCGACATTGTTGACCGTGGTCGGGTTGCCGTACAGCCCGGCGCCCGCCGGAAACGGCGGCTTCAGGCGCGGCTGGCCCTTCTTGCCCTCGAGGCTTTCGAGCATCGCGGTTTCTTCGCCGCAGATGTACGCACCCGCACCGCGATGGACGAAGACGTCGAAATCATAGCCCGAACCGCAGGCGTTCTTGCCGATCAGCTTAGCGGCATAGGCTTCGGCGACGGCGGCGAACAGCACCTCGGCCTCGCGGACATATTCACCGCGGATGTAGATATAGGCGGCGGACGCGCGCATCGCGAAGCCGGCGATCAACGCGCCCTCGATCAGCTTGTGCGGATCGTGGCGGATGATCTCGCGGTCCTTGCAGCTGCCGGGCTCGGACTCGTCGGCGTTGATGACGAGATAGCTCGGACGGCCGGGCTTGGGCTCCTTGGGCATGAAGCTCCACTTCATGCCGGTCGGAAACCCTGCCCCGCCGCGCCCGCGCAGGCCGCTCGCCTTGATCACATCGATGATCGCGTCGGGGCCGCCGGCCATTAGCGCGGCAGTATCGGCCCAGTCGCCGCGTTTGCGCGCGGCTTCGAGATTCCACGGCTGGAAGCCGTAAAGGTTGGTGAAGATGCGGTCGGCGTCAGCGAGCATCGGCCGTCTCCTTCAACGTCGTCGGCCCGCCCTCGGGGCAGCTTGCCGTACGGCCGATGGCGCTGCCGGGCCTCGGCGCTTCGCCCTTCGCCAGCGCGTCGAGGATGGCGGTCATCGTCTCGTAGGTCAGGTCTTCGTAATTGTCCTCGTTGATCTGCACCATCGGCGCGTTGGCGCAGGCACCGAGGCATTCGACTTCAGACAGCGTGAACAGCTTGTCGCCGGTCGTCGCGCCCTTGACCAACCCCTTGTCCTTACACGCGCGGAGCAGGTCATCGGAGCCACGCAGCAGGCACGGCGTCGTCCCGCAAACCTGCACCAGATAGCGGCCAACGGGCTTCAGATTGTACATCGTATAGAAGCTCGCGACCTCGTACGCGCGCATGTACGGCATGCCGATCTGCGCGGCGACAAATTCGATGACCGGCACGGGGAGCCACGCACTGCCGGTCATCGCCGCCATCTGCTGCTGCGCCAGCCAGAGCAACGGCATGATCGCGGAGTGACGGCGCGTTTCGGGATAGCGCGCAAGGATCTCGGGAACTTGGCGCGCGCTTTCCGGCGACCAGGCAAAGTCACCAAACTCGCGCGGATGCTTGCCGGGCGTCTGCTGCGAGATGGGGGTGTAGGTGGCGGAGGTCACCGGTCCACCTCGCCGAACACGATGTCGAGCGATCCCAGCACCGCCGGTGCATCGGCCAGCATGTGGCCCTTGCACAGGAAGTCCATCGCCTGCAGGTGCGCCATGCCGGTGGCCCGGATGTGGCAGCGGTAGGGTTTGTTGGTGCCGTCGGCGACCATGTAGATGCCGAACTCGCCCTTCGGGCTTTCGGTCGCAACATAGACTTCGCCGGCGGGGACGTGGAAGCCTTCGGTGTACAGCTTGAAGTGATGGATCAGCGCCTCCATCGAGCGCTTCATCTCGCCGCGTGACGGCGGCACGATCTTGCGGTCGATACTGGCGTGCGCGCCCGTCGGCATTTCGGCGATGCATTGCCGGATGATGCGCAGCGACTGGCGCATTTCCTCCATGCGGACCATGAAGCGGTCGTAGCAATCACCATGCTTGCCGACGATGACGTCGAAATCCATGCGGTCGTAGACTTCGTACGGTTGGCTTTTACGCAGGTCCCATGCAACGCCGCTGGCGCGAATGCATGGCCCGGTAAAGCCCCAGCCGATCGCGTCCTTCGCCGATATTACGCCGATATCGACGTTGCGCTGCTTGAAGATGCGATTGTCGGCAACCAGCCCCTGCATGTCGTCGAGCACCTTCAAATACCCGTCTGCCCAACCCGAAATATCTTCGAGCAGGCCATGCGGCAGATCCTGATGCACGCCGCCGGGACGGAAATAGGCCGCGTGGAAACGCGCGCCCGACGCGCGCTCGTAAAAGCCGAGCAGCTTCTCGCGCTCCTCGAACATCCACAGGATCGGCGTCATCGCGCCGACGTCCATCGCATGCGTGGTGACGTTGAGGATGTGATTGAGGATGCGCGTGATTTCGGCGAACAGCACGCGGATGTATTGCGCGCGCAGCGGCACCTCGATGTTCGCCAGCTTTTCGATGGCGAGCACGTAACTGTGCTCCATGCACATCGGGCTGACGTAATCGAGGCGGTCCATATACGGCAGCGCCTGCAGGTAAGTCTTATATTCGCACAGCTTTTCGGTGCCGCGGTGAAGCAGGCCGATGTGCGGGTCGCAGCGTTCGATAACCTCGCCGTCGAGCTCCATCACCAGACGCAGCACACCGTGCGCGGCGGGGTGCTGTGGGCCGAAGTTGATCATATAATTCTGAATGCCGGGCTCGGTCGGATCGGTATCGAGCGTCATCGACATCGGCGCGGGCATGGTGGCGAGATCAACCATTGTTCACCGCCTTTTCATCGCCGGGCAGATAGTCGGTGCCTTCCCACGGCGACAGGAAGTCGAAACTGCGGAAGTCCTGCGCCAGCTTGACCGGTTCATAGACGACACGCTTGGCTTCCTCCGAATAGCGCAGCTCGACATAGCCGGTGAGCGGGAAATCCTTGCGGAACGGGTGCCCCTGAAAGCCATAGTCAGTGAGAATGCGGCGCAGGTCGGGATTGCCGTCGAACAGCACGCCGTAGCAGTCCCAGGTTTCGCGCTCGTACCAGCCCGCAACCGGATAGATGCCGGTCAGCGAGGCAACCGGCTGCTGATCGTCGGTCTGCAGCTTGATCCGGATGCGACGGTTCTTCGTCAGCGACAGCAGATGATAGTTGACGTCGAACCGCATCGGACGCTCGGGATAGTCAACGCCGCTGAGGTCGACCAGCTGGTTGAATTCGAGCTCGGGCGCATCGCGCAACCCGGTGATGACGTCGAGCAGTGCGTCACGCTCGATAATCACGGTCAACTCGCCCGCATGATTGATAATGTCGAGCACGGCAGCACCGAACAGCGCGCGGACGCGCTCGGCCATGTCGCCGTCGGGCTTGGTCTGCGGCCAATGCGCGCTCACCGCTCAAAGCTCCCGACACGGCGGATCTTCCGCTGCAGCGCCAGTACGCCGTAGAGCAGCGCCTCGGCGGTCGGCGGGCAGCCGGGAACGTAAATATCGACCGGCACGATGCGGTCGCAGCCACGCACGACGCTATAGCTATAGTGATAATAGCCGCCGCCGTTGGCACAGCTGCCCATCGAAATGACATAGCGCGGCTCGGGCATCTGATCGTAGACGCGGCGCAGCGCCGGGGCCATCTTGTTGCACAGCGTGCCGGCAACGATCATCACGTCGGACTGACGCGGGCTCGCGCGCGGTGCAAAGCCGTAGCGTTCGGCATCATAGCGCGGCATCGACGTGTGCATCATTTCGACGGCGCAGCACGCCAGACCGAACGTCATCCACCACATGCTGCCGGTGCGCGCCCAGGTGAACAGGTCTTCGGTCGAAGTCGTCAGGAAGCCCTTGTTGCTGACCTCCTTGTTGACGTCGCTCAAAAAGCCGTCGCGCAGGTTGGCAGGCAAGGTCATCGCCGACGCCGGGCTATCGCCCAGCGCGCGCGCCTGCTGCTCTTCGGTGAGCATTACTCCCATTCGAGCGCGCCCTTCTTCCATTCATAGACGAAGCCGATCGCCAGGATGCCGAGGAACACCATCATCGATACCCAGCCGAACACGCCCGTCCAATGTAACGACACCGCCCAGGGAAACAGGAATGCCACCTCGAGATCGAAGATAATGAACAGGATCGACACGAGGTAGAACCGCACGTCGAACTGCTGGCGGCTGTCGGTGAACGCGGGGAAGCCGCTTTCATATTCCGCGAGCTTGTTGGCGTCGGGCTTCGACGTGCCGGTCAGCTTCGAGACGAGCACCGGCGCACCGACAAAAATCAGCGAGAACGCGATGCCGACGCCGATGAACATCAGGATCGGTAGATATTGGACGGCGACTGCGGGCATTTATTCCGGGCCTTTCAGCGTGCGGCTGACTTAGGCTTTGCGAGGTGGTCGCGCAAGCGTGGTGCGGTGCGGCATAGCACCTGATCTAGCGCAATGCGCCCGCCACCAGCTTGTGCAGTTTCGAATGCACCTGATCGTTGCCCGCAACGATCTCGGCGCGTTCGACCGGCTTGTCGCCGCCACGGAAGTCGGTGACGAATCCGCCCGCCTCGCGCACCAGCAGGATGCCGGCAGCGACATCCCAATAGTTGAGGCGGCTTTCGAAATAACCATCATATCGCCCCGCCGCGACCCACGCGAGATCGAGTGCTGCGGCGCCGAAGCGCCGGATGCCTGCAACCTGCGGCATGATGCTGCTCAACAGCCGTTCGAACTGCGCATGGTCGCCGTGGCCGTTGAACGGGATGCCGGTGGCGAACACGCAGTCGGGCAGCTCCTTGCGCGCCGACACGCGCAACCGCCGGTCCTGCAGCCACGCGCCCTTGCCCTTCTCGGCCCAGAAGCTCTCGTCGGTGAGCGGCTGATAGACCAGCCCCGCGACGACTTCGCCGTGCACCTCGGCAGCGATCGAGATGGCAAAATGCGGGATGCCGTGAAGGAAGTTGGTCGTACCATCCAATGGATCGACGATCCAGCGCGCCTGGTCGTTGGCCCCCTTGATCTCGCCCGCTTCCTCCATCACCAGCCCCCAATCGGGGCGGGCATGCGTCAGGATTTCGCGGATGGTTGCCTCGGCAGCGCGGTCGGCGTTCGACACGAAGTCCGACACGCCCTTGCGCGACACCTGCAGCGCGTCAACTTCGTTGAAGTCACGGCGCAGGCGCGGGGCGGCCTTGCGTGCCGCCTTTTCCATGACGGTGATGAGCGCGGAATGCAGCGGCACCGGGCCTACTCCGCGCGCCGCACATACTCGCGTTCATAGACATCGACGACGATCTTGGTGCCGACGCCGATGAACGGCGGGACCATGACGCGGACGCCGTTCTCGAGCCGGGCGGGCTTGTACGACGACGATGCGGTCTGGCCCTTTACCACGGCTTCGGTCTCGGCGATCACCGCCTCGATATGGTCGGGCAACTGAACCGAGATCGGCTTGTCCTCATAGGTTTCCATCACCACGTCCATGCCGTCGGTAAGGAAGTCCGCCGCCTCGCCGAGCAGGTCGCGGTCGAGGCTGATCTGGTCATAGTTGAGCTTGTCCATAAAGGTCAGCTGCTGACCTTCGGCGAACAGGAACTGGAAGTCGCGGGTGTCGAGCCGGACCTTTTCGACCGTCTCCGCCGACCGGAAGCGTTCGTTGGTCTTGCGCCCATCCATCAGGTTCTTGAGCTCGACCTGCATGTACGCGCCGCCCTTGCCGGGCTGCGTATGCTGGATCTTGACCGCGCGCCACAGGCCACCCTGATATTCGAGGATGTTGCCGGGGCGAATATCGACGGAGTTCATTTTCATGGGTGGTGGCTCGTGACAGGAGGATGCGGCTCTCTAGCCTAGCCCTTGCCTGCTGCCAACACCTGCCCGCCCAGCCGACTCGGGCGAGCTATGCAAAGTTGATGAAGTTGACGACACGTAGCGGGGGCAACGCTGCCCCGGCGCGCGAACAAGCTGCCGTCCGATCGCCGCTGGCTGCACCATAATCCATTGTTACCAACCCTTGCCGAAGTTTCCGCCAAGCGATGATATTATCCTATTAGGTACATAATGTCAAGCGACGATCTAAACGAGCACGGCATCGAACGCTGCCACCCCTGCCGCCGGACCTTCGGGATGCAGCCACACCGCGTTGACGCAGGCGATGAAGTCGGCCCCTGCCTCGATCAACGGCGGCGCGTTCGCGGGCGTGATCCCGCCGATCGCAACACACGGCAGTTGGCTCAGCGTGGTCCACCAGCCGAGCAGTGACGGTTCGGGGCGGTAGTGGCTGGGCTTGGTCGTCGTTTCGTAAAACGCGCCAAAGGCGACATAATCCGCTCCCGCCTCGCCCGCTTCCATCGCGAGGTGACGGCTGTCGTGGCAGGTCACGCCGATCTGCGCGTCCGCCCCGAGCAGCGCGCGCGCGTCGCGCACGCTGCCATCGGACTGGCCAAGGTGCACGCCGTCGGCACCGCAAAGCTTAGCAAGGTCGGCGCGGTCGTTGAGCAGGAAAGCCACGTCGTGATCGTTGCAAATCGGCAGCAGCGCTTCGGCGGCGCGCAGGATCGCATCGTCATCGACGCCTTTCAGACGCAACTGGAACGCCGCCACCGGACCACCGCCGAGCGCGGCGCGAAGCCGGTCGGGAAACGCCGCGTCAAACACCGGCGGCGAGACGACGTAAAGCTGACACTTCGGCCGCCGCCCGCGTTCGAAGCGCGACGGAAAAGCGGGATCGAGCGGAATAAGCGAATCGTCCATGCCCCGCTCTTAGCGTCATTCCCGCCCCAGCGGGACCCATCAAGTCCGGCGCGTCGATAGCGTCCCGCCGGCGCGGCGACGGCGCGCCGGGACTATTTCGGTTTCGCCTTCGAAGGATCGCCCGACGTCTGCGTTGCCTGCCCGCCGTTGTAATAGGTGTTCAGCGTGTTCTGCTTCCACCTGTCGGGATAGACCGTGGGGGCTTTTTCAGTCGGAACCTTCTCCGGAACCAGTTTTTCGGGACCAGTTTTCTCAGGCGTCGGCGTATCGATTTCGGGTTTGATGCGCTCGATCACCGGCTTTTCGTCCGGCGCGCGCTGGGCGTACGCCGGAACTGTTAGCAATGCCGCGAGCAGAATGACGCGTAAATGCATCGTGCATCCCCCAAATTCCACGATACGCTAGGCAACCGATGGAGACGCTTAGGCCGTAGATTCGAAAATGGGAACGTCCGTGAATGGGTGGGAAGCGGACATCAGTGAAGGGGACAGCGGCGCGCCGGAGTGAGTGATATATTCCGGTAGCTCAGCACGCGATGCGCACCGGTGCTGATGGTCGCGGTCCCTTTGAACGTTGCAGGGACACCGTTGTCGTGTGTGCCGATGGCCGCTCGCTGCACCGGAGCATAGAGGGTGACGAGGACAAAGTTGCGAAGCTCCCTTGGGCTGCCGCTATGGAACCATGTGGCACCTTGGCTTCCTCTTCCCTCGAGCTCCCCCTCTGGGGTGGCACTACCCCCAGCTTTGATCCGCCACCCGCCTGGAATGCTGCAGATTGCCCTGAACTCGACACCCCATGTTTCAACAGAGAAAGCCTCGATGCTTTCGGTACTCTTTAACGAGACGCGCTCGATTGACAGAAGGTAGCTATGAGGATGGTCGACCGGAGCCGCACCTATCGTCAAAAGAACCACGGGCAATAGGAACTTCATTTCCACACGCTCGCATCGGAACGCTATGTCCGCAATGGAGTCGCTTGCGGCCCGTCCGCTCTAACGCCCTAGTCGGCCCCCAGATAAATCCCGACGATCTTGTCGAGCATCGCCAGCGCCTCGTCACGGGGGCGCTGGAAGGTGTTGCGCCCGATGATCGAGCCGTTGCCGCCGCCGTCGCGAATGTCGCGGGAGTCCTGGTAAACCGCATCGACGCCCTTGGTTGCGCCGCCCGAAAATACCACCATCCGCCGCGCGTTGAAGCACGACTGGACGACATGGCGGACGCGCGCCGCCTGCGTTGCGGTATCGATGCCTTCATACGCCTTTTTGGCGTCCTTTTGCGCGACGTGGTCGCTCGGCAGCTTGACCTTGATGATGTGCGCGCCCGCCAGCGCCGCCATGTGCGCGGCATATGCGCCGACATCGATGCCGAGTTCGTCATCCTTCGAAAGCTCGCCGCCGCGCGGATAGCTCCACAGTACGGTGGCGATGCCGACACTTTTGGCCTCGGCGCTCATCTCGCGGATTTCTTCGGACATTTCGAAGAAATGGTCCGACCCCGGATAAACGGTGAACCCGATTGCCGCGCACCCGAGGCGCAGCGCGTCGTCGACCGT
This sequence comes from Sphingomonadales bacterium, assembly GCA_038225475.1. Classification (GTDB taxonomy): domain Bacteria; phylum Pseudomonadota; class Alphaproteobacteria; order Sphingomonadales; family Sphingomonadaceae; genus Polymorphobacter_B. The sequence continues at coordinate 87,564 of JBBRRA010000005.1, forward strand.
CGCGGTGACCGCCTGATCCTTTGGGCGCGCCCAGCTGTTGGCGCTGTTGCACTTCAGGATGGTCGGGATCTGCCCGGCGAACGTATCCGCGCCGGCCTCGATCATGCCGAGCGGCGACGCGAACGCGCTCAGCCCGGCGTCGATCGCCAGCTGAAAATGATAATGCGGGTCATAGCCCGCCGGATTCGGCGCAAAACTGCGCGCCGGCCCGTGTTCGAACCCCTGATCGACCGGCAGGATCACGAGCTTGCCGGTGCCGCCCAGCCGCCCCTGCATCAGGATGCGGGCAAGGTTGGCCTTGGTGCCGGGATTGTCGCTCTCGTAATTCGCGAGAATGGCTTTGACGGCGGGGGTCATGGACGGACCTCTCAGCAGGGTTTGTTACGGAAATGCAATTCGGCAACCTGAACGAACAGCTCGAAGATATTTTCGGCGATTTCGCAGGCGTCATGTTCGGACATAGTCTTCAAGGTATTGGCGACCGCGCCAAGCGCGATGCCGCCGTCGGGCCCCTTGACGGCACCCGCAGCGGTCATGCGCGCGACGATGTCGTTAAAGCCGATCCGCGATTCGGGCGGCAGCTGCTCGCCGTTGATGTCGCGGATTGCGCGGAACGCCTCGCCGATGCGGTCGTGGATCGGGGCGGCCGAACGCGCCAGCTTCCATGCCGCAGGATACAGCTTTTCCCACAGAAAATCGGTATCGACCGGCATCGCTAAACCCCCTGCGTAACCTTGAGCGCCTCGACGCCCGGAAGCGGCTTGCCTTCCATCCATTCGAGGAAGGCGCCGCCTGCCGTAGAAACATAACTGAAGCGGTCGGCGCAACCGGCATGATTGAGCGCGGCCACCGTATCGCCGCCGCCGGCGACCGAAACCAGCCCGCCCGACTGCGTCAGCGCCGCTGCGGTCTGCGCCAGCGCGACCGTCGCGGCATCGAACGGCACCAGCTCGAACGCCCCCAGCGGGCCGTTCCACACCAGCGTCCGGCAGATTTTAAGCACATCGGCGAGCGCCTCGACGGCGGCCGCACCGATATCGAGGATCATCTCGTCGGCGGCGACTTCATGGACATTGACGGTGCGGTGCGCGGCGTTCGCCTTGAACTCGGTGGCGACGACGACATCATAGGGCAGATGGACGGTGCAATTTGCCGCCGCCGCGCGCGCGAGTATTTCGAGGACGACATCGCGCTGATCATGCTCGCACAGCGACACGCCGACCGCGATGCCGCGCGCCGCCAGAAAGGTGTTCGCCATCGCACCGCCGATGATCAGGTGATCGACCCGGTCGACGAGGTGTGTCAGCACGTCGATTTTCGACGAGACTTTCGCCCCGCCGACGACGGCGGCGACGGGATGCTCGGGATTGCCCAGCGCCTTTGCCAGCGCATCGAGCTCGGCCTGCATGGCGCGTCCGGCAAACGCCGGCAGCACATGCGCGAGGCCTTCGGTCGAGGCATGCGCGCGGTGGGCCGCGGAAAACGCGTCGTTGACATAGGTGTCGCCAAGCCGTGCGAGCGCGGCGATGAACGCCGGATCATTGGCTTCCTCGCCCGCATGAAACCGCGTGTTCTCGAGCACCGAGATGCTGCCGGGCAGCAGCGCCGCGACGGCGGCTTCGGTTGCGGCCCCGATGCAGTCGGGGATGAACGCCACCGGACGGCCAAGCACCTGCGCCAGCGCCCCGGCGATCGGGCGCAGCGACAGCGCCGCCTCGGGGCCATGTTCGGGGCGGCCGAAATGCGACAGGACGAGCACGACCGCGCCCGCGTCGGCAAGTTCGGCAAGCGTCGCCACCACCGCCTCGAGCCGGGTCGCATCGCCGACCACGCCGTGATCGGTCGGCACGTTGAGGTCGGCGCGCACCAGCACGCGGCGCCCGCGCACCGGGCCGATATCGTCGAGCGTGCGGAAGCTCATCGCGCGAGCATCGAACCCATCAGCGCGGCGGTGTCCGCCATGCGGTTCGAAAAGCCCCATTCATTGTCGTACCAGCTGACGACGCGCACCAGCCGCTTGTCGAGCACGGTGGTTTCGAGGCTGTCGACCGTCGAACTGGCGGCGTCATGATTGTAGTCATGGCTGACGAGCGCCTCGTCGGTATAGGCGAGGATGCCGTGCAACGGCCCGCTTTCGCTGGCGGCGCGCAACGCGGCGTTGACCTCCTCGATCGTTGTGTCGCGCGACGGCGTGAAGGTGAAATCGACAAGGCTGACATTTGGCGTCGGCACGCGGACCGAAGTGCCGTCGAGCTTGCCCTTCAATTCGGGCAGCACTTCGGCGACGGTGCGCGCGGCACCCGTCGTGGTCGGGATCATCGACACTGCAGCGGCGCGGGCGCGCCGCGGATCCTTGTGCATCTGATCGAGCAGCGCCTGGTCGTTGGTATAGCTGTGGATGGTCAGCATCAGCCCGCGCTCGACACCGATTGCCTCGTGCATCACCTTGACGATCGGCGCGAGGCAGTTCGTCGTGCACGACGCGTTCGAGACGATCGTGTGTTCGGCGAGCAGCTTTTCGTGGTTGACGCCGTAGACCACGGTGATGTCGACGCCCTTGCCCGGAGCCGAAATCAGCACCTTTTTGGCACCGGCGGTCAGGTGGGCGCGCGCCTTGTCGGCGTCGGTGAAGAAACCGGTGCACTCGAGCGCGATGTCGACGCCCATTTCGCCGTGCGGCAGCTTGGCGGGATCACGCTCGGCGGTGACGCGGATCGGCTTGCCGTTGACGATCAGGTTGGTGCCATCGACGACCACGGTGCCCGGAAACGTCCCGTGCACCGAATCGCGCTTGAGCAGCAGCGCGTTCATCTTGGTGTCGCTCAGGTCGTTGACCGCGACGACTTCGAGGTCGGTGCGACCCGATTCGAGGATCGCGCGCAGCACGAGCCGCCCGATACGGCCAAAGCCGTTGATCGCCACCTTGGTCGCCATATCTTACTCCTTGTTGAGCGCGGCGAGGATGCCTGCCGCGATCTTGGGGGCGGTCAGCCCGAAATGGTCATAGAGCGCATCGATCGGCGCCGACGCTCCGAAGCTGTCGATCCCGAAGCGCAAACCGTCGACGCCGGTGTAGCGTTCCCAGCCCATCGTCACCCCGGCCTCGACCGATACGATCAGCGCGTCCGCCGCCAACAGCCCGGCGCGGTAGGCGGCAGGTTGCGCGTCGAACGCCTCCCAGCTTGGCATCGAAACAAGATCGGCACCGATGCCTTGCGCCTCGAGCAGGTCGGCGGCGGCGAGCGCGATGTGCACCTCCGACCCGGTGGCGAGCAGCACGACGCGGCGCGGCGCGGTCGCGGCGCGCAGCCGGTAGCCACCCTGCCCCGACAGGTTGGCGGCGACGGCGGTCAGCCGCAGCTGCGGCAAATTCTGGCGCGACAGCGCGAGTACCGACGGCCGGGTCTTGTCGGCCATCGCCAACGCCCAGCATTCGGCGGTTTCGACCGCGTCGGCAGGCCGATAGACTGCAAGGTTGGGGATGGCGCGCAGCGACAGCAGATGCTCGACCGGCTGATGCGTCGGGCCATCCTCGCCCAGCCCGATCGAATCGTGCGTCATCACATAGATCACGCGCGTCCGCTGCAGCGCCGACATGCGGATCGCATTGCGGCAATAGTCGGAAAACACCAGGAACGTGCCGCCGAACGGCAACAGCTGGCCATGGAGCGACAACCCGTTCATCGCCGCCGCCATGCCGAATTCGCGGATGCCGTAATAGAGGTAGCGGCCGCTGTAATCGTCGTGTGTCAGCGGCGTCAGCGCCTTGGTCTTGGTGTTGTTCGATCCGGTCAGGTCGGCGGAGCCGCCGATCATGCCCGGCGCGACCGGCGTCACCACATCGAGCACCAGCTCCGACGCCTTGCGCGTCGCGAGCTTTTGCGGCGCGGCGATCAGCGCAGCGATATGCGCCTCGATTGCTGCAAACGCCGCCGCCGGGGGATCGCCCGCCACGCGGCGCTCGAAGCCTGCACGCACAGCAGAATCGGTGTCGGCCAGCCGCTTGGTCCACGCCGCAGCGTCGGCTGCGCCGCGCGCTCCCGCGTCGTGCCATGCCGCCAGAATATCGTCCGGCACTTCGAACGGCGGCGAGGTCCAGCCGAGCGCGGCGCGCGCGCCGGCAATTTCGGTCGCGCCCAACGGCGACCCGTGTGCGCCCGATGTCCCGGCCTTGGTCGGAGCCCCGAAACCGATCGTCGTGCGGCACGCGATCAATGTCGGGCGGTTGTCGTCCTTGGCGGCGATCAGCGCCGCGTCGACCGCCTCCTGATCGTGCCCGTCGCACGCCAGCACCTGCCACCCGGCAGCATCGAAACGCTCGGCGGTGTTCTCCGACGACGACAGGCTGATCGGACCATCGATCGAAATCCGGTTGTCATCCCACAGCACGATCAATCGCCCGAGCCGCAGGTGTCCGGCAAGCCCGATCGCTTCGTGACTGATGCCCTCCATCAGGCAACCATCGCCCGCAATGACGTAAGTGTGGTGATCGACCAGCGCGTCGTCGTACACGGCGTTGAGGTGGCGTTCGGCGATCGCCATGCCGACAGCGGTTGCCAGCCCCTGCCCCAGCGGACCGGTGGTCGTCTCGACGCCGTCGAGTTCGAAATTCTCGGGATGCCCGGCGCATGGACTGCCGAGCTGGCGGAAATTACGAATGTCGTCGAGCGTCGGACCCGCATAGCCGGTCAGATAGAGTGCGCTGTACAGCAGCATCGACCCGTGCCCCGCCGACAGGACGAAGCGGTCGCGATCGGGCCACTTCGGCCTTGCCGCGTCGAACTTCAAGTGGCGCGTGAACAGCACCGTCGCCACATCGGCCATACCCATCGGCATTCCGGGATGCCCCGAGTTGGCGCGCTCGACCGCGTCCATCGACAGGGCACGAATGGCATTCGCCATGCGATCGGCAGAGACGGTCATTGCTGCATCATCAGGACAGGGGAACCTTGTGGCGACTCGGGCGCTGGAGCGCGGCGCACCATGACCAGCACAGCCCAAAGGGTCAACAAACGGCTGCGGCCGCTATCGATTTGGTAGGAGTTGACGCTATGGTTATTACTAATTAATGAAGATAGACGTTGACGGCAGTCAAGGCTGCTTCTTATGATCGGTGCGCAAGCCTATGATATTTGAAGGATGTGCCGTGGAAAATGCAAAGAACCAGTCGGCTGTTCTCGATCGGCTTGAACTTGCCCTCGCGCGCGTTGAAACAGCAACCACAACCATTCAGCAGCAGCGCCACCGCGCCGAGCATCAATATCGGATGCTCCACCATGCCGGGATCGAGACACTGGCTGCAATCGATGTCCTGATGGCGTCGGACGACGATCAAAAGGCCGATGCTGCCTGATGGGACAGATTACTGTACAGATTGGCGGCCGCGGCTATCCGCTGGCATGCCGCGACGGCGAAGAGAAACACCTGATCGAACTCGCAGCGATGCTTGACGGCAAGGCGGGCGAACTCAACACCACGCTTGGCGCGATGAGCGAATCGCGCCTGCTGCTGATGGCCGGCATCTTGATCGCCGACGAGCTTTTCGACAGCCGCAAGGCGGGCAGCGCGCCGGCGGCGGCACCGCTCGACGGCGCGCGTGTCACAGCGCTGGCGCAGCGGCTCGAGGCGCTGGCGGAGACGCTTGAAACCAATGGGGCTGCGGGCAACTGACGCCGCTTGAGCCGCGCGCGGCAAGTGCCTATATTGGCATCAGGCGGGTACTGCCTCGTACGAGCATTTCGAGCATCCCTGAGGCGATATCACATCCTAGGGGGCTGTCCCTGAGCAGATCCTGGTCTGTCTTACATGGTCCCCACCTGACGTTAATGGCGTCAGAGGATCTTCGAGCAAACGGCCATGGCGGTCCCGCCGACTGCATCCCGGCATGAGCGACAAACCCGCACTGCGCCGCGCTGCACTTGCCGACCGCGCGCGCTATGTCGCTGAACTGACACCGCACGGTCGCGCGACGCTCGAGCGCGCCTTGGCCGACCGGCTGCAACCCCATCTGACCGGCGCCGTTGCGAGCTATGCGGCATTCGGCGACGAAATCGACCCCAACGCTGGCTTGGCAGCTGGAACCCTGCTGTGGCCACGCGTCGTCGCGCCGGGGCTGCCGCTCGATTTCCACGCCTGTGCCGCCGACGCGCTGGTCCCCGGCAAGGGCCGGCTGCGCGAACCGCTGCCATCGATGCCGCGACCCGACCCCGATACCGTGCTGGTGCCGCTACTCGCCGTCGATGTCGACGGGTTTCGATTGGGCTATGGCGGCGGCTATTACGACCGCACGCTGGCTGCGCTGCGCCAGCGCCGCGCGGTGTTCGCAATCGGCTGCGCGTGGGACATACAGGTCATAGAGCGCGTCGTGCGCGAGCCGTGGGACGAGCGCCTCGATGCGATCGCCACCCCAACCCGCTGGCTGCGGCCCTGAAGCAGTTGGCGAACTGCTGTTGATTGACTAAAGACAGGCGATGATTCCAACCTATCGCAAACCGGTCGGCATCCTGTTGATGGTGCTCGGCATCTTTATCTACGGCGGGATCGTCGTGCGGCTGATCGCGCCGATCGTCGCGCTGTCGATGTGGTTGCAGCCGGTGATTTTCCTGATCCTCGGCATTGCGTGGATCGCGCCGCTGAAGCCGTTGCTCCTGTGGATGGAGACCGGGCGGTGGCGGGTGCCGCGATGACCCCGGCGTCCGACTGCAAAACGATGGCCGAAGTTCGGGCGGGCGTCGACGAGATCGACCGTGCGCTGGTGGCACTGCTGGCGGCGCGCTTCGGTTTCATGGACGCGGCGGCGCGAATCAAACCGACGCGCGAAGCTGTGCGCGACGAGGCGCGTAAGGCCGAAGTGCTTCGCAACGTCGCGACGCATGCGGCGGCAACGGCGATCCCGGCAGGACTAGTGAACGCGCTGTGGGAGATGCTGATCGAAGCATCGATTACGCACGAGCTTTCGCGCTTCGATGCGCAAACTGGCGCGAGTGACGGGACTCGAACCCGCGACCTCCGGCGTGACAGGCCGGCGCTCTAACCAACTGAGCTACACCCGCGTTCAGGGAGGCGGGAAGTAGGCGACGGTACCGCGGCTGTCAAGCAAAGCCGGGGCCGGTCAATGAAAAGGCCGCCGGATCGCTCCGGCGGCCAGTTTCACAGCATTCTCATGGTTAGACGACGGTGTTGCCCCGCACCAGGTGCATGACAAGTCCGACGACGAACAGAATGATGAAGATATAGAACAGGATCTTGGCGATGCCCGCAGCACCGGCGGCAATGCCGCCAAAGCCCAGCACACCGGCAATCAGTGCAACAACGAGAAAAATCAGTGCATAACGAAGCATGGCAACGCCCCTTCTTTACTTGGGTTCAGTGCCGGTAAAGCGAAGCAGTAAACATAAAGTTCCGAAGCGGCGCCGCCGCGATTATGTCGATTTGCCGTCGAGCGTCGCGGTACCCGCGGTTTCGCTGCCTGTGGGCTTCAGGCTGAAGTGAAAGCGGTTGGTTTCGTCATGCTTGACCTTGGTGCCGGTCAGTTCGACACCGCCCGCAGTGCCGGCGCTGCGTTCAACGGTGAAGCCCTCGTCCCGCGCCTGCTTGACCAGATGGTCGGCAACCGCGTCGGGCAGCGCCGGACTGACGAAATCGAACGCGACGCTATGGCTGTCGGCTTTGCCGGCGTCGGTGGCGCGGACCCGGATGCCATGCACTTTGGTGCCGGGATACAGCTTGATACCGTCAAGATCGAGATGCCCGCCGGCAAGCTCGAGCCCCGGCACTTCGATGTTCGCCTTGAAGTCCTTGGTGTCGATCGACAGCGCGCTGACTACCTTGTTGCCGCTGGCGTCGGTCGCGGTCGTGGTCACCGATCCTTCATGGTGCGAGCCGCAACCGGCAAGCGCGAGCGGGACGGCGATCAAAGCGAGCATCGGGCGCATGGCATTCTCCTACTGTATTATCGGAATGATACAGCAAGACCGGCGCGGCGGCAAGCGACGGTGAGTGGTGCCCCTGGCCGGACTCGAACCAGCACGGATCTCTCCACTCGATTTTGAGTCGAGCGCGTCTACCATTCCACCACAGGGGCACGGCCCCGAGCTAACCGATTGTGCGCCACGGGGCAACGGGGGCGTGACCTCGCCCCTTGCCATTGTGGCGCGCGTGCCGCACTCACGCAGCCATGCCCAGACCTCCCCGCTCCACCGGCGGCCGCCCGCCAAGTGGCCGCCCCCCCGGCGACCGCCCATCCAGCGATCGTCCATCCGGCGACCGACCTGCCCGGCCCTCGCGCCCGACACGCATCCGCGAACCCGCCGGCGGTGCGCCGTTGGCGACCAAGCCGCGCGAGCTTGAACGCCGCGCCGCGCAAGTCGCACGCCAGCGTCCCGCGCCCGGCAGCGAGTCGAACCCGTTCGGCGGCCGCCCGGTCAAACTGCCGCGCAGCCACACCAGTGGTGCGCCACGCCGCGAGCGCGGTGCGGCGCGCGCCGTGGCATCCGCCGCCGCGCCGGGCAAGCACGAGCCGCAGCGCATCGCCAAGCTGCTGGCGCGTGCCGGCGTCGGATCGCGGCGCGATATCGAGCGGATGATCGAGGAGGGCCGCATCGCGGTCAACGGCACGATCCTTGCGACCCCCGCGCACATCGTCGAATCGCTCGACGGCATCCTTGTCGACGGACGCCCGGTGGCGATGATCGGCGCGACGCAGCTGTTCCGCTTTCACAAGCCGGCCGGTTTCCTGACCACCGCGCGCGATCCCGGTGGCCGACCGACGATCTTCGACGCGCTGCCGCCGGGGCTGCCGCGGTTGTTGCCCGTCGGGCGGCTCGACATGAATACCGAAGGGCTATTGCTGCTGACCACCGACGGTGCGCTGAAGCGCGCGCTCGAATTGCCGGTCAATGCGGTGTCGCGGCGGTACCGCGTGCGCGCCTATGGCGACATCACGCAGGCCGTGCTCGAAAGCCTGATCGAGGGCATCACCATCGAAGGCATGCGCTATGGCCCGATCAACGCCGACATCGAGCGGCGTACTGGCGCGAACCTGTGGCTCAGCATCACGCTGACCGAGGGCAAGAACCGTGAAATCCGCCGCGTCCTCGAATTCCTCGGGCTGCAGGTGTCGCGGCTGATCCGCGTTGCCTATGGACCGTTCGAACTCGGCGATCTTCCCGTGCGCGCCGTCGACGAAGTCAACGCGCAGCAGATCGAGCAGCTGCAAAAAAGCATCAAGGCCAAGGCGTGAGGATCATCGCCGGTAAATGGCGTGGCCGCACGCTGAAATCGCCGCCGGGCGAGGCAACGCGCCCCACCGCCGACCGCGTCCGCGAGGCGCTGTTTTCAATGCTGACCAGTCGCCTTGGTGATTTCGACGGCTTGCGCGTCGCCGACCTGTACGCCGGCACCGGTGCGCTCGGGCTCGAGGCCCTGTCGCGCGGCTGCGCGCATGTCGCGTTCGTCGAAAACGAACGCGTCGCGCTGGGCGTGCTGAAGGCGAATATCGACCTGCTCGACGCCGAGCAGGAAAGCGCCGTGCTCGCGCTGCCGGTCGAGGCGCTGGGGCGTGCGGCGGTGCCGTACGACCTGCTGATGCTCGACCCGCCCTACGGCGAGGGTAAGGCGCTGCCCGCCTTGGCGCGGCTGCTCGCGCAGGGCTGGATCGCACCGCATGCATTGGTATCGGTTGAAACCGCCAAGAAGGAAGCGCTGGCGCCGCCGGGCTTTGACATCGAACTGACGCGCGTGTTCGGCAAGGCGCGACTGCATCTGTTGCGGGTGGCGGCTGCAGACGCCTAAGCGCTCCGGCTTGCCGCCCGGTCGCAGAGGGTGACAATCGCGCAATCGTTCCTTAAATGTTCGTCGATGCTTCCCGCCCCTGCCCCCGATGATCCGCCGTACCTGCGTGGCCTCAACGCGCCGCAACGCGAGGCGGTGCTGACAACCGAAGGCCCGGTGCTGATCCTTGCCGGGGCCGGCACCGGCAAGACGCGCGCGCTGACCAGCCGCCTCGCGCATATTCTTTTCACCCGCAAGGCGTGGCCGTCGGAGGTGCTCGCGGTCACCTTTACCAACAAGGCGGCGCGCGAGATGCGCCACCGCATGAGCACGCTGGTCGGGCCGGTGGCGGAGGGCATGCAGTTCCTCGGCACCTTCCACTCGGTCGCCGCCAAGATGTTGCGACGGCACGCCGCGCTGGTCGGACTCGAAGCCAATTTCTCGATCCTCGACACCGACGACCAACTGCGTCTGCTCAAGCAGATCCTTGTCGAGGCGGGTATCGACGACAAGCGCTGGCCGGCGAAGGCGCTCGCCGGACTGATCGACCGCTGGAAGAACCGCGGGTGGACACCGGCGCAAGTGCCCGCATCCGAAAGCCACGGCTTTGCCGACAACAAGGGCGTCGCGCTGTATGCGCGCTACCAGGAGCGGCTGGTCGCGTTGAACGCCGCCGACTTCGGCGACCTGCTGCTGCACATGCTGACGATTTTCCTGACGCATCCCGACGTGCTCGCGGACTACAGCCGCAAGTTCAAATATGTGCTGGTCGATGAATATCAGGACACCAATGTCAGCCAATATCTGTGGCTGCGGCTGCTGGCGCAGGAGCGGCGCAACATCGCCTGTGTCGGTGACGACGACCAGTCGATCTATTCGTGGCGCGGCGCGGAAGTCGCGAACATCCTTCGCTTCGAGATCGATTTTCCCGGTGCTACCGTCATCCGCCTCGAACAGAATTACCGCTCGACGCCGCCGATCCTTGCCGCCGCTGGCGGATTGATCGCGCGGAACAGCGGGCGGCTCGGCAAGACGCTGTGGACCGACCGCAACCACGGCGACCGGGTACGGATCATCGGCGTCTGGGACGGCCCCGAGGAAGCGCGCCTCGTCGGGGAGACGATCGAGCGCGTCCAGCACGATGGGGCATCGCTCAACGAATGCGCGATCCTGGTGCGCGCGCAGTTCCAGACGCGCGAGTTCGAGGACCGCTTCATCACCATCGGGCTGCCGTATCGCATCGTCGGCGGCTTTCGTTTTTACGAACGCGCCGAAATCCGCGATGCGATCGCCTATCTGCGCATCGTCTCGCAGCCTGCCGACGATCTGGCGTTCGAGCGCATCGTCAACACGCCCAAGCGCGGGCTGGGCGACAAGGCGGTGCAACGGCTGCACACCTATGCGCGCGCATCGGGCAAGACGCTGACGGGTGCTGCCTCGGCATTGATCGAAACCGATGAGCTGACGCCCGCGGCGCGGCGTCCGCTGACGGCGCTGATGCAGGATCTGGCGCGCTGGCGTGCCGAGGTCGGCAGCCTGCCGCATGCCGAACTGGCGCGGATCATCCTTGAGGAGTCGGGCTATATCCCGGCGTTGCAGGCGCAAAGGTCGACCGAGGCCGACGGGCGGCTCGAGAATTTGACCGAGCTGACCCGCGCGATAGAGGATTTCGACACGCTCGGGTCGTTCCTCGAGCATGTCAGCCTGGTGATGGAAAACGACGCCAGCGAGGCCGAGGAGAAAGTCACTATCATGACGCTCCACGCTGCCAAGGGGCTCGAGTTCGACAATGTCTTCCTCGTCGGCTGGGAGGAAGGCGTGTTCCCGTCGCAACGCTCGCTCGACGAGGGCGGCAACGCCTCGTTGGAGGAAGAACGCCGCCTCGCCTATGTCGGGATCACCCGCGCCAAACGGCAGGCAACCATCAGCCACGCCGCCAACCGGCGGATTTACGGCCAGTGGACATCGAGCATCCCGTCGCGCTTCGTCGCCGAATTGCCCGACGACGCCGTCACGGTGACCAACACGATGCAGGGCGGCGCCAGCCTATGGCGGGCAGCGCTATCGACCGGCGATCCGTTCGCCGATGTGGCGCGCGGCACGGGGCGCGGACCGGGCTGGGCGCGCGCGTCGGCACTGGGCGGGGCGTCGGTCCCCGGTCGCGGCGGCATGCAGATCGATGCGCGGGCAAGTGCTGTCAGCGTCGGGCAACCCGGGCGCAGCGACGTCGCCATCGGCGCGCGCGTGTTCCATTCGAAGTTCGGCTATGGCGCGGTAACCGCGATCGACGGTAACAAGCTTGAGATTGCGTTCGAAAAGGCCGGCGCTAAACGCGTGCTCGATAGCTTCGTCGAAGTGGTCGCCTGAGACGCGGGCTTCCCGTCGAATACCGGCCTTCGCCGCTGCTAGACCGCCGCTTCCATCGCCACCTCGATCAACAGCGGCCCCTCGCCCGCCAACCCGCGCAGCACCGCTGCGCGTAATTCGGGCAGCGTGCCGACATGGACGCCCTCGACCCCCTGCGCCTCGGCGAGCTTGACGAAGTCGATCGGCGGATCGGTAAAGTCCATCGCGACATAGTCGCCCGTCGCCGCGCTATGCCCGGCGAGCGCGCGGGTGCGCTGTTTCAGGATGCGGTACGAGCGGTTGTTGACGATGATCGTCACGATGTTCAGCCGATAGTGCGCCATCGTCCACAGCGCAGCGCTCGAATACATCGCGCTGCCGTCGCCGCTCAGCGCCACGACCGGGCGGTCGGGGTTCGCAAGCTTGATGCCGATCGCCTGCGGCATGGCAACGCCGATACCGCCGCCGCGCATGCCGAACCAGCTATCAGGGCGTGTCGCGGGCATCAGTTGCCGGATGGTGTTCATGCCGGTCGACAGCGTTTCTTCGACGACGATCGCCTCGTCGGGAAGCAACTGCCCGATCATATGCAGCACCGCGAGCGGGCGCAGCGGCAGATACGCAGCCTCCGCCTCGGCTTGCGCGGTCAGTGCGGCGCGCTTGGTGGCCAGCATCGCCTCGACTGCGGCACGGCGCGGCGGGTTTGCCGCAACCAGCGCGGTCAGTTCGGGCAGCGTCGCCTTGGGATCGCCGTGGATTGCAGCCTGCGCCGGGAAGTTTTTGCCGATCTCCCACGGGTCGGCGTCGAGGTGGATCAACCGGGTTCCGGGGGCCAGCGCCTCGACGCCCGCCGCCAGCGACTGCGTCAGCATGTCGGCCCCGACTGAAATCGCCAGGTCATGCCCTTCCATCAGCGTCCGCAGCGCCGGTGCCATCCGCGCGACACTGCCGCCGTAAAGTGGATGGTTGCTCGGGAATGCCGCAGTATTCGCCATGCCCTCGAGATAGACCGGCGCGCCGATCGCCTCCGCAAGGCGCGCGAGTTCGGCATGCGCATCCGAACGTGGCACCGCATCGCCGGCAAAGATCACCGGCGAGGTGCTGTCCGCAATCATCGCAGCTGCCCTGCGGATCGCTTGCGCATCGCCGCGCAGCCGGGGGCCGATCCGGGTCGGTGCCATCAGGTCGAGGTCGGCACTCGCGGTCAGCACGTCACCGGGGATCGACAGGAATACCGGACCGGTCGGATGCGTCAGCGCGACCTTGGCAGCGCGGTGGACGGCGCGCGGCAGGTCCTCGATCCGCGTGACTTCGTACGACCATTTGCACAGCGGCTGCGCGAGGCGGACGAGATCGTCCCACAGCAACGGCTCGGTCAGCGCGATCGACGTGTCCTGCTGCCCGGCGGTGACCAGCATCGGCGCGCCCGCCTTTGCGGCGTTGTACAACATGCCCATCGCATTGCCGAGGCCGGGAGCAGCGTGCAGGTTGACCACCGCGAGCTTGCCGGTGGCCTGCGCATAGCCGTCCGCCATGCCCATCACCACGACCTCGTTCAGCCCGAGGATGTAGCGGATGTCCGTCTCGACGACGAACGCGTCCATCAGCGGCAGCTCGGTCGAACCAGGGTTACCGAACACGAACCGGACGCCGTTGGCGCGGAGCAGATCGAGGAAAATATGTTTACCGGGGGTCATCGCAAGCGTCCTAAAGCAGCCCGAGCATTTCGGCTACCCGCACGATCTTTTCGCGCGGTGCCGGCGCGCGCGCCGCAGCGACTTCGGCGGCATCGATGATTTGCCAGCCGGAGTAATCAACGACCCGGACGCCGCGGTCTGCCAGTAGCGCGTGAAGCCCGGCCCGCCCCGACTTGCCCGACGGCGCGACTTCGGCAGCGATGCGTTCGGCGACCGCGGCTCCGTCGGCGCGGTTGGTGCCGATCGTGCCCGTCGGTCCGCGCCGCGCCCAGCCGGCGGCGTACAGCCCCGGCGCGATGCGACCGGCATCGTTGACGAAACGCCCGGCGCGCGCATCGAACGGCACCCCGGCCAGTTCGAGCGTCCGATAGCCGATGCACGGCACGATCAGCCCGCAATCGAGGCTCCAGGTTTCACCGGTACCGACGGCGCTGTCCCCCTCCAGCCGCGTGCGTTCGAGCGTCAGCCGCAGCGTGCCGCCGGCGCGTTCGACAGAAACCGGGCGATTGAAGAAATCAAAATGGACGGCGAGCGGCTTGCCGACCGGTTCGGCCACGGCGAAACTGCGCAGGTGGCCGACAGTCTTGCGCAATCCGGGTTCGAGCGCGGCATCGGCGTCGAACGGCGGAAAATGGTCGGGCTTCGCGTGCGGCTGGGCGCGCGCCAAATGGCCGAGTTCGCCCATTTCTTTCGGCGTGAAACTTGCCTGATGCGGGCCGCGGCGTCCGATAATGTGAATATCGCACACGCCCGACGCCGCGAGTGCGGCAGCGGCGTGGGCCGCGATGTCGGATTCGGCAAGCTCGCCGGGCGTTTTGGCAAGGATTCGCGCCACATCGATTGCAACATTGCCGTTGCCGATGACCGCAACGGTCGCGGCAGCAAGCGGCACGTCGAGATCGGCGAAGTCCGGGTGGCCGTTATACCAGCCGACAAACGCCGCCGAGCCGATCACACCGGGCAAATCCTCGCCGGGGATGCCGAGCAACCGGTCGGCGGGCGCGCCGGTGGCGAGCACGACGGCGTCATAAAGCCCCGCGAGTTCGCCGATCGACACGTCGCGGCCGACTTCGACATTGCCGACGAATGCCATGCCGGGCTGTTGCGCGGTGCCGTCATAGCGCCGCGTGACCGCCTTGATCGACTGATGATCGGGCGCAACGCCGGCGCGGATCAATCCGAACGGCGTCGGCAGCCGGTCGATGATGTCGATCTGGCAGCCCGGCAATGCCTTCAGCGCTGCCTCCGCCGTATAGTAACCCGATGGACCCGAACCGATGATCGCAATTTGCAGCATGAACCACTCCCCGGCCACACTCCTGCGGCACCGCTCACGTTTGCGTCAAGGCTCGCGCCTGCTATGGCTCGCCGCATGACCGCAGACCTGTCCCGCATCCGCAATTTTTCGATCATCGCGCATATCGATCATGGCAAGTCGACGCTTGCCGACCGGCTGATCCAGTACACCGGCGGCCTGACCGCGCGCGAGATGAGCGAGCAGGTGCTCGACAATATGGATATCGAGCGCGAACGCGGGATTACGATCAAGGCGCAGACGGTGCGGCTC
Source organism: Sphingomonadales bacterium (assembly GCA_038225475.1). Classification (GTDB taxonomy): domain Bacteria; phylum Pseudomonadota; class Alphaproteobacteria; order Sphingomonadales; family Sphingomonadaceae; genus Polymorphobacter_B. The sequence continues at coordinate 102,945 of JBBRRA010000005.1, forward strand.
GACTATCCGGCAAAGGATGGCCACCGCTATGTCCTCAACCTGATGGACACGCCGGGGCATGTCGACTTTGCCTATGAAGTGTCGCGCAGCCTTGCTGCATGCGAGGGCGCGCTGCTGGTGGTCGATGCCGCGCAGGGCGTCGAGGCGCAGACGCTGGCGAACGTCTATCAGTCGATCGAGCACGACCATGTCATCGTGCCGGTGATCAACAAGGTCGACTTGCCCGCCGCCGAGCCGCAGCGGGTCATGCAGCAGATCGAAGACGTGATCGGGCTTTCGACCGAACATGCGGTAATGACCAGTGCCAAGACCGGGATCGGGATCGAAGACCTGCTCGAGGCGATCGTGGTCCAGATCCCGCCACCGAACGGCGACATGACCGCGCCGCTGAAAGCGATGCTGGTCGATAGCTGGTACGACCCCTACCTCGGCGTCGTGATCCTGGTCCGCGTCATCGACGGCAGCTTGCGCAAGGGGCAACAGATCACCTTCATGGCGCAGGGGACGCAGCATCTGGTGGACCGGGTCGGGGTGTTCCGGCCCAAGATCGAGCTGTTGGACGCGCTCGGGCCGGGCGAAATCGGGTTCATCACCGCACAGATCAAGGAAGTTGCACAGACGAATGTCGGCGACACGATCACCGACGCTAAAAAGCCGACCGCACAGGCGCTGCCGGGCTTCAAAACCGTGCAACCGGTGGTGTTCTGCGGGCTGTTTCCAGTCGACGCCGCTGACTTCGAAAAGCTGCGCGACAGCCTTGGCCGGCTGCGGCTGAACGATGCCAGCTTCAGTTTCGAGACCGAGAGCAGTGCCGCGCTTGGGTTCGGCTTCCGCTGCGGCTTCCTCGGGCTGCTGCACCTTGAAATCATTCAGGAGCGGTTGACCCGCGAATACGACCTCGACCTGATCACCACGGCCCCCAGCGTCGTCTACAAGATGCTGCTGCGCGACGGCCGCGAGATCGAATTGCACAATCCGTCGGACATGCCCGATCCGTCGACGATCGAACTGATCGAGGAGCCGTGGATCGAGGCGGTGATCTTCACGCCCGACGAATATCTCGGATCGATCCTGAAGCTGTGCCAGGACCGGCGCGGTATTCAGAAAAACCTGACCTATGTCGGCGGGCGCGCGCAGATCACCTACGAACTGCCGTTGAACGAAGTCGTGTTCGATTTTTACGACCGGTTGAAAAGCATTTCACGCGGCTATGCGTCGTTCGACTATCACCAGATCGGCCACCGCGAGGGCGACCTCGTCAAAATGTCGATCATGGTCAATGCCGAGCCGGTCGATGCGCTGAGCATGATCGTCCACCGCGACGCCGCCGAGGCACGCGGCCGTCACATGTGCGAGCGGATGAAGGACTTGATCCCGCGCCACCTGTTCAAGATCCCGATCCAGGCGGCGATCGGCGGCAAAGTCATCGCACGCGAAACGATCGCCGCGATGCGCAAGGACGTGACCGCGAAATGCTATGGCGGCGACATCAGCCGCAAGAAAAAGCTGCTCGACAAGCAGAAAGAAGGCAAGAAGCGGATGCGCCAATATGGCAGCGTCGATATTCCGCAGGAGGCGTTCATCGCCGCGCTACGGATGGGGGACGCGACCTAAACCCGCCGCCGCATCCACGGGGCCATGCGCACAAGTACGTCATCGCGGTCCATATAATGATGCTTGAGTGCGCCCGCGACGTGCAGCACCAGCGTTGCGATCGCAGCATAGGCGAGATATTCGTGGGTCGCGTGATACCAGTGGGCATTCGTCCGTGCGACGAGCACCGGCAAATGCGGCACGTCAAAAAGCCCGAAATAGGGAATCGGATAATTCTTCGGGTTGGCCGAAACCATCGCCCAGCCGGTCAGCGGAATGAACAGCATCAGGCCGTAGAATGCCCAGTGCGTCACCTTGGCGAGCAGCCACTCGCTGCGCGTCATGTGTGACGGCAGCGGCGGTGGCGGATTGGCCAGCCGCCACGCAAGCCGCACCACCGATAGTGCGAGGATCGTCAGTCCGAACGACTGGTGCAGACCGACCAGCGTGACGTTGAACGGCCCGGTGACGAGGTCCTGCCCCAGCACGATGCCGCCCACCAGATTGCCGACGATCAGCACCGCGATCGCCCAATGCAGGATGATCGCACCCTGCGAATAGCGACTGTGCGACGCGGTCATGGCCATCGGCAATCCCTTGTAAGCGTTAAGCGGCTGCGGCGGCGTTCCGCTGCTTTTCGAACAGGTCGGTGATCTGCGACAGCGAGAACAGGTGCGCGTAGATCAGCCCCATCATGCCGTTCTGGACCATCTTGCGCGCCTGATCGCCGCGGATGTTCTGGAGCTTTTCCTCCGCGACCATGCGAAAGCCACGATAGACCGCGGGCTCCGCCATGTCGCCCTGCTGGATGGTGACTTCACCGTCGATCAACAGGTCGAGCTTGGTCAGTTCTTCCATGAAGCCGCGCGTGCGGAACACCGCCTGTTCGAACTGCTCGCAAAAGCTCAGGATGCCCTTGGTGACTTCGCTCGGCGCGTCGCCGTCGAACAGCTTCTCACTGCCTTCGGCGGTCACGATCCCCGAGCTGTCGTCAAAGCACAGCGACAGCTCCTCGGCATCGGGCGACAGCTTGGCGAGCATGAACGGATAGCGGCGGACAAACGCCGGAATGTACGAGTTCGGCTGCCACTGCCCGGCCGCATCGACGTACAGGTTCTGGCCTTCGTTGAGGCCCATCAACGCCAGCGGCGCGGGATTCTCCCCAAGTCCGAAAACGATCGGATAGTTGCGCTGCACCACGGCGAATTCGTCGACGGTCACCGGCACGGCGTGCGTGACTTTCGTGAACGCCACGTCGTCGCGGCGCTGCAGGCCGAAGTTCGGGTGCATCTGCGACGAGAGCGGAACCAGCGAGTTATAGAACAGCGGCAGCTGCATCTCGGCGTTGGCGGCGGCAGGCGTGGAGGCCATGAAAACGGTCTTTCGATGATCGGTTGCGTGCGCTGCCGTTTACGGACGCAAAACCATGCGTGCAAGCCGTCAGAAGATTTTACCCGGATTCATGATGCCGAGCGGATCGAGCGCAGCCTTTACGGCGCGCATCGCAGCGAGCTTGGCCGGGTCACCAAGCCGCGCCAGCTCCGCCTTCTTGACGGTACCGATGCCATGTTCGGCCGCGATCGTACCGCCGCGAGCGGTAACTGTATCATCGACATGGCGCGTCACGGCCGGGCCATGCGCTTCGACCCACGCGCGGCTGTCGCTGCCGACCGGCGCGCGCACGTTGAAGTGGACGTTGCCGTCGCCCAGATGCCCGAACGCGAGAACGCGCGTGCCGGGCCACGCAGCTTCGACGCTGGTGGTGGCGTCGACGATGAATGCCGGCATCGCCGATACCGGCACGGCAATGTCGTGCTTGACCGCAAAGCCGTCGCGGCGCTCCGCCTCCGGCAGGGTTTCGCGCAGCCGCCACAGCGTAGCCGCCTGCGCCTGCGACTGCGCGACGGTCGCATCCTCGACAACCCCCGATTCGAGCGCTGCCGAAAGGACATCGCCGAGCCGCAACGCGAGCGCATCATCCCGGCCCGCAGACGTCAACTCGATCAGCACATGCCACGCATGCTCGCCAGCCAACGGGCTGCGCTGTCCGCCTGCCACCACCAGCGCCAGTCCGATACCGGGGATCAACTCGAAGCTTTCGACCCTGTCCCCAACCGCAGCGCGCAGCCGGGCGAGCAGTGCCAGCGCCGCTGCAGGTGATGCCATCCCTGCCCAGCCGACCGCCGTATCGGCCGGTGCGCGAACCAGCCGCAGCGTTGCCGCCGTCACGATCCCCAACGTGCCCTCCGCCCCGATAAGCAGCTGCTTAATATCATAGCCGCTCGTGTCCTTGGCGAGTGCGCCAAGCTGGTGGAGCACCGACCCGTCGGGCAGCACCGCCTCGATGCCCATCACCAAGGCGCGCATCGTGCCGTGCCGCAGCACCTGTACACCGCCCGCGTTGGTCGAAATCAACCCGCCGATCGTGGCGCTCCCCTTCGCCGCAAGCGACAGTGGAAACACGCAGCCGTTCGCTCGCACATGCGCATGAACATGTTCGAGGATCGCGCCCGCGCCGACCGTCACCGTCAGCGCCGCCACATCGACCGGCTCCATCCGGTTGAGACGCGTCAGGCTGACCAGCACAGCGCCGCCGCCAGGATCGGGAATACCCCCGCCAACCAGCCCGGTGTTGCCACCCTGCGGAACGAGCACGACCCGGTGCCGCGCCGCCGCCGCCACCAGCGCCGCGACCGCTTCCGTCGAGCCCGGACGCACCAGCAGCGCCGCGCGTCCGGTCACCCGCCCGCGCCAGTCAACAAGATGCGGCGCCAAGGTTTCCCGGTCGCTGCTCCAACCGCCGTCACCGACAGCGGCTTTGATGTCGGCGAGCGCGGCAGCGGACGGTAGTTCGGGGGCGTCGGACATAGCGGCAGCATAGTCGGACGCAATGATCCGCGCTATCGATTGAGCGGGTTCAGCCGCGGTTCAACTGCGGACGGTCACCGCTGGGTCGTTCAGGGAGTGTTTCACATCTATGCAGCATCGGCGGCTTGGGATTGCGGCGATAGCAGGGTTTGCTGCGTTCGCGACCTCCACACCTGCCGTGCCTGCGCCCGGGTTTAGCGAACGCCATGTGGCGCGTGTCGCCACGCACCCGTCAGCGACCGTCGCCGACCGCGATTCGCTGCTGCCCATCGCTGCGCGACGACGCTGCGTCGCGGTCGATCACATGGCCGGAGCCATCGTCATCGGCGACCGTGCCGTCGAGCTGACGATGGCCGGCGGCAACCGCTGGCGTATGAGCTTTGCCCGCGAATGCCCTGCGCTCAGCTTCTATCAGGGCTTTTATTACCGCCGCGCGCAGGCCGGACAGCTTTGCGCCGGTCGCGACGCGGTAATTGCGCGATCGGGGGGCGAGTGTCCGATCGCCGCGATTGTGGCGCTCAAGCCAATTCGCCGCCGATAAAAGTGTTGCCAATTGGTTACACCGGCCCGGTCGAATGGTCGCAGCCTCGTAAACCCGCCACAATGCTGGACAAGCGATTGGAAGCTTGTTCAAATGCGTAGTGAAGCAACCGGCTGACCTGCCGTTTGTGATCGGTGACCGTCCACTCGAATAGGTGCGGCACCGCGATAGCTTTGGGGAGGACGTCATTATGCGAACATCCGTCATTTCTACGCGTGCAACTGCGGCCAAGCGGGCGCTTGCCGCCAGCGTATCGTTACTCGGCCTGCTCGCCGCGCCGGCGTTTGCCGAGGCAGCAGCGACCGCGCCCACCGGCAACACGATCGACGAAATCGTCGTCACCGCGCAGCGCACCTCGCAAAGCCTTCAGGACGTGCCGATCGCGGTGAGCGCCTTCACCGCGGCAACGCTCGAGAAGCAGCAGATCAATAACGCGAGCGACCTGCAGCTGACGCTGCCCAATATTACCTTTACCAAGTCGAACTTCACCGGCGGCATCTTCACGATCCGCGGCGTCGGCGATCTGTGCGTGGGTGTTACCTGCGACAGCGCGACGGCGATCCACATCAATGATCTGCCGCTGTTCGGCACCCGCATTTTCGAAACCGACTTTTTCGATCTCCAGCGTGTTGAAGTCCTGCGTGGCCCGCAGGGCACGCTGTTCGGCCGCAACGCGACCGCCGGCGTCGTCAACTTCATCACTGCCAAGCCCGACCTGAAGGGTATCCATGCCGCCGCCGAAGGCGAGTATGGCAATTTCAATACCTATAAGGTCAAGGGCATGTTCAACCTGCCCGTCACCGACACGCTCGGTTTCCGCGTTGCGGGCACCTATCTGAAGCGCGACGGCTATACGAACAACATTTACAACAACACGAAGCTCGATGGCCGCGACCAATATGCCATCCGCGCTTCGGCGCGCTGGCAGCCCGATAGCCACACGACGGTCGATCTGATGGGCTATTATTTCCATGAAAAGGACAATCGCCTCCGCATTCAAAAGCAGTTGTGCCAGCGTGACCCGACCGGCATTCTCGGCTGCTTGCCCGGCCAGCTGACCAACGGCACCGTCAACGGCAATGCGACGCTGGCGAGCATCTTTACATCGAAAGAACTGCTACAGGTCGCGACCGCGCCGTTCCGCACATCGGCGGCGGGCAACGGCCTTGCGAATGCGCTGGTCGCGCTGAATACCGGTAGCCTTTACGCAGCCGACGGTTACGCCAACAACATCAACCCGGCGGACTTGCGCAGCGTCAATACGGCGTACACGCCCAATTATTTTGCCGACGAAATTCAGGCATCAGCCGCCGTCGAGCATGATTTCGGGTCGCTGAAGCTCAAGGTGTCCGGCCTCTATCAGCGCGACCGGGTCGACTCTTCTCAGGACTACAACCTCGCGGTGCAGAGCGCCTCGATCTTCCAGCCTGGCCTTGCGACGGCGGCTGCCTATGCGGCGGGGGCCGCCGGGCCGCTGTTCCAGCAGATCGCGCCAGGCGTAAAGGCGCTTGCACCGAACGGCGCGGGCGGTCCCTATTGCACCTCGTCGGCACTCGACACGACGGGGACCGGCGTTTTCGGCGGCCGTAGCGTGTGCGGCGCGGTACCGCTCAACTTCGATCGGTCGAACCAGACCAACGACGCCTATACCGGCGAAGTCATCCTCAACAGCCAGTTCAGCGGTAAGTTCAACTTCCTGCTGGGCGGCATCTACAATCGCATCAAGCTGCAGGAAAACAGCTACTATGTAAACGCTTATGGGCTTGACTATGCGGCGGCCGTACTGGGTCTCGTCGGAACGATCGGTCAGCAACTTGGCGGCAACGCAGCGTTCCCCAACAGCTACCGCGCCTCGCCTTATTACCGGAACAACACCAACGACTATTTGTTGACCTCCTACGGCCTGTATGGCGAAGGCTATTATAACGCCACCGACAAGCTCAAAATTACTGTTGGTTTGCGCTACAATAACGACCAGAAATCTGTCAGCGCGCGAACAACACTGTTCCAGGATGCGCTCGGGAATTCAGTTTATCTGCCATATGGCGCGACGAACTTTGGCCAAGCAATTGGAACTTCACCCACAGATTTCCCGGTGCCGGCCTTCCGAAACCTGCCACTTACATACGGCAATCTTTCGTTCGACCCAGCTGTCGCGACGACCCCCGGTCAGAACCCACAAACGCTGGTCGGCGCCCCCTACGACTTGCGCAAAGTGGGCTTCAGCGAAATCACTGGACGTGCAGTCGTCGACTATAAGATCACCGACGAAAACCTGATTTATTTCTCTTATGCGCGCGGCTACAAGTCGGGGGGTATAAATCCGCCGCTATCGCCGATCTTTGCGGTTTCGGATTCGTTCAAGCCGGAATTCATCGACTCGTTCGAGGTTGGATCGAAGAACACCTTCCTCGACGGTTCGCTGCGGCTGAACGTTACGGGCTTCTATTATAAGTACAAAGGTCTCCAGCTAAGCCGCATTGTCGCGCGGACATCTGTCAACGATAACGTCGACGCCGACATCTACGGCGTCGAGGCGGATGCCATCATTCAGCCGGCGCGTAACTTCGCGGTCAACCTTGGCTTCAGCTATCTGCATACCAAGGTAAATCAGGATAAGTTCCTCTCGAACCCGCGCGATCCGTCGGGTGGTCGCAGCGATGCGGTCATCATCAAGGATATCGTTAACGCATCGAACTGCGCGGTTGTGCCAACTGGTGCGGGCGGCGCGGCTTTGTCCAACGGTTACGTTGGCGCGGTCAATGCAGCATTAGGGCTGCAGGCGCCGACAGCTTTCGGTGCGAACAGCGGCTTGGCTGCCGGCACAACTGGTGCCTTTGGTATCTGCTCGGTGTTGGCAAGCAATGCTGCTGCTGCTGGAGTTACCGTCCTGAATGAAGGCGTAAAAATCAACATCAAGGGCAACCAGCTACCGCAGTCGCCAAGCGTCAAGGCATCGGCGGGCGTTCAGTATACGGCCGAATTCAGCAACGGCATGTCGCTCGTCCCGCGCTTCGACCTTGCGTTCACCGGCGGGAGTTATGGCAGCATCTTCAACGGCAGTGGTCCGGGGCAGACGGCGTTCGTCAACCGCATCCCGAGCTATTACATCATGAATGCTCAGGTACAGCTCAACGGCAAGGATGACCGCTTCTTTGTCCGCGGCTTCATCCAGAACATCGCCAACAACAATGCGATCACCGGTGCCTACGTAACCGACCAGTCGTCGGGGCTGTTCACCAACGTCTTCACGCTCGAACCGCGCCGTTACGGCATCGCGGGCGGCATCAAGTTCTAACCGGCAGTCACTCGCTGGAATTTACGGGCGGGGAGCGATCCCCGCCCGTTTCTTTGTCCGCGCTTTATTGACTTTACCGGGCAAACAGGCGCAAGCGCGAGCACAGTGCGGGCGATCCATTTTCGAGCGCTCCCCTTATCCCAAGGACACACATGAGTTTCGAAGCACTGGGCCTGTCGGAGGAGCTGCTCCGCGCGGTCGCGGACAGCGGTTACAACGACCCGACGCCGATCCAGGCGAGCGCGATCCCACCGGTGTTGATGGGCCGTGACATCATCGGCGTGGCGCAGACCGGTACCGGCAAGACCGCGAGCTTTGTACTGCCGATGATCGACATCCTCGCCGAGGGGCGCAGCCGGGCACGGATGCCGCGCTCGCTGATCCTCGAGCCGACGCGCGAGCTGGCGCAGCAGGTTTCCGAGAATTTCGACAAATACGGCAAATATCACAAGCTGACGATGGCGCTGCTGATCGGTGGCGTATCGATGGGCGACCAGCTCGCCGCGCTCGAAAAGGGCGTCGACGTGCTGATCGCAACGCCGGGCCGGTTGATGGACCTGTTCGGGCGCGGCAAGATCATGCTCAACCAATGCAGCCTGTTGGTGATCGACGAGGCCGACCGCATGCTCGACATGGGGTTCATCCCCGATATCGAGGAAATCTGCACCAAGCTGCCGACGCCGCGGCAGACGCTGTTGTTCTCCGCGACGATGCCCGGCCCGATCAAAAAGCTTGCCGACCGGTTTATGACCGACCCGCGCGTCATCGAGGTGGCGCGCCCAGCGCAGTCGAACGCGTTGATCGCGCAGTTCATCGTCGAGACCACGTCGCGCGGCAAGCGCGAGACGCTGCGGAGCTTGCTTCGCGACCCCGAAGTGAAGAACGCCATCGTCTTCTGCAATCGCAAGAAAGACGTTCGCGAGCTCGCCGACGTCCTCAAAAAAGCCGGCATGGCGGCCGGGCAGATCCACGGTGACATGGAGCAGGCCGACCGCATCCGCGAGCTCGACCGCTTCAAGGACGGCAGCATCACCGTGCTGGTCGCCTCCGACGTTGCGGCGCGCGGTCTCGATGTGCCCGGCGTCAGCCACGTCATCAACTATGACGTGCCCCACCATGCCGAGGACTATGTCCACCGCATCGGCCGTACTGGACGCGCCGGGCGCACCGGGGTCGCCTATACGCTGTTCACCCCCGACGAGGCGGACAACCTGCGCGACGTCGAAAAGCTGATCGGTCACAAGGTGCCGCGCCATAGTGCGCACGCCGCTGCCCCCGCCGAAATCGTCGCGGCAAGCGAGGAAATCGCGGTGCCGACCGAAGCTTTGCCGCCCGAAATGCCCGACGATGTTCCCGTCGGCGACGGCAAGCCGCGCGCACGCCGCCGCCGTGGAAGGGGCGGCAAAGGCGGCGGAGCTGCCGCTGCCGATACTGCTCCGCCGCCAGTCGTAGCTGCGCCCCGCCCTGTCGAAGCCCGCCCCGTCGAAGCTCGACCCGCCGAACCGCGCCGGGAGGAACCGCGGCGCGAAGCCCGTCCGCGCAACCACCGTGACGGTGGCCGTGACGATCGCCCGCGTGACAACGACCTTGGCCCCGCCGAAGTCGGCTTCGGCAGCGATGGCACCCCGGCGTTCATGCTCGTCAAGGCGCGCGGCTAGGCTGGCGTCGCGCGCGGCTTTGCCGCTATGACGTTTACGTCAACCGCTGGGGAGCGTCGCATGTCGTACGAGCATATCCTTTTCGACGAGTCCGGCGGCATTGCCACCATCACCATCAACCGGCCGCAGGCGCTGAACGCGCTGCACACCGGCGTGATCGCCGAGATGATCGACGCCGTCGACCGCGTGCGTGACGAAGCGACGGCGCGCGTGCTGGTGCTGACTGGGGCGGGCCGCGCGTTTTGCAGCGGCGCCGACCTGGCGAGCGGGACGACGGCGAACAATCGCGGCATCGCCAACAGCGACGCGGGCAGCAGCCTCGAAAGCCATTTCAACCCGTTGCTCGAACGGCTGTTCGCGCTGCCGGTGCCGTTCATCACCGCGGTCAACGGCCCGGCGGCGGGCGCGGGGTGCAGCTTTGCGCTGGCGGGCGATATCGTCGTCGCGGCGAAATCGGCATATTTCCTGCAGGCCTTCGTCAACATCGGGCTGGTCCCCGATGTCGGCTCGACATGGCTGCTGCCACGGCTGGCGGGCAAGGCGCGGGCGCAGGCGATGATGATGCTCGGCGACAAAATCCCCGCCGCCACCGCGCTTGATTGGGGCATGATCTATTCGGTGGTCGAGGATGACGCCTTGAAGGCGACCGTCACCGCCTTGGCAACGCGGCTCGCGAACGGGCCGACGCGCGCCTATACGCTGATCCGCCACGGCATCCGAGCGTGCATGGATGCCAGCCTGACCGAGGGGCTGCGCGTCGAGCGCGAGCATCAGCGCACCGCCGGGCGCACGGCCGACTTCGCCGAGGGTGTTACCGCCTTCCTGCAAAAGCGCGCACCGCGGTTCAAGGGCCGCTGAGCCCACCGGTCGGCGCGCGCAGCTAAGGGCCCCGGTCGCGCGCCGGCTCACCGCGCGCGCGCCTTGTACCGCGCCACCCACGCGGTCGCGAACGCCGTCAGCCGCCCCTCGCCGATTGCGGCGCGCAGCCCGGCCATCAGCTGCTGATAGAACCAGATATTATGCTCGGTCATCAGCATCGCGCCCAATATCTCGTCGCTGCGGACCAGATGCGCGAGATAGGCGCGGCTGGCCTGTGCGCATACCGGGCAGGCGCAATCGGCATCGAGCGGCGCGGTGTCCTCGGCAAAGCGGGCGTTGCGCAGGTTGATCGGGCCGTCATGAGTGAACGCCTGCCCCGTCCGGCCCGACCGTGTCGGCAGCACGCAGTCGAACATGTCGACCCCGCGCACCACCGCGCCGACAATGTCGTCGGGCTTGCCCACCCCCATCAGATAGCGCGGGCGGTCGGGCGGCAACTGGCCCGGCGCAAAGTCGAGCACGCCGAACATCGCGTCCTGCCCCTCGCCCACCGCCAGCCCGCCGATGGCATAGCCGTCGAAGCCGATCGCCATCAGCGCGTCTGCCGATTGCGCGCGCAGCCCTGCGTCCATCGACCCCTGCTGGATGCCGAACAGCGCCGCGCGGGCGGCATGATCATGACCGCTGTCGAAGCCATCGCGCGACCGCTGCGCCCAGCGCATCGACCGCGCCATCGAGGCCGCGGCCTGTTCGGGCGTCGCGGGGAACGGCGTACACTCGTCGAACGCCATGACGATGTCCGAGCCGAGCAGCCGCTGGATTTCCATCGACCGCTCGGGCGTGATCAAATGGCGACTGCCATCGAGGTGCGACTTGAACGTCACCCCGTCCTCGGTCAGCTTGGTCAGCTCGCCCAAAGACATCACCTGAAAGCCGCCGCTGTCGGTCAGGATCGGGCGGTCCCACCCCATGAACGCATGCAACCCGCCCAGCCGGTCGATCCGCTCGGCAGTCGGGCGCAGCATCAGGTGATAGGTGTTGCCCAGGATGATGTCGGCGCCGGCGGCGCGGACCTCACGGCTGCGCATCGCCTTGACGGTGGCGGCGGTGCCGACCGGCATGAACGCGGGCGTGCGGATGTCGCCGCGCTGCATCGATATGGTGCCGGAGCGCGCCGCGCCGTCGGTGGCGTGGATGGTGAAGTCGAAACGGGGGCGGGTCATCGCGGTGGTTTAGCGGCACCGGCGCGCATTGGACAGCACCCGGTGGCGGTTGCGCGGTCGCCGCCTAACACGTCTAACTTTACTGGCGCACCGAGGGGAAGTTGCAAATTACGAGGACGTTACGGCGAGCAAATGTTGGGTTCGGCGGCGACGGCGTTCGATCGGGCGGATGGCGACGGCGGCGCAACGCGGCTGCATGGCACGGTGAGCGCGGGTGCGCGCGTCACGGGCATCTGCTGGCGCAGGGCGATGGGCTGGCGGATTCATGGCCAGTCAGATATAACCAAATGGATTTTTTTGTCAATGCGGGCGCGGGTGGCGTTCAGTCTGGTTGCGACCCCAAAGCGGACGTAAAGTTGGAGTCTTGTCCTCGCAACTCTGACCTAGCTCCGCTTCGGCTGCCAGAGTTCGATCTTGGTGCCATCCGGGTCTTGTATCCATGCGAACCGGCCGAAAGCGTCGTTATCGTCGCGTTTCAGGATTGGAACGCCGTGCGCGGTCAGTCGCGCGACCATCGCATCCATGTCGTCGACCGCGAAGTTGATCATGAACTCTCGGGTTGAGGGGCTCATATAGTCGCTGGAAGCCGGAAAAGCCGTCCAAGACACTTTCGGAGGGTGGCCCGGAGCGTCGAATGGCAATGCCGCTCCGCCCAAAGGTTTGACATCAAGACCTAGGACTTCTTGATACCATTTCGCGAGCGCCTTTGGATCCTTGCTCTTAACAAACACGCCGCCGACGCCGGTGACGTGACCTACCTGATCAGCCATTGCGTATCCCTGACAAGTGAGCGTGACCGCGAACACCACCACACAGCGGGTAAGTTGCCTGAGCATAACCCATACTCCTGTTCCCGTCGGGTCGGCGAGTCGTGTTCTTGGCAGGATAGGCAAGTTGATGAAGGGAGCAAGATGCGCGGTGACTCGGCCGGCGGCGATCCGCTAACTACCCACCCCACCGCCCCTTACCCGCCCGGCAGCAACAGGCTCGCATCGCCGTAGCTGTAAAACCGGTAGCCGCTGTCGATCGCATGGCGGTACGCCGCCTGCATGCGTTCGAGCCCCATCAGTGCGCTGACCAGCATGAACAGCGTCGATTTCGGCAGGTGGAAGTTGGTGAGCAGCCCGTCGACCACGGCAAAGCGGAACCCCGGGGTGATGAAGATGCGCGTGTCGCCGCTGAACGCCGCGACGCCGTCGGGGGTCCACGCGCTTTCGAGCAGGCGCGCGGAGGTGGTGCCAACGGCGATGATGCGCCCGCCGGCGGCTTTGGCGGCGTTGATGCGCGCGGCGGTGGCGGCGTCGATATGCCCCGTTTCGGCGTGCATCGCATGATCGTCGGTATCGTCGGCCTTGACCGGCAGGAAGGTGCCCGCGCCGACGTGCAGCGTCACGGTTTCGCGGCTGGCCCCGGTCGCATCGATCGCGGCGAGCAGCGCAGGGGTGAAGTGCAGCCCGGCGGTGGGGGCGGCAACCGCGCCGGGCTTGACCGCATAGAGCGTCTGATAATCGGTGTCGTCCTGCGCATCGACGGCGCGCTTGCTCGCGATATAGGGCGGCAGCGGCATTTGACCGGCGGCAGCGAGCGCAACTTCAAACGGCGCGGCGCTGTCGAAGCGCCACTGGATGCTGCCGTCGTCGCCGCGCGCCTCGACGACGCCCTCGAGCCCGCCGCCGAAATCGATACGGTCACCGAGGCGCAGCCGCTTGGCATTGCGGACAAAGCTCCACCAGCGGCGGTGTTCGACCTGCTGGTGCAGCGTGACGCGGATCAGCGCGCTATGCTTGTGCCCGAATAATTGCGCCGGGATGACGCGCGTGTCGTTGAACACGAGGCAATCGCCGGCGCGCAGCTGACCGGGCAAATCGGCCATCGTCAGGTCGGCGAGACCAGCCGGCGTGACGCGCAGCAGCCGCGCTGCGTCGCGCGGTACCGCCGGGCGCAGCGCGATGCGCTCGGGCGGCAGCGTGAAATCGAAATCGGAGACGAGCATTTAATCCTTACCGCCACCACGGCGTCTGCCGGAGTGGCAACGTACGCGGTTACTTGGGCGGCGCTGCTGCTGTTGGGGCGTTCGACGCCGGGACCGCGACCGTGCCGATCGTCGCCGGAGCCGCCGCCGGTGCGGGAGCCGCCGGTGCAGGAGACGCCGCCGCTGCGCCCGCATCGCTGGCGATCGACGCGTGCACGATCTTCGACGGATGTTCGGGCGGCTCGCCCTTTTCGATCGCGTCGACAAGGTCCATGCCCGCCGTCACCCGGCCCCAGACGGTGTAAACACCGTCGAGCTTCAGCGTCGGCTGCAGCACAATATAGAATTGGCTGTTGGCGCTATCGACCGACCCGGCGCGCGCCATCGCGACCGCGCCGCGCACATGCGGCAGCGCGTTGAATTCGGCCTTGAGGTCGGGCAGTTTCGATCCGCCCTGCCCGGTGCCGGTCGGGTCGCCGCCCTGCGCCATGAAGCCGTCGATGACGCGGTGGAATACCGTGCCGTTGTAAAAACCCTGCCGGACCAGCGTCTTGACGCGCTCGACATGCCGCGGCGCGACATCGGGGCGCATCTGGATCGTCACCCGCCCGCCGGTCGACAGGTCGAGCAGCAGCGTGTTGTCGGGCGTCAGCGGCGCCGTCGCGATCACCACCGGCGGCGGCGCGTCGGGCAGCTTGGTCAGCCCCCGGTCGACCTTGGCCGGCGCTGCGGCAGCACCGGTGGTCAGCATCAGGCCGGCCAGTGCCAGCATCGTCGTTCGCATGCGTTTCTCCCCGCCCGTCCTCACCGATGAGCGGTGCTGTAGTGCGTCATAGCTGTCGGCGTGCTGAACGTCACGCCCCTAGCCGCAACTGCTGAGCGGTGGGGCATCACGCGTGCGCAGCGCTGTGATTTCGGCGCGCGCGGCGGCGACATCGGCGCGGTACGCGGGCATCGGCTCGACGCGCTTGTACAGAGCGGTGCCGAGCGTGCGACCGGCAGCGACATCGCTCGCCCAGTGGACGCGGCAGGCGATGCGGTTGTCGCCGACCGCGGTTCCCCATGCCTTTGCAACGCCGCGGCGATCGGGCGCAACATCGCCGAGCGCGGCACCCCACAGCGTCCCGATTGCCGCATGGCCGCTGGGATAGGCAAAGCTGAGCTCGCCCGAATTGGCGCGCGGATCGCAGGTGACGGTGGCGGTATCGCCGACGAACGGCCGGTCGCGGTGGTAGAAATCCTTGCTCACTTTCACCGGTGCATAGGCATCCGCCCCCAGCCGCGCGAGCAGCCGGAACAGCCCCGGTGCGCTAGCCGCATCGACGGGTGCGGCAACGATGCACGCGATCTGCGGAGCCATCGCTGCGGCGCGCCCGGGATGCAGCTGCGTGATCGCCGCCTGCCAGCTGCGCCCGCCCACGCCGCCAGCGCTGGCGGCATAGGTGGCACGGTCGGCGGCATCGGCGGCGCTGCCCGATTTCGGCGGGCCCGGCAACAGCTTGGCCCAATCGAGCGGCGGCTGCCCGGCGAGATAACCGACCGGCGGCGCATCGGCGTTCAGTACCGCGGCCGCCGCAACTATCAACAGGATCACTCGCAAGTCCCCCAACCCGCTGCCGTAACCTTTTATACACAGATATCGTGGCGCGCCCAAGCGCCGCACGACTACCCCTTGATGTTTGAAGGCAACGGGATGACATTCAGGACTGAGGCAGGGAAGCCCGTTCCCGCGCCGTGGGAGACCAAGATGCCCTCGTTCACTCGCGAACTCGAGCATAGCCTGCACAATGCCCTGGCCGAGGCCAGCCGTCGTCATCACGAATATGCCACGCTCGAGCATCTGCTGCTCGCGCTGACCGCCGACGCGCATGCCGCTGCGGTGATGAAGGCATGCTCGGTCGATGTCGAGGAACTCGGCAGCCAGGTGACGCAGTATCTCGACACCGAACTCAATTCATTGAAGGCCGATGCCAGCATCGAACCGACGCCGACGGCGGGGTTTCAGCGCGTCGTTCAGCGCGCCATCCTGCACGTCCAGTCGTCGGGCCGCGAGGAGGTGACCGGGGCCAATGTGCTGGTCGCGCTGTTCTCCGAACGCGAAAGCCATGCGGTGTTCTTCCTGCAGCAGCAGGACATGACGCGGCTCGATGCGGTCAGCTTTATCAGCCACGGCATCGCCAAGTCGGGCGCGTCGGAACCGCGCGCCGTGAAGGGTGCCGGTGACAAGTCCGACGAACCCGAAAAGGCCGAGGGCAAGCCCGCCAAGGGCGGTGCCGAATCGGCGCTCAAGCAGTTCACCGTCAACCTCAACGAGAAGGCCAAGACCGGCAAGATCGACCCGCTGATCGGCCGCCATGCCGAGGTCGACCGGACGATCCAGATCCTGTGCCGCCGGTCGAAGAACAACCCGCTGTATGTCGGCGAGCCCGGCGTCGGCAAGACTGCGATTGCCGAGGGCCTCGCGCGCAAGATCATCGAGGGCGATGTCCCCGACGTGCTGCGCCCGGCGGTGATCTACAGCCTCGACATGGGTGCGCTGCTCGCTGGCACGCGGTATCGCGGCGACTTCGAGGAGCGGCTGAAGAATGTTGTCTCGGAGCTTGAGAAGCTGCCGCATGCCGTGCTGTTCATCGACGAAATCCACACCGTCATCGGCGCAGGCGCGACGAGCGGCGGCGCGATGGATGCGTCGAACCTGCTCAAGCCGGCACTCAGCAGCGGCGCGATCCGCTGCATCGGCTCGACGACGTATAAGGAGTTCCGCAACCACTTCGAAAAGGACCGCGCGCTGCTGCGGCGGTTCCAGAAGATCGACGTCAACGAGCCGACGGTCGAGGATACCATCAAGATCCTGATGGGCCTGCGCCCGAGCTATGAGGAGCATCACCAGCTCAAATACACCCCCGAGGCGATCAAGGCGGCGGTCGAGCTGAGCTCGCGCTATATCAACGACCGCAAGCTGCCCGACAAGGCGATCGATGTCATCGACGAGACCGGCGCATCGCAGATGCTGGTGCCGCTCGCCAAGCGCAAGAAGGTGATCGGCGTCAAGGAGATCGAGGCAGTGATCGCCACGATGGCGCGGATTCCGCCGAAGTCGGTGTCGACCGACGACAAAAAGGCGCTGGGCACGCTCGAGGCCGATTTGAAGCGCGTGGTGTTCGGGCAGGACAAGGCGATCGAGCGCGTCGCGTCAGCGATCAAGCTCAGCCGCGCCGGCCTGCGCGAGCCGAACAAGCCGATCGGCAACTATCTGTTCTCCGGCCCGACCGGCGTCGGCAAGACCGAGGTGGCACGCCAGCTCGCGTCGATCCTCGGCATCCCGCTGACGCGCTTCGACATGTCGGAATATATGGAGCGCCATTCGGTCAGCCGGCTGATCGGCGCGCCCCCGGGCTATGTCGGCTTCGACCAGGGCGGATTGCTCACCGATGCCGTCGACCAGCAGCCGCACAGCGTGTTGCTGCTCGACGAGATCGAAAAGGCGCATCCCGATCTGTTCAACATCCTGTTGCAGGTGATGGACAACGGCAAGCTGACCGACCACCACGGCAAGACCGTCGATTTCAGGAACACCATCCTGATCATGACGACCAATGCCGGCGCGTCCGATATGGCGCGCGAGGGGATCGGGTTTGGCGTCCAGGGCCGCGAGGGCGAGGACGAGGAAGCGATCAAGCGGATGTTCACGCCCGAGTTCCGCAACCGCCTCGATGCGATCGTCGCGTTCGACTATCTGCCGCCGTCGGTGGTGATGCGCGTTATCGACAAGTTCGTCATCCAGCTCGAACTGCAACTCGCCGAGCGCGAAGTGCATATCGCGCTGACCGACGAGGCGAAGACGTGGCTGATCGAACGCGGCTATGACAAGCTGTACGGGGCCCGGCCGATGGCGCGCTTGATGCAGGAGAAGATCAAGCAGCCGCTCGCCGAAGAACTGTTGTTCGGCAAGCTGGTGCGCGGCGGCGAAGTCCGCGTTGCGGTCAAGGACAACGCGCTGGCGTTCGAGATCACGCCAGCCGCGCCGAAGCCCAAGCGCGCGAAAAAGCCCAAGCCCGGTGCCACCGCGACCGACGAGCCGCTCGTCACCGTCTAACCGCGCCGCGACGGCCGCCACCCGCACCGGGTGGCGGCCGATCGCTGCTGACAGCGGTCGGTGGGATGGGGCTGTCGCCGGGTGCGCGTCTTGGTTATCGTTGGTCGTCCAAGGTTTCGAGGGAGCAGACCGTGCCGCACGTGACGCAGGCGATGATCGACCTTTACGATCATTACACGCATGTCGGGCTCGACCGGCGCGCGCTGATGTCGGGCATGGTGCGGCTGACCGGCAGCGCGGCAGCGGCAGCAGCGGTGATCCCGCTGCTCGAAGCGTCGCCGGCGGCGGGGAGCATCATTGCCGGGGACGATGCGCGACTGACCACCGCGACCGTGTATTGGGCAGGCGGCGGCGACCATCAGCTGAGCGGCTATCTTGTCCGCCCGGCGCATGCCCCCGGCAAGCTTGGCACCGTCATGGTCATCCACGAAAATCGCGGGCTGACCGAACATATCAAGGATGTCGCACGCCGCATCGCGCTCGAAGGGTTCGTGGCGCTTGCCCCCGACTTTCTTGCGCCCGCCGGTGGTACCCCCACCGACGAGGACCAGGCGCGGACGATGATCGGCGCGCTGGTCCGCGACGCGACGGTCGCCGACGGTGTCGCCACGCTCGGCTATCTCGCCGCGCTCAACGGCGGCAACGGCAAAGTCGGCGCGATCGGTTTTTGCTGGGGCGGCGGCATGACCAACGCGGTCGCCGTCGCGGCGGGGCGCAAGCTCGCCGTCAGCGTGCCCTATTACGGCCCGCAGCCCGCCAGCGCGAGCGGCATCACCGCGCATCTGGTGCTCCACTATGCCGGGCTCGACGAGCGCATCGACGCGGGCATTCCGGCGTATGAAACCGCGCTGAAGGCCGCCGGCGTGGCGTATGAGGTTTATGTCTATCCGGGCGTCAACCACGCGTTCAACAACGACACCGCCGTCGGTCGCTATGACAAAGCGGCGAGCGAGCTGGCGTGGGGCCGCACCGTCAAGGCGCTCCACGCCGCGCTGGGGTGAGCCGGCGCGGGGGCGCGCTCACCACGCAATTGCATTGCGTATATCGCACGGTCGTGCCGCAGCAGCCGAGGCCGAGATGGCGCGGTGCAACCGGCCTGCAAAGTCATAATCGCCCGAAAATCGCTGCGACAGATGGCCAGCGGCTAAACAAAAAGGCCCCGGTGTTATCCACCGGGGCCCGACTAGCGTTGGCTTAGTTGCGGCTGCCGCCGGTAAAGCGCAGCAGGAACAGGAACAGGTTGATGAAGTCGAGGTACAGCGTCAACGCGCCCATCACGATCGACTTACCGTACATGTCGCTGCCCTGCACGACATCGTACATGTTCTTGATCTTCTGCGTGTCATAGACGGTCAGTGCCGAGAACAGCAGCACGCCGACAAACGAGATCAGCAGCGAACCCTGCGCCGACGGGAAAAACGCGTTGATCAACATCGCGACGATCAGCCCGACGAGGCCCATCATCAGGAACTTCCCCATCGCGCCAAGGTCGCGCTTCGTCGTGTAGCCGTACAGGCTGAGCGCGCCGAAACCCGCCGCCGTGGCAAAGAACGTCGAGGCGATCGACCCGCCGGTATAGCGCAGGAAAATCGCCGACATCGACACGCCCATGATCGCCGCAAAGCCCCAAAACAGCGCCTTGATGCTGAATTCGGACAGCCGGTTGATCGCCGCGCTCATCGTGATGACGAGGCCGAGCGGTGCCAGCATGACGATCCAGCCGAGCAGCGACGGACGTCCGACTTCGTTGAACAACGTGTTGACCAGCCCCGACTGCGCAAAGCCGAGCGCCACCACGCCGGTGAGCAGCACGCCGCTCGCCATGTAGTTGTAAACCGACAACATGTAAGACCGCAGGCCAGCATCGAAGCTGGCCGCCTGCGCCTCCGTTCCCGCTCGCGGGAAGGCGATGCGGGGATCGACCTGGTTTGCCATCAAAATCTCCATCACCCCGGCAATGGTGCCGGTGTCCCCGTAATATCGGCGCTTTAACGGACGAGTTCAAGCGGGCGTGGCAGCGACATTTACAGCGTCCGCAAAACCGTATTGGGCCGCGCCGACAATGCCCCCCACGACCCCGCCAGCCCGAGCAGCACGGTGACGCTGGCCCCGATCGTCACGGTCGCCAGCACCGGGCCCCATGCGACGATCCATTCGAGCTTGAGCACCTGCGTCACGACATACCACCCGCCCGCCATGCCGAGGCCGAGCGCCAGCACCGCGACGATCGCGGCGAGCAGGCCATATTCGATCAGCGTTGCGCGCAGGATCTGGCCGCGGGTGGCACCGAGCACCTTGAGCAGCACCGCATCGTACAACCGCGCCTGGCGGCTGGCGGCGAGCGCACCGATCAGCACCGCAATCCCGGCGGCGACAGTCACCGACGCCGCCGCGCGCACCGCCGCCGACAATTGCCCGAGCAGCGCGCCGACCTGACCGAGCACGTCCTTGACCCGCACAAGGCTTGCGGTCGGCAGTTGATGCGTCATTACCGCCGAAAAGCTGCGCTCCTGCGCCGCCGTCATCGCGACGGTGGCCATCCAGGTATGCGGCGCCGCCTCGAGCGTTCCCGGCGCAAACAGGATGGCGAAGTTGAACCCCAGCCCCGACCAGTCGATCTTGCGCAGCGACGCGATCCGCGCGGTCACATCGACGCCGAGCACCGAGATCGTCAGCGTATCGCCGACATGCAGCCCGAGCGCGGTGGCGGCGTCCTGATCGATCGAGACCAGCGGCGGGCCGCTATAGTTTGCCGGCCACCATTTGCCCGCCGTCAGCGTATTGTGTTCGGGGAAGGTTGCGGCATAGCTCAGCCCGCGGTCGCCGCGCAAAATCCACGCCGCATCGCTGACATGCTTCAACTGCGCGACCGGCACGCCGTTGACCGCGGTGACCGGGCCGCGCAGCGACGGCACCGTGCGCAACGCGGCACCGGGAGCGGTCGTGCCGACCAGCGCGGTGAACTGCGCCAGCGCGTCGGTCGGGATGTCGATGACGAAAAAGCTCGGCGCGCGCTTGGGCAGCTTGGCGTCGATCTGCCCGGCAAGATTGCCCTCGATCACGCTGAGGGTCGCAAACAGCGTCAGCCCGAGACCGAGTGCGACGACAAGCTGCCGCGTCTGCGCGCCGGGGCGGTGGAGATTGCCGAGCGCCAGCCGCGCCAGCGTGCCCTTGGGGCGCGGCCAGCGCTCCGCCGCGAGCCGGATCGCCTGCGCCAGACCGGCGAGCAGCAGCAGCAGGCCGAGCGCCGACGCGATGAAAATCGCGGCAAACAACCGGTCGGTCGATTGCGACACCGCGAGCGCTGCGGTTGCCGCCGCCGCTCCGCCGACCAGCGCGACGGTGCGCCAGCCCGGCCAGCGGCGCGCCTCCACCTTGTCGCGGAACAGCCGCGCGGCGGGCAGTGCCGTCGCCTGCGCCAGCGGCCACAGCGCGAACGCCAGCGCGATCAGCAGGCCGTACGCACCCGCCACAAGCAACGGCCACGGATAAATGCCGAGCGTCGGCGGAACCGGGATCGCGTCGCCGGCCAGCGTGATGACCAGCCACGGCACCGCCGCCCCCAACGCCATCCCGATCAGCACCGCGGCGAGCGCAACGAGGCCGATCTGATACAGATAGCTTCGGAAAATCAGCGGCGTCGACGCCCCGAGCGACTTCAGCGTTGCGATCGTATTCGCCTTGGCCGCCAGATACGCCGCGACGCCGTTGCCGACGCCGACGCCCGCCACCACCAGCGCGGTCAGCCCGACCAGCGTCAGGAACTGCCCGAGCCGGTCGATGAACTGCCGCACGCCGGGGGCGCTGTCGGACCGGTCCTGCAACTGCCACCCGGCCTGCGCGAAATCGTGGCGCAGGCGTGCCGCTGCGGCCTTGGGCGTGATGCTGCCCGGCAGTTTGACGCGGTAGTGCGCGCGGAACAGGCTGCCCGGCGCGAGCAATCCGGTCGCGTCGAGGTCGGCAAGCCGGATAACAGCACCGGGGCCGAAGCCAAAGCCCTCGCCCGCCTGATCGGGTTCGTTTGCGATGATGCCCGCAATGCGGAAGCTGCTGCTGCCGACCGCGAGCCCCTCGCCCGCGTGCAGCCCGAGCCGTTCGGCGAGCGCGCTCGACACCGCGATGCTGCCGGGCGTCAACGCCGCGCCGTTGGTCAAGCTGAAACTGCCGTACAGCGGATAGCGCGCATCGACGGCCTTCAGCTCGGCGAGCACGCGGTCGTCGGCGTTCGGCTTGCCCGCCATCGCGCGCAGCCGCAACACTTCGGACACGGTGCCGAGCTTTGCCAGCCCGGCCCGCTCCCCCGCGTCGGCGCGGCGCTGAGTCAGCCGCGCCTCGATGTCACCGCCGAGGATGAGTTGGCCGCGGTCCGACAATCCCGTGGTGATCGCCGCCGACAGGCTGCCGACGCCGGCCAGCGCCGCGACGCCGAGCACGAGGCACGTCGCCAGGAGCCGCAGCCCATTGAGGCCGCCGCGCAGTTCACGCAGTGCAAGGCGCAGCGCCAGGCTCATGCCGCCGCCGTCGCATGATCGCGGATGACCTGCCCGTCCTTCATTTCGATGATCCGGTCGCAGCGTTGCGCCAGCTCGACATCGTGCGTGATCAGCACCAGCGTCGCGCCGCTGGCAGCCGCCTGCTCGAACATCAGTTCGGCGATCGCTGCGCCGGTTGCCGCATCGAGATTGCCCGTCGGCTCGTCGGCGAACAGCAGCACCGGGCGGCAGGCGGTGGCGCGCGCGATGCCGACGCGCTGCTGCTCGCCGCCCGACAGTTGCGACGGATAATGCGTCAGCCGGTGACCGAGCCCGACCGCGACCAGCTCCGCCGTCGCGCGCGCCGTTGCGTCGGCAATGCCCGCCAGCTCGAGCGGCACCGCGACATTTTCGGTCGCGGTCATCGTGGGGATCAGGTGGAACGCCTGCAGCACGATGCCGATGCGGCCGCGCCGGGCACGTGCCAGCCCATCCTCGTCGAGCGCGCCGAAATCACTCCCCGCGACCTGCACGCTGCCGCCGGTGGCGCGCTCCAGCCCGGCAAGGATCGCCATCAGCGACGACTTCCCCGACCCCGACGGTCCAAGGATCGCGACATGCTCGCCCGCCGCGACATCGAGATCGATTCCGCGCAGAATATCGACCGCCGCATCGCCTGCGCCCAGCCGGAGCGTGACATTGCGCGCGGCGATGACATTTGGCGGCGGCGGAGCCATAACAGTGGCGATGTTCATGAACGCTCCGAGGCTGGCGATGCAGACACCCCGATATGGCATGGCGCGCCGACTTTACCACAGTGCTGTCGCCGCATTCGCGCTGGCGCTCGCCGGGCCGGTCGCTGCACAGGTCGTGATGACCTATGGCGACAGCCTGATGGCGGGCTATCAGCTCGGCCCGAGCGAAGGCTTTGCGCCGCAGCTCGAAGCTGCACTGCGCAAGCAGGGGCGCAGCGTCACGGTGCGCAGCGCGTCGGTGTCGGGTGACACCAGCGCGGCGGGGCGCGCGCGGTTGAACTGGGTGCTGGCGGGCGCGAAGTCCAAGCCTGACCTGGTGCTGCTCGAGCTTGGGGCAAACGACATGCTGCGCGGCCAGCCGACCGCAGCGCTGCGGGTCAACCTCGATGCGATGCTGACCGACTTCGATCGCCGCGGGATTCCCGTCGTGCTGGCGGGGATGCAGGCATCGCCCAATCTTGGCGCGGCCTATGTCAAGGCGTTCAACCGGATTTATCCCGAGCTGGCGGCGGCGCATCATGTGCCGCTGTATCCGTTCTTTTTGAACGGTGTCGCGGCGACGCCGGGGCTGCAGCTGGCGGACGGCATGCACCCCAATCCGCGCGGCGTCGCGGTGATCGTCCACGGCATCCTGCCGACCGTCCGCACCGCGCTCGACCGGCTGCCCGCAGCGACGCGGGTGGCGGCAAAATAGCATGCACCGGCTGTTCGTCGCGATCGAGCCGCCGCTGCCGGTGCGCGACGGGCTGCTGGCCGCGATGGGCGGGATCAGCGGGGCGCGGTGGCAGCGCGACGATCAACTGCATCTGACGCTGCGCTTTATCGGCGAAGTCGACCGCCACGCGGCCCACGACATCGCCGCCGCGCTGGGTCAGGTGCGCGCGGCATCGTTCGAACTGAGCCTTGGCAGCTTCGGC
Organism: Sphingomonadales bacterium; assembly: GCA_038225475.1. Classification (GTDB taxonomy): domain Bacteria; phylum Pseudomonadota; class Alphaproteobacteria; order Sphingomonadales; family Sphingomonadaceae; genus Polymorphobacter_B. The sequence continues at coordinate 127,157 of JBBRRA010000005.1, forward strand.
GTGTTCGACCGGCGCGGTGTCCCCGATGCGCTTTGGTGCGGCGTCACGCCGCAGGACGCGCTGCACGGCCTGTACAGCAAAATTGCGCAAGCACTGGTCCGCGTCGGCATTGCGCCCGAAACCCGGGCGTTTCACCCGCATATTACGCTGGCTCGGCTGGGGCGTCGCAGCGGCCCCGTCGAGGGCTTTGTGACCGGAAGCCCGTTGGCGGGCGCGGCGTTCCGCGTCGATGGATTTGTCCTGTACGAGAGCCTGCTCGGTCAGGACGGCGCGTTTTACCGCGCCGTCGAGCGCTATCCACTCGCGCCGTTTAAGTAACAGCTGGCGATCGTTAGCCGTGTCTAAGCAATAATTGGTCGTTAGACGGCGTTGACAAGCATCTTTATTCCCCTATTGGGAATTTATCCAATTTGAGCCACGATCAACGTCCGATCCGATTCGACGCCTAATTCCGGAGCCCGCATGACCGTTGCCCCCGCCGCGCCAGTTCATCCGATCGCCCTGCAGCAGCCGCACGCCGTGACCAACCCGGTCCGCACCCGCGCCATCTTCGATGCGATGCGCGCCGCCGTGCTCGCCGACCCGGGCGCGTTCCACGGCGACGTTGCGGCGCGCACGCTGCACTGGCTGATCGACGGCGCGTGGCTGCGCTTTGACGGCAGCGCATGGTCGGGCTGGGACGCGGCAACCGCAGCGCCGGTGACACGTGAAATGCCCGGCGGCTTTGCCCCGTGGGCACGCGCGTTCAACGACGACACGCCGCCGTTCTTCAAATGGTTCGAGGGCGGCGACACCAACGCCTGCTTCAACGAAGTCGACCGCCATGTGCTCAGCGGGCACGGCGACGAGGCGGCGTTCATCTTCGAAGGCGACCGCTGGGACATGGCGGCGAACGGCGGGCGCGGCGCGCCGGTCGACTGCTATCCGATTTCGCGCCGGCGGCTGCTGCTCGAAACCGCAAAATGCGCGCTGGCGTTGCAGGCGCTGGGCCTGAAGACCGGCGACCGCATCGCGCTCAACATGCCGTGCATCCCCGCGCAGGTATACTGGACCGAAGCCGCCAAGCGGCTCGGCATTTTGTACACCCCCGTGTTCGGCGGGTTCAGCGACAAGACGCTGTCGGACCGCATCCATGACGCCGGCGCGCGCATCGTCATCACCGCCGACGGCGGCTACCGCAACGCGCAGATCGTGCCGTTCAAGACGCAATACACCGATCCGGCACTCGACAATTATACCCCGGTCGGCGCGGCGAAGGCGATCGTCGGCGAACGGCTCGCCTCGCTCGGGCTGGCGCACGAGGTGATCGACGCGATCAACGCCGCGGTCGTCGAAACGCTCGGCGGCGACGTCACCGTCGAACGCAGCGACGTGATGCGCGGCGTCGGGCGCGCGCTGACGGCGCTCGGGCTGGCGGGAACGCTCGCCGCCGCCGATGCCGCGCGCATCCGCATCGCGGTCGCCGAGGCGCTGGTCGCCACCCCACCGCGCGTCGAGGCGGTGATCGTCGTTCGCCACACCGCGCAACCCGACCTGATCTGGCGCGACCGCGACCGCTGGAGCCACGACCTGACCGATGCGGCGGGCGCGCGGCTGTGCGCGGCGGCGGGCGTCGCGAGCGAGGCCGAATTGCTCGCGCTTCCGGCCGAGGCGTTCGTGCGGGCGATCTGGAGCCTGGTCCCCTGCACGCCGGTCGATGCCGAATTCCCACTGTTCTTCATCTATACCAGCGGCTCGACCGGCAAGCCCAAGGGCGTCGTCCACGTCCACGGCGGCTTCCTGTCGGGCATCGCGCAAACCATGCAGGTCGCGTTCGACGCGCGCCCCGGCGACGTGATGTACGTCGTCGCCGATCCCGGCTGGATCACCGGCCAAAGCTATATGATCGCCGCCGCGCTGGTGACGCGCGTCACCAGCATCCTTGGCGAAGGGGCGCCGGTGTTCCCGCATTCGGGGCGGTTCGCGTCGATGATCGAGCGCCACAAGGTGACGATCTTCAAGGCCGGCGTGACGTTCCTAAAAACCATCATGGCCGATCCGGCCAACCTGCGCGACGTCCACACCTATGACTTGTCGAGCTTGCGCGTTGCGACATTCTGCGCCGAGCCGACCTCGCCGTCGGTGCAGGCGTTCGGCATGGCGGAGATCACACCGCACTATATCAACAGCTATTGGGCGACCGAGCACGGCGGCATCGCGTGGACGCATTTCTACGGCAATGCCGACTTCCCGCTCAAACCCGATGCGCACGCATGGGCGCTGCCGTGGGTGGTGGGCGACGTCTGGGTCGAGGCCGACGGCCCGGCGATGTCGGTGCCATTCCCGCGTACCGACGGCCCCGGCGTCGAATGGCGTCCGGCCGAACCCGGCGAGCGCGGCGAGATCGTCATCGCTGCCCCCTACCCCTATCTCGCGCGCACCGTCTGGGGCGACGCCGAACATTTCGGCCAGCCCGGCTGGAACGGCGACGCGGCGCGCTATGCCGACAGCTATTGGACGCGCTGGAAAGGCGCATGGGCCTATACGCAGGGCGATTTCGCGGTGCGCCACGCGGACCACAGCTTCTCATTCCACGGCCGCTCGGACGATGTCATCAACGTCAGCGGCCACCGCATGGGAACCGAGGAGATCGAAGGCGCCATCCTGCGCGACAAGGCGCTCGACCCCGACTCGCCCGTCGGCAACGTGCTCGTCGTCGGCGCGCCGCACCGCGAAAAAGGCCTGACCCCGCTCGCGTTCGTGGTCGCCAACCGCAAGCTGACCCAGGACGACAAGCGCCGTCTGACCGACCTCGTCCGCACCGAAAAGGGCATCGTCGCGGTGCCGCAGGACTTCCTCGAAGTCAGCGCTTTTCCGGAGACGCGCAGCGGCAAATACGTCCGCCGCATGGTCCGCGCGCTGGTCGAAGGCGGCGAGCTCGGTGACACCTCGACGCTCAAGAACCCCGAAAGCCTCGACGAGCTGAAAAGCGTCATCGCCACGTTCCAGCGCAAGCAGGCGGTCGGCGAAAACCAGCAGATTTTCGAGCGCTACCGCTATTTCCGCATCCAGTACAACAGCATCGCACCGGGCAAAAAGGTCGCGACGGTGTTCGTCACCAACCCGCCGGTCAACGCGCTTAATGAACGCGCGATCGACGAGCTGGTCATCGTCGTCGATCACCTGTCGCACCGCGACGACGTGGTCGCGGTGGTGTTCACCGGCGACGGCACCGCAAGCTTTGTCGCCGGTGCCGACATCCGGCAGTTCCTCGACGAGATCCACACGGTCGAGGAAGCGCGCGTGCTGCCCAACAACGCGCAGCTGGCGTTCAACAAGATCGCGGCGATGGACAAGCCGTGCATCGCCGCGATCCAGGGCGTCGCGCTCGGCGGCGGCATGGAGTTCGCGCTCGCCTGCCACTGCCGCATCGCCGAACCGACCGCGCGCTTTGGGCAGCCGGAAATCCGGCTGCGGCTGATCCCGGGTTATGGCGGCACGCAGCGGCTGCCGCGGTTGTTGGCGGAGCGAGGCGGACAGGCCGGACTGGTCAACGCGCTCGAGATGATTCTGGGCGGCAGGTCGATCGACGCGGCGACCGCGCTTTCGATCGGGCTGGTTGATGCCGTCGCCGATCAGACGACCGATGCCCTCGCGATGGCGCACGCGCGGGTGCGGGCGCTGCTCGATCATCCTGCCGCTGCGCTTGCCGAGCCAGCCACACCTATGGTCGACCTCGACGCAGCGCTTGCCGACCCGCACATCGGGACGATCCTAAACCAGCTTGAATGGGCCGGACGCGCCGACGCCGGCGCACGGGCGATTGACGCGGTCCGGACCGGCTGGACGCAGGGTATCGCTGCGGGGCTGGCCCGAGAAGCGCACCATTTTGCAGAAGCCGTTGTCGATCCGAAAGGTGGCAAGACCGGTATCCGCCAGTTCCTCGACAAGCAGAGCCCGCCGCTGCCGGTTCGGCGCGCCGCAGCGCCGACCGAGCCGCTTCAGCACGGCGCACCCTTCTTTCCCGGCGTCACGCCGCTGCCTGAACATCAATACGCCTTCGGCATCGCGCGCGATCTGGCGACAGGCGCACCGCGCTTCGGTCCCCCCGCCACCCACGAGCGCGAGATGATCGTCCCCGTTGACCAACCGAGCCCCAACGACGCGCTCGTCTACATGCTGACCAGCGAGGTCAACTTCAACGATATCTGGGCGTTGACCGGCATTCCGGTGTCGCCGTTCGACGGGCATGAGAACGACTATCAGACCACCGGCTCGGGCGGCATCGGGCTGGTCGCGGCGCTCGGCAGCGAGGCGCGCGCCGGGGGGCGGCTCAAGGTCGGCGATCTGGTTGCGGTTTATTCGGGAACGACCGATCTGCTTTCTCCGCTGGCGGGGAACGACCCGATGTTCGCCGACTTTTCGATTCAGGGCTATGAGACGCCGACCGGCAGCCATGCACAGTTCCTGACCGTGCAGGCCCCGCAGCTCCACGCCGTGCCGGGCGACCTGACGCTCGAAGCCGCCGGCAGCTATGTGCTCAACCTCGGCACCGTCGTGCGCGCGCTGTTCACGACGCTACAGATCGAGCGCGGCAAAACGATCTTTGTCGAAGGCTCGGCGACGGGTACCGGGCTCGATGCGCTCAAGACCTCGATCCGGTCGGGGCTCAGCGCCACCGGGCTTGTCTCGTCGCCCGCGCGTGCGGCGTTCGTGCGCGAGCGCGGCGCGGTCGGCGCGCTCGACCGCACCGATCCGCGCTTCAAGGCGCTGTTCACTGCCGTCCCCGAAGACGCCACCGCGGCGCGCGCATGGGAGGCGGCGGGCGCTCCGCTGCTCGACGAATATCGCGCGATGAACGGCGGCAAGCTGGCGGACTACGCCGTCAGCCACGCGGGAGAGACGGCGTTCCCGCGCACCTTCCAGCTGCTTGCCGAGGGCGGCGTGCTGGCGTTTTACGGCGCGTCGTCGGGCTATCACTTCAGCTTCATGGGCAAGCCCGGCGCGGCTGCGCCCGAGGAGATGTTGCGCCGCGCCAAGCTGCGCGCGGGCGAGGCGGTGCTGCTGTTCTACGGCCCCGGCTCGACCGCGCTCGCCGACCCGGCGGGGCTCGAGATGATCGAGGCGGCGCGCTCGGCGGGCGCGCGGACGGTGGTCGCCACCACCACCGACGGCCAGCGCGAGTTTATCCAGAGCCTCGGCTTCGAGGATGCGATCGCGGGCGTTGTCAGCCTTGAGGACATCGCCCGGCGCGAGGGCAGCAAGTTCGACTGGCCGGCGACGATGCCGCGACTGCCCGCCGCAAAGGAGGACATCGAGGCGTTCCGCGCGGCGGTGCGCGACTATCAGGACCGGACGATGAAGCCGTTCGGCGCTGCGGTCGGCAAGCTGCTGCGGTCGCCAGACAATCCGCGCGGCAGCCCCGACCTCATCATCGAGCGCGCGGGGCAGGATACGCTCGGCGTCTCGACCTCGCTGGTCAAGCCGTTCACCGGGCGCATCGTCTATGCCGAGGACCTGTCGGGCCAGCGGCTGACCTTCTATGCGCCGCAGGTGTGGACGCGGCAGCGGCGCATTCTGATGCCGACCGCCGAAATCCGCGGCACGCACCTGTGCAACGCCTATGAGGTAACACGGATGAACGACATGATCGCGGGCGGGCTGCTCGATGTGACCGAACCGACGGTGGTGCCGTGGGAAGGGCTGCCCGAAGCGCATCAGGCGATGTGGGAAAACCGCCATTCGGGCGCGACCTATGTGGTCAACCACGCGCTCCCCGAACTCGGCCTGCGCAGCAAGGACGCGCTGTTCGAGGCGTGGGCGGCACAGGAAGCTGCAGCAGCGCAGCATCTCCAAGCGAACGAGGCGAAGTGATGGCGACCAAAATCAAGACGTCGGATGGTTCGACCCCTGCCCCGCTGCCGGTGCGGGTCGGGCGGCTGGCGGGCAAGATCGCGCTGGTGACTGGCGCGGCGGGCAATCTGGGCGGCGAGATCGTCCGGCATTACCTGCTCGAGGGCGCGACGGTCGTGCTGACCGGGCGCGATGCGGCGCGTAACGAAGCGGCGGCTGCGGCCGCACTCGCCGACACCGGGGCGGATGCGGCGCAGGTCTCCACCGTTGTCATGGACGGCGCCGATGCGGCATCGGTTCGCGCCGGAATCGCGGCGGTCCTCGCGCGCCACGGGCGGCTCGACATTCTGGTCAACAACGCCGGGTCGGCCGGGCCCAAGGCCCCGCTCGAAAAGCTGCCGCTGACGCGCGCCGACCTCGATGAACACCGCAAGCTGGGGTCGACCGACACCGAGACGGTCGGCGATGCGGCGCGCAACATCCTTGGCGTCGCCTGGAACATGGTGCGCGCGGCGGGCGCGTCGATGGGCGCGGGCGGGTCGATCATCAACGTCTCGACGATATTCAGCCGCACGCATTATTACGGCCGCACCGCCTATGTAGTGCCCAAGGCGGCAATGAACGCCCTGTCGCGCGAGCTCAGCCTCGAGCTCGGACCGCGCGGCATCCGCGTCAACCTGCTGTTCCCCGGCCCGATCGCCAGCGAGCGCATCCGCACGGTATTTGCCAGTATGGACAAACTGCGCGGCGATACTGCGGGCACCACGCAGGGCCAGTTCTTCGATAATATGAGCCTCGCACGCTCGGTCGAAGGCGAGCCGCTGGGCAAGACCTTCCCGACGCCGCGCGACATTGCCGCGACCTGCGTATTCCTCGGTTCAGACGAAAGCGCGGCGTATAACGGCCATGGTTTCGAGGTGACGCACGGCATGTCGGTGCGCAAGGAATCGCGCTCGACCTATCTGTCGCGCCCGACCATGCGGTCGATCGACGGTGCCGGGCTGTCGGTACTGGTCGCTGCCGGCGATCAGGTCGACGAGGCGCTGGCGATTGCCGCGGTGCAGGCGAATTGCGGGGCGGAAGTGCTGCTCGGTTTCGACCACGCGCCGTCGGTGGCGGACGCGCAGGCCAAGCTCGAGGCGATGAGGCCGCAGCCGCGCATCACCGTTGCGGCGTTCAAGCGCGACGACCATGACGCGATGGACGCCGAACTCGACCGCTGGACCGAAGCCGGGACGCCGGTGACCGGTACGATTATTTTGCCGGCGCACGGCAACGGCCGGTTAACCGGCACGCTGGCGGACGCGAGCGACGCCGATGTCGATTGCTTCGTCGACGCCGAACTGGGCGGTGCGATCGCCGTCGCGCGCACGCTCAGCCGCTATTGGCAAAAACACGACAGCCTCGTCCACGATCCGCGCTTCGTGTTCATCGGCAACGGCTCCGACGGGGCGGGCGATATCTGGAACAACCTGCTGCGCGCCACCTGCGAACAGCTGGTGCGCGTCTGGCGCGACGAGTCCGAAGTCGATGTCGAGCACGGGCGGCGGCGGCAGGTCGAATGGGGCAACCAGATCGTCCGCTTCGGCAACACCGAATCCGAAAACCTGCCGTTTGCCGCCGGACAAGCCGCGCGCATCCTGCTGAAGGAACGCAAGATCCGGCAGGTCAATCTGTACCTGCCGCCGTCGATCGGCGAGGCGACCGGCGCGCGCAAGGCGATGGCGGGGTTCAGCGAGAACATCACCGGGCTGCACCTTGGCAAGGTCGCGCTGATCACCGGCGGCTCGGCCGGCATCGGTGGGCAGGTCGCCCGGCTGCTGGCGCTGGCAGGCGCCAAGGTGATGATCGTAGCGCGGCGCGAGAGCGAGCTGGCGACGACCCGCGCACGCATCGTCGGCGAGCTCGAAGACGTTGGCTTTTCGGGCGTCGAGCGCCGCGTGCGGACGCTCGCCGGGATCGACGTCGGCGACCTGAAGACGTTGCAGCGCGCGGTCGACGAAACCGTCAAGGCGTTCGGGCGGATCGATTATCTGATCAACAACGCCGGCGTGTCGGGAGCCGAGGAAATGGCGGTCGACATGGGTGTCGATGCGTGGCGCTATACGCTCGATGCCAATCTTATCTCGAACTATGCGCTGATGCACATGGTCGTGCCGCAGATGAAGCGGCAGGGCAGCGGCTATATCCTCAATGTTTCAAGCTACTTCGGCGGCGAGAAACATATGGCGGTGGCCTATCCCAACCGCGCCGACTATGCGGTGTCGAAATCCGGGCAGCGCGCGATGGCGGAGTCGATGGCGCGGTTTCTGGGGCCCGAGATCCAGATCAACGCGATCGCACCGGGCCCCGTCGACGGCGACCGGCTGGCGGGATTGGGCGGTAAACCCGGACTGTTCGAACGGCGCGGGCGGCTGATCCTCGAGAACAAGCGGCTGAACGCCGTCCACGCCGCCACGGTCCGCGCGATCCGCCGCGGCGTGCGCGTCGAAACCGTGCTGACGCGGCTGGCGCGCAACGACACCGCGCAGATGGCGCACAATACCGACAACCCGCGCGAGCTGCGCGACCTGGCGCTCAAATGCGCTGCCGAAGGCTCTGACGCGTGCAGCTGGGGGCGGTTCCTGATCACCGACAGCATCGCGCGGCGGCTGGTGGCAAGGCTGCGATCGGGCGGCTATTTCCTCGACGCACCGGTGTGGGCGGCCAAGCCCGATGACGGCTGGCTGCTGCGGACGCCGCCCGACGACCTGCCGTTCCTGCCCGCAGCAAACATCGCGAAGGAAGCCGCAAAAGTGCGTGGCGGCGTGCTGTCGCAGCTGTACCTCGGCAAGATGCCGACCGAGGCCGATGTCGCGCAGGCGACGGTGTTCTTCCTTGCCGATCGTGCCGTCAGCGGCGAGACGTTCATGCCGTCGGGCGGTCTCAACGTCGAACGCTCGACCACGGAGCGCGAACTGTTCGGCAGCCCCAAACAGGAGCGGCTCGATCAGATGCGCGGGCGCACCGTGTGGCTGATCGGCGAACATCTGATCGATCATCTTGCCGAGGCGGCACGCGAGTTCGTCGAAACCTGCGGCGTCGCCAAGCTGGTGTTGCTGACGCGCACCGCCGACGGCGCGGCCGCGCTGCGTGCGGCGATCGCCGACTTGCCCGCAGGCGTCATCGAAACGCAGGTCTGCGGCTCGGAAATCGAAACCGGAATGGACGCCGCGATGGTTGCCTGGGGTGACCCGACGACGATTGTTTCGACGCCGTTCGACGGCCTGCCGGCGCAGCTGTTCGGCGATGACCCGCTGACCCCCGAAGCGTTCGGCAATCTTGTCGAACATAACCTGACGCAGCACTTCCGCGTCGCGCGCAAGGCATCGCTGTACGATGCGACGCAGCTGGTACTGGTTTCGCCCGAGGTCGCGATGGGCGACACCGGCCCGGCGTTCGCGCTGGCGAACTTCTTGAAGACCACGCTGCACGCGTTTACCGCGACGCTCGCGGTCGAGAACGAGCGGCTGGTGCACGACGTCCCGGTCAACCAGATCAACCTGACGCGGCGCGTCCGGTCGGAGGAGCCGCGCAACCTCGAAGAACATCTCGAGGAGGTCAAGCGTTTCGCCCGCGCCGTGCTGCTGGCGGGGGCGCCGCTGCCCGATGCCGAGGACTCGCGCTATCGGTCGCGGATTTACCGGGGAATGGCGATCACGGTGTGACCCCGGCGACGACCGTGCTGACGATCTCGGAGGTTCCGGCGAGCGTGCGGTGGACCGGACATTTTCCGGCGATATCGAGCACTTTCGCCTCGGTCGCTGCGTCGATCGGCGCGTCGAAAACGATGCGCAGATCGAAACGGTCGATCCGCGGTGCGCTGCCCGCGAGGCACCCGGCGCAGTCGGCGGCGTGGACCCGCGAATGCTCGACCTCGACCGCATAGCCCGGCAACGCCAGCTGCTTGCGCTCGGCATAAAGATGGATCGTCATCGATGTGCAGGCGGCGAGCCCGGCGGCAAGAAAGTCATACGGGCTTGGCCCCGCGCCAAGGCCGCCAAGCACTGCGGGTTCGTCGGCGATCATCGCATGGCCGGCGACCTGGAGCGATTGCTGGAAAGTGCCGATCCCGGATCGGCGGGCGACGACCCGGTTGGCGGCTTCGGCTTGGCTGTCGGTTTCGGTCATTGCGACGACTCCGCTGCGGCGGTGAAGTGTGACCGTCCCGGCGGCGTCGGGCAAGCCTTGCCATGCGGCTGCTGCTGCTGGCGGCGCGCGGCATAACGACCGTCGAAAAACTGTCACTTCCGCAATTGCCCGGCTTGGGGCACAGTCCGACGAAATATGGGGAGAGTTTCAATGCTGCGACGTCTTGCACTTACTGCTTTGGTCGCGCTGACGGCGGCCCCGGTTGCCGCCGCAACGGTGCCGAGCAGCATCATCGTGTTCGGCGACAGCCTTGTCGATGCGGGCAATATCGATGCGGCCGTTGGCAGCGATTTCTATAACCCGGCCGCGAAGGGCTATTACCCCGGGCGCTTCACCAACGGCCTCGACTATACCGATCTGCTCAATGAACGCCTGTACGGCCATGCGCTGACGCCGTCGCTTCTCGGCGGCACCGACTATGCCTTTGGCGGCGCTCGCATCGTCAACGACGGCGACGCGGTCCCCGATCTCGCCGCGCAGGTCGGTTTTTACTTTGCCAAGACGTCGAACATTGCCGATGCCAATGCGCTCTACATCATCAACGCTGGCGGCAACGACGTGTTCGGCATCGAAAGCGGCAGCATCGGCGGTTATGCCAGCACCGCGCTGTACACGACCGCACTTCTCGACACGCTGGCAGGCAGCATCCAGGCACTGAGCGCGGCGGGCGCGCGGCACATCCTCGTCACCGGCATCCCCAATGTCGATGCGACCGGGTTCGGCCTCGATACGCAAGTGCAGGCGCGGCTCGATACGGTACAGGCCGGGCTCGGCAGCACGCAGCTGCTGCGGTTCAGCTATCTCAACTTCTTCACTGCGGTTTCGACAACCCCTGCCGCGTTCGGCCTGCCGCCGTTCACGCACGCCGGCAATTGCATTACCGGCAGCCCGGCGGTGGGCGGCATCATCGACTGCACCGGCTATTTCTCGTTCGACGGCACGCACCCGACGGCGGCGATCCAGGGCGCGCTATACACCCAGATCCTCAGCCTGACCGGGCTCGACGCGGTGCCGGAGCCCGCGACCTGGGCATTGATGATCATGGGCTTCGGGATGGTCGGCATCGCGGCACGGCGGCGCAACCGGATCGCCGTCGCCTGACCCTTCCCCCACGCCAAAGCGCCTGCTACCGATAGCGTCGAAACGGCGCACGACAGCCGTCGGGGAGCGATTCGATGGCCGATGCGACGCCGCAGCACCATGACGACGTAACCGCCGATCCGACCCTGCCGCGGGTCGGCGGCGGCTATGCGTGGTACGTGCTGATCGTGTTGATGGTTGTCTATATCTTCAACTTCATCGACCGTTCGATTCTGACGATCCTCGGGCCCTATATCCAAAAGGACATGGGGCTGAGCGACGGGCAGCTCGGGTTGCTGTCGGGGACGGTGTTCGCGCTGTTTTACGGGCTGTTCGGACTGGCGCTCGGGCGGCTCGCGGATAACTGGGTGCGGACGTGGACGATCGCGCTCGGGCTGACGATCTGGTCGGGGATGACCGCGGTGTCGGGCTTTGCCAGCAATTTCGGCCAGCTGGCAGCGGCGCGGGTCGGCGTCGGTGTCGGCGAGGCGAGCGCATCGCCTGCGGCATACTCGCTGATCGGCGACTGGTTTCCCAAATCGATGCGCGCGACCGCATTGTCGATCTATTCGAGCGGCATCTTTATCGGCGCCGGGTTCAGCTTCGCGATCAGCGGCGTTGTCGTTGCCGGCTGGGACAAGGCCTATGCGCACGGCGGCGCACCGCTGGCGCTGGTCGGCTGGCAGGCCGCGTTCCTGATCATCGGCATCCCGGGGCTGCTGCTCGCCGCGCTGGTGCTGACCCTGCGCGAGCCGCCGCGCGGACTGGCCGACGGGCTGATCGTGCCGCTCCGGCCAGACGGCAACCCGTTTGCGCGGATCGTCACCGATCTCGGCACGATCATCGCGCCGTTTCCGTTGCTGACGCTGCGCGCGGCGGGTGCTCCGGTTGCCATGCTGCGGCGCAACTGGATCGCGATGGCGGTGGTAATCGTCGCGGCGACCGCGTTGACGATGCTGACCAACGCTGTTGTGCCCGCGGCAAAGCTCAAGATCCTCGGCCATGTCGGCGGGGTTGCGATCACTGCCAACACGATTCAATGGGCGGCAATGGCGGTCGGGTTGTACGGCGTCTATTCATGGTCGCAGGCTTTGCTGCTGCGCGACCGTCCGTTGCATGCGCTCGTCTGGGGGACGTCGACATTTTTGCTGACCGCAGCGGCGGGCACGCTGGTTTCGTTCAACAGCTATGCGGTCGGCGCGTGGATTTACATCTATGCGTTCCGCAATCTTGGCGCGACGCCGGCAACAGCAGGCGTGTTGCTGGGGCTCGGCTCGGCGGTCGGCGGCTGGATCGGCACCTCGCTTGGCGGCGTCGTCGGCGATGCATGGAAAAAACGCGACGGCACCGGGCGGCTCAAGCTGTCGTTCCTCGCCTCGGCGATCCCGCTGCCGATCGCCATCTATGCCTTCACCACCACAACTCTGACGACGGTGTACGTCTGCTATTTCCTCGTCGTGCTGATCGGGACATTCTGGCTCGGCGGCATTTCGGCAACGATGCAGGATCTGGTGCTGCCGCGCATGCGCGGCACGGCGGGCGCGATGTTCTTCATGGGAACGACGCTGATCGGGCTGGGCAACGGGCCGTATTTCGTCGGGCTGTTGAGCGACGCGACCGGCAGCCTGCGGACCGCGCTGCTCGCCAGCTACCTCGGTGCCCCCGTGGTCTGGCTCTGCCTGTGGCGTGCGATCCGCCTGTTGCCGACCGCCGAGGCGAGCCGTGTCGACCGCGCACGCTCCGCCGGCGAATTAATTTAAATCAGGGAAATACACATGAAAATCAACGATCTGTTCTCGGTCGCGGGCAAAGTCGTCGTGGTCACCGGCGGCAGCCGCGGCATCGGTGAGATGATCGCCCGCGCTTATGTCGAAAACGGCGCCAAGGTCTATATCAGCGCGCGCAACGCCGCAGTCTGTGACGGGCTGGCGGCCGAACTGAGCAAGATCGGCACCTGCATCTCGGTCCCCGCCGATTTGGCCAAGCCGGGCGAGATCGAGCGGTTCGCCGCCGAGCTCGAAAAGCATGAAAGCCGCATCGACGTGCTGTTCAACAACGCCGGCGCCAGCTGGGGTGCGACATTCGACAGCTTCCCCGAAAGCGGTTGGGACAAGGTCATGGACCTCAACGTCAAATCGGTATTCTTCCTGACGCAGCGGCTGGTCAAGCTGCTCGAGGCGGCTGGATCGGCGGACAATTTTGCGCGGGTCATCAACATCGGTTCGATCGACGGCATGCACGTTTCGGGGATCGAGACGTACAGCTATGCGGCGTCTAAGGCCGCCGTGCTGCACCTGACGCGGATGATGGCAAAATATCTGGCCCCGCGCCACATCGCGGTCAATGCGATCGCGCCCGGCTATTTCCCGTCGAAGATGACCGCCGCGATCAGCGACGCGGATGCCGAAGCATCGTTAGCGATGACACCGATGCGCCGCCGCGGCAACGCCGACGATATGGGCGGCGTCGCGCTGTATCTCGGCAGCCGCGCGAGCGGTTTCGTCTGCGGCAGCGTCATCGCGGTCGACGGCGGCTTCGCGACTACGGTCTGACCTGCTCGGATATTGGGCAGATGCACCGTCGCTAGGCACTCGGCGCTGCACGACAATCGCTTCGCACCTGCAAAAACGGGCGTTCACCGGCTGGCACGCCCTGTGCTAGGCTAAAACAAACCAGGGGACGCCCGCGTGAAAAAAATCGAAGCCGTCATCAAGCCCTTCAAGCTCGACGAGGTGAAGGAAGCGCTCCACGAAGTCGGAGTGAGCGGCATCACCGTGACCGAAGCCAAGGGTTTCGGGCGCCAGAAGGGCCACACCGAATTATATCGCGGGGCCGAATATGTCGTCGACTTCCTGCCCAAGGTGCGGCTCGAAGTCGTCGTCGACGACGATCAGGCCGAGCGCGTGGTCGAGGCGATCGCCAACGCCGCGCGGACGGGGCGCATCGGCGACGGCAAGATCTTCGTCACCAATATCGAAGCCGCGGTTCGCATCCGCACTGGCGAGCGTGACAGCGACGCCATCTGATTACTGAACAACCGAGCGGGAAAAAGGGCATATAGAATGGCGAATAAACCCAAGAACATCATGGAGATGATCAAGGAAAAGGAGATCGAGTGGGTCGATCTGCGGTTCACCGATCCGAAGGGCAAGTGGCAGCATCTGACGATGTGCTCGGTCGCGGTCGATGAGGATCAGCTCGCCGACGGCTTCATGTTCGACGGCAGCTCGATCGCCGGCTGGAAAGCGATCAACGAATCCGACATGATCCTCAAGCCCGACCTCGACGCGGTCTATTTCGACCCGTTCTCGGCGACGCCGATGATGATCCTGGTCTGCGACATCGTCGAGCCCTCGACCGGCCAGCTGTACAGCCGCGACCCGCGCTCGACCGCCAAGCGCGGCGAGACGTATTTGAAGTCGACCGGCATCGGCGACACCATCTACATCGGGCCCGAAGCCGAATTCTTCGTGTTCGACGATGTGCGGTTCAAGCTCGGCTATAATGTCGGCATGTACGAACTGAACGACATCGAGCTGCCGACCAACACCGGCACGGTGTACGATGAAGGCAATATGGGCCACCGCCCGCGCGCCAAGGGCGGTTACTTCCCGGTCGCGCCGGTCGACAGCGCGGTCGACCTGCGCGGCGAAATGGTCTCGACCATGCTCGAAATGGGCCTGCCGTGCGACAAGCACCATCACGAAGTCGCCGCAGCGCAGCACGAACTCGGGCTGACCTATGGCACGCTGGTCACCACTGCCGACCGCATGCAGGTCTATAAATATGTCGTCCATCAGGTCGCGCATGCGTACGGCAAGACCGCGACGTTCATGCCCAAGCCGATCAAGGACGATAACGGCAGCGGCATGCACACGCATCTATCGATCTGGAACGGCAAGACGCCGCTGTTCGCCGGCGACGGCTATGCCGGGCTGTCGGAGATGGCGCTGTACTTCATCGGCGGCATCATCAAGCACGCCAAGGCCTGCAACGCGTTCACCAACCCGTCGACCAACAGCTACAAGCGGCTGGTCCCGGGCTTCGAAGCGCCGGTCCTGCTGGCGTACAGCAGCCGCAACCGCTCGGCATCGTGCCGCATCCCGTACGGTGCCGGCGGCAAGGCAAAGCGCGTCGAGGTGCGCTTCCCCGACGCCACCGCCAACCCGTATCTTTGCTATACAGCGCTGCTGATGGCGGGCCTCGACGGGATCGAAAACAAGATCCACCCCGGCCAGCCGATGGACAAGAACCTGTACGACCTGCCGCCCAAGGAGCTGAAGAAGGTTCCGACCGTCTGCGCGTCGCTCCGCGAGGCCCTGACTGCGCTCGACAAGTCGCGCGCAATCTTCACCAAGGGCGGCGTGTTCACCGACGACCAGATCGATTCGTACATCGAGCTCAAGATGGAAGAAGTGATGCGCTGGGAAATGACCCCGGCACCGGTCGAGTTCGACATGTATTACAGCGCGTAAGCGGCCGTCGGTTAGCTGACAAATCGTCCTTCACGGTTCGTCAGCTAACCGCGGACTCGCGTCGCGCCCGGCCGGCGGGGCGAGCGCATAAGGCGCTCGCTCCCGCCCGACGCCAGCGGCGGCTTTGCCGACCGCCTCTTTCCTTTCGACCGGCGCTGTAGTCAAACTCGCGGCATGGCCACACCCGCACAGTCCCGACCGTTGACCTTCCTGCGCTGGACCGTCCTGTTGTGGGGCATCTCGGTCGCCGTGGCGCTCCCCCTCATCGTCGCGTTCGATCCGCTGCATGGCTGGCGTTGGGCACCGTTGAACCCGGTCTATGACCAGATGATCGTCAGCATCTATGTGGCGCTGGGGATCATGCTCATCCGGGCGTCGCGCGAGCCATTCGAACATCGGTCGCTGCTGCAATTTACGGTCTTGTCGAGCGTCTTGCACGGCGGTGTGATGCTGTATCACGCCGTCGCCATGCCGATGTACCACGGCCATTTATGGGGAGACGTGTGGATCCTTGGCGGCGCGGCCTGGCTGGCCGTCGCCATGGCGCTCGCCCGCCGCAATCCCAGTTCGTCCTGACGGCGCAGGCGTCAGAAGCTCACCCCGACGCTCACCACCGCCGCATCGCGCGCCGCCCGCCGATCATAGGCGTGCGTGTCGAGCGTATTCGCGCTCCACCGCGTCGCGACCGTGACGAACTTTAAAACCTTCGCCTCGACCCCGATCGCATAGTCGACCTTCGCGCGGCTACCGCCTTGCAGCGCGCCGGCTTCGTAGCCGACCGTTGCGCGCACCGTCAGCGGCGTCAGCGGGATGCCGACCGACGGCGTCAGATAGACATAGACATTGTCGCGCGGCAGGTTGCCTTGCGCGGGCGCATAGTTAACGCCGCCGGTCAGGCCGAACGGTCCGAGCGATCCCGCAAGCGCACCGAACGCCTCGAAATAGTCCGACCCCCTTGCACCGGGATACACATAGCCGATGACGCCCGCCGACGGCGTCAGGACGCCGAAACTGTGGCTCCATCCGCTCGAAATATCGAATTCGGCATGGCGACCCGGTGCGGCGTCCGGCGCGCGCGACCGGGCGTTCGAGGTGGCGTCGATCCCGGCGAACCAGTCGCCTTGCACCACCTGTCCGCTGGCCTCGAACGCTGGCTTCCGGTTGCTGATCGATTCGCCGCGAAAGCGCGCGTCGCTGACGATCGTGGCGCTGAGATCGAATTCCGCCGCGTGCACCGAACCCGGCATGGCTGCGGCGATGCCCAACCCCAGCCACCACCGCATGCGCATTCCTCACCCGATTGTTACCGATATGCAACAGTCGTCGGTGCAGCGCCGACGATATGGTGCATAAACAACGGGCAACTGCGCCGCGCTGGCTCAAAAAGCAAGCAGCGGCGCAGGCCTCGTGCGACCTAGAACATCATCCCGAGTTCGACCAACCCGCGCAGCTGCGAGTTGTTCGTGCCGTTGCTGCCGAACGCAAAACCGGGCGTCGTCGACCCGGCAGAGACGTACGAGCCTTCGACGCGCGCGAAGAACACCTTGTACTGATAGGTCGGCGTGATGGTGAACGAGAAGGCATCGCTGCCCGGCCCATAGAGCAGGCTGGCGGCGCTGCTGTTCCGTGCGCCCGACGAGCTGATATATTCGGCGCGCACTGGCACGCTGAAGCTCGGCGAGAAACTGTATTTGACCAGCACGGCACCACCGATCGTGTCCGCCGCAGTCGTGCCGAAGAACGGCTGCGTCGGCACATGAGTATATTGCACATAAGGCTGCACGATCAGCGGGCCCTTGGTGTAGGTATAGATGATGTTATAGATCTGGCTGTTGTTGAGCAGTCCGGGTGTGGCGAATGTCGACTTGTACGTCGTCTTGGTATTGCCGCTCGCCGCAAACGCCAAGACGCTCGTCGGATTGATGGTCCAGGCGACCGATCCCGACAGCGTGCTGTACTTCGACGAATAATAACCATCGTTGAGCGACAGCGAGAACGCCAGCGGTCCATGCGTATAATTCGCCTGAATACCCTTGCTGACGGCCTGCTCCTGGTTCCACAGCAGCCCGCGATCGATATTCATGTTTTGGAACGTAAAGGTATATTCTGCACCGATCAGTGTCGGCAACTTGCCGACTTCAACCGAGAAGTTGGCGCTCGGCGCGATCTTGATGAATGCCTGCGGCACCGGGCCGAAGGTCGCCTCGTTGAGCCGTGACGCGCGGGTATAGCCGACCCCGAGCGACGGGATCGAATAGATGCCGAACTGCGCATAGAATTGGAAGACGCCATCGATCTTCTGCACGAACACCTGCCCGTTGCTCAGATCGCCGAACGAACCATGATCGCCGGGAACCGAATGATCCTGAAACCGCGCAATGCCCGAGGCGACGCCGGTGACGTAAATCTTGCCGAAGCCATCGATGTCGAAGTTCGTCGGGGTGGCGTTACCCGCCAACGGCCCCGCAAGGCTCGGCCCGAGCGCAGGCGGTGTCGGTGCGGCCGCAGGCGTCGGCGTGGCGGCGGGTGCCTCCTGCGCGATGGCCGGGGTCATCGTAAGGACGGTGGCTGCGACAGCGGCGCTGGCGATTTGCTTTTTCATGTGGGTCTCCCTGCTCCAAGATGACGTGCCGGGATCACCGGCAGTGCCATATGGTGCAATGCAACAACTGTGCCAGCAATGCGGGGGACTAAGGCGCTTCGTAAAATGCGCATAAAAAAGGCCGGTGGCGAACCACCGGCCTTAAGTAAAATCCTTGGGGAGGATCGCCTTTCGGCACGATCGTTGTGCACTGCAGCAAAGCGCGTTGCAACGCAAAAATGCACGCTGGACAGAATGTCGCACCCTGCGTGCCAATGTTCTGCGACTGTTCCAGTGCGCGCTTGGCGGCGCGGGCTTGCGTCCCTATACCCGGTGCATGAGCGACTTGTTCGCCGCAACTGCGGCTCCCTCCGACTATGATGCCAGCCATATCGAAGTGCTCGAGGGGCTTGAACCCGTCCGGCGGCGGCCCGGCATGTACATCGGCGGCGTCGACGAGCGTGCGCTGCACCATCTCGCCTCCGAAGTCCTCGACAACAGCATGGACGAGGCCGTCGCCGGGCATGCGACCCGGATCGAAGTGACACTCGACGCCGGCGGCGCGCTAACCATCAGTGACAATGGCCGCGGCATTCCGGTCGATCCGCACCCCAAATATCCCGACAAATCGGCGCTCGAAGTCATCATGACGATGCTCCATTCGGGCGGCAAATTCAGCGGCACGGCCTATGCGACCAGCGGCGGGCTGCACGGTGTCGGCATCTCGGTGGTCAACGCGCTGTCATCGAGCCTGACCGTCGAAGTCGCGCGCGGCCGCGAACTGTTCCGTCAGACCTTTGCGCGAGGCGCGGTGACGTCGCCGCTGCAGGCGCTTGGCGCGGTCAGCGCGCGGCGCGGCACCAGCGTCACCTTCGTGCCCGATACCGAGATTTTCGGCACCGAACTGACGTTCCGGCCGTCGCGGCTGTACCGGCTGGCGCGGTCGAAGGCGTATCTGTTTCGCGGCGTCGAGATCCGCTGGAAATGCGCGCCCGAACTGATTTCGGACGAGACGCCCGCGACAGCGGTGTTCCAGTTTCCCGGCGGACTTGCCGACCATCTGCGCGAGCAGCTTGGTGACCGCGAGCTGGTGGTGCCCGAGCTGTTCGAAGGACGCACCGACCTGCCCGACGGGCGCGGCGCGGTCGAATGGGCGGTCGCATGGCCGATGTACGGCGACGGCGCGACCAGCTATTATTGCAACACGGTACCGACGCCTGATGGCGGCACGCACGAAGCGGGCCTGCGCGCCGCGCTCACCAAGGGGGTCAAAGGCTTCGGCGCGCTGGTCGGCCAGAAAAAGGCGACCGAGCTTGCCCCCGAGGATGTGATGACCGGGGCCGAACTGATGCTGTCGCTGTTCATCCGCGATCCGCAGTTCCAAAGCCAGACCAAGGACCGGCTGACCAGCCCCGAGGCGGCGCGGCTGGTCGAGACGGCGATCCGCGATCATTTCGATCATTGGCTGGCGGGCGGCGAGGCGCGCGCGCGCGCGCTGCTCGGTGTCCTGCTCGAACGCATGGACGACCGGCTGCGGCGGCGGTCCGAGCTGGCGTCGAAACGCAAGACCGCCACCAACAAGCGCAACCTGCGGCTGCCGGGCAAGCTGACCGATTGCGCTCGCGCCGATGCGGTGGGCACCGAACTGTTCATCGTCGAAGGTGATTCGGCAGGCGGCTCGGCGAAGCAGGCGCGCGACCGCTCCACGCAGGCGGTGCTGCCGATCCGCGGCAAGATCCTCAACGTCGCCTCGGCGACATCGGCGAAGATTCTGGCCAATCAGGAAGTAACCGACCTGATCCAGGCGCTCGGCTGCGGCACGCGCGATCGCTATGACCCCGCCGCGCTGCGCTATGAGCGGATCGTCATCATGACCGACGCCGATGTCGACGGCGCGCATATCGCGACATTGCTGATGACATTCTTCTTTCAGGAGATGCCGGGGCTGATCCGCGACGGCAAGCTGTACGTTGCGCAGCCGCCGCTGTACCGCCTCGCGCAGGGCGGCACGGTGGCCTATGCGCGCGACGATGCGCACCGCTCCGAGCTGATGGAGACGCAGTTCAAGGGGCGCGGCAAGGTCGAAGTCGGGCGCTTCAAGGGGCTTGGCGAGATGGCATCGGCGCAGCTGCGCGAGACGACGATGGACCCTGCCAAGCGCACGCTGCTGCGCGTCACGATGCCGACAGACTATGACGCGCGGGCGGACGTCAAGGACCTTGTCGAGCGGCTGATGGGCCGGAACCCCGAACATCGTTTCGCGTTCATCCAGTCGAGCGCGGCACGCATCGATACGGCCGCCATCGACGCCTGATCCCTTCGGAGACTTGACGATGCGCCCTGCCCTGCTTGCACCATGCGCCGCATTGGCGATGGTTCTGACCAGCGCCGCACTGGCCCAATCCGAGCCCGAACACGAAAATCTTGGCAAAAAGGCCGGCGACATTGCCGAAACGCCGTTGCGCGACACCAACATCGTCAAGACCAGGATCCCGCCCGAACTCGCGGAGATCGAGGCGGCCCCCTATTCGCTCAGAGGCCTGCGCGGGTGCCCGGCAATCGTGCTCGAAGTGGCGCGGCTTAACAAGGTGTTGGGGCGCGACGTCGATTCCGCCGGACCCGGCGAACAGCGCAGCATGGGGTCGCAGTTGGCCGAACAGGGCACGCGCGACGCCATCGGCTCGCTGATCCCCGGACGCGGTCTGGTGCGGCTGGTGACGGGTGCCGATGCCGAAGCACGCAAGGCGGCAGCCGCGGTCAACGCCGGCAATGTGCGGCGCGGCTTCCTGAAGGGCTATGGCCTCGCGAAGGGCTGCCGCCCGCCCGCCGCACCGGCGACGCGGTAGGCGGTCACGCCGCCAGCAGAAATTCGACCAGCGCGCGCACCTTCGCCTGCCGCCATTGCGGCGTGGGGGCGATCAGCCAGTACGCCGCCGTCGTCGGTTCGCCGTCGCCGATCGGCTTGACCCGGCCGGCGGCGATGTCGGCGGCCGCAAGCGTCGCGGGCACACGCGCCAGCCCGAACCCGGACGCTGCCGCATCGAGCGCGAGGCCCGCATCGGCAACCGTCAATCCGCCCGCCTCCCAGCCGCAGCCCGGATAGTCGATGCGCGGTGCGTCTGTACCGGCTCCAGCAGTGCCGACGACGAGCATCGTCTCGGCCGCGAGCGGCTTGCCGTGCAGCCCTTCGGCTTCGGGCGGCCCGCCGAACGTCACCGCAAGGTCGAGGTTCGCCTGGGTGAAATCGACGTCACCGTCCTGCGCGGTCAGCGCGAACCGGATGTTGGGGTTCGCCGCCGCATAGGCCGCCAGCCGCGCCGTCAGCCATTTCGCGGTAAAGTCGCGCGGCGCAGCGATGGTCAGCACCTTGCTGCCCTGCCCGTCCTGCAGAATACGCACCGCCTCCTCGAATTCGCGGAACCCGGCGCGGAGCGCGGGCAGTGCGCGGGTCGCCTCGGGCGTCAGTTCGAGCGTCCGCGTCAGCCGCTTGAACAGCACCGTGCCGAGCACGTCCTCGAGCGCGCGGATTTGCTGGCCGACCGCGGCGGGCGTCACCGCCAGTTCGTCGGCGGCCTTGGTAAACGACAGGTGCCGCGCGGCGGCGTCGAAAACGCGCAACGCGTTGAGCGGCAGATGGGTGCGCTTCACTCGTCGAGTGTCGGGCGGACATGGCGGCTGTCGAGCAGGAACCGCGGAATGACCGCCTCGAACATGCCGCGGTCGCCGACCATCGCATAGCTGCCGTGCATCGTCCCCGACGCGGTCGGCAACGGGCAGCCCGAAACATAGTCGAACGACCCGCCATCGGCGATCACCGGCTGTTCGCCGACGACGCCTTCGCCCTTGACCTCCTCGACATCGCCGTCGCCGTCGGTGATGATCCAGTGCCGCGCGATCAACTGGACGGTGTGGCCGCAGCGGTTTTCGATGCGGATATGATAGCTCCAGACATAGTGATCCGACTGCGGGTCGGATTGTTCGTCGAGGAAGCGCGGGTTGACCCGGACGGTGATGCCCTGCGTGGTCGCCGAATAGCCGAAGAACGCTTTCATAGCCCGATCCTCGTCAACGCTTGGTCGAGGTCGGCGATCACATCGCGCGGGTCTTCGAGGCCGACCGACAGCCGCAGCATCCCCTCGGTAATCCCCATCTCGACGCGCTTGTCCTCGGCGACGCTGGCGTGCGTGGTCGATGCCGGATGCGTCATCAGCGTGCGCGAATCGCCGACGTTGTTCGAAATGTCGACGAGCTGCAGCGCATCGAGCAGCGCGTGCGCCTGCGCGCGTCCACCATCGACGAACAGCGCCATGATCGTGCCGCCAGCGCGCATCTGCGCCATCGCCAGCGCATGTTGCGGATGGCTCGCCAGCCCCGGATACAGCAGCCGCGGCACGCGCGTTTCGAGGAACTGCGCCACGGCCTGCGCGTTTTCGGCAGCGCGCATCACCCGCAGGTCGAGCGTTTCGAGCGATTTGAGCACCACCCACGCGTTGAACGCGCTCAGCGTCGGGCCGGTGTTGCGGGTGAACGGCAGCAGCACGTCGTTGATGAACGCCGCGCTGCCGAGCACCGCCCCGGCAAGCACGCGGCCCTGCCCGTCCATCAGTTTGGTCGCCGAATGCGCGACCACATCGGCCCCGAAATCGAAAGGCCGCTGCAGCACCGGCGAGGCGAACGCGTTGTCGACGACGACGACCGCGCCAGCGTCATGGCCGATGTCGGCGACGGCGCGAATATCGACGATGTCGAGCGTCGGGTTCGCCGGGGTTTCGAGGAAGAACGCCTTGGTGTTCGGCCGCCGGGCGCGCGCCCACGCCTGCACGTCGCGTCCGTCGACGACGGTGGTTTCGATACCGAAGCGTGGCAGCAGGCTGTCGACGAGCCACCGGCACGATCCGAACAGCGCGCGCCCGGCGACCAGATGATCGCCCGCCGACAGCTGGCACAGCAGCGCCGCCGTCATCGCCGCCATGCCGGTTGCGGTGGCGCGACACGCCTGCGCACCCTCGAGCAGGCACAGCCGCTCCTCGAGCATCGCCACGGTCGGGTTTTGCAACCGCGAATAGGTCATGCCAGGTGCCTCGCCGCGGAAGCGCGCGGCAGCTTCTTCGGCATTGTCATAGGCATAGCCCGACGTGAGGAAGATCGCCTCCGACGTTTCGCCATAGTTCGAGCGCGCCGTGCCGCCACGCACCGCCTGCGTCGCGGGGTGCCATCCGGCGGTAACCGCCCTGTCCTGTCCGGTGGTGCGCTTCATGCCAGCGGCTTAGCCGGGCAGGCGCGCCGCCGTCAACGCGCGCTCAATATTGGATGTGAAAGCGCGCGCCGAGCACGGCAACCGGGCCGCGGTCGCGGTTATACGCCGGGTGGTCGATCAGCTGAAAATCGGCGGTGACGTGCGCGGCCTTGACGACCGCAAAGTCATAATAGGTTTCGACGATATGCTCGTCGCCCGCATGCACCAGCGCGCCGTCGCCGACCAGAATGCCGAGGCCACCGGCGGCGAGATAGCGTTTGCGCGCCGCCGACGCGCCGTTGACGACAAAGCCCAGCCCGATCCGGTCGTCGGCGCGCCCCCAGCCGGTACCCTTCAGCGCCATCCCCACCGACAGCGTGCGGTCGATATCGGTAAACTCGAACGCCTCGTACCGGCCATCGGCGACACCGGCGCGCGCATACAGCCCGATCGCATCGGTCACCGCCTGCTCGGCCAGCACGCTGATCCCGGTGCGCGTCGCAAAGTGGCGCACCAGCGCGACATCGGGCGTCTGCCGCGTTGCCAGCCCGAGTGCGGTCGCATCGTCGAGCCGCGCCATGTTGCCGTGGCTGGCAAAGCCGGTGACCTTCACCTTGCCGTCGCGGCCGCCGATCTGGTGTCGCTCCTCGACTTCGAAGATCAGCTGATACTGGCGGAAATTCGATTCGAGATGTTCGCTGTTGGGCTCCACCGACAGGTCGAACAGCCCCGCGCGCAGCGTGAACCGGCCGCGATAGAGTTCGGCCGCGCCGCCATAGGTATAACCCCACGCATTCGCGGCATAATCGAAGCTGCCCGCGTCGAGCAGCGTCCAGTTGAGCACGTCGCCGCGCGGGTCGTGCGCATAGCTGCTCGAATCGAAGATATCGCCGACGCTGAACTTGCCGACCGTCAGGACCAGCCGGTCGGTGGCGCGGCTGCCGCCGAGCTGGTTCAAGTCGGCGGCGACATCCTCGCGCGCGCCGCCAAGGTCGATCGTCTGGCGGAAAAACAGCCGCTGGAGTTTGAAATAGGGGTTGGCCTTGCCGACCTTATACGCCTCGCCGCTGGGGAAGCCCGCCGCCCCGAGCGTGTCACCAAGGCCGAAGCCCTGGTCGATTTCGGGGTTGATCCAAAGCTCTGCACCGCGCCACGGCTTGACGCCTGCATACAGCGTCACATCGGCGGTCTCGCGCGTTTCGCCACGCGACCTGAGGCTGTTCGCCCCTTCGAACGCCGCGCGAAACGACGGGTTGGCCTGAACCACAAAGGTGGCCTGCGCGTGGAGCGCGAAAGTCTGCGGCGCGGCGGCCTGCGGCGTCGCTGCAGCGGCGGGCGTGTCGGTCGGATTGGCAGGCGGCGTCGCCGAGCCTGCGCTCTGCGCCGCGGCGGGCCACGCGGCGCATGCGGCCATAATCAGCAGCCATCGCGCAGGCGTCCGCCGGTCGACACCCATGATCCCAAGTCCCCGAAATGCCCGCACCGGCGCACCCATAGGCGAGCCGCGGACAGCGGCCAACCCCGAAAGGCTGGCCGCGCGCGCGTTTTATCGGGAGGTTAGAAGTCGACCTTGGCGCCGATCGAAATCAGGCGGCCAAGGATCGAGCGCGCCGCCCCGACACCGGCGGCATTGGGGTTCTGGTCGACTTCGGTGATGCCGACGACATTGAACAGATTGTCGACATGCGCATTGACGTGAACGTGCGGGATCACTTCATAATCGCCGAACAGTCCGACGACGGTATAGGCCGGCTGCTTGAGCGTATTGCTGCTGTCGCTGTACGATGACGACGTGCCGGTGACCGTCCCACCGAAGTCGAGCTTGCCGAAGGTCAGCGTCGGGCGCAGCTGATAGATCCACTTCGCCTGGCGCTGCGGGATGTGGCCGATGTCGGTGGCCCCGACCGCGCCGTCGCCGGTGATCTTGGCGTCGGTATAGGTGATGCCGCCATACAGGTTGAGCGGTCCGAAATTCGCCGACCCCTCGAGCTCGACGCCCTGTGCGCGGTAGTTGCGCGAATAGACGCTAAGCCCGGCGGACGTGATGTCGGTGCCGAATTCGGCCGTGGTGGTGTGGAACACCGTCACCGCGCCCGAGAATTGCGACGCGCGGAACTTGGCGCCGATTTCCTGCTGGTTGGCGAAGTTGAGCGCGGCGAACGACGCGACGTTGCCGGTGGCGTCGGCGGGCAGCACGCGGTCGGCGTTGAAGCGCGCACCGCGGCTGGCGCGGGCGAACACGGCGAGGTCCGAGTTGAACTCATAGTTGCCGCCGACCGAATACGAAACGTAGCGCTTGGTGTAGTTGACCGGACTGGCGACGCCGCTGGTCACCGTCTTGACGCGCTGTTCGGGGACCGAGATCACGCCGTCGTTGTTGACGTCGATCGGCACGCCGTTGCCCGCCGACTCCTGATAGGTGCCGTGCGCGCCCTGAATGTCATAGCGCAGGCTGGCATCGAGCGTGAACCCCGCGACCTTCCAGTTGAGGTTGAGCCACGGCGCGTCGATCGAATATTCGACGTCATAATTGCGCACGCAGCAATCGCCGAACGCGCGGGCGTCATAGGCGATCAGGCCGTTCTGCGTCTGCAGCGCGCCATTGGCATTGGCCACGTTGAGCAGCTGCGCATGGCCGCCATCCTGCGCGCTCAGCAGATAGTTGGTCCAGTGCCAGTCCATGCCGATGTGCTGCCCCGACTTGGTATAGCCGAGCGTCACGCTGCCATGCCCGATCGACCCGCCATCGATTGCCTTCGAGAGCCGCAAGTCGTTGGTGTAAGTGTTGAAATTGTTGAGCGTCACGTCGAAGTACACCGTGTTGACGGCATAGCCGACATACGGCTGCCCGGCGTTGGGGCCGGTTGCAAAGCTGACCTTTGCGCCAGCGCCGCCGATGCCGTTGGCGATGTTTTGCGCGGTATCGACATTCGCCGGATAAGGCCCGACGAACTTGCCCGAATTGATCGCATAGCGGAACTTGTCGTCGATGGTGATGCCGTTGCCGAGATCGAACGAGGCTTCGGCACCGAACGCCTTGGTCACGGTGCGATAGCCGTCGGAAACGCGGTCGGTGATCCGGTTGCCGCTATGATCGAGCGCCAGCAGCGACTGCAGCGCCGGCGATTGCAACGCGCCCGAGCGCAGGTCGAAACCCGGAATCGACGAATAGATGGCATTGGCGCCCGACTGGCGGATCGCCGCCGGAACCGGCAGATAAACCGGGCTGCGGTCGTCGAGGAATTTGGCGTCGAAACGGACAAAGCCGCCGTCGAACGTGTGCGTCACGTTCGCCTTGAGCTGGCCGCCGTTTTCGGCGGTGTAGCCGACATCCTTTGCACCCTGGCCGTTGTGGTAGAAGCCGCCGACATGAAAGCGCCAGTCGCTGCTCAAATGGCCGCCATAGTCGAAATCGACGCGCGTCTGGTCGTTGTCGAGCCCGCGGCTGATGCCCACCGCACCGCCATCGGTTTCACCCGTCTTGCTGATGAAGTTGAGCACCGCGCCCGGCGCGTTGCTGGTGGCCGTCGACGCCGAGCCGCCGCGCAGCGCCTCGACCCGCGCGATATTATAGTCGACCTTGACGAAGGTGTCGGCGGTGGCGAACGCAACGTCGCCGAACGTCATGACGGGGATGCCGTCTTCCTGAAACTGGACGAACTTGCCGCCGCCCGATGCCACCGGCAGCCCGCGCACCGAGATATTGGCGTTGCCCTCGCCGCCCGAGGCTTCCGAGCGGATTCCGGGGACGAAGCGGATCAGATCGGCGGCGCTTTGCGGATTGACCTGAGCGATCGCGGCGGCGCCGACGCTGCTGATCGACAGGCTGGTGTCGAGCTTGCGTTCGGCGCGCACGGTGCCGGTAACGACGATTTCATCCTGTGCAGCGCCGTCATTCGGGTTAGCGGCGGCGGTAGCGGCGGCGGGCGGCGTTGGCGCGGCCTGCGCGAAGGCTGTCGATGCGGCACCAATCGATACCGCCAGTGCGAAACACGACGCACCGGTGCGCAGATTCAATTTAGCCATAGCTTCCCTCCCAAGATCTTTTCCGGGCAATTCAGCCCTTGATCCTTCGCTAAAATTGTCGGCAATCGATTGCAAGACATATTTTCGGTGTCACGCTGCTTCCGTTGACATGTGTTGCGCGACAGCGACAATGCTGGCGGGCGGCGCGAACAACAGGTGGCAAAGCTGGAACGGATCCGAAATATCGCCGAGCTGGCGCATCTTGCCGGCGTGTCGCCGGGAACGGTGTCGCGCGCCCTGAGCGACAGCGGCATGATCAGTGCAAAGACGCGCGAGCGGATCAAGGCGCTCGCTCGCGAATATGATTTCCGTCCGAGCGCAATGGCGCGCAACCTGCGCATCCAGCGCACCGGCGCCATCGGCGTAGTCATTCCGCTGGGCCACGAAACCGGCCAGCATATCTCCGATCCGTTTTTCATGACGATGCTCGGGCTGCTGGCCGACGCGCTGACCGAACGCGGCTATGACCTTGTGCTGTCGCGCGTCATTCCGGCGGGCGATGAATGGCTCGACCGGATCGTCGATGCCGGGCGTGTCGACGGCGTTATCGTCATCGGCCAGTCGGACCAGTCCGCCGCGCTCGACCGCGTCGCGGCGCGGTATCGGCCGCTCGTGGTCTGGGGCGGTTATGTACCGGGCCAGGTGCATTGTTCGGTCGGATCGGACAACCGGCTCGGAGGCGAACTGGCAACGCGCCACCTGATCGCGCAGGGCTGCCGCCGCATCGCATTTTTCGGCGATGATCGCGCGCTCGAGATTGCACAGCGGCTCGAAGGCTGCCGCGCCGCGATGACCGCCGCGGGCATCGGTGACCAGCTGACGGTGTTCCCGGCGCAACTGGTTGCCGAAACGACCCAGCCCGACATTGCCGAATATCTCGGCGAACATGCCGCGCGGCCGCAGGGCATCGTCGCTGCATCCGACGTGGTGGCGATGCGCGCGCTGCGGGCGCTTGCCGAATTCGGGATCGCGGTTCCCGACGATGTCCGCGTCATGGGCTTCGACGACCTCGCAATTGCCGAACATATGGTGCCGCGGCTTTCGACCGTGCGTCAGGATCTCGATTCCGGCGCACGCCATCTGATCGACGCGTTGTTCCGCAGGATGGCGGGGGAAGCGACCGACTCGGTGGTGATGGCCCCCGAAATCGTCATCCGCATGTCGGCATAATCAGCCGCACAGCGTCGCGGAATCGCTGCCGAGCGCGATCGAAAACCGCGGTGCCGGGGTGCCGCCGAACTGGCTTTCGACCAGTTCAGGATGGTCGGCGAGCACCGCCCCGCGCAATCCCCAATGATCGACGAAGCTGACCACTTCGAGCGACGACTGCACCAGCCAGCTATAGGCCTGAAACGGCTCGGCGTCGGGGTTGGCAGCGACCAGACCGCTGCCGTTCAGCGGCACATACGGCCCGGCCAACGCCGCTGCGACCATGCCGTACAGCCCCGTCGGCCCCGATCCCGCGGCGCACGCGAACACGCTGCGCTGCGTCGACCAGAACAGATAATAGCGTCCGGCATGCAGGACGACGTGCGGACGTTCGAGCTCGCGGTTGACGCCGAGCGCGGTGACGATCGGTGGCAACAGCTGCCAGTGTGCGCCGTCACGCCGCGCGATGCCGACGACGCCGTCGAACGCACCGGCCGCCGGGCTCGATGATCCGGTGAACAGCATATAGTCCGCGCCGTCGGCGGGATCGCGGAACCACGCCGGATCGCGGAACCCCTTGATCTGCCCGGCGCCGCCACGGCTATCGTGCGTCGGGGCATAGGCGACACCGTCGTTCGCAACGATCTCGATCGGCGGCGTCCAGTCGGTCAGCGCGGCGCCGCCGGCAACCGCCGCCGACGCCGCAAACAACCGCTGCTCGAACGTCACCGCCGCCTCGCCGCGTCGCCCGGCGGCGGTGAAATACAGCGCGACACGCTCATGCCCGGCATCAACCACCGCCGACCCCGCCCATTCACGGCTGCCGGGGCTGAACCCGTCGGGCATCGCATTGCCCAGATCGGTCCACGCGCCGTCGCGGCACCGCAGCAGCCGGATGCGCGATTGGTGATGGCGCTCGCCCGGGTCACCCGCGCGAGGCGCGGCCAGCACCAGCCACAGCTCCGCCCCGTCGACCCGCGCGGTCGTGCCATCGACTTCGGTGACCGGCCACATGTCCCACAGATACAGCCCCGGCAGCACCGGCCGGGCGGCGTCGGCGTCGATCAGCGCGATCGCCGGGAGCGGCGCGCGCGCCGCCGCCGCGACCATTTCGGACGTCCATGCCGAGATCATGCCGCGCGTGCGCCCCCGGCAAAGCGCACCCGGCTGACGGCGACTGCAGCAGCGATCAGCAGCACGCCCGCCAGCGTCAACACGTTGCGCGGATCGCCGCCCATCAGCCGGTCATAGTAAAACGGCAGCGTGGCGGCGATCAGCAGCATCGGAATAACGATCATCATGTTGAAAATACCCATGTAAACGCCAGTCCGCGCGGGCGGGATCGACCCGGCAAGAATGACATAGGGGTTGCCCATGATGCTGGCCCAGCCCAACCCGACGCCGACCGCCGGAATGAACAGCAGCGGCTTGTCATGGATATGCGGCAGCACGAGCATCCCTGCCCCCGCTAGCGTCAGGCAGACCGCGTGCATCGCCTTGGGCCCGAACCGGCGGGTCAGCGGCATCATCGCAAACGCCGCGACGAACGCGACGGCGTTATAAAATGCCGCCATCTGACCGTTGGTCAGCACCGCATCATGGAACGCCGCCGAATTCGCCTGCGCCGTGCCATAGACCGAACGCCCGATCGAATAGATGACATACGACCAGTACAGCCCCATCGCATACCATTGGAACAGGCTCATCACGCCAAGCTGGCGCATCGCCGGCGGCATGTCGCGGATCGCGTCCCACACCTCCGCCAGCACTGCACCGGCGGACTTTGGTGCGACGGCGATCGCGCGCGCCTCGGCATCGGTCAGCGGCAGTTCGGGAACGCGGATCACCGACCACAGGATCGTCGTGATCGACAGCACCGCACCGATTTCGAACGCGACATGCGTCACCGCCGGAATATTGTGCGCGTCGACGACGTCCTTGCTCATGCCAAAGCCGTACACCAGCAGCGACGGCGTCAGGAACGCCAGCGCCTGCGCCAGTCCGGTAAACGCGCTTTGCGACAAAAACCCCAGTTCATGCTGGTCGGGGTTGAGCCGGTCGCTGACATAGGCGCGGTACGGCTCCATCGTGATGTTATTGCCGCCGTCGAGCACCCAGAGCAGGCTGGCGGCCATCAACAGGCTGCTGCTGTACGGCATCG
Organism: Sphingomonadales bacterium; assembly: GCA_038225475.1. Taxonomy (GTDB): domain Bacteria; phylum Pseudomonadota; class Alphaproteobacteria; order Sphingomonadales; family Sphingomonadaceae; genus Polymorphobacter_B. Next base: position 157,888 of record JBBRRA010000005.1, read on the forward strand.
CGAACAGCCCGAGACTGCACAGCACCGCCCCGACAAGGAAATATGGCGTCCGCCGCCCAAAGCGCGAGTTGGTCCGGTCGCTCATCGCACCGATGATCGGCTGCACCAGCAACCCCGTCAGCGGTCCGGCAAGGCTCAGGATCGGCAGCGCGGCCTCGTTCGCGCCAAGGTACGAATAGATCGGCCCCATATTACCCTGCTGCAGCCCAAAGCTGAACTGCAGCCCCAGGAAACCGAGGTTCATTTCGAGGATGCGCCACAGCGAGAGGTGACGTTTTGCAATCGCCTGATGCACGCGCCCTCCCCTCGGCCGCTTGTGCAGCCGCATGATTATGCGTGACGACTAGCACCGTTGCGAGCCTTCAGCAATCGATTGCGACAAACTTCGGCGAGCATCGCGCAAAGGTTGAGCCGTCCCACCGCTTCCCCTACGATGCGGTGCATGTTGTCCAGCCTCCCGAACCTGTTGACGCTAAGCCGGATCTTTGCGGTGCCGTTGCTCGTGCTGTTGATGTGGGGGCCGGGCTGGGTGGCGTGGAGCGCAGCGTTCGCGCTGTTCTGTGTCGCGGGGGCCACCGACTATCTCGACGGGTATCTGGCGCGGGCGCGCGGTGCGGTGTCGAAGCTCGGCATCTTCCTCGACCCGATCGCCGACAAGATCATGGTGGCGGCCACCATCGTCATGCTGGTCCACAGCGGCATCATCCACGGCCTTGCGGTGATCCCGGCGCTGATCATCCTGCTCCGCGAGATCACGGTGAGTGGCTTGCGCGAATTTCTCGCCGGGCTGCAGGTGTCGCTGCCGGTGAGCACGCTCGCCAAATGGAAGACCGCGTTCCAGATGATCGCGCTCGCCGCGCTGATCCTCGCGGGCGCGCTGGTGCGGCCGCTGTGGTGGCTGCCGGCGCGCGACGTCGGGCTGGTCAGCCTGTGGGTCGCGGCCGCACTGACGGTCGTGACCGGCTACGATTACCTGCGCGTCGGGCTGAAGCACATGGACGCCTGATGCAGCTGCTGTATTTCGCCTGGGTCCGCGAGCGGATCGGGCTCGACGCAGAGACGCTGGCGCTGCCCGAAGGCGTTGCGACGGCGGGCGCGCTGCTCGACTGGCTGGCAACACGCTCCGAAGGTCACGCCGCCGCGCTCGCCGACCGCAACCAGCTCCGCATCGCGGTCGACCAGCAGTTCGCCATGATGGACACGCCGGTTCGCGACGATGCCGAGGTGGCGATCTTCCCGCCGGTCACCGGCGGCTGACCATGCTGACCACCCGCGTCCAGCCCGGCCCGTTCGACCTTGGTGCCGAAGTCGCCGTACTCACCGCCGGGCGCAGCGATATCGGCGCAGTCGTCAGCTTCACCGGGTTGGTGCGGGATGTCGCGCTGACGCTCGAACATTATCCCGCAATGACCGAGCGCCAGCTTGCCGCGATCGCCGCCGACGCCGCCGCGCGCTGGGAATTGCTCGGGGCAACGGTGATCCACCGCTTCGGTAGCCTCGCGCCCGCCGACCCGATCGTTCTGGTCGCCACCGCCGCACGCCACCGCGGTGCGGCGTTCGCGGCGGCCGAGTTCCTGATGGACTGGCTCAAAACGCGCGCGCCGTTCTGGAAGCGCGAAGCCGGCGGCGGCTGGGTCGAGGCCAAGGCGACCGACGATGCCGCAGCGGCGCGCTGGGTGATACCCAGCTAAGGCCGCTAGCTTTACGCATTCGCGGCGGCGAACACCGCACGCTAGGCGAGCTGTGGTGCGAGGTCGCGGCAAGGTCGATCCGCCCCGCTCAAACCTCCAACACCACCTTCCCCGTTGCCTTGCGGTCCATCATCCACCGGATCGCCGCCGGGCCCTCGCTCAGCGCAAACTTCCGGCTGACATGCGGCCGCAGTTTGCCCGCTGCGTACCAGTCGAGCAATTCGCGCATATTCGCCTGATGCGCCGCCGGTTCGGCTTGCGTGAACGCGCCCCAGAACACACCGACGATCGATGCGCCCTTGATCAGCGGCAGGTTGAGCGGCAGCGACGGGATGTTGCCGCCGGCAAAGCCGACCACGAGATACCGCCCGTTCCAGCCGATCGAGCGGAACGCCGGTTCGGCTAATTTATCGCCGACCGGGTCATAGATCACATCGACGCCCTTGCCACCGGTCAGCCGCTTGACCTCGTCTTTCAGGTCGTGCGTCGAATAATTGATCGTCTCGTCGGCACCGTATTCGCGGCACAGCGCCAGTTTCTCGTCCGACGACGCCGCAGCGATCACCTTCGCGCCCATCAGCTTGGCGAGTTCGACCGCGGTCAACCCGACGCCGCCCGCCGCGCCCAGCACCAGCACGGTCTCGCCCGGCTGCAACCGCGCGCGCTGCTTCAACGCATGGTGCGAAGTGCCATAGGTCATCGTAAATCCCGCCGCGATGTCGAACGGCATGTCGCCTGCGATCGGGATCGTCTGCGCGACATTGGCGACCGCATATTCGGCAAACGCGCCGTTGCCGATCATCACCAGCGCACGGTCGCCGGGTTTGAACGCGGTCACGCCCTCCCCCACCGCATCGATGACGCCCGCCGCCTCGCCTCCCGGCGTGAACGGCAGTGCGGGTTTGAACTGGTACAGATTCTGGATGATCAGCGTGTCGGGGAAGTTGACGCCCGCCGCATGCACCTTGAGCCGCACCTGGCCACGCCCGGGCTCGGGCAGCGCCACGTCGTGCACCACCAGTTTCTCCGGCGGACCATGCTCAACACACTGAACGGCTTTCATTCCCCAAGGCTCCTTATGCGGTTTGCGCGGACCTTAGCGTCGGCAGGCGGCGGTGCCAACGGCATCGCTTGAGCACAGACTTGACAAATATAACCGTATAGGATAGTACTGCGCAATGCTGTCAAAACCATGCCCTGTGTCGTTCACCGCCGCCAATGCCGCTTCGAACGGGTGGTCGATGCCCCGCCGACGTGTCGTCAACTTCATCAACTTTGCATAGCTCGACGATGCGACTCGGCCAGGGTTCAACCCGCCGCCGCCAATAGCGCCCGACCGAGCAGCTCGAACTCGGCAGCGCGCGGGCTGCTGGCGCGCCACGCCAGCGCGATCGACCGGCTGGCATGCGTTCCCGCCACCGGGCGCGCCAGCACCGGCGTGTTGAGCAGGATGCCCGCGTCGATCGCCATCTTGGGCAACAATGTCAGGCCCAGCCGGTTGGCGACCATCTGCACCAGCGTGTGCAGCGAGGTGCCGAGGATGGCGCTGTCGGCGCGCAACTCGGGTCGGCCACAGGCGGCAAGCGCATGATCCTTGAGGCAATGCCCATCCTCGAGCAGCAGCAGCCGGGTCTCGTCGATCAACGCCGGCGGCATCAGCAGCGGCGGATCGGCCAGGTCTTCGGGATGGAAGGCGAGGTAGAACGGATCGTCGAACAGCGGCATCGTCACCACGTCGCCGCACGCATAGGGCAGTGCCAGCAGCACGCAGTCGAGCTGCCCGCGCCCAAGCGCCTCGCACGCCGCGCCGGTCACCTCCTCGCGCAGGTACAGCTTGAGGTCGGGGAAGGCGCGGCGCAGTTCGGGCAGCAGCCGCGGCAGCAGGAACGGCGCGATCGTCGGGATCACGCCAAGCCGCAACTCGCCGCCCAGCGGCTTTGCCGCCGCAGTCGCCAGTTCGGCGAGCTCGTCGGCCTCGCGCAGCACGATATACGCTTTGGCGACGACGCGCTCGCCGACGGGCGTGAAGCGCACGACGCGCCGGGTCCGTTCGACAAGCACCACGTCGAGCAGCGTCTCGAGTTCGCGCAGACCCGCCGACAGCGTCGATTGCGTGACAAAGGATGCGGCCGCCGCCCGCCCGAAATGGCCATGCTTGTGAAGCGCGGTCAGATACTGGAGCTGCTTTAACGTCGGCAGGAACGCCATCGGTTCAATCGATCACAGTTGGAGATATTATCAATTGGATCGATACATCGACTTGCTTCAGGTGCACAACGCGTTTCACAACCAACCGGAGAAATACCATGCTCAGCGTCGGCGACCATTTTCCAGAATTCACCCTCCCGGTTCAGCAGGGCATCGGCGCCCTGCCGGGCGGCGAGACGCTCAACGTCAACACCGCCTTCCCCGGCAAGTGGAAAGTGCTGTTCTTCTGGCCCAAGGATTTCACCTTCATCTGCCCGACCGAAATCATCGGCTACGGCGAACTCGCGCATGACTTCGCCGACCGCGATGCCGTGCTGATCGGCGGCTCGACCGACACCGACTTCGTTCATTTCGCCTGGCGCAAGTCCGACGAGCGGCTCGCGAAGGCGGATTTCCCGTGGCTCGCCGATAACAAGCAGCAGCTGACCAAGGCGCTCGGGATCATCGATCACGACGCCGGCGTGGCGCTCCGCGCGACGTTCATCGTCGACCCCGAGAACGTCATTCAGCACATCACGGTGAACGGCCTCAACGTCGGCCGCAACCCGGCCGAGACGCTGCGCATCCTCGACGCGCTGCAGACCGACGAGCTTTGCCCGTGCAACTGGAAAGAGGGCGAAGAAGTCCTGAAGCCGGCGGCGTAAGCGCTGCCCAGCCGTGCGCCGTGCAGGGGGCGGACTTCGCGTCCGCTGCACGGCGCACGGCACCTTGCGCAAGTCCGACCGACGGGCATTTGCCCGACCGGCGGCGCGGCGGTGCCGCACGCGCTCAACGAGGAGTTACCAATGTCGCTTAACGATCTTGCCCGCACGCTTCCCGACTATGCCAAGGACCTGCGCCTCAACATGTCGTCGCTGCTGACCGAGCAGCAACTCAATGACCAGCAAAAGTACGGCACCATCGTCGCTTGTGCGCATGCGGCAGGCTATGGCCCGCTGATCGCAGCCGCCGAAAGCGAAGCGGCCGACAAGCTGACCGAAGCGGCGATGACTGCAGCCAAGGCCGCGGCGTCGATCATGGCGATGAACAATATTTACTACCGGTTCGCGCATCTGGCGACGAACAAGGAATATCTGACGCGTCCGGCCAAGCTGCGGATGAACATCATCGGCACGCCCGGCATCGACAAAGCCGATTTCGAGCTGTTCTGCCTTGCAGTTTCAGCGGTCAACGGCTGCGGCATGTGCATCGACGCGCATGAAAAGGTGCTGCTTGCCGCCAATGTCCCGATCGACACGATCCAGACTGCAGCGCGGATTGCGGCCGTCGTGCACGGCATTGCGCGCTCGCTCGCCGCAATCAGCTAACAGGGGCGGCCATTGCGGCCGCCCCTCGAAGTTCAGATCGAACTATAGCTCGGTTGCAATACCGGTGCTGCCGGCTCGGGCTGCCGAACCATAATAGGTATCGACTTCCTTGCCGTATTCGGCGCGGTCCAGTTCATCACGCGAGTAGTTCGGAGCCTTGACCAGATCATCGGCGCTATGCTGAACATTATAGCCGCCTTTGCTCTCGTCATAGCTCAGCACGTCCCATGGCAGCGGATGATAGCGTTCGCCGATGCCCAGAAAGCCGCCGAACGACATCACCGCATACGCCACGGTGCCGCGCCGTTTGTGGAGCATGACAGAATCGATCGTGCCGATCCGGTCACCGGCATTATTGTACACGGCAGTGCCCTGCACCTTGTCGGCAGAAATCAGGGCATTGGTTTCGTCGGTGCTGGTGCCGTCATTCGTCCGGTCTCCGCCGACCGACGAGAGCTCGTCGGCGGTCAGACCGTCAGCATATTCGGCACTGCGACCAGCTGAATTGAAAGTGTCTTGGGTCATCGGATCCTCCGCTTGCGGGAAGCCCTTGATGGGCACTGGGGGAACGGACGGCGGGCTTGTCGAGTTCCAGGATTTGGCCGCACTGGCAATCGGCCGGTCGCAGGTTTATGCTCGGTTCAGCCAGCGACAGAGATTGCTGGGGAGAATATGATGTTAGGTTCGTTGATCGCCTATCTCGATGCTATCAAGGCGCGCGACCCCGCAGCCAGGTCGCGGTGGGAAATCCTGCTCTATCCGGGCGTGCTCGCTTTGGTGCTCCACCGCGTCGCGCATGCCTTCTATCGCGCTCGCCTTTATCTGTTGGCGCGTGCGGTCAACCACTTGTCCCGCTTTTTGACGGCGATCGACATTCACCCCGGCGCCACCATCGGCAAGCGCTTCTTCATCGACCATGGCTTCGTCGTGATCGGCGAGACAGCACAGATCGGTGACGACGTGACCATTTATCAATGTGTGACACTGGGCGGCACCGATCCCGCGAACGGCATTGCCGGCAAGCGCCATCCGACACTCGGCGACGGGGTGATTGTCGGATCAGGCGCGCAGGTGCTCGGGCCGATCATCGTCGGTACGCGCGCACGAATCGGGGCCAATGCCGTGGTGACCCGCGATGTTCCCGACGGCGCAACGATGGTCGGCATCCCGGCGCGTTCGACGCTGGTCGATGCAACCGCCTATGCCAAGCCGTTCATGCCCTATGGCACACCGTGCAGCCAGCTTTACGATCCCGAGACGCAAAAGCTCGAGATCCTGCGCTGCGAGATGGAAAAGCTACGCGCCCGCATCGATGCGTTGACCGAAGCCGACGCGCCGAAGTCGAGCCAAGGCTGAGTACGCTTGTCGAACGTCACGCCGCTTCCCCGCCGCGCACCGCAAACGGTATTCGACCGGGTCGAGTTGAACGCGATCCTGAACGTCTATGGCCGGATGGTCGCGGCGGGGCATTGGCGCGACTATGCGATCGACCTCGGCACCGAAGCGGCGACCTTCGCGGCGTTTCGCCGGGCGAGCGAGCGCCCCGAGGTGCAGGTGTTGAAAATCCCCGCACTGCGCAACAAACAGGGCATGTACGCCTTGCTCGGCGAAGCCGGCGCGGTGTTGAAACGCGGCCATGAACTGAGTTCGGTGCTCGCACCGCTCGAGCGCAAGCTGCTCAAGCTCGTCGAAGCCTAGACCGCAGACGCAGGCAACCGCGCAGCAACGCCGCCGGGCAGCAGCGCCAGGACCCGCGCGCGGATCGGTCTCCACGCCGCAGAGAGCAGCACCAAAAACAACCCGATTACCAACGCCGTCACCCCGAAACTCGCCGACAGGTCGCCTTGGCCGACAAGGTGCTGAACCGCGTAAATGACGTAGAACAGCGCCGACACCAGCAGCGCACGGCGATCGATCGCGAGCGCGACGATTGTCAGCGCGCAGTACGCAAGGATAACGATAAGCGCCGCGCCGCCGCCGGCGTCGCTTTGCGTCAGCCCTGCCAGAGTAAACACGGGATGGACGATCAGCGGCGCCGCCAGAAGATGAAGCCAGAAGGCGACATCCGTCCGCCGCGTGACGCGCGCTCGGTCACGGGTATCGAACCACATTGCCAAGGCGAAAACCGCTAGCCCTGACCCAAGCAGGGTTAATAACATCGCCGTCTGGGTGTGCGATGCCACGCCGGTCACCGCGACCGCCATCATGACCAACGCTCCGGCACCCGCAGCCGCAGTGATCGGCACCATGAAGCGCCGCCAATGGAGCCAAGCCGCGCCGGCAGCGACTGCTGCGGCCGCGACGATCCCAGGCGATCCACCGCTCGCATTGTTGAACGATGTGCCGCCAGTAAACAAAACCAGTCCGCAGACGAATATCGCCAGCACGAACGCCAACAGAAGCGCGATGCTCGGCAGCGCCATGCGCCGCATCCGCGTGAAATATTCAGCCAACCCCCAGCTCGCCGCAGCTACCCCCGCTGCACCGACCACCGGCGACAGGCCGCCGCCGATTGCGCCGACCGCGAACAGCAACAGCCCGATCGCAATCGTGACGAAAATATCGTTAAACCCGGTTAACAACCGGAATTGTTCGTCGTCGGGGCCAGCCGCACCCCGGCGAAGATCACGCGTAAACGTGACGAGACGTTCCCGCGTCGCCGCATCGAGGACTCCAGCGGTGACCGCAGCATCGAGATCGCGTTCTTCAATCATGTTCATGCCCTACCGTTCTATCAGGGCAATACAGTGCAAATTTGCGATGGTCAATTCGCTGGCTGGAGCCACCGCCGACGCTGGCGCATCGGCGGTAGCTCCAATTTTCCGGCTTATTTCGGTTGCTGCGGATCCATCGAACCCATTGGCGCTGCCGGTGAAGCGGGAGCGGGCGGCGTCGTGGCCATTCCACCGGCCGCGGATCCGTTGGCACTCGCGGGAGCCATGCTCATACCGGCGCCGGCAGAGTCCATCGAAGCCAGCTGTTTGTTGTTAAGATCACGCGTAGCAACCGAGCCAGTTGCCTTGTGGCCAGCCGCCGATTTGTGGTGGTGCATACGGGCGTCGGCAGCGCCAGCGGTAAGCGCCAGCGCGGCCACGGCAGCAACGATGAAAGTGCGGGTCATAGACTGTTCCTTTCGGATTAAGCCCCTGCACCCCAACGCTTGCTGGCCCGGTTAGTTGCTTGCCGGGCGCGCACCCTAGCGGGGGCCGCCGAGCGCCACCTGCCCCTGTGCCGATCCATTGTCGGGAACGAGCTCGTCAGCACGGTCGCTGATTTCGGCAAACCGCGCTGCCACCGTTTCCGGCGTCATGTCGGCGGGTTCGACATGGATACCGCGTGTCAACGTGACATAGCTGCGTTCGAAGCCACCGCCACCGGCGTTTATGACGGCATTCGACGGAGCGTCATCACTGACGAGATACAGCGCAGCGGGAACGACAGTTTCGGGGCCAAGCTTGGCGAGCATCTCGGGCGGCAACAGATCCTCGGTCATCCGCGTCGCGGCGACGGGCGCGACGGTGTTGACGCGGATATCGTATTTCGAACCCTCTAGCGTGAGCGTCTTCATCAAACCGACCAGCCCGAGCTTGGCCGCGCCATAATTCGCCTGCCCAAAATTACCGTATAGACCGGTCGAGCTCGTCGTCATCAGCACCCGCCCGAAAGCCTGTTCGCGCATCGTTTCCCACACAGCCTTCGTGCAGGTAACCGACCCCATCAAATGCACATCGATAACCTGACGGAAGTCCTCGAGCGTCATCTTGACGAAGGTCTTATCCCGCAGGATGCCGGCATTGTTGATCAGGATATCTATCCGTCCCCAGCGATCCTTGACGAAATGGACCATCTTTTCGATTGCAGCAGCATCGGTCACGCTGGCGCTATTTGCCATCGCCTCGCCGCCCGCAGCGAGGATTTCGTCAACCACGATCTGTGCAGCGCCGATCGAGCTACCCGAGCCATCGCGCGCGCCGCCCAGATCATTGACCACCACCTTGGCACCGCGTGCGGCGAGCGCGAGCGCGTAAGCGCGTCCCAACCCGCCGCCCGCTCCGGTAACGATAGCGACTCGATTGTCGAAGCGAATGGTCATGATGGGGTGCCTCCCGAATAGTGCGGCCGGACGCTTAGAACAGACCGGGGCCTATGGGAAGCGGTCGACTCGACGGCGTTAGCTTGCGAGGCGCACAAGCGCGGCCGGCTCGAGGTCGAGCGCATAGCCGGCCGAACGGACAGTGCGGATCACATCGGGCAGATCGTCGCCGTTGATGGCCTTGCGCAAGCGCCGGATATGGACGTCGACTGTGCGCTGTTCGACATAGACGTCGCGGCCCCAAACGGCATCGAGAAGCTGCTCACGGCTGAACACACGGCCCGGATGTTCGAGGAAATGGCGCAACAGGCGGAACTCAGTCGGTCCGAGCTGCACTGCGGCGCCGTCGCGTGCCACCCGATGCGCTGCGGTGTCCATCGTGATACCGGCATAGTCGAGATTACCCCCGGACAGTGCCGGTCGCAAGCGACGCAATACCGCTCGAACGCGCGCAATCAGTTCGCGCGGCGAAAACGGCTTGGTAACATAATCATCCGCTCCGGTTTCCAACCCGCGAATGCGGTCGGCCTCCTCGGCGCGCGCGGTCAGCATGACAATCGGCAGATTTGCCGTAGCTGACGAGCGTCGCAAACGACGACAGACCTCGATTCCCGACAAATTGGCGATCATCCAATCGAGGATGACGAGATCGGGTTTTTCCTCCTCGGCCAAGACCAACGCTTCTTCGCCGTCGCTGGTCTGCAGGACGGCAAAGCCCTCCTTTTCCAGATTATAGCTGACCAGCTCGACGAGATTGGCGTCGTCCTCGACGAGCAGGATTTTCGGCTTCATGGCGCTGGCGCTCCGGATCAGACGGCGGGTTCGGAATAGGTCGTATAGGATGTATCGTCGGACTTTGGCCGTTCGACGATGTGCTCTCCTGTCGCGCTGAAGTGTACGAACTCGGCAACATTCGTCGCATGATCGCCGATACGCTCGAGATTCTTGGCAATGAAAAGCAAGTGCGCCGACGGCGTGATGTGCTGCGGATTTTCCATCATGAACGTCAGCAATGACCGGAACAGACTGTTATAGAAATCGTCGACCGACTGATCGCGGCGCGTCACCGCAATCGCCAGATCGACATCACGATCGACAAAGGCGTCGAGCGCATCCTTGACCATTTGCGCGACAACGCGAGCCATTTCTGGAATAATTACGACCGGCTGAATCTGCGGTGCTTGCGCGAGCGCTGACGCGCGCTTGGCAATATTCTTGGCGTAGTCACCAATGCGCTCGAGCACCGAGCTGATCTTGAGCGCGGCAATTATCTCGCGCAGATCGTCGGCAAGCGGCGCACGAAGCGCGATCATCTGCACCGCCAAGCGTTCGCATTCGGCTTCAAGGGCATCGATCCGGGCATCTGTTGCCACAATTGCCAGCGCAGCATCGGCATCGCGCCGCGTCAACGCGTCGACTGCACCGGTAATCTGCACCTCGCAAAGGCCGCCCATTTGGCTGACCAGCGATCGCAACTGATGGATGTCTTCATCGAAAGACTTTACGGTGTGCGCAACGATTTCTGGCACTCTACTCTCCTCGCCTGCCAAAGCATCCCAAGGTGCCGGACAGAACTACGACCGTACCATCGTCGGATGTGATGTGACTATTGTGACGATTGAGCGTCACTTTTGTGACGATTGCGGCGCTGCACCGGCCGCCGGTCGCGCCGATTCGGGAAGTGTAAATGACACGCGGGTTCCCTCGCCCGGGCGGCTGGCGATTTCGAGCTGACCACGATGACGCTCAATGATGTGTTTGACGATTGCCAGCCCAAGCCCGGTACCGCCGATCGATCGTGACCGATTGGTGTCGACACGGTAGAATCGCTCGGTCAGCCGCGGCAGATGTTCAGGTGCAATTCCTTCGCCCTCGTCAATGATGCTGACTTTGATCATCGGCTCGGCGCGACTTCCCACTGCGGGCAGCCGCTCGACACGAACGTGAATAGCACTTCCCGATCGCCCATACTTCAGGGCATTCGAAAGCAGGTTGTGCAAAACCTGAAGGATCTGATCGCGGTCAGCGACGACCTGCGGCAGCCTGAATTCTGTTTCGCCGGTGTCGATGACCAGATGGCGCTGGTCACTCTCGAGCCGCATAGCGAGCGTCTTGGCGACGTCACTCACCAGCGGCGGCAAGTCGAGCAGCGTTTGCGGGCGCACATATTTGTCCAGCTCGATGCGGCTCAGCGACAACAGGTCGTCGATTAGTCGCGACATCCGCGCGGCTTCGCGCCCCATGATATCGAGAAACCGGCGCCGAGCGGGCTCATCCTCGGCTGCCGGACCCTGCAGCGTCTCGATGAAGCCAATCAATGTTGCAAGCGGCGTGCGCAGTTCGTGGCTTGCATTGGCGACGAAATCGACGCGCATCCGTTCGGTAAGGCGCGTCTGCGTGATGTCGGCAAAGGTCAGCAGCGTCCGCCTTCCGATCGCGGCTGTCCCGACGTCGACGACGCGCGCACGATAGGCACCGTCGGAACTGCCGAGGCCGGTTACCTCGCGTTCGACCGGACCACCTGTCGTTACCACCAGCTGGACAGCATCGAGGATCAAGGGATGGCGCAGCACAAGGCGCAAGTCATCCGCAACGATACGGTCACCGAACAACGCGCGTGCGAGCGTATTCGCGGCGATCACCCGGTAGTCGCCACCGACCAGTAACGCCGGGTCACCAAACGCCTCGATACCGACGCGGTCACGCCCATCGTCGGCGACCGGATCGGCAAGCCGCTCCCCGCGCCGCCGGAGCGGCCCGCCGTTGGGATCGACTGCGCCGGGAGGCAAAGCACTCATTGGGCCAGATACTTGATCCCTATTGGTGAGCCCCCGATAGAACGCGAATGTTACAAGTGTGAGCACGGCTACAACGGCGGGCGCAGCCGCGTTGACGAAGCCCGCGATCGCGAACAGCGCAGCCGCCGTCACGATCGGCCAGCGCCACGGTTGCCACCGCGCCCTCAACCGCGCCGCAGTCCGGCAATTGCTGGCAGCAGGGCATCGAAGTGATCGATCACTGCGTCGGCACCAAGCTCGCCCACCGGGCGATCCGCAAAGCCGAAACTGACTGCGACGACAGGCACCCGCGCAGCCCGCGCCGCCGCGACATCGACAATCGAATCGCCGACGAACACGGCGCGATCGCGATCACCGCCGGCAGCAGCAATTGTCGCCAGAACATGCCGCGGATCAGGTTTTCGGACATCGAGGCTGTCGCCGCCGAGATTCGCGGCAAACCGCGTCTCCCATCCGAGCGAGGCAATCAGTGCGCGCGACAAAGCCGCGGGTTTGTTGGTGCAAATCGCCAAAACGGTGCCGCGGGCTGCCAGCGCATCGAGCGCCGCCTCGGCACCGTCGAAGGCGCGGCTGCCGACGGCGATGTTGGCAGCGTAATATTCCAGAAAGCGTGGTAGCGCCGCCGCCATCTCCGCGTCGGTGCCGCCGCCGCTGAGTGCAAGTCCGCGCTCGATCAGCGCGCGCGCCCCGTGTCCAACCAAATGGCGGACTGTCACCGCGTCGACCTGCGGCCTGCCAAACGACGCGAGCACGTAATTGAGCGACGCCGTGAGGTCGGGGGCGGTATCGACCAGCGTGCCGTCGAGGTCAAAAACGATCGTTTCCGGAAAATCCATTCTGCTGGGTTCGCGGCTCGCGCTGGAAAAGGCAAGATCGATGTGGCAAAGCGCGCACGATGACCGAACCCGCCCCAGTCGCCGTTATCATTCTCGCGGCCGGCCGCGGGACGCGAATGAAGTCCGACCTGCACAAGGTGCTGCATCCGCTCGCAGGCCGCCCGATGCTGCTTCACCTACTGGCTTCGGTCGAGGCACTGCGCCCGGCTTCAGTTGTGGTTGTGGTCGGATCGCAGCGCGAGCAGGTCGAGGCTGCGGTAACCGACAGGGCAAGCGTCGTCGTACAGGATCCGCAACTGGGCACCGCGCACGCCGTTGCGCAGGCCAAAGACGCGCTCGCCGATTTCGATGGCACGGTGCTGATTTTATACGGGGACGTCCCGCTGGTTGCGACGTCGACACTCGCACGGATGGTCGCTGCGCTGACCGACGCGGTTGTCGCCGTTGTGCTCGGCTTTCGACCTGGCGATGCCGCCGCCTACGGGCGCGTTATCGCCGACGAAACCGGGCGTATTACTAAGATGGTCGAGTATAAGGACGCGTCGGCTGCCGAGCGCGCCACCGAGTTGTGTAATTCGGGATTGATGGCCGTCCGGGCCCGCGATTTGTGGCCGCTGCTGGCGCGAGTCGGTAACGACAATGCGGCAGGCGAATATTACCTTCCCGATATTGTCGAGCTTGCACGCGGTGATGGCCGGCGCAGCCAAGTCGTTGAAACGACTGCAAACGAAGTTGCTGGCGTCAATTCGCGTGCCGAACTGGCCGCCGTCGAGGCCGCTTGGCAGGATCGCAGACGCGCCGAGATGATGGCTGCCGGCGTAACGCTGCACGATGCGGCGTCGGTCTGGTTTGCCTATGACACGGAAATCGCGCGTGATGTCACGATCGAGCCGAGCGTGTTCTTCGGACCCGGTGTAACCATCGGCAGCGGCTCGGTGGTCCGGGCGTTCAGTCACATCGAAGGCGCTTCGATTGCAGCAAATGTTGAAATCGGGCCATTCGCGCGGTTGCGGCCAGGTGCCGAGCTTGGCGAGCGGGTGAAAGTCGGCAATTTCGTCGAGATCAAAAAAACCCGGATGGGCTCAGGCGCAAAAGCGAACCATCTCAGCTATCTTGGAGACGCCGATATCGGGGCGAGCGCCAACATCGGCGCAGGAACGATTACATGCAATTATGATGGCTTCCTGAAGTACCGTACAATGATTGGAGACGGGGCATTCATCGGTTCGAACAGTGCGCTCGTTGCGCCGGTGTCGATCGGCGCTGGAGCAATCGTTGCGGCTGGAAGCACGATTGTCCGTGATGTGGCGACCGACGCGCTCGCGCTCGTTCGGGCCGAGCAAAGCGAAAAACCGGGATGGGCCGCGCGCTTCCGCGCCAAGATGACACTCCGCAAGCAACAGCTTAAAGATCGGTAATAACCATGTGCGGAATCATTGGGATTCTTGGCAGAAATGACGTCGCCGACCGGCTGATCGATGGGTTGCGTCGTCTCGAGTACCGCGGCTACGACTCGGCGGGGTTATGCACACTGCACGACGACCGGCTCGAGCGTCGCCGCGCGCCAGGGAAGCTCGACAATCTGGTGAAGGTATTGGCGAGCGATCCGCTGCCCGGGCATCTGGGGATTGCGCACACCCGCTGGGCAACACACGGTGCGCCGACCGTCGGCAATGCCCACCCGCATGCCACCAACGAAGTCGCGCTCGTCCACAACGGCATCATCGAAAATTTCAGGGTGTTGCGCGCGGAGTTGATCGCCGATGGCCGACATCTGGAATCCGAGACCGATACCGAAGTCGTCGCGCATCTGATTAGCCGCCAAATCGAAAATGGCGTCGATCCGCAGGCCGCTGTTGCTGGCGTTCTCAGGCGTTTGCATGGGGCTTTTGCCTTTGCGATCATCTTCCGACGGTTTCCCGACCTGATGATTGGCGCGCGCCGCGGTTCGCCGCTGGTGCTCGGCTACGGCGATGGCGAGATGTTCCTCGGCTCGGACGAACTTGGGCTCGCGCCATTGACCAGCCAGATTGCGTATCTCGACGAGGGCGACTGGGTCGTGCTCAACCGCTTGGGTGCCCAGGTCTTTGACGCGAATGACCAACCGGTGACACGCACGCAGATCACCTCCTCCGCAAGCGGCGCGATGATCGGCAAGGGCAACCATCGCCACTATATGGAAAAGGAAATTTACGAGCAGCCGACGGTGGTTGCACAGACGCTGGGGCAGTATCTCCGGCCGCTCGAAGCCGTTGTCGAGCTGCCGAAACTGCCCTTCGACCTCGCGGCGGTGACGCGCGTGACGCTGGTCGCGTGCGGCACCAGCTATTACGCCGCGATGGTTGCGAAATACTGGATCGAAAGCTGCGCCAGAATCGGGGTCGAAATCGATGTCGCGTCGGAGTTTCGATACCGAGATCCAGTGCTCGACGCGTTTGGGCTCAGCTTGTTCGTATCTCAATCGGGCGAAACCGCCGATACGCTTGCTGCACTGCGTCACGCAAAAAGCGCCGGGCAATTTGTCGGAACCGTCGTGAACGTGCCGACTTCTTCAATGGCTCGCGAAGCCAATTTCGTTCTGCCCACCTACGCCGGCCCCGAAATCGGCGTTGCTTCGACCAAGGCGTTTACCTGCCAGCTTGCAGTGCTCGCGGCGTTTGCGATCGCGCTGGGCCGCGCCAAAGGCCATCTCGACAGCAATGCCGAGGCCCGGCTGGTGCAGGAACTGACCGAAGTTCCCGCAGCGATGAATGCCGCCTTGGCACAGGAGCCTGCGATTGCAACGTTGAGTGCGCGGCTCGCAGTGGCGCGTGACATCCTCTACATGGGCCGCGGGCAAGAGTATCCACTGGCGCTCGAGGGGGCGCTGAAGCTCAAGGAAATCAGTTATATCCACGCCGAAGGTTATGCGGCGGGAGAGCTTAAGCATGGTCCGATCGCGCTGATCGACGACAAGGTACCGGTGATCGTCCTGGCACCGTCCGGTGCGCGCTTTGAAAAAACCATCTCGAATATGCAGGAAGTGATTGCGCGCGGTGGGCTGGCTGTTTTGGTGTCCGATGCGGCGGGTATCGCCGAGCAGGCCGCCGGCACTTGGGCGACGATAACAATGCCGACGGTCGCCTCGTTCATCGCGCCGCTGGTCTATGCGATACCTGTCCAGCTGCTCGCCTATCATGTCGCCGTTGCCAAAGGCACCGACGTCGATCAACCGCGCAATCTCGCCAAATCAGTGACCGTCGAATAGCTGCGCTTTCGGGAGCAGGTGCTGGTGGGAGTCGATGGACTGCGCATGTCACCGATCGAGTCCCGCCTGCGACGCTTGTTTAGCCAACGTGCGCGTTTAGCGAGCGATCGGCGTGGCGATCCGCGCAAGAGCTGTGCGAACACACTGCTGAGCTTTTACGATTTCGGCAAGATCACGACTGCCACTGTCGCAAACGCGCCGGGCAGCATGCGCCACGCCGGTCGAGCTGTCGACGTCCGGCAGTGTCGTGCAAATCAAGGTCGGCATAGGACACGCTCTCGGTACGCACGGCATCGGTGACGTGCGCCTCGGCTGGTGCGGCAGCCCCGAACAGGCAGGCAAGTGCGCAGGCGGCAGCGCCGACGGTGCCGACGACGACTCGCGTTACGTTGTGGGTGAAGCTGATCATGGCGATCTCCTGGCCAAGTCGCCGAACCGTTCAGCGACCCATACGGAGTGCTTTGCATCAGCTATGCCAACTGCTCTCGATATAGGAAGTCCATAATAATCAGTTAGTTAGACAGATAGTATCTGTATTGTCAATACAATACACTACTACGTCTTGGTCATATCGACCAATTTCTAGCAAGACGCACTCGTCAGCCGTTGCCAACGCATGTCGCGGAAATACGACGACCGGTCACGGCGATCGTCGATTCATTTGAGTCGTGTCCGGTATGTGTGACGCTTCCGTCAATTGTATAGCTGACTGGCGTATATGTGCCGCGGCTGACGGTGACCGAACCGCTACCGTCGCCATGCACACACACCGATCGAACATCGATCATGCCTGCGGCAAAACTCAGCCGTTCATAGCGGCAGTCGGGATGTTGTTGAGCAAGCATCGTCTCCGGGCGCTCGCGCATGTCGTCCGCCTTCACACAATGCCGGAAAACCGAAGGCTGCTCTTCACCAGACGCCAATATGCGCACGGCGCGCAGGTTAGACGGTGTTCTTGAGCCATGCTTGACAGTGACTTCCCACTGCCCCGGCGCGATTGTTGGAGCGGCGGCACCCACCGCCACGGCAGCGGCGATCCCTAACACGACGAGCGCCGGGCCGACACGGGCTGTGATCATTCTGCCCCCCCATCTCCATCAGTACGCACGCTTAACTAGGCGTCTGCCAAGGCGGCGTATTGGACAATTGCGACACACCCCGATCGCCACCATATTGCAGCAATGGCCATCCAGATTCGTACATCGCTCGCTGAACCTCAGGCCAACGGCGTATTCGTACCGCACCGTCCGGCGCGCCCGGAAAAATCCGAGGGCGGCAAGGCCTTTCGGCTGGTCACCGACTACACGGCCGCTGGCGATCAACCTGCCGCAATCACCGAACTCGTTGCCCAGGCCGAGGCCGGTGACCGCGATCAGGTGCTGTTGGGCGTCACCGGATCCGGCAAGACGTTTACCGCCGCAAAAGTCATCGAGGCGGTTCAGCGACCAGCGCTGATCCTCGCACCGAATAAGATTCTTGCGGCGCAGTTGTACGGCGAATTCAAGAGCTTCTTTCCCGACAATGCAGTCGAGTACTTCGTCAGCTATTATGACTATTATCAGCCTGAAGCCTATGTGCCGCGGTCCGATACCTATATTGAAAAAGAATCTTCGGTGAATGAGGCGATCGACCGAATGCGCCATTCGGCCACGCGATCGCTGCTTGAACGCGACGACGTCATTATCGTCGCGTCGGTGAGTTGCCTTTACGGTATCGGATCGGTCGAGACGTATAGCGCGATGACATTCAGCCTGAAAAAGGGGCAAACGGCAGATCTGCGCGAGATCATCCGCAAGCTGGTCGCGCTTCAATATAAACGCAATGACGCCGCATTCGCGCGTGGCAATTTCAGGGTGCGCGGCGACACGCTCGAATTATTTCCCTCGCACTATGAGGATAGCGCTTGGCGGGTAACTTTCTTTGGTGATGATATTGAATCGATCATCGAGTTCGACCCGTTAACGGGCCAAAAGATTGCGGCACTCGAAACGATCAAAATTTACGCCAATTCACACTATGTGACGCCGGGCCCGACGCTCAAGCAGGCGAGCGAGGCAATCAAGCATGAGTTGAGCGAACGCCTCAAGGAAATGCATGCCGAAGGCAAGTTACTCGAGGCGCAGCGGCTCGAACAGCGGACCAACTTCGATCTCGAGATGATCGCTGCAACCGGAAGTTGCGCGGGGATCGAGAATTACAGCCGCTTCCTGACTGGCCGCCTGCCCGGCGAACCGCCACCGACGCTGTTCGAGTATCTGCCCGAAAATGCGCTGCTGTTCGTCGACGAAAGCCACGTCACCGTGCCGCAGATCGGCGGCATGTCGCGCGGCGACCACCGGCGCAAGCTGACGCTTGCTGAATATGGCTTCCGCTTGCCGAGCTGCATCGACAATCGGCCGCTCCGCTTCGAGGAGTGGGAGGCGATGCGCCCGCAGACGGTGTTTGTTTCGGCTACACCCGGCAAATGGGAAATGGAAGCCACCGGCGGGGTCTTCGTCGAGCAGGTTATCCGCCCAACGGGTCTGATCGACCCGCCAGTCGAGATCAAGCCGGTCGAGGATCAGGTCGAGGATTGCATCGCCGAGGCTCGCAAAGTCGCCGCGAACGGTTATCGCACCCTGGTTACGACATTGACCAAGCGCATGGCAGAAGACCTGACCGAGTTCATGCACGAGGCGGGTTTGCGCGTCCGCTACATGCATAGCGATGTCGAGACGCTTGAGCGGATCGAGCTGATCCGCGACTTGCGGCTGGGCGTGTACGATGTGCTCGTCGGCATCAACCTGCTCCGCGAGGGGCTCGACATTCCAGAATGTGGGCTCGTGGCGATCCTCGATGCCGACAAAGAAGGCTTTCTGCGATCTGAAACGTCGCTGATCCAGACCATCGGGCGCGCCGCGCGCAACGTCGAAGGCCGGGTTATCCTTTATGCCGATCGCATCACCGGCAGCATGGAGCGCGCGATGGCCGAAACCGGGCGGCGGCGGGAGAAGCAGGAGGCGTATAATCTTGAACATGGCATCACGCCAACCACGATCAGGCGCGACATCTCCGACGTGCTTGCCGACGTGTCGCAGCGCGATGGCTTGGTTGTCGAAACCGGCGACCAAGAAACGCCGCACATGGTCGGCCACAACCTCAAGGCCTATATTTCAGACCTTGAAGAGCAGATGAAAAAAGCTGCTTCGAACCTCGATTTCGAAATTGCCGCAGGCATCCGCGACCAGATCCGGCGACTCGAGCAGGACGAGCTTGGCATCCCCGTCGGCGACCGCAAGGCACCGGTGCTGGGCCGCGCAACCGGCGGCACACCGGGAACACGCACGACACGCTTTGCCAAGGCGAAAGCCGCGCGCGGGGCAAGGCAAGCAGGCGGCAGACGGTAACATCCAAGCGATCGCCCGGATGCTGTCACCGAGCGCTAGAAGCGCTTACGCAAGCCAATCTCCACAACCCGGCCGCGTGGATCGAGATAACCGGGCTGATAGCTGATCGGTGTTACGCCGGTTCCGTCACGGACGGCGCGAATGGCGCCGGTGACATTGGTAACCGCAAAACGCAGCCGCGCCGCCTTTAGAAACGGCACGGCGCGGACAATGTTGGGTCGGCTGTCGAAATTGACGAAGGCCTGCGCGTTGAGTGTCGCCAATCCACTGAATTGCAGAGTTGATGATGGCCCCGACTGCCCGGTCACCATACTACCGGTGCTGTAAGCACCCACCAGTCGAAATCCGATGCCCTTGTTGAACCAGCCGCCTTCGAGATCAACGCTGTGGCGGGGGGCCCCTCCGTTGCTGCCGATGGCTCCGCCATTCAGCAGATCGAGCACAGGCTGGCCGGGTGCGATGATGACCTGATCACGGATGCGAACCGAATCGTACAGCGCGATGTTCCAGCGACCGGCATCGCGATTGAAGCCGCCGCCTCGTCCACCTGCCGCACCGCCACGTCCAGCGAAGCCGCCGCCGGCGCCCCTCCCCGGCGGCACGCCGAACTCGCGCGAGAGATTGAAACCAACGCCTACAACGTCGCTGCGTGTCTCGTCGAAGTTCACGGGCCGCGTATCGATTGAAACAAGCCGCCCTGCGGCATCGCGGACGACGCGATTGGGGAACGCCGCTTCTACCGCAGGCGTCAACGTCGGGAATGCAGCAGTCGGATTGCTGCTGTGATTACGAAAATAATTGATGCTGACCGTCAAGATTGCCAATTTCGGCGGCTTGTAGGTGAAGCCGAATTTCAGATCGCGTCGGCGCTCGCTCAGCAACTGTGGATTGCCGCCTCCAAGCGTCGTGACGATAGCATTCTCGCCGCGCGTGAAATCGAATACCGGCACATTCGGTGTTGTCAGCACCGGGCTCGCCAATTGTTGCACCGACGGCTCATTGTTACTGTCGATCGCCGATGCCAACAGCGTCATGCCGTCGATCGGTGACCAGTTGACACCGTAACCATAGCTCAAAAGTGCGCCGAAATCGGACAGACGCCGGTATCCAAAATTACCATTGAGCGTAATATTTCCCAACCCCGCCAGAATATCGTTCCGGCGACTGGTCAACGGTACGTCGAAATTGACGCGCGCATTGCCCTCGGCGCGCGAATTATTCGCAGCCGTCGCGACGCCCCGTTGCACTGCGCTCGCGCGATTGATCGTGTCCACTCCACCGGCACGCAGGGTGGTTCGCACCGATCCGGCCGGAAGCTCGAACAGCGGGCCCGACGCGGTCGCAATGATCTCGCCCGCATCGGTCTGGCTGCGGGCGGTGTTGCGAGGAAGCTCGAGCGGCGTGATCGGACCGAACGCGTTAAGCGATCCCGACGTCACCTGCGCCTGAAGCCCGGCAGTGTCGATTCCGGCATCGGTACGGGTATTGACCAGCGTGCGGTCGAGCGTCCCGGTAACCGTCCATTGCCACTGCGCAAGGTCACCGTCGAAGGTCACTGCACCGTGCAGCGTATCAGTTCGTGCATCGCGGGTCAGCGGCGGGGTGAAGACGCGCGACACACCGACAGTCGTCGAAAACGGCGACCCTGCGCCCGGCTGAACGGTCAGTAAACTTCCCGGCAGTCCGAGAAGGGATCGATTGAGCGCAAGTTCATAAGTTGCGTTAAGTGTCACCGACACCGATTTGCTGAGCGCGCGATTTACCAGGCCGTTCAATTTGAAGTCGTCGCTGGCCGCCAGCAGCGTCCGGTAACCGCCAAGATCGGTCGATGTTGGCTGATTAGCGGTCGGCACGAAGTTGGCCAGCGTCCCTGAACCGTTTGCGGGGATCGCAGCGACTGTCACCGGCTTGCCCGCGAGCGCGCTCAGCGCCGGATCGATCTCGCTGCCGCTTGGCAGCCCAACAATGTTTCCCGCAAGCGATGTCGGAACGGTTTGGAACGGCTCAACGATTCCACGCTCGTTTTCATGAACCGGCGTGTCGTGGGTATAGCTCGTGCTGAACGAGGTGCGTCCCTGTTTGCCGAGTTTGACGAAGCTGCCCTCGCCCGTTGTCTCGAAGCGCGCGCCCTCGGTCGAAGCCGCCTCCTTACCTTCGACCGTCGTCTGGCGGAAATTGTCCTTGAGGATGAAATTGACGATCCGCTGGTCGGCACTATAGCCAAATTTTAGGGCAACTTCCTCCGGCATGATCTGAACGCGTTCGATCGCCTCGGTTGGCAATTCGCGGATTTCGGCAAAGCCTGCAATGCGTCGGCCGTTCAACAGGACAACGGGAGCGCCTGCACCGCGCCCGCGACCCGACGTTGTCTCGGTCGACAAGGCGGTCAGCAACTCGCTGATCGTCGATGCGCCGTAACTGGCGACGGCGGTTTCGCCAAGTTCGATCTCTGGTGGAATATCGCCCTTCACCGCACCACGCAGCTGGGGCGCGGTAACAACTATTTCGGGCTCACTCGTTTCCGATGGGAGCATCGGTGGCGTAGGTGCTGCACCCGCTGTGACGGCAAATCCTGAGGCGACGACCGCGGCACGCGCGGCGGCATAGAAGCTCTTCATTTAGTGTGCGATGCCCGAAGATGTTGAGATAACTTGCGATTTGCCGCATGACGACAGTCGCCCATCGATCCGACAACGATTGACCATTTCGCCACGAACATTCCAGACTTTAGCTATCCACTTTGTGTCACTGCGCCGTTCGATAGTCATGTACCCAAAACCATCAACCCAACTACTGAACCGATCGGGCGCCACACCGGCGGTCCGCACCTCAGCCGGAAGCTGCGCCGGCAGCGGGACGATATCCTCCTCGGTTCCGGAAAAACCGGTAATGAACTGGCTGGGCAATCGTCCGGCATAGCTGACCTGTTCCCAGACATGTTCGTGCCCGGACAGCACCACATCCACCCCCGGCGGCAACACGCCGGGCGCCAATGTCTGAAAGACGGAAACAATACCATCGGTAGCAGTACGGAGTGGTGCGCCTATTCCCTTGCCCGATGTGAAACCGAGGATCGGCTTGTGCGTCGCGACGAAGTTGAACCCCGTCGGCCCCGATAGCCGCTCGATGTCGTGCCAAACGCCCGCAGTATCGGCGAAACGCGCACTGTCTGAGGGCAAGGCCGCGTCCGTAACGGCGGCAAGATCGGCGACGATAATCTGAGCGTGCCGCCCCAATGGCACAGCATAGGCCGAACCGGCATCACCGGTCACGTCGGCAGAAGCGGCGTTGCAGTCGCGTCCGGCGCTGACCGGCCGCGGGTCAAGTAGCCTCCACCATCCCTGGCCGGCGCGTGCGCAGCTTTCGTGATTCCCACGCACGACCACCCAAGGCGCTGCGGCAAGAAGCGGCGCTCCTGGCACGAACAGGTCGGCGGCCCAAGCATCCCAGCCATAGCCCCACGGCGATCCCGCGCACCCGCCGTTACCCGCCGGGCACGCCGTCTCGCGGTAAAGATAGTCGCCGACGTGTACGACCAGTTGCGGATGCCATTCGGCCGCATGCATTGCGATTTGGGCGAATGGAAATTGCGCGGCATCGCTGCACGCTTGGCCGACAGACCCTTTTATTCTGCAACCGGTGTCGCCGATCACGACAATCCGGGTCACTGGACCCCTGAGAAGCGCGAGCCGATGGCCATCGATAGCAGCGCGCCGTGCGCCTGCCGGCACGATCGCTTCGCATGTCAGAACGGCAAACTCTGATGGCTTCGAGGCTGATGGACCCATCGCCGTCGCGCGCAACGGAAGGGTGGCAGGCGGCATGCGTACCCCCATCGGACGAGCCTTGCCATCGACGACGAGCGCCGGGCACGCCGACATGTCAGTCACCGCACGGGCCACCAGGACGCCGCCCTCGCCCATCAGCGTATAGGATGTAGTGATAGGCGAAGCAGCTGCCGTCGCTGCTGCGGTTGCCCCAATCATCAATCCCAATAGAAGTTGCATCGCCGATCCCTGTGTTCGATTCGCTCACCGGTCAGCACTGCCATGATTTTAAGTCAGTTTTAATGGAGCCAAACCGCACATCGCTGCGCTGCAAGCTATCGGTTAGAATGCATTTCGCTGCATAACCAATGCTGCTGCAGTCCGCGCGACGATATAGAGGTCGAACCAGATCGACCAATTTTCAATATAGTAAAGATCATGCTCGAAGCGCTTGATCAGCTTATCCTCAGTATCGGTCTCCCCACGCCAACCACATACCTGTGCCCAGCCGGTAATCCCTGGTCGCACTTTATGTCGCGCGGCGTAGGATGACACTACTTCCGAAAATAGCCTTCCCCCGGCCCGCGTCGAGGCGGCGTGCGGGCGCGGACCGACGACCGACATGTCGCCTTGCAATACATTGAATAACTGAGGCAGCTCATCGAGGCTGGTCCGCCGCAATAACGCGCCCACCCGCGTAACTCTTGGATCTGCTCGACTCGCCTGGGTGATAAGATCAAGTTGCGCGCTATTGTGGTACATGGTGCGGAATTTGTAGACTCTGAACGGATGATTGTTGAAGCCTTCGCGAGGTTGCCGAAAGAACACCGGGCCTGGACTATCAACCCGGATTGCCAATGCTATCAATAGCATCAACGGCGTCGCGATTATCAGCGCGGTAGCGGCGATCAAACGATCTTCAATCAACTTGAGCATCGCATCCATGCCCGAGATTGGTCGCTCGAACAGGGTCATCACGGGCATTTCGCCGAGCAACACCACCGGTCGCCGCGCGAAAACGAAACTGGCAAGATCGGGGGCAAGCCGGATTCGGACGGGTGTCAGCGCAAGCCGGCTGACAACCTGCTGTAGCCGGATCTCGGCGGACCAAGGCAGTGCGACAATTACTTGGTCGATCCGGCTCTCGCGGATCATCGACATCAGCGCCGACAGGTTGCCAAGCACCGGAATATTATGCGCTTCCTTTGGCACGCGTCCATCCAGCCGGTCGTCGAAGAAACCGACGATCGTGATCGTCAACTTATCCGTGCCAAGAATATATTCCGCGAGCCGGGCACCCTGCGGCCCCGCGCCGAAAATCGCAACGCGCTGGTTGAAAATGCCCTTTTTCTTGAGTCGACGCACCCAAATTGTCATCGCCAGCCGACCGATCAACAGTCCTCCACCCCCGATCGCGACCCATAGCAACGCCCACTCGCGCGAAACCTGGTCCGACGCCTTGAGCAAGAACCCAAGCGTGACCATGAACAAGGTCGTCGCAATCCACGCCGTCAGAACGCGCTGCCAAGCTTGACGAAGCGAGAATTGCGCATCGATGTCGTAACTGCCAACGGTCTCGGCAAGCACCGCGAACGCAATTGCCGCCACGAATACGACGCGCGGATAAATCTCCGCCGCCGGGCCATCGCCAAGCGGCAACGTCGCGCTGAGGATCAGTCCAGAAGCGAGGACGATCAGGAACTCGACGATGCGCACGGTCAAAATCACCGCATCAAGCGGAATAGCGCCGATCCGAGAGCGGGCGACGGTGGGTGCGCGAAGGGGCGCAGTCACGACTGCACACTCATTGGTATATTCTGGAACAACTGCGCCGAGGGCGGTAGTTTCTGATCGACAAACTGATATAGACGCTTTCGTGCTTGGCGCTCCGGCGCCCTGACTGCGCTGGAAAGGACTGAACAATGCAAACAGTTTACGATTGGGCGACGATGATCGTTTTCGCCGGATTGGTCGTGCTGTTTCTGCAACGATCGCAAGGCGAAGTTCGCGACCAATTGTGGCACTATCTCGTGGCTGCGCTGGGTTGCGCGATCACAAATTATGTTGGGAACGAGGGCTATCATCTGATTGCTGCAGCGACAGGTGTTGCGACATTGGCCTTTATCGTCATGGTTTTGCGGCCGCTTGACGGGTTTCGCAGCTAAACACCGACGCCGCGCATATTAGCGGTTAGCGTCGGCCCGATCAAAATCGGCCGGTTTGCCTGCGAAACGCTCTCGACCAACGCCGTTCCGAATTCGCGCAACGATCCAAAGATTTCGGGCGACGGCGTCGCAACCGTCGACATCCGCACCAAGATTCCATCTGGAATGATGCCGTGGATTTCCTGCCGCAGCTTAGCCCAGCGTTGCTCGGTTCCGGTAGTCGGCAGCGCATCGCCGATCCGAGTCCAATAGCATATCGGCTCGACCCGACTATCCGAACTTGCCACCAATTCACGAACCGGCAACTCGACGCCTTGGGCAAGCGGAAGCGCCGCACGCGTCGAGTCGGAAATCTGGAATCCCACTGCCGCGTAGCAAACTTCGGGGCGATGCAACTGCAGTTGGTCACTCTGCAAATTGCCATATGCCATCACGACCATGACCGGGATCTTGTCGGGCGACACATATAGTCGGGCAATCGTGTCGCTATACAACTGCGCGCTCAAGCTATTTGGGGTGCGAGGAAGCACGAACGCGTCCGAAGGTTTTTCAGTCCAAGCGCCGACACGCTTTGGAACAATCACGTCAAGCTTGTTCGTGCCAAGAAACTGAAGACGATCGCGCGGCGTCAGGGCAAGCGCACCAGCTGCCGCCGCGAGCATGCCCCCGCCAAGCAGGACGTCACGCCGGTCGATCATGCCGGACGCTCAAGTGCTCGACGAACCGGCTTCATCGCCGCATCGATCGCAAAGATAAACAGCAGTGCTGAAGTAAAGGTAACCATGCCTGCAAAATGATGCAAGAAACCTTGCGCAACGGCATCGCCAAAATAAAAGGTGAGCAGCACTAGTGCCGCAACCCGGATACAATTTGCGAGAATCGCAATCGGGATTACCAGCGCGAGAAGCAGCAGCGAGTAGCGCCAATTGCTATTATGCAAAATATACACATAAAATAGTCCGATCGCAGTAAGACTAATGAGCGAATTTAGACCGGCGCAGGCGTCCTCGACGAGCAGTTGATATTGTGCGACATAAATTGTCACGCCGACACGAGCAACAGGGTAACCGAGGTGCCCAAGCGTCACTGTGACCGAGTGTGACACGAGTGCTTTCAATGGCTGCGTGACGACATCGAGCACCCATCCGGGGATGGGAATGACGAAACCCAAGTACAAAATTGGGAACCATAACAGCACAAGAACTTGGCGACCTACAAAGACATAGGCGGTGGCGACGAGAGCCAACAGCATTGAAGCGACCTCAAGGCTGATGAAGTCGAATGCTCGACTAAAAATATAAAGTACAACCGCAGGTAGCATCAGGACGATGCCGAAAATAATGGATCCGGGTATTGCCTTTTCAACTATCTCCGGCAACCGACGAACGATTAACCATATTCCAGTTGCAAGGACGAGCGGCCCGTGCACGCCGGCCTCTGTGGACCACGGTCCAGCAACAAGCGAGAACAGCGTTGGAAGGGCGATTGCAACCATTCCCGCCACAAGCAATGCATGGCCGGAAATCAACCTTGGCCAATCGACAGCCGCGCCGCGCACGAGCGTCGCCATGGTTAAAACTCGCTCAGGACCGAGCCGACCACCGTGCTGCGCGACGCTGCCAACTGTCCGGCCAACGTGGCGACGTCGTTGACGAATGTATGGTCGCGGCGCGCAACGATCACGCTATAGCCGATTGCTGCAGCGACGGTCAGCGCGTCAGCGCAACTGTTGGCCGGCGGCGTGTCGAAAATTGCGATGTCGTACTCGCGCAACAGCATGTTCATGCCGTCGCGGAAGCGAGCACTCGACAGAAGCTCCTGCGGCCGCGGGACCGGCGGGCCGGCAGCGATCAGCGAAAGGTTCGGGAGCACATTGGCGTGCACGACCCGTTCCGGACGTGTCACCTCGAGACCGAGATAGCTCGACAACCCTGGCCCGTTAGGATCAACCCCGAACATCTGATCGAGCCGCGGAGACCGCAAATTGGCATCGACTAGCAGCGTCTTCGTCCCGATCTGCGACAATGCTGCAGCCAAATTCGCTGCGATAAAGCTGCAGCCAATTGCCTCCACCGGCGCAATCACCGCAAGCGCCCGACGGCCGGGCTTGATGTGCTGCGCGATGATCTGCGTCCGCAGTAAACGGATGGATTCAGCGCGCGCGCCGGTCGGATCGCTGATGACGATAAGCTCATCCGAGACGGGACGCCGCGGTGCGCCCTGAAGCGCCAAGCTGTTGATCAGTTGCTCCCGGGCACGGTTGAGGTCCTCGGTTCCGATAAAGCCGAGTTCAAGCGCGGATTGGTCGAAATCGAGTCCGCGCTCGCGCTGGTGTGCGATAACCCGCGACGCTTCCTCGTCAGTCAGCAGCCCGAGCCGAAGCAGCGTATCGCGGATCGGCGCATCGGCCTGCAGCGTGCCGTCGTCGACAAGGGTTGTACCGGAGGGATTGATTAAATCGGTCACTGTGCAGCTTGCCATTCTACAGGAGCAGGGATCGGCGGCCGACCAAGCAGCCGTCGTCCCCAGCTGTTTGCCTGGCGACCGGCGGGATTGCCGATAACCGCAAGCACGGGGACCTTCGATGCATAGGCAAGATCCTCACTGCTGCGGACGCGGCGTGATAACAACTCAACAGTAACTGCCGCCAGCAGGCCAAGCACGAGCCCGCCACCAAGTGCCAATGCAGCGATCAACGGCATGTTCGGAAATGACGGCTTTGGGCTAGCGATCGCCTCGCCAAGCACCACCAAGCCGGTTTCAGAGACGCTGGCCTGTAGCCGCAGATCAGCTGCACGCTCGGCCGCTTTTTCATACTGCTGGCGCCGCAAATCGACCTCGCGCTGCAGCTGCGCGAGCTGGTCAAGCTGCGGCTTCATCGCGAGTACCTTGGTGCGCTGCGCAGCATATTCCGATTCTAGTTGTCCGACGCTGGCGCGTGACGACGCCGACGACGCGCTGCCAACCGATCGTGCGGCGCTCGTCTCCTTGACAAGTTGCTGCGCAAGCAGACCACGACGCTGCACCAACCCAATGTAGGTCGGGTTTGAAGGGCCGAGCTTTTCAGCCGCCTGTGCAATAGCATCGTCCATCGCGTTAAGCTGCGAGCGCAGCTGCTCGACCTGCGGCGAAGTCATTGCGGTCTGCGCCACGCTCGCCTCGACGCTACCCGACGACCCGCGGGCCATCATCAAAGCATTTTGCAGTCCATCGAGCTTGGCGGTCTCAGCATCGCCGCCGCCCGGGACCATAATGATATTCTTGTCTTTTTCGAATGCGGATGCGGCCGCTTCGGCAGCAGCGAGTGCACGCTGCGCTTTGGACGCCTGATCCAGATACCAATCGGCGGTGCGCCCGGCGGCGTCCGTACGAAACCGCAGACTCGCATCGATATAGGCATCGCGGAGTGCAGTTACAGCGCGCTTGGCTACCTGCGGGTCTTCGGCGGTATAAGTGATTTCAAGGATATTGCTGCCCTCGAGCAGTTCGGCCTTGGTATGATCGATGACACGCTTGACGAGCCAACGGCGAAGGTCTTCCTCCCCGCTTGAATTATGCTCGAACTTGCGCAGCAGGTCGGGATCCTTTTCCATCCCCAAGCGATCGACGACATCGCCTGCGACGCGGTAGTCGGTGATCAGCTCGATCTGCGTCAGCGTATAGCTGCGCTCAAATTGCGATGCGATGACCGCGCCGGTAACGGGATCGGGCTTGATCACGTCGAAAATGACCCGCGCGCGGGCCGGGTATTGCGCCGGCAATATCTTGGCCACGATAAGTGCCACAGCAAAGACGCTGATCATCGTTGCGATGATGATCATACGCCGCGCCATCAGCACGCGCAGAAATTGTGCGAGGCTCATTGGTCAAGCCACTCCGTCGAAACGCCAGCCGAACTCAAAACAGTCGTTCCTTTACAATCAGAACGTCGTTGCGCTTGATCAATTGATCGAGCTCGGCATCGCTATCCTTTACGCCCGGCCGGTGCAATGTCACCTTGCGGTCGGAGCCCGCCGCAGTCACGCCGCCCGACAATGCCAAGGCCTGCCGCAGCGTCATTTCGCGGAGCACTGGGTAAGTCCCGGGCTTGTTGACCTGACCGTAGATGTAAAACGTGTCAGCATCAGGCACGAAAAGTGTGTCACCGGGCTCGAGGATCGGATCCTTGTCCGGTGCGCCACGTACAAGCGCCTCGGTGTCAAGCTGGACTTCCTTGAAGTCGCTGCCGCGCCGCAGATATACATAGTTCGCACCAGCGTCCTTGATCCAGCCTGCCTTGAGCAGCATCTCAAGCGCGCGATAGGTCTTGTCGAGCGGATAAACGCCCGGGGTCGTC
This sequence comes from Sphingomonadales bacterium, assembly GCA_038225475.1. Taxonomy (GTDB): domain Bacteria; phylum Pseudomonadota; class Alphaproteobacteria; order Sphingomonadales; family Sphingomonadaceae; genus Polymorphobacter_B. The sequence continues at coordinate 187,722 of JBBRRA010000005.1, forward strand.
ACTTTGCCGGCGACATTGACAGTCTTGCTGACATAACCGCCGATTTCGATATTGACGACGGGGTTCTTGAAGAAGCCGCCGGCGACAAATTTCTTCGTGATCGTGTCGGCAAGCTGGACCGTCGTCGCGCCGGCCGCCTGGATCACACCGATCAGCGGCATTACGACGGTGCCGTCAGGCTTGATCCGGGTGGTGATCCCGGCGTCCGGCTGTCCGTAGACTTGAATCTGAATCGTATCGTTCGCGCCCAACACATAACCGTGATCGGCAGGCTCAACTGCCAATGCAGGAACGCACACGGCGGCGGAAACAATCGTCAGCGCCACGATTAAAAGCGTGCGGATCCGGAGCATGAGTGAAATCACCATAGCTATCGCCCTCGTATATCAGAACTTTGCGCGCAGACCGACCGTCGCCGACGTGCTGTCGAAATTATATTGGTTCGGGTTTGATCGACGCCCCTGCTGCGCAACAATCAAATTGATGCTGTAGCGTCGCGTCGGCGTATAGGTGGCCTGCGCATAGACCCGGTGCAGCGTGTCGTGGATCAGTGGCACCGGATTGGCCGCCGACGAGAACGCGCCGCGATAGTCGCGCGTGCTGATCGAGCCACCCAAGCCAGCGTTTATGCGTGGCGACAGTGTATAGGTGATGTCGAGCGCGTAGTTGCTGTCGATCGTATACAGTGCGCCAACGTTGGCACTCGCGGTTACATTTCGCGTTGCACTCAGCGTGCTGTTGAGCCGGATACCCGGATGATACCCGAGGCTGACGTCGAAGCCCGGGCCCGAATAGCCTGCGTTGGTTCGCACGCCATTGATATCGAAGAACGCCAGCTTGGGCTCGGCTTTGACATACGAGACGCCGACGTTGGCATTGAGCAACGGACCAAAGTCGCGGCGATATGCGACCTGACCGGAGTAAACACGGACACCGTCAGTTGCCGAGAATACCGGCGGGGCGCGGCCGGGATAGCTGACATCGGAATAGCTGCCGGTGACAGTGATCGTGCCCAGCGCGCCGCTATTGTATCGGACATTGGCATTATAAACCGATGTGTTGGAATCGAAGAGGCTGAAGATCGCCGCGCCATTGCGCGTTTCGATCCGCGTGAACCCACCGCCAAAGCCGATACCGTGTGCCGGGCCGCATCCGGCGTTGGCCTGAAACGTTGTGTCCTGCTGCTTGTTCGGAACGATCTGAACAAGATCGAGCTGCGTGCCCTGACGTTCGCTATACTGCGCGAACAGCGACCCCTGGCAATTGGCCCCAGCGCGCAAATTGGCGCCGCCGCCGACATTGATACGCGTTCGGTCGAAGTCGGTATTGCGCGCATAAATGTCGCGGCCGACGACGAACGTGCCGAATAGCTGCTGCCGCCCGAACGGCAACCCGGCGCGGAGCGTCGCCGACGGTGTGAAAACGAAATCTGCTTTGCTTCGGCCGATGGAATTGAACCCCGATCCGTCGCGCAAGATATTGCTGTCAAAAACCGAGTCGAGAGCGGCTTCGATGCTCCAGCCGCGTCCATCGATCGCGTTTTTTGCTTCGGTGCCAACGAATTCGCGAGATTGAAGTCCGGTCGAGCTTGGCAACGGCTCGGCAATCACCGACGCCGACGTCACGCTGACGAGGGCAACAGTGAGACACACCGGCAGGAAACGTCGCAATCGAATCAAATCCGCCCCCGGTACAATAGGCACAATGCGTCGCAGCCTGCGGCGCGGGTCAGCCGATAGCAGGCCGCGAAGCCACCGGCAACCAAAGAGCACCGCACAGTTTGTTATCATGCGCTATTCCATTACATCCTTACGGTCGTTAAGCGCACCGGAATAAATATGTCTGCTGCAGCGCTGGCGGACGTTACGACGTAAGATAAGCGCGCCACCAAGTGCGCGGGGCATCGAGGAGACACTGCAATGTCTATGCTGTTCAAGCGTTGGTCGCGTACCGCGCGCACCGATGATGCGGCGGAACCTCTTGCCACGGAGGATACGCCTGCACTGCCCCCCATCGGCGATGCTCCTTCACAACGTCGACCGGCGTTTCTCGATAGCCTGTGGCGTGGGGACACCGCGGCCGAACGCACAGACACGCTGCCGCGCTTCACGGCACTGGCATCAGACGATGTTGCGGGCTTCGGCGATGCGCCGACCGCGGCCCGCGCCATGCTCGCTTTGCGCGATGCGCTTGGCGCGTCGCAACCGGTTATCGCTCGCGAACAATTTTCGGGGCGGCAGGATGCGCTCGCACAATTGATTCTGGCGATCGAGCAGCAACGCGTTCACGTCGTGATCTATGGTGAGCGCGGGATTGGCAAAACGAGCCTCGCGCACGTGTTCGCCGACACTGCACGGGAGGCGCGCTATCTGGTGCTATACGGCAGCTGCGGGACCGATGGTCGCTTCGACGATATTTTCCGCACGTTTGCGAGCAAGATTCCGATGCTTTATCACCGGAGCATCCTGCCGACGACCGCTGCAGTCGAGACGCAAAATCACTTCGACAGCCTGCTGCCCGAGGGCACTTTCGGCCCGCGCGAAGTCAGCGACCTGTTCGCCGATGTGGTCGGTACCCGCGTAATCCTGATCCTCGACGAATATGATCGCATCACCGATGCAAACTTCCGTCGCGATGTCGCCGAACTGATCAAGAACCTGTCGGACCGTGCCGCCCGCGTTCAACTGGTGCTCACCGGCGTGGCGTCCAACCTCGACGAGTTGATCGGTTTTGCGCCGTCGATCCGCCGTAATATCGTCGGACTGCCGATGCGGCCGCTCAATAAAAGCGAGGTCAAAGCTGTCCTCGGGCTAGGCGAGGAAGCCGCGGGACTGCATTTCAGCGACGAAGTTGTGACGATGATCGCCACGATGGCGTCTGGGTCGCCCTATCTGGTTCGGTTGCTGGGTCATCAGGCAGGGCTCGCCGCGATCAAGCAAAACCGCACGCAGATTGATGAAAGTCACGCGCGCACGGCGGTCGAAAATGTGCTGACCGACTGGAACGCCACGCTCCCGCGGCGAGTCCAATCAATCCTTAGCCGACAGGATGCGCAGTCGCAGTGGCCGGTTCTCGTCGGCGCGGCGCAGGCTGGGATGCACTCCGACGGCTGGTTCGGCGTCGAGGATGTCCATGCCGAGCTTGGCGACTCGATTTCAGTTGGCGAGATCGACAAGTCATTGCGCAAATTCGCGCATCCCGGCGAACTCATCGAGGAGCATGACGTCGACGGTGAACACCGTTTTCGCTATCGCTACCCCGGCGTTGCGTCGCTGCTATTGATGTCTGCAGCCCTCGCCCGCCTACCCGCTTGATCATCTGCACGGCAGACCACCTGGCGGGGAGGCAGCCGATATGACACCGACCGAACTGCCGCGACCCCGTGTCAGCGTGATCATCCCGCACCTCAATCAGGTGGAGGTCCTAGCCGGGTGCCTGACATCGGTGCTGGGCCAGAAGATCGATAGCGGCACGGTCGAGGTGATCGTCGTCGATAACGGGTCGACGGTGTCGTTGGCCGATGTCCGCGCGGCGTTCCCGCAGGTAGTGTTCCTTGCCGAGCCGCAGCCCGGCCCGGGATTGGCCCGCAACCGCGGCGTCCTCGCGTCGCACGCGCCGGTGCTGGCATTCATCGATGCCGACTGTCGCGCCGAAGCCGGTTGGCTCGCAGCAGCGCTTGCCGGTGTCGAGCCCGATCCGGCACATAATGTCGTTGGTGGCGACGTGCGGGTGCCGTTCGCCGATACAAACCACGTCAGCGCGATCGAGGCCTATGAAGCGGTGTTCTCGTATCGACAGCAGTTACATATCGAAACGCATCTCTATTCGGGCACCGGAAATCTAGCGACCGGCCGCGCGGTGTTCGATGCCGTCGGTCCATTCGGAGGGATCGATACAGCCGAGGATATGGATTGGGGGTTGCGTGCACACGCGCTCGGGTATGTGACACGGTATATCCCCGATATGATTATTTATCATCCAGCGCGGCCCGATTTCGATGCGCTGGCGACAAAGTGGCGGCGACATATCCGACACGCATGGAACGACCATCGCAGCGCCAGCAGGTCGCGCGCGGCGTGGCTAGCGCGCGCTGCAGCAACACTTTTGTCGGCAGGCGTGCACACGTTCAAGATGCTTACATCGCGCCGTGTCCCGACGGCATCGGGACGGCTACGCGGTGTCTCGATGCTGTTGCAGACCCGCTGGTTTCGCGCCATCGAGATGGCTCGCGTCGCTTATGCGCCTGAAGAATCGGGCGCGTTGTTCTGGAATCGCGAAGCATGACATCGGCGCGGCTGGGCGTCGTGCTCGTCAATTGGAACCGGTGGAGCGACACGATCGAGTGCCTGGAATCGGTGCTGCGGAGCACAATTGCGCTGCGCGTCGCAGTCGTCGACAACGCCTCAAGCGACGGCTCGATCGAAAAGATTACGGCATGGGCAGCGGGAACGCTCGAGGCGCAGGCTGAAGATCCCCGGATGGCGCGCTTTTCGTCTCCCGTCGTCCCCAAACCTGTTGCGCTAACGATGCTCGACGCAGCCGCCGCGCGCTGCGTTGCTCCTGCAGTGCCCCCACTCGCGCTGATCGATGGCGGCGGTAATTTGGGATTTGCTGGCGGCAACAATCTGGGTATCGCCCATTTGCTTCAGGATCCGGCGATTACGCACATCTGGCTCCTCAACAATGATACAGTGATTGAGGCCGATGCAGCGGCGGCATTGCTCACGCAGCTCGACACCGACACCGGTATAGGCATGTGCGGAACGGTGGTACGATATTATCACCGTCCCGATACCCTGCAGTGCCTCAATGGCAGCACCTTTAATCCGTGGACCGGCAATTCGCGCGGCATCGGTATGAACGGTGCTGCAGCGGCACCGTTCGATGCGGGGACAGTCGCGCGCGCCACCGACTATGTGCTCGGTGCAAGCTTGGCAGTTTCACGCCGTTTCATCACCACCGTTGGCTTGATGGAAGAACGCTATTTCCTGTATTATGAGGAGGTTGACTGGACTTATCGCAATCGCGGCCGCTTCTCCATAGGTTTTGCCCGGGGAGCCACGGTCTATCACAAGGAAGGCGGCTCGATCGGATCGAGTAGCGTCAAGGGCGGCCGCAGTGCGATGTCCGAATATTGGCTGATGCGCGCGCGCATGATGTTTGTTCGCCGCCATCTGCCGCTTTTGCTGCCAGTGCATTGGCTGCTTGCGATAGCGCAGATCAGCCGTCGACTGATGCGTCGGCAGCCTCGAAAAGCGCGTGTCATGCTACAGGCCTTGTTCGGCGGACACTTCCAGCCGTAAAGAGACCGACCAGGGAGACGGAGATGATGATGAACGCGCGAATTCCGGCACTGCTCGGCTTGTCGCTTCTGGCGCTTACAGCCGGTTGCGACAAGAAGGCCGCAAAGACTCCGACCGGCCAGGTTGTGGCCACCGTGAACGGCACCGATATTACCGTTCATGAACTGAATTCGGAACTGGCGCAGACGCAGGCGCCGCCTGACACGCCGCGCAAAGTAGTCGAGTCGGTGGTACTGCAGCGCGTTGTTGAGCGGCGCATGCTCGCCGATGCCGCACGCGAACGCGGCCTCGACAAGAACCCGAACTTTCTCTTAACGCAGCGCCGTGTCGACGATGGATTGCTCGTGCAGGCGCTACAGGCATCGATCGCGCAAAAGGTTACTCAGCCGACGCGTGAAGCCGCGCAAAAATATATTGCCGCACACCCATCGCTGTTCGCCGACCGCAAGGTCTACACGATCGATCAGATTCAGTTTCTGCGGCCCAAGAATATCGCCCAACTCAACTTGGGACCGGCGAAGACGATGGGCGAGGTCGAAAGTGTCTTGCAGGGCGCGCACATCGAATTCCGTCGGCAGCCGACGACGGTCGATTCGCTTGCCGTCAATCCGCAGCTGGTTGCGGCAATCGACAAGATCCTCGCGCGCAATCCCGAGGAGGTCTTTATGTTCGCCGATCAGCCGCAGGGCGCCCCCGCCCCGGTGATGTTCGTTAACAAGGTCACCGAAACCAAGGTCGTGCCGTTTGCGGGCGAAAAGTCGATCAGCTTTGCGCAGCAGCTGCTGCAGCGTGAGCAGGTGCAGGAAAAACTTACCGCCGAGCTGAAAGCGATCCAGACGGCTGCCAAGCCCAAGATCGCCTATGCGGAGGGGTATTCGCCGCCCGCCACGCCGGCCTCTCCCACGGGCGCGGCTCCGACCGCTGCTGCAACACCAGCTGCGAAATAAGCACGCGGCCCTTGCTCGGCACTGCTGACAACAGCGGTGCCGAGCAAGGGGCAACTGCCTTTTCGAGACAAGGACACCGGCGTGGCACGGCGCGGCATCATCCTGGCGGGCGGATCGGGCACGCGCCTGTACCCGCTTACCAAACCAGTCAGCAAACAGCTGATGCCGGTCTATGATAAGCCGATGATCTATTATCCGTTGTCCGTCCTGATGCTGGCCGGCGTTCGTGAGGTCATGATCATCACGACGCCAGCGGACAGCGCAGCGTTCCACCACCTGCTCGGCGACGGCTCGCAATGGGGCATGGTGTTCGAGTATGCGGTCCAGCCGGAGCCCAAGGGTCTTGCGCAGGCCTATCACATCGGTGCGGCGTTCATTGGTAACCGGCCCTCGGTCCTGATTCTGGGCGATAATATTTTTTACGGCCACGGGCTTCGGGCGTTGCTGCAGCGCGCCGATGCGCGAACCGCCGGGGCGTCGGTGTTCGGATATTATGTCAAAAACCCGGGGGACTATGGCGTGGTGTCGTTCGACACCGCCGGGCGTGCCGAGACAATCGAGGAAAAGCCGCTCTCCCCAAAATCGAATTTCGCCGTCACAGGATTATATTTCTACGACGGTCAAGCCGTTGATTTTGCTGTACAGGTGCAGCCCTCGGCGCGTGGCGAGCTCGAGATCACCGACCTCAACCGGATGTATCTTGATAGCGGCGCGCTCAATGTCGAACTCATGGGGCGCGGCTTTGCGTGGCTCGATACCGGAACGCATGCTTCGTTGCTCGATGCAGCACTATATGTTCGGATTGTCGAGGAGCGCCAAGGACTTAAAATCTGCTGCCCGGAGGAAATCGCTTGGCGTCAGGGCTTCATCGACGCCGAGCAGCTCGAACGCATTGCGCAGCCATTACGCAAAAGCGGCTATGGCGAGTATCTGCTGACCCAGCTCGACCAGCGTAGTGCTCCGTGAACGTCACCGAGACCGCTCTTTCGGGCGTGATGCTCATCGAGCCGAAGATATTTGGCGATGCGCGCGGGTTTTTCCTCGAAAGCTGGAATGCTGCGGCATTTGCATCGGCCGGGATCGACGCGACTTTCGTCCAAGACAACCACAGCCGCTCGGCTAAGGGCGTGCTGCGCGGGCTGCATTATCAAATTCGGGAGCCGCAAGGTAAACTGGTTCGCGTCGTCAGCGGTTCAGTGTTCGACGTTGCGGTGGACTTGCGCCGCGGTTCGCCGACGTTCGGGCAATCGACCGGGCATATCCTGTCCGGCGAGAACAAACATATGCTTTGGATTCCGCCAGGGTTTGCCCATGGGTTTCTGGTCCTGAGTGACACTGCCGATTTTCTGTATAAATGCACGACGCTGTACTCGCCGCAGCACGAGCGGGCGCTGGCGTGGAACGATCCGACGCTGGCAATTGATTGGCCGCTCGAAGGCGCTCCGCCGCTGCTGTCCACCAAAGATGCTGGCGCGCCGCGCCTCGATGCTGCCGAGACATTTGCATGAGGGTGCTGATCGCAGGAAGCGCCGGGCAGCTCGGTCGCGCGTTGCAAGCCGCTGCGCCGCCCGGCATCACGGTGCTCGCCCCGCCCGAAGCGGCGTTCGATATCACCGATGCCGACATCGTCGGTGCAATTGTTGCCGAGGCGCGACCAGACCAGATAATCAACGCTGCCGCCTATACCGCGGTCGATAAGGCCGAAACCGACGAAAACGCAGCGCGACGCGTCAATGTTAACGCGGTCGGCTTGCTGGCGGCTGCTGCACGGACGGTGGGCGCCGGCTTCACGCACGTCTCAACCGACTTTGTCTTCGACGGCACCGCCCACTCGCCCTATCCACCCGATGCGATGCCGAACCCACTTGGCGCCTATGGCCGCACCAAACTCGAGGGAGAATCGACTGCAACCGAATTTCATCCTCGCCCGCTGATCGTTCGAACCGCTTGGGTGTATGCGGCGCAGGGCAAGAATTTCGTCGCAACCATGCTCCGGCTGATGCAGGAGCACGACGAGGTCCGCGTTGTCGCTGACCAGATTGGGACGCCGACCCACGCGGCGAGCCTCGCGCGGGCACTTTGGCTGCTGATCAAATCAGACCAGCATGGCATCTGGCACTGGACCGACGCTGGCGTTGCATCATGGTATGATTTCGCGGTGGCCATCCAGCATGAAGCGCTTGCGCTCGGCTTGCTGACACGGCGTGCGACGATCGTCCCGATCCGCACCAAGGACTACCCTACCCCGGCCCGACGCCCGGCATTCGGCGTGCTCGACAAAACCGCAACCTGGGCGTTGACCGGCCCGGCGCGGCACTGGCGCGACGAGTTGCGGGACTGCCTCATGGAGATTCGTCGTGGCTAAACTGCTCGTTACCGGTGGTGCCGGGTTCATTGGCGCAAACTTCGTCCACTATTGGGCGAAGGCTCACCCGGACGATCAGCTGACCGTGCTCGATGCGCTCACCTATGCCGGCAACCGTGCCAACCTGAGCGATGCGGCGGCCGAGTTTGTCCATGCCGACATCCGCGACACTTCCATCGTCGAAGCGCTCCTGCGCGATCAGGACATCGACACCATGGTGCACTTTGCCGCCGAGAGTCATGTCGACCGTTCAATCGACGGGCCAGATGCATTCATCGATACCAACGTGCTCGGCACGCACAGCCTGCTCAAGGCGGCGCGACGCGTCTGGCTGGCCGGCAGCGGCGTACCGCACCGCTTTCATCACGTCTCGACCGACGAAGTCTATGGTTCACTCGGCCCCGATGACCCGGCATTCCACGAGGCGACGCCCTATGCGCCGAACTCGCCCTATTCGGCGTCGAAAGCGGCATCAGACCATCTGGTTCGCGCGTACCATCATACCTACGGGCTCGACGTCACCACGTCGAACTGCTCGAATAACTATGGTCCGTATCAATTTCCCGAAAAGTTGATTCCCCTGTTTCTGATCAACGCGTTGCACGGGCGCCCGCTGCCGATCTATGGCGACGGCCTGAATGTTCGCGACTGGCTGCATGTCGAGGATCACTGCCGCGGCATCGAGCTGGTTTTGAAGAAGGGGCGGACGGGCGAGACGTACAATATCGGCGGTGGCGCAGAGCTGGCTAATCTGACGGTCATCGACACGTTGTGCGGCGCAGTGGACGCTGCATTCGAGGCGGATCCATCGCTCGCCACGCGGTTCCCAGATGCGCCCGCCGCGCGTTCGACGCCGACCGCCAGCCTCAAGACGTACGTCACCGACCGTGCCGGGCACGACCGCCGATACGCGATCGACGAAACACGCGCCCGCACCGAGCTGGGCTATTCCGCAAGCCGTGATTTCACCGAGGGGTTCACTGCGACGTTGCATTGGTACCTCGGTAATGAGGCATGGTGGCGGGCAATCCTCGACGGCAGCTACCGCGTGTGAAACGCCCAAACCCGCCGTCGCCACTTCGCGACTTTCTGTCGAACGAGGCGGCAGGCGGCTATGTGTTGATGGCGGCAGCGATAATTGCTTTGATTGCTGCAAATTCACCGCTTGGACCGAGTTATTTCCGACTGCTGCATGTGCAGATCGGGCAGCTGTCGCTGCTGCACTGGATCAACGATGGCCTGATGCCATTATTCTTTCTGCTCGTCGGCCTCGAGCTCAAGCGTGAAGTGCTCGACGGACAGCTTGCGACGAACGCGCGGCGCATCCTTCCCGGCGCTGCGGCGCTGGCGGGGATGGCAGTACCTGCACTGATCTACCTGTTGCTCACGCGTGACGACCCGACGGCCGTCCGCGGCTGGGCAGTGCCCGCAGCAACCGATATTGCGTTCGCGCTTGGTGTGCTCGCGCTGCTCGGCCGCCGGATCCCACCGTCACTCAAGATTTTCCTGACCGCGGTGGCAATCGTCGACGACCTCGGTGCGATCGTTATTATTGCGCTCGTTTTTACTGCCAGGCTCGATCTCGGTGCATTGGGGCTTGCGGCGATCGGACTTGCAATCCTCGCCGGGATGAACCGGATGAAGGTCAACGCGCTAGCACCCTATCTCGTGATTGGCTGCGGCATCTGGTATGCGACGTTGCAATCGGGCGTCCATGCAACGCTTGCAGGAGTAGCGGTGGCGCTGACGATTCCGTTACGCTCAGCCGACGCCGCTCCATCCCCGTTGCACCGGCTCGAACATGCATTGCACCCGCTGATTGCCTTTGGCGTCATACCGGTGTTTGGCCTCGCCAACGCAGGGCTGTCCTTTGAAGGCCTGACGCCTTCAGCATTGCTCGATCCGATACCGCTGGGCGTTGTGCTCGCGCTGTTCCTCGGGAAGCAGCTCGGCGTTTTCGGCGCGATTTGGATACTTTGCCGCGCAGGATTCGCCGACATGCCTGCCAACGCGACTTGGAGGCAGCTATACGGCGTCGCTCTGCTATGCGGCATCGGCTTCACCATGAGCCTCTTCATCGCCGGATTGGCTTTTGGCGATGGATCGCACTTTGCCGAAAGCGCCAAACTGGGCATCATCGTTGGATCGCTACTGTCGGCGCTCGCCGGCGGGGCGTTGCTGGCGCGCAGCCAGCCGGAGAAAATGGCATGAAGCAACCATCGCGCTACATCCGGTTCTGGGGGTTTCTCGCGACGCTAATCGTTGGCACCGCTGGTTTTACGACTTTCCTTGGCCTGCCGCGCGCGATGCTGCTCGGGTTCGACCTTGGCGCACTGGTGTTCATTATTTCAACGCTATGGATGATGCGCGACGATGCGCCTGAAAAGATGCGAGCGCGCGCGGCCGCAAACGACGCTGACCATCATATCCTGCTCCTCATTGCTGGTCTGATTGTTGTCATTATCATGGTCGCTCTATGGGTCGAACTGACCGGGTCTGGCGGACACAAGGGCTTGGCGGTCGGCATCGCAGCGGCGACCCTGCTCCTCGCGTGGCTGTTCAGCAACATCCTGATAACGCTCCACTACGCCCATTTGTATTACAGCGATGACGAGAACGGCGACGACTGCGGCGGCCTTGAATTCCCTAAGGAGCCGATGCCTGACTATGGCGATTTCGCCTATTATGCATTCGTACTTGGGATGACGTTTCAGGTTTCCGACGTGCAAATCACCGCGCGGAATATGCGACGGTTGGCGCTGTTCCACGGCATTGCCGCGTTCCTGTTCAACATCATTGTCGTTGCGCTCAGCGTCAGTCTGATCGGTGGGCTGCTGGGCGGTTAGCTATCCAGGCAAAGTACAGCGGCGAAGCGCGATACGATGAAGGTCACCTAGGCTCACCTGAAAGGCGCTCCATCGTGGGCGCCCTTTTATCTAAGCATGGTGGGCGCGACAGGGTTTGAACCTGTGACCCCTGCCGTGTGAAGGCAGTGCTCTACCGCTGAGCTACGCGCCCGACTGTGCCGGAGCAGGCGCGTCTAGAGCGTCCCCGGCTGCCTGTAAAGTGATGGCTAGTTGCAGGCGTCCTTGAGCAGCTTGCCGGCCTTGAATTTAGGCTGCGTGCTCGCGCTGATTTCCATCGGCTCGCCGGTGCGCGGGTTTCGGCCCGTCGACGCCTTGCGCTTGGTAACTACGAAGGTGCCGAAGCCGACCAGCCGCACTTCGTCTCCCGATCGCAGCGCCTGAGTAACCGCGTCGAGCATCGCTTCGATGGCTTTAGCAGCATGCGTGCGCCCAAGCCCGGTCGAGTCGGCGACCGCGACAATAAGATCCTGCTTGTTCATGCGATTACCACCCCCGTTTTAAACCGCTTTAGCAAATGCGCTGCCCGGCGCTGCGGTTGCCAACATGTAAGAACCGCCGCAAGTCCGTGTCAAAAAGAAAACCGCGCCGAAGCGCGGTTTTCATTCCTCACGGTCGAATCAATGACGGACCGCAACCGTTTCTGCGAGCAACGCCGACGTCGGCTGCGCTGCCAGTTCATCCGCCTCGGTCCACACGATCGGCACCAGCGGCGAAACCAGCGCTTCCGCAAGCACGTGATCGACATGCGCAACGGGGATGATACGCAAGCCTTCGGTCACGTTCTTCGGAATCTCGGCAAGATCCTTTTCATTGTCTGCCGGGATCAGCACGGTTGTGATGCCGCCACGAAGCGCCGCAAGCAGCTTTTCTTTAAGTCCCCCAATCGGCAGCACTCGGCCACGAAGCGTAACTTCGCCAGTCATTGCGACGTCCTTGCGGACAGCGATGCCCGACAGCGTCGAGACGATCGCGGTTACCATCGCAACGCCTGCGCTTGGGCCGTCCTTGGGCGTCGCACCTTCCGGAACGTGGATGTGAATGTCCTTTTTGTCGAACAGCGACGGCTTGATGCCGTAGTGCACACTGCGAGCCTTCGCGAAGCTAAGCGCTGCCTGGATCGATTCGGTCATGACATCGCCAAGTTTGCCGGTCGTTTTGATCAGCCCCTTGCCCGGCGCGGTCACTGCCTCGATCGTCAGCAATTCGCCGCCAACCTCGGTCCAGGCAAGGCCGGTGACGGCACCGATCTGGTCCTCGGTTTCGCCGACCCCGAACTTATACTTCCGGACACCGGCGAATTCGGCGAGGTTATCGACGTCGACCGTAACGTGTTTGGTCTGGTTTTCGAGGATACGCCGGAGCGACTTGCGTGCCAGCTTGGCAAGTTCGCGTTCCATTGTACGGACGCCGGCCTCGCGCGTGTAGTACCGCACCAGATCACGCATCGCGCCGTCCGTAACAGTGAACTCGGCCTTGCTCAGGCCGTGCGCCTCATATTGCTTCGGCAGCAGATGCGCCTTGGCAATCTCCACCTTTTCATCCTCGGTGTAGCCCGACAACTGGATGATCTCCATCCGATCGAGCAACGGCTGCGGCATGTTGAGCGAGTTTGCCGTTGTCACGAACATCACGTCCGAAAGGTCGTAGTCGACCTCGAGATAATGGTCGTTGAATGCCTTGTTCTGCTCCGGATCGAGCACCTCGAGCAACGCCGATGAGGGATCGCCTCGGAAATCCTGCCCAAGTTTGTCAATCTCATCGAGCAGGAACAGCGGGTTCGATGTCCCGGCCTTTTTGAGGTTCTGCAGCACCTTGCCGGGCATCGACCCGATATAGGTGCGCCGATGGCCGCGGATTTCCGCCTCGTCTCGCATGCCGCCCAGCGACTGCCGGATGAACTGCCGTCCCGTCGCCTTGGCGATCGAACGGCCCAGCGAGGTCTTGCCGACGCCTGGTGGCCCGACGAGGCACAGGATCGGCCCTTTCAGCTTGTTGGTCCGCGCTTGCACCGCGAGATATTCGATAATGCGGTCCTTGACCTTGTCGAGACCGAAATGATCGGCATCGAGCACGCCCTGCGCTGCCACGATGTCGCGCTTGACCTTGGACTTCTTGCCCCATGGCAGCGCCAGGATGGTATCGAGATAATTTCGCACGACGGTCGCCTCGGCGGACATCGGCGACATCGCTTTCAAGCGCTTCAGTTCGCCGATGACCTTCTCGCGCGCCTCCTTGCTGAGTTTGGTGCGGGCGATCTTTTCCTCAATCTCGGCGGTTTCGTCCTTTGGCTCGTCACCCTCGCCGAGCTCGCGTTGAATGGCCTTCATCTGCTCATTGAGATAATATTCGCGCTGCGTCTTCTCCATCTGCCGCTTGACGCGGCTGCGGATTTTCTTCTCGACCTGCAACACGCCCATTTCGCCTTCCATGAAGCCGAACACGGCCTCAAGGCGCTTGGCGATATCGGTCTGCGCCAACAGGGCCTGCTTGTCGGCGATCTTGAGCGTCAGGTTTGCCGCAATGGTGTCGGCAAACCGCCCGGCGTCGCCAATCTGCGTAATCTGAACAGCGATCTCGGGCGCAGTTTTCTTGTTCAATTTGACATAGGCTTCGAACTGCTTGGCAGCCGACCGCACCAGCCCTTCGACAAGCGTCGGATCGCTGACGGTCTCGCTCAAATCTTCGACCGACGCGGACAGATACTCGCCACTGGCGTCAAGCTGCCCAAGTTTAGCGCGCGTCTGTCCTTCTACCAGTACTTTAACAGTGCCGTCGGGCAGCTTGAGTAATTGCATGACAGTCGCCAGCGTTCCAACGGTGTACAGATCACCTTCGCCTGGGTCCTCGTCGCCCGGGTTCTTCTGGCTGAGCAGGAAAACCTGTTTGTCAGCACCCGCCATGACCGCCTCGAGCGCTTTCACAGATTTGTCGCGGCCGACGAACAACGGCACGATCATCTGGGGGAACACGACGATATCGCGTAGCGGCAAGACGGGAAGGGTCTGCATCCGTAACACTCCACTCCGGCAGCGAAAGCGCTATCGGTCAGACGGGGATATGGGAACGGTCCGTGCCAGCATCAACGGCTGGTCCATATCGACGACCGCCTTCCCCCGCAGCGGTTGCCGAAAGCCAACGCTACCATGCTGCGGCGCGAACGGAAGCCCCGCGCAGCAGATCAAGCCGATATGTCGCGGTTGCGTGTTTCGGGCAACGCTACCACCGTGACGACCAGGGCGAGCGCGACAACCGCAAATGTATACCACAGCCCTGCATAGGCATCGCCGGTCTTGGCGATAATGTACTGCGAGATCAGCGGCAGAAATCCGCCAAAATAGCCGGTGCCGATATGATAGGGCACCGACATCGATGTATAGCGAATGCGCGCCGGGAACAATTCGACGAGAATTGCCGCCACCGGTCCATAAGTCATTGCGGACAATATGCCGAGCGCGAGGATTGTCAGGACGATTTGAACGTCGTCACGCGTTGCCGCATCGGCGGTTTCTGGATAACCGGCGCGGACGAGGGCGCGTTCGACAGCGGCCTTGTCGAAACTGCCATGCACGGTCTCAAGATCGACCGCGATCACCTGCCCGACCTTGATACGCAGCGGTAGCCCGGTCGATTCGACGCGACGAAAAGCAATGCCCCGGCCCGACAGAAACTGCATCGCCTGGCCGCACGCCGTCGCCTGTTTCTTTGTGAATGGATTATAGCGGCAGTCGACCCCGGTGACGACAATCGGTGCGTTCGCGCTCGCTCCCGCCAGCGCCGGGTTCGCGGCGGCTGCGAGGCTGTGAAACAGCGGGAACAGCAGGAGCAGAGTCAATGTATAGCCGGTAACCATCAATGGTTTACGTCCGATACGGTCACTCAGCCAACCGAAGAATATGAAGCAAGGAGCCGACAGCAGCGCTGCCGCCCCGCTGAGCAGCTTGGCATGCGTTTCGTCGACGAGCGCAGTCTGCTGGAGGAAATACAACGACGAGAATTGCGCGGTGTACCAGATCACCGTCAGCCCCGCCGAAATACCGAACAGCGCGACGAACACCGGACCGAGGTTACGCATCTTGCCGAAGCTTTCGCGCACCGGAGCGGTGCTCGTGGTGCCGGCCGCCTTCATCGCGGTGAACACCGGGCTCTCGCGCAGCTTGAGCCGGATGTAGAGCGAAAGTGCGAGCAGGAGGATCGAGACGAGGAACGGTACACGCCACCCCCAGGTGTCGAACGCGGGCTTGCCCATCAGCCACACCGTGAGCAGCGTCACGACCAGCGACAGCAGAAACCCTCCGACGACCGATGCCTGAATGAAGCTGGTGTAAAAGCCGCGCTTGCCGGGCGGCGCATGCTCGGCGACGTAGATTGCGGCCCCGCCATATTCACCGCCGAGCGCCAGCCCCTGTACGAGCCGGAGCGCGACGAGCAACCCGGGGGCCCAGAGCCCGGCGGTTGCAAAGGTCGGCAGCAGGCCAACGGCGGCTGTCGACAGGCCCATCAGCGTGATCGTGGCAAGGAAGGTATATTTGCGCCCGATACGGTCACCGAGCACACCGAAAACCAGAGCGCCGAGCGGTCGCACGCCGAATCCCGCACCGAAAGTCGCAAGGCTGAGCAACAATCCGGCCGTGGGGTTATCGCTCGGGAAAAACAGCCGCCCCAGCAGCGCGGCAAGTGTCCCATAGACGAAGAAGTCGTACCATTCGAAGATCGTACCGAGCGACGATGCCAGGATGACGAGGCGGTCACGCTTGGCATCAAGCACCACACTGTCGATCGATGCTGCTGCCGTCGCCATCCTGTCGCCCCCGCCCCGCCGCATGCGCGGTCATGCCACCGTCATACGAGGCGGGTGCAAACGCGACAAGCGTACGCTGCCGCTTGCCTAGACCGGAGCGGCATGCTCCGGTGTGACGCAATGCACACCGATCCAACTGCCGCCGTTTGGGCTCCGTCGATTGCTGCAGCCGTTCCGCGGACACTTTGTACCGATTGCGGTATCTCGCGAACTGCAACGCCCAACGATTGCGCTACCGCGTGCCAGTTCATCGCACCCGATTACCCAGCTGCCGAGCGCAAAGTCCATGGTCGCGCGGCGAATCCAGCGCGCGGCGACGAGGCATTCTTCGGCGTGTATGAGGCAACATGGCGCGCCAGGCTGGTTCAGCCATCGCCCGGCGCGCAGTGGACGGGGATCACGACGCGGATCGCGGCACGCCTGCTCGAAACCGGCGCGGTCGATGCGGTATTGACGATGGCACCCGCTGCCGACGATCCGTGGCGTCCGGTGCCAGTCATCGTGACCAGCGTTGATGGATTGAGTGAATGCCGCGGCATGCGGATGGGCTATGCACCGCTGCTCGCGCTGCTCGAGCCCGCGCGCGCGGCGGGGCATAAGCGCCTCGCGGTGATCGGTATTCCATGCCAGATTCATGCGTTGCGGGCGATCGAGACGAAGCTCGGGTTCGAACGGCTGTATGTTATCGGGACGCCGTGCTCCGACAACACGACCACAGCGCGCTTCCATGAGTTTCTGGCGCTGCTTGCCGACGACCCCGCGACGATCACTTATCTCGAATTCCGCGCCGACTATCATGTCGAGCTGCGCTTTACCGACGGAAGCACCAAGGCGGTACCGTTCCTGCAACTGCCGATTTCAAAGCTGCCGCCCGATTTTTTCCCGCTGACCTGCCGCACTTGCGTCGACTACACCAATCGTTTGGCCGACATCACGGTCGGCTATATGGGGGGAACAGGTGCGCAGTGGTTGCTCGTGCGCAACGCGCGCGGGGCCGAGCTACTCGCGCTTTTGGGGGACGAGGTCACGCTGTCGCCACCGGTCAGCCGGGGCAAGCGAGCGGGTGCGGTCAAGGGCTTCCTCGGCAATGTGCGCCTCGCCGCTGGCGGGTTGCCGTTGCGGTCGATGCCCGATTGGCTGCGGCCGATAATGGGCTGGCTGATGCCGCGCGTCGGTCCGCGCGGATTGGAGTTCGCGCGTGCACGCGTCGAGATGAAAGCGGTCGAAACCGTCCTTCATCTGCGCCGTGCGGTACCGCGACGTATGAAACGCATGGTGCCGGGGCACATCTGGCGGTTGGTCGAACCCTACGGCCTCTCACCCGAGGCGGGCGATCGCGACTAGATAGCGCAACCGACTCCGGCGCGAAGCAGTTCTGCAACCAACTCGGGATCATCGACGCTACTTAATCGGCGGACAATCTCGCGCAGACTCATTCCGCCGATGGCGTGACCGTCGACGTTCGCTACACGCCCGAGCTTACGCAATTGGGCGGTGGTAAGCCGTTCACCAAGTCGCGTTCCCATGCACCGCGCCTGATGCTGCGGGACTCCTAATTCGACAAGCTTGCCGGTGATCCTGTCGGCTGGCGTTGCGCAGGCACCGAGGCCGAGCAACATGCATAGCACCAGTCGACGAACCATCACACCCCTCGAGTCCGGGGCAGCGCCCACCACGGCACATGCGGATGCAAGTGATGCTCGTGATGATAGCCGCCAAAATGGAAACAGGTAATCACCGACAACACCGGGCTGAACGCATTGCTGCGGGCATTGTGCCGGTCAGGAAACGGTGCCTCTTCATGGCGATGCGGCAAAAACGTGCCGAAATAGAAAAGTTGTCCAAGCGCCAGCAATGCCGGCACCGCCCAGAATATCACGATGTTAATGAGGCTTGCCCCACAGAGTTGATAGATCGACAGAACGACAACGATCCGCACGATCTGCAAATGCGTATAATAGCCGCCGAAGAAATGCCGCAGCCACGGCAGCGGGCGCGTCGGGTGCGCGGCATCGAAGTCCGGATCCTGGGCGGTGCCGACATAGCGATGGTGAGCAAAATGATTGGGCAACATCCTGTCATAATCAATCGCAGCATACATCATCAGCGCGGTGCGACCGACTGCGCGTGTCAGCCGCTGATGACCCGGCGCGAACGAGCCGTGCATGCAATCATGCGCAGTAATGAATAACCCCGTCGACAACCAAGCCTGGAGAGCCACTAGCGGTATCGCGAACACCCAGCCCCGGCCGGACAGCGAGAACGCAAAGATGCCGCCGAAATGGATGACTGCCCACAACGCTGCGATGGCGGCGGCAAGCGCGTAGCTGGTACGGCTGGAGGAGATCTGCGAATTCACGCATTCTACCTGCGTCGAAATCGAGCGGATGCAAACCCCCCTGCGACACTTTATAGAGCTTTGTATGAGCCATATGACCATCCTGCAGGGCATCGCGCTGATGCTGTTCACCGTCGCCCTCATGGAGGGCGTCGCCTATGTTGCGCACCGTTGGGTGATGCACGGCTTTCTGTGGTCGCTACACAAGTCGCATCACGAGCCACGCACCGGCCTGCTGGAAATCAATGACTGGTTTGCCGTCATGGGTGCCGTGCCAGCGATCGTTTTGATCTTTGCCGGGTCGCAACTTGGCCTAGGAATCGGACTGATGTGGATCGGGATCGGCGTGACGATCTACGGCATGATTTATTTCGGCTTCCATGACGTGATCGTGCACCGCCGGGTCGCGCACGGCTGGGTCCCAAAAGGTCGATATATGAAGCGCATCGTCCAGGCACACCGGCTGCATCATGTCGTCGAGACCAAAGCAGGCACCGTCAGTTTCGGATTTATCTATGCTCCGCCGGTACGTGATTTGCTGGCCAAGCTCGAACGCGAGGGCGGCGGGCGGCTTAGAGCCGCAAATCCGGAAAACTCCAAAGTCCGGCGCGAGATGGACCCGGCACCGGCCACTTCGACCCGCGGCTGAGCGCCTGCGGCAGGGTCCGCGCGACAGCGAGTAGTTTTTGAGCGCGGGTCGTGCTGACACGCGTCTCAAGCCCCGAAGCACCAAGGTCGCGAACGCGCCGCCCGATGCCGCCATAAATGTCCGCTGCCGCCAGCACTGCCCATGCAGCTCGCCACGGCAGCGCAGGCGTACCGAACCGCGCTGATGCCTCGTAAAGCTCCGCAATATCGACGAGTCGGGTTACGAGTCGCGCCAGTTGGCGCCGGTTTGCCGGAAAAGCAAAATTGCGCGCGGTCAGTTCGACACTCGCCAGCCAATCATCGGGAATATACCGGCGGTGATTGAACGCATCCTCGATGACGTCGCGCGCGATGTTGTTGAGCTGAAAAGCGATGCCTAAGTCGCACGCACGGTCGAGGGTCGCGCGATCGTCGCGGTCGACCCCCATCGCGATCGCCATCATCACGCCGACACAGCCCGCAACATGATAGCAATAGACGAGCGTGTCGTCGAAGGTACGGAAAGGCCGTTCTTCGACGTCGATTCGAAACCCCTCGATCAGATCGAGCGGATAGCGTTCGGGCATATGGGTCTCAGCGGCGACGCGGGCGAGCGCGGCAAATGGCACCGCAGTTGCGTTGAGATCACCGCGCAGCGCAGCACGTGTGTCTCTATCGAGGGCGGCCAGCCACTCGGCAGGCGTTCCGCCATGGGTTACGCTCCCCTGACCCAGCGCCTGCCCGTCGATGACATCGTCGCAGTGCCGGCACCAAGCATACAACAGCGTCGCACGCTCACGCTCCTGCGGCGCAAAGAGCCGCGCGGCGAGAGCGAAGCTTTTCGATCCCTCTGCGATCGCCGCCTCGGCGGCGGCGAGCAGCGGGTCGCTCACTCGGCGGCGAGCGCGGCCGCGCTATTGTGACCGACGCCCGGCTGTGCTGCGCCCATGTCGGTCAACATCAGTTTAGCAGTCGCCTTTGCCGAACCAACGACGCCGGGAATGCCCGCACCGGGATGGGTGCCCGCGCCGACAAAATACAGGTTCGACAACACGTCGTCACGATTGTGCGTGCGGAAGAAAGCACTCTGCCACAACACCGGCTCGAGGCTGAATGCGCTGCCCATGTGCGCGTTCAGTTCCACTGAAAAATCCTTGGGCGTGAATGTCCGCATCGTCACCAGGTCCTCGCGCAGCCCGGGAATCATGCGCGCTTCGAGATAGTCGAGGATCTTGTTGGCGTAGGTCGGGGCGAGCGTTTCCCAATCGGCATCGAACTTGCCGGTGTGCGGCACCGGCGACAATACATAAAATCCGCTGCAGCCCGGCGGTGCCATCGCTGGGTCTGTCGCGGTAGGATGATGCAGATACAGCGAGAAATCGTCTGCCAGTACGCCGTTCTTGAAAATATCGTCGAGCAGTTCACGATAGCGGTCACCAAACAAAATCGTGTGGTGCTTGATTTCAGGGTGCTCGCGCTTCAGCCCGAAGTAGATCACGAAGAGCGATGGCGAGAAGCTGCGCAGTTTCATCATGCGCGTCGCCGAGCGCCCGCGCGGATGATGGCCGAGCAAATCGCGATAGGTGTGGACGATGTCACCGTTCGAGGCGACGGCATCGAAATTGGCTGACCAGCCATCGGCGCAGCGTACGCCGGTGACGCGGTTGCCCTCTGCGGTGATCGTCTCGACACCTGATCCCATGCGGACCGTGCCGCCGAGATCCTCGAACAGCTTAACCATGCCCCTGACCAGCGCCCCGGTGCCACCACGCGGGAACCAGACACCCCACTTTTTCTCGAGCGCATGAATCAGCGCATAGATCGCACTGGTCTTGAACGGATTTCCGCCAACCAGCAAAGAATGGAAGCTGAATGCCTCGCGCAACTGCGGGTCTTCGATGTACCGCGAGACCATCGTATAGACCGAGCGGAACGCCTCATAGCGCATGAGCTGCGGCGCAGCCTTCATCATCGTGCTGAAATCGAGAAATGCCTCGTGCCCAAGCTTGATATACCCTTCGCGGAAGACGTTCTCGCTATATTCGAGAAACTTCTTGTAGCCAGCGACGTCCTTGGGGTTCTTTTTTTCGATTTGACCATAGAGCAGGTCATCGTCGTTCGAGTAGTCGAACACGTAACCGTCGTCCCACATCAGCCTGTAAAACGGTGCGACCGGCATCAGTTCAACGTAATCGGCGATATGACGCCCACTAAGAGCGAACAGCTCCTCGAGGCTCGAAGGATCCGTGATAACGGTAGGACCCGCATCAAAGGTGAACCCCTTGTCCTCATAGACGTAGGCGCGACCGCCGGGTTTGTCGCGCTGTTCAATCAGCGTGGTCGCAATGCCTGCCGATTGCAGTCGGATCGCAAGCGCAAGCCCGCCGAACCCGCTACCGATTACTGCTGCCGTCTTGCCCGTCATGTCCACCCTCAAGAGTTCAACAGCACATTGAGTGCCCGCCCCAATGGTACAGGCGGTCGCCCGACCAAAGTGCGCAGTTTATCCCACGCTGTCGATTGCCCCGCGTAGAAGCGCCGCACCAACCCCGCGTCAAGCCGATAGAATCTCTGCAAAACGCGCCAGCGTTCTGGCGGTGCCGCAGCATTGAACAGCATCCGATTGAGGAGCCTATAGAATCTGCGATCTGCCCAAGTCGATTCGCTGTGATGTCGCAGCGCGCGGTACAGTGTTTCAGGATCGAAGCTGCTCAGCCCGGCAATCAAGTCGGCAGTGCGCACTGCGTCCGGAAAACTATATCCGGTTATCGGATTGAACAGCGCTGCGCGCATCCCGACCGACGGCACGCCAGCCTCCCCGCCGTTCCAGAAGGCCGCGATGTCGCCACCGAGCGCAATCGGCAACACACCCGCTTCTTCGCGGATGACGTGCGCGACAGTCCATCCCTGCAGCGCGATATAGTCGAACACGCGCTGGCGAAGCACGTCGGGCGCGAGGTCGCGTCCGTCGCTGTAATAAGTGTCTTCGACCAGCACCGTGCGTGGCCCGAACGGCAGCGTATAGACGAAGCGATAGCCGTCATGCTGTGGCACCGTCGCATCCATGATGATCGGCCCATCGAGGCCGTGATCTGCGGTTAGCTCGACCTCCACCCCAAGGAACTTCTGCGACCGCAAGTCGAGTGCATCCGCCGGACCTTGTCCACGCCCATCGATCACAGCGCGCGCGGTTAGCACGCGCTGATCGCTCAATGTGACCGAGGTCGGCGTTAATGCAGCTACCGGCACGCCGATAAAAAGCCGGTCGACGGGCACCGCAGCTGCCACCGCCGCCGCCAGCCGGTCGCTGGTCGCACTTCGGTACCCTGCATCGAGCGTGCGCGTATGTGCGGGGAATCGGATGCTGTACCTGTCCCAGCGGTGCGCGATCAGTGGGGCGGTCCATGCGACCTGCTCGGGTGCGATATCGTCATCGAACGACGACCAGGTGTGATTGCCGCCAATGCTGCTCCCCGCTTCGACCAGAGCGACGCGCAGTTCGGGATGTAGTTGCGCGAGTCGCAGCGCAATCAAACCGTTGGTCAGGCCGCCGCCGGCAAGGATCAGGTCGAAGTCCATAGCTATGATGGATAGCGCGGATAACGTCGCCGCGACACCCCCGTGGTTGCCGCGCCCCCTGAGGACCGATAGGGAGACACCATGACCGATAGTGATCCCTTCGCGCGCTTTGCAGCCTGGTTTGCCGAAGCGGACGCCAGCGAGGTCAATGATGCCAACGCAATGGCTCTGACGACCGCGACTACCGATGCGAGGCCGTCGGTGCGGATCGTGCTGTTAAAGGCTTGGGATACGAATGGCTTTGTATTCTATACGAACCTCGAAAGCCGCAAGGGCCGCGAATTGGCAGCAAACGCCGAGGTTGCGCTGAATTTTCACTGGAAGTCGCTGCGTCGGCAAGTTCGCATCGAAGGCCGCGCCGAGCCGGTAACCGCTGCCGAAGCCGACGCCTATTTTGCTACGAGGCCCCGCGATTCGCAGCTTGGCGCATGGGCGTCGGAGCAGTCTAGGCCACTTGCCGACCGCGCAACGTTCGATGCGCGCTTTGCCGAGGTTGCGGCGAAGTTCGACCGGGTTGAAGTTCCCCGCCCCGGCCACTGGTCGGGCTGGCGCGTCGTGCCGCAAGTCATCGAGTTCTGGCAAGACCGCGAATTCCGCTTGCATGAGCGGTTGGTATTTGCGCGCAGCAATGGCCGCTGGACAAGCGGCATGCTGTTTCCGTGAGCGGCGTTCATCAGCACCATCGCGGCGAGTTGACGCGCCGCGCAGCGATCGCGTCGGTGACGGTCGCGTCGGTCTTGCTCGGACTGAAACTATGGGCGGCGCGCGCAACCGGTTCGGTGGCGATGCTCGGCAGCCTCGCCGACACCGCGCTCGACCTGTTTGCCGCTATGGTGACATTTTACGCGGTATGGTTGGCGGCGCAGCCGGCGGATGCCGATCATCGCTTCGGACACGGCAAGGCCGAGGCGATTTCGGCACTCATGCAGACCCTCGTCATCCTTGCTTCTGCAGCCGCCATCGGCTGGCGCGCCGTGCTGCAGTTCGGCGTCAGCGGGGAGCCGCGTGAAGCCGGTGTCGGCATCGGCGTATCGCTTGTTGGGGTCATATTGACCCTGGCACTCGTCGCATATCAGCGCCGCGTCGTGCGCGCGACCGGGTCAATCGCGATCAGCACCGATCAGTTGCATTATCAATCCGACCTGATGCTCAACCTTGCGGTGATCGCGGCGCTCGGGCTCGATGTCTGGGCAGGCCTGCACGGTGCCGACGCGGCATTCGGGATCGGCATCGCGGCCTATCTGGCATTTGGTGCCGTGCGTTCGGCCGGCGCTGCGCTCGACATGTTGATGGACCGCGAATGGCCCGCCGAAAAGCGCGATCGATTGCTTGCGGTGGTTGCCGCGCATCCCGAGCTTGGCGGCGTGCACGAGCTTCGGACCCGCAGTTCGGGCGTCACCGATTTCATCCAGTTCCACGTCTGGCTCGATCCCGAAATGACCGTCAAAGGCGCGCACGATATCGTCGACGCCGTCGAGGGCGAAGTAGCTGCGGCATTTCCGGGGGCCGAGATCCTGATTCATGTCGACCCGCTCGGCCATTATGATCGTCCACCGCTGCACGAGGACTGACCATGCACCGCCTGCCGTTTCACCAGATCGATGCGTTCGCCTCACGGCCGTTCACCGGCAATCCGGCTGCGGTGATGCCACTCGATGATTGGCTCGACGATAAGACTTTGCTGGCGATCGCGGCGGAGAACAACCTTGCTGAAACTGCTTTCATCGTTGCGACGCCGGGCGCCACGGCCGACTTCGACCTGCGCTGGTTCACGCCAGCGGTCGAAGTCGCGCTGTGCGGGCACGCGACGCTGGCGAGCGGCCATTTTGTTCTGAGCGCACACCCTGAGCTTAATCAAGTAAGGTTTGCGACACGCAAGGCCGGCATCCTGACCGTCAGCCGCGACGGCCCCGCTTACGCGATGGACCTGCCGTCGTGGCCGACCGAACCCGACGACATCGCGGGGCTGGCAGCCGCTCTTGGTGCGGTGCCCGCCGAGGTGCGGACGCGCGAAACCGATTATATCGTCGCGGTATTCGACCACGCCTCGCAAGTTCGAGCGCTCAAGCCCGACTTCCGCGCGATTGCGGCGTTACAGGCGGGCGACGTGCTCTGTATCGCGACAGCGCCCGGCGATGGCGGTGTCGACGTGGTCAGTCGCGCGTTCGCTCCAGGGGCAGGCATCGACGAGGACCCCGTTACCGGCTCGGCGCACGCGATCATCGCGCCCTATTGGGCCGCAAGACTGCGTCGCGATAGTTTCAGCGCGTATCAGGCAAGCGCACGTGGGGGTGATGTCGCGTGCCGTGTCGCGGGCAACCGTGTCATTCTTGGCGGAACCTGCGTTACGGTGATCGAGGCGGTCCTGTTGTTGCCCTCCAGACCGGCTTGAGCTTCATCCTCAGGTCGTTGCGATAAACACTTTAATTGCGTATAGCGGCTCCGCACTCGGGGAGAGCAGCAATGAATGCGCCGGTATCGTCGAAGACTTTCGTGCCCGACGCGAAGGATCTGCATCTGCCGACCTATGCCGAGCTCAAGCATGTGCCCGGTTTGAAGCCGCACCCGATTCCGATCTTGCGGACGATCAAATTCCTCAAAGATCCGCTCGCCGGGGTCACGGCGAACGTCAAAAATTTTGGGCACGTCTATCGCGTCAATAATTTCGGTGGCTGGAATATCGGACTGATCGGGGCCGACGCCAACGAGCTTGTGCTGTTCAACAAGGACGGTAATTTTTCATCGGAACTCGGGTGGAATCCGATCCTGGGCCGCGTCTTCCCGCGCGGGTTGATGATGATGGACGGCGATCACCACCGCGCCGACCGCAAGACACTCGGCGTCGCGTTCAAGCCCGAGCCAATGCGCATTTACATGGCTGCCTTGAACGACGGAATCATCCGCGGCATTGGCAAATGGGCCGCAACGCCCGAGTTTAAATTCTATCCGGCGATCAAGCAGTTGACGCTCGATCTTGCGGCGGCGTCGTTTCTCGGTATCCCATGGGGTCCTGAAGCCGACCAGATCAATCAGGCGTTCGTCGACATGGTCGCTGCTTCGGTCGGCATTGTCCGCGTACCGATCCCCGGCACCGCGATGGCACGCGGTGTAAAGGGGCGCAAGTTCATGTGCAGCTTCTTTGCACGCGAAATTCCCAAGCGCCGCGGCGCCACCGGCGACGACATCTTCACGCAGGTCTGCAACGCTCGAAACGATGCCGGTACGCTGCTCGATGACCAGGAAATTATCGACCATATGAATTTCCTGATGATGGCGGCGCATGACACGCTGACGTCGTCGCTAACCTCAATGGTCTATTATCTTGGCAAGAATCCCGAATGGCAGGACCGACTGCGCACCGAAATCCTTGCGGTGCGCGCCAGCGCCGGGCCGGAATTGCCCTATGAGCGCCTTGGCGAGCTCGAGCAGGTCGAATGGGCGTTCAAGGAGGCTTTGCGACTCCTGCCGCCAGTGCCATCGGTGCCCCGTCGAGCACTGCGCGACTTCGAATTCGGCGGCTTCAAGATTCCTGCCGGTACACACGTCGGGGTTAACCCGATGTATACGCACCGCATGACCGAATATTGGGACGAGCCGGAAACGTTCGACCCCTCGCGTTTCAGCCACAACCGATCGAAGGGTCGCCATAAATATGCCTGGGTGCCGTTTGGCGGCGGCGCGCACATGTGCCTCGGGCTGCACTTTGCTTATATGCAGGCAAAGGCGTTCTTTTACGTGCTGTTGAGCGAATACCGCATCGTGCTCCCAGCGGACTATGTCTGCGACTTCAATATGTTCCCGATTCCCAAGCCCAAGGATGGCTTGCCGGTACGGATCGAGCGACTTTGAAACGACGCTTAGGCTGGGTGATTGCCGGCATTGCGGTATCGCTGGCTATTGCTTGGCTGGTGTTGCGCGTTCCCGATATTCCAATCGCCACCCTGCGCGCGAAATATGCTTCGCCTGCGTCGCAGTTCGTAAATGTCATACCGGGCCTGGCGGTTCACCTACGCGACGAGGGCAATCGCAATGGGCCAGCGATCGTGCTGCTCCATGGTTCGAACGCTTCGCTCCATACGTGGGAGCCGTGGGTCGCGCGGCTCGGCGCCACCTACCGGATGATCAGTTTTGATCTACCCGCACACGGGCTGACCGGGCCTGATCCGCACAATGACTACAGCCCTGCCGAATCAGCGCGAATCGTCGCTGCGGTCGCCGATCACCTCGGCCTTCGCCGCTTCGTGCTGGCGGGAAACTCGATGGGCGGCGGCATCGCCGCGCGCTTTGCTGTCTCTTATCCCGACCGGCTCGACGGTCTGATCCTTGTCGACGCGGGTGGCCAGCCGCAGTCGGGGCCACGCGACATTCCGTTGGCATTCCGCATCGCTGACACGCCGATCCTCCGCAATATTGTCGCCGGATTCACACCCCGCTGGCTGGTGGCCAATGGTGTGATGGGCGCGGTGTCGGTTCAATCGGTAATGACCCCGGCGGTCATCGATCGCTATTGGGAGCTGCTGCGCTATCCCGGCAACCGCGCCGCGACGCTGCAGCGGTTTAAACAGGGGTACGGCAGTGTCGTCCCAGCCGAACTGGCGCATGTTGCAACGCCTACGCTTATTTTGTGGGGCCGCGAAGACCGGTTTATCCCTGTGACTTCGGCGGCCTATTTCGCCAAGTATCTTCCGCACAGCCAGACGCTGATCTTCGATCATGTCGGCCACCTGCCGATGGAAGAAACGCCCGATGCCTCGGCAGCAGCGGTCGCGACCTTCATGGCATCGCTAGATCACAGGCCCCTCGCCGCGCAGTGACGCCAGATAGTCGAGCATCGACTGCGCCGCAGCATCGCCCAGGGTAATAAACGCGCGGCGCGCATCCTTCGGGTCGAGATGCCGGATGAACACACCGGAGTCGCACAGCGTGCGAATCCAGCGCAGGCCCGTCGTTGTCGGCACCGCAGCCGCAATGCACAGGCTGGATACCGACACCTGCTTATTTTCGAGACGTGCCGCGATTAGGTCGAGCAGCATGTCCCATGCCGGATCGGAAAAGAGTTCGGCCGGAAAGAAGCGCTCGCGCAACCGCCGCGTCTTGATGATCGCGCGGACCTGAACCGCCGTCACCGGCAGTTCTCCCCCAGCGGCAACGCGCCGCTCGCCCTGCGCGAGCGTCGCCAGTGCCGCAGCAATCCGTTCGACCTCGGTACTGAGAGCGCCAAGCGCGGCGGCGCTGCGATCGGAAATGTCAGCGACGCCTAGCGTTGCCGATGCCTTGTCTAGCGCACGGTCAATCGCAGCGAGATAGTCGCCGTCGGCGACATCGCTCGCGACAAAATCGGCAAGGTTGGCATCGAGCGCCAGACCGGCTGCATCAGCATCGGCATCGTCGACGACGACGATCAAGTGCGGCGATCCCGGGCGGCACAGCCGTTCGAGCAGTTCTGCGGTGAGCAAGCTGGTATCGATTATCACCGCCGCGACCGACCAATCGGTGCCGAGCCTGGCGAGCACAGCTTCACCGCTATCGACAAAAGCGGCAGCAAAATCCGCCGCGGCAAGCAACCGGCGATGCCGATCGGCACGAGCAGCCGCTTCGGCCACGATAATGCTTCCGCTATTGCGCCGGTGCACGGTCGTCGCCGTCATTGCTTGTTGTTCAGTCATCGCGCCCCCACGCTCATTGCCGTCTGGCATCCACCGCCAAAGCGGCGACGAATGCCGCACCAGCACGCCGACCTGATGTCCAAATCGGATGCAAGTCAGTGGTTTAGGCGACGAACATTGGGTTAAGGTTAATCACGACACCGGCTGTGAGGAGGGCTCAGCCTTGGTCGCTCAAACGGACACAGGTGCTGTGTCCGCGGCTGCGAACGGAGGCGGACATGGGCGCGCAATGGGGGCATCCGGGGGGGCATCTGGGGGAGCATCCAGTTGCACGGACAAGACTGGCAGAGCTCATCGGCGAAAGCCGGGCCATATGTGCGGTTCGATCGCTTATCGACCGTCTAGCAGCGTCGACGGCGTCGGTGCTGGTCACGGGCCCGTCGGGAACCGGCAAGGAAGTTGTCGCGCAATTGCTCCACCAGCGAAGCCTGCGTGCCGCGCATCCCTTTGTCGCGCTCAACTGCGCAGCGATCCCGCGCGAGTTGTTGGAAAGCGAAATCTTCGGCCATGACGCAGGTGCGTTTACCGGCGCGACACGGACGCGACGCGGGCGTTTCGAAGCGGCCGATCGCGGCACGCTGTTCCTCGACGAAATCGGCGATATGCCCGCCGATATGCAGGTGAAGCTCCTGCGCATTCTCGAAACGCGCATTGTCGAGCGTGTCGGGGGCAGCGCGGGTGTGCCGGTTGATGTGCGCTTGGTAGCGGCAACGAATGTCGACCTTGGCGGTGCGATCGCCATCGGCAGCTTTCGCGAGGACTTATTCTATCGGCTCAACGTCGTTCAAATCGAACTGCCACCGCTCGCGGAGCGCCCGTCGGACATTCCGCTGCTGCTCGAACATTTCGCGGGAATTGCCGCCAGCGGCGACCGCCGCGTCCGGTTTGCAGCGGCAACGGTGGCTTGGTTGAGCCTGCAGGCCTGGCGCGGGAACGTCCGCGAACTTCGCAACTTCGTCGACCGGGCAACGGCGCTGCATCCAGGCGAGGTCATCGACCAGCGGCTTGCCGCTGAACTATTGCACGTCGACCGGCAACCAATCGACCGCTGGCTTACCGCGAGACCGGTGGCCCCCGTGGCCATCGGCGATGCGCCGATCGATCTCAAGGCGCTGCTCGATGAGGTTGAGCAATCCTACATCGAGCAGGCGCTCGACCGGAGCGACGGCATGGTCGCAGCGTCTGCACGCCTGTTGGGGTTGCGCCGCACTACGCTGATTGAAAAGATGCGCCGCCTCAATATCCAGCGCCCGATGCTCAACTAGCCGAAGGCCATATCGAAGCCGGAACGGCAATGGCATTCCAGCTTGCCTGGAGCTCGGCAATATGTGCGGCCGCAGCAGCAAACGCGTCGCCCCGCGCTTCCTCATTGCCGATCACGATCAACGTGCGTGCGTGCGCATAGGCGGCGGCCAGCGCAATTGCGACCGAACCGCCCCGCGCGAAGTCGAGACTGCTGCTGAGGGCGTCGACGATCGCTAGCGCTTTGGTGACCGCGCGTAATCGTTGCAATGCCGGTGCAGCACCGATGCTTGTCGTTGAACGCTGCGCTGCGCCGATCGCCTCGCGCAACCCGGTGAACAACATAGCGACCAAGGCGTGCGGGCTCGCTGCATCGACCCGACTGCTTAGATCGAGCGTGCGGTAGTGATCGCCAACACGCGCCAGCGCTGCTGGTGCCATGGCGGCGGGGCGTTTGATGGCAAGTTGCTGCATGACTGTCTCCGTCGTCCTTAGGGAGTTGTGCGGTTCCAGGCCTTGACCTGTTCGTCGAGAAACGACTGGGTGGCCTTTGATGCCGCAACCGCCGCTTCCATCGCGGCATATTGCGCGACGAGCCCGGCGCGATAGTCGGCGGTGCGCGCCGTCAGGGTTGCACGGCTACTGGCGATGGCGGTTCGCTGCTGGGTTAGTGCGTCGGTCGTCCCGCCGCTACCGACGACGGCATCGAACCCGCTCCTGATACGTGCCAGCGGGCCGCTGGCGGCAGTTAGCCCACTCAAAAGCGCGTTGACCGCATCCGGATTGGCGGTAACGGCAGCGGCGAGGCGGGCATCATCAACGGTCAGCGTGCCATCGCGAGCCGTCACCAGTCCAACATCGGCAAGCCGGTTCGGAACGCCCGCCGCGACGCCGGTCAGGACCGGCACCGACGTCAACGTCCCAAGCTGTTGCCGAAGCCGGCCAATCGCACCATCGCCAATCAAAGCACCGGCCACCGATTGTGCATCTGCCGGCTTGGTCAGCGATGCGATCAGCCCGTTAAGCGCCGACAACGTTGCGGCGAGGTCTGAGACTGCGGTCTTGATGCCGGCGATGTCGCGCGACGGCGCGATCGTAACCGGGGCACCAAGGCTAACACTCCGGAGGGCGAGCGTGACGCCCGGGATCAGATCGGTAACTGTGTTCGAGGCGCGCGTGACGGAAATCCCGTCGAGAAGAAGATTGGCGTCCTGCGCCGTCGCTGCAGGCGTCATCGTACTGTTCGCGGGTGCATAGACGAAGTGCGCCAGCCCGATGTCGTCCGTTGCCGGGGACGCCTCGACCGTAAACGCCGACGCGGAACCAGTAGCACCCTTGAGAACCAGCCTTGCGCCTGCCCCGTCATTGATGATCGTCGCCGTTACACCGGCGTGCGCAGCATTGATCGCATCACGCAGTCCCGAGAGCGTGTTATTTGTCGCATCAATCGTCACGGTGACCGGTGCGGCCAGCCCCGCAGCGAAACCGAATGTTCCGTCACCGGCTGTCACCGTGCCGGTCGTCAAGGTAATCGTGCCAAGGCCGACGGGCGCATCGGAAGTGGCAAGTGCGTTCGCCACGAGAGTCTGGCTGGTTGCCAGCCGCCGCACTTCGATTGCAGTGGGCAGCAACGACGGCGTTGTTCCCGACGTGGCGGTAGCAGCGACGATTGCGGTGTTGCTGCTGGAAGGCTGGGCCCCCAGCACCCCACCCGCCGTCCGCGACGCAAGCCCCGACACCATGCCGTCAAGGCCGGCACGGACTTGGGATAGCGCCGAGACTGTGGCCTCGACCTTGGTCGATCGCGATGTCAGCGCCGTAGCGCGCGGCGTATTCTCGGCGTTTACGAGGGCGTCGATCAGCGCGGTCGTATCGACCCCGGATCCAACGCCCAAGCTGTTGAGGATGCTGACCATGTCCAGTTTAACGACGTTACCGCGCGGTGCTTAACCGGGTGTGCGGCCACTCGCGTCGAAGCGCAGCTCAACTGGCACCTCGACATCGGGCAGCGCACTTTGCACGAGCGTTTCAAGATTGAACACGAACGCCAGCACCGCAGCGACCGCCGCGTATAGCTCGTCTCGGATCGGCTGGCCGACCGGCGTGGTAAAATAGATTGCCCGCGTCAGCTGTGGATAGCGAAGTATCGGCACTTTACCGTCTTCTGCGAGCTCGCGGATCGCGGCCGCGATAATGTCGCGGCCGCGCGCAACCACGACCGGCGCGGCATCGCGCCCGGGCTGATACCGCATTGCGACCGCAAACTCGGTCGGATTGGTCACCACGACGGTCGCTTCGGCAAGCGCCGGGGCCAGCGCACGCTTGGCAGCGCGGCGCGCCATCGATCTTTGCGCCGACTTGGTTTCAGGCGACCCCTCGCTTTCACGCGCCTCGTCGCGCACTTCCTGCTTCGACATTTTCAGACGGGTCAGATGCCGCGATAGCTGCACAGGTAAATCGATTGCTGCGATGATTATCAGCCCGCCACCCAGCGCGGCGAACAACTGGACGAGCATGGCCGCAATCTTTGTCGCGGCCGCCTCGGGACTGTGCACGCCAAGCCGCATCAGCCCAGGCAGCGCAGAACTGATAACTGCATAGCCAATCCAACCGAGCAGCGCCGCCTTGAGCGCCGCCTTGCCAACTTCGAACACTATCTTGCTGCCAAAGATACGCTGCAGTCCGGCGACAGGATTGATCCGACTGAACTTTGGGGCAAGCGCGCCAGGCGACCATTGATGCGCGGTTATCAGCGGCGCCGCGACCATACCCACCGTGACAATCGCCGCAAAGCCGAGGAACGGCGTCACGACCGGCTGCAGTGCAGCACGTAAGGCCACTCCCGGATCAAGCGCATCCTGTGGCGCCACCGCCAGTCCCTGCCTGAGCAGCGTCATACATGCCGCCACCAGTCCAGCAGCCGCGGTAACCAACCACGCGACCCCGGCCCACACCACAGCCGCGGTCCCGAACTCACGCGATTGCAGCACCTCGCCGCGCGCGGCCGACTCCCGGCGGCGTTTGTCGGAAGGTGCTTCGGTCTTTTGATCGGCGTCCGGAGCGTCAGCCACCGAACCAGCCGCGCAACTGTGCGAACGCTTCGGTGACCGTGTGCGCCATCGTCGTCACCATTTCGGGAAGCGCCACCGGCAGCGCAATCAGCCCGGTGACCATCAGCGCCGGAAAACCGATCGAAAAGATGTTGAGTTGCGGCGCGCTGCGCGACACGACGGCGAGTAACAAATTGACCAGCATCAGCACCGCTGCAACCGGCAGCGCCAACATTACCCCGGCACTCAGCGCCGAGCCGCCGAAGACCGCGATATCGCCGGCGAATGATAGCGGATTGCCCCCCGGCGGAACGCGTTGATAACTTTCGACAATCAGCGCAATCAGTTCGAGATGCCCATCGAGCCCGAGGAATACCAGCCACATCAACAGGCCGAGAAAGCTCGTGACGACGGGGCTCGTCATGCCGCCCGGATCGAGCATCGTCGCAAAGCCAAGGCCCATTGCCTGCGACAGCATTTCGCCCGCTACGGCGGCGCTTGCAAAGACAAGCTGAAGGACGATTCCGGCAGCAGCGCCAGCCGCGAGTTCGCCCGCGACCGCCAGCAGGCCCGCTGCGGCGAGCATATCGGGCGGCATCGAAAGCTGCGTCGTGTTCATCACGAACAGGCCAACCGCCGCACTAAGGCCGATCCGCGCTTGCAACGGCAACAGCATCGCGCCGATGCCGGGCAACAACGCAAGCGCAGCGCCCGCGCGCAGCGAAGCGAACATCAGGTGCAACAGCCATGTTTCGGGGTTGGCGAGCGCGGCGGCAATCATTGGAGCAATAGCGGAATGCGGTCGTAAAGCTCGAACGTAAAATCGCTCAACACGCGGAGCAGCATCGCGCCCGACAGCGCCAGCGCGATCAGCATCGTCACCAGCTTCGGCACGAAACTCAGCGTCGCCTCGCTGATCGAGGTTGCGGCCTGCAGCAGACCGATGATCAGCGCCGCAAGCAAGACCGGCAGCACGACCGGCGCGATCAGCTCCGCGAGCACCCACAGGGCATGGCGCGCCGCGTCGATCATCAGCTCGCTATCCATCGCTATTTGACCGCGACAAAACTGCCGGCAAGCGAACCCAGCAGCAGCGCCCAGCCATCAACCATCACGAACAGCAACAGCTTGAACGGCAGCGAGATCAGTGTCGGCGACACCATCATCATACCAAGCGACATCAGGATGCTCGCCACCACCAGATCGATTACTAAGAATGGCAGGTAGATCAGGAAGCCGATTTCGAACGCGGTCTTCAACTCGCTGGTGGCGAATGCCGGCAGCAGGATCGTCATCGGCACTTCAGTCGCGCGCGCAAATGGTCCGGCATGGCCAAGGTTGGCGAAGAGCCGCAGATCTTTTTCCCGCGTCTGCGCCAGCATAAACTGCTGCAATGCGACGCTCCCACGATCAATTGCGACCTCGGCAGGGATCGCTTGCGCGGTAAACGGCGCATAGGCATCGTTATAAATGTGCGCAAGCGTCGGGCGCATCACGAAGCAGGTCAAGAAAAGCGCCAGCCCTACCAGCACCTGGTTGGGAGGCGCTTGGCCAAGTCCGATTGCTTGACGCGCGATCGCCAACACTATGATGATACGTGTAAATCCCGTCATCATCAGCAGCAGCGACGGCAACACCGTCAGCAACGACATCAGCAGCAGAACCTGCAGCGACAACGTGAGCGGCGCTTTCCCGGCGGTCAGTGCCGACAGCGCACCCATGGCGGGCTCGGCTCCCGCAATCATAGTGGGCCACCGGGCGCGATGAGGCTGACCCCGCTCCGATGGGCGGCGATTAACAACAGTCGCCCGTCGAACTCCACGACGATCAGCTTGGCACCGGGACCAAGTGCTGCGGTCTGGAGCAGGCGCATCGCTGCCGGCGCGCCGGGCAGCAGCGCGCCCGGAAGCTTCACCCATCCACGCCGTGCTGCGAAATAGAATCCGCCGAGGAGTGCCAGCACGAGCGGCAACGCGAGAGCCAGTCGGACCAGAAAGTCGACAGTGCTCATGACGGCAAAGCTACAAGCTCGATGATCCGAACTCCGAATCGGTCGCCCAGCGTGACGATTTCACCCTTTGCGAATAATCGGTCATTGACCAGGATGCTTATCGGTTCATCGCAATGCCGATCGAGCTCGAGCACGGTGCCACGCTCCAGCGCCATGAGCGCGTCGAGCGTCAGACGCGCTGCACCAACTTCTACCGAAAGGCGCACCTCGATGGCACCGAGAGCACCGAGTCCCGGAACCTCGAGGCGCGCGAATTCGCCATGCGTCACCGCGTTCATGCTGCTCGCTCCCGATCCTGTTGGACGCTGTTTAAGGTGACGCAGTGGTTGCCTTGCGCGTCTGGAGCGACGGTTCCACGCGCTAACGCCAGGTGACCGACGCATAGCTCGATGCTGGACGGCGTATCGATCGGCACGACATCGCCGACTTGCCACCGCTGCACAGCACTGAGCGACAGCCGCTTTTCATAAAGCCGGGCGCGAACGGGAAATGGTATGTGATCGGCGGCGCGGTGCATTCTCGATCGCCATTCCGCGCCAGGCAATTCGCCTGTCGATGGCGCAGCGGCGTGCAAAATTCCAAATGAATAGCACGCGTCCGCCACCTCGAGCCGCACTTCGATAGCCGTGATCGGGCCGTCCGGAACGGCAGCGGACTGCAACGCGCCCATGCTTTCAAACCCGCGCTCGGTAGCGCAGGCTGCCGCTGTCGCGATCGCGTCAAAGCGGCGCGCAACGCTCATCGTCTTCAGAACCGCTCCTGCGCGTGGCAGCAGCGCTCCGCCAAAGCTGAAGTTCACCATGGCGTCGGCCAGCGTCAGCGGTATCGCCAGCAGAATATTGGTCCCATCTGCGCCAACCAGACGATGCGTCGGCTCCACCACAATCGCTCCGGCCACAACCACCTCGCAAGGGTGTCGCAACAGTGCCGCCAGCTCCGTTTTCAGCGCCGCCACAAATCCTGACAGGTCGGTTGTGGCAAGTCGCGGCGTCATGAGCCCACCGGCATCGGCCTGCGGGAAGCTGTGCCGCTGCGGTCCCGAACCAACTTCCGACATTTCCATCACTGCACGACCAGCGTGGTAAAATAGACTTCGTCGACGCCATCGATCCCGGCCTTGCGGCGCAACACGTCGTTGATCGCCGTCCGCACGTGCACGCGCAGCTTGTCCTTCGCAGCGTGGTCGGCGATGTCGCTTTCACCCATATCGCCAAGCACGGCGAGCACCGCCGAAACGATTGCCAGCTTATGCTTGGTCAGCGCCGCCATGACGACCGGGCCACCGGTCGTCGAAACCGCAATGCGCAACTGCAAATAGCGCCCGGTGTCGATAAGGTTCGAAGTGAAGGCATTGTCGAGTTCGACATAGTCGAGCTTGGCAACCGCATTTTCGGCCTTGGGCGGCGGGCCAGACTTGGTGACCGGCGGCGAATGGTTGAGTTGCAGGACCGCGAGCGCCGCGCCGCCGCCGCCAGCAGCGGCTCCGCCCGCAAAGGCAACAACGATCAAGACTATCTTGCCCGCCCCGCCGCCCTTGCGCGGTAGTTTTGGCGTTACTTCCTTGTCGGCCATGACTGCTCTTTCACCCTTCAAGCGTATCGATCGCGCGTCGGCAGCGGCACCACGCCGCGTGCGATCTCGATGCGCTGCCGCTCTTCTGTTTCATCCTGATCACGGCGCGGACTGCGCGAACTGGAATCGGACATTGTCGATCCTTGCGAACCGGCAGGAGAATTGCCCGTGCCGGACGTCACCGATACGCCGTCGAGTTTAGCGCCCGATCCGGCTATCGCCCGGTCGAGCCCTTCGCGGCTGATCACAATCAACTCGGCGGTATTGGCCCGCTCGACCACGAAGTGCACATGCAGCCGATCGGGCTGCGGATGCGTCTGAGCAAACTGGACGGCAACAAAACCGAGCGCGCGAGTCTCGATTCTAAGGGCTATGCCTGGGGCGTCCTGCACATCGCTCGATTGCGCCGCTGGTGCGGCGGACGGCGGTAGGGCCGTCAATGACGTTCGAATTTTCGTCGTATGCTGCGGCGGTTCCAATGTGACGGCGGCCAGCGCCCATGGCTGGAGCGGTGTCGTGCCGGGCTTGGCCTGCTGCGGCGGTTCGGCACGATCATCACGCGCCGGACCCGGTCGCGTGTCATTGTGATCATCGGAATTGCCGTTGGGCAGTTCTGGAGCAGGCATAGCCGGTCGCAGCGACGGCGTGCGCGTTGGCTGCATCGCCGGGTCGATTGTCGGAACTTCTTGCGGGCGTATTGGACGTAGCGTCGGCTCAGGCGTGTCAGACCTAACCGGAGCCACGCTCGACCCGGGTAAAACCACAGCGGCGACTATAACTCCCGGAGTCGCGCTGAAAGCCGGACGAGGGACCTCGGTCGGCGGCGGCATGTCTTCAGCAGCGGGCATGTCAGCGGCACAGGATGCATCAGAAATCGGCGTCGATGGCGTCACCGGTTTCGGACGCATCAGATCGGTAGTCAGGGTGGCGGTACCGGAAATTGCCGCTGCCGGAGGCGCAGGCATTGGCGTTAGAAGCGTTGGCAAAGGCATGTCTGCGCCGGGATGCGCGGTGGGCCGCTTTGGGCGATCGACATGCGATAGTGCGGGCGGCTTCGCCGGGATCGCTGTCTGGGGCGCTGCGACTGCAACTGGCCCGTCGGCTTCTGCCGGCAGCACCAGCAGCGGTTCGCTCCCCGACGAAACTGTCGGCATGGCAGCAGCCACACTATCGAACGCCGCCATCGGTGCGGAAATCGCTGCCGTCTTCGATGGCAGTCCCGCCGCGCCCTGCAGCACCGAACCGAAATCCAGTCCGATGCCGGAAAGCGCGATAGACGCGTCGCCGACCATAACCGGAAGTGTGGGCATCGCTGCGACAATCGCCACCGTCATGTCCGTCGCGCCTTGGCGACGACCGATACGTCGGCAGCCGAATTGTCGGGTAGTGCTGCGCCGCGTTCGCGGCCGATTGCACGCTCGACGGCATCGGCCAACTGTTGCTTTTCCCGCACGCTAAGGCGCGCGATTGCCAGCCTTTCGGAAGCCTCGACTTGTCGCGCGACCTGACGAGTGGCAGCCGTCAACAGTCCGGCACGCAGCGCTGCCTGCGCGTTGAGCGCACTGCCCTGCGTTGAGCCGGTGCCCGCAGCCAGCGTGTCGCGTACTTCGGCGATCCGCTGCAGCATTGCCTCCTGAGCGGCCGCCGCTGCAACGGCAGCGCCGAGCTGCCACCCGGCTTCGCGAACCCGAATCGTCCGAGCGAGATGGAGACGCGCGAGGCGGCGACCGCGGGCGTTCAAAGCGCTAGCTCGATCAGTTCGACGACCGATTGGCCGAAGCTGCAGCGTTCGTTCTGCGGCTGAGTCCGGAACGCATCCATCCGGCGCTGCGCATGGAGCGCCGCGTCGAGCTCGAAATCGGCACCGGGGGCATAGGCTCCCATCAGCACCAAGTCGCGGTTTTGCTCGACAAGTTGCTGCGCACGTCGAAAGGCCAATGCGGCCCTTGCATGTTCAGGCGAGACGATGTCGGCCATGACCCGGCTGATCGATGCCGAAACGTCGATTGCCGGATAGATGCCGCGCTGCGCCTCATCGCGTGACAGGACGATATGTCCGTCGAGCACGCCGCGCGCCGCATCGACGACCGGGTCGTTCATATCGTCGCCATCAGCGAGCACCGTATAGATCGCGGTGACCGATCCCCCGCTCCGCGCATCGTTTCCGGCGCGTTCGACAAGACGCGGCAACAACGCAATCGCCGACGGCGGATAGCCGCGCGCGCCCGAAGCCTCGCCCAGTGCCTGACCGATTTCGCGCTGCGCATGAGCGACACGCGTCAAGCTGTCGAGGATCAGCAGCACATGATCGCCGCGCTGACTGAAATATTCCCCCAGCGCATGCGCGCGCATCGCCCCGCGCACGCGCAGCATCGGCGCATCGCCAGCGGGCACCGCAATGACAATCGTCCGCTGCCGCGCTGCAGCATCAAGCTGGCGATCGACGAACTCCGTAATTTCGCGACCGCGTTCGCCGATCAACGCGACGATCACGATATCTGCCGC
Organism: Sphingomonadales bacterium; assembly: GCA_038225475.1. Lineage (GTDB taxonomy): Bacteria > Pseudomonadota > Alphaproteobacteria > Sphingomonadales > Sphingomonadaceae > Polymorphobacter_B. The sequence goes on from JBBRRA010000005.1 coordinate 226,592, forward strand.
AGCTGTCCGCGTGAATTGACCGAGCAGCACCGATTTGCCGACACCCGAACCCGCAAGGATCCCGACGCGCTGGCCGCGGCCTATTGTCAGCAGCGCATTGATGCTGCGAACGCCGACGTCGAGCACCGTTCGCACGCCGGTTTTGCCGAGTGGGTTGGCAACCGGCGGCTCGAGTGCGGCATAGTCGACGGTTGCAATGGGCGGTCCGCCATCGAGTGGAGCGCCGCTACCGTCGATGACGCGCCCGAGCAGCGCCTGCCCGGCCTGCGCGCGCACCTCGCCCGGCAGCGGCATCACCGCCGCGCCAGGCTTAAGATCCCCCAAGGTTGCCAGCCCCATCAACAGCGCCCGGCCGTCGCGAAAACCGATCACTTCGGCGGCGGTCCGTCGGGGTCCGACAGCGCAAACCGTCCCGACCGCAACGTCAAGCCCGCGCGCCTCGAGCAGCAGCCCGTCATAGGCGCAAAGCCGGCCACCACGGCGCGGCAGTGTAGCGGGCAACAACGGCACCGGCGCTGCGAGCGCCTGCAATGCCCGCGTTACGCTCATCGCAGACCACCGATGATCGCAGCAAGCCGGGCATCAAGGCTGGCATCAATCACGAAGTCGGGTCCTTCGATCTCAACCGTTCCGCGCTCGAGGTCGGAACAAGCGACAATCGGCAGCGGACACGCAGCACCGACCAGGGCGATATCGTCGGGGTTCATGCGCAGCGTGGCGGGGCCGGCGGTGGTGATCGCAGCGAGCGACTCTTCGACAAGTCCGCCGATGACGTCAGACGACACGGTGAGCTCGGCACGCACAACGGCCTCGGCTATTCTGGTCACAAGCTCGACAAATGGCGCGCGCAGCGTCGCCACATCGATCGTTTGCGCATCAATCAACGCCGCGCAAAGCGGGGCGAGCACGGCGCGTTCACACGCCATATCTGCCTCGACCTGCATCAGCCCCGCCGAAATGCCGTCGGCATAGGCTTTCGTCATCAGCTCATCGCTGTCGATCGACGGCGGCGCAATTTCCGGTAACGGCGCCATGGCGGCAAATAAGGCGTGCAATCCGCTAGACATAGCCACCGGCACGCCCCGGCAGCATGATGACGCCGTCATCGGCGAGCCGTCGAACCGCCCGAGCGAGTTCGCCTTGCGCAGCCTGCACTTCGGCGAGCTTGAGCGGCCCAAGCTGTGCCAGATCGTCCTGAAGCTGCGTCGCCGCGCGTGCCGACATCGCCGAAAAGATGTGATCGCGCAGCGCCGCGCTTGCACCTTTCAGCGCCACGACGATGACCGCTGGATCGACTTCGCGCACCAAGGCCTGCATCGCGCGCGCATCGAGCCGCAGAATGTCTGCGAAAACAAACAGGTTCTCGGCGATCATCGTCGCAAGATCCGGATCGAGCGCCGCGAGGTCGGTCAGCAAGCGCGCCTGGTCTGACGAAAGATTGAGCAGTTTTGCGACCACATCAGGACCGGCGAGCGGCGGTGCCGGTCGTGATGGCGCATTGTCGCCCAGCCGCGCATCGAGCCCGGCCTCAAGGTCGGCGATGTCGGCCGAAGACACGGTACCGATGCGCGCAAGGCGATACAGCAGATCGGCTTGCTGCGCCTGCGGCAGTGCCGCAAGGACTGCGCTCGCAACCGCCGGAGCGAGATGGGCCAGCACCACAGCCGTCGCCTGGGGGTGCTCATCGGCCAACAGGGTCGCGAGGGTATGTGGTTCGGCCCAGTCGAGCATGGCAAACGCACGCGCGCTCACCGGTGGCCCAAGTTGCTGGATAACGCCGCCGGCGCGTGCGCTGCCAAGCGCACGTTCGAGCACCGACCGTACCTGGCTGCCGCCCTGCCCGAGCGCCGCTGTGGCACGGCTGGCGAGCAGAAAATCGTCGAGCACCGAATCGATCGCGCGTGGTTCGATCTCGGCCACCGACAGCATGGCGTGGCCGACTGCGTGCACTTCGTCCGCCGCAAGCTGGCGGAGGAGTTCGGCTGCCTGGGGCTCATCGAGGAGAAGCAGAAGAACTGCGCACTTTTGAGCGCCCGACAACGGCATCGCGGTCATGCTGCATCGGCCCGGATCATCTGCCGAACGACTGCCGATGCACGGCCGACATCGGAGGCGACCAGCGATTTTGCTTCGGCAAGTTTCGCTGTGTAGTCGAGCGTCAGGACTGCCGACGCCGCTTGCTCGCCAGCATCGACCACGGCTGGCGCGGGCTGACGCTTGAGCCAAGGACGCACGACGCCAAAAATCAGCAGCGCCAGCGCAATCAGTGCAACGACCGCTTCCGCTGCCGTTCGAACAAGCGGACGGTCGTACCAGGCCAGCACCGCATCGACGGTCGCCGGCGCAAACGGGCGGCCCGCGACGGTAACGACATCGCCACGCCGCGCGTCAAAGCCCACCGCACTGCGGACCAGCCCCGTCAGCGCCGCAATCTGTTCGGGCTGTGTCTTGGGCGCGCCCAGGGCGACATCGCGCACGACAACGGCCACCGACAGGCGTCGCAGCTGCCCCGCAGCGCCGCGCGTTACCGACACCGCCTTGCCGACTTCGAAGCTGCGCACAAAGCTTTCGCTCTTTGGCATGGCCGTCGCGACGGGGGCGGGAGGCGACGACGGCGTGGTGGCGAGTTGTGCAGCCGGTGGCGCGGTATTCGAGAGCGCCCCCGGAATGCCGCGCGCCGCCACCGGCGCAGCTTCGGTCGCGTTGCTACCTTGTTCACTCCTCAGGACGCCGTCTTTGTCGAAGCTTTCGTGTGTTGCCGAGTTTTCGGTGAAATCGACATCGGCAGACACTTCGGCAGAGAAGTTGTTTTCGCCGAGCATCGGCAGCAGCAGCGCCATGACGCGCTGCCGATATTGTGCCTCGACCCGGCTCTGATACGCAAACTGCTGCGCACTTTCCCCGAGCAGTCCGCCACCCACGTCGCCAGAAACCAGGTGCCCGGACTGGTCGACGATGCTGACACGGTCGGTGGCGAGGCCCGCAACCGATGACGCCACCAGATGTTCGATTGCGCGGACCTGCGCGTCGCCCAGTGCCCGGCCTGGCGCGAGTCGAACGAACACCGCTGCTGTCGGTGCTGCCCGGTCACGAATGAATACCGACACTTCGCCCGCTGCAAGATGCACCGACGCCGACTCGACACCGTCGATCGCAGTGATACTCGCCGCGAGATCGCTTTCCTGCGCTTGCTTGAGCCGCGCCGTCTCGACCGCGCGGCTCGATCCGAGCGGAAGTGTGCCGAGCAGATCATAGCCGGTCGCCGCCGCCTTCGGCAGGCCTTGCCCGGCCAGCAGGATGCGCGCTGCAGCGACCTGCGCCTCCGGAGCTTCAATGTTGCCGGTTACGGGATCGACCCGCGCCGCAATATTACCCGTTTTTAGCGCCGCCAGCACCGCAGCCTTGTCGCTTTCGACCAAGACCGGCAGCACAACCCGGTAGTCTGGCGTGCGCAGCAGCAACCATGCACCAAGCGTCGCCCCGATCGCCAACAGCGTTGCGATTGCGGGCAGTGCCCGGCGCACCGCAGGCTGTTCGAGCAGACGGTCACCGCGCGCGCGCAGATCGGTAACGAGGCGAGTTGGCGGCGGCAGCGTCGCAAGCTCGTTCATGCCGTCATACCGGCATGCTCATAATGTCCTTATACGCCGACAGCAGCTTGTTGCGCACCTGAAGCGTCGCCTCGAACGCGATCGAGGCCTTCTGGCGCGCAAGCATAACCCCGGCGATATCGACGCTATCGCCGCGTTCGAACGCGGTTGACGCGTCGCCTGCTGCAGACTGGACCGCATTGACGCTCTTCAGCGCCTCCGTAATCGCTGACTCGAAGCCGCCGCCGGGCGGAGGCCGCATCGCCGCCTGCTCGCTACGGCTTACGATCTGGGCGCGGAGTGCAAGCACGTCGCCTGCTGTAACGATGGTCATTGCATCGTCATCCCGTCGGCAGGCGCTTCATGCGCCATCGCGGCGAGCTTGTAGCGCAACGTCCGCTCGCTGATGCCCAGCCGATGCGCCGCTATCGATCGGCGTCCAGAGCAATCGGCCAGCGCTGAACGGATCGCGGCGAATTCGCGCTCGCGACGCAGTCCGCCGAGCGACGCAGGGACGATGCCTTGCATCGGCGGCGGCGTGGCCGGGTCGAACATGATATCCGCGGCGTCAATTCCGGTGCCAGTGGCGAGTACGGTAGCGCGCTGCAGCACGTTGCCGAGCTCGCGCACGTTACCAGGCCAGTCATACGCCTCGAGCCGCCGTAGTGCTGCAGGCGTCGGCCACAAGCCCGACCCGTCGCGCAGCCAAAGCGCGGCGGTGATGGCGATGATATCGGCGCGCCGCTCCGCCAGCGGCCGGGTGGTCAACGGGAACACCGCGAGCCGGTAGTAGAGATCGGCGCGGAAACGCCCGGCCGCAACTTCAGCGGGCAGGTCGCGATTGGCGCAAGCGATGATGCGGACATCGACCTTTTGAGCGACGCTCGCCCCGATCGGAAGCACTTCATGTTCCTGCAGCACGCGCAACAGCTTGGCCTGTAACGCCAGCGGCAATTCGGCGACCTCGTCGAGCAGCAGCGTGCCGCCGTCGGCCGCGCGGAACAGCCCCTTGGCGCTTTGAAGTGCGCCGGTAAACGCGCCGCGCTCGTGACCGAATAGCACCGCTTCGAGCATCGCTTCGGGAAGCGCTGCACAGTTGACGGCGACGAGCGGCCGATCGCGGCGCTTCGACATCCTATGGATGTGATTGGCGAGCACTTCCTTGCCGGTACCGGTCGGCCCGTTGATGAGGACGCCGACGTCGCGCTGCGCTACCCGTTCGGCCAAGCCGATCAGCTGCACCGAGGCCGGATCGGATGCGGCCGGCAGGACACCGCGGGCGAGCGCGGCGATCAGTGCCGCCGCGAACGGCATGTCAGCTGCACTGAACCCAACTACGCCCCGGCAGCAGGCTTCGGCAGAGGCGGTCATCGCCGCTTTGCCCTGCACGGCGACGCGCACGAATGCGGCTGACGGCGGGGGCTCATCCTGAGCGATGACGGTGAGCGCTGCCGCAGCGCCCAAAGTCCGTAGTGCCGCTGCGAGGCCGGGGTGCAGCGCTTCTGCCGCGCTCGAAACGGCGAAACTGGTTTTAATCGCCTGCATTGGGTCCCCCGGCTGTGTGCCAAGTCCTACGCAAGCGCCGTGCCAACCCGGTTGTCGCCCAAGGCCCGTCGGGGCACGCGGCATTCCGTCAATGAACCGACTTATTCAGCGTCAGCCGTTTGACACGTGCCAATATTCTGACGCCTCAACTGTCCCATGCCGTCGCAACGGTTCGGTCGATCCAGCCACCGCCGAGCACGCGCGAGCCGTCGTACAGCACGGCGGCCTGCCCCGGTGAAACGCCGTATTGCGGCGTGGCAAATCGCAGTTCGTCACCGTCGAGCACAGCTTCGACCGTCGGGGCCATCGACCGCACGCGCGCGCCGATGGTGACGCCGCCGGTGCCGATACCAGACCCGAGCCAGTTCAGGTCGGTCAGCGTCAGCGCATCGACCGCGAGCGCGCGGCGCGGCCCGACGACGACGCGGCGTGTCGCCGGATCGAGGCGGACGACATACAGCGGCTCGGGCATGCCGCCGATGTCGATCCCGCGCCGCTGCCCGACGGTGTAATGGACCAGCCCGCGATGCATGCCGAGCACGCGTCCGTTGCCGTCGACAATCTCGCCCGGCGCATCGGCCTCGGGCCGGACGCGCCGGACCACTGCGGCATAGTCGCCCTGTGGAACGAAGCAGATATCCTGACTGTCGGGCTTGGCCGCGACGCGCAGCCCAAGGCGTCCGGCATGTTCGCGCACCGCCCGCTTGCTCATGCCACCGAGCGGAAACCGCAGGTAATCCAGTTGCGCGGCCGTTGTTGCATACAGGAAGTAACTTTGGTCCTTGGCAGGATCGATGCCGCGATGCAGCTCGGCACCAGCCGCGCCGTCGATGCGCCGGACGTAATGGCCCGTTGCAAGACATGTCGCGCCAAGGTCGCGCGCAACGTCGAGCAGGTCGCGAAATTTGACGGTCTGGTTGCAGCGGATGCACGGCACCGGCGTGCGGCCGGCCAGATAGCTGTCGGCGAAATCGGTGATGACCGCGTCGCGAAAACGGCTTTCATAGTCGAGCACATAATGCGCGATGCCGAGCTGCGCCGCGACCCGCCTCGCGTCGGCAATATCGGCTCCGGCGCAGCAGCTTCCCGGCTTCTGGACGGCAGCGCCGTGGTCGTATAGCTGCAGCGTCACGCCGATCGTTTCGCACCCCGCTTCGGCGCAAAGCGCCGCAACGACCGAGGAATCGACGCCGCCCGACATGGCGACGACGACGCGCGTTCCGGGCGGCGGCAGGCAGGGCAAGTCTTCGGTCATCATCTCCACTTGGCGATGCGCCCGGCATGGTCAAGCGATAAGCGCCAAAATGGCGCAAGCGCTGCATCACCGCGCCGTACTTCCCCGTATCTGACGAGAGCAAAGAAAGCGGGTATATGGGCAGTGCAATCCTTACGAATCAACAGGCTGTGGTCGGCCCGTCGGGGGCGATGCTGACCCTTGACCAACTGCCGCCGGCGGGCACCTTCCGCTGGGTCGCGCGCCGCAAGGCCGAGGTGCTCGCGGCGGTTCGCGGCGGCCTGCTGACCCGGTCCGATGCGCTGTGCCGCTACCGGATCAGTGACGAGGAGTTCAGCCTGTGGGAGCGTGCACTCGATTGCGCCGGGCTGCCGGGGCTGCGCGTCACGCGCGTCCAGGTGTACCGGCCGATTTTCGAGGCCCGCCGCTAGAAAACTGTGTCTTGCCGACAACATCAGTCACATTTCGTCGCAAATCGCTTTACCTCGCCCCAAAAACGCTGTTCATGATTATTAACGGCGTTCAGGGGGAGCGCCTGTTGAGGACGATCCAAGGTAGGAAAAGCGATGCGGGTGCTCTTGATCGAAGACGATCGGCTGATGGCAAGATCACTGGCGTTGATGCTGAACAGCATCGGCGTCGAACATGAAACGGTCGCCGAAGGCGAAGCTGCGATCGAGCTCGCGCGGGTCTATGACTATGACGCAATCTTGCTCGACCTGAACCTTCCCGACCTGCACGGCTATGAAGTGCTGCGCCGCTTGCGTCTGGCGCGCGTTGCCACGCCGGTGATGATCCTGTCGGGCGAAAGCGAAGTCGCAACGAAGGTCAGCGGCTTTGGCTTTGGCGCGGACGATTATGTCACCAAGCCGTTCCAGCGTGACGAGCTGGTCGCACGGCTGCACGCGCTTGTGCGCCGGTCGAAGGGCCATGCCGAATCGATCATTCGCACTGGCACCATGGCGATCGACCTTGCGGCGCGCACGGTATCGGTCAACGACCACCGGGTGCCGCTGACCGGCAAGGAATATGCGATCCTCGAGCTGCTGTCGCTACGCAAGGGGATGACGCTGACCAAGGAAATGTTCCTGACGCATCTTTACGGCGGGCGCGACGAACCTGAACTCAAGATCATCGACGTTTTCGTCTGCAAGCTGCGCAAAAAGCTGGCGACGGCGGGCGACGGGGCCTCGGTGTGCATCGAAACCGTCTGGGGCCGCGGCTATGCCCTGCGCGATCCCGAAACCGAAATCGAAGCGCAGGTCGCCTGACGGGTCGTTCCGGACACCAGTAATTGCGGCTCGAACGCCATTTCCCGGAGCGCCGGGGGATGGCGCGAGCCATGCAAAGTTGATGAAGTTGACGATACGTCGGGGGGCAGTAGCTGCCAGTATCGATAATTTGCCCTCGCCTGCCGTGTGATCGGCGGCGGTCTTGGTCGCGACGATGATCGGTGCTGATTGAATATACCGCATAGGAAGATCTTATATCCTATTCGGTACATTTTGTCAATAATCCGCGCGGAGTGGTCGCACAGCGGCCGACGTTATTCGTCAGTCGATGAGGTCGCCACGCTTGCGTCGTCCCTGCGCGAGCGTTCGGAAAACGCCGCGCAAGGTCCGCACTTCCTCGTCACTGAACGCCGGACGCGTCAACAGATTGCGCAGCGTCCGCCGGGCATTGGTCGCCGCGACGCCGCGCTTGAAATATTCGGCGGTGTCGAGCTCGGCCTCGACGGCGACGATCAGCCGTTCGAGATCGGCATGCGCCGCTGGCCCAGCATAGTTGGCAAAGACTTCGGCGGGCGTGTCGTCGCCCGCTTTGAACCACTCGTAACTCGCGAGCAGCACGGCCTGGCCAAGGTTGAGCGAACCGAAATCGGGGTTGACCGGCACCGTCAGCACGGCGTGCGCAACCGCCAGATCGTCGGTCTCCAGCCCTGACCGCTCCGGGCCGAACATCAGCCCGCTCGGCAACGGGCGTGCGCGGATTTCGGCGGCGGCCTGCGGCGGCGTCACCACCGGCCGCGTCAGCGCACGGCTGCGGAAGGTCGTGGCATAGACGAAATGCAGGTCGGCGACCGCACCCGCAACGCTGTCGAACACCTGCGCATTGGCCAGCACATCATCGGCACCGCTGGCGCTCGGCCCGGCATCGGGGTTCGGCCACCCGTCGCGCGGCGACACCAGCCGCAGGTCGGTCAGGCCGAAATTGAGCATTGCCCGCGCGCACGCCCCGATGTTCGCGCCCAGTTGCGGACGGATCAGGATGACGGCGGGCGGCGGCGAAGTGGCGGCAATCACTCGTCGATGTCGCCGGGGTGGTGGCCGGGCACCAGCCCGCCGACGAACTTTTCGAAATCGCGCGCTTCGCGAAAGTCGCGGTAGACGCTGGCAAAGCGGATGTACGCTACGGGGTCGAGCGCCTGCAGGCCCTCCATAACCATCTCGCCGATATGGCCGACGTCGATTTCGCTTTCGCCCGCCGATTCGAGCCGCCGGACCACACCGGTAACCAGCCGCTCGATCCGCTCGGGCTCGAGCGGGCGCTTGCGGCAGGCAATTTCGATCGAACGTGCCAGCTTGTCGCGGTCGAACACTTCGCGCTTGCCCGATTTTTTGACGACCATCAGCTCGCGCAGCTGGATGCGCTCGAAAGTGGTGAAGCGCGCGCCGCACGCCGGACACTGCCGTCGCCGCCGGATTGCACTGCCGTCCTCGGTCGGACGGCTGTCCTTCACCTGGCTGTCGTCATGCGCGCAGAAGGGGCAACGCATCGATCAACGGTCGGGGTAGATCGGGAACCGCTGGCACAGCGCGCGCACCCGAACGTTGACCGCCGCCTCGACCGCGCCGTTACCCTCGGCACCGTGTGCGGCCAGACCGTCGAGCACATCGGCGATCATGTCGCCGATGGCGGCGAATTCGACCACGCCGAAGCCGCGCGTCGTGCCAGCGGGCGAACCGACGCGGATGCCGCTGGTCTTGGTCGGCGGCAGCGGATCGAACGGCACGCCGTTCTTGTTACAGGTGATGCCGGCACGCTCGAGCGCCTCGTCGGCATCGCGGCCGGTAAGGCCCTTCGGAGTCAGGTCGATCAGCGCGAGATGCGTATCGGTGCCGCCCGCGACGACATCGCACCCGCGCTCGACCAGCTTGGCGGCAAGCGTTTGCGCGTTGGTGACCACCGCCCGGGCGTAGGTTTTGAACTCGGGACGCAGTGCCTCGGCGAACGCCACCGCCTTGGCGGCGATGACGTGCATCAGCGGGCCGCCCTGCAGGCCGGGGAACACCGCCGAATTGAACTTTTTACCGAGCGCCTCGTCGTTCGACAGGATCATGCCGCCGCGCGGGCCGCGCAACGTCTTGTGCGTGGTCGTGGTGACGACATGCGCGTGCGGCAGCGGGCTCGGGTGGATCCCGGCGGCAACCAGCCCGGAGAAATGCGCCATGTCGACCAGCAGATACGCGCCGACCGCATCGGCAATCGCCCGGAAGTGCGCAAAGTCGATGATACGCGGATACGCCGACCCGCCCGCAATCAGCAACGTCGGCTTATGCTCGTGCGCCAGCCGCTCGACCTGCTCGAAATCGATCAGGTGATCGTCGCGGCGCACGCCATATTGCACCGCATTGAACCACTTGCCCGACATCGCCGGGGCGGCGCCGTGCGTCAGGTGGCCGCCGGCATCGAGGCTCATGCCGAGGATAGTGTCGCCGGGCTTGGTCAGCGCGAGCATCACCGCACCGTTCGCCTGCGCGCCCGAATGCGGCTGCACATTGGCATAGGCGCAGTTGAACAGCGCCTTGGCGCGGTCGATCGCTAGCGTCTCTACCGCGTCGGACGGACCGCAGCCCTGATAATAGCGCTTGCCGGGATAGCCCTCGGCATATTTGTTGGTGAACACCGACCCCTGCGCTTCGAGCACGGCGCGGCTGACGATGTTCTCGCTGGCGATCAGCTCGATCTGGTTCTGCTGACGATGCAGTTCGCGCGCGACGGCATCGGCAACGCTGCGATCGCCGGTTTCGAGGCTGTCGCTGAAAAAGCCGTCGGCGTGGGTGTAATTCGGTGCGGTGCTCATGAATAGGCTTCCTGCAGGCTCAATTTGTCGACGCGTGTGGCATGGCGGCCGCCGGCAAATTCCGTGGTCAAAAACTCGTGGAGACAGTCGCGTGCCACCTCGATGCCGATGATCCGGCTGCCGAGCGCGAGCACATTGGCGTCGTTATGCTGACGCGCCAGCCGCGCCATCAGCCCGCTGGTGCACAGCGCCGCGCGGACCGCCGGGTTGCGGTTGGCGGCAATCGAAATGCCGATGCCCGATCCGCAGACGACAATCCCGCGTGCCGCGCGGCCCGAGGCAATCGCATCGCCGACCGCACGCCCGAAATCGGGGTAATCGACCGACCGCTCACCGTCCGCGGTACCAAGATCGAGGATCGCATGCCCGGCAGCGCGCAAGTCGCCGACCAGCATCGCCTTGAGCGCAAAGCCGGCATGATCGGCAGCAATGGCGATAACGTCCTGGTTCATGCCACTCTTCGACTGGGAAACGGCGGGATGCTACCACATCTAGCGGTCGACACTCCATTCGGCAATCGCGTTGCGGTGGCGGCATGACCGCAGGCGCTAGTCGAAATCGAGATCGCCGCTGGCGGGTTTGACGAAATAGCTGGCGACCGTCGCTTCATCGACGCCTGCCAGTGTCGCTGGCCGCCACTTCGGCGACTTGTCCTTGTCGATCAGCTGCGCGCGGATGCCTTCGAAGAAATCATGCCCATGCTTGATCGCACACACCAGCCGGTATTCGGTCGTCAGCGCCGCCTCGACATCGACATTCGCCCCCATCCGCAGCGCGCGCAGCGACAGTTTGAGCGACGTCGGTGACATCCGCGCAATTGCGGCATGCTGCGTCAGCGCCCACGCGTCGCCGCCCGCAAGGCTGGCCTGGATCGCCTCGACGCTGTCATGCAGAAAGTGAAAGTCGATCGCATCGCGCAGCGCCGCGAGCGGGGCCTCGCCGGGGTCGGTGTGCAGCGTCGCGAGCACCGTTTCGACCGGTTGCGACCCATCGGCGAGCAGCTCCATCAGCAGCGGCAGCCGTTCGGAGGCGATATAATGCGTCGCAACCCCGGCATACAGGCAGTCCGCGCCGTTCAGCCGCGCACCGGTCAACGCCGCATAAGTGCCGATTTCGCCCGGCAGCCGCGGCAGCGCAAAGGTGCCGCCGACATCGGGGATCAGCCCGATGCCGGTTTCGGGCATCGCGAACATCGTGCGCTCGGTCGCCACGCGGTAGCGGCCGTGGATCGACAACCCGACGCCGCCGCCCATCGTCACCCCGTCGAGGATCGCGACATAGGGGTCGGGGTAGACTGCGATGGTCTGGTTCATCCGGTATTCGTCATGGAAGAACCCCTCCCACTCGTCGCTGCCGGCGCGCCCGGCGTGGTACATGCCGACCACGTCGCCGCCCGCGCAGAACGCGCGCTCGCCCGCGCCCTCCACGATGACCAGGGCGACACCGGCATCGCCGAGGCTGTCGTACAGCGCCTGCTGGATACCGACGCACATGGCGCGGTTGAGCGCGTTCAGCTGCGCCGGACGGTTCAGCGTGATGACCAGCGCGCGGCCGCGACGTTCGAACAGGACTTGGTCGGTCATGACTTTTCCACCATCAGTGCAGTGTCGGGCATCGGCATCGGTAAGCCGGTCGTCGTCATCCGGGCCAGCAGCTTGCCGTCGGCGTCGAGCAGATCTGCCTCCATGAAGGCAACGCGTTGACCGAGCCGCAGGCACCGCCCCTCGGCGAATAAAGTGCCGATCTTGGCAGGCGCAAAATAGCTGACCTTGAGTTCGAGCGTCGGCATGACGATCCGCATGCCCGATTTGGCGATCGCAGCGATCGCGGCGCAGTCATCGAGCATCGCGGCGATAATCCCGCCCTGAACGTTGCCCATCGGGTTGCAATATTCGCTCCGCCCTTCGAAGCTCATCCGCACTGTCCCCGCTTCCGGGTCGACCGCCAGCACCTGCCGACCGAGCAGCGCCGAAGTCGGCGGCATCCGCGTGTTCATCGCCTGCAGCAGTTCGGCATTGGTCATCGGCACGCACGGCTCCTCACAGATACTCGACGCGGTCGAGGCCATAGCCTTGGAGCGCAGGGCGCAGGGCGTCAATGTCCGCCGCCGGTGCCGTGAATACCGCCGTACCGCCCGGCGCGTGCGCGCTCCATGCCACGTCGCGCAGCAGGTGCGACACCTGCCGCGCGATCCCCGCGCCGCCGTCGACAAAGGTCAGCGGGCGCGGCGCGGCGGCGGCAAGCTCGGCGGCGACCAGCGGAAAGTGCGTGCACGCGAGCGCGACGACGTCGATCCGCTCGCCGCCGGGTTGCCCGAGCAAGCCGTCGAGTTCGGCTGCAAAGGCGCTGCGGTCAGCCGTCACACCGCGCAGCTTCGCCTCCGCCAGTTCGACCAGCCGCGCCGAGCCGTGGCGTAACACAAGGCAATCGCTGGCGAATTCGGCTGCAAGATGATCGACATAGGGCTGCCGCACCGTGGCGCGGGTGCCGAGCACGCCGATTGCCCGCGTCCGGCTTGCCTCGGCTGCGGGCTTGATCGCCGGAACCGTGCCGACCACCGGCAACGCCAGCGCGGCGCGCACGGCGGCCAGCGCGATCGTCGAGGCGGTGTTGCACGCGATAACCACCAGCTGCGGGCGGTAGCGTTCGACCAGCCGCCCGAGCAGCGCGGGCACCCGCGCCGCAATCTCCGCCTCCGCCTTGGTACCATAGGGGAAGCCTGCATTATCAGCGACATAGACCATGTTCGCTGCTGGCAACGCCGCGCGCACCGGAGCCAGCACCGACAATCCGCCGACGCCCGAATCGAAGAACAGGATGGGTGCGGTCATGCCCGCAGCCCTAGCGGGGCCGTCCGCTACCGGCAACTCTGCGTGAAACGTGTCACGTTTTTTTGTGTCACGTTGTTTCAGCCGTGCCGGCCTGCGTCTATCCCGACCGCAACTTGCACTACGGTTAGCACAGCATTGCCGAATTGTCCATATCGGATCATCTCCGCGCGCCCGGCATCCGCCACCCGACGACGGCGAGCACAGCGGCGCCCCCGGCTGCGAACCACAGCCCGCCCAGCCCGAACCGCACATAGGCCGCCGCCCCGCCCGACGCGCCGCCGGCCAGCGCACCCCACAGCAGCAGGTACGGCCACCAAGCATAGCGATCGCCGCCGCGCAGTGCTGCTGCGATGCGCTGCCCCAGCTTGACCAGCGTGCCGGTCATATACGTCAGCCCGATCTGCACCTCGCCATTGGCTTCGAACGCGGCGTTTTCCGCCCCCATCGCCAGCGTCATCAGGATGATCGTCGCGACCCGCGCCTCGCCGAAAGGCGCGACTGCCGCTGCAACCAGCAACAGCCCGGCCACCAGCGTCAGCACCCAGCCGCGCCGGAACCGCCCCGCCGCATGGCCGGTGATCGACCCGATGATCACGCCGACCACAAAGGTGGCGATCAGCCCGGCTGCAAACGCCGCATTGATCGACCCCTGCGCCACCCCGACGCCGAACCGGGTCGAGTTGCCGCTCATAAACGACACGAAAAAGCCGCCCATCGTGAGAAAGCCGATCGCATCGACGAACCCGGCGACCGCCGACAGCGCGGCGGCGAGCACGGTCGTGCGGCGATCATAGCGGTTCATGCCGCAACTGTTCGATGGTCGTCGCGGCGGTGTCCAGCCGAAATCCGGCGCGCTGCACAAACCATAGCGCCGCGCGATGTCGCTGATGACAGCGGCAGCGCCCGGCGCTAACGCTGATCGCCATGACCAACGCCCCACATGCCCCCTACCCCGCGCTCCGGTTGCGCCGCAGTCGCGCCGCGCCATGGTCACGCGCGCTGGTTGCCGAACATGTGCTGACGCCGGCCGACCTGATCTGGCCGCTGTTCGTGACCGAGGGCACGGGCGTGCGGCAGCCGATCGCAACGATGCCCGGTGTCGAGCGATTGTCGGTCGATCTGCTCGCGGCGGCGGCGAAGGAGGCGGCGGCGCTCGGCATTCCGTGCCTTGCGCTGTTTCCGAACACGCAGCCCGACCGCCGCTCGATGCAGGGCGAGGAAGCGCTCAACCCCGATAATCTGATGTGCCGCGCAGTCCGCGCAATCAAGGCGAGCGGAGCGAATATCGGTGTGCTGACCGATGTCGCGCTCGATCCGTACACCAGCCACGGGCATGACGGGCTGCTGAGCGACGACGGCCGCATCCTCAACGACCCGTCGGTCGAAGTGCTCGTCGGTCAGGCCTTGAACCAGGCGCGAGCGGGCGCGGACATCATCGCGCCGTCGGATATGATGGACGGGCGCGTCGGCGCGATCCGGGCCGCGCTCGAGGCCGACGGCTTCCACGACGTGCAGATCATGGCCTATGCGGCGAAATATGCGAGCGCCTTCTACGGCCCGTTCCGCGACGCGGTCGGGTCGGGCGGCTACCTCAAGGGCGACAAAAAGACGTACCAGATGGATTACGCCAACAGCGACGAAGCGCTGCGCGAAGTCGCGCTGGACATTGCCGAAGGTGCCGATTCGGTGATGGTCAAGCCGGGCTTGCCGTATCTCGACATCGTCCGCCGCGTGAAGGACCGCTTCGACGTGCCGGTGTTCGCGTACCAGGTGTCGGGCGAATATGCGATGATCGAAGCGGCAGTGGCGGCGGGCGTGCTCGACCGCGACAAGGCGGTGATCGAGACGCTGACCGCGTTCAAGCGTGCCGGTTGCTCGGGGGTGCTGACCTATCACGCGGTCGCGGCGGCGCGGCTGCTGGGATAGCCGCCGAGCGACGGCGCCGCCCTAG
>JBBRRA010000006.1:0-232639 GCA_038225475.1 Sphingomonadales bacterium
CGTCGCGCACCGCGCATAGGGTCGTCGGCTACTTCGAGGAGGAAGCCGTGACCAGCTACACACTTTATTTGAAGGAAATCGACGAGGGCCGCTCGCCGAACGTGCCCGCCCCGGCAATCGCACGCCATTACTGGCAACTAGCCGACAATGCGACGCTGCGCGACGTCGTACTCGTGGTACGACAAGATGAAGCCCACCACCGTGACGTCAACCACTGCTTCGCCAGTAAGCTCAGCGGCGAAGCAATGAGCCTTTTGCCCGTGACTGAATATCCGCGGCATGCAGACACTGTGCGCATCGGTGCCTGACATGCGGATCAAACAGCGCTATTGTTCAGCACTCGCCGAGTGAAACGCCATTTATGAAGGCGTAGCCCCCCCTTGGATAAGTGCGCCTAGCGGCGGGATGGTGGACTCCGCAAACTGCGCGGTGTGCGGCAGGGTGGAAAAACAATGCAAACCACGAATCAGAGGATCGGACGTTCGAATCGTTCCGGGCGTACCACACAGTTCATTCTCCGACGCTCCGCGCTCGCTAAATCAGCCGACCGGCAATTCATCCCGCAGTCCAGGAGCGTTGCCAGACCGCTGCGCATCGGCCACTTTGGTCAGAGACGCCTTGACCCGCCGGTGGCCGCCGCAAACAGCGCTCCGTCTCGGCCGCTCGCCGATCGCGCATATGACGCAGAGTGGTTCCGTTAAGTCCCTCAAGCAAAGGGCATCGGCCTGTGCATCCAGGGACGAAAATCGCGTCTCGCACTGATGAAATATGACAAGCGACGCTACAGAAGCCGCAACCGTCTCGAGATCATGTTCGGCCGCCTGAAGGACTGGCGCCGCATCGACACACGACACGATCGGTGCGCGAAGGCATCAAGCCTTTTGAAGAGCCTGGCAATCAGTCCCGAGGCTAAACATATCGTGGAGCATCCCCTCACAGGTTGAAGCTTTTAGCAATCGTTCGAGACTGGTAACCTTGCGTTATGGATGCGGTGACCATCGCTCATTATGGCTGGTGCATCAGTTTGACTGACGATGTACGTGTGACCGATCGACATGGTGCGGATGCGACGCCCCACTTACGCAAGGCGCGGGCGATTATCGCCATTCTTGCCTGCACGACCGAACATCGCGTGGCGCGTAGCGATTTGATTGCCTTGGTTTGGAGCGACCGCGCCGCTGACCAGGCACGCGCCAGCCTGCGACAGTGCCTATTCACCCTTCGGACCGAGGTTCCGGAGCTGATTGAGGCCGACTTTGATTGGGCGTGGTTGGCTGCTGGTGCTATCCACCCGCCTGAGAATGAGCGGGCCCAAGCTAGTCTGGCACGGCTCACCGGGCTCGACCCGGCGCTGGATAACTGGCTGGCGGAGCGGCGTACCCACGCCACGGGCGCTGCGGCGCTGGATGCGAAGGTTGGCCAAGTCGCGACGCAACACCGAACCCGGCTGTGGAGGCTGGCGGCAATCGCCTGCCTTGCCATCGTCGCAGCCATATTCGGGACGTGGTCGCAGCGACAGTCGACGGACACACTGGTACCACTAACGGTAATTAGAATAACACCCTTCGTCGCAACACCCAATGCGGGAGAAGCAGCCGCGGTCGCCGTTCGACTGGGCGAAAACATTCGCGCGCTGTTGCCTACCGACCGTGCTCAAGTCCGAATCAGCGAATATTCGGGCGCTCGGCCTGATAATGTTGGCCGGCGGGACACCGAGTGGGTAATTTCGGGAAGCGTCGACGCGAGGAAGGGTGAGGGCAAGGCACATGTCCAGATTGCCACTGCCGACGGCACGATTATCTGGGGTCGCGAAATCGAAGCTGCATCCGGGCGCCTATCCGACGCGGGCGCCATTGCCTCAACACGGATCGCCATGGCAACGGGCTGCGCGCTCGGCGGACCGCGGGTAAACCGCAACGCCGACGTGCTAAGTCTACTGTTCGCCGCCTGCGAGCGCCTGGATTTCTCAGCCGATAACTATGGTGACGAAACGGCGCTGGTGGCAATGCAACGTCTCGCCGACGCTGCACCTGACGATGCTCTAGCCCAAGCGTATTTCGGGACTGGACTGGCGATAATCGCCTTTAACATGCCGCCGACGATTGCCCGAGCGCAGCGGCTCGAAGCGGTGCACCGGCTCGACCTTTCCCAAAAGCTCGATAGCCGCGTCGGCGAGGCGTGGCTTGGCCGCTCCGCTCTTATCCCCGACCAGCGCGATTTTGCGCGGAAGGAATTAACGCTTGCCAGCGGACTCGCTGTCGAACCGAATAACGTCATGCTCAATCTTTTCATGGGCGAATTGCTCACTAGCGTAGGTCGCGGCACCGAAGGCCTTTTGTTTGCGCAGCGCGCCGCTGCGCTCGGACCGGCATTTTTGGCTACCACCCAAATCACAGCGGGAATGTTGAGCGCCGCTGACCGACCGCGCGAGGCGCTGGCGTTGCTCGATTTGTCCGATCGGCGCTTTCCCAACAATCACCGTCAGGCCATGCAGCGGCTCGATGCGTTGCTGACCAGTGGCGATACCGTCGCCGCGCGCGCGCTGCTCGATCGCGCAGCGGAAATTCCGGGCTTTCTCGAACCGGCTAGAGAGTCGTTCAAGCGCCGCCTGTCATATGCCATGGACGCCCCGCGCGGCCCGCTCGCTGATATCATCGCGCACGACGCTGCCGCTGATGCCGATGCAAAGCCTGATTTTGCACCCCGTGACTTTAACATTTTGACGCAGCTCGGCCGCATCGATGCGGCAATAGCCCTCGGGCTGCGTCATACGATGCCGCCGGAAGTATTCTTCCGGCGGCAGTCGCGGCCGGTATTGCTCAGCTCGCGATTCCCGGCTTTGGCACGGCGAGCCGGTCTTTGGGATTATTGGCACCAGTCCGGTCACTGGCCCGATGTTTGCCGTGAGCCGCAGCGGCAGTGGACGTGCGGTCCCGCCGTCAAATCGGCGTCATTCTCGAAATAACGCCGGATTTGATGCGACTCCGCGGCCAGGCAGGCGCAGTTGGGTTGCACCCGATGCAGGTGCTTTTGCGCTGTCCGGGTGAGACAACCGCGTCAGTTGCCACCATCCGTGTCCATAGGGAGTGTGCGATGAAATTTGTCCAACTCACCGCTGCGGCTGTTCTTGCCTGCGGGTTTATCATCGACCCGGCGTCTGCCGATGCGGCCATCCCCGTCACCGGCGATCCCGTTCGTTACTGGCAGGACGTCATGATTGGCAGCATCGCCTTGCCTCCCGACCTCGCTGGCCACCCCTATGCAATGGTCGACGTCGCGATGTTCGACGCTGTGAACCAGGCCGCTGGAAAACCCTATCACGGCTATCTCAGCGGCCTCGTCACCGCTGGCGGCGACATACGCGCGGCGGCATCGCAAGCGGCGCACGATGTCCTGGTACACGTCAACCCGGGTGGCGCGGCGGGATATGATTTGGCACTAGCGGCCAGTCTTGCCCTGGTCCCCGACAGCGCTGACAAGACTGCCGGGATCAACACCGGGGCGACCGTCGCTGCCGCCGTCTTGGCCAACCGTGCTGGAGACGGCTACGGCGATCCCTACACTTACACCCCGTCTGGCCTGCTAGGCAGATGGGCGCCAACTCCCGATGAGATGATCCCAGCACAGTTCAAGTTTCTGGGCAGCACCGCTCCGTGGGTGATCGACAGCGCGTCGAGCTTCCGCCCGGGCCCGCCCCCGGCGCTCAACAGTGCCGCCTACACCGCCGCTTTCAACGAGGTGAAGTCGCTGGGCTCGGCAACCAGCGTGACACGAACGGCCGACCAGACAGAAGCCGCCAACTTCATCGCTAATGTCAATTCGCCGTTCGAGCGCGCAGCTCTTAACGCCGCCGAAGCGGGGGGCCTTACGAGCCTCGCCAGTGCGCGCATGTTCGCGATGACTTCTGTCGCCTATGCCGATTCCGTCACCTCGGTGTTCGAGGCCAAATATTATTATGACTATTGGCGTCCGGTAACCGGCATCCGTGCAGCCGCCACGGACGGCAACCCAGACACTCTTGCCGATCCGGGCTGGCACGCGCTTGTTTTTACGCCGCCGTTTCCGTCGTACTCGTCTGCCGCGACAGGAACTGCCGGAGCCTTTGACGGCGTGCTCACGGGCCTGCTCGGAACCAGCTATCACTTCTGTCTTGATGGCCCGACGACCCGGTGCTGGAACAGCTTTTCCGACGCCACGACCGAGTTTGCCAACGCTCGGGTTTGGGGCGGCGTGCACTGGCGGTTCGACACCGACGCTAGCCTGATCATTGGTGCCAGCGTCAGCGACGTCGTCCTCAATGCTCAAGCGTTTCAGGCCGTCCCCGAACCCGCCAGCTGGGCGATGATGGTTCTCGGTTTCGGGATCGCCGGTCTTCGGCTGCGCCGTCGCGGACCGGTCGTCTTGGTCTAGCGGGTGAAGGCTTATGACATAGAGGAGATCACACCTTATATGACCTAAAACATGAAGAAATTTTTGCGACAGGTGGATCAGCGGCGCCGCTAAGGCTGCTAGTCCACGAATACTCAAATCGAAGCAGAGGCCGGACCGACGTCGGCTTTGAAGAAATGTCAATCGGACGGCGAATGGCGTCCATTGCGTCACAAACTGCCGCCAAGTTCGGGCGTTCGCGCACGAATGCTATCCCACATTTGACACCGAAAGCTGTCACGCCGCTCTTGGCATGCGTGTGAGACCGCCTGTTGAACGGGATTTAGTTCGCTTCCAGCACCATGTTGAACGGTCCGCCTGTCGCGCGGCGAACACTGGCAAATCCGCCGCTGCGGATCACTTCGCTGAGTTTCGCCTCGCCCGCCTGAGCGCCAAGGCCCTCCCCGACGTCCTGGTCGAGCGACGTCGGAATGCAGATCATGGTCGAAGCATTATAAAACATCCGGCCGACCGGGTTCATGTTATCCGCAGGGGCGTCGCCCGCATTGGGTTCGACCACCATCCATGTTCCGCCGTGAGCAAGGATGGACCGCATATGCGCGGCACAGCCACGAGGATCGCCCATATCGTGCAGGCAGTCGTACATTGTGATCAGATCGAAGCCGACCTCAGCGATATCCTTGGCGGCGACCGTTTCGAAGCGGACGCGATCGGCGACGTCGTGACTGAGGGCATGGCGTCGCGCTTCGGCGATTGAGGGTTCGTGAAAGTCGAACCCAACGAAATGGCTATTGGGATATGCCTCCGCCATCAGAATGGTTGAGAAGCCGACACCGCAGCCGATATCTGCGACGCGAGCGCCTTTGCGTAGCTTCTCCTCGACACCGTTCAGAGCCGGCAGCCAGTGCTGGACAATGTTGTTGACGTAGCCCGGGCGGAAAAACTGCCCGGTGGCGCAGAATAGGCAGCCGGCGTGATCACCCCACCGCACGCCGGTCCCGCGACGGAAACACTCCTCAACTTTTGACTCGGCCTCGATTGCCGCTGCTGCCAATTCGAAAGCGCCGATCAGATAGACCGGGCTATCCTTGATCGCGAATACGAGCGCCTGTTCGGCCGATAGACTGAACGTGTCTGTGGCAGGATCAAAGTCGACGTAACCGTTAGCGCTTTGCGCGAGTGCCCATTCACGCACGTAACGCTCGTGTAGGCCACCGGCACGTCGGGCCAGTTGGCCAGAAGTCATAGGGCCATCCTGCAAAGCGTCAAACAGGCCTAAGCGGTGGCCGAGGCGAACAGTCGGCACGCTCATTGCGCCACCAAGATCGCCCAACATTTTGCCGACAAAAGCGTCGAGCTTGGCTTGATCGATCGGTGCCGCCACAGAATGGCTCCTCAAATCGCGGACTGCTTCAACATGTCGATTGTATCAGAAAGATACGCCACCGACGAGAAACAAGCTGTCTTATGGATGGTCTCATCAGTTCGGTAGCTGTCTCGTGAAGTCTTTAGTCCGAGCCGGCGGGGAGACGCTCATCCCATACTAATCCGAACGGCAACTTCAGTACGCTCATAACCAAAAGCAGCCAGTCCGTTTAAGGCCCCTCCTCGTGCCGCGACAATTGGAACACGGCCGTTTTACTGCGTTCCCGATTCTCTGGCCGTTGCTATCAGCTGCCATTGGGCGCACGCGATTGTGGTGACAAACACGCTACCGTGGTATTCGGTGCGGTCGACACCCTCTTCTTCGGCGATCGAATGAAGTAGGAAACCTGCCATCGTGCAACCAGTCCGCCGCGCGCCCGATCGCCCGTCGACAACGGTGATGAGGATAAACGACGGCGACCTCGACATTTTTTCGAGAGCCGCGCGAAAATGGGCTTGGTTCTGAACGATGACGTTCTGCGCCATGGCGGAGTGACCGATCGCCGCCAAGCTGTCATTCGCCAAAACTTCGTCAGAAACATCACATTCGCTCCGCACGCTTTGACTGTGCAACAGATCGCTAAACGTCGATGAACCAGCGCTTTCCATCGGCACTATGCACTTATTTCGGGTGGCGCTTATTGAATGGTCTGTTCCGGATTAGAATACCAAGGCCTCCGGAAGGTAGCTCTCGCTACTGTAAATATCGTGTCGAACGGCCGGTTTCAGGCCGACAAAGCAAGCAGAAGAACGTCTTTTGATGGGGTCGAAATCGCCTTTCCCATAAACGCATCCTCAAGCGATCCGGCGAACATTCGATTGAAGGCAAAGCTGGGGGTAAGACCTCTTCACGATCTGAATCCTTTTCAGACAGGGCGTTTTTGTAAGGAATCGTCAGCGCAATCCGTCTGCTTGGCTGCTAACGCTCCACACTTTAGTGTGTCTGGCCAATAAGCTAGCAGGGGAAATATACCGTGTTGAGGACTTTCCTTCTCGTCGGCGCTTCGGCGTTGTCGCTGGCCGCTAATTCGGCGGGCGCATTGACGACATTTGCCTACACCGGTGGCTTTCAGACATTCACGGCGACGACGGGCGGAACTTATGTGATCGATGCGTTCGGTGCGCAGGGCGGCCGATCCCCGGTCGCGATTTTCGACGGCGGCATGGGGGCCGGTGTCGAAGGTACCTTCAATCTTGCGGCCGGTCAGGTCATTGACATCGCGGTCGGCGGGCTCGGCATCGCGGTGGAGGGACAGAGCGCTGGCGGGGGTGGGGGCAGCTTCGTTACGAGTGCCGGAATCGCGCTGCTCGTCGCAGGCGGCGGCGGCGGCACAAACTATTATCAGGGGCAGGATGGTCAGCCGGCCGACGGTTCGACACTGGGCGCCGGCGGCAGTGGCGGCGTCGGCGGCGCTTATGCCGTTGGCGGGGGCGGTGGCGGCGGCGGCTTCAACGGCAATGGCGAAAGCGGTACTGCAGGCCGGTTCACGGCCGGCGGAGCAGGCGGAAACGGCTATCCTTCGCTTGCCGGCTATGGCGGTGGCGGCTTCGGCGGCGGCGGCGCCGGTGGTATCGGCGACTTCGCGGGCTCCGGCGGCGGCGGCGGTTTCAACGGCGGCTTCGGCGGCAATCCCAATGGCGGCGGCGGCGGCGGGTCGTCGTACAATGCGGGTACGTCACAGGCAGGGCTCGGCGCACGTGCCGGCAACGGCTTGGTGACGATCGACCTGCTGCAGTCGGCGGTGCCGGAGCCATCGAGCTGGGCGATGCTGATGATCGGTTTTGCCGCCATCGGCGCGGCGATGCGGCGGCGGCTATTGCAGTTCGCGTAGGCACGCTGCCGCGATAACGACACGAAAACTGCAGATCTTGAACAGGGCGATTACTCGATGTTCAAAGCGTTTCTGCTGGTCGGCGCTTCGGCGCTGTCGCTTGCCGCCAACTCGGCGGAGGCATTGACGACCTTTAACTACACCGGCGGCTTCCAGACGTTTACCGCGACGGTCGCCGGGACTTACACGATCGACGCGTACGGTGCGCAGGGCGGGTTCGACGGCGGGGTCGGCGGCCAAGGCGCCGGTGTCGGCGGTACGTTCACGCTGACCGCGGGCGAAGTGCTCGACATTGCGGTCGGTGGTGGCGGGCAATCGTCATACGGGATCTTCAATGGCGGCGGCGGCGGCAGCTTCGTGACCCACGCCGGCAGCGCGCTACTGGTGGCCGGTGGCGGCGGCGGCGGCTATGGCCACGTCAGCGGTGCCAGCGGCCTTCAGGGCACGTTGGGCGGCAACGGCGGCAACGGCGGCGGCGCGGGCGGCACCAGCGGCGGCGGCGGTGCCGCTGGCGGCAGTTCTCGGGGTGCCGGCGGTGGCGGGTTCAATGGCGCAGGCGCTGGCGACGGTAATGGCGCCAATGGGGGATCGGCGTTCCCCAGCCTCGCCGGCGGTAGCGGTTATGGTGGCGCCAACGGCGGCTTCGGTGGCGGTGGCGGCGGCTATTATGGCGGCGGCGGCGGCGGCGGCTTCAGCGGCGGCGGCGGCGGCGGCAGTTCCGCCGGCGGGGGTGGCGGCGGGTCGTTCTTCGGTGGCACCGGTGCCCAGATCAATCTCGGCATGCACGCGGGCAACGGCCTGGTGACGATCAACCTGCTGCAATCGGCGGTGCCCGAGCCGTCGAGTTGGGCGATGCTGATGCTTGGCTTCGGTGCGATCGGTGCGGCGATGCGGCGGCGGCTGTTGCGGCTGGCGTAAGGTCGAGCGCCCCGGCTGGCGACGGCCGGGGCCACCTGCTACCGACACGGATGCAAAACGGTCTTCACTTCATTTCGGGGCTGCCACGGTCGGGCTCGACCCTGCTGTCGGCGCTGCTGCGGCAGAACCCGCGCATCCATGCCGCAATGACCAGCCCGGTCGGCAGCCTCGTGACGCAGCTGATGCGCACGATGAGCCAGGAAAACGAAGGCGCGGTGTTCATCGACGACGAGCAGCGTGCGCGCATCCTGTGTGCGGCGGTCGACGCGTTCTACGCCGATATCCATCCGGTGAAGACGGTGATCGATACCAACCGGCTATGGTGTTCAAAATTGCCGACGCTGGCGGCGCTTTGGCCGGATGCCAAGGTTATCGCCTGCGTTCGCAACCCGGCATGGGCGCTCGACAGCATCGAGCGGCTGACGCGTCGGAACGCGCTCGAGCCGTCGGGCATCTTCAAGTTCGATCCCGGCGGCACCGTCTATTCGCGCGCCGAGGGGCTGATGAGCGGTACCGGCATGATCGGCTTTGCGCTGAACGCGCTGCGCGAGGCGGTGTTCGACGCGCGACGGGAACGGCTGCTGCTGGTGCGCTTTGAGAAGCTGACCGCCGACCCGGCGCAGGCGCTGGCCGCGATCTACGATTTCCTCGGGCTGCAGCCCTTCACCCACCAGTTTCAGGACATCGAGCCCGACTACGACGCGATGATGTTCGATGCGCGCCTCGGCGCACCTGGGCTGCACACGGTCGGGCCGCGCGTCGTCAGCCCGGTGCGCCAGACTGTGCTACCGCCGGACCTGTTCGCGAAATATGCGAGCGACGCCTTCTGGGACGCTCCGGACGGCCTGCCGGAAAAGGTTCGCCTGATTTAGGGAATTATATTCAGAAGCTCATTGCAGGCCAGCAGCCAGATAGATGAGCGTCCGGTTTCGGGAAGCTCGAGGGGCGGCGTGACCCTCCGTGACCGGGTCTTCTCGACGGATGAGGTAGCTGAACGAGGGCCAGCTTTGCCGCCTCCGACGCCCGGGAGCTGCCAGGCAGCAGGCGGCCCCATTCGCGCGGCGGCGACCTTAAATTCAAAAACCCCGTCAAAAAGACGTCCCAGCCCTTCCCGTTGCTGCCGCTATAGTACGATCAACCATTCGCCACGGGTTCAACTCAGCACGACCCCCGCCTTTACGCGGCGGTCGACCATCAGTTCGAATACATCCGGCCGGGCATAGTGGCCGACGCAGTCGAAATCGTATTTGGCACGAGGCAGCGCACCGACGTCGAATTCGGCAAACAGCACCGTCTCGCGGCCATAGACCGGACCCGCCAGCAATTCGCCCAGCGGACCGACGATGACCGATCCGCCTCGGATCATAACGTCGTCGACCCGGTCACCTCGGTAGTCGGCGGGGAGATCACAGCGCTCCAGCCACTGCACGGCTGAGAGCACAAAACATCGGCCCACCAGCGCGATATGCCGCATCGATAAGGACCAGGTATCGCGATCATCGACCGTCGGCGCGCAATAAATCTCGATCCCCTGCGCATACATGGCGGTGCGCAAGAGCGGCATGTAATTTTCCCAGCAGATCACCGCGCCCACGCGTCCCAGCGGGGTTGCGATTACCGGAATGGTCGAACCGTCCCCCTGTCCCCACACGATCCGTTCCATCGCTGTTGGCATTAACTTACGATGCTTGCCGAGCAGGGTGCCGTCTGCACCGAAGAAAACCACCGTGCAGTAAAGCGTGCCGCCATCGCGCTCGATGACGCCGACCACCAGCATCATGGCATGCGCTGCTGCGATTTCCCCGATCGCCGCAGTCTCCATACCTGGGACGGAAATTGCGGCGGCGTGATAGCGCGCAAAATCATCGCGCCCGGCATCGCTCCGACTGCCGAGGCGGGCGCCGAAGTCCATTCCCTTCGGATAACCGCCGACGAACGCTTCCGGAAAAAGCGCCAGTTTGGCACCCCCGGCGGCAGCCTCCGCTGCAAGTCGAGCAAGCTTCAGGATCGTTGCGGGCGTGTCGAACAACACGGTTCCTGCCTGCACTACCGCTACAACCGCCATATTGCTGCTCCGCATTTCCCACTGAGAACGGTGTAGCACCCAACCTTATCGTGCGTTCGAGTAATCATCGTGAGGTTGACGGCTTCCAACGACTGCTTCGGGCCCCGTGCCTGAAGCTATCGCCAGCTGGCCATCGACTAGTCGCCCAAGATATCCATGGGAGGCGCGGCACTTTCACTGCTTGCCTGCCAATGGCATTTTCGTACCCTGTAGCCATGACAAAGCGGACCACTCCATCGGACGCGGAAAGCGTAACAGTCGCTGATGACATGCAGCACATCGTCAAGGACAAGCGCGAAGGTTGGCGGGCGAGCAGCAGCAAGGCTCGCCGACGTCAGCGGCGCTACACCAAGTTGCTCGTCGGACACCTTCTCAGAACTGGTGGCGAAGTCGCCGACACCGATGATGATGCAGCACCGGAAGTTTAACAGGTAGCGGCCCAGACTGGTGGTGTACCGATATCAGTCTCCCGCCCGAGCGGCCGCTTTGCCGTTATGGAGCTTAGAAAGCCGCCAGTCCGAAAACGGCCCCGAGCTTTGCGAAGACCGTCGTTACTCCAACAAGGAACGGCGTGGCGACGAAGAGGCCCCACCCATAGCCGGCCGATCGAGCGACGGCGTTGGCGCATCGAGTACCAGCGCCCGCGCTCGCAGGGCCGCGCGCAGATAGGGCAACTCCATCGCTAGGAAGCGTCGCGGCGTCATGCCGAGGAAGCGCAGGCCGTCGCGGATAAAATGCGACGCGTCATGATAGCCGGGCGGCGTCAGCGCTACGTCGGAGCCGTCCTGCAAAAGCATCGCGGTGATCGCGCGAATGAAGCGCGCCCGCACCGCCAGCAGTTTCGGCGGGAAGCCGAAGTACCGCTTGGTCTGACGAAGCAAAGCCTGCGGCGTGACGCCGATCTCTACCGCGACGCGGCCAAGTTCGCGCGTCGACTCGTCGACGAGCGATCTGGATATCATCGTGATCAGTCCCTCATCGACGTGCGCGGGCGGCAGCCGGTCGAGCAGGAACGCATCGAGCAGATTTTTGACTGACAGGTCGCGATCGGACGGTGCAATCGTCGCCAGCAGGTCCGATGCCCAGCCGACCGGAAGCAGCTCATCCAGTGGCACCAGCTTGTCGCGTACCAGCGCGGCAGAGCGCGCAAACAGCCGCGCCCAGCCGAGTGGGCTGACATCCACCACGATCGTCACCCCACCAGAAGCCGTGACCGGCATCGCCTGGCTGGTGACGCCGAACAGGCTGACCGAGCCGAGCGGCCCGTACTGAAGACGCCCTATCTTAACGCCGACCGGCGGCTCGGCGAGGAAGATCCAGATTTGCGCCCACCCCGGCAGCATCCAGCTGCCCGGATCCGTGAACACCGCCGGGTCGGATTCGAGCACGGCATAGCTCAGGAAATAGGGCCGCAGCGCTTCGGCCGGCCGCTCGTAGCGTAGCGCGGTGCCGGCGGGCAGGCAAAAGTCTGCAGCGGCTATGCCGGGCGTGTGCGTGCCGCTCTTAATCAATCTTACCCCGCAGAGCCGAACCGTCGATCCAAACAACACGGCATCCGTTCCTGCTCGGAGCTTAATGGCTAACCGCATCACATTGAGAAGAAAACCACTTTTTGTCAGGAATCGTCAGCGCGGCTTGCCCAGCTGCCTATTATGCGGCGCTATCGTCTGCGGTGATCGAAGCTGGCAGGGCACGCTTGCGAGCGTCAGACTAAATCTTCAGAGAAACTACTCTTCGGGACTGCGCTTGCCGCGGCGCTTTTGGCGTCCGCTGCGCCGACGGCAACGGCGATCATCTTTAACGATGACTTTAACGGCTAGAGCAGCACCAATAATAATGCGCAGTCGGGCACACGTCTTACGCTCGGCGCATTCGGCACTCTTGCGAACTGGTCGAGAACCGGTGCCGACGCTGTGCACGCGGTAGATCGGTCTGGCAGCGGAAATCGGGCCGCCATGCTCTACGGCGGAAATGCTACCTACTACGGGGCGGCCGACACGATTTCGCTCCTCACCTCCCTTGCCGCAAACGCGCAGGGCGTCACTTACACGGTCGCCTTCGATGGAGCCGCAGCCGCCTATTCAGCAGGGATCGCGCCTTCTCCAGATCCTTTGCCCCGTGGCGGCCCCCTCCGGTGCGGTCGTGGTCGCGCGCCGCTTGCAAGCCAGCGCGGGTCCTCTCCGGGATAATTTTGCGCTCGAACTCGGCGACAGAAGCGAAGCTGGTGAATAAAAGGCACCCGCCAGCAGTCGTCGTAGCGGTCTAGGTCAGACTGCAAAAGCCAATTCCGCGCGCTTCGAGGCCGCGGACCGTCTCGATCCGCTGGGAGGCTCCAGCGAGCAAGCCGCTGGAGCTTCCCGACGACGCGTGCGTCGCCGGCGCACATGAAATCGAGACCAGGCGCTGCCGGTCGGCTGCGGTGCCCCGCCGCACAACCGCAGCTATTCCGCCTGCGCTTCTGAGAACAGTTACCTATTCAGGGAAAACGGTTGAACTGCTATTTCGATCTCGGCGCTGGCGACTGGCGTTACGATGCTCCGCAGAATTTCGATGTCATTTTGCAGGGTGACAGCATCAAGTCCCTCGAATGCCGTGAGCGCGGTTTTCAACCAGCTGCTCGCGTGCGGGCTCTGAAGCATCGATGTAATCTTTGCATTGGCCGCAACTAGCACCGGGTCGGATAGATGGTGCACAATGTTCTCCAATTCTGCGAAACAAAATCGAGGTCACTCTGGCTGCGATGTTCGACAAAGGCCGCTTTTGATCTCACGCCGCGATGTCCGATACGAGGGCGGTAGCGTCGGCCGTAGGTTCCGGTTCCCAGCGTAGATCGCCAGCGTAGCGCCACGCCATGCGGCCGGCGTCGTCGAGAGCGAACAGGTGCAGCCAGCGGTTGTCGAATAGCTCGCAGAGGCCGGGGTGGCGAGCGAGCACCGCCGTTATCGCATCGCGGGGAGCCTCGATGGCGACAGTCAGGCGCAGCGGCTCGTGCGCAAGACGGTCGCCGTCGTGCACCGACTGCCACGGCAATCCGGTGCGCAAGGTTCCGCCATTGCCTTCGACGACGCCCATCCCGCCGACGACATTGTGGATGAGCTTATTGCCGCCACCGAACAGCGCCGGCGCGACGGTCGAGCCGTAATATTGGAGGCTGATCCAGCTTGCGACGACGACTGGCGCGGTCATGATCAGTTCAAGGACGCCAAAGTCAGCGTCGCGATGCCAGTCGTAATCGTGGAGGAAGGCGCGACCGGCGAAGTCGCGGCCGATGGTGCGTGCGCGCGGTGCGGCGATGAATGCGTTACATCCGGCGAGTGCCCATTCAGGGCGCGTCTCGGCCCAGTCGTGGCTGCGCCGGGCGATGCTTGCGGGCCCCGCCGCGCGCGGCAAGCGCAGCGCGCGTTCGCCGCGGGCGACGGCGCCGGCTGCAGCAAACCAGTCGCGCGCCTGAGCGAGCGCAGGGGTGACTCCGGATTTGTCGGCAGCGAATAGCCGAACTTCGTCACGGGTGGTGTCGTGGAGCGCTGCGACGAAATGCGTCGTCGTAGGGATGGCAATGCCGTGGTCCGCCAGCCCGGTGCGGACGTCTGGATCACTGAGCAAGGCAGCGAGCAACCGGGTGTTGACCTCTCCCGAATAGCCGCCGCACGCGCCGCAATGGAGGGCGCTGGCGTGGGGATTGTTGACCGCGCTGGCCCCGTGTCCGGCGAGCACGACCAACGGCGCAAAACCGTCGGTCAGCCCCATCGCGCGGAGGATTTTCGCCGCCATGGTCACCTTCGTCGCGTCGTCGAGCGCCGGGTCGGGTTGCGGGGCCGGGTCGGCACCGGGCGTGGCGCGCTTCAAGCAGAGCGCATCGCGGACGAGCTTTGCCACATAGGTGGGAGCGGCGGCCTCGACGAACGCGAACGACGAGATCGCCGCGAGCTTGAAGCGCTCCCATGCTCGAGTGACGCGCACGCCCAACCGCGCTTCCGTATCGGCGGAGCGGTCGGCGAGGCCACCGGCGCGCGTGACAAGGCCCGGATTGAGCAAGACGGGCAAGCGGTGTTCTGCGATGTCGGAGCCGAGCCGGAGGTGCGAGGCGGCCAGACCGAAGAAGCCGGCGAAGCCGAGCGTCTGGATGCGCGGGTCGAGTGCTTCGAGCGCGCGCCGGAACACTTCCGAACGAACGTCGATGCAGAACGCGACCTGCAGCACTGGCGACGTGACGGGCGACGCCGCCGGAGCCCGAGCCAGCATTGCGCCGATCGCGCGTTGCGCCGCGCGTTCGGCGGCATCCTGCAGAATCGCGTCGACGACCTGCGCTGCGGTCGGCACCAGTGGAGCGGCGTGGGCCGCGAGCGTGGTCGTCCACTGCGCGCCGATCGCTGCGCCGTATTGCGCCAGCAGGACCGCGTCCCAGTGCAACCGGATCGTCAGGAAATCGTCGATGGTCGCGTCCTCGCCGCCAGTCAGTTCGGCCTGCCAGCGCCGATAGCGCGCCGCCTGCGCCCAGCCACCAAGCGTCGTCAGCAGCTGGTGGAAATAGCTGGCCGCGCCCGCCGCCGGGACGCCGAGCCGCGCGGCCGCCTCGGTCAAGGCCGCTGCGGCAATTTCGGGGGCCGCCGCCACGGTCGCTGCAAAGCCGTGCAGCCCGAGGATTTCCGGCGTCAGATCGTGCGTCGCCGCCGCTCGCCACACGACATAGGCCGATCGGCCCTGCGGCGCGGCCCACAACGCCTGCCCCTCATCGAACCACCCCGCCGCCCACGTGCCGAACCGATCGGCGATAATCGCGGGCCAATCGATGCCCGACGCGGCGGCGGCAAGATCGGCGACCGTTGGCAGGGCAGCGGGCGTCGATGCGGGTTCACGGACCGAAGCTTTCAGCGCCGCGAGACTGACCGGCCGCTGGGCCGGGGCGGCCGCGTTGAGGGCACCGGCCAGATCGTCGTCGGTGATTGCGCCTGCGGCGATGCGCGACCAATACCAATCGCGCGGCATCGTCGTCGCTACGCCGGCAATGCGGCCGAGCCGCGCGGCGACATGGGCCAGATCCTCGCCGGCCTGGCCGAGGAACGGATTGACCGCCACGGTTGCTGCGAGGGGCCACGCCGGCGGGATGGCATCGGCAGCGGCCCGAATGGCGGCGCGCTGGTCGTCGGCTGTTATAAGGCACGTCATGCGGAAAACCCTTGCTGCGCGGTCGATCGAAGGTGCCAGCCGCGGAGCAGCCGGTCGGCGAGCGCATTGACGTACAGCCCGTTGCTCAAGTGGATGCGCAGGCCCGCCGCCGCGGGATGATAGGCCCACAATGGAAACAGCGCCTGCGCCACCGCGACGAGCCCGAAGCTTATGACCGCAAGGATGATCAGCACCCACTCGAGCGGCCCTGGCACGGGCGGCGGCGGGACACTGCCGCGGAGGAGCCATTCCGCCGAAAGATGCAGCGCGAAATAGCCGACCGCCGCCGCGGTCGCGAGCGCCGCCAGCCGCCGCGTCAGCGCCCGCGGAGCCGCGTCGGCGAGACCTTGGGCGAGAAGATAGGCGATGCCGAAAATCAGAATGGCACCGAGCGCGAGCGCCTGCGCCGACTGCCCGATGATTGCTGCTGCGGCACCGCCGATCACGCCGTAGATGGCCAGCGCGATCAGAAAGGCACGCCCGACTGCGGCCGGGTTCGGCACGGCAACTGGCCCCGGCCTACGGAACGACGCGATCCGCTCGACCGCCCCGCCGGACGACAGAAATGCGTGCGCCTTGTATAGCGAATGCGCGACGATATGGAGCAGCGCGAGCGGGAACAACGCGAGCCCGCACTGCATCGTCATGAAGCCCATCTGGGCGATCGTCGACCACGCGAGTGAAGTCTTGACCGCCGATTGCGTCAACATCACCAACCCGCCGAACAGCGCGGTGAAGCCGCCGACCATCACCAGCGCCGCGAGCACGCCGGGCGACTGCACCAGCACGTCGGCAAAGCGGATCAACAGGAAACCGCCGGCGTTGATGACCCCCGCGTGCAGCAGCGCCGATACCGGGGTCGGGGCCTCCATGACCTCGGTCAGCCAGCCATGGACCGGGAACTGCGCCGACTTGAGGATAGCGGCGATGGCGAGCAGCGCCGCCGCCGCTGTCATGCCACCGTCGGCCCGCGCGGCGGAGTTGATCACCGCGATGTCGCCGGTGCCGAAGCGGATCGCCAACAGCACGGCGGCGGTGACCAACGCCCCATCGCTGAGCCGGGCGATGACATATTTTTTGCGCGCGACCCGCCGGGCCGCCGGACGATGCGGGTAAAACAACAACAGCCGAGTCAGCCCGAGGCTGGTCAGGCTCCAAGCGACGATCAGCACCACGAGGTTGCCGGCAACCACAAGCGTCAGCACGCTGGCCAGCGTCACGCCGAGCCAAGCCATGAACCGGCCCTGTCGGGCTTCGCCATCGAGATAGGTCAAGGAAAAACGCGCCACGACCCACCCGACGAAGGTCACCAGCACCAGCATGATAGCGCTGACGACATCGACGCGGACCGACAGGCCGAGGCCCCGAGCGCCGGCCAGCGGGCTAGTGCCCGGCCCCACCGCAACCCAGACCGCGACGGTCGCCAGCGCCGTCGCCACGGCAGCGAGCAACAACGACTCGATCGCCCGCCCCGCGGCGAGCGGCAGGCGTCCGGGCCACCCGGCCCCGATCGCTGCCGCAATCAGCACCATCAACGGTGCCCCTACCGGAATAAGATAGACCATTCGATGCGACCCCCAGTGCGGCGACTGGCAGCGTATCTAGCGCGATGGTCGATCGACTAAAAATACATTACGTCGTTAGGATCATTCTTCTTCGGAGAACGATTGATGGCCGAGTTGAACTATAGCCACCTGCGCTATTTTTGGGCGGTGGCGCGCGATGGCAACCTGACGCGGACCGCGACGCGGCTCAACGTAGCGCAGTCGGCGCTATCAACGCAGATCCGCAAACTCGAGGTTCGCCTTGGCGTCGATCTGTTCGAACGTCGCGGCAAGGCGCTGCACCTGACCGAGGCGGGTCGGATCGCTCTCGATCATGCTGACGCCATCTTCGCCACCGGGCAGGATTTACTGGGGACGCTGCATCAGACGGGAGCCGCCCGCAAAGCGGTCCGGATCGGCGCGTTGGCAACCCTGTCGCGCAACTTTCAGATCGGCTTTCTCCAGCCGCTGCTCCGCCGCACCGATACCGAGATCGTCCTGCGATCGGGCAGCAACGATGAGCTGTTGCGCGGTCTGCAGTCGGTCAACCTCGATGTCGTCCTGACCAATCAGCCGCCCGACAGTGACGCGCTGACGCCTTTCATCGTCCATAATCTGTCGGCGCAGCACGTCGGCCTGATCGGCGCGCCAGCGCTGCTCGGCCCGACGCGGCGCATCGCCGACCTCCTCGCCGCGCACCCGCTCATTCTACCGACGCGAGGCAGCAGCGTCCGAACCGGCTTCGACGCGCTTGCCGACCGTCTCGGCATCCGCCCGCAGATCGCGGCCGAAGTCGACGACATCGCCATGATGCGACTGCTCGTCCGCGAAGGCGTGGCGCTTGCCGTGCTGCCGCCGATTGCGGTGCAGGACGAGCTTGCGTCGGGGACATTGATCGCGGGCGACGAACTGCCTGGCATCGTCGAAACCTTCTACGCGGTAACGATCGACCGTCGCTTCCCGAACTTGATCGTTCGCTCTCTGTTGGAAAACGCACGAAGTGCCGATCGTGCATGAATTGCAGAAGCAGCGGGCGGCAGTGCTCGTGCATCGGCGTTCGGCAACTATCCGACAGTCGACCTCCGAAAGCAGCTGGGCAGCAGTCGGCCCCTACTCGACCATAGGGCGCTACCGTGAGACGGACTCGATCTGGACTTAGATTGGTTCGCCGGTCCACTCCCAATGCCACGGCTCGAAGACGTAGTTGACGAACCCAAAGTGGCCGGAATTGGCAAGCAGCCAACGATACTGCGGCCCGGCAACCATTGCCGCGCGGTTAATATCGGCCGACGAATCGGGACTGAACCCTGGCGCAGCCCCGACCCAGAGATCCACCGCCAGCCCCGTCCGGTGAGACGAGCACGTGGCGCGGACGATGCCGTTGCAATTGCTGTCGGCGGTGCAGCGGGCGGCGTCGGTGGCGGGATCGCGGAAGCCGGAGAAGATCGTCAGCGACCGCGGCTCGGCGGCGATCGCCGGGTCGCGTTTTGCCGCCGCCAGCATCGCGCGATAGGCCGCCAACGCGCCCGAGCGGAGCCGAATTATCTTGCGGCCATAGCTCTCCGCCGGGGCTGCGGTCTCGAGCGTCGCCGGCGGCAGCGGGCAGGCGGCCTTGCCATTGATGTGGACGAATGGCCGCGCGCTTTGCCATCGTGCCTTCATCGTGGTGAAGGTCGGCAGGTCGAACGCCCCGGTCGTGGCGAGGCGGCGTTTCCCCTGCCACCGGCCGAGCGCAGCGGCGAAGCCGGGCGTGGCGACGTCGCACGTCGTGCCGATTTCAGTCGCAATCTTAGGCGCATATATCGCCCAGCCGGTTTCCACTCGCCTAAACGGAGCCCAAGCGAGCGTTGTCAGCGAAGCGACGTTGGCCGCCACCGCGCCGGGCGGGGCCGGGGTCAAGCAAGCGCTGGCCAGCGTCGCGAGGATTAGTGTGGGAACCATTGCCCTCCGGGAACCTTGATGCGGCATGCTATCACGTTTGGGGTTGGCCGATGTTCCGCGTTGTCATGATCGCTGCGTTGCTATCGAGCGGGGTCGTGCTCGCCGCGCCTGCAGCCCAGCCCAAGGCGGTTCCCGCCAAGCCAGAGCCTGGCAAGCCGGACGAAGTTAAGCCTAACTCGGTGAAACCCGAACCGACCAAGCCCGATGCCGCCGCACCCGTCGCGGTCGTCATCCCCGTCGCGATCACGGCCCCCGAACGGCTGCTGATCCGGCTCGAGATCCTCCTAGACCGCGCGCATTTCTCGCCCGGCGTGATCGACGGCAAGGACGGCGGCAATCTCAAGTTGGCGATGACCAGCTACGCCACCGCCAACGGGCTTGCCGCCGATGCCACGCCCGCGGCGATCACCGACAAGCTGGTTGCTGCCGACAATGCATTGACCGTGACGCGCTACACGATCACCGACGCCGACGTTGCCGGGCCGTTCCTCGAGAAATTGCCGACCGATTTTGCCGAACTGGCGAGACTCGACTCGCCCGCTTACTCCGGCCCGGTTGAGGAATTGGCTGAACGTTTCCACATGGACGACGCGCTGCTTAAGGCGCTCAACCCGGGGGCCAATTTCACCAAAGCCGGGACCGAGATTACCGTCGCCGCCGTTGGCAAGACCAAGCTCGCCACGGTGACACGGATCGAAGTCGATAAGACCCAGCAGGCGGTCAAGGCATTCGGCGCGGGTGGCAAGCTGCTGGCGATCTACCCCGCCACCGTTGGCAGCCAGGAACGCCCCGCGCCCCAAGGGACATACAGGGTCCGCACCGTCGCGGCCCAGGCGACCTATACCTTCGACCCCAAGCGTCTGACGTTTGGCAATCCTGGTCTGGGCAAGTTGACGATCAAGCCCGGGCCGAACAATCCGGTCGGGACGACGTGGATCGCGTTGACCAAGCCGACCTACGGCATCCACGGCTCCCCGGACCCGCGCTTGATCGGCAAGCGCGCCAGCCATGGCTGCATCCGCCTGACCAACTGGGATGTCGAGCAGCTCGCGGCGGCGGTCAAGGCAGGGGCGGTCGTACAGTTTGTTGGGGCTGAACAAAAAGCGAAGACGTAGCGGTCCAGTCTGCACCCCATTGTGTCGCGACCGCAGCTGTTCGATCGGGGGACCAATTAAGCAGGCGGTAAGCTTCCGATACCCCACCGGCAACTCAGGTCCGACGCGGTTAGAAATGGACCGTTGCCGAGAGGCGAAGCTGGCGTGGCTCAATAGGTTTAAGATGCCGGTCATTGACGCCGTCGATCGGTTCGCCAGCTAAGCGCGATGCGTAGTAATATTCGATCTCATAGTCGCGCGAGTCGAGCGCATTTATCAGGTCAGCGGCAAGCTCGATCCGCCCGAAGTCGAAGCCGACCCGCGCATTGACCACGGTCAGCGGGCGGGCGCGGACGCTGTTGTCCTCGATAATCGGGTATGGCCCGAAGTGGCGCAGTCGGATCGCCGCCGACGCCCGCCCGTAGTGGCCGACGACGCCCGCCGAAATCACACTTTCGAGCGCGTTGGCGATATAATCCTGCCCCGGCGGGAGGTCGGTCGAGCGAGCGTATGACCGGGTATATTGCAGATCCGCGGTGAGCCAGTCGGCCGGCTTATAGAATGCGCCAAGCTCGTAGCCTTTACGCTTCGACGGCCCGACGGGGCTCGTCTCGCCTTGATCGCCAGCGTATTGCAGCTCGGAGTTGAGGTTGAGGAACCAGTAGGTCGCGGTCAGCGTGAACCCATGCGACGGTCGGGTACGAATCCCAAATTCGTACCCGCGCGCCTTCACTAGGGCATCGACCGGGCCCTGGGCGCTGCCATCCTTCGGACTGACGGTGATCGTCGTGCCACGGCCGTCGTTCGAGTGAAAGCCTTCGCCGTAGTTTGCGTAGACCTCGACCTGCTCGATCGGGGTATAGGCGATGGCGACCTTCGGGCTGACGATGCCCGCTGTCGCATGCCCCGAGTTCGCCGCGATGCTCGATCGGACCTGAAACGCATACTCGTCGCCGCGCAGCCCGAGGATGACACGAACCCCGCGCAGCGGATGGATCGTTGCCTCGGCGAACGCACCAATCGACTCCTCGTCAACCCGGTCCTGCCGAACACTCGTGCGGATCTGGCCAAATTCTGTGCGGTAAAGCCCAACTGGCGCGATCAGGTCATTGCGCGTTTCGGCTCCGATCAGCAGTTCGACCGGCACACCGAGTGTGAAGGCGAACCGCTTGTCGACCTTACCGCCGAGCACGAAGCGACTGTCGCGCTGCTCGAATTCGTCGCCGTGGACCGGATCGTCGAGAAAATAGGTGAAGTTCGAGATCAATTTGAACTTATAATAATGGGCGTAAGCCAGCGCGGTGATCGGCGTCGTTCCATCCTGTGCCCAGTTGATTGACGCACCGATCCGCGTTGTCGTGCCGCCAAGATACGGGTCGAGATAACCGAGGCGCCCGATCAAGCCGGAGTCGATCGCGCGCTCGGGAACCTGTTCGGCCGAACGAAAGTCGACGTGGTAGGCGTCGAAACTCGCACGTAGGAGCCCACCGCCAACCGGTCCGGTCCACTTCGTCAGAATGTTGAATGCTTTGACGTTGCCTGGGATTTCATACGGGCCGTTGTCGTAGCGAAACTCGCCGCCAAGAAAGAGGTCGCCGACGCCGAATTTGCCTGAGCCTCCGGCGAGCAGGCGAAGGTAGTCGCCGTCAATGCTGCCGGTGCCAGTGACGAAGGGGGCCGCAGTGTCGATCGTCTTGAATTTGGCTGATCCGGCGGTAAGGAAGTCGCCGACGTCGGCGCGGTACGGCCCCTTGGTATAATCGATGGAATCGACGAACTCGGGGATGATAAAGTTGATGTCTGTGAAGCCCTGACCATGGGCGTGCGTCCGCACATTGATCGGCACGCCGTCAATAAACTGGGCAAAGTCGGTGCCGTGATCGAGGTTGAACCCGCGTAGAAAATATTGGTTGGCCTTGCCGCCGCCCGAATGCTGGGTGGCAATGAAACCGGGAATGACTTCAAGCAGTTCACCAATGCGCTGGATCGGCCGGTTCTCAAGGTCAATCTTGCCGATTGTTCCTTCAGAAGACGATTCGGCGATGCCGATCAGGTTTGCCGCGCGCCCGGTGACAATGATCTCAGGCCCCGACGTCGCAGCGGCATCGACCGGCACCGCATCGGCGGGAACTTCGGCGCGGGCAGCGGTGGCGACGAGCGTCGTCCCGAGTAGCATCGCGCAAAGCCAAAACATCGTCACTCTTCCGCTAGGAAGCAGACGAACGATCTGCTCACGACTGATACGACGATCGTGTGGCAAAGGATGCTGTCGCCAACCGCAGCTATGTCTACGACCATCATCTACCGATGCTCGTCCGCCCCTGACCGAACTCCAGCACGCGCACCACGACATCGTCGTTGTGACCACCCACGTTCATCTCGACCATGACAACTTCCGCGAGTAGCCGATGCCTAAGGGGCCGGTCGCGGCGGCACGCGCGCCCGCCGACGGCATCGAAGCGATCGGCGGAGGGCGATACACGCCGCTCAATGCGCCGGGCAGCGCCTGCAACGGGCATAGCCACCCGTTGGAAGTTCGAACGTCGCGAGCGGCTCCCGGATTGATCGCTGCGGCCGCGGCTGCGCTCTCGGAAGAGAGAAGCCAAACAGCATTCCGGGCTTTCTCGACAACTTGACCAACGGGTTCAACAAGAGCATCGGTCAGGTCAGTCCGATTGGTCTCTATTTTGAGCGAATGGGACAAAGCATGGCTTGGCAGCACATCCGTATTTCTCGCTTTGGCGGCCCCGACGTTCTTGAACTCGTTACTGAACAGGACCTACCACAACCTGGTCCCGGAAATGTTCGCATCAAAGTGCTGGCTGCCGGTACGGGCTTTACCGATACATTCATCCGCGCAGGCCGGTACCCAGATTTTAAAGGCCCCCTACCGTTTACGCCAGGCTACGATCTGGTCGGCGAAGTTGAAGCGGTGGGCGCGGGCGTGACAACCCTGGCGGTTGGCCAGCGCGTCGCGGATTTGTGTGTCGTCGGCGGCTACACGCAATATGCCATCCGCCCAGCCGCTGCGCTGGTTGCAATACCTAGCGGGCTCGATCCGGCGGAGGCGGTTTGCATACCGCTCGCCTACACCACCGCCTACCAAATGCTGACGCGCTTCATGACGCTGAAACAGGGTAATACAATTCTGGTGATCGGCGCTTCAGGCTCCGTTGGCACCGCGATGCTCGATCTAGCGCGCGGCATGGGCTTGAGCGCGATCGGTACGTGCTCGGCACGCAACATGGCTTTGGTCGAAAGCTACGGCGCGACGGCAATCGACTATCATACGAGCGATTTCGTGGCGCGGGTGCGCCACATCGCCCATGGCAAGGGCGGCGACGCCGGTGTCGATGCGGCGTTCGACGCCATCGGCGGCGCGCATTTCAGTCGTTCCTTTGCGGCGCTTGCCAAAGCCGGTTTGCTTGTCGGCTATGGGTCGCAGACGATGGCCTTGGGCGACGAAGGGGTGATGGCCGCTGGCGTTGGACTCGTGAGGCTAAAAGCTTGGGCGCTATTCAGCCGGTTTCTCGAAGGCCGCAGTGCAGCCTGGTACAGCATAACCGAGCGCCGCAAAGCGCATCCAATCGAGTTTGCGGAAGATATGATCGCTCTTTTCGCCATGCTTAAGACCGGCGCGATCCATCCAGTGGTTATAGACAGGCGCCCCTTGAGTGCCGCTGCTGATGTTCACCGCCGGATCGAGACAGGAGGTCTGGGTGGCAAGGTCGTGCTGATACCGTAGAACCTTCGGTGCTCGAGCTATTAGCGGCGGCAAACGACATGCGGCCGCCGTTCAGAGATCCACCGACGGCCGACCGATATTGCGATCACTGTTGACCCCTTGCGCGGTCACAATGATTGAGTCGCGGTGCCGGCAACGACGTACCAAGTGACGAACAGGCCGCAGAGCAGCCCGCCAGGAATGGCGCTGCCGGTGCGTTTCCAAGTGAACGTTCCGATCGAGGCTATGATGGCGAGGAGCGGAACGAACTGGATGGCGATCACAGTCGTCAGGGGGTCGAACGCCGTCGGCAATTGGCCAGTGGCGAAGAAGAGGCCATAATCAACGACTAATAGCAGCGCGAAGCCCGACGCCAGCGCCAGTTTCGCAGCGCCATAGCGCAATAGCCAGCCGTCGCTCGCGACCGCCATCCGACCGAGGGCATCCAGCGCCACCACCTGACAGAGGGTGATGGGGACGAGATAGACAAGCGCGACGCGGAGCTGCTGCGGACTGAGTGGCTTGAGCGCAACCACCCAGAAGCGGAAATCTATCGTGAACCACGACGCCATCGCCAGCAGCACACCATAGCCCACCGCCGCCGTCGCGAAAGCCAGCACTCCCGCCAGGATCCAATGCGGAGCATCGTGCGACGATGCCGACGGCCCAAACCGCGACAGAAGCAGGGTGAGTCCGGCGTTGATTAACGCCCAGACCGTGACCTGTGTCGTCACCGTCTGCGGTAGCAGTGACGACGGCAGCAGCGCCGTCGTCACGAAACCAAACGCCGGGAAGAAAGTAATTGCGGGCAGCAGCGCATAAATCGCGAACTTGCACCACCAGCGGCCATCGCGGTTCGATACGGCCGTCGATGGGGCGCGGCGCAGCGGGCTGAAGGCTGGCAAAGCTAGTAAAAGGTCGAAAGTGCCGACAAGAAGCGCGAACCAGCCGATCAACGCAACGCCTGTGGCCACTTCTTTGCCGAACCAAATCTGATCGTCGACCGGTAGCTGCGTTCCACCCTGCAAGGTGCGGGCGAACCAGTCGAGCGCATCGCCGATCGCGGCATGGCTGATATGGTCACCGGGGTGCGTGGTGACCGGCTGTGTCAGCCGCCGCGCGGTGCCGTTGGCGATGCTGCCGTAAATCTGGCCCGGAACAATCACCTGTGTCCCAAACACCGCCTGCAATTTGACGCTGCCTGACACATCCTGCGCTCGGTCGGTGCCCCACATTACCTTCGCGAACTCGTCGTAGCGGCTGAACACGAGCGCGAGGTTGCGCGGCCACCCCGCCGTGCCGTCGGCGGCGAACGGCTTGCCGGTTGATGAACCTTCGAGGACTATGGCGCGATAGGCGTCCGGCATGGCAGCGGCTGCAGCGAGCACCGTCCAGCCGCCCATGCTATGGCCCTCCAGCCCGATATTGCGCTTGTCCACCATCGGAAGCCCACGCAGATAAGCCAGCCCGGCCGGACCACCGAAACCTTCGGAAAATGCCGCCCCGCCCGAATAGCCATGACCCGTCTGATCCAACGCCAAGACGACATAGCCACGCCGAGCGAATTCGATGGCAAAGCCGTCCTGCGTTTCGCGGCTGTTGATATAGCCATGAACAGCAAGGATTCCCGGCGCCGGCGTCGCTGTCGTGGCGTTGTGCGGCACATAGAGAAGCGCGCTCATGACCGTACCGCTGGACGAGCGGAAGCGGACGTCGTTTACCACGATGCCGCCCGCAGTCTGGACGCGGTTAGCGGCCCACGATCCGCCTAAGGCAAACAAAAGTCCCAGCAGGAACAGCCACCACCCTTTGCGCATCATTGCTCTCCACAGTCCAAGGCAAGCTTGATAAACAGGAGGATAAGACGCAAGCGGCTTTACCGGGGGAATAACCCGGAGCGTTGCCCAGGCTTCGGAACTCGCTTCCCCGCCTGAGTATATTGAGTTCGCCTTGTCGCCGCTTGATCTCGGTCGCCAGCGTCGTAGGCGACCGGTCACATGCCTTGAAATCGCCCTTCCCGGCTCACAGTGACGGCCGACATGCGTTCGCCCGCCACAGTCGTACCGAAGTCACGATTTAAGCCCGTCGGTCAGCATCGCGTTGGCAATTGCGGCCACATCGGCTGCCGCGACATCCTGCGCCCAGACCCCGTAGCGCAGCCCGAGAAAGACGTTCATCCCGACGATTGCCCAAGCGTGAACTTCCCCGACATCACTGCGGATCTCACCCCGACCGGCGGCCGACGTCAGGCTCGTGACATATCCCGCGACCGTCTCCTCATAGTGCGCGCGCCAGCTGGCCGGATCGACGAACTCGGCTTCGTCGAGAATGCGGTAAATTTCTTTATGCTCGCGGACGAACTCAAGAAAAGCGGTGAGGCCAAGCCGCTCGCCGGTCAGCCGGTCGGGTGCGTCGAGAATATGCGGCCGCACCGTCGTTCGGACCTGTGCCGACATGTCCTTGACCAGCGCACGGAACACCGACTCCTTCGAGTCGAAATACGTATAGAAGGTTCCGAGTGCGACGCCGGCGCGCGCGGTGATTCGAGCGAT
This sequence comes from Sphingomonadales bacterium, assembly GCA_038225475.1. Classification (GTDB taxonomy): domain Bacteria; phylum Pseudomonadota; class Alphaproteobacteria; order Sphingomonadales; family Sphingomonadaceae; genus Polymorphobacter_B. Next base: position 26,651 of record JBBRRA010000006.1, read on the forward strand.
CGACGCATCGTGAAAGCCGCGCTCGCCGAACTCTGACGCTGCCGCATCGAGCATCGCCCGCAGCGTCCGCCGGCCGCGATCGGTCCGCGGTACCTTGTCATCGACTGTTGCCGGGACGCCACGCTCGCTCGCCACTCGCATTCTCCCAAAGCATCAAGTTGAATGTTGGTTCAGGTTTCAGTATCACAGTCGCAACGACACGCAAGTCGGCGGCCGCGACAGACCTTGGGGGACGAGATGAAACGATTTATTTTGACGCGTGCGATGGTCAATCTCGGCGCGGCGGTCGGCGCGCTCGTAGTCGCTGAGGCCGCCACTGCCCAAAATGCGGAACCATCGACGGCAACCGCACAGGTCACCGCCGGCACCGATGGCGACATCGTCGTCACCGCCCGCCGCCGCGAGGAATCGCTGCGCGATGTGCCGATCGCGATCTCGGCGATCAGCGGCGCGCAACTCGCTGCATCGGGCATCAACGATATCATCGCGGTCGCGCAGTCGGTGCCGAACCTGACGCTCAAGGCATCGCGGGGCACCAATTCGACCCTGACCGCTTTCATCCGCGGCGTCGGCCAGCAGGACCCGGTCGCCGGCTTCGAATCGGGCGTCGGGCTCTATCTCGACGATGTCTATCTCAACCGGCCGCAGGCGTCGGTTCTCGATGTCATCGACGTCGAGCGCATCGAAGTGCTGCGCGGCCCGCAGGGCACGCTTTACGGCCGCAATACGATCGGCGGCGCGGTCAAGTACGTCACACGGCGGATCAATCCGAAGGAAGCCGAAGTCTCGCTCCGCGCGACCTACGGCAATTACAACCAAGCCGATGGCGTCGTCACCGCGTCGGCCCCGCTGGCGGACAATTTCCGCATCGGCGGCTCGGCGGCCCGACTTAGCCGCGACGGTTTCGGCCACAACCTGACCAATGGCCTCTCCAATTATAACAAGGACGTTTACGCGGCGCGCATATCGGCCGAGTTTGAGCCGACCCCCGACCTGTCGCTCCGTTTCTCGTCGGATTATGTCAAGGATAACAGTAACCCGCGCAATGGTTCGCGGCTCATCCCCGGCCTGCAGTCGGGCGCTCCGGTGCTCGCCAGTGTTTACGACACACGCGCCGGCCTCAACACGCCCAAGCAATCGGTCGAAGCCTATGGCTTTTCGGGCATCGCCGAACTCAAGCTCGGCAAGGCGTTCACGCTCAAAAGCATCACCGCGTATCGCCGCGACAAGACCTCGACGTCGATCGACTTCGACAGTCTTCCCGCGCAGGACGTCGATGTTCCCGGAATCTACAAGAACCGCCAGTTTTCGCAGGAAGGCCAATTGCTCTATGCGAGCGATCGGCTGAACGGGCTGATCGGAATCTATTACCTCAACGCCAATGCGTTCAACATTTTCGACGTCATCCTCGATACCACAGGCAAACCGATCGGCTTGCCCGGCTTCACCGCCTCGACGCTCGGCAACGTCGATACCAAGACGTGGAGCGTGTTTGGCGACTTCACCTTTGACCTGACCGAGCGGCTTAGCCTGTCGGCTGGAGGGCGCTACACCAACGACAAGCGAACCGCGCAAATCTTCCGGCGGAACCTGGTCGGCGGTGCGTCGCCTGATCTCGGCGGCGCCGGCGTTCAGTTCGGCAAGCCCACATCGGACTTCAACGGCTCGGCGACGTTCAAGCAGTTCACCCCGCGCGCGTCGATCAGCTTCAAGCCGACGCCAGATCACAATATCTATGCAAGTTATTCGCAGGGCTTCAAGGGCGGTGGGTTCGATCCGCGCGGCCTGTCGACGGCGGCCCCCGACACCAACGGCAACGGTGTCAGGGACCCGCAGGAGATCTTCAACTTCCTGTCGTTCAAACCCGAAACCGTCGACAGCTACGAGCTCGGTTGGAAGGCCAAGGTCCTCGATAACCGCGTCAATTTCAGCCTTGCCGGATTCTATGCCGACTACCGCGACGTCCAGATCCCGAGTTCGGTCGGCGCGGTGGTCAACGGCGTCCAAACCTTCATCGGTATCACCACCAACGCCGGCAAAGCCGAGTTCAAAGGGCTCGAATTCGAGGGTCTTGCCAAGCTGGCGCCAGGCATAGCCGGGGCTGGATCGAACCTGAACTTCGCATGGTCGCTCGGCTATATCGACGCCAAGTACAAGCGCTTCGTCAACAATGTCGGGGCCGAGGTTGCAGCGTTCCGACAGGTGCAGAACACGCCTGAATGGACCGCCAGCGGCGCGCTGACGCTGTCGACACCACTGACGCTGATCGGCGCGGGCGACCTCACGATCAGTCCCAGTCTGTCGTACCGCAGCCGTGTCGGCCAGTTCGAGACGGTGTCGCCGCTCGACCAGCCGGGCTATACGCTGCTCGACACCAGCGTCGTCTGGCGGTCGGACAGCGACCGCTGGTCGATCGGCCTGCACGGCAAGAACCTGACCGACGTCCATTACCGGACGGGCGGCTATCAGTTTCTCGCGGTCAACCCCACCACCGGTGCGGTACTCTACAACGCTGCGGGCAATCCGACGCCATCGCTTGGCAAGGAAGGCGTGCTGACAGCCTTCTATGGCAACCCGCGGCAGTTCTACTTGACCGTTGGGCTGAAGTTCTGATCCCGCAACTGCCAGCGAAATATTCCGGCGAAAGCCGGAAGGCGGTCGGGCGGACATCGGACTCCAAAAGCAGTGCGCTGATTGCCGCCTATGGTCGGTGAGGGCGGCATTTGTCGATAATACTCAGGTCAGCGTGCGCAGCGTTGCCGCGTGGTCAGCGAAGTTCAACCCGCATCGCGCGATAAAGTCGTCGATGTGCGGAAGCGCTGCATCCCCATCGGGCTTTGACCGCAGATTTTGCTCCGGCGGGAAAGTGCCATAGCCGGCAAGCAGGCAATGCCATGACGCTGCAGCATAATATTTACCGATACCCTGCCGCGCGATCTCGGCCTCGAGGTCACCCCCGGTAAACCAGCAGGTCAGGATCGCCTTAAGCGAATCGGATAGCCGGTGATGGTCGGCGTTATCACGCCAATAGGCGGTATCGCGGCGCTGGCTCACTTTGTAGTGGCAGACGATATAGTCGCGGATGCCCTCATAGCGCATGGCGATGCGCTGGTTAAAGGAGTCGCGATTGGTGGCTGTAAACTGGCCGCCCGCATAGGCTTCGACGAAGCTTTCGACAGTGGCTTGCACGAGATGCAGCGCGGTTGCCTCCAAGGGTTCGAGAAAGCCCTGCGCGAGTCCGACAGCAAGGACATTGCGCGTCCACGTTGTCGCGAGGCGGCCGACATTCATTTTCAGGTGGCGCGCCGCGACCGGGCTATCAACCATCCCGAGGTGCGTCCGCAACTCGCGCTCGGCGGCAGCGGCGCTGCAATAGCCGGAAGCGTAGACATAGCCGTTGCCGGTGCGATTGGTCAGCGGAATGTTCCAAGCCCAGCCGCTGGAGAGCGCGGTCGCAGTGGTCATCGATGCCGTCCCGACGGGATCGGGGGGTGTCGGCAGCACGACCGCGCTATCGTTAAACAGGTTCCCGCCGAAGCTGAGGAATTCGACGCCAAGCGCCGCCTGCGCGATCAGCGCGCGGAAGCCACTGGCATCGACGTAAAGGTCGCCGGTCGCCACCGCGCCGTCGTCGAGCCGCAGCCCGGAGACATCGCCGTCGGCCGCGCGCTCGACCGCGACCATGCGGCGCGCGAGGTGGCGGACGCCGAGCCGGGTTGTCGCATGCTCGTGCAGGAACGCGCCGATGAGATGCGCGTCGAAGTGATAACCATAGCCGATGTCGAACGGAAAGTTGTCGGGCGCGAGGGGCGCCCTACGATGCGCTGCGAGCCAGGCCGGTAGGAAGAAGCGATCGGGGTGCGCGGTGACGTCGAAACCGCGCCGCCGTTCGCGGGTCGCGGCAAAGAACGCGGGAGCGGTGTAGCCGTCGAGCGCGGTGGGGAACGGATGAAAATAGCGGCCATACCCCGGCCGCTCGGACCAGTCGGCAAAACCGATCCCGGTCTTATAGGTCGCGTTGCAGCGCGGCATCCAATCGGCTTCGGCGATGCCGAGCGCGTCGAAGAACGCCTTCAATTGCGGCGTCGAACCCTCACCGACGCCGATAATGCCGATCTCGGGACTTTCGATAACGGTAACGGTGGCGCCGGGCCACGCCTTCGCCATCAGGCACGCAGCCATCCAGCCGGCAGTGCCGCCGCCCAGGATGACGACGCGCGGCGACGTCACGGCATCGCCACGAACCGCACCGCCGCGCCGCCGCCGGGAGCAAGCCAGAGCGTCAGCGTGTCGTTGTGCATCACGACACGACTCTCGATCGTCATCGCGTGGCGCGCCTCGGTCCGATAATCGGCGCCAGGCCCGTCGCGGTAGATCTGCGCCGTGTACCGCTTGCCTGGCGTCAGGAAATTGAGCGGCAGGCGAAGCGTCCGCGCCTCGGCGTTGGTCACCGCGCCAACATACCAGTTTCCCGACCGGCGATCCTTGCGCGCGATCGTAACATAGTCACCGACAGCGCCGTTCAGCACGCGGGTATCGGCCCAGTCCACCGCGACGTCCTTGATGAACTTAAACGCGGCAGGAAAGCGCGCATAATTCTCGGGCAGGTCAGCCGCCATCTGTACCGGCGAATAGAGTACGATATACAGCGCCAGCTGCTTCGCCGCGGTCGACAGGATGTCGCTGCCGCCCTTGCCCTTGAGGCTCAGCACGCCAGGCGTGAAATCCATCGGGCCGGCGAGCATCCGGGTGAACACCAGATTGGCTTCGTGCTCGGGCGGGTTCTTCGGATTGCCCCAGGCGTTATATTCCATGCCGCGCTGCCCCTCGCGCGACAGCCAGTTCGGATAGGTTCGGCGCAAGCCGGTATCCTTGATCGGTTCGTGCGCGACGACCGCGATGTGGCGCTTCGCCGCCTCGGTCACCACCAGCAGATGGTGGCGGGCCATTACCTGCCCCTCGTGCCATTCAAAATGAATTTGACCGTCGGCTCCGCGCGCCTGCACGCCGCCTGCATCCGAAACATAGCCGGTCTTGACCGTATCGATGCCGAGCTGCTGGTCGAGATCGAGCGCGGCGCTCAGCTGCTCCTCATAGTGCGCGATATTGGCGCTCGTCTCATGATGGCCGATCAGTGTCATGCCATGCGCCTTCGCATAGCCCTCGACGCGAGGCAGGTCGAAGTCGGGATAGGGCTCGGTGAAGCTGAAGGTCGACCCATCGGCGAACCAGTCGCTATCCCAGCCCTTGTTCCAACCCTCGACGAGTAGACCACCGAAGCCATTTGCCGCCGCGAAGTCGATCGCCTTCATGGCATTTGCCGTCGTCGCACCATGGGTCGGGCCCGACGCCCAGCTTTGCGAGCCGAGGTGCATACCCCACCAGATACCCATATATTTGCGCGGGTGCACCCAGCTGACGTCGCCGAGCTTGTTGGGCTCGTTAAGGTTGAGGATCAGCCGGTTGGCCAGATAAAGGCCGGGTGCGTCAGCGGCGATCATCAGCACGCGCCACGGGGTCGCGAAGGGCCCCATCCGGCTCACCTTGGGGCCGGTCGACGACGGAGTCAGCACAGCCTTCAGCAGACCGCCTTCGACCTTGCCGATGTTCATGCCAGCATAATCGACCAGCGCCGCCTCGTGAATTGCGATATGCGTGCCATCGGCGAGCCGCAATGTCAGCGGCGTCTGCGCGGTGCCGATCTCGGCAATCGGGGTGCGATGGTAGAGCATCTCCTCGCGATTTGATTCGAAAGCCGCGCACCACCAGGCCGTGGCAGGCTGAGCGATATTGAACTGTGTCAGCTCCTCCGCAATGTTGACCGGACCGGCATCAGGAAATTCATAACGGAAGCCGACGCCGTCGTCATAGACGCGGAACACCACATCGAGCCGCCGGGCACGCGCTGTCGTTTCGCGCAGATGCACGCGCAGTTCGCGGAAGCGGTTTCGGATAGTTGTCCATTCACCCCACGGCTGCGTCCAGCTTTCGTCGACGTCGCGCGTCGCGGTGCCGTCGATCGCCATGTTTCGCGCAATCTGCGGCGCGTCGGTGAACAGGAAGCCGAGCTGCGATGCGGCGACGACCGGGGTGCCGCGCCGGGCGATACTGTAGACCGCGCGCCCCTCTACGCCGATGTCGACCGATACCGTGATGGTGCCGCCGGGCGACGCGACGGTCGTCGCCTGCGCTGGAACTCCTGCCATGCCGCCCAGTGCCAGCATGGCGGCGATCAAGCGGCTCACGAAACGCATCTTAGCACCTGCCCAGAATACGGGCCCATTCGCCCCGTCACGCAGCCGCCGTTGACCCGATATAGCGACTGCCAATTTGCGCCCTCGGGCGGCTGCCAATCCACGATCACTTCGCTCAGATTAAACGCGCACAGTAGCCGCTCGCCGGCTGCGACGCGCTCGAACGCCAGAACGGCAGCGGTAACCGTGATCACTGTCAGCGTGCCGGTCTGCAAAGCCGGATGCGCGCGGCGCAACGCGATCAACGCGCGCGTCAACTGCAGCAGCGAACCAGCGTCTGCTTCCTGCTGGTCGACTGCGCAAGCCGCATAGTCCAGCCCCTGCGGCAGCCACGGCGTGCCACTGGTGAAGCCGAGCGCCGGGGCTGCCGTTTGCCACGGCATCGGCGCGCGTGCACCGTCGCGGCTGAGCGTGCGCGGCCAGTTGGCGATCGCCTCGGGGTCGCGCAGTGCCTCGAACGGCACGTCGACCTGCGTCAACCCGAGTTCCTCGCCGTAATAGAGGAAGATATTGCCGCGCAGGCAGACCAGCAATAGCAGCTTCGCTTGCGCGAACACGTCCGCATGCTCGGGCACCACCCATCGCGACAGCGCGCGCGGTGCGTCGTGATTCTCGAATGCCCAACTCGGCCAACCCCCGCCGCCGTCGGGCCAGCGCCCGAGCGCGTCGGCAACACGCTCGGGTGTCAGCGCATCGGCGTAGAGGAAATTGAATCCGTAAGCGCTGTCGAGCCTGCCGGTATCGGTGAACGCGCGCATCTCGGGTTCAGCATCGGAGCCGCCCACTTCAGCCACGGTAAAGCGGTCGCCGTAGCTATCGGTGAGGGCACGCAGCCGCGCGAGGAATAACGGGATATCCGGATGCGACTGGTTATAGATATGCAGCTGGTAATCGAATGGCCGTGTCCGCGCGACGCCGTTGCTGGGCGGTGCCGGTGGATTGTCGCGCAACTGCGGATCGTGCATCGCAAAGTTGATGGCATCGACGCGGAAGCCGTCGACCCCGCGATCGAGCCAAAAGCGCGCGACATCGAGCAGTGCGTTCTGAACCGCCGGCAGATGCACGTTTAGCTGCGGTTGCGAGCTCAGGAAATTATGCATGTAATATTGCTGGCGGCGAGCATCCCACGTCCATGCCGGCCCGCCGAACACCGACTGCCAGTTGTTTGGCGGGCCGCCGTCGGGTTTCGGATCGGCCCAGACATACCAGTCGGCGCGGTCGCCGTTGCGGCTTGCCCGGCTGTCGCCGAACCAGTCATGCGCGTCGGAGGTGTGCGCATAAACCTGATCGATGATGACGCGCAGGCCGAGCGCGTGCGCGCGCGCGATCAGCGCGTCGAAGTCGTCGAGCGACCCGAAGATTGGATCGACGCCGCAATAGTCGGCAATGTCATAACCGAAATCGTGCATCGGCGACGGAAAGAACGGCGACAGCCAGACCGCGTCGACCCCGAGGCTCGCGACATAGGGCAAATGCGCAGTGATGCCGGCGAGATCGCCGATGCCGTCGCCGTTCGAATCGGCAAAGCTTCGCGGATAGACCTGGTAGATCACAGCGCCACGCCACCACGGCCGCGCGGCGGCATCGAGCGGGAGCAGAGCTAGCGCGCGGTCGGTCATCGGGGCTCCTCGGCAGCGCATACCGCATAGCCAAAGCCAGGCAGCCGCAGCGCAACGCTGCCCGGCGCCTGTGCATAAGCGGGGCAAACGCCAGCCAGCGCGGTGAAGCGTGCAGAGCGCGTTTCGACCTCGACATTCGCTGAAATCGGAGCTGGCGCGGTATTAAAGGCGATGACCACCTCGGTACCGGTCACGGGATCGAAGCGTGAGACTGCGAACAGTCCCGGCGCGGCGCTTCCGAAGCGGATCACCTGCCGCCCGCGGCGCAACGCGGGCGTCGCCGCACGGATGTGTGCGAGCTTTGCGATCGCCCGGTAAAAGGGGTGCGCAGTATCAAAGCTACCGCTCGCGCTCGTGCGCGTCGTGCCGAGCCGCAGGTCGGTGTTGTACGACGCGACCTGCGAGGCGAACATGTCCTGTCGCGCGTCCTGGTCGCCGCCATGCCCGACAAAACCCTGTTCATCGCCGGCATAGATCGTTGGGACGCCGCGCAGCGTCAACAGCAACGCCTGCGCAAGCGCGACGCGCTGCTGCAGTTCGCCCGGCGATACGCGCGGCAGCGCACGGCGGAGCGCTGCCGCGATCCGGCCGTCGTCATGGTTACTGACAAAGGTTGGTAAACGCTGCGCCGCCTCGGCCCCGCCCTCATAAAGCACATCGCCGTCGAACAGCCGGACAAGGCCGTCGCTGGCACCCGTTGTCAGCGCGTCGACGACTGCACGGTGGAAGGCGAAATCGAGCACACTCGGCAGTTTGTCGACACGCGTGTGTTCAGCGAGCAGCGCGGGATCGATGTCGGCGGTTGAAACTTCGCCGAAGATGTGAAAGTTCGGAATGCCGCGCGCCGCTGCCCGCGCCAGCATCGCGGGCACGAAGGCCTGCCAGAATGCCGCATCCACATGCTTTGCAGTGTCGATACGAAAACCGTCGACGCCGAAGCGGTCGATCCAGTTGCCATAAATCTCGATAAAACCGGCGACCACGCGCGGGTGCTCGGTCATCAGATCGTCCAGTCCGGCGAAATCGCCCATCGTCGAGCTCTCGCCGGCGAACGTCGAGTCGCCACGGTTATGGTAATAGATCGGGTCATTGAGCCAGTCCGGTATCTTGCGATGCGCTTCGGCGGCCGGCACCTCCACAGTGTAGGCATAATTCGGATCGGTCAGCCGGGCGAAATTAGCATTGCTGCGATCACGGTCACCAGCGAACCCCACATTGATCACCACGCCGTCACGCGCGCGCCGCTGATAGGGATAATCCGCGCGGCTGCGATAGGTGCAGTCATTCGCCGGACACTCGCGGTATTTGATGATGTCGGCCGTGTGGTTGGCGACAATGTCCATATAGACCTTCATGCCGCGAGCGTGCGCCGCGTCGACCAATGACTTGAAATCAGCATCCGTGCCGAAATGTGGGTCGACATGCGTGAAGTCGGTAATCCAATAGCCGTGGTAGCCCGCGCTTTCGTGGCCGGATGCGCCTTGGACGGGCTTGTTGACAAAGACCGGCGCAAGCCAGATCGCCGTTGCGCCTAGCCCCTGAATGTAGTCGAGCCGCCGCAGTACGCCCTGCAGGTCGCCGCCGTGATAAAAGCCCTTGTCGGTGGGGTCGAAGCCGGTGTCCAGCTTGCCGCCGGAAAGACCGCCGCGGTCGTTCGACGGATCGGCATTGTCGAAGCGGTCGGGCAGCAAGAAATAAACGATCTCGTCCTGCGGCAGCCGGTCGCGAAACGATACCGCGGCGACGGGAGCGGCCACGAGCAGCAGCGCAAACAGCGTCATGATGCGCCGCATCATGCTCGCGGCAGCCCGGCAGCGCAGTGCCGCGCGATAAAATCGGTGTGGCTGCCATAGCGCTGCGCCTCGCGCGCATAGAGCGCCGCCAGCGTTTGCATGTACTCGGCAAGCTCGCGTGGCTCGATCGCGTCGGCGAGCAGATGGTGTCCAACGGGCATGACCCCCTGTCCGATCAACACCTGCAGCCAGCCAACCTCGGTGAACAATTCCTCATGCTCGCGCGTAATTGCGCCACAGTTGCGGAACAGGTCCAGCTTGTGCTGCAGGGTGTCGGGCAACAGGGTCGCACGGCACTGCTGCCAGAACGGTTCGGACCGGCCATTTGCAGCATAGTGGAGAATCAGGAAATCGCGGATGCGCTCATATTCGAAATCGGTTTGGCGGTTGAACTCGTCGCGTTGCGCCGGAACGACCTGGCGGCCGGGCAGCAATTTGAGCAGGCGCGATATCGCCGATTGAATCAGGTGGATACTCGTTGATTCGAGCGGTTCCATGAACCCTGCCGCCAGCCCGACCGCAACGACGTTATGATGCCAGAATTTGCGCCGCTTGCCTGTCGTAAAGCGCAGGAAGCGTGGCTCGGCCTCGGCGCTGCCATCGAGGGTGGCGAGCAGGTTGGCCGCTGCCGCATCGTCGCTGATGAAGGCGCTGCAATAGACCCGGCCGTTGCCGGTGCGGTGCTGGAGCGGGATGCGCCATTGCCAGCCCGCCGCATGCGCGGTTGCGCGCGTGTAGGGCGTGAGGTCGCTGCCCCGCGCGCACGGTACCGCAACCGCGCGGTCGCATGGCAGCCATCGGGTCCAGTCAACATAGCCGGTACCGAGCGCTGCCTCGATCAGTATCCCGCCGAAACCGGTGCAGTCGATGAACAGGTCGCCCGTCACGACCTCGCCGCTCGCCAGCATCAACTGTGTCACGTCGCCCGATACCCCGTTGCGCGCGACGCCGGCGATCGTGCCCTCGGTGCGCCGGACGCCGCGCGCCTCGGCAAAGCGGCGCAGGTATGCAGCATATAGCCCGGCGTCGAAGTGAAAGGCATATGGCATCGACGGCACGGTCGCAGCGATCAGCGGACTGCCACGGTGCATGCGGCCGGCGCGCGCCGCAATCTCGTTGAGCGAATAATCGGCAAGCGGCCCTGCGAGCCCAAGCGCGCGCGCGCGCAGCCAGTAGTGCTGGAACGACAGTAGCCCGACGTCGCGGCCGATACCGCCGAAGGCGTGCATGTAGGCGTGCCCGGGCCGCGTCCAACCGTCGAACTCGATGCCGAGCTTGAACGTGCCCTGCGTTGCCCGCAGGAACGCATCCTCGTCGAGGCCAAGCGCCTCGTTGAACAGCCGGATCTGTGGGATCGTTGCCTCGCCGACCCCGACCGTGCCGATCGCATCAGATTCGATCAGCCGCACCGCAAAGCCACGCTCGAGAAAATGCCCGAGCGCAGCGGCGGTCATCCAGCCGGCGGTACCGCCGCCGGCAATGACGATTGTGAACGGTCGTTCGCTGTCCACGCGGCGCAACTCCGGCGTGCCGGGGGCGGCCCCAGCCGCCCCTTGTCGATCAAAACTTGTAGGCAAGGCCGATGTAATAGTCGCGACCATAACGCTGATAGTCGATCACCTGGCGCCGGTCGTTGTTCTGATAAGTAATAAACGGCCGGTCGGTAAGGTTCTTCGCCTGTAGCAGGATCGCCAGCCCTGCTAGCGTCGATCCCGGCTGGAACTCGTAGCCGACCTGGGCATCGAGGATTGCTTCGGCGGTCACCTGCCGGAACGTCGGGTTCGCCGACAGCCCCGCCACTTCGCCGAGATAGGTCGAGCGGTAGCGATAGTTGACCCGCGCCTGGAAGCCGTATTTCTCGTAATAGACCGAGGCGTTCGCCACCCACTTCGACAGCCCCGGCAGCGTGATCGGCGTGGTGGGATTGCTGCCCAGTACGATCCGGCTGTCGGTGTACGAGCCGCTGGCGAACACGCCGAAGCCGTCGAGGACCGGCGCGACATTCTTCAGCGGCAGCGACAGCGTCGCCTCGATGCCCTTCAGATAGCCGTTGCCGCGGTTGGTCGGTGCCTGCACCGTGCCGAGCGTGGTGCCCAGCAACGGCTGCAGTGCCGGCGGGATGCTCGTCGCAACCGCGCTCTTGAAATCGTACAGGATGCTGCTGCTGGCATCGACGTAGCTGCTCAAATGCTTGTAGTAGCCCGCCACCGAGACGTAGCCACCGCCCGCGAAATACTTCTCGAAGCTGATGTCGGCATTGTCAGAGATATACGGGCGCAGGTTGATATTGCCGCCGTTGGAACTGAACACGCTGTTGCCCGGATCGGTCGAGCCCAGCCGGTTCAGGCTGATGTTGAACTCTTGGTTCACCCGCTCCTGGTCGAGCCGCGCGCGGACCATCGTGCGCGAGCCCCCGACCTTGACGTAGGTCAGCGGCGCGACTTCGAACGACAGCGCCGCGCTTGGCAGGAAATAAGTGTATTTGGCGCTGCCGGTCGCCGGCACGACGGTGACAACGCCGTTCGAGAAGTTGGAAATGCTGCCGTCTGAGCGCTGGTTGGTGTAAACCACCTGGCCACCGATCTTGCCGGTGACCGGCACGCCGACGTCGCCGTCAATCTTGAGCAGCGCATAGCCGGTCAGCACGTCTTCCTTGACGTCGTTGTCGCGCACCAGCGACACCGGGCGGTTGTCGTATGACGAGTTCAGGAAATTGTTATAGAGATAGAGTGGGTTGAGCCCGAGCACGCCGGGCACGCCGAGATAGCCCAGCGGTACATTTGTGCCCAGGATCGCGCCGGCGGGAATGGTCGCCGACGTCGGCGTGCCGCTCGCAACGGTGCAGTTGGTGCCGCCGCCCGGTGGGCATAGGAAGTAAGACAGGAAGTTGCTGGTCTTCTTGCGCGTCGAGAAATTCACGCCCGCTTCCCAGCCCTTGATCAGGCTTAAATCGAAGTCGCCGTCGAGGCTGGCGCGCAGCGCCTTCAGATCGTCCTTGAACTGCGGCTTGTTGAGGAAGCCAGACTGCACCACAGGCTGTGTGCCATTATAGCCCCAGCCACCCGGATCGGTGATCTTGACGAGGCCGGTATTGGTGTAATCGAGCGTCGGCACGATCTTGAAGATGCCGTTGGGTTGCTGCGTCACCGTCACCGTGTCACCCGGCCCGGCGCCGGCATAGCCGAAGCCCGAATAGGTTTCGAGCAGGAAGTCGGTACGCTTGGCATGGCTCCAGCTGGCATCGACGGTGGCGTGCAGATGGTCGGTCAGTTCGAACTTGTTATTCCAGCCGGCCGAGAAATTGTCGGCGGTGCGCTTATTATAGTCGTTGCGCTGAATTGCATGGACGTTCGAAAACGTCGTCACAGTATCGAAGCCGTTGACCGTGGTGATGTTCGACAGCGGCCGACCCGAAAATCCCAGTGGAAATTCAATACCACGGAGGTGCTGCGTCTCCTCGAAGTGCGAATAAAGCAGGTCGAGCGTCGAATGAAACTTGTCGCTGGGTGCCCACTCGAAGGTACCTACCGCGCCGTAGCGCTTGAGCTCGTTCGACTGGACATAGGGCTTTGCACCACCCAGCACGAGATTGCCGTTGGTGTCGTTGGCATAGCCCCAAGCGTTGTAACGCTCGTCCTGCGATGGGATCAGGGACGCCGACAGGCCGATCGCGACGCCGAAGGTGTCGTTGGCGAACTTGTCGACATAGGTCGCCGAGGCGCGGTAGCCCTTGTTCGTGGCATCCGGATTGAGCGACTTCTCGCCATTAACCTCGCCGCGCGCCTGGATCGCGATGATGCGGTTCGCCTGTTCGAGCGGCCGCAGCATGCGAAGGTCGACGGTGCCGGCGACGCCGTTCGGCAGCACCGACGGATCGGCCGATTTGTAGACCACGACGTTCTTGAAGAACTCCGACGGATACTGGTCATACTCGACACCACGGTTGTCACCGACCGTCACCTGCTCGCGGCCATTGAGCAGCGTCGTCGAAAAATCAGGGCCGAGGCCGCGGATCGACAGGCGCTGGTCGCGACCTTCGAGGCGCTGCGCGGTCACACCGGGCAGCCGCGCGAGACTATCGGCGATCGAAACGTCCGGCAGCTTACCGATGTCTTCGGCCGAAATGCTCTCGCTGATATTCGGCAGCAGCCGCTTCAGCTTAGCCGACGCATCGAGCGAGGCGCGGATGCCGGTAACGACGATCGCGTCATCGGGCGCATCGGCATCGGCAGCGATCGCGGGCGACGCAGCAGCGGTTGCCAATACGGCCACGCTGGCCAGCAGCAGCGCCGACCGCGCGGAATGCCGGCCGTGCACGGAATGATGCAGCATGATTATCCTCCCCCGATAGGCCCGGATGTTACCGCGCCGGACTTTTTTCGCGCCTGATGGCGTCGTCACACGAATGTGGCAGCAACGTCGCAAAGCCAAGCAAACCGCATACGTATTCAATCCGGCCACAGCCGGGCGTGGCCTTTGGGTTACACCTGCGGAGCGAGGAAGGTGTTGACCGTCAACCGACCGCGCGCCGGGTCGGCATCGAAGATGCTCCCCGGCGGCAGGTCGGCGCAGTGCAGCGTGTGGCTGCGGTAGAGGATCGCGCGGTTGGCAACGCCGTCGTACCGCGCAACCTGTTCAAACAGCGGCGAGGCGGCGTCGCAATAGGCGGATGGCGGCTCGCCGGTGCGGTGGAGGTCGGCAGCGAGCGCGGCGCTGTACGCCGCCAGGCGCGCGCCGGTGACGGTCTCGAACCCGGTCGAACGGTGGCGATAGAAGGCGGTACCGCCGGGCATCGCCGCCGAAAGATAATGCAGCAGCGCGAGCCGCCCAGGCTCGACACCGTCGAAATGCGGCAGCCGCTGGATCGGCGTCAACGCTTCCGGCCGCGTTGTCACGATCGAATAAAAGGCATCGGCAACGGTGTAACGACCCCCGAATGTCGTTGCCAGTACGGGTGCCAGTGCGGTCAGCAGCGGTTCGAGCAGCGTCATCGGCACCGCAGCCCGGAGCCCAGGATAATGTTCGCCCATCGGCCTGAAGCGCAAGAAGCTCGCATCGTCGATCAGGCGCGTAGAATCGGGCGCGAAGCCGTCGATGATCACTACAGGCTCGGCCTCCAGCCCCTGCCGCTCGACGCGTATCGACCACGCGTTCACGGCGCGACCGCAAGCAAGCGGCTGCTCCACGGCGGCAGCGTCACGCGCGTCGCCGTATCGACCGTGACCGCCGCACCGGTGCTGAAGTCGCGGTAGCGCCCCGCGAAGGAGCCGTCGACAAAGGCGATCGGCTGTGCCTCTGCCGACAGATTGAACATTGCCAGCACCTTGTCGCCGCCGCGTTGCCGAACGATGCTTGCAACGGCGGCGAGCGCCGCCTCGATCCTGCCGATCGATTTCGTCATGCCGCTGTCTCCGCCAAAAGATGGGTCATGCCACCGGCCGCCTCGAAACGATCGAAGTATACGTATTCATCGCCACCAGCCTCGACGTCCGGAGCAAAATCCGCAATGTCGATGCCAAGGCCCGTGCACAAGGGCTAGCTGGGGAGACGATGCAAAACCTTGCCATTGCCGCAGGCACGACCGCTTGACGTCGGACGCAGCCTATCGCTGGACGTTCGCGCAGCGTAAGCTGTGTGCCGACCGGGTGCGCCAGACGCCCGGGCGGGGAGGATCGTCGCGGCCGGTGTCGACTGACAAGCCGACTTCATTCGATATCGCGCATGCCGCGGGGGTGTCGCAGCCGACCGTATCGCGGGCGCTGCGGGGTGATCCGACAGTCAGCGAACCGACACGCAAGCGCATCGAGGCGATCGCCGCGCAGCTCAATTACACGGTAGACAAGAACGCCTCGGGATTGCGGCGGCGGCAGTCGAACACGCTGGCACTGCTGTTTTTCGAGGATCCAACCCCCGACGGGTCGCTTATCAACCCGTTCTTCCTGTCGATGCTTGGCTCGCTGGCGCGGACCTGCGCGCAGCGCGGCTATGACCTGTTGACTTCATTCCAGCAGCTCTCGAGCAATTGGCACGTCGACTACGAGGACAGCCGTAAGGCCGACGGGCTGATCCTGCTCGGCTATGGCGATTACGAGGTGTACCGCGCGCGGCTGGAGCAGTTGGTTGAACAGGGCACGCATTTCGTGCGTTGGGGTTCGGTCCAGCCCGGCCAGCCTGGGACGACCATCGGCTGCGACAACCGGCGCGGCGGGCGGGATGCAGCGCAACACCTGCTGGCGCTCGGCCACCGACGCATCGCCTTCCTCGGCGAGGCGTCGAGCCACTACCCCGAATTCGACGACCGGTACCGGGGCCTTTGCGAGGGACTCGCGGCAGCCGGTATCGACACCGATCCGGCGCTGCAAGTCGATGCGATCTCTACCGAGGCGTCGGGGCATGCGGCGGCGCGCCTGCTGATCGGCGGCAGCGCCGGCTTCGATGCGATCTTCGCGGCGAGCGACCTGATCGCGGTCGGCGCGATGCGCGCACTGGAGGACGCGGGACTATCGGTTCCAGGCGACGTCTCGATTGTCGGCTTCGACGACATTCCCGCCGCTAGTCTGTCGCACCCGCCGTTGACGACGATCGCGCAGGACTATGCCCGCGCCGGACAGATGCTCGTCGATGCGCTGCTGCGGCAGATCCGCTCGCTGCCCACCGAAACCGCGATGCTGCCGCCGCAGCTGATCGTCCGTCGCTCGACCGCGGCGCGATGACTGCCAAGCCGAGGCAGGGCTTCTGGGGCCTCTGGAACATTTCGTTTGGCTTTTTCGGAATCCAGATCGGCTTTGCGCTGCAGAATGCCAATATGAGCCGGATCTTTCAGTCGCTCGGCACGAGCGTCGATAATCTCGCTTTCCTGTGGATCGCTGCGCCGCTGACGGGGCTCATCGTGCAGCCGTTGATCGGCCACTTCAGCGACCGGACGTGGACCCGGCTGGGGCGGCGGCGGCCGTTCTTCCTGTGTGGCGCAACACTCGCCAGCCTTGCGCTGATCGGTATGCCGAACGCGCACCTGCTCCTTGCCGCAGCCGTACTGCTTTGGTTGCTCGACGCTTCGCTCAATGTCTCGATGGAGCCGTTCCGGGCGTTCGTCGGCGACATGCTCGACGGCTCGCAGCAGACCGCAGGCTATGCGTTCCAGACAGCGTTTATCGGTGCTGGCGCGGTGCTGGGCTCGCTAGCGCCAAAATTGTTCGTCGACGTCTTTCACCTTGCCAACACTGCAGCCCCCGGCGTCGTGCCGCCGTCCGTGCGTGCGGCCTTCTACCTCGGCGCGACGGCGCTATTCGGCGCGGTCCTCTGGACTGTCGTGACGACGCGCGAGTATTCGCCGGAGAAGATGGCAAGTTTTGCCGGCGGCGATGGCACGCCGGAGTGTCTTGGCCCGCTGACCCTGCCGCGCACTGGGCCGCTGTGGCTAGTAGCGGGG
Organism: Sphingomonadales bacterium; assembly: GCA_038225475.1. Taxonomy (GTDB): domain Bacteria; phylum Pseudomonadota; class Alphaproteobacteria; order Sphingomonadales; family Sphingomonadaceae; genus Polymorphobacter_B. The sequence continues at coordinate 43,746 of JBBRRA010000006.1, forward strand.
CTGGCGATTATAGGGCTCGTCGGCGCACTGGCGCTCGACAAGGCGGTCTATGTGCTCGGCGGCATGGTGGCGGTGTTCGGGCTGGCGCAGATCGTCAGCCGCTGGCGGTCTGGTAACGACGCCATCGCGCAGATTATCAGCGACTTGGCGACGATGCCACCAACGATGCGCCGTCTGGCAATTGTTCAGTTCTTTACCTGGTCCGCGCTGTTCATATTATGGATCTATACCACGCCCGTCGTCACGCAGAACTTCTTTGGCACCGTCGACCCGGCATCGTCGGCCTATAATGATGGAGCGGACCGCGTCGACGAGCTGTTCGCGGTCTATAACGGCGTTGCAGCGATGTGGGCGTTCGCCATTCCCCCGATCGCGCGGCGCATCGGAGCGGCGCGAACGCATGTCGTCGGGTTGCTCTGCGGCGCCGCGGGGTTTGCGATGTTTGTTATCGTCCGCGACGCGAGCGCGCTGATCGGTGCGATGGTCCTGATCGGCATTGCCTGGGCTTCCATCCTGACGATGCCCTATGTGATCCTGGCGCGGACGCTGCCGCCCGCCAAACTTGGCATCTATATGGGGTTGTTCAACATCTTCATCGTGGTGCCGCAGCTGATCGTGTCGAGTGTCATGGGCGCGCTGATCCGCGTCGCCTTTCCGGCAAACCCGCTGCCGGTGATGGCGGTCGCATCGGGCGTTCTGGTCTGCGCCGCGCTCGTGATGCTGACCGTCGAGGGGAAGGTATCCGAAGACCAAGCGCGAGCGGTGTACCGCAAGTCGTTTGATCGATAGTGGTTCAGCCGAATACTGGTGATGGTGCAAACAGTCGCTAACCCGACTACCAAAACGAGCAAATGACCGCCGCGGAAACCCATCATGGGTGGTCGGCTAACAGCCGTAGCAACCGATGGGCGCTTACATTAGCGGCCCGGTGAAAAGTTGATGGCGATGCCAAAAAAATTGTAGCCAGCGTTCAACTCTCCCACGGCAGGCCGACCCCGGCCGCCGTCAGCGCCGCGATGACAACGCCGGCAACCGCGAAAATCGCGGCCCCTCCCACGATCGCTCGCGACCGTGCGACAAGCGCAATCGAAAGCAGGACGATCGCAAGCTGCAGTGCCGTCTCGCCAAGCTCATAGCCCTCGCCTGCCGTTGCGGCACGCGCGCCTTCCGTGCGTTGCTTCTCACCGGCGGCCTGCAACTGGCCTATCCCATGGCCGTTGGCGTCTGCACCCCGCAGTCGCTTTGCCTCGGCGGCGAACGCTTCCCGGTCGATACTGGCAAAGGCGGCCGACTTGGCGGCGGTCTTCGCAATCGCTTCGCGAACGATTTTCGCCTGCATATAGTTGAAGGTGTCCGAGGCCTCGATGCCCTTGAGCAAACTCTCGCGGGCGGCTCCCGCTGCGGCCATGTGAACAATCGCCAGCGATACTGCGAGAATGCCGACCAGAAGCGAGACGCGGTCGCGGAAATGCCGTTCGATAAGCCGTTCGGCATTTTCAGCGATTGTCCGCTCGCCCTCGGCGCGCTCGATCGCCTCGTCGATCAGTTCCTTGGCATCAGTCGCTTCGACCACGGCACGATCCTTGAATATGGCGCTGCAGCTGTGCTCGCAGGTGCGAACAATGCGCTCGGCCCAGCAACAGGCAATGGGCCACGTCGCATGGCAGCTAACTGCACTACATGCAATTTAACCGGGCTCCCAATCGGCCGCAACGCCGGGTGCGTGTTGCGATCGCACGGCTTGATTGCTACGTTTCAGTGACAGCAGTCGAGGGGAACAGCCACGGCGAGCAAAATGCGCGCGGTACCGGCGGCAACGAGGAACGACATCGTCGCCGGATTGTCCGTCGCCGGGCTGCTGTTACCCGAAGCGGTTGCCTATGCCGCGATCGCAGGGCTCACGCCGGCACATGCGCTTTGGGCGACGGTGGCTGGCTGTCTGACCTATGCGATGGTTGGCCGGAGCCGCTTCGCAATCGTCTCATCGACCTCGTCTTCGGCGGCAATCCTTGCTGCAACGCTGGCGGCGCTGCCGGGGGGCGCGGCCGACCGCAGTGCGCTGGCGACGCTCGTCGTCGTGTTGACCGGCGGCTGCTTCCTCGCCGCGCGCCTGCTCAGCCTCGGCGGCCTGACCGGTTTTATCGCACGCCCGGTGCTGCGCGGGTTTGCACTGGGCCTGGCAATCACCATTATCATCAAACAATTGCCGGCAGTCGTCGGCGTTACGGTTCCGGCGCACGACCTTTTTCACCTGCTGATCGGGCTTGCAGCCTCCGCGTCACGATGGAACTTCGTCAGTATCGCGTTGGCCGCAACGGCGTTGATCGTGTTGCTGGTGTTGCGCCGATTTCCAAGGCTACCCGGTGCGCTGATCGTCTTGCTGCTCGGCATCGGTTCGGCGTTGGTGGTCCCGCTTCCCGGCGTCGCGCAGGTCGGCACAATCGACATCGCGCTGGCGCTGCCCACATTGCCACGCTTCAGCTGGGCGCTGTATTCGCGTGCGGCGCAGTTTTCGCTGCCGCTCGTGCTGATCCTGTTTGCGGAAAGCTGGGGGACGATGCGTGCACTGGCGCTGCGGCACGGCGACAGCCTCGATCCGAACCGCGAGCTCGGCGCGCTGGGCCTCGCCAATCTGGCGAGCGCGGCGGTGTCGGGGATGCCGGTGGGGGCCGGCTTCTCGGTTGGCAACGCCAGCGAGGCGGCGGGGGCATCGTCGCGCGTGACGGGCATCGTTGCGGCGCTGGGACTTGTCGCGCTGATCGTGGTGGCGGCACCCCAAGTAGCGAAACTGCCGACGCCTGTGCTGGCAGCGGTTGTCATCGCCGCTTTGGTCCATGCGCTCGATCCAACGCCGCTGATCCGGCTGTGGCGGTTGCGGCGCGACGGCGTCATTGCGCTTGCGGCAGCACTCGCCGTGCTGGCATTCGGCGTCTTGAACGGCATGCTGATCGCGATCCTGTTATCGCTTGCGGCGCTTGTGCGGCGGCTGGCAACGCCGCACCTGGCGCAGCTTGGTCGGCTTGGCGATAGCCACGATTATGTCGATCTGTTGCGCCACGACAACGCGGTCGCGCCGGTCGGCGTCTTGATCTGGCGGCCGGCAGTGCCGCTGTTCTTCGCCAATGCCGAACGCGTGTTCGCCGCCATCACCGCAGCAAGCAGTGAGGCCCGCGCGTTGGTCGTCAGCCTCGAGGAGAGCGCCGATCTCGACAGCACGGCGCTCGACGCGCTGATCGAATTTGACGCCGCGACTACGAAACGCGGCGTCCGACTTCAGCTCGCGCGGACGCATGACCGGGTACGCGACCTGCTGCGGCGCGCCGGCGCAACGGGATTGGCGGCGCGCACCAGCTACAGTGTCGACGACGCCGTCGAAGCCATCAGCAAGGGAGAATGAGCCGTGCACCACCTCGAACCCGAATTGAAGCCTGTTGCCATCGCGAATCTACGCCCAACCCAGATGACGATCGGCAAGCGCGAAGTCGAACAAAAGCGCGCTGCCTGGGCCAGGCGTGCGGAAAAGGACGGACCGGACTTTCTCGGGCGACATCTGATCCCCGCCGTCGCTGGTCCGAAGGGTCAATTATATATCATCGACCATCATCACCTCGTTCGCGCCCTGCACGAAGAGGGCGTCGAAAAAATACTCGTCAGCTTGGTTGCCGATCTGTCGAAGCTCGACAAGATCCTGTTCTGGACGTTCATGGAAAACCGCAACTGGCTGCACCCCTATAACGCGAACGGCGAACGCATGCCCCACAGCGATATTCCAAAGTCGATCGGCAAGCTGACCGATGACCCCTATCGCAGCCTTGCCGGCATGCTCCGCGAAACCGGCTATTACGCCAAGGATATGACGCCCTATGCCGAATTCCTGTGGGCGGATTATCTTCGCCGCAAGATCGATGCCAAGGCGCTCGCCAAAGATTTCGAGGCTGCCGTTAAAAAGGCGCAAAAGCTGGCGCACGCTCCGGCTGCCAACTATTTGCCCGGCTGGTGCGGGCCAAATAGAAGCTGAATTCGCTCGATAGCCATGCGAAGCGCGCAATCGTCCTGTAGTCACAGATCGCGCCTTATCGGACGAACCGCACGCCGAGCGTCAGGGTTCGCGGCGTGCCCCGGTCGATGATGCCATTGGCCGAGATGCCCGACTGAATCAGCGTGTCGGTTAAATTCTCGCCGCGCAGTGTCATCATGACGCCGCGTGCCACGGGCACCTCGACCACCGCGTCGAACGTCGCTGCATCGGCGAGGTGCCGGACGCCGAGGTCGTCTTCGTTCTGATCGCCCGAATAGCGTCCGGTTAGCGCCAGCAGCGCGTCGGTCCACGGCACCCAGCCGAGAGTCACGCTCGCCTGATGCGCCGGGGTCAGCGCTGGCGGCAAGCCGTTCAACGCGGCCGCCAACCCAAAAGCGCGGACGCGCGAATGGGTGTAGGCGTAGGACACATCGAACCGCCAAGCCGCTTCCGCAACATGCGCGTCCGCCTCGATGCCGCGCGCAACGATCGCGTCGAGGTTGCGCCGGACGCGGTAAACCCCGCCCGCGGCGACCAGACCTACTTCCGGGAAGACGCGCGGCCCAACGCCAGCGGTGACGTTGCCGATCGCTCCGCCCAACCGATTGGCGAAGGCGGTGACGCTGAGCCGAAGCGCCCGGCCGGCGCGGAAATCGGTCCCGATCTCAACACCTTTCAAACGTTCGAGGTTCAACGCGTTGTTGCTCGCGGTGGCGTCCGCGCCGACGCGGAACGGCCGGTAGAGCTCGTTCAACGTTGGCAGCCGATAGCCGAGATACGCCGCAGCGCGCAGCTTGAGCCCGGGTAACGCTGCAACGGCGATACCGCCACGCCCTGTCGGCTCCCAGCCGCTGCGGTCGGCCGGGCGTTCGTCGATCGTCGTCGCAAAAGTCTGCGCGTCGATTTCGTGCAGGAACCCGCCGGCAATGCGCCAATGGTCGATGCGCCCGCCCACCGTCAGCGTCAGCGCCTCGATCGGCGACGCCGACGCTTCTGCATAGCCGCCCGCAACCTGGTTACGCCCGCCGCCGGTGCGCAGCCGCGTGTAGCGCCCGAGCAGGAAGCGCGAACGTTCCTCGGTCTGGCCGCTGTCGTCGCGCAGATCAACGCCAAGGCGCAGCTCAAGATGCGCGCCGACTGGGGGTCGCACCTCGAGCTTGCCGCCAAGCCCGGTCGCGGGGGTGTTGTACTGGTCGAGCGACGGCGTTGCGACCACGCGCGCGGCGTCGAGCGCAACAACGGTATTCGCGAAGCTCTGCGCCTGAACATAGCCGAGCGCCTGCCACTGCCAGCGCCCGGTTCCCAGCAGCCGCACACTGCTATCGACGCCCTTGACGGTGCTGCTGTTGCCATCGACGCCGCGGACGCGGAAATCGTTGAAGTTGAGCGCGTCGACGAGCAGTTGCACGTCCTCGCCCACCGGCAGCTGCGCGTTGAACCCGATGCTGCCCTGACGGTAGCGCGCCGGAATGTCGGCAGCGCCGCGCTGCGTGTCGGGAATGATGACGTAGCCGTCGCCGCGGTCGTAACGGCCGAACAGTGCGACGGCACCGTCGCCGAGCTTGGCGCTGCCGACGGCACTTGCGCTAAGCGCATTGCGGCTGCCGAAATCAAGCTCGGCCTGCAGCCCCGGCAGCGCCGCCGGATCGGCGCTGTTTAACTCGATCGTGCCAGCAAGCGCGCCGCTACCGAACGCGCCCGCGCCTGCGCCGCGCGTCACGCGGACATTGCCGAGCCGTTCGGGGGCCACTGCGAACCACGGAATGTAGCCCGAAAACGGGTCGGCAAGCGGGGCGCCGTCGAGAGTCACGAGCGCGCGGGAGGACGCGTTGCCGCCGAGCGCCCGCAAGGTCGCGCCTTGGCTGGTCGGGTTGGCGGTGCGGCTGTCGGTACGGCGGAATTGCTGAAAGCCGGCGACGTCCGCAAGGATATCCTCGATGCGGTGCGAGGCGCTGCCGGTCAGGCGGTCATGGCCGAGCACGACAATGTCGTACGCGGCGTCACCCTTGGCGATCGGCAAAGCCGTGACGACGATTTCGGGAACCGGCACCTCGGCGGCGCGCGCTGTCGTCGAAATCAGCACGCCGCACGTCAGGGTCAGCAACCAACGCAAAACGGGACGCCGGCCCATTGATACCGGGACCGGTGCGGTCGTGCGGCCGCTTTCACCGATAAATAATTGCTGTCCCCGAATGGGGCAAAGTCGGGCGCGATCCACTGTCACCCGAGCCGCGAATTTACGCTTTGCGCAGTGTCGCGAGTTCCGCTTCGAGCGCATGGATCTTCATCGCCTGCGCGACGATGATTTCATGCAGCGCCGCCTTTTGTGCGTCGGTGCCCGAGTCGGCCGGCGGGGCGGCCGACGGTTCGGGTTTCGACTGGCCCTTGAACATGCCCGAAGCACGCGCGCGCTCGATCAGCGGCGCGGCGTTCGCAGCGAGCCCGACAAGGGCTTCCATCAAGGGATCAGGTTTCGTTGCCATTATTTATCACTCCGCTGCCACCAATGTAGGAGCATCGGTCAACGGATACGACAGGCGCGTCAGCATTTCCTTTGGGCAGACCTGCCAGAAATCGGCGCGCGCCCGGTCCCAATCGAGCAGGATCTGCGCCGACCAGCGCGAACCGGTCTCGTGTGCGTGTTCGCTGACCAGTGCGTGGAGCACGTCCTCCCAGTGCGCACTTGCCAGCCGGTTCAGCTGCACACTATCGGCGTTGATGCGGCGGTGCAGCGTCGACAGGGGGTCATAGACAAAGGCCATTCCGCCGGTCATCCCCGCGCCGAAATTGTCACCGACTTCACCGAGGATGACGGCGATACCGCCGGTCATATATTCGCAGCCATTCGCACCACAGCCTTCGACAACGACTTTGGCGCCCGAGTTGCGGACTGCGAAACGCTCGCCTGCCTGGCCGGCGGCAAACAGCTTCCCCGCTGTCGCACCGTAGAGCACCGTATTGCCGATGATCGTGTTCGCCTGGCTGGCGAGCGGCGACGAAACCATCGGGCGAACGACGATTGTCGCGCCGCTCAGCCCCTTGCCGACATAGTCGTTGGCCTCGCCGAATACTTCGAGCTTGAGGCCCTGTACTGCGAACGCGCCGAGGCTTTGCCCCGCCGATCCGCGCAGCCGGACGTGAACATGCCCGGGCTCGAGCCCGAACATCCCGTACTTTTGGGTAATCGCTGACGAAAAGCGCGTTCCAACCGCGCGGTGGGTATTGCGCACCGTATAGGTCAGCTGCATCTTTTCACGGCGTTCGAACACATGACCGGCGTCGGCGAGCATCTGCGCGTCGAGGCTGTCGGGCACTTCGTTGCGATGCGTCGGGATCGAAAAGCGCCGCGCGTCGTCGGGCGCGTCGACCTTGGCAAGGATCGGGTTCAAATCGAGGTCGTCAAGATGTTCGGCCCCGCGGCTGACCTGGCGCAACAGCTCGGTGCGGCCGATCACCTCGTCGAGACTGCGCACGCCAAGCTTAGCAAGGATGTCGCGCACTTCTTCGGCGATGAAGCTCATGAGGTTGATGACTTTTTCAGGGCTTCCGCCGAACTTCTTGCGCAGCTCGGCGTCCTGCGTGCACACCCCGACCGGGCATGTGTTCGAGTGGCATTGACGCACCATGATGCAGCCCATCGCGACAAGGCTGAGCGTCCCGATGCCGAATTCCTCGGCACCCAGAATGGCGGCAATGACAATGTCGCGCCCGGTTTTCAGCCCGCCATCGGTACGGAGCTTGACGCGGTGGCGCAGGCCGTTGAGCGTCAGCACCTGATTGACCTCGGACAGCCCCATTTCCCACGGCGTCCCGGCATATTTGATACTGGTCTGCGGGCTTGCGCCGGTGCCACCGACATGGCCCGAAATCAGGATGACGTCGGCATGCGCCTTGGCGACGCCGGCTGCGACGGTACCGATCCCGGCGCTCGAGACCAGCTTGACGCAGACTCGCGCCCGCGGATTGATCTGCTTTAGATCATAAATGAGCTGCGCGAGGTCCTCGATCGAATAGATGTCGTGATGCGGCGGCGGCGAGATCAGCATCACGCCGGGCGTCGAATGGCGCAGGCGCGCGATCATGTCGGTAACCTTGAAACCCGGCAACTGGCCGCCTTCGCCGGGCTTGGCCCCTTGGGCGACCTTGATCTCGATTTCCTCGCAGGCATTGAGATACTCGGCGGTGACGCCAAATCGCCCCGACGCAATCTGCTTGACGCTCGAATTGGCATTGTCGCCGTTTTCATAGGGCTGAAAGCGCATGCGGTCTTCGCCGCCTTCGCCGCTGACGGCCTTGGCACCGATGCGGTTCATCGCGATCGCGAGCGTTTCATGCGCTTCGGGGCCGAGCGCGCCGAGCGACATGCCCGGCGTGACGAAGCGCTTGCGGATTTCGGTGATCGACTCGACGCCCTCGATGCTTACCGGAGTCTTGGCCCAATTGAATTCGAGCAGGTCGCGCAGATAAATCGGCGGCAGTTCGGCGACCGACCGCGAAAAGCGCATATAGTCCGAAAAGCTGTCGTTGGTCACCGCAGTCTGCAACAGGTGAATAAGATTCGCCTGATACGCATGCGCTTCGGAATTGGCACGGTAACGATACAGGCCGCCGATCGGCAGGGCGCCGGCAGCCTCGTCCCACGCCGCCTGGTGGCGCATCTGGGCGTTGATGAAAATCGACGCAAAGCCTTCGCCCGAAATTTTAGCCGGCATGCCGGGAAAAAAGTCGTCGACCAGCGCGCGGCTTAGCCCCACCGCCTCGAAATTATACCCGCCACGGTAGGATGACAGCACCGCAATGCCCATCTTGCCCATGATCTTGAGCAGCCCGTCGTCGACGGCTTTCTTGTAGCGCGCCATGCACTCGTCGAAGCTGCGTGCCCCGAACAGTCCGCGCGCGTGGCGGTCGGCGATCGCCTCCTGCGTCAGATAGGCATTCACCGTGGTAGCACCGACGCCGATCAGCACCGCAAAATAATGCGTGTCGAGACATTCCGCCGAACGCACATTGATGCTCGAAAAGGCGCGCAACCCCTTGCCGACCAGATGCGTGTGAACACCTGCGGCCGCGAGGATCATCGTGATCCCGGCGCGGCTCGCCGACTGGTTTTCGTCGGTCAGGAACAGCTGGCTCTTGCCCGAACGCACCGCCTGTTCGGCCTCGTGGCGAACGCGTGCGATCGCGGCGCGCAGCCCGTCGGGACCCGCGGCAATCTCGAAAGTACAGTCGATGACTGCCGCCGCGCTGGCATAATGCGCGCGCAGCAGGTCCCACCCCTTGTTGGTCAGAATCGGCGAATCAAGCACCATGACGCCCTCCTGCCGGGCATCGTGATCGAGAATGTTGCCGAAGTTCGAGAACCGCGTTTTCAGGCTCATCACGCGCGTTTCGCGCAGGCTGTCGATGGGCGGATTGGTCACCTGGCTGAAATTCTGTCGGAAGAAATGGCTCATCATCCGCGGCGAGTCGGAGATAACTGCAAGCGGCGTGTCGTCGCCCATGCTGCCGGTCGCTTCCTTGGCGTCGTCGACCATCGGCGCGAGCAGCAGTTCCATATCCTCCATCGTCAGTCCGGCCGCGATCTGACGGCGGCGCAGCGTCTCGCGGTCGTACGCCCGCTCCGGCTCGGGTGCATCGATCCCGGGCAGCGCACTGAAGTTGCGGAACCCGGCAACCCACTCGGCATAGGGCTGCGCACCGGCGATCCGGTCCTTGACCTCGCGGTCGGTATAGAACCGCGGCCCTTCGCCCGCTTCGCCGTCGAGATCGACGGCGATCATCTGCCCCGGCCCAAGGCGTCCCTTCATGATGATCGAGGTTTCGGGGACGACGACCATCCCGGCCTCGGACCCGGTAATCAGCAGATTGTCGCTGGTCAGGCAGTACCGCATGGGGCGCAGCGCGTTGCGGTCCATGCCCGCAAGGCACCAGCGACCATCGGTCATCGCAAGCGCCGCTGGACCATCCCACGCTTCCATGATGCTTGCGAAAAACGCGTACATCGCGCGATGCGCATCGGGCAGCGTGTCGTCCTTGGCCCAGGCCTCGGGGATCAGCATCAGCTTGGCAGTTGGTGCATCGCGGCCCGAGCGCACAAAGGCCTCGAACACCGCGTCGAGTGCCGCAGTGTCACTGGCACCTGCCGGGATCAGCGGCTTGATATCCTCCGAATGCTCGCCGAAGGCGGACGCCGCCATCTTGATCTCGTGGCTTTTCATCCAGTTCTTGTTACCGCGGACCGTGTTGATCTCACCGTTGTGTGCGATGCAGCGGAACGGTTGGGCCAACCACCATTGCGGAAACGTATTCGTCGAATAGCGCTGGTGATAGATCGCAAAGCGCGACACGAAGCGCGCATCCTGCAGATCGGGATAAAAGACCGACAGCTCCTCGGCGAGGAACAGCCCCTTGTAGATGATGCTGCGCGACGACAGCGAGCAGATGTAAAAGCCGTTGATCTGCGCGGCGATCACGCGCTTCTCGATCCGTCGCCGGATCAGAAACAGGTCCTTTTCGAACGCTTCGCTGCTGGCGTCGGCGGCGTGCGGGCCGGCGATCATGATCTGCTCGATCTCGGGACGCGACTGCATCGCCTTGTCGCCGATGACCGCAATATCGACCGGCACCTGCCGCCAGCCATAGATGGTGTAGCCAAAGCGGATGATTTCGGATTCGACGATGGTGCGTGCGCTTTCCTGCGCGGCAAGATCGGTGCGTGGCAGGAAGATCATGCCGACTGCCAGCCGGTTGGGCTTCGGCCGGTGCCCCGCACGGTCGATATGTTCGTTGAAGAAATCGACCGGCAACTCGACGTGCAGCCCGGCACCGTCGCCGGTCTTGCCGTCCGCATCGACCGCGCCCCGGTGCCATACCGCTTTCAAGGCGTCTATCGCCGCGGTCACGACCCGGCGCGATGCCTTGCCATCGGTGGCAGCGATCAGGCCGACGCCGCAGGCATCGCCTTCCATATCGGGGCGGTACATGCCGAATTCGGCGATACGCGCGCGCTCGGCTTCGGTTGCCATAATCATCTGCCCTTTTTCCCCGCGGCTTGCACCGGCGTTTGCGGCAGCGGCGCACCGTCGCTTGCGGCTTTAACCTTGGCGATAATGGCCGGCATCCGCGCGATCATCGGCTGCAGCATAATCGACTGCGAGGCATTGCCCATGTCGGCCATGATCAGCGGCTGCTTGGCGAGAACCGACTGCCCCTCCGGACTACGATAGAAAGCCGTCGTTGCCGCCAGTTCTGCAGTTGTCAGGTTGCGCGCATAGGCCCGCGTCGCCGCCTCGGTCATCTGCGGTGCAACTTCGAGAAAGATCTTCTCGATCTCGTCGGCCATGATGGTCATGCCGCGATCGCGCGTTTCCTGCTGTGCGCGCGTTGGTTCCGGTGCGCCCGCTGCGCGCGCTCCAAGCGCCGTGCTGGACATCATCCGCATCATCATGGGGCGCAGCATGTCGTGCATTTGCGACTGAAGATGCATCACCTCGACGAGGTCACGCGCCTTTTCGAGCCGCACCGGATCAACCGGCGCTTCGGCTGAAGACACCGAAATCGCCGGCGAAGAATAAGCGCTGGCCGCCCCGAGAAGCGCCGCCGCAATCGCGACGGGGAGCATGATCATGCCGCCACCCGCCCGGCATCGACCTTCGCCGTCAGATATTTATGCATCGCCGTCGCCACGTCGCGCCCGTCGCGGATCGCCCAGACCACGAGGCTTGCGCCACGCACGATGTCGCCGGCCGCGAACACGCCCTCGACGCTCGTTGCCATGGTCTTGTGATCGACCCGGAGCGTGCCCCAGCGCGTCACCGAAAGCGCGGGCGCATCGAACAGCACGGGCAAATCCTCGGCGTCGAAACCGAGCGCCTTGATGACCAGCGACGCTTCGACACGGAAATTCGACCCTGGATCGGCCTCGGGCGCGCGACGCCCGTCGGGAGCGGCTGCACCCAGCCGCATCCGCTGTGCGCGAACTCCGCTGACGCTGCTTCCGGCGGTATCGAACGCGTTCGGGGCGGAAAGCCAGACGAACTCGACGCCTTCCTCCTCGGCATGCGCAACCTCGCGCTGCGAACCCGGCATATTGGCGCGGTCGCGGCGATAGAGGCATTTGACCGACGTCGCGCCTTGCCGCACGGCGGTGCGAACGCAATCCATTGCAGTGTCACCGCCACCGATCACGACGACATGCTTGCCCTGTGCATCGAGCGCAGCGGCATTGGGGACGGTGTCGCCAAAGCCTTGCCGGTTGGCGGCGAACAGGAAATCGAGCGCCGGTATGACGCCGTCCGCCGCAACGCCGGGGGCTGCGATGTCGCGCGCCTGATAAACGCCGGTGGCGATCAGCACCGCGTCGTGGCGGGCGCGCAGGTCAGCGAGGCTTGCATCGCGCCCGACTTCGAAGCTGCGATGGAAAACGATGCCTGCCGCCTCGAGCCGCGCAACGCGTCGCATCACGACGTCCTTTTCGAGCTTGAAACCGGGAATGCCATAGGTCAGCAACCCCCCGGCGCGGTCGTGGCGGTCATAGATGTGGACGTCGTAACCTTTGACGCGCAGCATTTCGGCAGCGGTCAGCCCCGCCGGGCCCGCGCCGATGATCGCCACCGACTGCGCCCCGCGATCGGCAAGAATGCGAATCGGCTTGACCCAGCCATTCTCCCAAGCGGTGTCGGTGATGAACTTTTCAACCGAGCCGATCGTGACCGAACCGAAGTCTTTTTCGATGACACAATTGCCTTCGCACAGCCGGTCCTGCGGGCAGATGCGGCCACAGATTTCAGGCATCGACGAGGTTGCAGCCGACAGCTCGTAAGCCTCCTCGAGACGCCCCTCGGCGGTCAATCGCAACCAATCGGGGATATTGTTATGGAGCGGACAATGCACTTGGCAGAATGGCACGCCGCATTGTGAACAGCGCGAAGCCTGCTCCTCGGCCTTGGCGAGAAGGTAGGGCTTGGCGATCTCGAGGAAGTCCTCGGTCCGCTCAGCAGCGGCACGCTTTGCTGGCAACCGCTGGTCGACAGCTATAAAGCGGAGCATCGTTTCGGCCATCGCAAATCCCTTCCAGGAGCGATTAGCGCGCTGAAACAAGCGAGTCACGTAGTATTGTACTGATATGGCAGCAGTGCTGCCCAAGAACGATCCCTGCGGCCGAGTAGAAATCAAGACTTCGGGCAGATTTGAAAATATAGTACTAGAAAAGGACTATTTCGTGAGCAGCCAAACCAGTGCGGCGCTTCCGGCAACGATTCGGTACCACGCAAACGGTGCGAAACCATAACGGCCGATCACCGCGACGAAGCTGCGGACGACGATGATCGCGACGACGAACGCCACGACAAAGCCGATCGCGATATCGTGTAGCTGACTGGCGTCGAGCGCCGCGCGGTTCTTGTAGAGTTCGAGCGTTGTTGCGCCGAGCATGGTCGGGACCGCGAGGAAAAAGCTGAACTCCGCCGCCGTCCGCCGTTCGACGCCGAGTGCCAGCGCGCCCATGATTGTTGCGCCCGAACGACTGACCCCCGGCACCATCGCGAGGCACTGCAGGAAACCGATGCCGACCGAGGTTCGCGCCGGGATGGCCGCGACCCCGTGGATCGTCGCGGCGCGTGCCAGCCGTTCGACAATCAGGATTGCAACGCCGCCGACGATCAACGCCACCGCCACGACCACCGCATTGCCCAGCAGTGCCTCGATCTGCTTGTGCAGCGCAAAGCCGATCACCGCAGCCGGCAGAAACGCCAGCAAGACGTTGCGCGCGAAATGCAGCGATTCGGGCTGGCGCTTGATGACCCCCCCGACCACCGCGAGCAGCGTCCGCCAATATAGCACGACGATCGCGAGGATCGCGCCGAGCTGAATGACAATGTTAAACACCTTCCACCGCGCCGCATCGTAACCAAGCAGATCGCCTGCAAGAATAAGATGGCCGGTCGACGAGACGGGCAGGAACTCGGTCACCCCCTCGACGATCCCCAGAATGATGATGTCGAGCAGCGAGCTATCGGTCATGCGGGTTCCGCTTCACGAGGCGGCGGCGTCCCTGTGAAACCGCCCGCCCGTCCGATAGCGTTCAAGATATTGCGGCGCAATCGCCTCCATCGGCGTCGCGGGCACGCCCAGCGCTGCTAGCCCATCTGCCGCCGCGACATTGTCCGACTGAAGCATGGTATATTGATCGCTGGTCATCGGCGCACCGGGTACGAAGTCACCCGCTTTTGCCATCAGCCGCGCGGCAAAAGCCGGCACCTCGACGAGCGGCTTGCTGACGCGGATTTCTCGCAGGATCCAGGCGATGATATCGCGGAACGTGTAAATCCGTGGACCGCCGAGCTCGAACACTTCGCCGCCAAAACGCGCCGGATTGTTCAACGCGGCAACGATCGCCTTCGCAACATCGACCACGTAAACCGGCTGAAACCGCGTATCACCTGCAACGACGGGTACCACGGGCAATTGCTTGCCGAGCGCGGCAAACCGGTTGATGAACTGGTCTTCGGGGCCAAAGACGATCGACGGGCGCAGAATCGTCGCCTCGGGCAAAGCCGCGCGAACACCGGCTTCGCCTGCCGCCTTGGTTTGCGCGTAGCGCGCACCGCTCGATGCCGATGCGCCGATCGCCGAAACCTGAACGAACGCCGCGACACCAGCTGCCGCAGCCGCGCGAGCGACATTGGCAGCACCATTGGCTTGCACCGCTGCAAATGTCTGCTTGCCAGCTTCGGCGAGGATGCCAACCAGATTGACGCCTGCGGTCGCACCGTCGAAAGCGCGCGCAAGGCTGGCGGGGTCGCGGACGTCGCCACTGACGATCTGCACCTGACCAAGGCTGCCCAACGGCTTCAGAAACGCGGCTGCGTCGGGTGCGCGCACGACGACGCGCATCCGCACGCCCGTGTGCGCAAGCTCTTGAACCAGATAGCGCCCGAGGAATCCAGATCCACCGACGATAACAACCAGCCCGTCCATGCGCTTTATCCCAACCAGCGTCTCCGCATGCGTCATGGCGCAGCGTATGCCCGTTGACAACCGCGGCCCGTCGCCGTACCCCCCGCCGCTCGCAACCTGCCCAGGTGGCGGAATTGGTAGACGCGCCAGCTTCAGGTGCTGGTATTGGTAACGATGTGAAGGTTCGAGTCCTTTCCTGGGCACCACCACCCTGTTCGTGATCGAGCGGGGAAGATTGCAAAAACCACGCATTTGTTAGACCAGCCGCCCGGCTCACTGCGCGGTTGGCGGCGACGATGGCGGCCTCGCCGCGCAGCTCTTGAAGGCGCTCGCCCGTTCGCACGCCGCTTTTCAAATCCCGCGCACCCATGCTGCAACGCACCATAGTAAAAATGTCACAATAACAAAAAACCTTGGGCCGGATCGGTGTCGCAGGCGCGCGCGCATATTTACAAGGCACACGATTGCAGCCAGAAAATATGGTGTGGCGTGCTTTTAACGAAATTTTAAGTCGCACAGGATTTTTAGGGGGATACGATATTATGCAGGGCATGTTTAAGGCGGCGTTGCGTGGCGGCTTGCTCGCTACCGCCGCGTCGGCAGCGTTGATCGCCGGTTCGGGGACCGCGCAGGCGCAGGCCGTGACCACGGCGAGTGCAGCCACCAATGCCGAGGACATCATCGTGCTCGGTACGCGCCGTACCGACCGCACGCTGACTAACTCGGCCTCGCCGGTCGATGTCATCAGCGCGTCGGAGCTCAAGACGCAGCCGACTGCGAATCTGCTCGATGCGCTCAAGAACATTGTCCCGTCGTTCTTCGTCGGCCAGAACTCGATTTCAGACGCGTCGAGCTTTGTGCGCGCGCCATCACTGCGCGGTCTACCCGCCGACGAGGTTCTGATTCAGCTTAACGGCAAGCGTTTCAATCGCTCGGCACTCGTTCAGGTTTATTCAGGCGGCGATACCGGCCTGTCGTATGGCTCGCAGGGATCGGACATCTCGTCGATCCCGGCGATAGCGATCAAAGGCCTTCAAATCCTGCGCGAGGGTGCGACCGCACAGTACGGGTCCGACGCCATCGCCGGCGTGATCAACTATGGCCTGCGCGACAACAAGACCGGGTTCGAGGCAATTGCCCGCTATGGCCAATATTACGACCACGCCGACGGCAAGAGCAAGCAGATCGCCGCCAACCTTGGTCTGCCACTCGGTGACCGCGGCTTCGTAAACCTGAGCGGCGAATATGACGACGAGGGCCAGACCAGCCGCGGCGCGACGCGCCCACTGGCGCTGGTCTTTGCCGCGCAGAATCCCAGCCTCGTGTCGCAGCTGCCGAACTATCCAGGCCCGGTGCAGATCTGGGGCTCGTCGCCAAGCCACGGCTGGAAGGCGGTGATTAACTCCGCTTATGATGTCACCGATGACAGCAAGCTGTATTTCTTCGGCAATGCCGCGCGGTCGACGGCAAACGAGAGCTTCAACTACCGTTCACCGATCTCTGGCACCGCGGTGGACGTTAGCGGTGTCGTCCACAACCTCGGTGCTAACGGCGCGCTATCGCGCGTCTTCTATCTGACGCCGTGCCCAACCGGCAACGCCACTTGCCCCGCCGGTGGGTTCGTCTCGAATGGCAACACCTTCAGCCTCAAGTCGGTCTATCCGGCGGGCTTCACCCCGCGCTTCGTCGGCACCACCGAGGAGCTCATCGGCACCGTTGGCTACAAGGGCCACACGAGCGGCGGTTTCACCTACGACCTGTCGGCAACGACCAGCCGTAACTCGCTCGACCTGTCGATGTACAACTCGCTTAGCCCTACGTTCGGCCCGGCGTCGCAGACTTCGTTCAAGTTCGGCCAGCTGATCCAGAAGGAAACCGACGCCAATCTCGACCTGACGCAGCCGGTCGACATCGGTCTTGCCAGTCCGCTGACGATCTCTGCCGGAGCGGAGTACCGTCACGAAAACTATACCCAGACGCAGGGCGACCTGCAGTCGTATGGCGCGGGGCCGTTCACCGCGTCGCAGCCGCTGTATTTTAACAACGGCGGTGGCGTATACACTCCAAATGGTTCCAGCGGTGGTTCCAGCCCGGGCGCCAGCGGCTACGGCGGCACCGACCCAGCCTCCGCTGGCTCGCATAGCCAGAACAGTTACGCCGTCTATGGCGGGCTCGAGACCGACATCACGGCGGCGCTCAGCGTCGGTGTTGCCGGTCGCTACGAGCATTATAACACGTTCGGCGGCTCGTTCGTCTACAAGGCGAATGCGCTGTACAAGTTCTCCGACGCCTTCTCGATCCGCGGCACGCTCGGCTCGGGCTTCCACGCGCCGTCGCCGGGTCAGTCGAACACGCAGATCCTGACGACCAACTTCATCGGCGGCAATCAGGTGCAAACCGGCACGTATCCGACCAACAGCCCGATCGCTCAGGCGTTCGGTGCCAAGCCGCTAACGCCGGAGAAGTCCTATAATTATGGCGTCGGGTTCATCGCCAAGCCGGTGCACAACCTGACCGTGACGGTCGATGCCTATAGCATCAAGGTCAAGAACCGCATCTTCATCACGCAGAACTTCACGGTCAAGCAGACAGACATCGATAAGAACCCGGCATTGCTTGCGGTCGGCCTTGGCGGTGCGATCACGTACTTTACCAACGGTCTCGATACGCTGACCAAAGGTATCGATCTCGTCGCGACCTATCGTACCGGCCTGGTCGAGCCCGACGACCTCAACGTGACGCTCGCGTATAACTACAACACGACCAGCGTGACGCGGGCGGCACTGAACGTGCTCAGCCCGAACCAGATCCTCGACATTTCTCATCTTGCGCCGAACCACCGCGCCACCTTGTCGGCGGCGTGGAGCCATGGGCGCTTCTCGGTCAACGCCCGCGAAAACTTCTATGGCGAATGGACCGATTCGAACGACTATCCGATCTTCGACGCCAACAATCAGCTGGTTGGTCAGAAGTTCGGGGCCAGGTTTACCTCCGATCTCGACGTTGGGTATGACGTGACCAAGTTCCTGACGTTGTCGGTCGGCGCGGTGAACCTCTTTAATACCAAGCCGGAACGCATCGCCAACAGCCCGGCCAACCCGATCTACCAGTCCACCGGGAGCACCGCGGACGGCCAGATCTACCCACGGAACGGCGGTCCGTTCGGCTTCAATGGCGGGCTGTGGTACGTGCGTGCGAAGGTCAACTTCTAACGCCTGAACAACGGCAGCGCGGTTGCGGGGCTGGCCTCTGCAACCGCGCCTGCTATCCTGCGGGCATGCACCTGATCCACGACCCCGCGCAGCCCGCCGCCGATCGCATCGGCTTCGATCAGTTTCTGGCCGTCGATATCCGTATCGGACGCGTGCTGTCGGCGGTGCCGCTGGCAGGCGCTCGCCACCCCGCCTTCCGGCTGTCGATCGACTTCGGGCCGGGCATCGGCATTCGAACCTCGTCGGCACAGCTGTGTGACAACTATACGCCCGAAACTCTGGTCGGCCGGACGCTCGCCGCCGTGGTCAATTTCCCACCGCGGCAGGTTGGCAAATGCATGTCCGAAGTGCTGACGCTGGGATTTCCCGACGAAAGCGGCGCGGTCGTGCTGTTTTCGCCCGACCGCGACGTGCCGCTCGGCGCGCGCTTATTCTAGTGCCAGCCGCAGGAACACCGCGTCTTCGAGCGGCGTATCGTAATAGGCCGCGATCCGAGCAAAGCCGGTGTGCTCGTAAAGCCGCAGCGCCGCTGTCATGCCGGACAGCGTGTCGAGCAGCATCGCGCGATAGCCGCGCTGCCGGGCGGCCGCAATAACCGCGGTCACCAGCGCGGTGCCGACGCCGCGCCCGCGCCCCGGCTCGGCAACGTACAGCCGCTTCATCTCGCAGTCGCCCGCCGTTCCCAATCGCCGCAGCGCCACACAGCCGAGCGGAACCCCGCCGTCGTGCGCCAGCAGCAGTGCCCCGTGCGGTTCGGCATATTTACCCGGCAGCTGCGCGATCTCGCCGGCAAAATCCTGAAACCCCAAATCGACACCGATCGCCGCGACATAGTCGATGAACAGCTGCCGGACCTTTGCGAGGTCGTCGGCCGAACGCACAACGTGGATTTCGGTCGTGCCGCTCAAGTGTCGCCGACGCCGTGAAGTGGGCCTGCAGCAAAGCCGGCGCGATCGATGACGAAGACCACGTGCCGGACGAGATCCGACCCTAACTGCACATCGAGGCGGCGATCGCTGAGCACCCCGCCGATTTTTTCCATCGCGCGACGCGAGCGGATGTTGCCCTCGCCAACGATGAAAATCACGCGCTCGACCGCTGCCAACGCATGGCGCAGCAGCATCGCCTTGACCGCTGCATTGGCGCTGCCGCCCCAATAGACGCGCGCCAGGAAGCTCCAGCCGATTTCGACTTCGTCGGCCTCGGCGCGGGTGAAATCATACCGCGACGACCCGATCATTGCGCCGGTCACCGGATCGATCACGACCAGCGCGCCGCCGCTCGCCAGCGCATCGTCGAAGAAACGCCTGAAAACCGAGGCTTGCCAGCGGTCCGGGGCCGGATGCCCGGCCCAGATTGCCGGATCGGCGGCGACCGCGAACAGGGCATCATGGTCGGCAGCGCACAGCGGCCGCAGCACGAAACGGCCGTGCAACCGCGGTTGGCGGTCTAATCGCGTCGAAATAACCATCGCTCCCCCCGCGTCGTCGTCGTGGCGACGTGCTGTGTATTCGACGCAGGGGAGCGCAAGTCAATTTGCTGCGGCTATCGTCTGGGGGTTCGGCTAGGGTAGCGCCAGCCTGGTCAATCGCTGTCGACGGAGCCGCATGCACCCTTTCCCCAACCCCGTGCGGCAACCACCGGTATGAGCCGCTTTTCGGTCGCGTCGTGGAATATCAATTCGGTGCGGTTCCGGATCGATCTGGTCGAGCGGTTCCTGACCGCGCACGGTCCCGACATTCTGTGCCTTCAGGAAACCAAGGTCATCGACCCCGACTTTCCGCACGCGATGTTCGAGCGGCTGGGCTATGTCCACCGCGTCATCAACGGGCAGCGGATGCATCACGGCGTCGCGATCGTGTCGAAGCTGCCGCTGATCGAGGCGCGGCGTTTCGATTGGCAGGACAATGGCGAAGCTCGGCACGTCGGCGCGCGGTTACCGAACGGCGTGCTGATCGAAAATGTCTATGTGCCCGCGGGTGGCGACCTGCCCGACCCCGACCTCAACCCCAAATTTGCGCAAAAGCTGGCATTCGTCGAACGGATGACGCGCTGGTCGGAAGCGTTGCGCGGCGACACCGTGATCGTCGGCGATTTCAACATCGCGCCGCTGCCGTCCGACGTCTGGAGCCACACCGCCTTGTTGAATGTGGTCAGCCACACCCCGGTCGAAGTCGCCGCGCTCGCGCGCCTCGCCGCCAGCCACGATTGGGTCGATCTCGGCCGCGCGTTCATCCCCGCCCCGGCGCGGCTGTATACGTGGTGGAGCTACCGCGCCGCCGACTGGAGCGTGTCCGATCGCGGGCGGCGGCTCGATCATATCTGGGCATCGCCCAAGCTGGCGGCGCGCGCGCAGGCGTTCGAGGTGGTCGAGCCTGTACGCGGCTGGGACAAGCCGTCGGATCATGTTCCGCTGATCGCGCATTTCGCGCTGTAGACTCCGCGCGGGCCACGCGGCAGAACCACCAGCGTGAGCTTGCCCGCCCCCGCCTCCGACATCAACGCCGTGCCGCGCGCTGTCGATGAACTGCGCCGCGCGCAGATCGTGCGCGTTACCAGCGGCGGCGGCGCGCTCGACATCGTTGCGGTCGAACTTGCCGACGCGGCGACGCTGGCGCGGCTCGAGCAGCAGGCGCGCGCCGGACTATTGGTGACGCACCGTCGCGCCGCTCTACTGCACCTCGTCAACCAGATCGCCGCCGCCGGCCATGCAGCGGTGTGGATCGAACGCCCCGAATGGCTCGACCTTGCCGCCAGTGTCGCCGCCGCCGACCCGGTGAGCGACCTTGCGACACCGCTCAAGGGCCCGTTTCGTACCCGCGACGCCGGAGCGCTCGATGAAGCCGCCGCAGCCGCGCTGCGGCTGGCTAAGCTCGGCGGATTGCTGCCGGCGGTATTCGCAGTCGCGGCAGCAGACGATAGCCCGGCGCTCACCGTCGAGGCGGCCGCCGTGCTGGGCTATGCGCGTGCCGACCGACTGCGGATCATCACGCGCGCGCGGCTGCCGCTGGCGGTGGCCCCCGACACCGAGGTTGTCGCGTTTCGCCCGGCCGAAGGCGGCCCCGAACATCTCGCGCTGATCATCGGCGCGCCGCGTACCGACCTGCCGGTGCTGGTGCGGCTGCATTCGGCGTGCCTGACCGGCGATGTGCTCGGCTCGCTGAAATGCGATTGCGGTCCGCAGCTGCAAGCCGCCATCGCGCGCATCGCTGCCAATCCGGGCGGCGGCATCCTGTTGTACCTGCAACAGGAGGGGCGCGGCATCGGACTGGTCAACAAGCTGCGCGCTTACGCGCTGCAGGATCAGGGTTTCGATACCGTCGACGCCAATCTGCGGCTGGGGTTCGAAAGCGACGAGCGCGATTTCGCCGTTGCCGCAATGATGCTGCGGCAGCTGAGTGTTAGCGCCGTGCGGTTGCTCACCAACAACCCCGACAAAGTCGACGCGCTGGAGGCGCACGGGATCACGGTGGCCGAGCGCGTCGCGCATGCGATGCCGCCCAACCCGCACAACACCGCCTATCTCGACACCAAGCGCGACCGCAGCGGGCATTATCTGTGAAAGTCGATACCGCCGCGCGTACCTTGACCGCGTTCGGCGAGACGATGGCCTGCGTCATCGGCAAGTACGGCGCCTGCTCGGCCGATGCCAAGCGCGAGGGCGACGGCTGCACGCCGCGCGGCCGTTTCCACCTGCGCGCCGCACTGCTCCGCCCCGACCGCGTTGCCACGCCCGCCACCGCGCTGCCGTGGCGCTGGTTGCGGCCCGCCGATGGCTGGTCCGACGACCCGCGCGATCCCGATTACAACCGCCCGGTCAACCACCCCCACCCGTTTTCCGCCGAAGCGCTATGGCGCGACGACGGGGTCTATGACGTGATTATTCCGATCGGCTGGAACGATGCGCCGGTGGTGGCCGGGCATGGCAGCGCGATCTTCCTCCACTGCAGCCGCCCCGATTTCGCGCCGACCGAAGGGTGCGTCGCAGTGCCCAAGCCCGCGCTGCTCACGATTCTGGCCAGCCTGACTGCTGCGAGTGCGATCGAGATCGCGTAGCAGTGGGTCGTTAGCGACGCGTTCGGCTATCGTGATGCCGTTAGGCCATCGCCCCGCCACGTGCGCCGAACAGCGCGCTGCCGACGCGCACCGCGGTGGCGCCGAGCATGATCGCGGTTTCGAAATCGTCCGACATGCCCATGCTAAGCTGGGTCAGCGCGTGGTCGCGCGCCAGCTTGGCGAGCAGTGCGAAGAACGGCGCGGCTTCGATTCCGGCGGGCGGGACCGCCATCAGGCCAATCACCGGCAACCCGGCGCTGCGAGCATGCGTCAACAGCGCGGGCAGGTCGGCAACGCTGCACCCGGCCTTTTGCGGTTCGTTGCCGATATTGACCTGCACGAAGCAGTCGGGCCGCCGGACGGTCATCGCGCGCGCCAGCGCATCGATCAACGACACCCGGTCGACGGCGTGGATGACATCGAACAGCGCCACCGCATCGGCCGCCTTGTTCGACTGGAGTTGCCCCACCAGATGGAGCCGTACACCAGCGAAGTCGGCACGGAGCCCGGGCCATTTTTCGGTGGCTTCCTGCACGCGGTTTTCGCCGAACGACCGCTGGCCGGCGGCAAGGAACGGTCGGATTGCGGCGGCGGTGAACGTCTTGGATACCGCGATCAGCTCGACCGCATCGGCGCTGCGTCCCGCCAGCCGCGTGGCGGCAGCAATGCGGTCGTGGATCGCGGTCAATCGCGTGCCGGCGTCGTCGGTAAGCTGGTCCATCGCGCGGCTATAGGCGGGCGCGCCCGCTGCCGCTATATCAGACGCCGCTGCGACATCAGAAACTGACGGCGGTGCCCAGATAAATCGACTGATCGGGGCGCGACGTATCGGGCAGCCCCGGCGCGGTCGGCGACAGCTTGTATCGCACGCCGCCGGTCAAGGCGACGCCCGGCGACAGCGCATAGGCACCGCCGAATTCAACCGAATAGCGCCGCTCGGTCGGCGTGCTGGTCAAGGTCGTGGTCAGCGGCGCAATCGTCTCGGCACCGATCTGCAGGCTGGTCTTCCAGCTCTTGCCGCCATAGCTCAACCCGACATCGACGGCGTCGCGGCGTGGCAGCAGGCCGCTCGTCGGGGCAACGCCGGTAAACACATTGTCGGCGCGCGAATAGCCGCCCGACACCGCAAAACCGCGCCAGCCGACCGACAAGTCGATGTTATACGCCGCCGGATTGGCCGCGAGTTCGACCGGGGCGGCGGCGCGCGACGTGTCGGGGGCGACCGCGGCAACGCGCGACGTCACGCCGATCGACAGCGGATGGCGGTTTTCGCTCTGGCCCGACGGCGTGAAGCGGAACGCACGCTCGGCAGTCGCCATGCGCGCACTCGTCGAAACCTGGCCGGGCGCGGTGAAACTGAACTTGGCATTGTCGAGCAATGACGGCGCAAACGACGACAAGGTGCCGGGGCGTAAATGTTCGATCGAACCGTCGGCATCGATCGACCGCTGCACGCCCTTAACGGGATGTTTGGCAACCGGGTTCGTCGTGGCCGCAGTTGCGCTGCCAGCCACCGCGAGCGCAAGCGCCGCGAGTGCCATCTGCCGGATCCTGCCCGGCGAATACGAATCGTGCCCCGTCATAACCTTGTCCGCATATCAGGACGGTTTGCCCCCGCCCAGTGAAGTTTCGATAACACGCGCGCCAGTATCGATATTCCTGCCGATAGTTGCGTTACGTGCACAGTTTCGTGAATCCCTCGTCGGGCGACCCGGTAAGCAATACGCTTTGCGCCAGCCGGTGCGCTGCCTATAAGAACGTCCAAAGTTAGCGGGAGTTCAGGAATGGTTGCACGAGCGGCGAAAAATGCGGGCATCGCGCTGATGGCGCTGGCCGCGCTTGGCGGCTGCGCGCATCATCGGTCCAAACGCCCGACGGCGGCGGCGCTCGCCCCGGCGCGGCTGACGACGATCGGCGTCAACAGCTATCTGTGGCAGGCCAGCCTGCAGACGCTCAAATTCATGCCGTTTGCGACGGTCGATTCGAACGGCGGCGTCATCGTCACCGATTGGTACGTCAACCCGCAGACGCCGAACGAGCGCATCAAGCTGACCGTCACCATCCTCGACGCCGAATTGCGCGCCGATGCGGTGCGCGTTTCGGCCAATCGTCAGGAACTGAGCGCCGGCGGCTGGGTCGAGGCTCCGGTGCGCGCCGGCACGGTGCAAAAGCTCGAGGAAGTCATCCTCGGCCGCGCCCGCGACCTGCGCCGGGCCCAGATCGGCGGGTGACGCCGCCGGTCCCGTCGTCGCCGATGCAACCGCGCTTCGATCCGCAGGCCGCCGATGCCCGCTGGCAGGCCGTCTGGTCCGAACAGCGTACGTTCGAGGCCGACGACACCGCGCCGCGTCCCAAGACCTACATCCTCGAGATGTTCCCCTATCCGTCGGGGCGCATCCATATGGGGCATGTTCGCAACTATACGATGGGCGATGTGATCGCGCGCGTCCGGCGCGCGCAGGGCTTCGAGGTGCTGCACCCGATGGGCTGGGACGCGTTCGGTATGCCCGCCGAAAATGCTGCGATGGAACGCGGTGTCCATCCCGGCAACTGGACGCGCGCCAATATCGCGGCGATGCGCGGCCAGCTGCAACGGCTGGGGTTCGCGCTCGACTGGAGCCGCGAGTTGGCGACCTGCGAGCCCGATTATTACGGCCATGAACAGGCGCTGTTCCTCGATCTGCTCGCCGCCGGGCTGGTGTACCGCAAGCAAAGCGCGGTCAACTGGGACCCGGTCGATCATACCGTGCTGGCGAATGAGCAGGTCATCGACGGCAAGGGCTGGCGGTCGGGCGCGCCGGTCGAACGGCGGCAGCTAAGCCAGTGGTTCCTCAAGATCACCGATTTCGCCGACGACCTGCTCGCCGGGCTCGGCACGCTCGACGCGTGGCCCGACAAGGTGCGGCTGATGCAGGAAAACTGGATCGGGAAGAGCCAAGGGCTGCGGTTCACCTTTCAGATCGCTGACAGCGAGCGTAGTTTCGACGTGTTTACGACGCGCCCCGACACGTTGTTCGGCGCGAGCTTTGCCGCGATCGCGCCCGATCATCCGCTGGCGCGCGCGCTCGCCGCCGACAATCCGGCGCTCGCGGCGTTCAACACCGAATGCCTCGCCACCGGCACGGCAGCAGCCGCGGTCGAGACGCAGGAAAAAATGGGCTTCGACACCGGGCTATCGGTGATCCATCCGCTCGATGCGAGCCGTCGCCTGCCGGTGTTCGTCGCCAATTTCGTGCTGATGGACTATGGCACCGGCGCGATTTTCGGCTGCCCGGCGCACGACCAGCGCGACCTCGATTTCGCGCGCAAATATCAGCTGCCGGTGCCGCGCGTCGTCGCGCCTGCCGGCGAAACCCCCGACGCGATCGGCGACGAGGCCTATACCGGGCCCGGCGTGCTGATCAATTCGGGCTTTCTCGACGGGCTCGACATCGACTCCGGCAAGCGAACCGTTATCGCGCGCGCCGAAGCTGGTGGCTGGGGCGACGGTACCACCGTCTGGCGGCTGCGCGACTGGGGCGTTTCGCGGCAGCGCTATTGGGGCACGCCGATCCCGATCATCCACTGCGAATTCTGCGGGGCCATTCCGGTGCCGCGCGCCGACCTACCGGTGATCCTGCCCGACGATGTCAGCTTCGACGTGCCCGGCAATCCACTCGACCGCCATCCGACCTGGGCGAACGTCGACTGCCCAAATTGCCGCCGCCCAGCCCGGCGCGAGACCGACACGCTCGACACCTTCGTCAATTCGTCGTGGTATTTCATCCGCTTCGCCAGCGCGCCCCTGGAAACTCCATTCGACCGTCGGGTCGCGTCGGCATGGCTGCCGGTGGCGCAGTATATCGGCGGCGTCGAGCATGCGATCCTGCACCTGCTCTATGCGCGCTTCTGGACGCGCGCGCTGCAGCGGATCGGCATGATCGACGTCGCCGAGCCGTTCGCCGGGCTGTTCACGCAAGGTATGGTGACGCACGAAACCTATCGTGCCGTCACCGGCGAGTGGCTCGACCCGCAGGCGGTCGAACGCGACAGTGGCATCCTGCTCGAACGCGCCACCGGGCTGCCCGTCGATGTCGGCCGCGTCGAGAAGATGTCGAAGTCGAAGAAGAACGTCGTCGACCCCGACGCGATCATCGCAACCTACGGTGCCGACGCGGTGCGCTGGTTCATGCTGTCCGATTCGCCGCCCGAGCGCGACCTTGCGTGGTCCGAAGCCGGGATCGAGGGCGCATGGCGGTTCGTGCAGCGCGTCTGGCGGCTTGCAGTGCCGTCGGATGCCAGCGGTGAGGATGCCGATCTCGCGCGTGCGCTCCACCGGACGATCGCCGCGCTGACCGCCGACATCGACCGGCTGCAGTTCAACAAGGCGGTGGCGCGGCTGTATGAACTGACCAGCGCGGTCGAACGCGCCGCGCCGTCGGCGACCCGTTCCGAAGCCGTCCGCACGCTGCTCCAGCTTGCCGCCCCGATGCTGCCGCACCTTGCCGAAGAAGCCTGGGCCGCACTTGAGCAACCCGGTTTGATCGCCGATGCGCGATGGCCGGTCGCGGATCCGCGCTGGTTGACCGACGACAGCGTGACGATCGCGCTGCAGATCAATGGCAGGCTCAAGGACACGATGGTGCTGCCCAAAGGCGCGGCGCGCGATGTGGTCGAGGCCGCGGCACTCGCCAACCCTAAGGTCCAGCGCGCACTCGACGGCATCGCTCCGCGCAAGGTGATCGTCGTTCCCGACCGGCTGGTCAATCTGGTCGCATGACCCGGCGGCTTGCCTTGATGCTGCTGCTCGCGCTCGGCGGCTGCGGTTTGCAACCGGTCTATTCGGGCGGCGCACGCGGCGTCGCTGCATCGACGCTCGGCGACATCGACGTAGCGCCGATCCCCGAGCGCGCCGGTTATCTGGTGCGCACCGCGCTACGCGAACGGCTCGGTGGCTCGGGGAGCGCCCCGCGTTTCCGGCTCGAAGTCGAGCTCAGTGATGAAATCCTCGGGTTCGGCCTGCGCGGCGATAATTCGATCTCGCGCGAGCGGCGGACGCTGCGCGCGCGCTACCGGCTGGTCAGCGTGGCGACCGGTGCGGTGCTGATCGACGACACCGTCGGCTCGGACGCGGGCATCGACCGGGTCAGTTCGGACTATGCCGTGGTCGCCGCCGAAACCACCGCGCTCGAGCGGCTGTCGACCGAGGTTGCCCGGCAGATCAGCGCGCGCCTCGCCCAGGCCGCGCATGCGGGCAAATTGCCGCCACCATGAAGGCCGACAAGGCCGCGATCGCCGCCGCGCGGCAGCGCTTCCCTGCCGATAAGCGGCTGATTTTATTATACGGTCCCGATGTTTCGGCGTCGCGCGACTTGGCCGACGGTATCGCCCGGCAATTTGCCGATCCGACCGACCCGCTCGGGACGACGCTGCTCGCAGGCGGCGACCTCGACAAGGACGCGGGCGCACTACTTGCCGCCGCGAGCGCAGTATCGATGTTCGGCGGGCGCACCTTGGTCCGCGTCGAGGATGCCGGTGACGATGCCGCGCCCGCCGTGGCGGCGCTGCTGGGTGCGGCGGTGGCGGGCAATCCCGTCGTGATGACGGCGGGCGCGCTCAAGAAAACGTCGAAACTGCTCGCGGCTGCCGAGGCATCGCCCGCCGCGCTGGCATTCATCAGTTATATGCCCGATGCTCGCGGCATGGTCGCGTTGGTCGGCGAGATCGCCGCCGAATTCGGGCTGCGGCTATCGAACCCCGCCGCGCGAGCGGTCGCCGACGCCTCGGGCGGCGAACGCGGTATCCTGCGCCGCGAGCTCGAAAAGCTGGCGCTCTACCTCGACGCGGACCCGTCAGGGACGCAGCCAGTGGCAATCGAGGATGTCGCCGCCCTGTCCGCCGACATCGGCGACGCCGATCTCGGCGCGCTGGTCGATGCGGTTGCGGGCAGCGCAGCGCCGGCTGCCGACCGACAGCTGACGCGGCTTGCGGCACAAGGCATTCCCGGGATCACTCTGCTGCGTGCAGTGACGCGGCGCTTTTGGCTGCTGCTCGAGCTGCGCCTCGCGGTCGACGGCGGCAGCAGTGCGGCGAGCGCGGTCGATGCAGCGCGCCCACCGGTATTCTGGAAGGACAAGCCCGCGATCGCCGCGCAACTCGGCGACTGGCCGACCCCGGTGGTTCGTACCGTTCTCGCGCGACTGCTCGCCACCGAACGCGCAATCAAGCGCAGCGGGACCGCGGGCGACGTACTCGCCGCGCAGTTCCTACTCGGTCTCGCCGCCCGCAAGCTGCAACGCACCGGGGGCAGGTCGTAACACCGGCTCCCCGGCAAGCAGCGCACACAGCAGATCAAGCTGATCGAGCGTCGAATAGGCAATGGTGAGCGTTCCGCGTGCGGTTCCCGCCGCCGCCGCAACCGTGACGGTCATGCCCAGCCCATCGCCAAGCTGTTGTTCGAGCCCGGCAAGGTTTGGATCCCGCTGCGGCGCGGATGCGCGCGCCCGAACTGCGCCGCCGCTGCGCGCCAGCGCCTCCGCCTGGCGCACCGACAACCCATCGGCAACGATGCGTGCCGCAAACTCGCTCGCATGGGGACTGGCGACAAGCGCGCGCGCATGCCCCATGCTGAGCTGCCCCGCCTCGACCAACGCCCGCACATCGGCCGGAAGATCGAGCAATCGCAACAGGTTGGCGACGTGGCTGCGGGCCTTGCCGACGATCTTGGCGAGCGCTTCCTGCGTATGACCGAAGTCTCGAACCAGCCGCGCAAAGCCCTGCGCCTCCTCGATCGGGTTGAGATCGGCGCGCTGGATATTTTCGATCAGCGCAATCTCGAACGCTGCCGCATCGTCGAGCGTCCGGATAACGACCGGGACTTCGTGGAGCGGCACCGCCTGTGCTGCGCGCCAGCGACGTTCGCCGGCAACGATTTCGAAGCGGCCGCCGGGCAACGGGCGGACGAGAATCGGCTGCAGGATGCCGCGTAGCCGGATCGATTCGGTCAGCTCAGCGATCGCCTCGGCATCGAAACGGCGGCGCGGCTGGGCCGGATTGGCGACAAGGTCGGCGGTTGCCAGCATCGTCCGTTCGGGCGCATCGTTGCCGGCAGCGCTTTCGGCCATCAGCGCCGACAAGCCGCGGCCCAGGCCAGAACTCCGTTTCTTCTCAACCATTTGCGACTTTCATCATTGTCATGCCGTCGACCCGCTGGAGCAGTTCGCGCGCCAGTTCGATATACGCCGCCGAGCCTGAGCAGCGGTAGTCGTACAGTAACGCCGGCAGGCCGTGGCTCGGCGCCTCCGACAGCCGGACGTTGCGCGGCACCGTCGTGGTAAATACCTGCGCGCCCATTACCGCCCGGACATCGTTCGCGACCTGGTCGGACAGCCGGTTCCGCTTGTCGATCATCGTCAGCACGATACCGAGGATCGCAAGCCGCGCATTCGGCCCCGACCGCACGCGCTCGATCGTGCCGAGCAGCTGGCTAAGCCCCTCGAGCGCAAAGAATTCGCATTGCAGCGGCACCAGCACCGCGTCCGATGCCACCAGCGCATTGAGCGTCAGCAACCCGAGCGACGGCGGGCAGTCGATCAGCACGAAGTCATACGCCGATGCCGGGATCAGCGCCTCGCGCAGCCGGTGCATCCGGCGTTCGAGCGCAACCAATTCGACTTCGGCCCCCGACAGCGCCGCCGTCGATGGCACCACCGAAAGTCCGGGAACCTGGGTCGCGACGGTTGCGTCGGCGAGTGTCGCATCGCCGATGACAACTTCGTAAATCGAGCATTCGCGGCTGCGCCGATCGATCCCCAGCCCGGTCGAGGCATTGCCCTGCGGGTCGATATCGATCAGCAGCACCGCCTTGCCGCTTGCCGCCAGCGCGGTTGCAAGATTGATCGCCGTGGTGGTTTTACCTACCCCGCCCTTTTGGTTGACCACGGCAATCTTCATCTGCGACGGGCCTTTCGACGAACATCGCGCGCGACGACGATGTTTCCACGCGGATCGGTACGACTCGCCGCCAACTCTATATCAAAAGCAAATTCGTTCCGTGCAGATTCGATCTCTTGCGCGACGGTTTCGCCCTTGAGCAGTACCCATTGCGTTGCGCGATCCGCAACGCGCAGTCCCCAGCCGAAGATGTGTTCGAGCGGCGCGCACGCCCGCGCCGATACAATGGCATAGGGCCGGGCGGGAAGGTCTTCGACGCGCTTGTTATACACCACAACTTGGCTTTCGAGGCCGAGCGCGTCGACGACGGCTTGCATGAACCGGCATTTTTTTGCGACCGAGTCGACCACTGCGACCGGACGATCCGACAGCAGTGCGACAACGATCCCCGGAAAGCCAGCGCCCGCGCCAATGTCGATCCAATCGCCCGCGGGTGGAGCCAATGCCACGATCTGCGCCGAATCGGCAAAGTGGCGCTCCCACACGGCAGGCAGCGTCGACGGCCCGACGAGGTTCATCCGCGTCTGCCAATCGGTCAGCATGGCGGCGTATATATCGAACTTTTCGGCTGTTCCACGTGGAACATTAAAATCCGCGAGAAATGCGTCGCGCGCACTCATGCCGCGCGACGTGCATGCGACAGCAAAATCGCCAGCGCGCCTGGCGTCACACCCGCG
This sequence comes from Sphingomonadales bacterium, assembly GCA_038225475.1. Lineage (GTDB taxonomy): Bacteria > Pseudomonadota > Alphaproteobacteria > Sphingomonadales > Sphingomonadaceae > Polymorphobacter_B. Next base: position 74,597 of record JBBRRA010000006.1, read on the forward strand.
ACCCGGCCCGCTGCCCCCAACGTCGATGGCCGAGCGCACGTCAGGCGTTCAACCATCTCGCGCGACAGCCCGGCAATCGCGGCATAATCGATAGCGAGCGGCAGCGTGAGCGCTTCGTCGCGTCGAAAGCGCGTAACTTCAACGTCTTGCCGCGCGAGATAAGTCGCGTAGCGCGCGTCGGTCTCGACCGTTGCCGCAATGTCGGCGGGAATATCGGCCAGTTCGGGCCAGAGGCACGTGGCTGCCACCCAGCTCAAGGCGGGAAATTGCAGCCATTCGAACGCGCTTCGAACAACGCCATCCTGCTTCACCTCGACACCGCAATGCGCAAGTCGGGCGGGCGATGCCGTCGCCGCGTTCAGTAAAGCTCGCGCATGCGAGAGCGCAGACCGACGCTGTTGAAAGCGTTGAGCGCGTTGCACACGAACCGCACCGGCGGCCATGCCCAGCGGCGTCAGCCGATCGGCGGCGTTGTCGATGCGCAGCCGCAGCCGGTATTCGGCGCGCGACGTGAACATGCGATACGGTTCGCTGACACCTTGGGTCACGAGGTCGTCGATCAACACGCCGAGATACGATGTCGTCCGATCGAAGTGGAGTTCATCCTCGCCGCCGGCGATCCGCGCCGCATTGATGCCAGCGACGATGCCCTGCGCCGCCGCTTCCTCATAGCCGGTCGTGCCGTTGATCTGCCCGGCGAGCAGTAGCCCGGGAACGCCGATGACACTCAACGCCGGCGACAGCGACCGCGGATCGACATGGTCATATTCGACCGCATAGCCCGGAGCGAGAATCCGCGCGCGCTCCAGCCCCGCAATCGTGCGAACCAGCGTCTCCTGAACCGTCGCGGGCAGCGACGTCGAAATGCCGTTCGGGTAGATTGTCGCGTCGTCGAAGCCCTCGGGTTCGAGGAAAATCTGGTGATGATCACGGTCGGCAAACCGCATCACCTTGTCCTCGAGCGACGGGCAATAGCGCGGACCGATGCCGTTGATCTCCCCGGCATACATCGGCGCGAGGTGGATGTTGTCGCGCACGATGCGATGCGTTGCCGGATTGGTCTGCGTTACGGCACACGGCAGTTGGCGCGTGACGGAGCTGTCCTTGGTGAAGTGCACGGGGACGTCGTCGCCAGGCTGCCACGTCAGCGCCGCCCAGTCGATTGTTCGCCCATCGAGGCGAGGCGGCGTGCCGGTCTTGAGTCGTGCCATCGGTAGCGCAAGCTCGACAAGCGACCTCGACAGGCTAGGTGTCGGCGGGCCGCCGCGCCGTCCGCCTGCGGTGATGTGCGAACCGACATGCATGCGCGCGCCAAGGAATGTCCCCGTCGTCACCACCGTCGCTGCGGCGCGAAGCGGGCCCGCATCGGTTTCGACTCCGATGACGCGCCGATCGGGCCCGAGGGCCAGCGCGGTTACCGAAGCGATCACAATCTGCAGGTTCGGCGTTGCGGCGAGCGCCGCCTGCATCACGACACGATAGCGCGCGCGATCGACCTGAGCGCGTGGCCCTTGCACGGCCGGACCCTTCCGACGATTGAGCAGTCGCGTTTGCAGCGCGGCAGCGTCGGCAACGCGCCCCATCAGCCCATCGAGCGCATCGATCTCGCAGACCAAATGCCCCTTGCCCAGCCCGCCGATCGCCGGATTGCACGAAAGCGCGCCAACATCATCGGCGCGGTACGTCACTAACGCGACGCGGGCACCGCAGCGCGCCGCTGCCGCTGCGGCCTCGCACCCGGCGTGGCCGCCGCCGACCACGATGACGTCGAATTCCTGCATGCAACGGAACTAGCCGCGATGCGGGCTCGCGTCAAAATGTTCCACGTGGAACAGTCATTTGCCGATACAAAAGGCCGAATAGAGCTCGTCGAGTATGTCTTCAATCCCGACCCTGCCGGTCAAACGCGCCAGCGATTGCGCTGCCATCTGCAGCGCTTCGGCATGAAGTACCGGATCGACCTCGCGATCGGCATCGTCAAGCGCTTCGACCAGACCGGCCAGCGCGATCCGCTGGCGTTCGCGCGTCACCAGTGCCGGATCGCCAGGGCGTAACGCCGCAGTTGCCCATTCCGCGAGCCAATTGCGTAGCGCGTCGATGCCCGAGCCGCCGGCCGCTGAAACATACAATCGCCCCGCGTGTATTCCCGCTGGCTCGCCGCTCAGATCGATTTTGTTGATCACCACCTGCCCGAGTGGCTCGGCAGGCGGTTCGGTCGCGACGTGCAGCACCAGCGCCGCCGCCGCAGCGCGCGCGCGCGCGCGCACCATACCCTCGCGCTCGACGGGATCGGCGACGTCGTCACGCAGTCCGGCAGTATCGATCAGCGTCACCGCGCAACCGTTCAGGTCGAGCGCCACCTCGATCGGGTCGCGCGTCGTGCCCGCCGCCGACGATACGATAGCTGCATCACGCCCCGCTAGAATATTGAAAAGACTGGACTTTCCGACATTCGGTGCGCCCACGACCGCCACTGTCAGGCCGTCGCGCACCCGTTCGCCGCGCGCGCTATCGGCGAGGTGCGTGGTAACCTCGACGCGCATCACCCGCAGCGTCGCTGCCGTCTTGACGTCGCTTGCGACCACGACATCCGATTGTTCTTCGGCAAAATCGAGCAGCGCAACGCTGTTCGCGAGCGCTGCAACGATCGTCGCGCGCCAAGTTTCGGCGCGCTGACGCAGTCCACCGCTGGCTTGCGTCAACGCTTGCAGCCGCTGCGTCTCGGTTCCCGCCGCCATCAGATCGGCGAGCCCCTCGACCTGCGTCAGGTCGAGCTTGGCATTGTCGAAGGCGCGGCGGGTGAACTCGCCGGGTTCCGCCAGCCGCAGGCCGGGCAACGCCGCGAGGCAGCGCAGCATCGCGGCGACCACCGCCGTGCTGCCGTGGACGTGAAACTCGGCGGTGTCCTCGCCGGTCGCGCTGGCCGGCGCGGCGAACCACACCGCCAGCGCCTGATCGATTACCCCGAGCGTTGCCGGATCGACGATCCGCGCCGCGGTCATCCGGCGCGGCGGCGGTAACCGCCCGGTCATCGCCGTCATCGTCACGCGCACCGCCGGGCCCGACAGGCGGATCACCGCAATCGCCGCCGGCGGGCGTCCGCTCGCCAACGCGAAGATCGTCGCTTCGGTCATGCAGGCGTTGCCTAGCTGCGCCGCCCCGCGTTCCAGAACGCCTGCCGCCAGCTCTCGAGGCCTTCGGTCATCCCCGGCATCCATGCTCGCGCCAATTTTTCAAACTCGGCCGGTCCGATACCGTCGGTAACCAGCGTCTTCATCTTATCGAGATACAGCGCATGCAGCGGCTCGAGGTCGGGCAGTCCGAGAAACGATCGTGCCTCCTGCGGCGTGCAGTCGATATCGAAAGTGATCTTCATGGCTGCCTCTTGCCGCTTTGCTGGGTTCACTTTAGCGTTTCGATGCCCTAGCGCCAACTGCTTGGGCAACTGGTGCAACGACGGAGCCGATCATGGCCGACGGCTCGATCCCCTATCTCGGGCTGGCGTTCGATCCACGGCCGATGGCGGCGATCGTCGAGGCGCTGTGCGCCGACCACCGCGACGACTGCGTCACCGTCGTCACCCCCAATGTCGACCATATCGTTCGGTTGCACCGCGCCGAGGGTCCGGCGGCGGCGGCGCTGTGGTCGGCCTATCGCGACGCGAGCCTGTGCCTGTGCGACAGCCGCATCGTGGCGCGGCTGGCACGGCTGCGCGGCGTCCTGCTGCCAGTCGTCCCCGGCAGCGACCTGACCGCGCAACTGTTCGAACGGTTGCGGCCTGGTGACCGGATCGCGGTGATCGGCGGCGACGCCGAGACCATCGGCGAGCTCGCGGCGGTCCGGCCGGGGGTCGACATCGTTCAGCATATTCCGCCGATGGGACTGGCGCGCAACGCCGTCGCGCTTGATGCGGCGGCGGACTTTGCAGTCGCAGCGGCGGCGCGTTTCGTCTTTCTCGCCGTCGGGTCGCCGCAGCAGGAACTGCTCGCGCAGCGCATCCGGGTCCGGCCCGGCGCGTGCGGCGTGGTGCTGTGCATCGGTGCGAGCATCGAGTTTCTGACCGGGCGCATCGCGCGTGCGCCGCGCTGGATGCAGCAGAGCGGCATCGAATGGCTCCACCGGCTGTTGTCGAACCCGCGCCGGTTGTGGCGGCGCTATCTGGTCGAGGGGCCGCGGATCTTTGCGCTCGCGTGGCGGTTCAGGCGATGATCGGCGCGACTTCCTGCCAGCCTTCACGGATCATCTTGACCGCGACATAAACGATCACCGCCAGTCCGACATAGCCGATCCAGCGAAAGCGTTCGATGTATTTGGCGATCAGATTCGCCGCAAGGCCCATCAGCGCCACCGATAGCACCAGCCCGATAACCATGATCGCCGGATGCTCGCGCGCCGCGCCGGCGACCGCGAGCACATTGTCGAGGCTCATCGACACATCGGCCAGCGCCACCGCCCAGGCTGCGGCCGCAAAGCTTTTGGGCTTGGTCAGCGGCGCGTCGGGCGTGGCCGTCGCCTGCCCCCGCAGCTCGCGCCACATCTTCCATGCCACCCACAGCAGCAACAGACCGCCCGCAAGGATCAGCCCGACGAACTTGAGCAGCGCACTGACGCCGAGCGCGAACACCACGCGCAGCACGAACGCCGCGCCGATGCCGATCAGGATGACGCGCTGACGCTGCGCGACCGGCAGCCCCGCTGCCAGCGCGCCGACGACGATGGCATTGTCCCCGGCGAGCACGAGGTCGATCAGCACGACCTGCCCGAACACCGCCAGCGATGCAGGCGTCAGCAGGCCGGCGACGTCGACCATGTCACTGCGCGTCGGCGTAAAGCTTGATTAGTCGAAACAGATAGTCCCGCCCGTCATACAGCGCTTTGACGCGGATACGCTCGTTGAGGCCGTGGATGTTGCCAAGGTCGGCGTCGTCGAAAATCCCGGGGACCCCATAAGTCGGAATACCCGCCGGCGTCGTCCAGACCGCATCGGAGGCGCCGGTATCCATGAACGGCAGCATCGGCACGCCCGGGAAAAACGCTGCGGCGAGCTTTTCGGGGGGCCCGAAAACCTTAGGATCGAGCGGCACCGCCGGGCTTTTCGAAGGCGGCGGCGTCACCGGCACGACCTTGACCAGCGGGTCGGCAATTGCAGTTTCGAGCGCTGCCTCGACGCGCACCGCCGCCACGCCCGGGAAAATCCGACAGTTGACGATTGCCGTCGCGCGCTGCGGCAGCGCGTTGTTGGCATGCCCGGCATCGACGCGCGTGGCCACGCAGGTCGTGCGCAGCAACGAATGGTTTTGCTTGTCAGCCGACACGATGCGGTCGGCGGCCGCGTCGTTCGGATTGGCGACCAGCGCGGTCATCGCCGCCCCCGTCACACCACCTTCGATCGCCGCCAGCCGCGTGAAATAAGCGCGCGTCGTGTCGTTGAACTGCACCGGAAATTCATACGCACCGACCTTGGCGAGTGCCGCGCTGAGCCGATAGATGGCGTTCTCCGCAACCGGCTGCGAGCTGTGCCCGCCGGGGTTGGTGACCTCGAGGCTATAATCCTGATAGACTTTTTCGCCGACCTGAAACGCCAGCGCGACCGGCTTGCCAGCCGCGTCGAGCCGACCGCCGCCGCCTTCATTAAGCGCAAACCCGGCATCGATCAGGTCGCGCTTGTGCTCGGTCAGATATTGCGCGCCGTTGAACGCGCCGTCGCTTTCCTCGCCGCAGGTCAGCGCCATTTTGATCGCATGTCGCGGGCGATAGCCGCTCGCCCGAAACCGCGCCATGCTGTCGGTCCAGATCGCCGCCTGGCTTTTATCGTCGGTGGTGCCGCGGCCATAGAAATAGCCGCCCTCCTCGATCAGCGTGAACGGATCGCGCGTCCAGTCGGCGCGCCGCGCCTCGACGACATCGAGATGCGCGAGCAGCAGGATCGCCTTGGCTTTGGGGTCGGAGCCGGGCAGCACCGCAACCAGTCCGCCGTCCTTGGGATGCTCGGGAACGCTGAACAGCGTCAGTTCGGCGTCGATGAACCCGGCCTTGCGCAGCCGCGCCGCCATACGTTCGGCAGCGAGCGTGCACGACCCTGCCGACAGCGTCGTATTGGTCTCGACCAGTTCCTTGTACAGCGCGCGAAACTCGACCTGGTCGGGGCGCGGTGCTTGCGCCGGAGCTGTGGTTGCGAGCGTGGCAGCAAACAGCGCGATGAGAGTTTTGAACATCGACGAAAGGTAGCGCCGCGGGTTGGCGGTGGCTAGGGGGATTGCGGTGTGCGCGCAACCGGTGACGCGGGTTGACATAATTGCGCCTATATGGCACCTTTAGCTTCGAGCGCGAGCTGAATTCATCAACAATGCGCTGCGCGTGACGCCTGACACACGCTGACACAGTTTTTGCTGGGACGTTCCAAGGCCGCGACCGGCAACGCTGCGGGCGTGCAGATCGCGCCCTGCGCCTAGTGGTTCATCGCGTCGTAGAAGTCTTCGTTCGACTTCGAGTCCTTCATCTTGTCGAGCAGGAACTCCATGGCGTCGATCGTACCCATCTGCATCAGGATGCGGCGCAATACCCACATCTTCGACAGCACGGTCTTGTCGACGAGTAGCTCTTCCTTGCGGGTTCCCGACTTGCCGATGTCGATCGCCGGGAAGATGCGCTTGTCGGCGATCTTGCGGTCGAGGATGATTTCGGAGTTACCGGTCCCCTTAAACTCTTCGAAGATGACTTCATCCATCCGACTACCAGTATCGATCAGCGCCGTAGCGATGATCGACAGGCTGCCGCCCTCCTCGATGTTGCGCGCCGCGCCGAAGAAGCGCTTAGGACGCTGCAAAGCATTGGCATCGACACCGCCGGTCAACACTTTGCCCGAACTCGGCACCACGGTGTTGTAAGCCCGCGCCAGGCGTGTAACCGAGTCGAGCAGGATGACGACGTCGCGCTTGTGTTCGACCAGCCGCTTGGCCTTTTCGATGACCATCTCGGCAACCTGGACGTGGCGCTGCGCGGGTTCATCGAAAGTCGAGCTGATGACTTCACCGGTCACCGACCGCTGCATATCGGTAACTTCCTCGGGCCGCTCGTCGATCAGCAGCACGATCAAGTAAACCTCGGGATGGTTATGGCTGATCGCCTTGGCGATGTTCTGGAGCAGCACGGTCTTACCGACGCGTGGCGGCGCAACGATCAGCGCGCGCTGGCCCTTCCCCTGCGGACTGACGATGTCGATCACGCGCGCGCTCTTGTCCTTAACGGTCGGATCGAGCGTATCGAGCCGCAGCTTCTCGTCGGGGTACAACGGGGTAAGGTTGTCGAAATTGACGCGGTGGCGAACCTGGTCGGGATCGTCGAAGTTGATCGCGATCAGCCGGGTCAGAGCAAAATAGCGCTCGCCGTCCTTGGGGCCGCGGATCTCGCCCTCGATGGTGTCGCCGGTGCGGACGCCGAACTTGCGGACCTGGCTCGGCGACACATAGATGTCGTCGGGGCCGGCAAGATAGTTCGATTCGGGCGAGCGCAGAAAGCCGAAGCCATCGGGCAGGACTTCGATCGTGCCGGTCCCCATGATCGTCGTGCCATTGTCCGACGTCATCTTGAGGATCGAGAACAGGATATCCTGCTTGCGCAGGGTCGAGGCGTTTTCAACGCCGAGTTCCTCGGCCATCGCCACCAGTTCGGCGGGCGTTTTGCGCTTGAGGTCGTGCAAATGCATGTAGAAGGGTCTCTTGGACTAAGCCGGGCGCTGTCGCGATGAGGTGAGGCGATGGCCGGGAAGCGTGCCGTCAGGATGGCGGCGCTGATCGAGAACGTAAGAGCGATCGGTGCGCCGGTCAAGCGTAAGCACAAGGGAGCGACGATGGCAGGTGGATTGAAATCGGTGGTGATCGCGGCGTTGGGCGCGAATCTCGCAATCGCCGTCGCGAAGTTCGGTGGTGCCATCTATACAGGCTCGGCAGCGATGCTTGCCGAAGGCGTCCACAGCCTCGTCGACACCGGTAATCAGGGCCTGCTGCTGTTCGGCATGAACCGGGCTGCGCGTCCTGCCGATGCTCGCCATCCGTTCGGCTATAGCCGCGAAATCTATTTCTGGAGCTTCATCGTCGCGCTGCTGCTGTTTTCCGTCGGCGGCATCGTCGCGATCTATGAAGGCATCAGCAAGCTGCAGGCCCCGCATCCGGTCGAAAGCCCGATCGTCAACTACGTCATCCTGATCATTGCATTGGCGCTCGAGACTGGGTCGTTTTTGGTGGCGTTGAGGGAGTTTCGCGCTGTCGCCGCCGGTATCAACTGGTGGCAGGCGGTGACCGACGCCAAGGACCCGGTCCTGTTCACCGTGCTATTCGAGGACAGCGCCGCGTTGATCGGGCTGGTCATCGCGCTCGCCGGGTTGCTCGGCGCGCAGCTGCTCGGACTCGGCTGGCTGGACGGCGCGGCGTCGATACTGATCGGGGTGGTACTGGTGTGCTCGGCAGCGCTGCTGGCGCGCGAGACGCATGCGCTGCTGATCGGCGAGGCGGCGGACCCCGCCGTGCTCGCCGACATTGAAGCGCGCATCGCCTGTGCCACTGGCGTCGACGGCGTCCGCGGTCTGCTATCAACGCATCTCGGGCCGCACGACATCGCGATCACGGTGGCAGTCGATTTCGACGACCGCCTCAGCGCCGGCGAGGTCGAGACTAGCATTGCGGTGCTGACCAGAGAGATCCGCAGCGCTTATCCCGACGTCAAGCACCTGTCGCTGGTTCCAACCAGCTTCAGAACGGCTTCACCACCACGAGGATAACGATCACGATCGTTGCCAGCGCCGGGACTTCGTTGAGCAACCGCAGCGTCTTGTTGGCATAGGGACGGACACCGCGCGCAAACTTCGAGGCGGTCGCGGTCGCCCAGCCGTGATAGCCCGAGAGCGCGAACACTACGGCAATCTTGGCGTGAAGCCAGCCGTTTCCGGCAAAGCCATAGCTGGTCGCAAGGCTCAACCCGAGGACCCATACCGCGATCAGCCCCGGCGTCAGGATGATGCGCTTCAGGCGCGCCTCGCGCTCGATCCACGCGGTGTCCTCGGGTGAGCCAATGGTGCTTTCCATGTGATAAACAAGGAAGCGCGGTAGCATGAACAGCCCCGCCATCCAGAAAATTACGGCGATCACATGCGCTGCCTGCACCCAAAGATAGGCGCCGCCAAGCCAGCCGGTCATCCGCCACGTACCATCTTAAGCAGTTCCTCGACATTGGCGATCGGCGTATCTTGCAGAATGCCGTGACCAAGGTTGAACACATGCGGGCGATTTTCGAATGCGGTGCGCACCCGCGTCACCGCCTCGCGCAGTCGAGCCCCGCCGGTGATCAGCGCGAGCGGATCGATATTCCCCTGCACCGGCATCCCTGGCGGTAGCATTGCATCTGCCCATGCCGGGTCGATCGTTTCGTCGAGCCCGACGGCGTCGATGCCGGTTTCGGCTGCATAGGCCGCAAGCTTCGCCCCGGCTCCCTTGGGGAAGCCGATGATCGGCACCTCGCCATGCCGGACCATCAGTCGTCCAACGATGTCGGCGGTCGGCGCAATCACCCAGCGCTCGAATTCGGCCGGCGCAAGGCTCCCCGACCAGCTGTCGAACAGCTGGACCGTCTGCGCGCCTGCATCGATCTGTCCAGATAGATAATCAACGGTTACGCTGACTATCCGATCGATCAGCGCCTGGAACGCGCCTGGATCACGATAGGCGAGCCGCCGGGTCTCGCCCTGATCCTTGCTGCCTTCACCGGCCACCATATAGGTCGCGACCGTCCACGGACTGCCGGCAAAGCCGATCAACGCCGTCGACAGCGGCAATTCGGCGGCAACGCGTCGGACCGTCTCGTAAACCGGATTGAAGCGCTCGAGCGCCGGGATAAGCGCATCGAGCTTGCCGTCGAGCAGCGGCGGTGTCAGCCGCGGCCCCTCGCCGACGCCAAAGGTCAGCCCCATGCCCATTGCATGCGGCACGATCAGGATGTCGGAAAACAAAATCGCTGCATCCATGCCGAAGCGCCGCACCGGCTGCAGCGTTACTTCGGCCGCCGCCGCGCTGTCATACACCAGCGCCAGAAAGCCGCCCTTGTCCGCACGCAACGCGCGATATTCGGGCAGGTATCGCCCTGCCTGCCGCATCAGCCAGATCGGCGGCGGATCAAGACGCTCACCAGCAAGAACGGCGAGCAGCGGCGGCAGTGTTGGGGAGACGGTCATGGGATGTGCAAAGCCGTTCGGCCGCGTGGCGTCAACCCTTTCGCGTCGGTGCCTGCCGCACATCTGCTACACTTCTATCAAGCTTAGAATCTTAAGGATGAGATTGTTGTTGGCCGGTTAAACCCGGGGGTATCGCCGGTATTGCCGTCGATCCACAGTCTTGTCGGAAATCGACTCGCCGTGATCGCCTGCGTCGGCAGACTTATCCCCACGATTCACACCTTGATCTGTGGACGCTTGTGGCTGTGGACGGGTTGGGGATGGCAGACCCGACGGCCGCCGATATGTCGCGCTTGTCGATGTTCGGCGTGGCGACTAACGCTGTCGAGCATGCTTATCCCCAGACTTTCCAGTACCGGAAACGCTGTTTAGCGATGCGGTTACACCTGCACCTCGTGTCGGATTCGACCGGCGAGACACTCGAGTCGATCGCCAAGGCGGGCCTCGGGCGATTCGAAGGAGCCGACATCATCAAGCATTTCTGGCCGATGGTGCGCTCCGAAGGCCATCTCGACCGGGTCATCGAGGAGATCGCGCGACGGCCCGGCCTTGTGCTTTATACGCTGATCAATGGCGGCGTTCGAAACCGGCTCGAGGGGCGCTGCGCCGCGCTGGGCCTGCCGGCGGTGTCAGTGCTTGATCCGGTTATCGGGGCGCTGTCGGAATTCCTTGGACAGTCTGCGGTGACCCGGCCCGGTCGGCAGCATGTCATGGATGCCGCGTATTTCGAGCGCGTCGATGCAATCAACTACACCATGACGCATGACGACGGTCAGGGTGCCGATGATTGGGAGGAGGCGGACATCGTGCTCGCAGGTGTCTCGCGATCGTCGAAGACGCCGACGTCGATCTATCTTGCCAACCGAGGATATAAAACGGCGAATATCCCGCTGGTGCCGCAGTCGCCACCACCACCGTCACTGTTCAGGCTGCAGCACCCGGTCGTGGTCGGACTGACGACATCACCCGAGCGGCTGGTGGCGATCCGGCGCAACCGGTTGCTGTCGCTCGGGCAGGTTGCCGATACCGACTATGTCCATTCCGCCGTGGTGTCGGCCGAAGTCGCTTTTGCGCGGCGGTTGTTTGCCGATCACGACATTCCGGTCATCGATGTGACGCGGCGCTCGATCGAGGAAACTGCTGCGGCGATCATCAATCTCGTGCAGACGGCGCGTGCCGGGCAAAACGGCGAAGCGTCGAAATGATCGTGCTCGCTTCCGCCAGTCCGGCCCGTGCGGCGATGCTGACCGCAGCCGGTGTCAGCTTCGAGGCGCATCCTGCGCATATCGACGAAGCTGCGATAAAATCGGGGTTGGCGGGCGAACGTCCGGCACTGGTTGCCGATGCGCTCGCCGAATTGAAAGCCGTCAAACTGTCGGCGCGTTTCGGCGATCGCCTCGTGCTGGGTTGTGACCAGCTTCTCGTCGCGCCGGGCGGCGCGCTACTCGACAAGCCCGGTGACCGCGACGGTGCAGCGGCGCAGCTGCGGCGGCTGATGGGGGCGGAGCACCGTTTGATCTCGGCAGCGGTAATTTCGCTCGGTGGCAAAGCGATCTGGCGCGCCCATGCCACCGCCAAGCTGACGATGCGGCCGCTGTCCGAAGCGTTCATCGCCGACTATCTCGACCGCGAAGGTGCGGCGATCTTTGGCTGCGTCGGATCCTATCGGATTGAAGCGCTCGGCGTGCAGCTGTTCACGCGTGTCGAAGGCGATCACTTCACCGTACAGGGGCTGCCGTTGTTGCAACTGCTCGATTATCTGCGCATTCGCGGCGAGCTCGCAATATGAAATCCGCCGGAGTCATCGGTTGGCCGATTGCGCACTCGAAATCACCGCTGATCCACCGGTTTTGGATGGCCAATCTCGGGATCGACGGTGACTATGGGCGGTTTGCGGTCGATCCCGACCGGCTCGAGGCGGCTACCCGGGCGCTCGCCGCGCTCGGTCTTGCCGGGGTCAATGTGACGGTGCCGCATAAACAAAGCATCATGGCGTTCCTCGACCGGGTCAGCCCGTCTGCGGCGCGCATCGGCGCGGTCAATTGCGTTGCGGTCGGGGCCGACGGCTTGACCGGATCGAATACCGATGTCGACGGTGTCCGCGCGGCAATCGGCGGGTTCCAGTCCGGTACGGTGGCGCTGCTCGGCAGCGGCGGCGCAGCGCGGTCGGCGCTGTGGGAGTTGGCGCGTGGTTCGCGCCGGGCGGTGCGGATTGTCGCGCGTGACCGCGCCAAGGCGAGCGCGCTGCTTACGGAGTTTGAATTGTCGGGAGCGGTATTCGGGTTCGATGCCGCTGCTGGGGCCTTTGCCGGCGCATCGCTGGTTATCAACGCGACGTCGCTCGGCATGCGCGGCCAAGCGCCGTTGCCGGTCTCGGTGCTCGACGCGCTCGACGCTGTCAGCCCCGGTGCAGCGGTTTTCGACATGGTCTATGCGCCGCTCGAGACCGAATTGCTGGTGCGGGCGCGGGGCAACGGGCTCGGTACCGTCGATGGCCTGACGATGCTGATTGGGCAGGCGGCAGCGGCGTTCGAGCTGTTCTACGGTGCCCCGGCCCCGCGTCAGCATGACAGCGAGCTGCGTGCGGTACTGACCGCATGATCGTCGTCGGACTGACCGGCTCGATTGGCATGGGCAAGTCGACCGTCGCGGCGATGTTCCGCCGGTTGCACGTCCCGGTGTTCGACGCCGACGCTAGCGTTCGCAGGTTGCAAGCTTCCGGCGGTGAGGCGCTCGCCGCAATCGAGGCGGCATTTCCCGGCACGACCAGTGCCGCCGGGGTTGACCGGGTCCGCCTCGGTGCGCGCGTGTTCGGTGATCCGGCCGCATTGGCGCGGCTCGAGGCGATCATGCATCCGATGGTCGGCGCAGCGCAGGCGCGCTTCCTTTTCCGCTACCGCATCCGGCCGCTGGTCGTGCTCGATATCCCGCTGCTGTTCGAACGCGGCGGTTCGGCGAAGGTCGATGTCGTCGTGGTCGTCTCGGCGCCTGCCGACGTCCAGCGCACGCGAGTCCTCGCGCGCCCCGGCATGACGCCTGCCCGGTTCGAGGCGATCGCAGCACAGCAGCTGCCCGACGTCGAAAAGCGCGCCCGCGCCGATATTGTCATCCCGACCGGCGCGGGAATGCTTGCGACCTGGCGCGCGGTCAAAGCCGTCGTAACTTGTTTTTCGGGCCGCAAGCGCCGATAATTGAGTATGCGCGAAATCATTTTCGATACCGAAACCACCGGGATCATGCCCGGCGACGGCCACCGCGTGGTCGAGATCGGCGCACTTGAGATGATCGGCCGGGTCGTCACCGGGCGAACCTTTCATTCCTATATCGATCCGTGCCGCGCAATGCCCAAGGATGCCGAGGCGGTGCACGGGCTCAACACGGCGTTCCTGACCGGCCAGCCGGTGTTCGAGGCCATCATCGACGACTTTCTCGGCTTTATCGGTGATGCGCCGCTGGTCGCGCACAACGCCGCGTTTGATATGGCGTTTCTTAACTGGGAACTGCGCCGCGCCGGAATGAAGCCGCTGCCCGACACGCGCGCGATCTGCACGCTCGAGCTCTCGCGGTCCAAACATCCCGGCGCCAAGCATTCGCTCGACGCGCTGTGCACGCGCTACGGCATCGATCTGTCAGGCCGCGCCAAGCACGGCGCGCTGCTCGACGCCGAATTGCTCGCAAGGGTTTATATCGAGCTCACCGGCGGCCAGCAGATCGGCTTCGACCTTGCCACGGCCGCGTCCGAGACAGCCGCCGCGCCGATCCGCACCCGGCTCGAACCGCGTCCCCACGCGGCATCCGCCGACGAAGTCGCCCGGCATGTCGCAATGATCGCTGGATTGAAGGATCCGGTCTGGCTCCAATAGCGCCAGACGCTCTATATTTGCCTATTCCTAGTCGATGGCGGGCGATTGACGGGCACCCGGAGCAGGCCTAGAGCGGCCGCCCCAAGCAGGAGAGTTGCGCATGGAGATCCGCGTTTCGGGCCACCAAGTCGACGCTGGCGCAGCCTTTCGCGCGCATGTGCAAACGCGGCTGACCGCGATGGCCGACAAATATTTCAGCCGCGCGATTCAGGCGAATGTAACGCTGCATCCCGCGCCGCATGGCGGGTTCGGCGTTGATATCGTGATGCATGTGATGACCGATCTGATCCTGAAGGGCAGCGGCCGCGCCAACGACGCACATCCCGCCTTCGATGTGGCTGCCGACCGGATCGACAAGCAGCTGCGCCGTTACATGCGCCGTCTCAAGGACCGACACGGTCCCGGCAACGACCGTGTCGCGCTGGCGGTGAATGCCGACAACGCGGGCTATACGGTGTTCGCACCGCCGCCCGAGGCGGAGGATGCAACGCCCGATAATCCGATCGTTGTGGCCGAGATGCGGGTCGATATTCCCGAAGCCACAGTCTCCGATGCGGTGATGATGCTCGATCTGCGCAACACCACGGCGCTGATGTTTCGTGACAGCGGCACCGGCGCGCACAACATGGTCTATCGGCGCGAAGATGGCAGTATCGGCTGGGTCGAGCCGCGTTCGTGACCACGAGCGGCTTCGGCGACCTGATTGCGCCGGGCGGCGTATTGTTCGACGTCCATGTTGCCAACAAGCGGCAGTTGTTCGGCGTGCTTGCCACGCACGCCGCCAAGCAGACCGGCCTCGACAGCGATCAGATTTTGGACGCGATGCTCGAGCGTGAGCAACAGGGCACGACGGGCTTCGGTGCGGGCACGGCGATCCCGCATATCCGCATGCCGACCGTTGGGCGGGTCGTCGCCATCGCGGCAAAGCTGGCGGGTGCGATAAATTACGCCGCGCTCGACGGACTGCCGGTGGATCTCGTCGTGTTGATGATTGCGCCGAGCGGCAACGGTGCCGATCATTTGAAGGCGCTGGCGCGGATCAGCCGTGCGCTACGCGACCGTGATCTGACGTCAAAGCTGCGTGGCAGCGCGTCGGCCGACGCGCTGCAGGCCTTGCTGACACAGGATCTGCAAAGCCGCGCCGCATGACCACCGCGCCGTGACCAGCCCGCCGCGGCTGTCCGCCAGGATCTGGACGACGGCGCTGTTACGCCGTGTTCATGCGGCGGGCGATTTCGCCACGGTGATCCACCGCGGTGACGACATTTCGGGGAGTGTCGCGCTCATCCACCGCACGCGCGACGACTACCGGACCGTGTTATCACGCACGCTCGGCCCAGACGGCGATTATGTCTGGCGACCGGCAGCAAGCGGCAATGCCGTCGATGAATGGGTTGCCAACCAGCGCCGTTTCGACCGGGATCTCTGGGTAATCGAACTGGATACCCCTGATCCGGCACGCTTCATCGACGAAACGATCGCGGCGGGTTGATCGGATCGTTTCGGTGCTTCAGTCCATGGGAATGAAGCTGGACCCAAGGGTGGGGACAGTGTGGATCAACCCAAGCGGACCAAAGTGGTTCCACCCCAGTTCGCAGAAATCGCCTCGCATCGGGTGATCTCGGCAACCGGACCACTCGCGGCCGTGGGCAGCAAGAGACTGAATGACCCGTCGATTTTCCTTTGCAGTCCGGCTCGCATTGCTTGCGGTTGCCGGGCTGGCGCTGACCGGCGCGGGCGAATATTCGCCCAACTCGATTGCCGCACAACCGGCGATCGCGCACGCGCTGGTCCCCGTTCTCGATATTCCCGCCGTCGGCCTCGACGAAGATGTGACCAATCCCGCCGATGCTGCACCCCGCCCGGCGCGCTTGTCGATGCTGGTCGCGCAGATGTCGGATGAGGCGTTGCCATCGACATTTTCCGATACCAAGTGCCTCGCGCGCGCCGTGTATTTCGAAGCGCGCGGCGAACCGCTAGAAGGCCAGCTCGCGGTGGCGCAGGTCATCCTGAACCGTGTCGCGTCGGGCCGTTATGCGGCGAGCGTTTGCGGCGTCATCGATCAGCCCGGGCAGTTCAGCTTTGCGCATGAACGCGCACCGCGCACCGGCAGCGACTGGCGGACCGCAGAGGCGATCGCGCGGATTGCCATCGCGAACAGCTGGGAACCGATGGTCCCCCGCGCGGTGTCGTTTCATGCTTCGCGGGTCGCGCCAAGCTGGGGCATGGAGCGCGTCGCGCAGATCGGTCACCATATTTTCTACCGGTGACGACTTTCCGTACCTGATCTGTTCTGATACCACCGCGATGTGGCAGCCGACTATTCCATAAACGCTCAGGATGTCGCGCGCGGTGTCGGACGCTTGTTGTGGCGCGCCGGCATTTCACCCCTCGCCGAAGTGCCGCTCGCCAGCGGGCGGCGCGCCGATATCGTCGGGCTCGGGCCCGACGGCCGCCTGACCTTGATCGAGATTAAAGTGTCGCTCGCCGATCTTCGCGGCGATCTCAAATGGCGCGACTATCTCGATTATTGCGACCGGTTCTTCTGGGCGGTGCCAGTCGGTTTTCCGCTGCATGATTTTGATCAAGATGCGTATCTGCCCGCGCGCGCCGGGCTGATCATCGCCGACCGGTGGGACGCGACCGAAATCCGCGCCGCCGCATGGGTACCGCTGGCCGCCGCCCGTCGCCGCGTCGAAACCGTACGCTTCGGACGACGCGCGGCGCAGCGTTTGCAGCTGTTCAGCGATCCCGAAGTCGCCGAGCTGACGCGACCCGATTGACGCCTAGCGCGGGGAGCGCTTCGCGAGGATGCGCTGCAGCGTCCGGCGGTGCATTTTCAGGCGCCGGGCAGTTTCGGAAACATTGCGCCCGCACAGTTCATAGACGCGCTGGATATGTTCCCAGCGCACCCGGTCGGCTGACATCGGCTCGGGCGGAGCCTCGGGGCGCTCACCCGGCAATGCCGACAATGCCCGCACGATATCTTCGGGATCGGCGGGCTTCGCCAGATAGTCGACCGCCCCCGCCTTGACCGCCGCAACCGCAGTGGCAAGGTTCCCGTAGCCGGTGAGCACGACGATCCGGATGTCAGGGCGAAGGGCGCGCAGTTCGGCGACCAGGTCGAGGCCGTTGCCATCCTCGAGCCGCAAATCGACCACCGCGTGACCCGGAAGCAGCGTCACTGCGAGGCGGCGCGCCTCGGCAACGCTTCCCGCGCCGGTCACGGCAAACCCGCGACGCTCGAGCGTCAGCTGCAGCCGCTGCCGAAACGGTTGGTCATCATCGACGAGCAGCAACGGCATCAGCGCGACCGGAGTCGGCGGCGTCTCGGAAATTGCGGTGTCCATCAAATCATCTCCTGTGCTTCAATATGGCTGCGAAGCCAGCGAATATCCACCTGCGCGCCACCGGCCGCGCGGTTGCTGAACCGCAATTGGCCGCCGGTGCGTTCGAGCAAGGTCGTCGCGATGAAAATTCCCAGCCCGGTGCCGCCGGATTGCGACCGCGACGGACCGAGGAACGGCTCGCCAAGCCGCGGCAGCAAGGCGCTGTCGAAGCCTGCACCGTCGTCGGTCACCAACACATGGACTTCGCCCTTGTCGGCGGTGGCGCGGACGGTGACGCCCGATCCCGCGTGCCGAACGGCGTTGCTGACGAGATTGGACAGCCCGTGCAACAGCTCGGGTGTGCGGCGCAGCAGCGGCAGGTCGCCGTTGGCTTCGATGGTGATCGGCACCCGCGCTGGCTTTAGAACATGCGCAACTTCGTGGAGCACGACGTCGAGCGCCAGCTTTGGAAATGGATCCTCGGCTTCAGCACGGCGCGCGATGCCGATCAATATCGCCCGGCTGCGCGCCGCTTCCTGGTCGAGCAGGCGCACATCGTCGCCAAAGTCCGGATCATTGCCCAACCGGTCGACCAACTCGCGCGCGACCAACGTGATCGTGCCGAGCGGTCCGCCGAGTTCATGTGCCGCTGCCGCCGCGAGCGATCCCAGCGCCGACATCCGCGATTCGCGCTCAAGCGCCGCCTGAGTGGCGACCAACGCATGGCTGCGCCGCCGCCCTTCGGCCGACACCAGCCACGCATAGCCTGCAAGGAACGCTCCCGCCAACGCCATCGCGACGAGGACGCCGATCCGGTACACCGGCGGCAGCTCGATCGGCGGGCCACCCCACGGCAGCGGCAACGCCCAGCGCCATTCGACGACAAGGATGATTGCGGCCATTATCAGCAGTAGCACCGTGCCGCGCGCCGACAGCAGCGTCGCAGCGATCGTGATCGGCACCACCAGCAGCACGACGAAGGGATTGGTGAGGCCACCGGTCAGGAATAGCAGCACCCCGGCCTGCACAAGATCGAACGCAAGGTGCAGGACCGCCTCGCTGCCTTCCAGCCGCGCATTGCGCGGATAGAGCGTCGACAGCCCGATATTGAGCACCGCAGCCGCCGAAACCGCTGCCACCAGCGACGGCCACGCGAGTGGATAGCGAAGGTACAGCCCAACGACGATCAGCGTGACGAATTGACCACCGATGGCGATCCAGCGCGTCGCCACCAGTGTTCGCACGCGGACCCCAGGGCGCCCCAATGCCGCTGCCACATAAGTGCGCGAGCTTTCCATGCCGCGGTCTATAGACGCGGTGCGCGGCGATGCCCATGCGGCAAAGCCGACGCTATGGTTGCGGCCCCTGAACGGGGGCTGCCTTGCGACGCGGTGTGTCTTTGAGCAGCCGCGCAACGGGGCCGCCACGCGCATCCTGTTGCGCATAGTCGCGCGCCGAATAACCCGCCGCGCTGTCGGCAACGTCGGGATCGGCTCCGGCGTCGAGCAGCATCTTGACGAGGCTTTGATTACGAAGCTGCACGGCCTTGATCAGCGGCGTTTCGCCGATGTTGTTCTTCAGGTCGACGCGCGCACGGACCAGCAGCAGGATGCGAACGCCCTCGGTAAAGCCGCCCACTGTGGCGAGCAGCAACGGGCTATTGCCGCTACGGTCACGGACATTGGGATCGGCTCCGGCCTGCAGCAGGAACCCCAGCCATGCGGCATCGCTGCGCCGGATGACAATATGCAGCGCCGCATCGCCGCTGTCGCCGTCGCGCGTATTGACGATCGTGTTCCCCGGCGCATCGAGGATCGTCTTCGCCTTGGCCGCGTCCTTGTCCTTGACGGCCTTGATAAAGTTGTACGTCTCTGAAAATTGTGCCGACGCAGGCGTCGCGACGCACACCACTCCGGACAGCGCCATCAAGCAGAGCAGGGTACGCAAGGTCGACATGATCGGTTCCCGGACTTATGACCGTTAAGCCTGACGTGTACCCTAGCCAGACCGGAATCCAATGAACAGGCTTCGCCTGCCCTTTACTGCAATTGTTGCGCTGCTGCTGGTTTTCGTGGCGGTGGCTGGCGTGCTGTTGTGGAACGCCCGCGCGACGCCGCCTGTGGGACGTCTCGCGGGTTCGGGCCTTGGCGGTGCCTATGTGCTGGTCGACCAGACCGGCCGGACGGTCACCGCTGCGACCTTTGCCGGACGCTATCCGCTCTATTATTTCGGTTATACCTTTTGCCCCGATGTGTGCCCGCTCGATGTCGCGAATCTGAGCAAGGGACTGGCGCTGTTCGAGAAAGCCGACCCTCGCCGCGCCGCGCTGGTGCAACCGATCTTTGTCTCGGTCGACCCCGAACGCGACACGCCGGCGGTGCTGCGCAGCTGGCTGGCGGCGTTCCATCCACGGTTCGTCGGGCTGACCGGCACACCGGCGCAAGTCGATGCGATGAAACACGCGTTCCGCGTTTATGCGCGACGTTCGGGGACCGGCGCGGACTATCTCGTCGACCATAGCGCAGTCACCTATCTGTTCGGGCCCGACGCGCAGCCGGTCAGCTTCATCGAGCGCGATGCCGCCCCAGCAGCGGTCGCCGCCGAACTCGACAAGTATGTCCGATGACGCAGTTTTGGAAAACCACCCCCCTCGACAAGATGACCCGCACCGAGTGGGAAAGCCTGTGCGACGGCTGCGGCAAATGCTGCATCCACAAGCTTGAGGATGAAGACACCGGCGAACTGTTACCGACCAACGTCGCCTGCCGCCTGCTCGATCGGCGGTCGGGGCAGTGTTCGGACTATCGTAACCGCAAGGCGCATGTGCCCGAGTGCGTGCGGTTGACGCCCGCCAAGCTGGCCACGCTCGACTGGCTGCCGTCGACCTGTGCGTATGTGACCGTCTATGAACGGCGCGATTTGCCCGAATGGCATCACCTCGTGTCGGGTGACCGCGAATCGATCCACCGCGCAGGCATGTCGGTTCGCGGCTGGACGGTCAGCGAGGACGACGCGGGTCCGCTTGAGAATCACATCATCGACAGCAAGCTTTAACGGCGCATCGGCGTCAGGCGCGTGGATGCGCGTTCCGATAGGTGTCGAGCAGGTGCGCCGCATCGACGGCGGTGTAGATTTGTGTCGAGGACAGGCTGGCGTGGCCGAGCAGTTCCTGGATCGAACGCAGGTCGGCGCCGCGCGCCAGCAAGTGCGTGGCGAAGCTGTGACGAAGCGCGTGCGGCGTGGCGCTCGCCGGCAGACCGAGCACACCGCGTGCCGACGCCATCGCACGGCGGATAAGCTCGGGCGCGAGCGGACCGCCACGGACACCGCGGAACAGCGGCGCGGCGGCGCTGGCCGGCCATGGGCAGAGCGCCGCATAGTGCTCGACCGCGGCGCGGACGACGGGCAGCAGCGGCACCATCCGGGTCTTGTTGCGCTTGCCGGTCACGACGAGCACGTCGCCGAGCGGCAGTGCGTTGCCGGTCAAAGATAACGCCTCGGCAATCCGCAGCCCCGCGCCGTACAGCAGCAACAGGACGGCGGTGTTACGCGCCGCAACCCAGGGCAGCGTTGCGGTGTCGCCGACCTCGACGCTGAGCGCCTCGGCATCGGCAGGGGACACCGAACGCGGCAGTCGCGTCGGCCGCTTCGGCGTTGCAAGCCCGGCAAGGCCGGTATTCGCCACGCCGTGGCTACGCTCCAGCCAGCGGAAAAATGTCCGTAACGCCGCCACGTCGCGCGCCGCCGACGCATTGCTGAGCCCGTGCCCGCGCCGATGCGCAAGGTACGCGCGAAAATCCCCCAGCGTCAGCGATGCCAGCGCCCCAAGGCCGACCGGCGCGCCGAGATGATCGGCAATGAACGCGGTAAACCGGTGCAGCGTCGCGGTATAGGCGCGGACCGTGTGGGCCGACAGGCGCCGCCCATCGGCAAGGCTGTTGCGCCAGGTAACGACCAGCGCCGTTCCGGTCGGAGGTGTGCCGGTCGGCGGCGTCGCGGCAGCCGTCACACGATCGACTGGCCGGTCTTTGCCCAGTCATCCATGAACTGCGCCAAACCGCGATCGGTCAGCGGATGATTGACGAGACTCCGGATCACCGCCGGCGGCATCGTGCACACATCGGCACCGATTTTGGCGGCCTGCAGCACATGCACCGGATGGCGGATGCTCGCGACGAGAATTTCGGTGTCATAGGCGTAATTGTCATAGATCAACTTGATGTCGGCAATCAGCGCCATGCCGTCGAAGCCCGCATCGTCGTGCCGTCCGACGAATGGCGAGATGAACGCCGCGCCGGCTTTGGCCGCGAGCAACGCCTGTGGAGCCGAGAAACACAGCGTGACATTGACCATGATCCCCTGGTCGGCGAGCGTCTTGCACGCCTTCAGCCCGGGAAAGGTCAGCGGCAGCTTGACCGCGATATTGTCGCCGAGCGTCAGCAGCTTGTCCGCCTCGCGCAGCATGCCGTCGGTGTCCACCGCAACGACTTCTGCCGAAACTGGACCATCGACGAGCGCCGCGATCTCGGCGATCACCTCGAGGAACTGGCGGCCCGACTTGTGGATCAGACTGGGGTTGGTGGTGACCCCGTCGAGCAGGCCGGTGGCGGCCAGCTCGGCAATTTCATGTGTGTCGGCTGTGTCGACAAAGAACTTCATAGGTGGTTTCCGCGGTTGAACGATGGGCACCCTCACCCTAGGCGCTCCCGGCGGCGGTCGATAGTCCCTCCGCGCCGCCGCTTGGCCTTGCGAATATGTTTGGCAATCGGTCCGACAGCTTCCTACGTCGTGATGATGACCGGTCTTATTCCCCGCGTGCGCGTCCTCGTGCTGCAGCACGGCCTCGGCGCGCTCGACTATGCGGTTCCGGACGATCTGGTTCTGACCCCCGGCGACATCGTGCGTGTCCCGCTGGGGCCACGGCAGATCATCGGCGTGGTCTGGGACGTGGCTACGATCGACGCGCGGCCAGTGGCAGATGCCAAGCTTCGCGCCGTGCTCGCCCGCTACGATGTTCCCCCTGTGACCCCGGCGCTGCGCCGCCTGATCGAATGGGTCGCCGGCTATTATCTCAGCCCGGCCGCAGCGGTGCTCCGCATGGCGCTGTCGGTTCCTGAAGCGATCGAAAGCCCGCGCGAGCGCATCGAATACCGGCCGACCGGCATGACCCCGCAGCGACTGACCCCCGCGCGCGCCGATGCGCTGGCGCGGCTCGACGGCACGCAGGGATCGGTCCGTGAACTTGCCGATCGCGCGCAGGTCTCCCCCGGCGTCATCCGCGGTTTGGTCGCCGCCGGAGCCATCGCGGCGGTGGCGGTGGCTGCCGACCGGCCGCCGCCTTTGCCGGACCCCGATTTCGCCGCGCCCGTCCTCGGTGCCGAACAAGCTGTCGCGGCGGCGGCGCTTGTCGCGGCGGTGGCGGCGCAGGCGTTCGCGCCGACCGTCCTCGACGGGGTCACCGGGTCGGGCAAGACCGAGGTCTATTTCGAAGCCGTGGCGGCGGCGCTGCGCGGTGGCGGACAGGCGCTTGTGCTGGTTCCCGAGATTGCGCTGACGGCACCGTGGCTCGCGCGCTTTGCCGCGCGCTTCGGTTGCGAACCGGCGGCGTGGCATTCGGATCTTCGCGCTGCCGAGCGCCGCGCGATCTGGCGTGCGGTGGCGACCGGCGCGGCGAAGGTCGTCGTCGGCGCGCGCTCGGCGCTGTTTTTGCCGTTTGCCGACCTTCGCCTGATCGTCGTCGACGAAGCGCATGAAACCAGCTTCAAGCAGGAAGAGGGCGTGCCCTATCATGCGCGCGACGTTGCCGTGATGCGCGCGCAGTTCGCCGGTATTCCGATCGTGCTGGCCACCGCGACACCGGCGCTCGAAACGCGCGTTCAGGTCGAGCGCGGTCGCTATGCCGAACTCAAATTGCCCGTGCGCTTCGGCGGCGCGGCGATGCCCGATATCAGCGCGATCGACCTGCGGCTGCACCCGCCGCCGCGCGGGCACTGGTTGAGCCCGCCATTGGTTGCCGCGCTGCGCGACGGTTTTGCGCGCGGCGAGCAGTCGTTGCTGTTTCTCAATCGCCGGGGCTATGCGCCGCTTACGCTGTGCCGGGCGTGTGGCGAGCGGCTCGAATGTCCGCAATGTACTGCGTGGCTCGTCGAGCACCGGCTTACCGGCCGCTTGCAATGCCATCATTGCGGCTATGCGATTCCGTTGCCGCCCGAATGTCCGGCGTGCCATGCCGAACACATGCTGGTGCCGTGCGGGCCCGGCGTCGAGCGGGTCGCGGAGGAAGTCGCGCGCATCCTGCCCGACCTGCGGGTGGCGCTCGTCACCTCCGACACGATCTCATCGCCGGCGCGCGCGGCGGCGCTGGTCGCGGCGGTCGACGCGCACGAGCTCGATCTGCTGATCGGCACGCAACTGGTTACCAAGGGCTATCATTTTCCCGACCTGACGCTGGTCGGCGTGGTCGATGCCGATCTTGGCCTGAGCGGCGGCGACCTGCGCGCCGGCGAGCGCACCTTTCAACAGATTGCCCAAGTCGCGGGGCGCGCCGGGCGCGGCGCCAAACCCGGTCGCGTGTTGTTACAGACGCATCAGCCCGACGCGCGCGTCATCCGGGCATTGATCGACTATGACGCCGAGGGCTTTTACGCCGCCGAAACCGCGGCCCGTCGCGACCTTGGCCTACCGCCGTTCGGACGTCTTGCCGGGATCATCGTGTCGGGCGAGGATGAGCCAGCAGTCGCCGCGGCGGCGCGTGCGCTCGGCCGGGCCGCTCCGCGTGGCGACCACGTCAGCGTGCTTGGTCCGGCACCCGCGCCGCTGTCGATGCTGCGCGGACGATATCGGCAGCGCCTGCTGGTCCAGGCGCGGCGCAGCACCGATTTGCAGGCGGTCATCACCGCGTGGCTGGCAACCGTCGCCGTTCCGGCCAGCGTGCGCGTCGCGGTCGATATCGACCCCTACAGCTTTCTTTAGTCAGCGCAGCCGGACCGCCACCGAAGCCGCATGCGCAGGCAGCCCTTCGGCCCCCGCCAGCGCGATCGCCGACGGGCCGATCGCCGCCAGCCCGCTGCTGCCGCAATCGAGGAACGTCGTGCGCTTCATGAAATCGGTCACGCCCAGTCCTGAACTGAACCGTGCGCGCCGCCCGGTCGGCAGGACATGGTTCGGCCCGGCGACATAGTCACCGACCGCCTCGGGCGTGTGCCGCCCGAGGAACACCGACCCGGCGTGCCGGATGCGCGCGAACAGCGCATCGGGGTCATCGACCATCAGCTGCAAATGCTCGGCGGCAAGCGCGTCGATCAGCGGCAACGCCGTGTCGAGGTCGGACACGGTGATGATGGTGCCGAACGCCTCCCAGCTCGCGCGCGCGGTCGGCTGCGTGGCGAGTGTCGCCAGTCGCCGTTCGACCGCCACCGTGACGGCATCGGCAAGCGCGGCGCTGTCGGTAATCAGGATCGACTGCGCGGTCGCGTCGTGTTCGGCCTGTCCCAGCAGGTCGGCAGCAATCCAGTCCGGATTGGTCTTGCCGTCGCTGACGATGACGATTTCGGACGGCCCGGCGACCATGTCGATCCCGACCACGCCGAACAGCTGGCGCTTGGCCTCGGCGACCCACGCATTGCCCGGTCCGACGATCTTGTCGACCGGCGCGATGCTTGCGGTGCCGTATGCCAGCGCCGCGACAGCCTGTGCGCCGCCGATGCGATAGACGGCGTCGACCCCTGCCAGCTCGGCGGCGGCGAGCACCAGCGGGTTCAACCGGCCGTCGGGCGTCGGCGTCACCATCACCAGCCGCCGCACGCCCGCGACTTTGGCAGGCAACGCATTCATCAGCACCGACGACGGATAGCTCGCCAGCCCGCCGGGCACATACAGCCCGGCTGCGTCGACGGCGTTCCAGCGCCACCCGGCGCGGATGCCGCTTGCGTCGGTCGCATCATGGCCGGTCGGCAGCTGGGCGGCATGAAATGCGCGGATGCGCGTTGCCGCCAGCTCGAGCGCGGCGATGACATCGGGCGCAACCTGCGCGCGGGCCGCAGCGATTTCCGCGCGCGATACCTCGATGCCAACTGCGCCGAGGTCGATCCGGTCGAACCGCGCGGTCAGTTCGGCCACGGCGGCATCACCGCGCGCGCGAACATCGGCAATGATCGCTGCAACACCGGCGGCGACACCGGCGTCACTCTCGCGGCGCGCGGCGACCAGCGCGGTGAACGCGGCCGCGAACCCCGGGGCGTGCGCGTCAAGCCGCAACATTGCTCACCGCCAGACGAAACCGCTCGATCAAGGGAATAACGGTCGCCGCCTGCGTTTTGAACGCGGCGCGGTTGACGATCAGCCGCGATGTGACCTGCGCGATCGTTTCAACTTCGACGAGGCCGTTTTCTGCAAGCGTCTGCCCGGTTGAGACCAGATCGACGATCCGGTCGCACAACCCCAGCATCGGCGCGAGTTCCATCGCGCCGTTGAGCTTGACGCATTCGGCCTGCACGCCACGCTGCGCAAAGTGGCGGCGGGTGACCTGCGGATATTTGGTCGCGACGCGGACATGGCTCCAGCTGCGCGGGTCATCGCCAGCAGCCTGCGCGGCGGGCTCGGCGACCGACAACCGACACCGCCCGATCCCCAGATCGACCGGCGCATAGATTTCGGAGAAATCGAACTCCATCAGCACGTCATTCCCCGCGATGCCCAGTTGCGCCGCGCCGAACGCGACAAAGGTCGGCACGTCGAAGGCGCGCACGCGGATCAGCGCAACACCCGGCAGGTTGGTTGCGAATTTGAGCGCGCGGCTGCTCTCGTCGCTGAACGCCGCCTCGGGCACGATGCCGACGGCGGCAAGCACCGGCAGTGCTTCCTTCAGGATGCGCCCCTTGGGCAGCGCGATGATCAGCTCGTCGGTCATATCAGCCGTGCGCCTAGCCCAAGCAGCCGTTGCGCGTAAAGCGCCCTGCTGCCACAGCACTGCGAATGACCGAGCCTGTCCACCGTTCGAGCGTCCGATGGCTCGGCTGATCCTTGCGTCTGCCAGTCCGCGCCGGGTCGCGCTGCTGGCGCAAATCGGCATCGTCCCCGATGCGGTCGATCCGGCCGACATCGACGAGACGCCCCTGCTGCACGAGCTGCCGGGGCCGCATGCGCTGCGGCTGGCGCGTGCCAAGGCGACGGCGGTGGCCCAGCGTCACCCCGGGTGTATCGTGCTGGCGGCCGATACCGTTGTTGCCGTCGGGCGGCGCATCCTGCCCAAGGCGGAGGACGCCGAAACCGCGCGCGCCTGCCTGATGCTGCTGTCGGGGCGGCGGCACCGGGTGCTCACCGGTGTCGCGGTGGTGGACTGCAACGGCAAGCTGCGCGCCCGGCTGTCGACGACCATCGTATCGTTCACGCGACTGACCATCACCGACCTCGATCGTTACATCGCTGGCGGCGAGTGGCACGGCAAGGCGGGTGGCTATGCCATCCAGGGCATTGCCGCGGCGCTGGTTCGCGCGCTCAGCGGATCATGGTCTGGCGTCGTTGGGTTGCCGCTGTTCGAAACCAGCGCCCTGCTGCGCAGTGCGGATGTCGATGGCTGAGGCGCTGATCGAATTCGGCATCGGCGAGACGCGAGCGCTCGTCATCGAGCATGGCATCGTTGTCGAAGCGCATCTCGAACGCGCCGACGACGGGCTGCGCTACGGCGATGTCTGGGATGCGCGGCTGACGACGATTCTGGTTGCGGGACGACGCGGCATCGTGCGCGTCGGAGCGTTCGAGGCGCTGCTCGAACCGCTGCCGCCGGGGGTGACCGAGGGCGCGCTCGTCCGGGTCGAAATAACGCGCGAGGCGCTGCCCGAGGTAGGCCGATCGCGATTGGCAAAAGCGCGCGCGAGCGGCGGCAAGCCCGGTCCGGCTCCGGGGTTGATTACCGCCGGCCCTGACCTTGCCAGCCGGTTGCGCCGTCACGCACCGATGGTGCACGACGCCGCCGGTATCGGTCCCGACCGGCTCGAAGCGGCCGGATGGAGCGAAATTCTCGAGGCTGCTGCAACGGGTCATGTTGCCTTTGCAGGCGGTCTGCTAACGATCAGCCCGACGCCGGCGATGACCGTCATCGACGTCGACGGCGCGCTGCTGCCGCCGTTGCTGGCGCGCGCCGCAGCGATCGCGGCCGGGCGCGCGATCCGGCAGTTCGACATTGCGGGGTCGATCGGGATCGATTTTCCCGGAACCGATCGCGGCGTTCGCACGGAGCTGGCCGCGTTGCTCGACGCCGAACTGCCCGCGCCGTTCGAGCGCACGGCGGTCAACGGCTTCGGCTTTGTGCAGATCGTTCGCCCGCGCTCGCGGCCCTCGCTGCTCGAGCGGGTCCGCGGGAGCCCGGTTGCCACCGCCGCGCTGGCGCTGCTGCGCGCCGCCGAACGCAGTCAGGGGCACGGCGGGCGCGAAGTGCGCGCGGCGCCCGCAGTCACGGCGTGGCTAAGCGCCCATCCTGCGCTGCTTGCCGAGCTTGAGCGCCGGTTGGGAACCTCGGCACGGTTGCACCCCGATGCCACGCTCGCCATATCGGCGGGATATGTCACCGTCCGCCCCTGAATCGGCCTGCCCGCTTTGCCGCCGCCCAACGATGGTGGCCGAGGCACCGTTCTGTTCGCGCCGCTGCCGCGACCGCGATTTGCTCAACTGGCTTGGTGACGGTTATGCGCTCCCCGGGCGGTCCGCCGACAACGCGCTGGACAATGACGATACCCAAGACTAAATCCGCCGCTCGCGTCGCCGCTGGGCGTCGGTGCGCCCGGGTAGCTCAGGGGTAGAGCAGGGGATTGAAAATCCCCGTGTCGGTGGTTCGATTCCGCCCCCGGGCACCATAATCTTTTCAATGACTTAGGCGCTGCGCATTGAGCAGCGAAACGTCGGCATTGTCGCGCAGTTTGAGATGTTAAACGCTCGCGACGTATCGCTGACGAGCGACAGCGTCATCTAGTCGACGGCCGGCACGGCGAACGCCTCTCTCCCAGCGAACAACTTCCGTCATCGTTTTGTAATCAGCAGTCTCCACCATCCGGGAATTCGTCCCGGGCCTCTTTATCGACGACTGCGGCTGTACCGCCTTGCCCGGCTCAAGAAAAACGTTACCACTATCGCCGAGAGTCTGGGGGAAATGGGCGTTGGTTTTCAACTCGCTGACTTTCGTCATATTCTTTCTAGTGGTGGTCGGCTGCCATTATGCGCCGTTGCCGTGGCGCATGAAGAAGTTCAACTTGTTGATCTTCAGCTATCTTTTCTATGCAGCATGGAACCCGCCGTTCATCTTGCTGCTCTGGGCGTCGACCATCGTCGACTGGTGGATGGCGAAGCTGATCTTCCGCGAACAACGGCCCGCACGGCGAAAGCGGCTGCTCGTGGTCAGCCTCGCGCTCAATCTCGGCATGCTCAGCTATTTCAAATACGGCGCGTTCGCGCTGAAGAATTGGGCCGCGCTGATGGGGACGATCGGCGTCGTCTATACGCCGCCCGCGTGGGACATCGTGCTGCCGATCGGGATCAGCTTCTACACATTCGTGACGCTGTCCTACACGCTCGACGTGTATCTGAAGCGCGCCAAGCCGGGCAACAGCTTCCTCGATTTCGCGTTGTTCGTGACCTATTTTCCGCATCTGGTTGCCGGTCCGATCGTCCGCCCGATCGATCTGATCCCGCAGTTCGCGCGCCCTCGCGTTGCCACCCGCGCGCTATTCCTGTGGGGACTGGCGCTGATCACGCTTGGACTGTTTCAGAAGGTCGTCGTCGCCGACGCCATCCTGTCGCCGGTTGCGAATGATGTCTTCGGGGCGGCCAATCCGCTGCCGCCGCTCGACGCGTGGGCGGGCGTCGTCGCCTTTTCGGGGCAGATCTTTGCCGATTTCGCCGGTTATTCGACGTGCGCGATCGGCGTCTCGCTCTGCCTCGGCTTTTCGCTGCCGATGAACTTTCGCTACCCGTATGCCGCTATTGGTTTTTCCGACTTCTGGCGGCGCTGGCACATTTCATTGTCGACCTGGCTGCGCGACTATCTTTACATCCCGCTCGGCGGCAACCGGCACGGGCACTGGCAGACGTACCGCAACTTGATGATCACGATGCTGCTCGGCGGACTGTGGCACGGGGCCAACTGGACGTTCGTCGTCTGGGGCGGCCTGCACGGGGCTTACCTTTCCACCGAGCGGTTTCTTCGGGCTCGCTACGGTTGGGAAGGGGAGCCGTCCGGGCTCGCGTCGAGGTTGCTGCTGGCGCTGGGAACCTTTGGCCTGATCTGCATCACCTGGGTGTTTTTCCGCGCACCCGATTTCAGCGCCGCAGGCCATCTGCTGCGCGATATGGTCGGGCTTAGTCTTGCCGCGCCGCCGATCATCGCGACCGTGCCGCTCGCGCTCGCCGCGACGGCGATGGCGGCAATGTTGACCCTGCACTGGCGGATGCGCGATGTTGACCTCGAAGACCTCGTCGCGCGCCAGCCGGCGTGGCTGACCGGTGCCGTCATCGGCGTGATGGCGACTGCGGTGATTCTTGCTCAAGGAGAGGGCGGTGCCTTCATCTACTTCCAGTTCTGACACTGGCCACCGCGACTATTGGGTGCGCCCGATGGCCGAGCGCGCCGCACCTCCGATTGTGTGGGTGCGCGCGCTGGTCGTGGCGCTGGTCATCATCGTCGCCGGCGTTGCGACGTGGGAAGTGGCGATGCGCCGCGAAGGCCTGTCGACGCGCGATCTCGGTGACGGTAACTCGGCGTGGGCGCGCGAGCGGCGGCGGGTCGATGCCGCTCCCGGCACGCCGGTGATCATCGGATCGTCGCGGTTGTTGTTCGATGTCGATACGGTCCTATGGGGGCAGCTGACGGGCACGCCCCCCATCCAGCTGTCGCGGGCGGGAACCAATCCGCGCCCGATGCTGACCGATCTGGCGAACGACCCCAAGGTCACGGGGCTGGTCGTCGTCGGCTACGACCCGTTGGTGTTCTGGCGCGCCGCCGGCAGCGCGACCAAGCTCGTCGCCGAGGCGCGCAAAGAACCGTTGTATAAACGCATCGACCTTGCCGTTTACGATCGGCTGGCACGCGTGTTCGCGTTCCTTGACGGCAGCATGATTCCGACGAGCTGGCTCGAGCATCTCGACGTCCCGCAACGGACCGCACGCGGTGGGTTCAACCAGCCGTGGAAATTGTCCGAAGCGGGCGAACGCCGGGATACGCAGATGTGGCCGCGGGTCGAAAACGACCCCGATTATCGTCAGCGGGCTGCAGCAATCTGGATGCTCCCGCCGCCGCCCGGCACGAAGCCGACCTCGCCGGCGGAAAAAACCGGGTTCATCGCCGCGGCGGTGCGCGACGTGAACGCGATCCGTGCCCGCGGCGGCGAAGTCGTTTTCGTTAGGTCGCCGTCGGATCCGCCGCTGCTGACACTGGAGAACAAGCTGCATCCCCGCGCGCTGACGTGGGACCGATTGCTCGTCGCCACCGGTGCGCCGGGGATCTACTGGGCCGATGACCCGGTGTTGGCGCAGTTTCACACGGTCGAGCTGTCCCACCTGCGCCGGGCCGATCGCGCGCCCTTCACGCGTCGGCTGGTCGAATTGATCGCGCAGCTGCGGGCGTCCCGGGCAAAACTGCCACATGACCGGTCGGTCGGTGTTCCGGCGCCTGTTCGTCGCTGATCGTCGGGGTGGTCGGCGTGGCGGATAACCATGATATGGGGGCAGTTCGATGATCACCGACGATGCGATGACTGCGCTTTCGGCCGGCGACGCGGTTGCTGCCATGCGCGCTGGGCAGTTCACCGCGCTGGCCTATGCGGAGGCGCTGCTGCGGCGCTGTGCCGACGGCGCGGACTTGAACGCCTTTATCACGCTCGATCCCGATGCGGTGCGGGCGGCGGCGCGTGCGGCAGACGCGCGCCGCGCAGCAGGTTTGGTGCTGGGGCCGATGCACGGGCTGCCGGTGCCGGTGAAGGACAGTATCAATACCGCCGACCTGCCGACGACGGCGGGCACGGCGGCGCTGCGCGACTTTCGCCCCGCGACCGATGCCACCATCGTTGCACGGCTGCGCGATGCGGGAGCGATCGTGCTCGGCAAGACCAATTTGCACGAACTGTCGCTCGGATGGACCAGCAGCAACATGGCCTATGGCCCGGTCCGCAATCCGTGGGACCGGACGCGGATTCCAGGTGGCAGCAGCGGCGGCTCGGCTGCTGCGGTGGCGGCAGGCATGGCGCCGATCGGATTGGCCGAAGATACGCAAGGGTCGATCCGCGTGCCGGCAGCATTGTGTGGCATCGCCGGGTTCCGACCGACGACCGGGCGCTACCCGAGCAACGGCTGCGCGCCGATCAGCCCGCTGTTCGACCAGATCGGACCGGTGGCGCGCCACGTTGCCGATCTCGTGCTGTTCGATGCGGTGATGACCTGCGATGCGGCGCCGCTGCCGGTGGTGCCGCTGGCGGGGCTGCGGCTCGGCATCGCGCGCAATTTCTATTTCGCCGGGGTGGCCCCGGCGGTGGCAGCGGTGGTCGAGCGCGTGCTGGTGCGGCTTACCGGTGCCGGGGTGACGATCATCGACGCCGATATACCGGGGCTGGGCACGCTGATCGATGCAATCACGCTGCCGGTGCAGGTGCACGATGTGGTGCCGTCGCTGACGGCGTGGCTCGCCGTGTCGGGGGCAGGTGTCAGCTTCGATGCGATGGTCGCGGCAGTCAGCCCCGATGTGCAGCAAATGCTCCGGCGGTTCGCGCTGCCGGGTGCGCCCGATGCGATTTCGGACGATGCGTACCGTGCGGCGCGCGATGTGCACCGGCCCGCGCTCCGCGCCTTGCTCGCCGCGTGGTTTGCCGACCACCGTGTCGATGCGATGCTGCTGCCGGCGACGATGGTGACCGCGACGCCGATCGGCGAGAGCGACCGCGTTCGCATCGGTAACACCGACGTTGCGTTCGCGACCGCAGTGGGCCGCAATATCGCGCCGGGCAGCACGGCCGGACTGCCCGGGCTGGTGCTGCCCGCCGGGCTTGCCGACGGCTTGCCGGTGGCGATCGAACTCGACGGCCCTGAGGGCACCGACCGGCAATTGCTCGGCATCGGTCTCGCCGTCGAAGCCTTGCTCGGGCGGCTGCCGCTACCCGGCGATGCGGAGCGGTAACACGACCGATAAGCGCGACCATTTGCGTTAGCGCCGTAACAAAGTTGGCGATATATGATACTTTCTTGACAGCGATCCATGCTGTTGGTTCGCACCCTTGCGAATGCAGGACGTCGGCGCGGGAGGGGCCATGTCACCGGTTGCACCGATGCATTGCGAAGCGGCAGCGCTGCTCGACGGTGCCCGGTCGTTCGGGTTCGACAAATGCCTGTATGTCGTCGAGGTGCTCGACAGTTATGTCGACCTGCCGCTGCACGCGGTCGAGGCGGGGCTGACCGCTGAACATGCCGGCGAATTCATGCGGCGCGTGCCGCAGGACCCGCTTCGCCGGATGCTGGCGCGCGGCGAAATCCCCATCGGCAACACGCCGATCAGCTATGAAAATACCGGCAAGGCGCTGTCGATCGCCGGCGATCACAAATTGTCGGTCACCGATACGTCGCTGTTGCGCTGGTGCCTTTCGCAGGGCGTCCGCACGGGCGTCAATTTTCGCATTCGCATGTCGCAGCGCCGCTATGCCTCGGTCAATTTCTACAGTGCCGGAAGTCATTGCGAGCGCGACCTCGACGCCGCCGTCCCGGCGCTATTCCTGATCGGCCACCGCATTCATGCGATGCTCGAGCCCAATATGCCGCGCGGGCGCGAGAATCTGCTCACGCACCGCGAAGCCGAATGTCTCGACTGGATCGCGCGCGGCCTGCGCAACCGGCAGATCGCCGAAACGCTCGGCCTGTCGATCGACACCGTCAAGGAACATATCCACAGTCTGTTCCGCAAGCTCGAAGTCGGTACCCGGGCGCAGGCGGTGGCGCGCGGTCATGCGCTGACCTATCTCGAATAGACCGCGCGCGTCGTGCACGACCCCCCCTTTCGGGGGGATAGAGGTCGGTTTTGCATCGCTCTAGGCTGTGATCTTGTCGAGGTTCGAATCCGCCATAAAACGGGTGCGCGCGCGGCATTTATACGGTGCTAAACGCTTGTAAACAAATAAGACTCCGCAAAGTCGGAGAGGCGTTTTCCGGGGATGAAGCCATCATGCACCATGGCATGATGGCGGATTGGTTCGTCGTCAAAAGGGGGCGTAAATGAGCATCGGTTGGACGCGTGCGCGCTTGCTGGGCACCGCAGCACTCACGGTTTTTTATGCTGGGATGGGATTGGCCGGCGCTGCTGCGGCGCAGACCGCCACAAAGACTGCGGCGGCGAAAACCGCCGACGCGCCGGTCGAGGATATCGTCGTCACCGGCTCGCGGATTCCGCGCGCCGGTTTCGATACGCTCCAGCCGGCCCAGACGGTCAGTTCGCAGCTGCTGGAGGACCGCGCTGCAATCAACGTCGCCGACGCGCTGAACGAACTGTCGGCATTCGGCACGCCCGGATCGAACAATACCGGGCAGCAGTCGGGTGCCAATGTCGGCCAGCAGTTCGTCAACCTCTATAACCTCGGCGCGCAGCGCACGTTGGTGCTGGTCAACGGGCGACGGTTCGTCTCCGGCAACGCGCCGACGCCGCCGGGCACGTTCGGGGGCGCGCCGTCGGGCCAGGAAGTCGACCTCAACACCATCCCGGTCGGGCTGATCGACCATGTCGAAGTGCTGTCGGTCGGCGGCGCGCCGATTTACGGTGCCGATGCGATCGCCGGCACCGTCAACGTCATCCTCAAGGACAAGTTCGAGGGGTTGCAGGCCGAGGGTCAGTTCGGCGTGTCGCGGCACGGCGACGGCAAAAGCTACCTCGGTCGCGTGATTGCCGGCGGTAATTTTGCCGAAGGCCGCGGTAACATCACCGCGACGATCGAATATTCGAAGCAGGACGGTCTGACCTATCTCAATCGGCCGAAGACGTTGCCTTATGCGACGTTCCAGCCGTCGGATGCGTGCAAGGCGCTCGGCTTTGGTGCCTGCTATGTCCCCAACGCGACCGTGCCGAGCATTTTTCCCGGCGGCATCCCGGCGATCAACGACGGCCTCGCGAACGACGGCAGCCCGACCTATCCCAATGCCATCCACAATGCGGCGGGCAAGGTTGTGGCGTTCGGTCCCGACGGCAATTTAAATCCTGTCGACCTCGGCATCCAGAACAACGGCCTCGTGTTCGGCTCGGGCGGCGACGGCGACAACCTTGCCGGACAGTCGCAGTTCGTCGCGCCGATCAACCGCGTCCTTGTCGGCACCGTCGGCCATTATGACTTGACCGATCACATCCGCGGCTATTTCGAGACGCAATTCTCACACTCGGACGCGACGCTGCTGGCCGCGCAGCCTTCGTACCAGTCGACGTTTTTCGCCAGCCAGAAGGGTGCCGCGCCGATCAAGTTCACCACCGACAACCCGTTCCTGACCCCGCAGGCACGCGCGACACTTAACGCAGCCGGAGCCAGCACCTTCTATCTCGCCCGCGCCAACCTCGATCTGGCACCGCAATCGACGGACAACACCAACACCACCTACCGTATCGTCGCGGGGTTCAAGGGCGACTTCGAGATAGGCACGCGCCGCGTCAACTGGGATGCGTCGTTCAACTATGGACGGTCCGAAAACCGCATCACTTATTACGATATCAACGAGGATAATTTCCTCAATGCGATCGATGTCGTCACCGATCCGAAATCGGGCAAGATTGTCTGCGCGGTCACGCTGACCACGCCGCCGGTCCCTGCCAGCGGAGCCCAGCCAAGCTCGGTGACAGCATGCCAGCCGCTCAACCTGTTCGGCAGCGGCGCGCCGAGTGCCGCCGCGCGCGCGTTTGTCACCGCACAGGATTTTGCGATTTCGGTGCTGACGCAGCGCGACTGGCAGATCAACGCCAACGGCTCGCCGTTCGATATCTGGGCCGGGCCGGTACGGGTCGCCGCCGGGTTCGAATATCGCGAGGAAACCGGGCGCTACGACGTCGACGCCTTTGCCGCCGCCGGCCTCGGCCGCAACGCACCCTCGTCGAGCGTGGCGGGGCAGTATAATTCGAAGGAGTTCTACGCCGAAGCCAACATCCCGCTGGTCTCGCCCGACATGGGATGGAAATTCCTCCATTCGGCCGAACTCGACGGCTCGTTCCGGCGTATCGACAACAGCCTCGCGGGCGCTGCCAACGTCTATACGATCGGCGGCAAGTTCGCCCCGGTGCGCGATATCGAATTCCGCGGTAACTTCACGCATTCGGTCCGCGCGCCGTCGATCGGCGAGTTGTTCCTGCCGACGACCAATACGCAGTCGTTTGCGCAGGATCCGTGCGATCCGAACTTCATCGGTGCCAAGGCGCAGCGCGGCACCAACTGCGCGGCGGTATTCAGCAAGCTCGGCGTCGATCTGGCGACGTTCAAATCGGGCGTCGTCAACGCCTCGGTCCTCGGCACCACGGGTGGCAACCAGGCGCTGCTCAACGAACGCGCCAATGCGTGGACGGCGGGGTTTGTCACGCGCCCGCGGTTCATTCGCGGCCTGACCATGGCGGTCGACTGGATCGACATTCGTCTCAAGGACCCGATCACCAGCCTGACGCTGACGCAGGTGATGAACGCCTGCTACGATACGCCCGATTTCCCTAATAGTTTCTGCACGTTGTTCCAGCGGAACGGGGCGGGCCAGGTCATCGGTTTCAGCACACCGCTGGTCAACGCCGGCGCGCAGACCTTTGCCGGGGCGCAGCTCGACATGACGTATAATTTCGAAGTCGGCGACGTGCCGTTCATCGACAAGCTCGGGTTCAAGGCGGGCGGCGATTACGGCAATCTGACGTTCGACGTGAACGGCTTTTACACGCAGAAGCATACCTTCGAGATTCTGGGCATCACGACGCCGACGCTCGGCAACATCGGCGATCCCAAGATGCGCTTCAACATCTCGGGGCGGTACCGCAAGGGGCCGTTCATGCTGTACCTGCAGTATCGCCACATCAGCAGCGGCCAGCAGGACGTGACGCTGCAGCCGTCGTCGCAGCAGATCCTTGGCGTCGGTGCCTATGCGGTGTGGAACAGCTCGATCTCGTACGACATCACGCCGAAGATTACTGCGCAGCTAGTCGTCAACAACCTGTTCGACCAGTCGCCGCCGCAATATGCGATCTCGCTCAATGCCGGTGCGGCGCTGGGGACCTACGATTATTTCGGCCAGTCCTTCGCATTCAAGCTCAAGGTCAAACTCTAGCATCGAACCGCGACGGCCGGGCTGACTTGGCCCGGCCGTTTTCGCGCTCTGGCGACCTTGTTCGAGGGCATTGTTGATGAAATACGGCCTCGCTGCATTCGTGCTCGCATCGCTTGCCGTCTCGGCGGCGGCGCTTCCGGCGCTGCAACCGCAGGACCTGTTCGGCCTGAGCCTTGCGAGCGCGCCGGCGGTTCGCCCCGATGGCAGCCTGATCGCCTATGTGCGGACCGCCAACGACATCCTGTCGGATACTGGTCGCAAGTCGGTTTGGCTGGTCGACAGCCATAGCGGCGCGGCGTTGCCCGTCAGCAGCGGCGACGGCACCGCGACCGATCCGGCATGGTCGCGCGACGGGCGTCGTCTCGCCTATGTCCAGACCAGCGCCGCCGGTGTCGCGTCGTTGCATGTCTATGATGTCGCGACCCAGCAGACGATCGTGATCGGCGCGGTGGCGCGCAGCCCCAGCCGCCTTGCCTGGTCGCCCGACGGCACGACGATCGCCATCGTGATGTCGGCGCCGCGTCCTGACACGGTGTTCGGCGCGCCGTTGACCGCGCCTGCCGGTGCGAAATGGGCGCCGCCGCTGCAGGTCGTCGACACGATGATGTACCGCGACGACGGCATCGGCGTTCGCAAGCCCGGGTTTTCGCACGTCTTCGTGATCGGCGCTGCGGCAGGCAGCGTCGCCCGACAGGTCACCACCGGCGACTTCGATGACGACGGCCCGCTGTCGTGGACGCCCGACGGCAAGGCGATCATCTTTATCGGGCGGCGCAGCGCCGACTGGCAGCGCGAGCCGTTTCATGGCGGTATCTACCGCGTCACGCTTGCCGACGGCACCCTGACCGAACTCGCCAGCCCCACCGCCCCGCACAGTGGCGTCGCGCTTGCCCCCGACGGCCGTCACCTCGCCTATATCGGCTATACGGACCGCTTCCGCGGCTATGAAAACGCCCGGCTGTTCGTTGCCGACAGCGACGGTCGCAATCCGCAAATGCTCGCGGGCAGCCTCGACCGCAGTTTCGAGCACCCGGTCTGGGCCGCCGACGGCCGTCACCTCTATGCGACCTATGCCGATCGCGGCATCACCAAAGTCGCGCGCGTCGATATCGCCACCGGCAAATTCGCCGACGTCGCCACCGCCCTCGGCGGTGAAGGCTTCGACCTGCCCTATAGCGGCGGCGACTTCGCGCTCGGCGGCGACGGCACGCTCGCGGTCACTGAGGGCGCGCCCGGCCGTCCCGCCGATCTTGCGGTCGTGCGCGGCGGCAAGACGCAGCGGCTGACCCATCTCAACGACGCGCTGCTGGCGCAGCGCAGCCTCGGTGCGGTCAGGTCGCTGGCGGCCGTGTCGAGCGTCGATCGCGCGCCGGTCGATGCGTGGCTGGTGCTGCCGCCGGGCTTCGATCCAACGCGGAAATACCCGCTGATCCTCGAGATCCACGGCGGCCCATTTGCCAGCTATGGCCCGACATTTGCGACCGATGGCCAGCTGTACGCCGCCGCGGGCTATGTCGTCGTCTATGCCAACCCGCGCGGCTCGACCTCCTACGGTGATGCGTTCGCGAACGGCATCGACAAAAGCTACCCCGGCACCGACTATGATGACCTGATGAGCGCGGTCGATGCCGCGATCGCACAGGGCTTTGTCGACAAGGAGCGGCTGTACGTCACCGGCGGCTCGGGCGGCGGCGTACTGACGGCGTGGATTGTCGGCAAAACGCACCGCTTCCGTGCCGCCGTCGCGCAAAAGCCGGTGGTCAACTGGGCGAGCGAAATGCTGACCTCGGACATTTACCCGTGGATCGGCAAATACTGGTTCGGCAAGCAACCGTGGGAGGATCCGCAGGCCTATTGGGCGCGGTCCCCGTTGTCGTTGATCGGCAATGTGACGACGCCGACGATGGTCGTCGTCGGGACCGAAGATGTCCGGACGCCGGTGCCCGAGGCGGAGCAGTTGTACGGCGCGCTGCAACTGCGCGGCGTTCCGACGGCGCTGGTCAAGGTGCCGGGCGCGTTTCACGACATGGCGCTGCGGCCGAGCCACGCCGCCGCCAAGGCCAATGCGATCCTCGCATGGTTTGCGCGCTACGGCGGACCGGGGGGAGCGACGAAATGATGGGTCGATGGCTGGCGGCATTGCTGATGTTCGGATTGATCGCGGCGACGCCGGCGCTGGCTGCCGACGGCGACCGCGTGGCGTTCACCATCCCTAATTTCCGGCTCGAAAACGGCCAGACGCTGCCGACGGCGCGGGTGATGTACGCGACCTATGGCGTGCTCAACGCGGCGCGCGACAACGCCGTGCTGCTGCCGTCGCATTACATGGCCGACGCGCATGGCTATGACTGGCTGATCGGTCCCGGCAAGGCGCTCGACCCGGCCAAATACTTCCTTGTCGCCACCGAATTATTCGGTAACGGCAAGTCGTCGTCGCCTAGCAACACGCCGCCGCCGTTCGATGGCCCGCGCTTTCCAGTGACGACGATCCGCGACAATGTCGCCGCCGGGCACCTGTTGCTGACGCAGGCGCTCGGCATCCGGCATCTGCGCGCCGTCATCGGGTTTTCGATGGGCGGTCAGCAGGCGTTTCAATGGGGCGTCAGCTATCCCGGCTTTGCCGACCGTATCGTCGTCACCTCGGCGACTGCGAAGACATGGCCGCACGGCATCGTCCGGCTCGAAAGCCAGATCGTCGCAATCACCACCGATCCGGTGTTCGCCGGGGGCAACTACACCGTGCAACCCAAAAAGGGGCTCGAGGCCTTCGGCGCGGTTTGGGCGGCGTGGCTGTTCTCGCAGCAATGGTGGCGCGACGAGCTGTGGCGCAGTTACTCGCCGCCGGGCACGACATTCGAGCAGGTGTTCGACGGGTTCCATAAGGACTTCATCCCCGGCGCCGACGCCAACGACCTGATCCTGCAGATGCGCACGTGGGAGGCGCATGATATCGGCACGTCGCCGGGGTTTGGCGGCGATACGAAACGCGCGCTTGCGGCGATTGCGGTGCCGCTGCTGTATATGCCGTCCGAAACCGACCTATATTTCCCGGTCGGCGATGCGCGGTTCGAGGCGCAGTTTATCCCGCGTGTCACGCTGACGCCGATCCGATCGCTTTGGGGCCACACTGCTGGCGCGGCGAGCAACCCGGCGGACGCGAAGTTTTTGAACGACACCATCGGGGCGTTCATGACCGCCGCCAGCGGTGGGAAATGATTTGGCGAAACCAACCGTTACTCAACAAGCACACTGTCGCTTAATATCTTGTGCACCATAGCAAAGTTGCTTGCTTTTCCCCGCAACCCCATCAGGCTGAGGACTGCGGGCACATTCCAATCAGGGTAAACGGGGCGTTACAATGATCTCCAAAGTCGAAAGTCGCCTACTGGCGACAGCGTCGGTCGTATTTCTGGCGTTGAGCTCGAGCGCGGCGATCGCGCAAAGCGTGGCGGTAGCCGACACTACGACTGCCAAGGACGAGGACATCATCGTTACTGGGTCGCGCATCGCACGGCCTGAAATCGAATTTTCCAACCCGGTCACGTCGGTTTCTTCGTTGGAAATTCAACGGTCTGGCAAGACCGATGTCACCTCGCTGCTGATCGACTCCCCGGCGCTGGTGGGATCGCTCACCAATGGTGCCAACGCCGGGTCGAACTCGCAGAATTATGGCGGGTCGTCGAATGCCGGCAATGTCGGCACGACCGTCCTCAACCTGCGCAACCTCGGCTCGCAGCGCACGCTGGTGCTCGTCGATGGTCGTCGTCACGTCAACGCCTATTCGGGTGAAAACTCGGTCGACATCAACACCATCCCGGTCGATCTGATCGAGGGCGTCGATATCCTCACCGGCGGCGTCTCGGCAATCTACGGTGCCGACGGCGTCAGCGGTGTCGTCAACTTCCGCCTGAAGCGCAATTTCGAAGGATTGATTGCGCGCGGCCAGATCGGCATCTCGGGGCGCGGCGATGGCGGCAACCAGTTCGGCTCGGTAGTCGTCGGCCATAATTTTTCCGAGGGCCGCGGCAACATCACCGCCGCGTATGAATTTAACCGTTCGGACCGGGTCAATCAAAAGGCGCGCGACTATCTCGGCGACCCTGCAGCCAACCTGCAGCTGCTGCGCAACGTCGACAACCCGAAGAACGATCTCAAGCTTCCGTATAACAGGCTGTATTCGAACGTCAGCTGGT
Source organism: Sphingomonadales bacterium (assembly GCA_038225475.1). Classification (GTDB taxonomy): domain Bacteria; phylum Pseudomonadota; class Alphaproteobacteria; order Sphingomonadales; family Sphingomonadaceae; genus Polymorphobacter_B. The sequence continues at coordinate 115,500 of JBBRRA010000006.1, forward strand.
CGGACAGTTCGCCAAAGGGTGCGGTCGATATCGGTGTTTTCAATCCCGATTCGGGCATGACCGAATTCCAGTTCACGCCGAACTTCGACGGTGACGGCAAGCCCTATGACCGTGGTATCCAGATTCCGGGCAGCGGCGGCCGCGCCTATAACAGTACGTCGAATACCCCGACCGCGGGGTATTTCGGCGATATCGAGCCGCAGCTCGAGCGCCAGAACGTCAACCTCCTCGGCAGTTATGAATTCAGCCCGGCGCTGAAGTTCTTCGCCGAAGGCAAATATGTCCACATCAACGCCTTCACGCAGGTGCAGCCGTCGTTCGACTTCTTCACCTTCCTGACGCCGGATAACTATTATCTGAAGCAGCGGTTTGGCTCGGCCGCGCCGATCGGCGCGCTGGTCAGCCGTGACAATTTCGATCTCGGCATCAACGCACAGACCGCGACGCGCGAAACCTATCGCGGTGTCATCGGCTTCAACGGCACGCTGAGCGAGGGCGAACGCAGCGGCAATCTCCGCTACGAGATTTCCTATGTCTATGGCCGCTCGCAGTCGGTGGTCACCTCGAGCAACACCCGCGTCACCGACCGCTATTATGCAGCGCTCGACGCCGTCACCGACCCGGCGACCGGCAAGGTCACCTGCCGGATCAACCTGCCCGGCGAATCGGTCATCGATGCTAACAACTATGCCGGGATCTTGACGATTACCGGTGCGCCCGTGTCGGGCGCGCCGCTCAGCTTCAAGCCGGGCCAGTGCTCGCCGATCAATATCCTCGGCTATGGCAACAGCACCAAGGCCGGGCACGACTTTGCATTCGTCGACGATACGACGCGCGCGTACAGCGAGCAGAATGTCGTGTCGGGATCGCTGTCGGGCGACCTCGGCTTCCTGTTCCGGCTGCCCGGTGGGCCGGTGCGCTTTGCCGTCGGCGGTGAATATCGCAAGGAAAAGACCGCATCGACGCCTTCGGCATTTGCACAGGGCGGCTTCTTCGATGGCGGCAACCAGACGCTGCCCAGCGGCGGTCAGTTCGACGTCAAGGAAGCCTACGGCGAAATCAACGTACCGCTGCTGTCGCATGTTCGCTTTGCCGAGGATCTGTCGTTCGGCGGCGCGGTCCGCGTCTCGAATTATTCGACGATCGGCACCACGACGACCTGGAAGGTCGACGGCGCTTATTCGCCGATCCGCGACATCACCTTCCGTGCGACGTTGTCGCGCGCGGTCCGTGCGCCCAACATCACCGAGCTGTTCAGTCCGGCGCAGGGCGTTCAGACTTTCCTGACCGATCCGTGCGATCCGACCAACCTCGGCGAAGGCACGCAATATCGCGCCGCAAACTGCACCGCTACGCTCAAGGCGCTGGGGCTCACCCCTGCGCAGATCGCCGCATTCAGCCCGAGCACCGATCCGAAGCAGAGCACCAGCCAGCCGGGCCTGTCGGGTGGCAATCCGAAGCTGCAGGCCGAAACCGCCAAGACCTGGACCGCCGGTATCGTCCTGCGCCCGACCTTCCTGCCCGGTTTTTCGTTTACCGCCGACTGGTACAACATCAAGCTGACCAATGCGATCAACACCCCCGACGTCAACGAGGTGTTCAAGCTGTGTGTCGATCAGCCGACACTCGCCAATGTGTTCTGCAACGGCTTTACCCGCTCGACGACGACGGGCTTCATCAACTCGTATAAGACGCAAACGCTGAACGTCGCGGCGTTCACCACTTCGGGGCTGGAGATCAGCACCGCCTATCATTATGTGCTGCCGCCGAAGTTCGGTTCGCTCGATTTCCACCTTTCGGGCGGGTATCTCAACGACTTGACCTTCCTCGCGACCGTCGGCGGCGTTCCCGAGCAGCAGCGCAACCGGACGTACCGGCCTGATTATAGCGGCAATCTCGACCTTGCGTGGGTCAACGGCCCGCTGACGCTCAGCTACCGCCTTGCATGGCAGGGCAAGACCGAGCGGTTCACGCAGATCCAGCAGAAGGCGCACCCGAACTACGATCCGCAGTACGTCATGTACAAGGAGCGCTGGGAGCATGACATCCAGCTAAGCTATGACATCGAAAAGCGCTTCACGCTGTACGGCGGCATCAACAACCTTGCCGATCAGCAGCCCGATATCGCCGCGGGCTTCGGGTATCCCGTCAGCGCGATCGGCCGGTTCTTCTACATGGGTGCCAAGGTCAAGCTGTAAGCCGCGCCAACGGTGGCGGCCGCTCCCCACGGGGGCGCGGCCGCTGTCTTTACTGCATCAGTTTGCGCTGCAGATAGGTCATCGTCAGCGCGGTCGTATGCGCCGCCTGCTTAAGGTCGGCGCCGGCACCGTGGCCGCCCTCGGTGTTCTCATAATAATAGAAATGGTAACCCATTTCCTCCATCCGCGCAGCGAACTTGCGCGCGTGTTGCGGCCCGACGCGGTCGTCCTTGGTCGTGGTGAAGATGAACGGCTCGGGATACGCCATGCCGGGGCGCAGGTTCTGATACGGCGAGGTCTTTTCCCAAAACGCCCGGATTTCGGGGCTGGTTTCGACATTGCCATACTCGCCCTGCCATGACGCGCCGGCGGCGATCTTGCCGATGCGGATCATGTCGAGCAGCGGGACTTCGATGACGACCGCATTCCACAATTCGGGATGCTGCGTGAACTGGACCCCCATCAGCAACCCGCCGTTCGAACCGCCCTCGATGCCGAGGCGGCGCGGTGAGGTGATCTTGCGGGCGATCAGGTCGCGCGCGACGGCGGCGAAATCGTCATAGATGACCTGCCGCTTCACGCCGAGCCCCGCCTCGTGCCACGCCGGACCGAACTCGCCGCCGCCACGGATGTTGGCGAGCACATACGCCCCGCCGCGCTCGATCCACAGCTTGCCGGTGTTCGCCGAATAGTCGGGGGTCATGCTGACCTGGAACCCGCCATAAGCGTATAGCAGCGTCGGGGTGGTGCCATCATAGGCGATGTCCTTGCGGTGGACGACGAAGTACGGGATTTTCGTGCCGTCGCTCGAAGTCGTTTCGAGTTGTTCGACGACGGCGTTCGAGGCGTCGAACTGCGCGGGCAGCGTCTTGACCGTGGTCAGCGATGCGGTTGCGCTATCGGCGAGCGCGAGCGCCGACGGGGTCAGGAACCCGCTCGATCCGATGAACGCGCGGTTCGACCGCTTGTCCACCGCGCCGAGTTCGACCGCGAGATTGTCGGGCAGCATCAACGGCGCATGCGTCCAGCCGCCGTTCGCCGCAGGCGTGTACACCCACGCGCGGCCCCGGACGTTGTCAAGCGTCGTCAGCAACAGCGTGTCGCGCGTCGCGGCGACCTCGCCGAACGCATCGCGCGGCCCCGGTGCCCAGATCAATGTCGGCTTGAGATGCGCGGGATCGGCGAGCACGGCGGCAAGGTCGAGCTGCACCAGCGCGCCCGCAGGTAGCGTCTGTCCGCCCAGCGTCCACGCCTCGTCGAGCTTGACGATGACGCGGCCGCCGACCAGCTCGGCAGTATCGGCCTTTGCGGGGATCGCGAAGCGCTCGGTGCCACGCGGCGTGACGACATAGGTTTCATAATGGAAAAAGTCGATCGCGCGCTGAATCACCGTCAACCGCCCGCCGTGCGCGTCGTGCAACACCGTCGGGTTGACCTCGACGTCGGCCTTGGTGGCGCGGTAGACTTCGACCGCCGACGTCAGCGGCTGGCCGCGCGTCAACCGCTTGACGATATACGGGTAACCCGACGTCGTCAGGTCGCCCGGCGTCCATTCGCTGGCGACGAGCAGATGGTCGGCGTCCTCCCACGCGAGCGCGTGCTTGCCGCGCGGCAGCGCAAAGCCGCCCTTGACGAAAGCGCCGTCGACAAGATCGAACTCGCGAACCACGACCGCATCCTCGCCGCCGTCGGACAACGAGATCAGGCACTTGCGCTCGTCGGGCCGCAGGCACCGAGCGCCCTGCCACACCCAGCTTTTGCCCTCCGCCTTGCCGAGCGCGTCGATGTCGAGGACCGTCCGCCAGTGCGGCGCGGCGGTCTTGAAATCGTCGAGGCTGGTGGTGCGCCAGATGCCGCGCAGATGATCGGGATCCTGCCAGAAATTGAAGATCGCGCCGTGCCTGAATGCCGGCTGCGGAATGCGGTCGCGCGTCCCGGCGATCGCCAGCGCGTCCTTGTACAGTGCCGGATAGCGCGGATCGGCCTCGAGCACGCCGGTGCTGTAGCCGTTGCGCGCGTTGACCCACGCCATCGCGCGCGGGGAATCGACGCTTTCGAGCCACAGATACGGGTCGGTTGGCGGCGTCTGTGCAATTGCCGTGGCAATGGGCATCGCGCTGGCTAACAACAGGGCAAGGGCATTTCGGATCATGGGCTGCTCACGCGTCGGAGGGACGTTGGAAAACGACTAGAAGACAATGCTAGCCGTTGCCCGGCAAACTATACACCGCCGAAACCATCGTGCGACACCGGGTTTCAGCGCCGACAGCTGCGTTGCCGGGGCGCGCGCGTTGCGCCATGACGGGCGGCGTTGCGCACTGGCGGGAGGCTCCATGAAGATCATTGCGGCGGTTCTGGACGGCATGGGGGCGTCTGCCCCCTATGCGGCGTCGACACCGTTGACGCTGACCACGCTCGACCTCGATCCGCCGCGCGCGGGCGAGCTGCTGGTCCGGATCGACGCCGCCGGGCTGTGCCATTCGGACCTGTCGGTCATCAACGGCGACCGCGCGCGCCCGCTGCCGATGGCGCTCGGCCACGAAGCGGTGGCGACCGTGGTGGCGACCGGCGACGCCCATGATACGCAGTTCGGCGTCGGCGACCGCGTCGTGCTCGCGTTCCTGCCGCCGTGCGGCGAATGCCTGCGTTGCGCGAGCGGCGAAGGTTATCTTTGTCCGAATGGCGCGGCGGCAAACGGCGCGGGCAGCCTGCTCGGCGGCGGTACGCGGCTGCACCGCGGGACCGAAGCCGTGCACCATCACCTCGGCGTCTCGGCATTTGCCGATCACGCCGTGATCGACCGGCGGTCGGCGGTGCGCATCGATGCCGACATCCCGGTCGAAATTGCCGCGCTGTTCGGCTGCGCGGTGCTGACCGGTGTCGGCGCGGTGTTCAACAGCGCACAACTTCGCCCCGGCGAAAGCGTCGCGGTGTACGGGCTGGGCGGGGTCGGGCTGTCGGCGCTGCTTGGCGCGCTGGCGGGCGGCGGCAATCCGGTGTTCGCGGTCGATCCGGTCGCCGCCAAGCGCGCGCTCGCGGTCGAACTCGGCGCAGCGGCGGCGTTCGCACCCGGCGATGCCGACGCCGGGATCGTCGCGGCGCTCGGCGGTCGCCCCGATGTTGTCATCGAAACCGTCGGCAAGGCGCGCGTGCTGGAAGCGGCCTATGCGCTCGCACGGCGCGGCGGGCGGATCGTCACGGTCGGGCTGCCCAACCCGGCCGAACAGTTCAGCATCGCCGCAGTCTCGCTCGTCGCCGACGGCAAGACGCTGATCGGCAGCTATCTCGGCAGTTCGGTTCCGGCGCGCGATATTCCGCGCTATATCGCGCTGTGGCGCGCCGGACGCCTGCCCGTCGAACGGCTGCTGACGTCGATCAGCCCGCTGTCGGACATCAACGCGCTGTTCGACACGTTCGCCTCGGGCATGGCAATCCGCCAGATCGTCCTGCCAGCGCACGCGTCGCGCTGAGGCGCGCAAACCGTAGCATGGCCTAGGTTGTCGGCTGATGAACCTGCAGGTTGGCTAACCATCCTATCTCGTCATTCCGAGAATCGGCCGCCTGACGTGTCCGAAATGCCTTGGCGCGCAGGACGGCAACGGGCAAACCTAGTTCGTTGGTGAGCTAACAAACGAGACTCTTAAATACTTAAATCGCCTATTGGGTGCGATATTTTTGCAGGGAGAAAGGCCATGCTGGCCGGGCTTATTGCTCTTTCACTCGCTGCCGCATTTTGCAGCGCCGCTATTTATATCAATCTCGCCGAACACCCTGCCCGGATGCTGCTTGATGATGCCAACGCGCTGGCGCAGTGGGGACCAAGCTATGATCGCGCGTTCAACTATCAGGGCGGGCTCGCTGTTCTGAGTGGTGCTGCGGGCATCATTCAGGCATTGTTGTCTGAGAACTGGTACTGGGCGATCGGTGCAGTGCTGATGCTGTCGAACTGGCCATACACATTGGCAGTGATCTTACCACTCAACAACAAGCTGAAAGCACTACACGTCGCATCTGCCGACCATCAAGCGCGTGCGATGCTCGTGCGTTGGAATAAGCTGCACGGTATCCGAAGTCTTATTTCAGCGGCAGCGGTTTGCGCCTATCTCGCAGTCGCATATCGGGGGTGATTGTCCGCTTTCAGGCCCTGCAACTGAAGCAGTCTAAGCGCTTTCCACCCCATCCCAGCCGTGCACGCCCAGGAGCCGACCGCCTAGTCGCTTTCGCCGAACTTGCCTTCGATCAGCGCGACCAGCGCCGCCAGTGCGGCGTCCGCCTGGGTGCCCGATGCTGCGAGGTCGACGGTGTCGCCCGGCGCTGCGGCCAGCATCATCAGCCCCATGATCGACGTGCCGGTGACGCAGGCGCCGTCCTTCGACACCGTCACCACCGCGTCGAAGCCGCTGGCGAGCGTGACGAACTTCGCACTCGCGCGCGCGTGCAGCCCGCGCTTGTTGCGGATTTCGACGGTGATCGGCGCGCTTCCCGCCAAATCAGGCCGCTTCGCCAAGGATTTTCGAGGCGACCGAGATATATTTGCGCCCTGCCTCCTGCGCGGCCTCGACCGCGGCGGCGACGGTCATCGTCTTGCGCACCGACGCCAGCCGCACCAGCATCGGCAGGTTGATCCCGGCGATCACCTCGATATTGCCCTCGCCCATCAGTGAGATCGCAAGGTTCGACGGTGTGCCGCCGAACATGTCGGTCAGCAGGATGACGCCCTTGCCCGCTTCGACACGCTTGACCGCCGCGGCGATGTCGGCGCGGCGCACCTCCATATCGTCGTCGGGACCGATGCAGATCGCCTCGAGCGCGCTTTGCGCCCCGACGATATGCTCGAGCGCCCCGGCGAATTCGGCGGCGAGGCGCCCATGTGTAACCAGCACCAATCCGATCATGCGTCTCTCATGCAGTTTGCCCTAACGCGACCGCGCCCGGTAGCGCAGCGTCGTCGCCGTGACCAGCCTTGTCGCGATGGACCACCGATGCCGGCCAGCCCGCCGCCGCCAGCCGCTCCGCCATCATCCGCGCGACATAGACCGACCGGTGCCGCCCGCCGGTGCAGCCGAACGCAATCGTCAAATACGCCTTGCCCTCGCGACCATAGCCGGGAAGCAGCGTCAACAGCAGGTCGGCGATACGGTCGAACGCCGGGGCGAATGCCGGGTCGGCGGCAACATGAGCCCCGACGGCGGCATCTTCGCCGGTCAGCGCGCGCAGTTCGGGAACCCAGTGCGGGTTGGCAAGGAAGCGCATGTCGAACACCAGGTCGGCGTCGCGCGGCAACCCGCGGGCAAAACCGAACGACATGATCGTTACGGTCAGCGCATGATTGTCGGGGCGGCCGAAGCGGTCGCCGAGCGCGCGGCGCAGGTCGGGCACGGCATAGTCGGTGGTATCGATGACGATATCGGCCCAGCGCCGCAGCGGGCTCAGGATCTCGCGTTCGCGCGCAATGCCGTCGGCGGCGGGACGGTCGAGCGCCATCGGATGGCGGCGGCGTGTTTCGGAAAACCGCCGCGTCAGCTCGCCGCCGCTGCAATCGAGAAACAGCAGCCGGATGTCATAGCCCAGCCCCTGCAGCTCGCGCTGACGCGCAATGATCGCCTCAGCGTCGAAGCCGCGCGTTCGCGAATCGATGCCGATCGCCAACGGCCGCGCGGTATCGGCTTCGGTGGGTGTCGCCGGCGTCGCGAGCAGCCGTCCGAACAGCCCGAGCGGCAGATTGTCGACCGCCTCGAACCCGAGGTCCTCAAGCACTTTGAGCGCAGTCGTGCGCCCGGCTCCCGACATGCCGGTGACGAGCAGAATCGGCGGCGGAGCGGGGCGGGCGGCGGTCACGAGCGCGCTTCTACCGCAGCCACGACAAGCCGCAAAGCGCGTTCGAGCTTAAGCGGTGCCGACGGCTCCAACGCTGTCAGCGCGACCACCGGCACGGTGCGCCCGAGTAGCACCCGGGTCATCGGTTCGGGCAGCCGTTCGGGCACCGCGTCAAGGTCGGCGATCAGCGCCACCGCGATCCCTGCGGCCCATGGCAGCCGGATGATTCCGACGCCGCGCACCTCGATCAGCCCGGCGAGCGTCGGCGGCGGCGAGGCGTGCAATTGGGTATCCAGCAGCACCTGATCGTCGGCGATCAGCACCGCGCCGCGGTCGATCAGGCGCAGCGCAAGGTCGGACTTGCCGCGCCCGCTCGCGCCGGTCAGCAGCACGGCATGCGCGCCGATCGCGACCGCGGTGGCATGGACCGGCGTCATGCAGCCGGCAGGCTGACGATGAAGCGCGCGCCGGCAATGCGGCCCTGCACCTCGCGGTTGAGCGCCTTGATCGTGCCGTCATGCGCCTCGACGATGGTGCGCGCGATCGCCAGCCCCAGCCCCGAATGGCGGCCAAACGCCTCGCTCGGCGGGCGCTCGGAATAAAAGCGGCGGAAGATGTCGTCGCGGTTTTCGGGCGGGATGCCCGGCCCGTCATCGTCGACACGCAGCAGCACGCGGTCGCTCGAGCCGAGTACGACGACGACAACGACCCCCTTGTCGGGCGAAAACGAGACGGCGTTGTCGATCAGGTTGCGCGCCACCTGCGCCAGCCGCGCCGCCTCGCCGAGCACCATGACGCTGCCGGGCTCGGGCCGCGAAAACGCCAATTCAACGCCGCGCGGCAGTCCGGCCCGGTCATAGCCCGCCACCAGCGTGGCGGTCAGCGCGCCGAGGTCGAGCCGCTCGAAACGGCTGCGCGACAGCTCGGCGTCGAGGCGGCTGGCGTCGGCGATGTCGGTAATCAGCCGGTCGATGCGCGCGACATCGGTTCGCACCACCTCGAGCAGCTGCGCCTGCAACGCGGGATCGGTGACGCGTTCGAGCGTTTCGACCGCGCTGCCAAGGCTGGCGAGTGGGTTTTTGAGTTCGTGCGCGACATCGGCGGCGAACGCCTCGGTCGCATCGGTGCGGTCGCGCAGCACCGTGGTCATGTCCGATAGCGCGCGCGCCAGCTGGCCGATCTCGTCGCGGCGCTGGTTGAAGCGCGGCACTGTCACCTCGCGGGCGCGGCCCAGCCGGACGCGCTGCGCCGCGATCGCCAGCAGCCGCAGCGGACGGACGATGGTGCTCGCCAGAAACGTCGAGATCAGCAGGCTGATCGCCAGCACGCCGAGAAAGACGACAAACAGAGTCGCGCGCTCGCGGCGGACGACGTCGGTGATATCGCGGGTATCGCGCGTCAGCTGCAACGCGGCACGCGGCATTGCTGCGCCCGGCAACGGCGCGGCGCTGCTGATGATGACGATGCGGTCGGCTGAAAATCGCAGCGTGTCGGCGGGCTTTGCGGTCGCGGCGGCGCGCGCCACCTCGTCCCATGCCGCGCGGCTGTCGCGCCGCGGCTCGATATAGTCGGCGAGCGCCGGGAACGATCCGGCGGCTTCGATGGCGCGGTCGAGGAAGCGCGCGACGTCGCGGCGGAACGGATCGTCGGCGGGATCGCGCAGCTCGAACGTGGGCCCGGTGGTGCGCCAGCTATCGGCCAGCAGCGCACCGTCGCCGCCATAGACCCGCAGGCGGCTGTTGCCAATCGCACCATAACGCGCGGTCGACGCTGCAATGTGCGACGGATCGGTACCAAGGAACGCCGCCAGCAGCCCCGCCTGCTGCCGCAGCTCGGCGCGGCGCTGGTCGATCAGCCGCTCGCGGAACGAGTCGAGATACAAGATGCTGCCCGCCAGCATCAGGATGGCGAAGACGTTGACCGCGAGGATGCGCGGCGCAAGGCTGAAGCGGCCGTCCCAGTTCGGGCTGCTCACTCCTCGTTGAACCGGTAGCCGACGCCGTACAGCGTCTCGATCGCCTTGAACTGGTTGTCGACGGCGCGGAATTTCTTGCGCAGCCGCTTGATATGGCTGTCGATGGTGCGGTCATCGACATAAACGTCGTCCTGATAGGCCGCGTCCATCAGCTGGTCGCGCGATTTGACGAACCCCGGGCGGGTCGCCAGCGCCTCGAGGATCAGGAATTCGGTGACCGTCAGCGCGACGTCGCCCGCCGCACTTTCGTCGCCCCAGCGGACGCGGTGGCGCGCCGGGTCCATGCTCAGCCGCCCGCGCACGATCGTCGGGCCGGGCGCTGCCTCGCAGTCCGCCATCGGCAGACCTTCGCGGTGCGCGGCGCGGCGCAGCACGGCGCGGATGCGTTCGATCAGCAGCCGCTGGCTAAACGGTTTGCCGATATAATCGTCGGCCCCCATCGCGAGGCCGAGCGCTTCGTCGATTTCGGTATCCTTCGACGTCAGGAAGATCACCGGCACTGCCGATTTCTCGCGCAGCCGCCGCAGCAATTCCATCCCATCGAGGCGCGGCATCTTGATGTCGAGCACGGCAAGGTCGGGCGGATTGTCGGTCAGCGCCTTCAACGCCGCCGCGCCGTCCGAATACAGCCGCACGGCGAACCCCTCCGCCTGCAGCGCGATCGATACCGACGTCAGGATATTGCGGTCATCATCGACGAGCGCGATCGTGGCGGGCGCTGAGGGCATAGGCATCCTTTCAACCTATGCCCATGCAACCGGCGGCGGGTCGAACGCAAGACCCGCCGCACGTGGTCCCATTCAGGCGAGCTGTGCCTGCCGCCGCCGCAGCGCGACACCCACGCCGCCAAAGCCGACCAGCAGCAGCGCCCAGCTCGCCGGCTCGGGCACGGTTGCCAGGACATTGCTGTTGTCGGGCGCGAAGTCGGAGATCGCGGCGATCCCTGCCGGGCCCGTGGCGCGCGGCCACAGGTTGAACGTATAGCTGCCGACGGCAAAGCCGGTCGTCGGCAATGACGCGGCGGCAACCGTCACCTGCAGGCCGTTGCCCGCCGCCGTCACTGCGCCGGGGGCGAGCGTGAAATTGTTCGCGGCATTGAGCAGGTCGGTGAAGGTGCTTGTCCCGCCGGGGCGGATCACCAGCACCGAATCGAACAGCACGCCGGGCGCGAGTGCGCCGAAGCGTGCCGTGCCGAGGCCGCGGTCGATGCCCCAGACATAAAATGCCCCCGTCGTCGTTCCGACCGTGGCAGCAAAGGTCGAAAACAGGTCGAAATTGGCGCCGTTGCGGAGCACTTCGACCGATTTGACATCGAGATCGCCCGCCGCTGGGCCGGTATAGGTCGCCAGGAAATCACCAGTCGGGTCGATCGTCGGCGTCGCGGTGGCGGTGGTGGCAATGAGCGTCGCCGATACGGCGGCGGCAAGCGGGAACAGGCGGCGTGACATAGCTTCCATCCTTTGCCGGGGGACCGGCGGTTCGAGGCCATCGGGCAGGCGGCGCGCCGAAATTAGGGCCGCAATCAGACTATCGCATAAAATAGTTACAGGCGGTAGCGCGGGCAGTATCGGCTGCCCCGGTAATTTTGACGCATCGCCCCGACTTCCTGTATGCGCCCGAGTCTAGCCGTGGAACCGGGTTAACCGGCCGCTTAGGTAGTCTTGAGGAGTAACCCGATGATCGCTTCCAGCCATGGCCTCGATGCCCAGGGCTACCCCACCGCGGCTGCGCTGCACTGGAATCTCGGCACGCCCGCGCTGGTCGAGACCGCGATCGCGCGCCACGAGGGGCGGCTGTCGAAGGACGGCGCGCTCGTTGTCGAAACCGGCGCGCACACCGGCCGCTCGGCAAACGACAAGTTCATCGTCCGCGATGCCGAGACCGAGACTGCGATCTGGTGGGGCAAGTCGAACAAGCCGATGACCACGGCGCAGTTCGACGCGCTCAAGGCCGATTTTGCCGCCGCGCTGGCGACGAAAGACACGCTGTTCGTCCAGGACCTGTTCGGCGGATCGCAGCCCGAATTCCGCGCGCAGGTCCGCGTCATTACCGAGCTCGCATGGCATTCGCTGTTCATCCGCACGCTGCTGGTGCGTCCCGATGCGCGCCTGCTTGCCGACTTCGTGCCCGAATTCACGATCATCGACCTGCCGTCGTTCAAAGCCGATCCGGCGCGCCACGGCTGCCGCGGCGAAACCGTCGTTGCGGTCAATTATGCAGCCAAGCTGATCCTGATCGGCGGCACGCGCTATGCGGGCGAAATGAAGAAATCGGTCTTCTCTATCCTGAACTACATCCTGCCGCCGCGCGGCGTGATGCCGATGCATTGCTCGGCGAACATCGGGCCCAAGGGCGACACCGCGATCTTTTTCGGGCTGTCGGGAACCGGCAAGACGACCCTGTCGGCCGACGCCTCGCGCACGCTGATCGGCGATGACGAGCATGGCTGGTCGGATACCGCGGTGTTCAACTTCGAAGGCGGTTGCTACGCCAAGATGATCCGCCTGTCCGAAGAAGCCGAGCCCGAAATCTATGCGACCACGCGCCGCTTCGGTACCGTGCTCGAAAATGTCGTGATGGACGATGCGACGCGCGCGCTCGACCTCGACGATGCCCGCCTCGCCGAGAATACACGCGGGGCCTATCCGATCGACTTCATCCCCAATGCGTCCGCCGACAACATGGGGCCGACGCCCAAAAACGTCATCATGCTGACCGCCGATGCGTTCGGCGTGTTGCCGCCGATCGCACGGCTGACGCCCGATCAGGCGATGTACTATTTCCTCAGCGGCTACACCGCCAAGGTTGCCGGAACCGAAATCGGCGTCAAGGATCCCGAAGCGACCTTTTCGACCTGCTTCGGCGCACCGTTCATGCCGCGCCACCCCAGCGTCTATGGCAATCTGCTCAAGGAACGCATCGCCAAGGGCGGCGTCGATTGCTGGCTGGTCAACACCGGCTGGACTGGCGGCATCTACGGTGTCGGCAAGCGGATGCCGATACGCGTGACGCGCGCGCTGCTCAACGCCGCGCTCGACGGCAGCCTCAACGCTGCGCCGTTCCGTACCGATCCCAACTTCGGCTTCGAAGTGCCGATCACCGTACCGGGCGTCGATATGCAAATCCTCAACCCGCGCGATACCTGGGCCGACAAGGCGGCGTACGACGCCAAGGCGCAGACGCTGGTCAAGCTGTTCATCGATAATTTTGCGCAATTCGCCGATCATGTCGACGCCGGCGTCCGCGAGGCTGCCCCAACGGCGGCGTAAGGCGGCGCTGCCTGCGGCGGCGTGTCGCGACCCCCGGCCATCTGCGACACTTTGCCTCGAAAACTGTGGCAATTATAATACGTTGCGGCGCAATTTGCTGTCGCGGCGCGCCCGGCCGATTGCGCGCCGATGATCCGCCATGCCACCGGTGTCAGCTGTAACGCGCATCCCGCGCGCCGATTCATCGTTGGAGTATGGCGTGGTAAAATTTGCTTTTCTGATGTCGGCAGCCCCTGTGGCGCTTTTGCTGACCGGTGCCAGCGTCGCTGCACAGACCACCGCGGCGGCAGCCGATACCACCGCAGATGAACAGATCGTCGTGACCGGCTCGCGCATTCCGCGTGCCGGCTTCGATACCGTCCAGCCGGCGCTGGTCATCGGCAGCGCGCAGATCGATGCCCGCGGTTACACCAACGTCGGTCAGGCGCTGTCGGAGCTGCCGGCGTTCGGCGTTCCCGGCAACAGCCCGGTCGGCGCACAGTCAAATTTCGGCGCCGGGCAAACCTTCGTCGATTTCTTCTCGCTCGGGTCGCAGCGCACGCTCACGCTGGTCAACGGTCGCCGATTCGTGTCGTCGAACACCGCCTCGATTTTCGGGCCGACCGACGCGGGCAGCCAGGTCGATCTCAACACGATCCCGTCGAGCCTTGTCGACCGGATCGAGACCGTCGCCGTCGGCGGCGCGCCGATCTATGGTTCGGATGCAATTGCCGGTACCGTCAACATCATCCTGAAAGAGAAATATCAGGGCATCGAGCTCAAGGCGCAGACCGGCCTGTCGGGCAAGGGCGACGGGGCCGAATATCGCATTTCGGGCATCGCCGGGACCAAGTTCAACGACGAGCGCGGCAACATCATCGTGTCGGGCGAATATAACAAGGTCGACGGCATCACGACCGCCGAACGTTTCCTGACCGGCCGCGACGGGCCGTTCTTCACCACCGCCAGCGCTTCGAACGCGCCCTATGCACAGCAGCTGTATTACCAACATCGCTATAACATTTTCACCGCTTCGGGCACGCCGCTGGTGGCCGATTCGATCCCCGAATTCGCCGGGGTGTCGAATGCGCAGGGGCAAGTGCTGACATTCAGCGACTCCGGCCGGCTGATCCCGCTCGATTTCGGAACGCGGACCGGTAGCCTGATCGAAAGCTCGGGCGGCAACGGCTTTCCGATTGCCGACTACGGCAATTTGCTGACCAGCTCGGAGCGCTACCTCGGCACGGTCCAGGCCAATTACGAAGTGACCGACCACATCAAGGTGTTCGGTGAAGGCTGGTATTCGCACAGCAGCGCAACCAACCTGCGCGGCCAGCCGGTGTATAACACCACGCTGTTCGGCCCGACGGGATCGACCGATGGCGACATCGTTATCCAGCTCAGCAACCCGTTCCTCAATCCCGCCGACCGCGCCATCATCGCATCGAACCTGCCCGATGGAGCGCAGTCGTTCGAGCTGACGCGCGCCAACACCGACCTCGCATCGGGCAGCGGCACGTCGACTGTCGAACTTTATCGCTTCGTGCTCGGCACCAGCGGCAATTTCAACCTCGGCGCGCGCAAGTTCAATTTCGAACTGACCGGCAACTATGGCAGCTCGACGACGCGGTCGAGCAGCCGCCAGCTGGTGCAGAAGAACTTTCTGAACGCCATCGATGCCGTGACCAACGCGCAGGGCCAGATCGTCTGCCGCCCGGGCTATACCAATGCGACGATCGCCTCGATCAATGCGACCTGCGCTCCGCTCAACCTGTTCGGCAACAATCAGTTCAGCAAATCGGCGCTCGATTATGTGACGGCGATCGCCACGCCGGTGTCGAAAAACACGCAGCTGGTCATCAACGCCAACATCAACAGCACGTTGTTCGCGCTGCCCGGCGGCGACGTCGCCTATGTGGTCGGCTACGAACATCGCCGCGAGACGACGAGCTTCGATCCGGGTGCCTATTACCGCGGGCAGCGCAACGCCGATGGCAGCTATACGCAATATGGCCGGTCGATTCCGATCGATCCGATCAGCGGCAGCTTCACCACCAACGAGGCGTTTGCCGAATTGCGCATTCCGCTGGTGTCGCCGACGATGGATTGGCGCTTCATCCACGAGTTCGAGCTCGAGGGCGCGGCGCGCTACGTCAACAATTCGCTGTCGGGCGGTGACTTGACCTATACCTTCGGCGGCCGCCTTGCACCGATCGAGGACGTGACGTTCCGCGGCAATTTCACCCGCTCGATCCGTGCACCGGCGATCACCGAGGCGTTCAATCCGACGTCGCAGGCGTTCGATACCGGCAAGGATCCATGCGACGCCCGCTACATCGGCGCTGGCCCCAACCCGGCCAACCGCGCCACAAACTGCGCCGCAGCCGGCATCAAGCAGCCATTCGCGTCGAACTATTCGGACTTTACCGTCCCGGTGTCGATCTCGGGGAATAACGGACTGACCAACGAGAAGGCGAACAGCTATACCTTCGGTGCCGTGATCCGGCCGCGCTTCGTGCCGGGCCTGACGATTGCTGCCGATTACATCAGCATCGAACTCAAGAACGCGATCGTCTCGCTCGCGGGCGATGACATTTTAAAGGCCTGCTATGATGCCAATCCCTATCCGAGCGGCTTCTGCAACCTCGTGACGCGCGGCCCGAGCGGACAAATCACCTTTATCAAGGAAGGCTATTACAACGCCGCAACGCGCAGCTTTGCCGGTGTCACCGCCGAAGTGGCGTATCGTGTCGGCCTCGACCGCGTCGGTCTTGGCGCAAACGCGGGAAATCTCGGGCTTTCGGTTAATTACTTCTATGTCCGCAAGCAGAACACCCGCGTCGGCACTGGCGACAGCACGACGACGCTGAACGCCATCGGTAATCCGCGCCACTCGTTCACGGCAAACGTCAATTACGACAATGGTGCGTTCAACTCGTTGGTGCAGGTCCAGTATTTCGGCAAGTCGTTTATCGATCCGAACGCCGCGCTGACCGACTACCAATATCCGCAGGTCGGTGCCTACGTCGTGACCAACGCGTCGGTCGGCTATACCATCGACAAGCGGTATGAACTCCGCTTCATCGTCGACAATCTGTTCGATGTCGGACCGCCGTTCCCGGCACCGGCAGGCGGCGGCACCGTCACCTATTATTCGGGTGTCCTCGGCCGTTACTTCCGGGTATCGGCGGGCGTAAAGTTCTAGCCGACAGGGGGCCGCCGCTGCGGCGGCGGCCCCCGTTCTTCAGGCGGCCTGCGCGAAATAATGCGCATAGGCCGGCAGCGTCAGGAACGGTTCGAGCCGGTCGGCGAGGACCAGTGTCGAGAAGATCGACGCTGCCTCGACGAACTTGCCCGCGGCAAAAAAGTTGTCGCCGACGTCGCGCTGCCACACCGCCAGTTGCTCGGCGACGGTGCGCTCGATCAGCGCGACGTCGACCACTTCGCCGCTGTCGAGCGTTACGCCGACGGTGCGCCACTGCCACAGCTGCGTTCGGCTGATCTCGGCGGTGGCTGCGTCCTCCATCAGATTGTGTAGCGGTGCTGCGCCCTGCCCGCGCAGCCAGCTGGCGATATAACCGATGCCGACGTTGGCGTTCATGGCCAGCCCGCCGAGCGTCTTTGGCCCGGCCGGTGCGGTGGTCAGTTCGGCGGCGGTGACGCTGCCCGGCGGGATCACGCCGAGCTGGTTCGGCCCCGGCATGACGCGGTCGAACACCGCCATCGCCACCGGCACCAGGCCCGGATGCGCAACCCAGGTGCCGTCGCAGCCGTCGGTCGCCTCGCGCTCCTTGTCGGCGCGCACGGCGGCAAAGGCGCGCTCGTTCGCCGCCTCGTCGCCCTTGACCGGGATGAACGCGCTCATCCCGCCCATCGCATGCGCGCCGCGCTTGTGGCAGGTGCGGATGACGTGCAGCGCATAGGCGCGCATGAACGGCACCGTCATCGTCACCGCCGCGCGGTCGGGCAGCACATGACCGCTGTCCGCGCCGAAGCACTTGATATAGCTGAAGATATAGTCCCAGCGCCCGCAGTTCAGCGCGGCGATATGGTCGCGCAGTTCGTACAGGATCTCGTCCGCCATGAACGCGCCGGGCAGCGTTTCGATCAGCACCGTCGCCTTGATCGTGCCAAGCGGCAGCCCGAGCCACGACTGCGCGGTGACGAAGACGTTGTTCCACAACCGCGCCTCGAGATAATGTTCGAGCTTGGGGAGGTAGAAATACGGCCCCGACCCGCGCGCGATCAGCGCGCGCGCGTTGTGAAACACATACAGCCCGAAATCGAACAACGCGCCGGCCACCGCCTCGCCGTCGACGATCATATGCGCCTCGGGCAGGTGCCAGCCGCGCGGCCGCGCGATCAGCGTCGCGGTGGTGTCGTTGAGCGTGTAGGTCTTGCCCTTGTCGGCGAGGCTGATGTGGCCGGCGGCGGCATCGCGCAGGTTGACCTGCCCATCGACCATGATCTCCCACGCGGGCGTGCTCGCATCCTCGAAGCACGCCATATAGCATTTCGCACCCGAATTGAGCGCGTTGATGACCATCTTGCGGTCGACCGGCCCGGTGATCTCGACGCGGCGGTCCTGCAAGTCGGCGGGTGCGCCGGCGACCTGCCACGCGCCGTCGCGGACGCTGCGCGTTTCGGGGGCGAAGTCGATCGCGTTGCCCGCCGCCCACCATGCCTGCCGAACCTCGCGCGCGTGCAGCAGCGCCTGGCGCGTCGGCTCATACTGCCGGTGCAGGTTGGCAACGAAGTTGAGCGCCTCGTCGGTCAGGATGGTTTCGTAACCGGGGCGCATCGTGCCGGTAATCTCGACGCCGCGAACTGTCATCATGCTTCTCCTGAACCTGCAAAGCGAAACGGGGTGACCCCGCGCGATCGTTCGTCGACGCGCAGCCGCCCGCCGGTCGGGGGCAGGCTGCGCTGGCGGCACGCGACGCGCGCGCAGCTGGCGCAACCCAGCCCGATCGGCGTGGCGCGCGCGCCCGACAAATCGATGCCGTCGGCATAGACCAGCGCGCGGGCATGCGCGAGATCGCAACTCAGCGCGATCGCGAATTCGGGGCGGGTTTCGCCGTAGGGCGCGGCATAGCTTCGCACCGTGCGCGCCACCGTCAGGAACTGGGCGCCGTCTTCGGTAGTGACGACCTGCCGGACGACGCTGCCGGGGCGGTCGAACGCGGCGTGCACCACCCACAGCGGGCAGCCGCCGCCATGCGCCGCAAGCGCGTGCGTCTGCGCGGCAAAGCGTTTGGAAACATTGCCGGCACGGTCGACGCGCAGCAGGAAAAACGGCACGCCGCGCGCGCCCGGGCGCTGCAACGTCGTCAACCGGTGCGCGACCTGTTCGAACCCCGCGCCAAACCGCGCCTGCAGCAGCTCGAAGTCATAGCCCAGCGCTTCGGCGGCGGCGTGAAACCGCGCATAGGGCATCATGATCGCGGCGGCCGCATAGTTCGCCAGCGCCTGCACCGCAAACCGCTGGTTCGCGGCATTGCCGAGCGCGGCGCTGGCGACCACCGCATCGATCGCCGGGCGCAGCTCGATCAGCGCGAGCTGATACGCCACCGCAAATGTCCGCGACGCCGCGTCGAGCGCCTCCGACAACTGCAGCGATCGGGCATGCAGGTCGAGGCGGCGCAGCGTATCGGGCAGCACATCGACCGGCAGCACGCGGACGCCGATGCCGTGGCGCGCGCGCAGCCGTTCGGCGATCGCCGCCATCCGATCGGCGGACGCCAGCCGCAGTTCGTCGGCGAGCGCCTCGCACGCCGCGTCGAGGTCGGGGAAATGGTTGCGGCGGTCGAGCAGCAGCTGCGTCACCGCCTCGACCGGCGACGGCTCGTGATCGGGGCGGAGCGCCGGTCCGCTGGCGATCAGCGCGTGCAGCCGCAACACCGCCTGCGCGACGCCGGGGGCGCTTTGCGCCACCTCCTCGAGCTCGGCGCGCGCCACTTCGATGCCGCCGAGCGCCGGATCGGCGAACACCCGCGCCAGTTCGGCAGCAAGCGCGGCGCCATCGTCGCCGGTCAGCTGGCGCAAGTCGAGATTATACGCGCCCGCCAGCTTGAGCAGGAACGCCGCCGTCAGCGGCCGCTGGTTGCGCTCGATCAGGTTGAGATAGCTGACCGAGACGCCAAGGTCGTCCGCCATCCGCGTCTGCGTCAGCGCCAGTTGCAGCCGGATCCGGCGCAACCGCGCGCCCGCAAACAACTTGCGGTCGTGCGTCGTCACGCAGCAAACCTGTCAAGATATTTACAACACGACATGTCCGATGGCCCTAATCCGTACACTTCGACACGATTTCGACAAGCACATGCTTGACCCCCGCCTAGCGGCTCGTCACACACGGTGCAACGGTTTTAGGGGAGGCGGCGCGGGCAGAGGCAAAAGTCTCGCCCGCGCCCTCATTGTAAAAATCCGGTCAAAGGAGACCATCATGACCAGTTTCGACTCGCTATTCCCCGCGCTGCCTGCCGGTCGTTTCGATGGCATCACCCGTCCGTATTCGGTCGCCGATGTAAAGAAGCTGCAGGGCTCGGTGCCGATCGAGCACACGCTCGCGGCGCGCGGTGCCGCCAAGCTGTGGGAGCTGCTGAAGTCCGAGGATTATGTCAACGCGCTGGGTGCGCTCAGCGGCAACCAGGCGATGCAGATGGTCCGCGCCGGACTGAAGGCGATCTACCTCAGCGGCTGGCAGGTCGCCGCCGACGCCAACACCGCGGGCGCGATGTATCCCGACCAGTCGCTGTATCCAGCCAACGCCGGCCCCGAGCTGTGCCGCAAGATCAACCGCACGCTGCAGCGCGCCGACCAGATCGAGCATAGCGAAGGCGGCGCGCAGCGCGACTGGTTCGCACCGATCGTCGCCGATGCCGAAGCCGGTTTCGGCGGGCCGCTCAACTGCTTCGAGATCATGAAGGCCTATATCGAGGCCGGTGCGGCGGGCGTCCATTACGAGGACCAGCTCGCCTCCGAGAAGAAGTGCGGCCATCTGGGCGGCAAGGTGCTGATCCCGACGCAGGCGCAGATCCGCAATCTCGACGCCGCGCGGCTGGCAGCCGATGTGATGGGCGTGCCGACGATCATCTGCGCGCGCACCGACGCCGAATCGGCGATGCTGCTGACCAGCGACGTCGACGAGCGCGACCATGAGTTCACCACCGGCGAGCGCACGCCGGAGGGTTTCTTCCGGTTGAAGCCCGGCACCGGCGTCGATCATTGCATCAAGCGCGGCATCGCGTTTGCCGAACATGCCGACCTGCTGTGGTGGGAAACCTCGCACCCGGTGCTCGCCGACGCCAAGCGCTTCGCCGAGGCGATCCAGAAGGCGCATCCGGGCAAGATGATGGCGTATAACTGCTCGCCGTCGTTCAACTGGGAAGCCAATCTCGACAAGGACACCATCGCCAAATACCAGCGCGAGCTCGGCGCGATGGGATATAAGTTCCAGTTCGTGACGCTGGCGGGCTTCCATCAGCTCAACCACGGCATGTTCGAGCTGGCGCGCGGTTACAAGGACCGCGGCATGGCGGCGTATTCCGAACTGCAGCAGGCCGAATTCGCCAGCGAAAAGAACGGCTACACCGCCACGCGTCACCAGCGCGAAGTCGGCACCGGCTATTTCGACGCAGTCGCCATCGCGATCTCGGGCGGGACCAGCTCGACGACGGCGCTCAAGGAATCGACCGAGACCGCGCAGTTCCGCACAGCGGCCGAATAAGCGCTTTGCCACTCCCTGCCCAAGTGGGTGGGGAGTGGCCTTACGCCGCCTTCGACAATGGTCGCGACGCGCGGTAAAGATACGCGATGAACGCCCAGCCCCCCGCCTTGCCGCCGCCCGCCCGCCCGCGCACGACACGGCGCAATTTCCTGATCGGGACCGGCGCGGCCGCGGGGCTGGCGGTCGGCTTTGCGTTGTGGCCGCGCAGCCGCGCGCTCAACTGGGCAGCGGCGAAGGACGAAACGGTCCTGAACGGCTTCGTCAAGATCGGCACCGATGGGCGCGTCGTCGTCGCGGTACCGCAGGCCGAAATGGGGCAGGGCGTGTTCACCAGCCTGCCGCAGATCCTCGCCGACGAGCTTGGCGCCGACTGGAATACGGTGTCGGTCGAACCTGCGCCGTTGCACCCCGTCTATGCCAATCACGGCATGGCGCTCGATCAGACCGCAGGCATGCCCGAATCGTTCCGCGGGTTTGCGCGCTGGTCGATGGGCAAGGTCATCGACCATTTCGACATGCAGATCACCGGCGGCAGCACCTCGGTGCGCGGCTTTGCGCCGCCGGTGCGGCTGGCAGGTGCCGCCGCGCGCGAGATGCTGTGCCGGGCGGCGGCGCGGCAGTGGGGCGTCGACTGGCACGACTGCGACACCGACAACGGCTTTGTCATCTATAAGGCGCAGCGGCTGCGCTTTGCCGATATCGCGGGCAAGGCGTCCGCCGAAGATCTGCCCGCATCGCCCACGCTGCGCGCGACGCCGGGCAAGCTGATGGGCAAGCCGGTGCAGCGGCTCGACATTCCGGGGAAAACCGACGGCAGCGCGCGCTTCGGCCTCGATGTACGGCTGCCGGGCATGGTCTATGCGGCAATCAAGTCGGGCCCGGTCGGCGATCAGAAATTGCAGCGCGTCGACCATGCTCCGGCAAAAGCGATGCCCGGTGTCATCGATGTCGTCGACGGCCCGACCTGGGTCGCGGCGGTGGCGACGACCTGGTACGGCGCGCATCTGGCGGTCGAGGCGCTCAAGCCCGGGTTCGAGGCCGCCGCCAAGCCCGCCGGGGCCTGGATCGAACCCGCGTTGCGGGCCGGGCTCGACTCGAAAGACGATGTGACGGTCGAAAAGGTCGGCGATGCCGCCGCATTGCTCGGCAAGCCGGGCATGGTGCAGGCGGTCTATACCGTGCCGTTCCTTGCGCATGCCGCGCTCGAGCCGATGAACGCCACCGCGCGGATCGATGGCGGCACCTGCGAAATCTGGGCCCCGACGCAGTCGGTCACGCTGACCACCTGGGCGGTGGCAAAGGCGCTCGGCATCGCCGATGACGCGGTCACCGTCCACCCGACGCTGGTTGGCGGCGGCTTCGGGCGCAAGATCGAAACCGATGTCTGCATCCAGGCGGCGCTGCTGGCGAAGGCGGTCAAGCGCCCGGTGCAGCTGATCTGGTCGCGCGAGGAGGATTTTGCGCAGGACAAATACCGTCCGGCCGCAGCGGCGCGGATGCGCGCTGTGCTGTCGGCGGGCGGTAACGGCGCGCCGCCGCGCGTCACCGCATGGGCCAGCCGGATCGCGGTTCCCGATGTCGCCAACAGCGTCGCGGGGCGCAACCTGCCGGCGATGGCTGGATCGATCAAACCCAATGCCGCCGCGGTCGAAGGCTCGGTCGGGTTGCCGTACGACTTCGGCGCGGTGCTGGCCGAGCATGTGCCGGTCGACGTCGGCGTGCCGCTCGGTTTCTGGCGGTCGGTCGGGCACAGCTTCACGGCGTTTTTCGTCGAGAGCTTCGTCGATGAACTCGCGCACGCCGCCGGGGCCGATCCGGGCGAATTCCGGCTGGCGATGCTCAAGGATCAGCCGCGCCACGCCGCCGTGCTGCGCGCCGCGCTGCAGGCGGCGGGGCCGCTCGGGCCGGTCGATGTCAATGTGGCGCGCGGCGTCGCGCTCCACGAAAGCTTTGGTAGCATCGTCGCCGAAGTCGCCGAAGTCGCGTGCAAGCCCGGCAGCGATCCGCATGTCCGGCGCGTCGTCGCGGCGATCGATTGCGGTCCGGTGGTCAACCCCGACGGCGTCCGCGCGCAGGTCGAAGGTGCGATCCTGTTCGGGCTGGCGGCGGCGCTGAAGGGCGCGATGACGTTCGACGGCGGCCATGCGGTGCAGTCGAATTTCGATACCGCGCCGGTGCTGATGCTCGCCGAAGCCCCTGCGATCGAGGTTATCATCGTGGCGAGTGCCGCGCCGATGGGCGGCGTCGGCGAACCCGGCACCCCGCCGATCGCGCCCGCCGTTGCCAATGCGATCTTTGCCGCGACCGGCAAGCGCCACCGCGACCTTCCGATCATCGCCCGGGCATGACCGCGCTGCCGCACGATCACCCGCCCGTCGCGTTCGGGCGGGTCGGGGTATTGCTCGTCAACCTCGGCACCCCCGATGCGCCCGAGACCGCGCCGGTGCGCCGCTATCTTGCCGAATTCCTGTCCGATCGGCGCGTTGTCGAACTGCCGCCGATCCTGTGGCAGCCGCTGTTGCGCGCGGTCGTGCTGACCACCCGCCCGAAACGGACGGCAGCGAATTATGCGCGCATCTGGGACCATGACGGCGGCGAGTCGCCGCTGCGGCGGATCACGCGCGCGCAGGCGGACGCGTTGCAGGCGATGCTCGGCGAGCGCGTCATGGTCGATTGGGCGATGCGCTATGGGACGCCGTCGATTCCCGATCGGCTCGCCGCGCTCAAGGCGGCGGGGTGCGACCGCATCCTGATCGCGCCGCTGTATCCGCAGTACAGCAGTGCGACGACCGGCACGGTCAACGACAAGGTGTTCGACACGCTCAAGCAGTGGCGCTGGCAACCGGCGCTGCGGACGCTGCCGCCGTACCATGACGATCCGGCGTTCATCGACGCGCTCGCCGCGACCGTCACCGCGGGCATTGCTGGGCTCGATTTCGTCCCCGACGTCGTGCTCGCGTCGTTTCACGGCATGCCGCGCCGCACGCTCGATCGCGGCGATCCGTATCACTGCCAGTGCCGCAAGACTGCGCGGTTACTCGCCGACCGGCTGGCCATCCCGCTGCGCGTCAGTTTCCAGTCGCGGCTGGGGCGTGCCGAATGGCTCAAACCCTATACCGATGCGACGCTCGCCGCGCTTCCGGACGAGGGCGTCAAGCGGCTGGTGGTCATCGCGCCGGGATTTTCGGCGGATAATCTCGAAACACTCGAGGAGGTCGCGATCGAGGGGCGCGACACGTTCCTAATGGCGGGCGGGACCGATTTCGCCTATCTACCATGCCTCAACGACAGCGCCTCGGGACAGGCGCTGCTGCAGACGATCGTGACGCGCGAGCTTTCTGGATGGTTACCGTTGACTTAAGATTATCAAAGTATAAACATAACTTATGGGGAGTTTTTGATGGCTCGTGTTGCAATCGTCACCGGCGGAACACGCGGCATCGGCGAAGCGATTTCGCTCGCGCTGCGCGACGCGGGCTACCATGTCGCGGCGAATTACGGCGGTGACGCGACCAAGGCCGCAGCGTTCACCGAACGCACCGGCATCGCCTCGTATCAGTGGAACGTCGCCGACCATCAGGCCTGCCTCGACGGCGTGGCGAAGGCGGAGGCCGATCTCGGCCCCGTCGATATCGTCGTCAACAACGCCGGCATCACCCGCGACGGCACGATCCTCAAGATGAGCTACGAAATGTGGCGCGAGGTGATCGACGTCAACCTCGGCGGCTGCTTCAACATGGCCAAGGCGACGTTCCCGGGAATGCGGTCGCGCAAATTCGGGCGCATCGTCAACATCGGGTCGATCAACGGCCAGGCCGGGCAGTACGGCCAGGTCAACTATGCGGCGGCAAAGTCGGGCATCCACGGCTTTACCAAGGCGCTCGCGCAGGAAGGCGCGAAGTTTAACGTTACCGTCAACGCGATTGCGCCGGGTTATATCGACACCGACATGGTCGCTGCCGTGCCCGCTGACGTGCTTGAAAAGATTGTTGCCAAGATTCCCGCCGGGCGGCTGGGTCAGGCAAGCGAGATTGCCCGGGGGGTCCTGTTCCTCGCCAGCGATGATGCCGGTTTCGTCACCGGCTCGACGCTGTCGTTGAACGGTGGCCAGCACATGTACTGAAATGGGCGGCGACGGTCTTGTCAAAGGCTCGGTGTCGATCGCCGGGCATCATACGTCGCTCAGCCTCGAGCCGATCTTCTGGGCGGCGTTGCGCTCGGCAGCCGTTGCCCAACGGCGGCCGCTCAACGCACTGATCGCCGAAATCGACGAGGCGCGCACCACCAACCTGTCGAGCGCGGTGCGCGTCTGGCTGTTCGAACAGGCACAGCGCCGCGCACTGCCGAGTGCGGTGTTGGCCTATGACCGCACCGACGCGCTCGCCGCCGAATAGCGTCAGTCGTTCTCGTCGGCGCCGACCTGGCCCGCAAACTTCACCGTGTAGTTCCGCCCGACCGTAATCCCGCCGAGCGTCAGGCTGTGATCGGCAAGGCTTTGCCCGCTCGCCGCATCGAACGCGCCGAGCGCGAGCGCGTCAAACTCGGGTAGCGGCAGCGCGGCGGTGCGGATCGCCTCGTCGCGCCCCGGCACGCGCGGCTCGAGCAGCAGCATCTGCTCGATCGTGCCGCAGCCGAGCAGCGCTGTGGCTGCATCGTCATCGAAGCCGTGGAGCGAGGCGATATCGGGGGCCGGGTCGCGCGGTACCGCGTCGACGAAACTGGTGTCGGCGAACCGCCAGCCGGGGGCTTCGCCCGCTGCAAACGCCGTGCTCGGGGTCACCAGCGGCGGCAGCGCGGTCGCCAGCGGCGGCAGCTCGGTCATCGCGACTGCAGCCGTGCCCGAAAGCAGCGCCGCGAGCAGGACGACCAGCTTCATAACCAGGTGACATGCCCCATCTTGCGGCCCGGCTTGACCTCACTCTTGCCGTAGAGATGGAGGTGCGCGCCCGCATCGGCAAGGATCTGCGCCCAGTCGTGCACCGCCTCGCCGAGCAGATTGGTCATGCGGACCGCGGGCGCGGTCAGCGTCGTGCTGCCGAGCGGTAGCCCGCAGACCGCGCGGATATGGTTTTCGAACTGGCTGACGCGCGCTCCCTCGATCGTCCAATGGCCGCTGTTGTGCACGCGCGGGGCCATTTCATTGAACACCGGACCATCGGCGGTCGCGAAGAATTCGAGCGTCAGCACGCCGACATAGCCCAGCGCATCGGCCACCGCGCGCGCCAGCCCGGTGGCGGCGGCGGCGTGGCGCGCGACGCTTGCCGGTGCAGGCACGCGGCTGCAGTCGAGCACGCCGCGGACATGTTCGTTGTGCGGCACGTCATACACCACGACCTCGCCGCCGCGTGCGCGCGCCAGCAGCACCGAAAACTCGGCGTCGAATGCCACCAACCCCTCGAGCAGCGCCGGCGCTTCGCCGATCGCCGCCCACGCGTCGGCGGCGTCGGCGGCGCGGTCGATCCGCACCTGCCCCTTGCCGTCATAGCCCATCCGCCGCGTCTTGAGCAGCGCGGGGGTGCCGAGCGCGCCCAGCGCCGCGTGCAGCTCGGCGAGCGAAGCAACCGCGCGGTACGGCGCGGTCCGCCCGCCCAGCCCGGCGACAAAGGTCTTCTCGGCCAGTCGGTCCTGCGCCACCTCGAGCGCGTTGGCACCCGGCCAGACCAGCGCGCGGCCGCCGAGATAGCGCACGGCATCGACGTCGATATTTTCAAACTCGAACGTCACCACATCGACCGCCGCGGCGAACGCATCGAGCGCAGCGCGATCGGTATAATCGGCGCGCGTCACCTGTGCCGCAACGTCGCCCGCCGGCAGCTCGGGCTCGGGGGCAAGGATATGGACGCGGTAACCCATCGACGCCGCCGCCAGCGCGAGCATGCGCCCAAGCTGGCCGCCGCCCAGAATGCCGATCGTCGATCCGGGTGGAATCATGCCGGCGTCAGCGCCACGCTGTCGCGTTGCGCGGCGCGCCACGCGTCGAGCCGCGCCGCCAGCGCGTCGTCGTGCACGGCAAAGGTCGCGGCGACCAGCAGCGCGGCGTTGATTGCGCCGGGCTTGCCGATCGCCAGCGTGCCGACCGGGATGCCGGCGGGCATCTGGACGATCGACAGCAGGCTATCCATGCCGCTGAGCGCCGCCGACGACACCGGCACGCCGTACACCGGCAACCGGGTCAACGCCGCACACATCCCCGGCAGATGCGCGGCACCGCCGGCGCCCGCGATGATCGCACCCAGCCCGCGCGCGACCGCGGTCGTCGCATAGTCGTACAGCCGTTCGGGTGTGCGGTGCGCCGATACGACGCGCGTTTCGTGGAGCACCCCCAGTTCGGCGAGCGTCAGCGCGGCATGCTCCATCGTCGCCCAGTCGGACGTGCTGCCCATGATAATGCCGACCAGTGGCGGCGTACGCATTGCCTGGCTCCCCTGCGAGCGAAGCGCCGGACCTTAGGGGCGGGGCCGAAGCGTGGCAACGGGGGCGGTTGCGATGCTTGGTGCCGAGTCGATCAGCTTGACAGTTAAAAACCGATATGGTACAGAATACACTCGCTCAGCAGTTGCGCTTTTTAAGTCGCCCCCGTCCCGAAAACGATTCCGTACCAGTGTGACCTTCGCTGCCCCGCCTGAAACCGGTGAAACACCGTGACACAGAAAAGCGTGACACGTTCCAAGCCTTTGCCGGTGGCCTAGCGATCGCCGAGATAGAAGCGCGACGTCGCCTGCAGGTGGTCGTCGAGCTCATAGACCAGCGGTTTGCCGGTGGGGATCTCGACCGCGGCAATGTCGGCGTCCGAAATGCCCGACAGGTGCTTGACCAGTGCGCGCAGCGAATTGCCGTGCGCAACGACGACAACGCGCTCGCCGCGGCGCAGCGCGGGCACGATCGCGCTGTCCCAATAGGGCAGCACGCGGGCGATGGTGTCCTTCAGGCTTTCGGCAGCGGGGACCGCGATCCCGGCATAGCGGCGGTCGCCCGACAGGTCATAGCGCGAGCCGGCTTCGAGCGGCGGCGGCGGCACGTCGAAGCTGCGGCGCCACTCGTGCACCTGCGCATCGCCGTGCGCGGCCGCGGTCTCGGCCTTGTTGAGCCCGGTCAGCCCGCCATAGTGACGCTCGTTCAACCGCCAGTCCTTGGTTTCGGGAATCCACAGCCGCGCCATGCTGCCGAGCACGAGGTGCAGCGTGCGGATTGCGCGCGTCTGGACGCTGGTGAAGGCGCGGTCGAAGTCATAGCCGGCGGCGGCGAGTGCGGCACCTGCTGCGGTCGCCTCGTCGACGCCGTTGGGCGTCAGGTCGACATCCCACCAGCCGGTAAAGCGGTTTTCAAGGTTCCACGCGCTCTGGCCGTGGCGGATCAGCACCAGCGTCGGCATCAGCGCAGCTTTCCGATGATCTCGAGCGCAGCGGCAAGGCTGTCGCGGCCCAGCGCCTTCGACCGCTCGGGCGACCAGCCCCGCGCCGGATCGGGCAGGTCGTTGGCATCCTTGAACGGCATTTCGAGCGTCATCGCGACGCAACCGAATTCGTTCGCCACCGCATTGGTGCTCATCGTCAGATTGGCCTTGCCCGCGCCGCTCGGCGGATAGCCGATGCGCGTCTGGAAGTCGGGCGACAGCCGCGCCAGCGCAGCGTTATAGTCGCGCAGCAGCGCCAGTTGCCGGTCGGTGATGTTGGGGATGCCTTCGAACCCGGCGATGAAGTTGTGCGGCAGCGTCTCGTCGCCGTGAACGTCCATCGCCAAGTCGACGCCGGTGACGCGCATCCGGCCCAGCACATGCAGCACCTCGGGCGAGCGCTCGAGGCTCGGCGCATGCCATTCGCGGTTGAGGTTGACCCCGGCATAGTTGGTGCGCAGGTGCCCGCGCGCGCTGCCGTCGGGGTTCATGTTGGGCACCAGATGCAATGTCGCGAGCGACCGCAGCCGCCGCGCCACCGGGTCGCTGGCATCGATCAACCGGTCGAGCGCACCCTCCATCCACCATTCGGCCATACTCTCACCCGGGTGCTGGCGCGCATACCACCACAGCTGCAGCGGCCCGTCGCCCATCGTCAGCAGGTCGAGCGTGCGGCCTTCGAGCGTGTGGCCGAGCACTTCGGTGCGAACCCCGGGGGCGGCCCCGATGCGCGCGACGAGGTCGTGGTGGCGCTCCTGACTGTATGGGGCAAAGTACGCCAGCCAGATGCTGTCCGCGGTCGGCGTGATCTCGATCGTCAGCACGCCGCCGTCATAGCTGGTCGGCGACCGCGTCCAGTCGTTGCGGTCGGTCGACACGCAGACGCGGTAGTCCTTCCACCCGCCGGTGTACGCCGCGCCGCCGGCGTTGGTGATCCGCAAGGTACACGCCACGCCCTTCGCGCCGGTCAGGCGGAAGTGGAACCACTGGTAGAAGTCCGATTCGCGGTCGGTGCGGATCGCGAGATCGAACCGCGCGCCGTCCTGCTGCAGCACGTCGATGTTGCCGCTGTCGAACGCGGCCGAGATGGCGATGGTCAAGCGATGGTCCTTCTAGCGGCGGGGCAATGGATAGCGCGCGGTGACGCCCGAACGCCCGGGAAACTCGGCGAGCAGCGCCTGCGCCAGCGCCGGAACCGCCGTCGTCAGCCGGCTCGCGGCGTCGTGCGCATCGGCGGCGGCGGTCGCGGTGCCCTCCCACAGCAGCGCCTCGTCGGTGCGTCGCTTGAGCTTGAGCGACAGCGTGTTGACGCGGATCGCCTCGATCCGCCCCGGCCCGACCGGCGTCGAAACACCGGCGCCGACACCGCCGCCGCGATAGCCGCCACCCCCGATACCGACGCCGAAGCCGATCTGTACCGGCGGAGCCCGGCGCACGGTCTGCGTGGTCTGCGTAACGCTCAGCGCGGCAATATAGGTGGCGCTGCCCGGTGCTACCGCGCGCTCGTACCCGACGCGCGCCAGCTCGGCGGCAACGGCATCGGCATAGCTGGCGAACGCAAGGCTGGACGCCGCCGCCGGATCGACCGCGACCACCGCGACGCTCGCATGCGGCAACGGCTGGCTAAGGTGAAAGCGCGTTACCTCGATGCCGCCGGGCGTCGCGCACGCGGCCAGCAGCAACGCGGCTCCGATCGGTACAATCAAATTGCGGCGCGCCATGAAACGATTTCCCCTTGTCAGCCTTATACTCGCGCGCACAACGCTTGCCAGCACGCCAGGTCGCATCCGCGACTGCCACAAGGAGATCGCCATGTCCCCTGCTCCCGCCGTCCTTGTCACCGGCGGTGCCGGCTATATCGGCAGCCATGCGGTGCTCGCGCTGCGCGACGCGGGATACGCCGTCACGGTGGTCGACGATTTCAGCACGGGCTTTCGCCGCGCCGTGCCCGAAGGCGTCGGCTTTTATCAAGGCGACATCGCCGACGCAGCGTTGATCGCGCGGATCATCGCCGAACAGCAGATCACCGCAATCATGCACTTTGCCGGATCGATCATCGTTCCCGAATCGGTCACCGATCCGCTCAAATACTATCGTAACAACACCGCCGCGAGCCGCGCGCTGCTCGAGGCGGCGGTAACCGGCGGCGTCCGGCACTTCATCTTTTCGTCGACCGCAGCGGTCTATGGCATCCCCGAAGTCTCGCCGATCGTCGAGGATTCGGCCAAGGTCCCGATCAACCCCTATGGCAGTTCGAAGCTGATGACCGAATGGATGCTGCGCGATGTCGCTGCCGTGCACCCGCTCAACTTCGGCGTGCTGCGATATTTCAACGTCGCCGGAGCCGATCCGCAGGGCCGCAGTGGGCAATCGACCGCTGGGGCAACGCACCTGATCAAGGTCGCGTGCGAGGCTGCGACCGGCAAGCGCGACCATGTCACCGTCTTCGGCACCGATTACGCTACCCCCGATGGCACCGGGGTGCGCGACTATATCCACGTCCACGACCTTGCCGCAGCGCATGTCGCGCTGCTTGCCGCGCTGATCGCCGAACCGGCGCGGTCGCTGACGATGAACTGTGGATACAGCCGCGGCTTTTCGGTGCTGGAGGTGCTCGATGCGGTCGACCGCGTCACCAACATGAAGATCGAGCGCGTGCTGGCGCCGCGCCGCGCCGGCGACCCCGATGCGCTGGTCGCCGACACTGCGCGGATCCGCTCGACACTCGACTGGACGCCAGTTCGCGACGACCTCGACAGCATCATCGCCGATGCGCTGGCGTGGGAGCGCAGCCTTGGCTCGGCTTGACTTGCGCCGCCGACACCCATAGACAGCGCGCTTTCCGGGGCTCGTCCCTGCACGCCATTTTTCGACGGGACGCCTGATGAAAGTTCGTAACTCGCTCAAGTCGCTTAAGGGTCGCCACCGCGATTGCCAGGTCGTGCGCCGTCACGGCCGGACCTATGTGATCAACAAGACCAATCGCCGCTTCAAGGCGCGCCAGGGTTAATCAGCCCCGGTGACCGCGACGCTGGCAGCGCCGCGCGCGGTCATCTTCGATATCGGCAACGTCCTTTACGACTGGGACCCCCGGTATCTGTACGCCAAGCTGATTGCCGATCCGGTCGAACTCGACTGGTTCCTGCAAAATGTCGTGACCAAGGCTTGGCATTTTCAACACGATACCGGCCGCCCCGCCGTCGAGACGACCGCCGAGCTCGGTGCGGCGTTTCCGGCCTATCGCAGCTTGATCGAAGCCTATGTGCCGCGCTGGCTCGAGACGGTCCCGGGGCCGCTGCCGGGCATGATCGAGCTGGTCGACGACCTTGCCAGCGCTGCCGTGCCACTGTTCGCAATCACCAATTTCAGCGCCGAGTTCTGGCCACGCTTCCGCGCCACCGCGCCGGTGTTCGAGCGCTTTCGCGACATCGTCGTGTCGGGGGTCGAACGGCTGACCAAGCCCGATCCGGCAATCTACGCGCTCGCGCTCGACCGATTCGGATTGGCCGCCCCCGATGCCCTGTTTATCGACGACCGCGCCGACAATGTCGCCGCAGCGGTCGCCGCTGGGATGGCCGGGCATGTGTTCGTCGATGCGCCGACAACGCGCGCGTGGCTTTCGGCTCAGGCGGTACTATAACCGTCGAGCTCGCCGCCGCTGAGCCGCACGACATGGAGCACATTCGTCGTTCCCGGTGTCGAGAACGGCACCCCGGCGATCAGAATGAGCAGATCACCGCCCGCCGCGATCCCCGTGCGCAACGCCATCCGCTTCGATTTCGCGACCATCTCCTCGAAGTCGCCGACATCGCGCGTCACTACCGCATGGACACCCCATACCAGCCCCATGCGGCGCGCCGTGCCGCGGGACGGTGTCAGGCACAGGATCGGCACTGCGGCGCGTTCGCGTGCGGCACGGCGTGCGGTCGATCCTGAAATCGTGAAGCATGCAATCGCCCGGACGCCGATGGTCTGCGCGATCTGCGCGGCAGCCGCCGAAATCGCGTCGGCGGTCGTCGGTTCGGTCGCGGTGGCGGTAAAGTGCACGCGCGCATAGTAAAGCGGATCGGCCTCCACTGTCCGCGCGATCGCGTCCATCATCGCCACCGCCTCGACCGGCCACGCGCCAGCCGCACTTTCGGCCGACAGCATCACCGCATCGGCACCGTCATAAATTGCCGTGGCGACGTCGCTGACTTCGGCGCGCGTCGGTGACGGCGAGACGATCATCGATTCGAGCATCTGCGTCGCCACCACCACGGGCTTGCCCGCTGCACGCGCCATCGCGACGATGCGCTTTTGCGCCGGCGGGACCTGCTCGGGCGGCAGCTCGACGCCGAGGTCGCCGCGCGCCACCATGACTGCGTCGGCGAGTTCGAGGATCTCCGCCAGCCGTTCGAGCGCCGCCGGCTTTTCGATCTTGGCGAGCAGCGCCGCCTTGCCGCGGATCAGCGCGCGCGCCTCGGCGACATCTTCGGGGCGCTGCACGAAGCTCAGCGCGATCCAGTCGACATGATGATCGAGCGCAAACGCCAGATCGGCGCGGTCCTTGACTGTCAGCGCGGGCAGCGGGACGACGACGTCGGGAACGTTGACGCCCTTGTTGTTCGACAGCCACCCGCCGATCTCGACGCGCGTATCGATCCGCGTCGGCGCGACGGCGATGACGCGCAGCACCAGCTTGCCGTCATCGAGTAACAGCCGTGCGCCGGGCATCAGCGCAGCGAACAGTTCCTTGTGCGGCAGCTGGACACGGCGATCGTCGCCCGGTGCGGAGTCGAGATCGAGCGCGAACGAGGCACCGACAATCAGCTCGATGCGGCCATCGCCGAAGCTGCCAACCCGCAGCTTGGGCCCCTGCAGGTCGGCAAGGATCGTCAGCGGCTGGCCGATTTCCTTTTCGAGCCCGCGGATATTGGCAATTAATTCGGCGCGCGCTTCTGGTGTGCCGTGGCTCATGTTGACGCGAAACGCGTCCGCCCCGGCATGGATCAGCTTGCGGATCATCTCGGGCGAGTGCGACGCCGGACCCAAAGTGGCGAGCACCTTTACCTTACGGCGGCGGGGAGCAAGAGCGAGCGTCATCATCGGTCTCCGGGGCTTGCGCTGCCGCCGGTGCCAGCCCTTATGGGAAGGCAGGGCGATTGTCGCCATCGGAGTGCACATCATGGACGATAACATGCGCGATAAGGTCGAAGCCGCCGCGTTCCGCCGCCTCACCGACCTGCTTCGCCATCGCACCGATGTGCAGAATGTCGAGCTGATGGGAGCGGGCGGGTTCTGCCGCAACTGTCTGTCGGACTGGCTGGCCGAGGCGGCTGCTGACCACGGCGTGCCGCTAACCAAGGACGCCGCGCGCGAGTGGGTGTATGGCATGCCCTATGCCGACTATAAGGCACGCCACCAGACCGAGGCGACGCCCAAGCAGCTCGCGCGCATGGCCGGCAGTATCGAGCGCAACAAGCGCGAGGCCGCCTTGGACGAAGCCCTCGACGAGAGCTTTCCGGCTAGCGACCCGCCAGCGATAACGGGACCGCGTTAGGCCGCGTGGACTGACGTCACCTCGACTTCGCGGCCGCCCCAGCGCGCGGTATCGCCGACGCTTTTGCCCATCAGCGCGCGCGCGACCGGCGCGGGGTAGGCGACAGTGCCCGCTGCCGGGTCGGCTTCATCCTCGCCGACGATGCGCAGCGTTGCTTCGGTGCCGTCGGTGCCGATGAAGGTGATGCGGCTGCCGAACCGCACGACGCCATCATCGATGCCCGGCTCGACGAGGCGGGCAGACGCGCGGCGCGCCGTCCAATAGCGTAGTTCGCGCGATGCCCGCGCCATTGCGGTGCGGTCGGCGCTGATGTCGCCGCTCGCCTGCGCCTCGGCGAATTCGGCGCGTGCCGCTGCCAGTGCCCCATCGATCGCCGCCAGACCGCTCGCGGTGACATGGTTCGGGTGCGCCGAAACCGGGCGGTCGGGAAGATCGGCGGCAGCGGCCTCGCTATCGCCCTCCTTAGTGAATGCTACGCTCATCGTCTTGTTCCGGTCATTGCGGCGCTCCCGATGCAACCTTAGACGCACGGCAGCGCTTGATGCCACGCTGCGCTCAGGAGACGACCGATGCCAACGCCCGCCCTGTTCACACCGTTCCGCGTCGGCGCGCTCGACCTTGCCAATCGCATCGTGATCGCGCCGATGTGCCAGTATTCGGCAGAGGCTGGCAACATGACCGACTGGCACATGATCCATCTCGGATCGCTTGCTTTGTCGGGTGCGGCGCTGCTGACGATCGAGGCGACCGCGATCAGTCCGGAGGCGCGGATCACATACGGCGACGTCGGCCTGTATTCGGACGCGAACGAAGCGGCGATGGCGCGTGTTCTCGCTGCGATCCGGCGCTATTCGGCGATACCGGTCGCGGTTCAGCTGGCGCACGCCGGACGCAAGGCATCGTGCGCGCTGCCGTGGCATGGCGGGGCGCAAATTCCGCCCGCAACGACCAATGGCTGGCAGACCGAAGCGCCGTCGCCGCTGGCATTCGAGACCGGGCAGAATGCGCCCGCGGCGCTCGACCGCGCCGGGATGACGCGCGTTCGCGACGGCTTCACCGCCGCCGCCCGCCGCGCCGCGCGGCTGGGGATCGACGCGGTGCAGCTGCACGGGGCGCACGGCTATCTGCTCCACGAATTCCTGTCGCCGTTGTCCAATACGCGAACCGACGACTATGGCGGCAGCCTCGCCAACCGCATGCGCTTTCCGCTCGAAGTGTTCGAGGCCGTGCGCGCCGCATTTCCTGCCGAGCGCCCGGTAACGCTGCGCGTGTCGGGCAGCGATTGGGCACCCGGTGGCTGGGACATCGACCAGACGGTCGAGTTCGCGCGCGCGCTGGAGGCGCGTGGCTGCTCGGCAATCCATGTTTCGAGCGGCGGGCTGACGCCGGCACAGGCGATCCCGATCGGCCCAAGCTATCAGGTGCCGCTGGCGCGCGCGGTCAAGGCAGCGGTGCGCATGCCGGTGATTGCTGTCGGGCTGATCACCGAGTTCGAGCAGGCGGAGGCGATCATCGGTACAGGCGACGCCGACCTGATAGCGCTGGCACGCACCATTCTCTACGATCCGCGCTGGCCGTGGCATGCGGCGGCGCATCTGGGCGCAAGCGTTGCGGCCCCGCCGCAATATCTGCGCTCACAGCCGAGGCAGTATCGCGATCTGTTCAAGACTTAACCGACACAGTCCAGTCTCGATCGGCGATCGAGAAAATGAGACTTGGCAGTGTGACCGATCGAGCGAAGCACTCAATGCCCCAATCGAGGCGCTCCGTGCGTATAGCCACGGAGTGCTTTCACGGAGCAGAATATGGCAGCGGTGCGGCTCGGTCTTATCGGTCTCGGCAAGATCGCGGTTGAGTCGCACATTCCGGCGATTCGCGTGACGCCGGGGATCGAGCTGGTCGCGGTTTCGAGTCCGCATGCCGGTGCGATGGGCGGGATGCGCAGCTATACCGACCATCGTGCGATGATTGCCGCCGGTGGGCTTGATGCTGTGGCGATCTGCACCCCAACGCAACTTCACTATCAGATCGCTTGCGACTGCTTTGCAGCGGGCCTCGATGTGCTCCTCGAAAAACCGCCGGCTGCAACGCTTAGCGCATTCGAAGCACTGATCGAGCAGGCCAAAGCGTCGGGACGCGTCTTGTTTGCGGCGTGGCACGCGCGCTTTGCTGCCGGGGTGGAAGCAGCGCGGAGCGCGCTCGCCGAACGGACGGTCGCTGTGGTCGACATCGTCTGGCGCGAGGATGTGCGCCGCTGGCACCACGCGCAGCAATGGATCTGGACGGCTGGCGGGTTCGGCGTGTTCGACCCCGGCATCAATGCGCTTTCGATCGCCACGCGAATCCTGCCGCAGCGACTGTTGCTCGACCATGCGGAGCTCGATTTCCCGGCCGGGCGCGATGCACCGATTGCCGCACGGCTGGGGTTTGCCGGACTGCGCGGCGGCGCCGATTTCGACTGGCGTCCGGCGGGCGATCCGACGTGGACGGTCACCGTGACTAGTGACGGCGCACCGCTGGTGCTTAGTCACGGCGGCCATCGGCTGACGATCGGCGGTGCTCCGGTCGCCTTGCTGCCGGTGGTAGAATATGAAAGCGTTTATCGAACCTTCGTCGAGCTGCTGCGGACGCGGCGCAGTGACGCTGACGCCGCGCCGCTTCGGCTTGCTGCCGACGCTTTCCTGATCGGCGCTCGGCGCACGGTCGAGGCGTTCGCCGATCCGCCGTCGCCGTAATGGTTGCCGTGGCGTGGTGCGAGGGTTAAGCGTCGGCGGCTATGCGCTATCTCAGTACCCGCGGCACCGCGCCGATCCTCGATTTCGAAGGTGTGACACTCGCCGGACTGGCGAGCGATGGCGGGCTCTATGTTCCCGAGCATTGGCCGCAGCTGACGCCCGATGCGATCGCCGGCCTTGCTGGACTGAGTTATGTCGAGACGGCGGTGCGCGTGTGCGCGCCATTTATCGGCGGTTCGTTGCACGAAGACGAACTGCGCGCGTTGTTCACGCAAGCCTATGGCACGTTTGCGCATAGCGCGGTGGCACCGTTGGTTCAGCTCGACAACCAGCATTGGCTGCTCGAACTGTTTCATGGCCCGACGCTGGCGTTCAAGGACATTGCGATGCAGGCGCTCGGCCTGTTGTTCGAACGCTTTCTCAGCCAACGGTCGGAGCATTTGACCATTGTCGGCGCAACCAGCGGCGATACGGGTTCGGCGGCGATCGATGCGCTGGCCGGACGCGAACATCTCGATGTCTTTATGCTGCATCCTGAAGGCCGGGTGTCCGAAGTGCAGCGCCGCCAGATGACGACGGTGCAGGCCCCCAACATCTACAATATCGCGGTGCAGGGCACCTTCGACGATGCGCAGGCGCTGGTGAAGGCAATGTTCAACGACCCGGCATTTGCAGGCACGTACCGGCTGGCGGCGGTGAACTCGATCAACTGGGCGCGGTTGCTGCTGCAGATCGTCTATTATTTCTATGCCGCTGTCCGGCTTGGCGCTCCGGGACGTCGAATCAGTTTCGCAGTGCCGACCGGCAATTTCGGCGATGTTTTCGCGGGCTACGCCGCGGCGCAAATGGGGCTGCCGATCGGCAAGCTGATCGTGGCGACCAACGTCAACGACATCCTGACGCGCGCGCTGCAGCATGGGGACTATTCGGTGGGAACCGTGACCGAGACCGCCGCGCCGTCGATGGATATCCAGGTTTCGTCGAACTTCGAGCGGCTGTTGTTCGATTTGCACGGCCGCGACGGCGGCCTGACCGCAGCGGCTATGCGTGGTTTCGAGGCGACGCGTGCGCTGCAACTGACGTCGGTACAGCAGGCCGCTGCCGCTGAATTGCTTGTCGCGCGCCGCATCGATGCCGATGAAATGGCGCAGGCGCTGCGCTGGGGCTATGCATCATGCGGCGAGCTTATCGATCCGCATACCGCGATCGGGCTGGCCGCAGCGCGCGAGCTTGAGGGCGACATCGACGGGCCGATTGTGACCTTGGCGACCGCGCATCCGGCGAAATTCCGCGCCGCGGTCGAGCGCGCCAGCGGCGTCCGCCCGGTACTGCCGCAGCGGCTCGCCGGGCTGTTCGACCGCGCCGAACGCTTCGACGTGCTGCCCGCCGAATTGGGCGCCGTCGAAGCCTATGTCGCTGCACGGGCGACACGCGCATGACGCCGCAGGTGACCACGCTCGGGAACGGGCTGCGCGTGGCGTCGGTGGCGATGCCGCATGTCGAAACGGTCGCGGTCGGGCTGCACGTCGACACCGGCGCGCGGTTCGAGGCCGCCGCGACCAACGGCGTCGCGCACCTGCTCGAACATATGGTGTTCAAGGGCACCACGACGCGGAGTGCGCGTGCGATCGCCGAGCAGATCGAGGACGTCGGCGGCGCTCTCAATGCCTATACCGCGCGTGACATGACGGTCTTCCATGCCCGGCTGCTCGCGGCCGACCTGCCGCTAGGCTGCGCGCTGATCGCCGACCTGGTGCAGCACCCGCGCTTCGACGCCGACGAGATCGACCGCGAGCGCCAGGTGGTGCTGCAGGAGCTCGGTGAGGCGCGCGATACCCCCGACGACATCGTCTTCGACCATCTGCAGGAGGCGGCATTTGCCGGTCAGCCGCTCGGTCGCTCGATCCTTGGCAGCGAGGCCAGCCTTGGCGGCATCGGCGCCGCCGAACTGCGCGGCTGGCTCGAGTCGCAATATCTTGGCGGCAGTTGTGTCCTCGTTGCGGCGGGCCGTGTCGACCATGACGCATTGGTCCGGCTTGCCGAGCGCGACTTCGGCCATCTGCCCGGCGGGCAGCGTCCGGCGCTCGAACCGGCGCAGTTCACCGCGACCGAGCACCATGACCGCCGCCGCTTCGAACAGGCGCACCTGACGCTCGGTGCGCCGGCCCCCGGGCATCACGACGCCGACTTCGATGCCGCGATGCTGTTCACCACCGCGGTCGGCGGCGGCATGTCGAGCCGCCTGTTCCAGGAACTGCGCGAGGAGCGCGGGCTGGCCTATAGTGTGTATGCGAGCACCACGCCCTATGCCGATACCGGGCTGTTTGCAGTCTATATGGCGACTGCCAAGCGCGATGCGGCGCGCGCCGTAGCGCTGGCCGAAACCGTGCTGGCGCAGACGGCCAGCGGCCTTGAACCCGCCGAACTGGCGAGGGCCAAGGCCCAGCTCCGCGCCGGGCTGCTGATGAGCCTCGAAGCGCCGGGCGGCTGGGCCGAATATTGCGCGCGGCAACTGCTGGTGCACGGGCGGATCGCGCCGCCGTCGGAGATCGTCGCGCGGATCGAGGCGTGCGACGTCGATGCGGTGCGCGCGGCCGGCGCGCGAATGCTGCGGCAGCCGATGGCGCGCGCCGATGTGGGGGCGGCGGCATTGAAGCGCGCGGCGTGAGCGGCGACGTGAGCGGGCTCGAGACGCTGGTCGCCGAACCGTGGGCGGATTTCGGACTGCTCGATAGCGGCCACGGCCGCAAGCTCGAACGCTATGGCCCCTTCCGCTTCATCCGCCCCGAACCGCAGGCGCTGTGGGCTCCGGCTGCACTCGACTGGACTGCCGACGGCGAGTTCATCGGCGGCGCGGAGGAGGACGGCGGCGGCAAGTGGCGGCTCGACGCAGCGGTGCCCGCACATTGGCCGCTGGCGCGCGGTCCGCTCCGGTTCCGCGCCAGCAATACGCCGTTCCGCCATCTGGGCTTCTTCCCCGACATGGCGGTGCATTGGGACTGGATGGCCGCGCGGCTGCGCCCGGGCAGCAGCGTGCTCAACCTGTTCGGCTATACCGGCGTCGGCAGCCTCGCCTGCGCTGCCGCCGGGGCCAGCGTGACGCATGTCGATGCTTCGAAAAAGGCGGTGGCGGCGGCGCAGGACAATCAACGGCTGAGCGGCATGGATGCCGCGCCGATCCGCTGGCTGATCGATGATGCGCTGAAGTTCATGCGGCGCGAGGTGCGGCGCGGCAAACGCTATGACGGGATCATCCTCGATCCGCCCAAATACGGTCGCGGGCCCGAGGGCGAGGTGTGGGAACTCTATGCCGGGTTGCCCGAGTTGATCGCGCTGTCGCGCCAGCTGCTGACGCCCGACAGCGCGTTCCTCGTGCTCACGGTTTATGCGATCCGCATGTCGGCGCTGGCGATCGGCGCGCTGGTGACCGAAGCACTCGGCGATCTCGGCGGCACCGTGACGGCGGGCGAGATGGCGATTCGCGAGGAAGCGCGCGGGCGTCTGTTGCCGACGGCGATTTTCACGCGCTGGGAAAGTGTCAAGCCCGCCTGACAAAGTTGATGAAGTTGATGACACGTCGGGGGGCAGCATAGACCGCACCCGGGGTGCGGCGGCGCGCAGGCAGACTTTCGAACCGACCGGATCGCGCACGGGCATCGCTTTCGTCAGGGCAACGATAACGACTAGCCTATTTGGTGTATTCTGTCAAGCTGACCGAGGTGCCACCAACTCGGTGAACACCCGGAGCCCGCACATCAAACGGTACCAACAACGTTGAACGCCGCTCATGCCGCCGCCTTCGCCGGTTTCCACACGGGCGCGCGCGGCGCCGGCAAGCCGGTTTCGGCAAGGCAGTTGGCCCGCAGCGTGTCGATGTCGGGACCATAGTTGAACAACGGCAGGTCGCCGCGCGCCGCCGTCATCGCGGCCCGCAGCGCCGCAGTCGCGGCGGCATCGACCGCGCCACCGGCGATCACCACGCCGTAGCGGCGCGCGCCGTCGGCGGTCACCAGCCCCTGCGTCACCTCGTGCGCGACCAGCGCCGCGTCGCGCGCCAGCGGGTCGCCCCAGCCGCCGCCGCCCCAGGTAATGAAATCGAGTTCGTCGCCCGCCTCGACCGCAATGTCCTCGACCTTGTTGCCGACGATCGTCGTGCTGCCGTCCTTGCGGCGCAGTACCTTGCGCGCCCGCGCGCCGGGCTCGCCGCCGTTGACCCCCCACGGCGGCACGAACCAGCGGTCGTCGTGGATCGCGATCAGCCCGGGTTCGAGAAAGCGGTAGGTCATCAGGATGCCGTTGCCGCCGCGGTGCAGCCCGGCCCCGCCCGAATCCTGCACCGTCTCGTAGCGCTCGATGACCAGCGGAAAATAGCGTTCGAGAAACTCGTTCGGCACGTTGGTGAAGTTCGGCCACAGCGAATGCCCGTCGGGCCCATCGCCCATCGGGCGGCCGGGGATGCCGCCAAAGCCGATCTGAAACAGCTGAAACCACTCGCCCTTGGCATCGGTGCCCGAATAGAACAGGTGCGGCGACGACGAAAAGCCGGCGGCATTGAGAAATTCGGGCGTTTTCTGGCCGAGCAGGCCGCCGAGCACATCGAACAGCCGCCCGAGCGCATGCGTGCGCCCGCTGAGCGCCGCCGGGAACACCGGCTTCAACAGCGATCCTTCGGGAATGTGCACGTCGATCAGGTCGTAATAGCCGTCGTTGAACAGGATCGCGGGGTCGAACACCATGATCATGTAGATGCCGAAGAACATCCGCATCATGTTCTCGTTCAAATAAAAGTTGATCGACCCCGCCGACTGCGGATCGGTTCCGGCAAAATCGAGAATGACGCGGCCGTTCGACTTCGACATCGTGCATTTCATCTTGTACGGGCCGAACCCCAACCCATCGTCGCAGATATAGTCTTCGAACGTCACCAGGTCATCGCCGATCGCGGTGTCGATCAACTGCGCCATCGCGCGGTGGTTGCGCGCCAGCAGCGCTTCGCACGCCGATACGAACACGTCGTCGCCGAAACGGTGCGCCATCTCGGTGACGCGCCGCGCGGCGACCCGGCAGGCGGCGATCAGCGCGTTCAGATCGGCCTTGCACCATTCGGGTGAGCGCGTCTGGTGCATGACCAGCGCGATCAGGTCTTCGTTATAAACGCCCGCTTTCCAGATTTTGACCGCCGGGATGCGGACGCCTTCTTGAAAGATCGAGGTGGCGCGGATCGGCATCGACCCCGCGACCATGCCGCCGATGTCCGACTGGTGCCCGAACATCGAGGTATAAGCGATCAGCCGCCCATCCTTGAACACCGGCAGCAGCACCAGCCAGTCGTTCGAATGGCTGATCGCGCCGCCGACCGAATAGGGGTCCGACAGGAAGATCATGTCGCCGTCCTCGAGATGACCGGCGTAGTTTTCGAGAAAGCCGCCGATGAAGCTGCCGAACTGGCCGACGATCATCCGGCCCTTATGGTCGGCGATCAGCGGGAACGCGTCGCCTTGCTCGCGGATGCCCGGCGACATCGCGGTGCGGACAAGGGTTGTGTCCATCTCGACGCGCGCGTTGCGCAACGCGTTTTCGATGATGTCGAGCGTCACCGGGTCGATCGGCACGCTGGCAAACGGCGCGGCGTTGGTCTGGATGATCGTCGCGGGCATCGGCTGGTCCCTTCGTTGCTTGCACTCGTCATTCCCGCGTTCGGGGGGAATGCGGAAATCTCAAATCGGCGTGATCATGATGTTACCGAACCGGTCGACGGTGCCGATGTGCCGGGTTTCGATCAGCGTGGTCGAATCCATTTCGGTAACGATCGCCGGGCCTGGAATCACGTCACCGGCGCGCAGCTTCGACCGGTCATAGAGTACCGCCGCGTGGGTCTCGCCGTCCATCCACAGCACATGGTCGCGCAGCTTGGCGGCGGCGGGCGACCCGTCGCCTTGCGGCAGTTCGTGTGCGGGCAGGTCGAGCGCCGGGCCCATGCCGACGGCGCGCAGGTTCACCAGCTCGTGTTCGCTGTCCATGTTGAAGGTGAACAGCCGTCGATGCTCGTCGTCGAAGCGCGCGGTGAGGCCGCCGATGCCGCCGCTGCGCAGTGTTTCGGGGTCGATCGTCATCGGCACCTCGAACGCCTGCCCCGAATAGCGCACGTCGATCTCGAACGCGGTGGTGATGTCGCCGATGCCGTCGCTCGCCAGCTCGGCGCGGACCTGCGCGTCCATCTCGGCGAGCATCGCGGTCACCTCCGCAAGGCTGGTTTCCGACACGCGTTTCGATAGCGAGCGCGCGGTTTCGGTGCGCGTGCGCGTGGTGGCATCGCCCAGCGCGCACAAGACGCCCGGCGAGACCGGCGACACCGCCGGATAGCTGCCCATCAGCCGCGCCACCGCATTGACGTGCAACGGCCCTGCGCCGCCAAACCCCATCAGCGCGAAATCGCGCGGGTCATAGCCCTGTTGCACCGAAATCATCCGCAGCGCGCCGAACATGTTTTCGTTGACGATGTCGATGATGCCGCGCGCCGCCGCCATCAAGTCGATGCCGAGCGCGTCGGCAATCGTCTGGACGCTCCGCGTTGCGGCAGCGCGGTCGAGCTTGAACGTCCCGCCGAGCAGGTTTTCGGGCAGATAGCCGAGCACGACGTTCGCATCGGTGACGGTCGGCAGCACGCCGCCCTTGCCGTAGGCGGCGGGCCCCGGCACCGCGCCCGCCGACTGCGGGCCGACGCGCAGGGCCTTGGTCAATTCGGGAACGCTGGCGATCGAGCCGCCGCCCGCACCGACGGTCTTGACGTCCAATGACGAGGCGCGGACCGAGAGATGCCCGACGTCGGTGGTGCGGACCCGGCGCGGCTCGCCGTTTTCGATCAGCGCGACATCGGTCGAGGTGCCGCCGACATCGAGCGTCAGGATGTTCTTCAGCCCGGCGTGCTTGGCCACCCACAGCGCGCCGGTAACCCCGCCCGCCGGCCCCGACATAAGCAGCGCCACCGGATGCTCCTCGGCCTTAAGCGCCGACATCAGCCCGCCGTCGGAGCGCAGCAGGCTGAGCTTGCCCGCCATGCCCGTTGCCTCGAGCCGGTCGCGCAGGTTGCGCACATAGCGTCCGACGATCGGGCGCACCGCGGCATTGGCGACGGTCGTCAGCGTGCGCTCATATTCCTGCATTTCCGGCAGCACGACATGGCTCAGCGACACCGGCACCTGCGGCATGATTTTGGCCGCCAGCGCCGCCACGCGGGCTTCGTGCGCGCCGTTCAGATACGCGTTGATCAGGCTGACCGTCAGCGCCTCGACGCCGCGGCGTTTGAGCGTCTCGAGCTGGCGGATGATATCGGCATCGTCGACGGGGCGGACTTCGTGTCCCTGCGCGTCGATGCGCCCGGCGATTTCGACGGTATCTTCCAGCGCCGCGAGCGGCACCGGCTTGGGCCAGATGATCCAGCCCGCAAGGCCACCCGGCACGAAGCTGCGCGCGATCTGCATGACCTGACGGTAGCCCGCCGTGGTGACCAGCCCGACACGCGCGCCCTTGCCCTCCAGCATCGCATTGGTCGCCACCGTGGTACCGTGCAGAAACGTCGCGATCGCCGCTGGCGCGACGCCTGCATCGGCGCAGATCGTGGTGACGCCGTGCAAGATGCCCTCCGAGCTGTCGGCGGGCGTCGACGGCGTCTTGTGGCGCCAGAAATCGC
Organism: Sphingomonadales bacterium; assembly: GCA_038225475.1. GTDB lineage: Bacteria > Pseudomonadota > Alphaproteobacteria > Sphingomonadales > Sphingomonadaceae > Polymorphobacter_B. Next base: position 159,824 of record JBBRRA010000006.1, read on the forward strand.
CGGTGGCGTCGTCGAACAGCAGCAGGTCGGTGAACGTGCCGCCGACGTCGACCCCCAATCGATACCCCATGCTGTGAACCCCCGGAGTTCGCGACCGCGAAAATTTGTACGGACAACTCTTGGGCACAGGGGACGCTAAATCAAGCGCCATGTCGAGGCCCCCGACACGCCCGGTTTGCATCGATGGGGCTGCGCCGGATAGACTCCACCGATGGACAGCAGCGACGCCTTTGCCGACATCCGCGACGCGGTGCGCCGGTTATGCGCCGCCTTTCCCGGCAGCTATTGGCAGGCCTGCGACCGCGAGCGCGCCTATCCGGGCGACTTCGTCGCCGCGCTGGGCAACGCCGGTTATCTGTCGGTGTTGATCCCGCAGGCGTTCGGCGGATCAGGGCTGGGGCTGGCGGCGGCGGCGGCGATCCTCGAGGAAATCCACCGCTCGGGCGGCAACGGCGGCGCGGCGCATGCGCAAATGTATGTGATGGGCACGCTTTTGCAGCACGGTTCGGCTGCACAACAGGCCGAATGGCTGCCGCAGGTGGCGAGCGGCGCGCTGCGGTTGCAGGCGTTCGCGGTCACCGAGCCGACGAGCGGCACCGATACCACGCGCATCCGCACGGTTGCGCACCGCGACGGCGACGATTTCGTCGTTACCGGTCAAAAGCTCTGGATCAGCCGCGCCGAACACAGCGACCTGATGGTGCTGCTGGTGCGCACGGCGGCGCGCGACGATGGTGCCCGCCCCGGCGACGGGCTCAGCGTGCTGCTCGTCGACATGCGCCGCGCGGTCGGCAACGGGCTGACGATCCGCCCGATCCGCACGATGCTCAACCATGCGACCACCGAGCTGTTCTTCGATCGACTGCGCGTGCCCGCCGCCAATCTGATCGGCGCCGAGGGCGACGGCTTCAAGGTCATCCTGTCGGGGATGAACGCCGAGCGCATCCTGATCGCTGCCGAATGCATCGGCGACGGCCACTTTTTCGTCGATCGCGCCGCTGCCTATGCGCGCGACCGGCAGGTGTTCGGCCGCGCGATCGGCATGAACCAGGGCGTCCAGTTCCCGATTGCGCGCGCGCACGTCCAGATCAGCGCGGCGGCGTTGATGGTCGACCGGGCGACCGCGCTGTACGACGCCGGGGCACCGTGCGGAACCGAGGCCAACATGGCCAAGCTGCTCGCCTCCGAAGCGTCGTGGTTCGCAGCCGATATGTGCATCCAGACGCATGGCGGCTTCGGCTTTGCCGAGGAATATGACATCGAGCGCAAGTTTCGCGAAACCCGGTTGTACCAGGTCGCGCCGATCAGCACGAATTTGATCCTGAGCCATGTCGCGACGCATGCGCTCGGGCTGCCCAAAAGCTTTTGATGCGCGCGCTCGATGGGTTGCTCGTCGTGGCACTCGAGCAAGCGGTTGCCGCGCCGCTCGCATCGGCGCGGCTGGCGGCGGCGGGCGCGCGCGTCATCAAGATCGAGCGCGCCGAGGGCGATTTCGCGCGCGACTACGACGCGGTGGTCCACGGCGAAAGCGCGTATTTCGTCTGGCTCAACCACGGCAAGCAGTCGGTCGTGCTCGATATCAAGCAGCCCGACGACGCGGCGCTGCTAACCGCCATGCTGGCGCGCGCCGATGTGTTCATCCAGAACCTCGGCCCCGGTGCTGCGGCGCGCGCCGGGTTCGGTGCAGCGGCATTGCGCGCGCGGCATCCGCGGCTGATTACCTGCGACATCACCGGGTACGGCGAGCACGGGCCGGAGCGCGACCGCAAGGCCTATGACCTGTTGATCCAGTGCGAGACCGGGCTCGCGTCGATCACCGGCGGGGCTGCCGAGCCTGGGCGCGTCGGTGTTTCGGTTGCCGATATCGCCTGCGGGATGAACGCACATGCAGCGATCCTCGAGGCGTTGATCGCGCGCGGCATCACCGGCCGGGGCAGCGCCGTCGCGGTGTCGCTCTTCGATTCGCTCGCCGAGTGGATGACGGTCCCGCTGCTGCACCATGACTATGCCGGGGCCGCGCCGGCGCGCGTCGGGTTGAACCATCCGTCGATCGCGCCCTATGGCGCGTTCCGCTGCAGCGACGGGCGCGAGATCGTGCTGTCGGTGCAAAACGAGCGCGAATGGGCCCGGTTGTGTACCGGCGTGCTCGACCAACCCGCGCTGTGCGACGAGCCGCGATTCGCCTCGAACGCGGCGCGCGTCGCCAACCGCGCGGCGGTCGATGGCTGTGTCGCGGCGGTGTTCGCTGCCATCGACAGCACCGCTGCCGCCGCAAAACTGCGCGCCGCCGGCATCGCCTATGCGGCGGTCAATTCGGTCGCCGACCTGTCGCACCACGCGCAGCTGCGCCGGATCCGTGTCGCCACCCCGACCGGCGATGTCGACCTGCCGTCGCTGGCAGCGGTGTCGGGCGGCTCGGGGCAGGCGGTGCCGGCGCTCGGTGCGCACACCGCTGCGGTCCGCGCCGAATTCGGTCGTTCGTCGCAGCAGCCGCCGCCCTGACAATCTTCGCCTAGGCCGCGACCGGAAACCGCAGCAGCCGCGCCGCCGTCGGCACCAGCGCCAGCATTGGGCCGCCGATCGCCGCAGCAAACGCCGGGTCGCCGACGTCGAGCCCGCCGGTCAGCGCGCCGAACGCCGGCAGCACGATCCGGTGCGGTGTGACGGCAAAGCACCGCCGCACGATCCGCCGCCCGCGGATCCGCACCGCGACCTTGGGGTGGAAATGCCCCGAAATCTCGGGCTGCGCCGCATCGGCCAGCGCTTCGTGGCGCAGCGCAATGCCGTAGGCCACCGCCTCGACCAGCACGCGCCCGCCAAGCGTTGCCGCGCTGTCGCCGTCATGGTTACCAGTGATCCAGACCCAGTCGAGCTGACCGATCAGCGCCTGCAGCGTTGCGCGTGCCGCCGCGGGCAGCCTTGCCGCACCGCCGCCGTCATGGAAAGAATCGCCAAGGCACCACACCTGCCGCGCCCCGGTCAATGCCAGCGCCGTCGACAAGGCAGCAAGCGTGTCGAAGCTGTCGTACGGCGGCAGGAACTGGCCGTGGATGCCGTAGAAACTCGCCTTTTCCAGATGCAGATCGGCGACCAGCAACGCATTCGCCGACGGCCAATACAGCGCACCCGACGCCAGCGGCACGAAGCGATGGCCTGCGAACGAAAAGGAAACATCGGGCATGGACCGGCTATAGCGTACCGTATGCGCCGCGCAATCCCGCGTTCGTTACTTCAGGACCGTAAAGCTCATCAGGTGTTGACGGTTGTGAACCGGTGCATCGGCGAACGTCGCGATCACGGTCACCTCGTGCGCGGAACCCATCGGAATTTCCCAGCCGACGCGAACCGTGCCGACGCCGTCGACCGTTTCACGGATGTCGGGCTTCGACTCTATCGTTTTCCCGAGTGAAGCCATGAAGTTGGTTAGCGCTAGGGCCAACGCTTCGCGCATTGCCCTCGGATCTGCCTCCTTGACGCTGACCCGGCAAGACCTGGCGAGTGGTTCGTAATCCACAACGACCCAAGCATCGCGCGGCGTTTTCAAAACCCAGGCCGCGCCACCGCCAGTTTGCGGCCCGAGCGCCTGTAGCTCGGCTTCGGACATCGGACGCGCCGTTTCGGGTTGGCCGTCGAGTAACTGATGCGCGCGCTCCGCGTCGTTGGGATGTGCCACACACATGGCAACAAAAAAATCGGCAGCGTCGGTGGCGCGAGCATCGGGTGCAGCGATCGCCGGCAGCGCGACCATGGCCAGTGCGGTCCCGATCAGGATTCTTGAACCCGTGCGCATTTTTCCCCACCCGTCTGTGTCCGCCATGTCTAAGCCGGCAAAAAACTTAGTCCAGAGTCATCGCCTCTGCCGCGAGTGCGTCCGCTTCGAGCAGCAGCGCGTCGTCGGCGGTTCCGGCGACGCGCTCGCGCCCGACTTCGAGCAGCACCGGAACCGCAAGCGGCGAGACGCGGTCGAGGCGTTGATGCACCAGCTTGGAGGTCGATCGTTCGAGCAGGCTCGCCAGCCGCGCAATGTCGGTAAGCTTGGACCGCGCATCGGCCCAGGCGGCGGTCAACAGCAGGTGGCCGGGCTCGTGGCGGCGCAGCACGTCATAGATCAAATCGGCCGAAAACGTCACCTGCTTGCCGGTTTTGTGCTGCCCCGGCTGGACGCGCTCGATTAGCCCGGCGATCACTGCGACTTCGCGAAACGCGCGGCGCAGGAACGGCGATTCGGTGATCCATTCGCGCAACTCGGCTTCGAGCACGTCGGGCGAGAACAGCGGCGCGGGGTCGTCGACGGGTTGCAGGCTCCAGGTCGCGACCATGTAGTCGCTGGCGACGAAGCCGAGCGGTTGCAACCCGGCGGTTTCCATCCGCTGCGTCAGCAGCATGCCGAGCGTCTGATGCGCGTTGCGGCCCTCGAAGCCGTACGCCACCATGAAATGCCGCCCATCGCGCGGAAACGTCTCGACCAGCAGGTCGTCGATGCCCGGCAGCACCGAACGCAGCCGCTGGTAATCGAGCCATTCGTGCACTTCGGGCGGCATTTCGGCCCAGCGCGCCGGCGTGTTGAACAGCCCGCGCACCCGCGCCGCAAGGTTGGTGGTCAGCGGCATCCGCCCGCCGACATAGGTCGGCACGCGCGGGTCGCCCTTGCCGAGCTTGACCAGCATGTCGCCGCCGTCGAAGCCGGTAACCTCGACCGTCAGCCCGGCGAACATGAAGCTGTCGCCGATGCGCAACTGGCTGGCAAACCATTCCTCGACCTTGCCGAGGCTGCGCCCGCGCCGTCCGAAGCGGATGTTGAGCGCCGCCGCCTCGACGATCGTTCCGGCGTTCAACCGGTGCTGTGTCACCAGCCGCGGATGCGACACCCGGTACAACCCGTCGGGGCCGAGCGTGATGCGGCGATAGCGGTCGTATGCCTTGAGCGCATAGCCGCCGGTCGCGACGAAATCGAGCGTCGCGTCGAAATCGGCGCGCGGCAGCCCGGCATAAGCGGCGGCGCTGCGCACTTCGGCGTACAGCGCGTCGGCGGCAAACGGGGCGGCGCAGGCGACGGCCATCAGGTGCTGTGCCAGCACGTCAAGGCTGCCGGGGCGGAACTGGTCGACGTCGAGTTCGCCCGCCATGACGGCGTCGCGCGCCGCCAGCGATTCGAGATATTCGAAGCGGTTGCCGGGTACCACGACCGCCGCGCTGGGTTCGTCCATGCGGTGATTGGCGCGCCCGATGCGCTGCAACAGCCGCGACGCGCCCTTGGGAGCCCCCATCTGGACGACCAGATCGACATCGCCCCAGTCGATCCCAAGATCGAGGCTCGATGTTGCGACGATCGCCCGCAGCCGCCCGCTCGCCATCGCCGCCTCGACCTTGTGGCGCGCTTCGGTCGCGAGGCTGCCGTGATGGATGCCGATCGGCAGTGCGTCGTCGTTGGCGGTCCACAGGTCGCGGAACACCAGCTCGGCGACGGCGCGCGTGTTAACGAACACGATCGTCAGCCGGTGCGCGGCGATCAGCTTGTACACCTCGGCAGCGGCGTAGCGGCCATTATGCCCTGCCCATGGGATGCGCCCGTCGGGAACCAGGATATCGACGTGCGGCTCGGCGCCCGGATCGCCGACGACGCGCTGCACCATGGCGGCATCGGCATCGGGGGCAAGCCAGCCCTGATACGCCTCCGGGTCGGCGATCGTCGCGCTCAGGCCGACGCGGCGCAGCCCGGGCGCGATCTGCTGCAACCGGGCGAGCGCCAACTGCAGCAGGTCGCCGCGCTTGGTGGTGGCAAAGGCATGGATTTCGTCGACGATTACCGTGCGCACGCTGCTCAGCATCCGCGCCGCGTCGGGATAGCTGATCAGCAGCGACAGCGATTCGGGCGTGGTCAGCAGGATGTGCGGCGGGTCTTCGCGCTGGCGCTTTTTATGGTCCGAACTGGTGTCGCCGGTGCGCGTCTCGACGCGAATATCCAGCCCCATCTCGGTGATCGGCGCGGTCAGGTTGCGCGCGACATCGACCGCCAGCGCCTTCAACGGCGACACGTACAGCGTGTGCAGGCCGTCGGTGGGATGATCGATCAGGTCGGCAAGCGTCGGCAGGAAACCGGCGAGCGTCTTGCCCGCCCCCGTCGGCGCGACCAGCAGCGCATGGTCGCCCGCCGCTGCTGCCGCCAGCATCGCCAGCTGGTGCCGCCGCACCCCCCAGCCGCGCGCGGCGAACCACTCGAGAATCGGCGCGGGAATGTGGGCGGCGGCGGTCACCGCTCCGCTATAGCGCGTGGGCGCGCAAAGGCTTACATTTGCTGCGGTTGAAACGGCGCGCGGGGGCGGGATGGGCGACGACACCGATCCGGCGAACTGGTCGAGCGGACCGTTCGCAATCTATTCTTCGCGCACCGACAAGCGGTTCTGGGTGCCGAAGCGCAATCGCGCCTTGGGCTGGACGATCAATTTCGGCCACCCGTGGGGGCTGGCGGTGTTCGTGGCGATCCTCGTGGTGCCGCTGCTGGCGGTGTTGGGCACGGTGCTGTTCGTGATCGCGACCCGCTAGGAGACCGCGCGCAATCCTCGAACGGCGTCGGTGGGGGTGATCAGCCGCGCTTCGCCGTACAGTTTCGCTGCGCCCCGCCGTGCGCGCTTGGCCTCGTACAGCGCGATATCGGCGCGGTGCAGCAGGTCGCTGCGGCCGATGACATCGGCTTCGAACATCGCCACGCCGATCGTTCCCGACACCTCGACACACACGCCGCCAAGGTCGACCTTTTCATGCAGCGCGGCGAGCAGCCGGGCGACGGTGGCGGGCAGGTCGGCGAGCAGGTGCGGTGCCGTTACCACCAGCACGAATTCATCGCCGCCGATCCGCGCGGCGAAACTGCCGTCGAGGCACGGGTCCGACAACCGCGCCGCCACCCGCTGCAACAACGCGTCGCCCGCAAGATGGCCACAGCGGTCGTTGACCGACTTGAAGTGATCGAGGTCGATCAGCAACAGCGCCAGCGGTGCTTCGCGCGCGCGCGCGGCCGCGAGCTGCTCGTCGATGACTTCGTTGCACCAGGCCCGGTTGGCGAGCTGGGTCAGATCGTCGATATTCGCGGTGATCCGCAGCGCCTGTTCCATCGCGTACCGGCTGGTGATGTCCTGAAAGACACCGATCACCGCGACCGGCTCGCCGCCGCGCAATTCGAGCTCGCCCATCGTACGGATGCGCCGTTTCTCGCCCTGCGCCGTCAGGAAGTCGGTTTCGAGCGTGAACGGCTTACCCGATTCGATCGTCGCGGTCAGCGCCGCCTCGATCGCCTCGCGCGACCGCGGCGGGTAAAAATCGAGCGCGGTCAACAGCGGCGTGTCGGCACCCTTGAGCAAGCCGTGGATCGTATAGACCTGATCGGACCATTCGGTGTTTTTGTCGGCGAGCGTCAGCCGCCATGATCCGATGTTTGCCATGCGCTCGGCCTGCCGGAACTGGCGGTGCGACCGGTCGAGCGCGTGCAGCACGGTCTGGCGCTCATCGGCCAGCCGCATCGCGGTTTGCGCCGCAGCGCGTGCCGCCAGCAGGGTTTCGACCAGATTGGCGAGGTCGTGCAAATGCTCGATGTCAGTGGCGCTCAAATCGCGCGGCTGGTGGTCGATCACGCACAGCGTGCCCATCGGCAATGGCGTGTCCGCATCGTCGGCGGCGCGCAAACGCACCGGCACACCCGCATAGAATCGGATATACGGCGGCCCGACGACCATCGGATTGTCGGCAAAGCGCGGGTCGGCGGCGGCATCGCGCACTACCAACAGCGCGTCGGCGGCAACCGCATGCGCGCAAAAGGCCTGATCGCGCGGCGTCTCGCTGATTTCGAGGCCGCATTTCGCCTTGAACCACTGGCGGCTGTCGTCGATCAACGAGATCAGCGCGATCGGGCAGCGCAGCGTGCGTTGCGCCGCCGCCGCGATGGTGTCGAACACGCGCTCGGCAGGCGAATCGAGAATCTCGAGCGCCGCGAGCAACGCCAGCCGTTGCGGCTCGACGCTTTTTTCCGTTCCAGGGTTGGCGCTTACGAGACCCATATTGCCTGCTTACTCCATCAAGACGCACAGGTGATTAACGCGCGCCGACCGCAGCGCGGGCCCGACGCCGCAGCCGGTGGCGTTCATGGCGATCGTCCCCCATATCAGTGCCATGGCGATCGGATCATGGCTGCAGCCCCACCCCGAGGGTATTTACGTCGCGCCCGGCGATTTCTGGATCGATCCGTCGCGCCCCAAGCCCAATGCGCTGATTACGCACGGCCATGCCGATCATGCGCGCGCCGGGCACGGCAAGGTGCTGGCGACCGCTGCGACGCTGGCGATCATGGATGTCCGCTACGGCGAACAAACCGGCGCGCAGGCGGTCGACTACGGTCAGCCGGTGCGGATCAACGATGTCGATGTGCGGTTCGTGCCCGCCGGTCACGTGCTCGGGTCGGCGCAGATCGTGCTCGAACACCGCGGCGAACGCATTGTCGTTTCGGGCGATTATAAGCGCCGTGCCGATCCGACCTGCGCCGGTTTCGAGCCGGTGCCGTGCGATATTTTCGTCACCGAGGCGACGTTCGGCCTGCCGGTGTTCACGCATCCACCCGTCGTCGATGAACTGGCAAAGGCGCTTGCCGCGCTGCATGCCGAGCCCGACAGCTGCGTGCTGGTGGGGGCGTATGCGCTCGGCAAGGCGCAGCGCGTCATCGCCGAATTGCGCGCGATGGGCCATGCCGCGCCGATCTTCATTCATGGCGCGATGCAAAAGCTGTGCGATCTTTACACCGCGTTCGGCGTCGATCTGGGCGAGTTGCGCCCGGCGGCCGGGCTCAAGCCCGCCGACATGAAGGGAGCGATCGTGCTCGCGCCGCCATCGGCATTGAACGACCGCTGGTCGCGACGCTTGCCCGATCCGATCACCGCGATGGCGTCGGGGTGGATGCGGGTGCGGCAGCGCGCCATGCAGCGCGGTGTTGAGCTGCCGCTGATCATTTCGGACCATGCCGACTGGGACGAGCTGACCGCCACCTGCACCGAGCTGGCTCCATCCGAGGTCTGGGTGACGCATGGCCGCGAGGAAGCGCTGGTGCACTGGTGCATGACCCGCCAGATCAAGGCGCGCGCGCTCGATCTGGTCGGCCGCGAGGAGGAGGAAGACTGAAGGGGTAGAACCTGCCGCCCGGCGACGCTATCGTCCGCCGCGTCATGAGCATCTACCTCCCCATCGCCGAAATCTCGGTCAACTGGGCGATTATCGTGCTGCTCGGCGCGCTGGTCGGCTTCCTGTCGGGGATGTTCGGCGTCGGCGGCGGCTTCCTGACGACCCCGCTGCTGATTTTTTACGGCATTCCGCCCGCCGTCGCGGTCGCATCGTCGGCGACGCAGATCACCGGCGCGAGTGTCAGCGGCGCGCTCGCTTACTGGAAACGCGGCGGCGTCGACGTCAAGATGGGCGGCGTGCTGGTGGCAGGCGGGTTCATCGGTGCCGGGCTGGGGTCGGTATTGTTCCACTGGCTCCAGCAGCTTGGCCAGATCGATGTGACGATCAACCTGATCTATGTGCTGTTCCTCGGCACCGTCGGCGGGCTGATGCTCAAGGAAGCCGTCGGCGCGGTGCGGCGGCAGGCGCGCGGAACCAAGGCCCCGGCGCGGTTGCACCACCACAACAAATACATCGCCAGCCTGCCCGGCAAGATGCGCTTTTACAAATCGGGGCTGTACATCTCGCCGCTTGCGCCGCTGCTGCTGGGGGTGGCGGTCGGCATCCTCACCGTCATCATGGGCATCGGCGGCGGCTTCATCCTGGTGCCCGCGATGATCTTTCTGCTCGGCATGTCGACCTCGACCGTGGTCGGGACGTCGCTGTTCCAGATCATCTTCGTCACCGCCGCAACGACGTTGCTGCACGCCGTCGAATCGCAGACGGTCGATATTGTGCTCGCGATCCTGCTGCTGTCGGGCGGTGTGCTTGGCGCGCAGTTCGGCGTACGCGCGGCGCAAAAGGTGTCTCCCGAAAAGCTGCGGCTCGGGTTGGCGCTGCTGGTGGTCGGCGTGGCGGTGCGGCTGGCCATCGGGCTGACGTGGCGGCCTGCCGAGCTCTATACGGTGTTCAGCGGGTGAGATACCTCGCGCTGCTGCTGGTCTGGCTGGCGTGCATCGGGGCGGCGCCGGTGCGCCTGATTACCGATCTCAGCCAGCGGCGTATCGACATCGTCTATACGTTCAAGGGCGCCGAACTGCTGGTGTTCGGTGCGATCCAATATCCCGCCGGCGGGGTTCCCGATGAAGCGCCGGGGCTGGCGATCGTCGTGCGCGGCCCCGCCGTGCCGATCACGCTGCGCAAAAAGCGTCGGGTGGCTGGGGTCTGGATCAACACCGACAGCGTGCGGTTCGAAACGGCGCCGGGGTTCTACAGCGTCGCCACCTCGGCCCCGATCTCGACCTTGGTCGACGAGCGCAATGCGGCGATCTGGGAGATCGGCGTCGATTACCTGCAACTGTCGCCGACCGGCATGGACACCCCCGAAATCGGCAATGCCTTTCAATCCGGGCTGATCGAACTGCGCCGCAAGGCGGGGCTGTATGCCGAGCATGAGGGCGGCGTGCAGGTGACGCAAAATGTCCTGTACCAGGCGCGCATCGCCATCCCCAGCGCGGTGCCGGTCGGCGACTATACGGCCGAAATCTACCTGATCCGCAAAGGCAAGGTGATCGCGCGCGCCACCAGCCCGATCCATATCGGCAAGTCGGGGTTCGAGCGCTGGGTCTATGTCGCGGCGCACCGCCACAGCCTTGAATATGGTATCGCCGCCGTCGGGCTGGCGCTGCTGGCTGGCTGGGGCGCGGGGCTGATCGTGCGCCGGAGCTAAATCTCGACCTGGCTGCCAAGCTCGACCACGCGGTTGGTCGGCAGCTTGAAGAACTCCATCGCGCTTTCCGAATTCGACAGCATCCACGCAAACACCTTTTCGCGCCAGATCGGCATGCCGGGGCGGTCGCTCGCCAGCAGCGTCTGGCGCGCAAGGAAAAAGCTGGTGTCCATCATCTTGATCTTCGGACCGCAATTTTCGACGGTCTTGAGCGTGGCCGGAATGTCGATTTCCTGCATGAAGCCATAGCGGATGATCATGCGATAGAAATTGCAGCCGAGGTCGCGGACCTCGATGCGGTCTTCGCTATCGACGAACGGCACTTCGTCGATAACCACCGTCAGGATCAGGATACGGTCGTGGAGCACCTTATTGTGCTTGAGATTGTGGAGCAGCGCGTGCGGCACCCCGGCGGCCGTGCTGGTCATGAACACCGCAGTGCCCTGCACACGCGTCGCGGTCGCGGCGGCCGACTTGATGAACACCTCGATCGGCATCGCGCTTTCGCGCAGCCGCAACATCATCAGATGACGGCCCTTCGCCCAGGTCGTCAGGAAGGTGAAGGTGACCATCCCGACGGCGAGCGGGAACCACCCGCCGTCGGGTATCTTGGTCAGGTTCGATGCGAAATACGCGCCGTCGATGGTGAGCAGGATCCCGAGCAGCGGCACCGCCCACAGCTTGTTCCACTTCCAGATCGTCAGCACGAGCACCGACACCATCACGGTGGTGATGAACATGGTGCCGGTCACCGCGATGCCGTAGGCGCTCGCCAGATTATCCGACGTGCGGAAGCCGAGCACGAGCAGGATGACCATCACCAGCAGCGCCCAGTTGATGATCGGAATATAGATCTGCCCCGCCTCGTGCGCGCTGGTGTGCGTGATCCGCAGCCGCGGCAGGAATCCGAGCTGCACCGCCTGCTGCGCCACCGAAAACGCTCCCGAAATCACGGCCTGGCTGGCGATCACCGTGGCGGCCGTCGCAAGGATGACCAGCGGCAGCCGCGCCCAGTCGGGGGCCATCAGGAAGAACGGATTTTCCGCAGCGGCGGGCGACACGAGGATCAGCGCACCCTGGCCAAGGTAATTGATCATCAACGCCGGCAGCACGATCCACAGCCATGAAAACTGGATCGGCTTGCGCCCGAAATGCCCCATGTCGGCGTACAGCGCCTCGGCCCCGGTCACTGCGAGCACCACCGACCCGAGCGCGAGGAACGCGAGCAGCGGGTCGTGCGCGATGAACCGCACCGCATAGTGCGGCGACAGCGCCCAGGCGACTTGCGGCGCGTGCACGATGTTCGCAATGCCCATCACCGTCAACACGACGAAATAGACGAGCATGATCGGTCCGAACAGCGCGCCGACCTTGGCGGTGCCGCGCGACTGGATGATGAACAGCCCGATCAGGATGCCGATGGCGATCGGCAGCACGAGCGGGGCCAACCCGGCCTCGACGACGATCAGCCCCTCGACTGCCGACAACACCGAAATCGCCGGCGTGATGATCGCATCGCCGAAAAACAGCGCGGTTGCCAGCACGCCCATCAACACCAGCCAGCGCGCGCGGCCGGCACCGGGCGACAGCCGCGAGATCAGCGCCAGCAACGCCATCGACCCGCCCTCGCCGCGGTTATCGGCGCGCATCACGATGAACACATATTTGACCGTGACGACAAACACCATCGTCCAGAAGATGAGCGAGATCACGCCGAAGATGTGCAGCGGGTCGACCGGCACATGGTGCATCGGCAGGAACACCTGCTTGAGCGCGTACAGTGGGCTGGTGCCGATGTCGCCGAACACCACGCCGACCGCACCGACCGCAAGCTTCGAAAAACTTTGCGGGCGATGTGCGGCTGACAGGTTCGCTGCGGGCAACGCGGCGGCACCAGCGTCGGCGGTCATCGACAAAATTCCGTTGGGGTCACCGTCGATGTCCGTGGCCTGCCGCTCGCCGAGATCGAGCGAACGGGGCGGTAGCACAGCGTTTATGGCACCGCAACAGAACCGCTTGGCTGGCATGACGCGTGTGCATTATGCCGCTATTACGCGCGAGGCCGCACAGGAGTTTCACCATGACCAGCCCGTTCCGCATCGGCTTTTTGCTCTGGCCGAATCTGACGCAGCTCGACATGACCGGCCCGGCGCAGGTGCTCCACCGCATGCCGGGGGCGGAGTTGCACTATGTTTGGAAGACGCGTGAGCCGGTGCCGAGCGACTGTGGCCTCGCACTGGTCCCGACGACGACCTTCGACGATTGCCCGCAACTCGACATGCTCTGCGTCCCTGGCGGCGCGCCGGTGGGGCCGATCATGCGCGATGCGGCAGTGCTCGAATGGCTGCGCGGCCAGGCCGCCGCTGCAACGCTGGTGACGAGCGTGTGCACCGGCTCGCTGATCCTCGCCGCCGCCGGGCTGCTCGATGGGTACCGCGCCGGCTGTTACTGGGCGTCGGGCGAGGAACTGGCGCTGTTCGGCGCGACCTTCGTGCGCGAACGCGTCGTGATCGACCGCAACCGGATCACGGCGGGCGGGGTGACTTCGGGAATCGATTTTGCATTCCGGATCATCGAGCATCTGCACGGGCGCGATACCGCCGAAGCCGTGCAGCTGGCGATCGAATATGATCCTGCACCGATCGGCGGCGGCACACCGGCGACCGCGCGGCCCGAAATCCTCGCGCAGGTCAGCGCCATGATGGCGACCCGGCTTGCGGCACGCCGCGCCGAAATCATCGCGATCGCGGCAGGCGACTGAGCGCGGACACGGCGTCCTATCCAGCCAGCGCCGCGACGCGCCCCGCAATCGTCTTCAGGTCCTCGACAAAGCGCCGGTATTCGGCCTCGGCCGCCGCCGGGTCTTCGATCCGCAACAGAAAGCTGGGGTGGACGGTAATCCAGAGTTCGCCGCCGTCGGGCTGTGCGATCGCCTGCCCGCGCACCTTGCCGATGGTCACCGTCTTGCCCGTCAGCGCGCGCGCCGCCGTTGCCCCCAGTGCGACGGTCACGCGCGGCTGGATCGCGGCACGTTCACCGTCGAGCCAGCTGCGGCAGGCGTCGATCTCGGAGGTCATCGGTTTTGCATGGATGCGCCGCTTGCCGCGCGGCTCGAACTTGAAATGCTTGACGGCATTGGTGACATAGGCGCGCGCGCGGTCGATGCCGGCCTCGGCGAGCGCCCGGTCGAGCACTTGCCCGGCGGGGCCGACGAACGGCCGCCCCGCAAGATCCTCGTGGTCACCCGGCTGCTCGCCGACCAACATCAACACCGCGTCCGGCGGCCCCTCGCCGAACACTGTCTGCGTCGCGGGCGCATACAGCGGGCACCGCGTGCACGCGCTCGCCTCGGCGCGGAGCGTATCGAGCGTGGCAAATTGGCTGGCATGGATCATCGTCGTCATGCGGGCGGCGGCTCCGGCAATCAGCCCCGGCACCAAAGCCGCCTCGGGCAGGTTTTTCCAATACTTCTTCGGCATTTCAGAGGTCATCGCCTTCACCTTCAACCGCGCCGGGTTGAAGATGCTGGCGTAATAGGTGGTCCATGTCGCCTCGAGCGGATCAGCGCCTGCCGCATCGGCGCGCGCTGCGCCGGGGGTGAACGACAGCGCCGCAGTATCCCAGTGCGCGCACTGATCGGGGGTCAGGATCGACCACGGCATTGCGGTAAACCGGCGCATGAAGAACGGCGCATTGAGGCGGACGATATGATGCTCGGGCTCGAACCACGCGATAAACCGCTCGCCGCTATCGTCCGCTACTTCGCGAAACCGGACGAAGGCGCGCATCTTGTGAACATCGCGGCGCACGCTTTGGTCGAGCGCGGTGATGCGGTGGACCAGCGGATCGGCGGTATCGCCGAGCAACGTGGGCGTGGTGCGCAGCCGCACCAGCAGCGTATGCAACAGCGCAAAGCGTTCGGGATCACGGTGGCAGATGACCCGCCGCGCCAGCTCGATAAACGCTTTGGGCACGCTGAATGCGGCATCGGTCGGCGGCGGCGCAGTCGTGCCGCCGAACAGGTCGCCGCCGTCGCCCGCCACCTGCCATGTGACGTTTTCGGGGGCGATTCCCGCCTGTACCAGTCCGCGCACGCCGGACCGCCAGCCATCGAAATCGTCGGGCGAGGCAAGAGTAACGGTCGGCATGGCCCGCAAATCCGCGATCAGCCGAACAGTTCCAGCTGTGCCCGCTCGGCCTTGACCAGCGTCGGACGCAGCACGGCGGATTCAGCCAGCGCCAGCGGGCGCCAGTCGGCGGCGACGATGAACGGCCGCAGCCGGTCGAGACCGCGCGTCAGCCGGGCGACATCCTCGAGCCGCAACGTCCGGTGCCGCCGCGCGCGCAGGATACCACCAACGGCGCGCACGCCGAGGCCCGGCACCCGCAGCAGTGTCTCCCGCGGCGCGCGGTTGATATCGACCGGAAAATCGGCGCGATGCTTCAATGCCCATGCGGTTTTGGGATCGATGTCGAGTGGCAGCATGCCGTCGTCGGTCGCCGACTGCACGTCGCCGACATCGAACCCATAGAAACGCAGCAACCAGTCGGCCTGGTACAGCCGGTGCTCGCGCATCAACGGCGGGCGCACCAGCGGCAGCACCGCGCTCGCGTCGGGGATCGGCGAGAACGCGCTGTAATAGACGCGGCGCAGCCCAAAGCTGCCGTACAGTCCCGACGCGCTCGACACCACATCGCTGTCAGTGGCGGCATCGGCCCCGACGATCATCTGCGTCGACTGGCCGGCGGGCGCGAAATTCGGCGCGGAGCGGTATTTCGTTCGCGCGTCCTTGCTATCGTCGATGCCGTCTTTGAGCTCGCGCATCGCGGTGCGAATGCGCGTCGCGCTTTTCTCGGGCGCTAGCCGGGTCAGCCCGGCGACCGTCGGCAGCTCGACGTTGATCGACAGCCGGTCGGCATAGAGCGCCGCCTGTTCGATCAGCGCCGGGTCGGCATCGGGGATGGTCTTGAGATGGATATAACCGCGGAAATCATGCTCGAGGCGCAACGTCTTCGCGACACGCACCAGCTGTTCCATCGTATAATTCGACGTGCCGATGATCCCCGACGATAGGAACAGCCCCTCGATATAGTTGCGCTTGTAGAATGCGAGCGTCAGCCGCACGACTTCGTCGACGGTGAACTTGGCGCGCCGGACGTTCGATGATTTCCGGTTGATGCAATAGTGGCAGTCGAAAATGCAGCTGTTGGTCAGCAGGATCTTGAGCAACGAGATGCACCGTCCGTCGGGCGCATAGCTGTGGCAGATGCCCATGCCCTCGGTCGAGCCGATGCCCTTGCCGCCAACCGAGTTGCGCTTGGTGGTTCCCGACGACGCGCATGACGCGTCATATTTCGCGGCATCGGCAAGGATCGCCAGCTTGGCGCGGGTGTCGAGATGTGCCATCCGTTCGATCTATGTTCCCGGACCGCATTTGTCGAGCGGGGTGTTGTCGCAGTGTCAGCCGAGCAGCCAGCGGCCGAGCAGCCTGCCGAACGGGAAGGTGAAAAAACCGGCGACCAGCAGCGCGCCGATCACCATGCCGCGCACACCCGAGCGGTGCCGGGCGACTTGGTGCGTGCGTGCCTGCCAGACAAAGCGGGGTACCATGACGAGCACATAGACCGACAAGATGTGGATGACGCTGAAGCTACCATCCTTGTTCAGGCGGATCGTCAGGCTGACCAGCGCGGCCAGCAGCATCGCCGATACCCAGACATAGCCCAAAATGCGGTGCGCGCGGTTGCCCTTACGGCGCAGGAGCATCACCGGGGTCAGGGCAAGCGCCACCGCCATCGCCGCCAGATGCACCCAGATGTTCGCCGGGATGTGCTGCCAGCCAGCATGGCCGCGTGCCACCGCCACGACAACTGCGGCGAGCATCGCCAGCGCAAGCATGCCGAGCAGCCGATCCGGCAACAGCCGTTCGACCAGAGTGCCGCGCGTCGCCGTTATCGTTGTTGCCATGTGCCTTTTGCCCCCGAGTGCGATGATGCTTGCGCCGGAGTCGCTTGTCCATGCCGCAATGCCGCTTGCCGGTAGCGCTGCGGCCCGGCTAGCGTTCGTCAAGGCGGGAGAAATCGATGCGAATTTTACTGATGGCATTGCTGCTTTCGAGCGGGGCGACCGTAGCCGCCGCACCCGCCGACGATCTTGCAGCGGTTATTCGCGATCATTGGGCATGGGCATTGCGGACCGACCCTTTGCTGGCGACCGAAGTCGGCGACCATGGCGGCGACGGCAAGCTGCCGGACCCGAGCCTTGCCGAGGCCGACCGACAGGCAGCAACCGCGGCTGGGTTCATCGCGCGGCTCGACCGCATCGATGCGGCTTCGCTGCAGCCTGCCGACCGCGTCAACCGCGCGGTTCTGCGGCGACTGCTGGCGACCCAGATCGAAGGCAACGCGTTCGGCCAGCGCGCAATGACCTTCACCACCTATTCGGGCTGGCATACCGGATTTGCCGGATCCCCCGAGCGCGAGCCGCTGCTGACCAAGGCGGATTATGTCTCGTACCTCGACCGGCTGGCGGCATATCCGGCCTTCAACCGCGCCGAGATCGCCGTGACGCGGACGGCGCTGGCGCAGGGCTATGCGCAGCCGTGCGTCCCGCTACAGGGTTTTGAAAGCTCGATCTCGACGCACATCGTGTCGTCAGTCGAGCAGTCGGTGTTCTGGCGGCCGTTTGCGCGTGCGCGCCCGGCGGCGATCGCGGCTGCCGATTGGCCGGCACTCCAGGCGCGCGGACGCACGCTGATCATGGCGAGCGTGATCCCGGCATATGCCGAGCTGCTCGATTTTTATACGCACGACTATGCGCCGCACTGCCGCGCTACCGTCGGCATCGGCGACACCCCCGGCGGTGCCGCTTATTACGCCTATCGCGCGCAGAGCGAGACGACGACGGCGTTGACTCCCGACGCGATCCATCAGCTCGGGCTGGCCGAAGTCGCGCGCATCGGTGCCGCGATGGACAAGGTGGCGACCGACGCGGGGTACAAGGACCGCGCCGCCTTCGTCGCGCACATGCGCACCGATCCGGTTTTTTATGCGCGGACGCCGCAGGAGCTGCTCGACAAATCGGCGACCGTTGCAAAGTCGATCGATGCGTGGTTGCCGCGGCTGATCGGCCGTCTGCCGCGGCTGCCGTTTTCATTGAAGGCCATCCCCGCCGACCAGGCCGAAGGCACCACCACCGCATATTCCGAACCGGGCAGCGTCGCGAACGGTCGTGCCGGGATATACTATGTCAACACCACGCACCTCGATCAGCGCCCGCTGTTCGAGCTGCCCGCACTGACGCTGCACGAGGCTGCGCCGGGGCATCAGACGCAGTTGTCGTTGCAGCAGGAACTCGACCTGCCGGAATTCCGCAAGCATCTGGTGACCTTCACCGCATTCGTCGAAGGCTGGGCGCTGTATTCGGAAAGCCTTGGCGCGGAGATGGGGTTGTACGACACGCCCGAGAAGGCGATGGGCCGCTTCAGCTACGAGATGTGGCGCGCGTGCCGTCTCGTTGTCGACACCGGCGTCCATGTGCAGGGCTGGAGCCGCGACCGCGCCATCGACTATATGCTGGCGAACACCGCGCTCAGCCGCCACAATGTCGAGGCCGAGGTCAACCGCTACATCACCTGGCCGGGGCAGGCGCTCGGCTATAAGATCGGCGAACTGACGATCAAGCGGCTGCGCGCCAAGGCCGAAACCACACTGGGGCCAAAGTTTGACGAGCGCGCCTTCCACGACGCCGTACTCGGCAACGGACCGGTCCCGATGGACGTGCTCGAGGCGCAGATCGACGCGTGGATCGCGGAGCGCAGGCGCTAGGGCGGCGTCACCTCGACGAGCAGCTTGCCGAAATTGCCGCCGGTGTACAGGTCGCGCACCGCGGTCAGCGCGTGTTCAAGGCCGGGGCGGATATCCTGGCGCGTCTTGAGCTGACCGCCGAGCATCCAGCCCGCGAGCGCCTGCGCCGCCTCGCCGAACCGCGGGGCGAAATCGGTGACGATGAAGCCGCGGATCATCAGCCGGCGCATCAGGATCATCGTCCAATAGCCGGGAATCTCGTGCGGGGTCAGGTCATTGTATCCCGAGATAAGACCGCACAGCGGGATGCGGCCGAACAACTTCATGCGTTCCACGACCGCCTGCATGATCGGACCGCCGACCTGTTCGAAATTAATGTCGATGCCGTCGGGCGCCAGCCGATCGAGTGCGGCACCGACGTCTTCGTCCTTATAGTCGATCGCCGCATCGAAGCCGAGGTCGTCGACGATATAGGCGCATTTGGCCGCGCCACCGGCGATGCCGATGACCCGGCAGCCCTTGATCTTGCCGATCTGCCCGACGATCTGGCCGACGCCGCCGGCGGCCGCCGAAACCACCAGCGTTTCGCCGGGCTTGGGCTGGCCGATATCGAGCAGCCCGAAATACGCCGTCGGCCCGACCAGCCCGAGCGTGCCGAAGGCCTGCGCCATCGAAATGCCGGGAATGTCGGGCAGCCGTGACAGTCCAGTGCCGTCGGTGGTCATGTGGTCGGCCCATTCGCCGATCCCGGCATACGCATCACCGACGCTGACGCCAGCCTTGCGGCTTTCGACAACGCGCCCCGCGACCCCGCCGCGCATCGCCGCGCCGATGTCGACCGGCGGCATATATTGCTCCATGTCGCTCATCCAGATGCGGTTGGTCGGGTCGAGCGACAGATAGGTCACACGCAGGCGGAATTGTCCGTCGGCCAGCGGCGCGAGCGGCTCGCTGGTGTAGGCAAGATCGCTGTCGGCAATGTCGCCGACCGGTCGCGATGTAAGCCTCCAGACGTTGCGGTTGGTCATCACTGTACCCCTAGGTTTTGCCAAAGAATGCGCGTGCACCCCGGCACCTGCAAGCCCGCGTTCACACTTTGGCCATATGCTTTTGACTATGACTCAGCTTTGGCGGTAAAAGCGTCTCGTTAAAACCGTCCTCGGCAGGACGCTTGGGGAGAATCACCGACGTGGCCAGTCGTGCCATCGATACACGTGCGCGCCGGTATGATCCGGCCGAAACCCGTCAGCGCGTGCTGGCGGCGGCGAACATGCTGTTTGCGACCAAAGGCTATGCCGCCACCGGAACCGCCGACATCGCGCGCGAGGCGGATGTTTCCGAAGGGTCGATCTTCTATCACTTCGGATCGAAGAAGAACCTGCTCGCCGAGCTTGGGCGCAGCCACGGCGAGGCGATGATCGCCGCCATGCAGCAGGACGACCGGCTCGAGGATCTGGAGCCCGGCATCACGATCCCACGTGTCTTTGAATTCTGCCGGACCAATAAGCTGTGGGAGGGCATCACCGGGTCGGAGTGTGAAGTCGGCACGCCGGCGTTGATGAAGAACCCCGAAGCCGAACCCTTTTACCACGCGGCCAAGGACATGACCGTGTCGTGGCTGCGCCTGCAGATGGCGGCGGCGCTGGCGCACCGCGACGTCACCGGCATCAACATCGCGCTCGCGGCGTCGTTCACGCATCATGTGGTCGGCGATGCGATCGAATTGATTTTGACCGCGACCAGCGACGCGGAACGCGCGGCTGTCGAGGCCGAGACCGTCCGCTACGTCCGCGCCGCCTTTGGCTATCCGGTGCCCAAAACCGCGTGAGTGGGTTGCACCCGGCGCACGCCATTCTCGAACTCGGCTCCGACTTTTACGACCCCGTCGCTGCCGCCGATTTCCCGGCGACCATCCTGCGCTTTCGCAACGACCGCGCTGCCGCGACGGTCGGTCTTGCAGCGTTGAGCGACGCCGAGTGGATCCAGTATTTCGGGCGGTTCGCCCCGCTGCCGGGCAGCCTGCAGACGCCGCTGGCGCTGCGCTATCACGGGCATCAGTTTCGCAGCTATAATCCAGACCTCGGCGATGGCCGCGGCTTCCTGTTTGCGCAGCTTTGCGACGATCGCGGGCGGCTGCTCGACCTTGGGACCAAGGGCTCGGGACAGACCCCGTGGAGCCGTGCCGGCGACGGGCGGCTGACGCTGAAAGGCGGCGTCCGCGAAGTGCTGGCGACCGAGATGCTGACCGCCCTCGGCGTCGAAACCTCGCAGACGTTTTCGGTGATCGAGACCGGCGAGGCGCTCGAACGCGGCGACGAGCCGTCGCCGACACGCGGCGCGGTGCTGGTCCGGCTCAGCCATAGCCATATCCGCTACGGCACCTTCCAGCGGCTTGCGGCGCTCGGCGATGCCGACGGCATGGCCCGGCTGACCGACTACGTCCTGCGCCACTATTTTCCCGACACTCCGCGCATCGATCGCGATGCCGCGCTGATCGACGTCGCGGTCACCGGCGCAGCGCGCCAGGCGGCGGCGATGATGGCAGCGGGCTTCGTCCACGGCGTGCTCAACACCGACAATATCAACATCACCGGCGAAAGCTTCGACTACGGCCCGTACCGGTTCGCGCCGGCGTTCGATGCCGACTTCACCGCAGCCTATTTCGATCATCACGGTCTCTACAGCTTTGGCCGCCAGCCCGAGGCGCTGCAATGGAACGTCTATCAACTCGCCGGCGCGCTGCGACTGGTCGCGCCGACCGACGTGCTGGCTCCGGCGCTGCAGGCCTTTCCGGATCGCTATGCGGCAGCGTTCGAGACGGCGATGCTCGCGCGACTGGGCGTCAAGCCGCGCGGTGCCGACGATGCGGCGTTGGTCGAGGCGTTGGTCGCGGCGCTCGTCGCCAACGGCGCGGCGCTCGACCGGTTCTGGTTCGATTGGCGCGGCGGCGCCTTGCGCACACCGACAACCGCGTATGACGGCGCTGAATTCGCAGGCTTTCGAGCAGCGGTTGCCGGCTACCGCGCGGCGGTGCCGCTGGATCACGACTATTGGCGCGATGCCGACCCGTGCGGGTTGCCAATTGCCGAAATCGAGTCGATCTGGGCGATGATTGCCGACGCTGACGACTGGCGCGCGTTCAACGCCAAAATCGCAGCGATCCGCCGCATGGGCGAGGCGATGGGCAGGCCGCTGTCGCCCTAAAGCGCGCGCGCGGTGGGTGGCGTCCGCCTGCGGCGTCGGCTAGAACGCCGCAAATGTCGCCGACACCCGCCGAAGCTGCAGCGCTTGCCACGATCGATGCTGCAGCGATGCTGCACAATGTCGAGGCGTGGGCGGCGGTCAATTCGGGCAGCCGCAACCTTGCCGGGCTGGCGACGATGGCCGACCTGCTGCGGGCGGCGCTGCTGCCCCTGGGTGGGGCGATCGAGCTGCGCGACCCGACGCCGGTGACCGCGATCGACGCCGCCGGGCGCGCGCGACCGCTGCCGCACGGCCAGAACCTGCACCTGGTCCAGCGCCCCGACGCGCCGGTGCGCGTTCTGTTGACCGGCCATATGGATACGGTTTTCGCATTCGATCATCCGTTCCAGACCTGCCGCTGGCGTGATGCGACGACGCTCAACGGCCCCGGCACGGCCGACATGAAGGGCGGGATCGCTGTGATGCTCGCGGCGCTGACCGCGCTCGAAGCGTCGCCGTTTGCGGGCGCGATCGGGTATGAGATCGTGATCAACAGCGATGAAGAGGTGTCATCGCTGGGGTCCGCTGCGCTGCTGCAGGCGGCGGCGCTGCGCTGCCACCTCGGCCTGACGTACGAACCGGCGCTGCCCGACGGCACGCTTGCCGGCGCACGCAAGGGCAGTGGCAATTTCTCCGCGGTGGTCACCGGGCGTGCCGCGCATGCGGGGCGCGAGCCCGAAAACGGCCGCAACGCGCTGGTTGCTGCTGCCGATCTTGCGCTGCGGCTGTCGCGCCTGCCCGCCGAACGCGGCGGCGTATCCTGCAATCCCGCCAAAATCGACGGTGGCGGACCGAACAATATCGTGCCGGATATCGCTGTGCTGCGCTTCAACGTCCGCCCCGCCAGTCTCGATGACGAAGCCTGGGCGCAGGCGCGCGTCGCTGCGCTGATTGCCGAGGTTGCAGCCGCGCACGACGTGCAGATCGCGCTCGACGGACATTTCGCACGCCCGCCAAAGCCGCTCGATGCCAATCAACTCCGGTTGTTCGAACTGGTGCAGGGCTGCGGTGCAGCGCTCGGGTTGACACTCGGCTGGCGCGACACCGGCGGCGTGTGCGACGGCAACAACCTTGCCGCCACCGGGCTTGCGGTGGTCGACACGCTGGGTCCGCGCGGCGGCGCGATCCACTCGGCCGACGAGTTTCTGTTGACCGACAGCCTTGTCGAACGTGCACAGCTTTCGGCGCTGCTGCTGATGCGCGTGGCACAGTCGGGATGGCAACGGTGACGTGGAGTGTGCGCCCGGCGCGCGGCAGCGATGTCGATGCGCTGTATGATTTTGCGATGATGGCGGGCGGCGGGCTGACCAACCTGCCGCAGAACCGCGATGCGCTGGCGGCTCGGCTGGCCCGCTCGGACGCATCGTTTGCCACGATGATCGATGCGCCCGACGACGAGATGTACATGCTCGTGCTCGAACAGGCGGGCACCGGGCGGATCGGCGGGACCGCAGTGATCTTCAGCCGGATCGGCGTCGGCTTTCCGTTTTACAGCTATAAACTCGCCACCGTTTCGCAGCACTCGCGCGAACTGGCGAAGACGTTTTCGATGCAGCTGCTCAATCTGGTTACCGACCATGACGGGGCGAGCGAAGTCGGCGGGCTGTTCCTGCATCCCGATTTGCGCACCGGCGGGCTGGGACGGCTGCTGGCGCGCAGCCGCTATCTGTTCATCGCCGGGCACCGCGCGCGCTTCGGCGACCGGCTGCTCGCCGAATTGCGGGGCGTGATGACCGAAGGCGGTGACTCGCCGTTCTGGGATGGGCTCGGCGCGCGCTTTTTCGGCATGGATTTCCGCGAAGCCGACAAGTTCAACAGCCTTAACGGCAACCAGTTCATCGCCGACCTGATGCCCAAGCACCCGATCTATGTCGCGTTGCTGCCCGACAGCGCGCGCGCCGTGATCGGCCAGCCGCACGCGCGCGGCGTGCCGGCGATGAAGATGCTCGAGGCCGAGGGGTTTCGCTTCGACGGCTATGTCGATATTTTCGACGGTGGCCCGACGATGACGGCGCCGACCGATGCCGTGCGCAGCGTTGCGATGAGCCGCGCCGCGCCGCTCGCCGAATTGGCCGATGCCAGCACCGGCCTGCCGCGCGTGCTCGCCGCCGCCGGGAAGCTGACGCAGTTTCGCGCGTGGATCGGTCATGCCGACTGGTGCGCCGACGGGTTGGTGCTGCCGACTGGCGAGGCGGAATTGATGCAGCTTTCGATCGGGGACGAGGTTCGCCATGTCGCGTTCTGAACTGGTTTCGTTCGATCCGTGCACCGGCGACATCGTCTGGGAGGGGCATGCCGGCGATGTCGATGCCGCTGTCGGCGCAGCGCGCGATGCCGCCCCCGGCTGGGCGCGTACATCGCTCGACGCGCGGATCGCGGTGGCGCGCGGCTTTCAGGCGGTGGTCAAGGCGCGGGCCGAGGATTTCGCGCGGCTGATCGCGCGCGAAACCGGCAAGCCGCTGTGGGAAACCCGCACCGAGGTCGCAAGCGTCGCCGCCAAGGTCGATATTTCGATCACCGCGCAGGCCGAGCGCGCCGGGCAGCGATCGGGCGATGTCGGCGGCGTGCGGCAGGCGCTGCGACACAAGCCGCACGGCGTGCTCGCGGTACTGGGGCCGTATAATTTTCCCGCGCATCTGCCCAATGGCCATATCGTCCCGGCGCTGCTGGCGGGCAATACTCTGGTGTTGAAACCGTCCGAGCAGACGCCCGCGGTTGCCGCATTCATGGCCGAATGCTGGAACGCGGCCGGGTTGCCGCGCGGGGTGCTGAACGTCGTCCAAGGCGGCGGCGATACCGGCAAGGCGCTCGCCGCGCACGCCGATATCGACGGGTTGCTGTTTACCGGTTCGGCAACGACCGGCGCGGCGCTGGCGCGGCAGTTCGCCGAAACGCCGCACAAGATCCTTGCGCTCGAAATGGGCGGCAACAACCCGCTGATCGCGTGGGATATCGCGCCCGACCGGCTCGATGCAGCCGCCGCGCTGATCGTCCAGTCGGGGTTTCTGTCGGCGGGGCAGCGCTGCACCTGCGCGCGGCGGCTGATCGTCAGCGACCGCGACACTTCGCTGATCGACCGCGTTACGCGGCTGATCGACCGGATCATCATCGGCGCGCCGTTCGACGATCCCCAGCCGTTCATGGGGCCGGTGATCGACAATCGTGCAGCCGACGGACTTCAGGCCGGATTTGCGGCGTTGATCGGGCGCGGCGCGGAGGTGCTGCGTCCGCTGGCGCGTCGCAACATGGACCGGCCGTTCCTGACCCCTGGGCTGATCGACGTGACAACCGTGGCGCAGCGGCCGGATGCGGAACTGTTCGGCCCGCTGCTGCAGGTTATCCGGGTTGCCGATTTCGACGCCGCGCTGGCGGAGGCGAATGCCACCAAGTTCGGGCTGGCAGCTGGTTTGATCGGCGGCGATGCCGCGCTGTACGACAAATTCTGGAGCGCGACGCGCGCCGGTGTGGTCAACTGGAACCGGCCAACCAACGGTGCGGCATCGAATGCGCCGTTCGGCGGAGTCGGCGTTTCAGGCAACCACCGGCCAAGCGCCTATTATGCCGCCGACTATTGCGCCTTTCCGGTGGCAAGCCTTGAAGCGGATGCGGCCGACGGCGCGATCGCGACGGGGCTGCGATGATCACCGAGATCAATTTCGATGGACTGATCGGCCCGAGCCATAATTATTCGGCGCTCAGTCTCGGTAACCTTGCGAGCACGTCGAATGCCGGTGCGGTGTCGCGGCCGCGCGCTGCGGCGCTGCAGGGTCTTGCGAAGATGCGCGCGCTGCTCGACCTCGGCCTGCCGCAGGGACTGCTGCTGCCGCCCGAGCGCCCGGCGTCCGGCTGGCTTCGCAGCCTCGGTTTTGCCGGCGACGACGATGCCGTCGCAGCGGCCGCCTATGCTGCCGACCCGCGGCTGTTCGCGCAGGCGTTTTCGGCGTCGAGCATGTGGACCGCCAACGCTGCCACGGTGTCGCCGTCTCCCGATACCGCCGACGGCCGCTGCCATTTGAGCGTCGCCAACCTGTCGCGGATGCCGCACCGCAGTCTCGAACATCCCGCGACCGAGGCGCAGCTGCGTACGGCCTTTGCGCATGCCGGCTTTGCCGTCCACGCCGCGGTGCCCGCATGCTTTGGTGACGAGGGCGCGGCAAATCACATGCGGCTGGCGGTGCGCCACGATCGGCCGGGCGTCGAAGTCTTCGTCTATGGCGAGGAGGGCGGCCGCTTTCCGGCGCGTCAGCATGCGCAAGCGAGCCGCGCGGTTGCGCGCCGCCACGGTGTCGGCCGTGCGCTGTTCGTCCAGCAATCCCCCGAAGCGATTGCGGCAGGCGCGTTTCACAATGACGTCGTCGCGGTCGCCAACGAGACCGTGCTGTTCGCACACGAGCAGGCGTTTGCCGACCGTGCCGATTTTTACGGCGCGCTGACTGCCGCGCTGCCCGAAGCGGTGATCGTCGAGGTTCCGGCAAGTGCGGTCAGCCTTGGCGATGCGATCACATCGTATCTGTTCAACTCGCAACTGGTGACGCTGCCCGGCGGCGGCATGGCGTTGATCCTGCCGCGCGAGGCGGAGGCAAACGGCGCGGTCAAGGCGTATCTCGATGCGCTTATCGCCGGCAATGGACCGATCCGTGCGGTGCAGTTCGTCGAAGTCCGCGAATCGATGCGCAATGGCGGTGGCCCGGCGTGCCTGCGGCTGCGCGTCGTTGCCGACCCGGCGGCGGTCGATCCGCGTTTCCTGCTCGATGCTGCCAAGGCCGACCGGCTGGCGCGCGTGATCGAGGCGCATTGGCCCGAGGCGATTGCGGCCGCCGACCTTGGTTCGCGCGATCTGTGGGCGCAGTGCCGGCACGCGCGCACGGCAGCCGCAGCGACGCTCGACCTTCCTCAATTGCGCTGACCGGCACGCAGCCGCCACAAGCCACCCTTGCCGCGCCCCAAGAAAGCGTTGCTTTCGCTTGGGCGCTCGCGGCACCATCTGCACATGGTGATAGTGGGCCGGATCATTCTCGTTGGAGCAGGGCCGGGCGCGCCCGATCTGCTGACGTTGCGCGCCGCTCGCGCGATCGAGGCGGCCGACGTCATCGTCTATGACGGGCTGGTCGATGCGCGCGTGCTTGCGATGGCTCCGGTGGCAGCGCGCCGGATCGACGTCTCGAAGCGGCGCGCGCGACATACGCTGCCGCAGCCGGAGATCGGCTTGCTGCTGGTGCGCGAGGCGCGCGCCGGGCATGTCGTCGTCCGGCTCAAGGGCGGCGATCCATTCGTTTTCGGGCGCGGCGGCGAGGAAGTCGACGCCGCGCGCGCTGCCGGGATCGCCGTCGAGGTTGTCCCCGGCGTGTCGGCGGCGCTCGGTGCAGCGGCCGCAGCCCTGATGCCGCTGACGCACCGCGACCATGCCTCGAGCGTGACGTTCGTGGCGGGCGAATGTCGCGGGCTGGCAGCGCAGAATTGGGCCGGGCTGGCGGGCAAGGGCCGAACGCTGGTCATTTATATGGGCGTTTCGGGCGCGGGTGCGATCGCCGACAAGCTTATCGCCGACGGCCTCAGCCCCGAGACGCCGTGCGCGATTCTTGAACGTGGCACCCTGCCCGGAAGCCGGGCGTTGCGCACGTTGCTCGCCGACCTTGGTGACGCGGTGGTGGCAATGCAGGTGCAATCCCCGGCATTGCTGGTAGTCGGCGATGTCGCGGCGCTCGGCGTTGCCGACGACGTGCTGCATCGGATTACAGCGGAGACATTTGGATGATAAAATTGCTGACGGGCAACGACCTGCTCACCGGCGACGTGCTGTGGTGGAGCGGTGCTGGGTGGAGCCTGCACCTCGGTGACGCCGTTGCCGTCGACGGCGATGGTCTGCTTGCCAAAGTCATCGCCGAGGAGCGGATCAATGATCCGGCATTGATCGATGCCGAAATGACCCCCGAGGGCCCACGTCCGCGGACGATGCGCGAACGCATTCGCGGCAGGGGCCCGACCGTCCGCCTCGATCTAAACAGGATGCCTGCCTGATGTACCGCTATGACGAATATGACCAAGCGATTGTCGATGCGCGGGTCGCTGAATTTCGCGACCAGGTGGCGCGTCGGTTGGCCAATGAAATCACCGAGGACCAGTTCAAGCCGCTGCGGCTGATGAACGGGCTGTACCTGCAACTCCACGCGTACATGCTCCGCGTTGCGGTGCCCTATGGCACGCTGTCGGGGACGCAGATGCATGCGCTGGCGCACATTGCGCGCAAATACGACCGCGGCTACGGCCACTTCACGACGCGGCAGAATATCCAGTATAATTGGATCAAGCTGGCCGAAGCGCCCGACCTGCTCGCCGAACTCGCCGCCGTCGAGATGCATGCGATCCAGACGAGCGGCAACTGCATCCGCAATATCAGCAGCGACCAGTTTGCCGGCGCTGCCGCCGACGAGCTTGCCGATCCGCGGCCCTATGCCGAACTGTTGCGCCAGTGGTCGAGTTTCCATCCCGAATTCAGCTTTTTGCCGCGCAAGTTCAAGATTGCGGTGACGGCGTCGGATACCGACCGGGCGGCAATCCAGCTGCATGACATCGGGCTGCAGCTGATCGACCGCGACGGTGTGCGCGGCTTCAAGGTCTGGGTCGGCGGCGGCATGGGCCGCACGCCGATGATCGGCCATGTCGTGCGCGAATTCATCCCGGCGTCGCAATATCTGAGCTTCTGCGAGGCGATCCTGCGCGTTTATAACCGCTACGGCCGCCGCGACAACATCTACAAGGCGCGGATCAAGATCCTCGTCCACGAGCTCGGTGCCGAAGAATTCACCCGTCAGGTCGAAGCCGAATGGGCGCTGCTCGAGCCGCTGGCGCTCGATGCGCCGGCAGCGGAATATGCGCGCATTGTCGCGCAGTTCGCCGAGCCTGCGTATGATCCCGCGGCGTCGGATCGGCTCGATCTCGCCGACCCCGGCTTTGCGCTGTGGGTCAAGCAGAACGTCCATCCGCACAAGCGCCCCGGCTATGCGATTGCGACCATAAGCCTCAAGCCCGTGGGCGGCATCCCGGGCGATGCAAGCGCCGACCAGATGGACCTGATCGCCGACCTTGCCGCGCGCTATGCGCATGACGAAATCCGCGTCACGCACAGCCAGAACCTCGTGCTCGCGCATGTCCGCAAGGCCGATCTCCATGCGCTGTGGACCGCGCTCGATGCGGTGGGATTGGCGACGGCGAACCTTGATCTCGTCACCGACATCATCGCCTGTCCGGGCCTCGACTATTGCGCGCTGGCGAATGCCCGCTCGATCCCGGTGGCGCAGCAGATCGCGGCGCGTTTCGCCGATCTCGACCGGCAGCACGATATCGGCGAGCTCAAGATCAAGATTTCGGGCTGCATCAATGCGTGCGGGCATCACCACGCCGGCCACATCGGCATTCTCGGCGTCGATAAGAAAGGCGAGGAGGCGTATCAGCTGTTGCTTGGCGGATCGGGCGCGGAAGATACCAGCCTTGCCAAGATTCTCGGCCCGGGTTTCACCGAGGCCGGCATCGTCGATGCGGTCGAAAAGGTCATCGACCGCTACCGCAGCGTCCGCACCGGTCCGTCGGAGCGGTTTCTGGACACCTACCGCCGCGTCGGTGCCGACCCCTTCAAGGAAGCGGTTTATGGGTGAAGATCAACAGCCGGTCGCCGATGCTGCGGCTCCCCCCGAAACGGCGGCGAACGCCGTAATCCTGAGTTTTCGCGATGCGCCGGCGTATGAAGGCCCGGTCGTCGCGCTGGCCGATTATGCGGCAAATTCGAACACCGCTGCCGTCCGGGTCGAAGCCGGTGAGGATGCGCGATCGTTGATCCCGCATCTCGCCCGGCTCCGGCTGATCGAGGTGGCGTTTCCAAAATATCGCGACGGCCGCGGCTATTCGTCGGCGCAAATCCTGCGCGAAGCGGGCTTTACCGGCGAATTGCGCGCCGCGGGCGATGTCTTGCTCGATCAGATGGTGTTCCTGCGACGTGCCGGCTTCGACAGTTTTGCGCCGGCGCGCGCGCTCAACCCAGCGGCCGTTGCGGCGGCGCTCGAACGCTTTCCGTTCGTCTACCAGAACGCCGCCGATGGCCGCCAGCCGGTCTGGGTCCGCCGCAATGGCTAGCCTCGCGCGCACGCTCGACATGATCGATACGACGCCGCCGTTCGATGCCGCGGCGGTCGCTGCCTTGAATGTGCGATTTGCCGGCGTCGATACCTTGAGCATGCTGCGGACGCTCATCAGCGAGCTTGGCGACCGCGTTGCGGCGGTATCATCATTCGGCGCTGAAGCCGCAGTGCTGTTGCATTTGGTTGCACAGGTGGATGCGCGCGTGCCGGTGATTTTCGTCAACACGCAAAAGATGTTCGGCGAGACGCTCGCATATCGCGACGAGCTCGCCGAACGGCTCGGACTAAGCGCGCTGACCGTCGTGCGCCCCGATCCGGCAGCGCTTGCCGCAAAGGACGCGACCTCGTTGCGCTGGAGCTATGACCCCGACGGCTGCTGCGACATCCGCAAGGTCGAACCGCTGCGCCGGGCGCTTTCGGGGTATGATGCGTGGATCTCGGGTCGCAAGGGCTATCAACAGGGTCGCGCCGCGCTGCCGCGGTTCGAGCTCGACGAAGGGCGGCTGAAAATCAACCCACTCGCCGACTGGAGCAAGGCCGATCTCGACGCGTATTTCGACGCCAATGCACTGCCGCAGCACCCGCTCGAGCAACAGGGCTACCCGTCGATCGGGTGCGTGCCGTGCACCAGCACCGTGGCCCCCGGCGAAGACCCGCGCTCGGGTCGTTGGCGCGGTTGGGACAAAACCGAATGCGGAATCCACGACCCGGCGTTTTGAGCAAAGGTTAATTTCGGTTGATCGCGCGCTTGGTGAAACCATGCTCCGCCTGTCGGAAATTCTTACAACCCGTTCAAGACAAATAATAATAATCTATTAACGACCCCTCGGCACCGCACCGACCGAAACAGCTGGCACGGTGTTTGCATATCCTCCCGTGAGAGTTTCATCACTGCAGAGGGTCATTAATAATGTTTCAGTCGATCAAGTACGCCGTTCTTGCCACTGCGATCCTTGGCAGCGCCGCCAACGCCGTTGTCACCGTGACTGTTGAAGCTGCCGGCGTGCAGAGCAACACGCAGGGTC
Source organism: Sphingomonadales bacterium (assembly GCA_038225475.1). GTDB lineage: Bacteria > Pseudomonadota > Alphaproteobacteria > Sphingomonadales > Sphingomonadaceae > Polymorphobacter_B. The sequence continues at coordinate 190,897 of JBBRRA010000006.1, forward strand.
AGACCGGCATCGTCAACTTCGATGCCGCCACGACCGGCGTCAACACCGGCCTCGGCGTGGTGTTCGGCACCACCGGCATCACCGGCACGATCGACACCGTCAGCGTTTTGGCGAACGACATCTATGGCGGCGCCGGCGGCAGCGGCAAGTATGCCTCGGTCCTGACCAATGGCACGACGACGATCACGCTCGCCGGCACGCCCGCCAGCTACCTCGGCTTCTATGCGTCGGCGATCGACGGCGGCGGCACGGTCAACATCTACAACGGCACGACCCTGCTTTACACGAAGACGCTGCCGCTCGTTGCGCTCGATGCCAGCTACGGCGGCAACCCGAGCTTCGACGGCGCTAACCCGTTCCAGAGCTATGCTTTCTTCAACATCAGCTCGACGACGCCGTTCACGAGCATCGTCCTGACGCAGGGCCCGGGCGGTGCGAGCTTCGAGTTCGACAACCTGACCATCGGCACCGTTCCCGAGCCAGCCAGCTGGGCACTGATGATCGCTGGTTTCGCGATGGTCGGCTTCTCGATGCGCCGCCGCGCAACGAAGGTCGTCGCCGCCTAAGCTGCGACGCTTCGCAATCGATCGAGGGCGGCCGTTCAAACGGCCGCCCTTTTTCGTTTCGGGCTATAGGATGAACTTCGACAAGTCGGTGTTGCGCGCGATATCACCGAGCTGCGTTTCGACATAGGCGCTGTCGATCACCACGGTTTCGCCATGCCGGTCGCTGGCATCGAAACTGATCGACTCCAGCAGCTTTTCGCAAATCGTCTGGAGCCGCCGGGCGCCGATGTTCTCGACCGCATCATTGACCTGTGCAGCGGTGGCCGCGATCGCGTCGATACCGTCGGGAGTGAAGTGCAAGGTCACGCCCTCGGTCGCCAGCAGCGCGGTATATTGCCGGATCAACGACGCCTCGGTCTCGGTTAGGATCCGCACGAAATCGTCTTTCGTCAGACCCTTCAGTTCGACGCGGATCGGCAACCTGCCCTGCAGTTCGGGGAGCAGGTCGCTCGGTTTCGAGACATGGAAGGCACCGCTGGCGATGAACAGGATATGGTCGGTCTTGACCGGTCCATATTTCGTCGCAACCGTGGTTCCCTCGATCAACGGCAGCAGGTCGCGCTGCACGCCTTCGCGGCTGACTGATCCGCCACGGACATCGCTGACCGCGATCTTGTCGATCTCGTCGAGGAAGACAATGCCGTTCTGCTCGGCCGATCGCACGGCTTCGCGGTTGATGTCATCGCTGTCGAGCCGCTTGTCGCTTTCCTCCGCGAGCAGCGTTTCCCACGCTGCCTCGACCGCCATCTTGCGGCGCTTGGTCCGCGCCCCGCCCATCGCCTTGCTCATCATTTCGGAAATGTTGATCATCTGCGGCTGGCCGGGGATCTCGAACGCGGGCGGACCGCTGTCCTCGACCTCGATCTCGATCTCGCGACCCTTCAAATGGCCATCGCGAAAGCGCGCACGAAACGCCGCGCGGGTCGCTTCGCTGGCATCCTTGCCGACCAGCACGTCGAGCAACCGCGCTTCGGCGGCTGCCTCTGCGGCGTCCTTGACGCCGACGCGACGGGTTTCACGGACCAGCCGGATACTTTCCTCGACGAGGTCGCGGATGATCGAATCGACGTCGCGGCCGACATAGCCGACCTCGGTAAACTTCGTTGCCTCGATCTTGAGGAAAGGCGCTTCGGCGAGCTTGGCCAGTCGGCGACTGATCTCGGTCTTGCCGCATCCCGTCGGCCCGATCATCAGGATGTTCTTGGGATTGACCTCGTCGCGCAGGTCGTCACCGAGTTGTTGCCGCCGCCAGCGGTTGCGCAGCGCCACCGCAACAGCGCGCTTGGCATCGTTCTGACCGACGATATAGCGGTCGAGCGCCGCCACGACATCGCGCGGCGTCAGCGCCGTATCGGCGGCAATGGGCATGGTCACGTTCATCCAATGCTTTCCACGGTCAAATTGGTGTTGGTATAGACGCAGATATCGGCGGCAACCTGCATCGCGCGCCGCGCCACCGCCTCGGCGTCCTTGTCCGAATCAGCCAGCGCGCGCGCTGCGGCAAGTGCGTAGTTGCCCCCCGAGCCGATTGCCGCGACGCCGTCGGCAGGCTCGAGCACATCCCCGGTGCCGGTCAGGATCAGCGTGACGTCTTTGTCGGCAACGATCATCATCGCTTCGAGCCGCCGCAGATAGCGGTCGGTGCGCCAGTCTTTGGCGAGTTCGACCGCGGCGCGGGTCAGTTGCCCCGGAAACCGTTCGAGCTTGGCCTCGAGCCGTTCGAACAGCGTAAACGCGTCTGCCGTTGCGCCGGCGAACCCGGCGATGACGTCACCGCCCGGCCCCAGCCGCCGGACTTTTTTGGCATTCGCCTTCATCACGGTGGCACCCATCGTCACCTGGCCGTCACCGGCGATGACGACGCGGCCGCCCTTGCGCACCGACACGATCGTCGTGCTGTGCCAGTCTGGAAAATCTGCCATGGGGTCTTTCGTTCAATCGGAGGGTGTCGAACCAATGTAGGCACAGCTTTGCCGGATTGAAGGGCGTTGACTTGCGCAGGCGGTTCCCCACATAAGCCGGACCAATTCGCTCCGCTTTGAGGGACCGTGTGATCCGCCTGACCAATCTTGCCGATTATGCCGTGGTGGTGATGACCGCTGCCGCGCGCGGTGGCGAAGCGCGGGCGTCGGCAGCACAGATCGCCTGTTCGACCGGGATCCCGGCCCCCACCGTTGCCAAGTTGATGGGGACGCTGGCGCGGGCCGGGCTGCTTGCCAGTTCGCGCGGCGTTGCGGGCGGGTTTGCGCTGGCGCGCCCGGCGAGCGCGATCAGCATTGCCGCGATCGTCGAGGCGGTCGACGGCCCGATCCAGCTGACCAACTGCGGCGACGGTGCGGCGTCGGACTGCACGCTCCACAATAATTGCAGCGTTCGCCCGCACTGGGCGCCGATTAACGCGGCGGTGCGCGGTGCATTGACCGCTGTGACACTCGCGGACCTTGCACTGCCGGTCCGCAAACCCGAGTACGCGGCATGAACGAAGTCCTTGAAATCAACATCAACGCCGAAGCGCAGGCCGCCGTCGATGATCTGTCGACGTATAAATGGGGCTTTGTCTCCGATATCGAATCGGAGCTGGCACCCAAGGGGCTGACCGAGGATACGGTCCGTTATATCTCGGCGAAGAAGGGCGAGCCGCAGTGGCTGCTCGACTGGCGGCTGAAGGCGTTCCGCCACTGGCTGACGATGCCGTCGCCCGATTGGGCCAAGCTCGATATCGCGCCGATCGACTATCAGGACGCTTATTATTACGCCGCGCCGAAAGCCAAGCCGACAATCGCGTCGCTCGATGAACTCGACCCTGAAATCCGGCGAACCTACGAAAAGCTCGGCATCCCGATCGCCGAGCAGGAGATGCTCGCCGGTGTCGAGGGCAGCCGCCGGATCGCGGTCGACGCGGTGTTCGACAGCGTCTCGGTCGCCACCACCTTCCGTGCCGAGCTGACCAAGGCGGGCGTCATCTTCCGTTCGATCAGCGAGGCGGTGAAGGAATTTCCCGATCTCGTCCGCAAGCATCTGGGTTCGGTCATTCCGGTGCGCGACAATTATTTCGCCTGCCTCAATTCGGCGGTCTTTTCGGACGGGACCTTCGTCTACATCCCCGAGGGCGTGCGCTGCCCGATGGAGCTGTCGACCTATTTCCGCATCAACGCCGCGAACACCGGGCAGTTCGAGCGCACGCTGATCATCGCCGACAAGGGCAGCCACGTCAGCTACCTCGAAGGCTGCACCGCGCCGATGCGCGACGAAAACCAGCTTCACGCCGCCGTCGTCGAGCTGATCGCGATGGACGACGCCGAGATCAAATATTCGACCGTCCAGAACTGGTACCCCGGCGACAAGGACGGCAAGGGTGGCATCTACAACTTTGTCACCAAGCGTGCGCTGTGCCGCGGCGCGCGGTCGAAGGTCAGCTGGACGCAGGTCGAAACCGGCAGCGCGATCACCTGGAAATATCCGTCGTGCGTACTGTCGGGCGAGAATTCGGTCGGTGAATTCTATTCGGTGGCGGTCACCAACAACCGCCAGCAGGCCGACACCGGCACCAAGATGATCCATCTCGGCAAGGGCTCGCGCAGCACGATCGTCTCGAAGGGCATTTCGGCGGGGCGGTCGAACAACACCTATCGCGGGCTGGTCCGCGTCGCCGCCGGGGCCGAGGGCGTCCGCAACCATACGCAGTGCGATTCGCTGCTGTTGGGCGCCGAATGCGGCGCGCACACCGTGCCGTACATCGAAGTGCGCAACCCGAGCGCGCAGATCGAGCATGAGGCGACCACGTCGAAGATCAGCGACGACCAGCTGTTCTACGCCCAGTCGCGCGGCCTCAACGCCGAAGAAGCCGTGGCGCTGATCGTCAACGGTTTTTGCAAGGAAGTGCTGCAGCAGCTCCCGATGGAATTCGCGGTCGAGGCGCAGAAGCTGCTCGGCATCAGTCTCGAGGGGAGCGTCGGGTGAGACTGGCGCTGCTCGCGGTCCTGATGCTCGCCGCCTGCGGCTCGCCGCCGCCGCGTGCGCCGGTCGCCGGCCAGCAGTCGCGTGCCGAGGTCGATGCGGCGACCAAAGTCTATAGCGACTGCGTCGACAGCCGTGCCGCGACGGTCGACGTGTCGGGTGCGATGCCGGGCGATGTCGTCGACGCCATCGTCAAGGTCTGCCAGCCCGCCCGTGCGGCGCTCGTCAGCAAAGTCGCGGCGTTCCATAAGCTCGGCCATCCCAAGCTGCGCCCTGACCAGTTGGCGATTGTCGGCGAGGAATCGGTCAAGGATATCGACGCGCCGATCGCCGCCGACGCGGTCGTCAAAGTCGTCGAGCGGCAGCAGGCCGCCGCAAAGTCAGGAAAGTAAATGCTCGAAATCACCGACCTTCACGCCACCATCGGCGGCAAGACCATCCTCAACGGGCTGACGCTCGGCGTAGGCGCGGGCGAGGTCCATGCGATCATGGGCCCGAACGGCGCGGGCAAGTCGACGCTGAGCTATGTGCTTTCGGGCCGCGCCGGTTACGAGGTGACCGGTGGCGGCGTGACCTTCGAGGGCCGCGACCTGCTCGCGCTGGATGCGCACGAGCGCGCCGCCGCCGGGCTGTTCCTTGGGCTGCAATATCCGGTCGAAATTCCCGGCGTGTCGAACCTGACCTTCCTGCGCACCGCCTTGAACGCCCAGCGGCGCGCGCGCGGCGAGGCGGAAGCGTCGGGGGCGGAGTTCCTGAAGCTGGTTCGCACCGAAGCCGACGGCTTTGGACTGTCGATGGACATGCTCAAGCGCGCGGTCAACGTCGGCTTCTCGGGCGGCGAGAAGAAGCGCAACGAGATGGTGCAGATGGCGGTGCTCGCGCCGAAACTGGCGGTATTGGACGAGACCGACAGCGGCCTCGACATCGATGCGCTGCGTGTGGTGGCGGACGGCATCAACCGCGGGCGCTCGCCGCAGCGGTCGACGCTGTTGATCACGCATTACCAACGGCTGCTCGACTATGTCGTGCCCGATTTCATCCATGTCCTCGTCGGCGGGCGGATCGTCCGCTCGGGCGGGCCGGAGCTGGCGCACGAGCTCGAGCGCGACGGCTATGTGAGCATCGCTGCATGACCGCGCTGCCGACCCGGAAGGATGAGGACTGGCGCTATAGCGACCTGACGGCGCTTGCCGAAGTTTGGCCGAGCGGCGACGCGCAGATGCGCTCGGTCGCGGTGCCCGCAGGTGAAAGTCGCGCGCTGGCCGAGCGGCTGGCGGGCACCGACTGGCAGAACGAGCGGGTCGTGGTGACAGTCGGGGCGGGCGGCAAGCTGCACCTGAGCATTGTCCAGGCGGGCGAGCCGAGCGCGGTGACGACGCAGCTTTACACCGTCGCGGTCGCCGATGACGCGCATGCGCGCTTCGACATTTTGAACACCGGCGGCCGTTTTGGGCGGATCGCACTCGACGTAACGCTCGGCGCGCGCGCCAGTTTCGAACTTGGCGGCGTCATCCTCGGGCGCGGCGAGCAAACGCTCGAGATTGTTACCACGCTACGCCATGTCGCCCCCGGCGCGACCAGCCGCCAGACCGTACGCACCGTTGTCGATGACCGCGCCACCGGCAGCTTCCTCGGCAAGGTGATGGTGGCGCGCGCCGGTCAGCAGACCGACGCGGCGCAGTCGGTCAAGGCGCTGTTGCTCAGCCGCTCGGCGACGGCGAATGCTAAGCCCGAGCTCGAAATCTTCGCCGATGATGTCAAATGCGCGCATGGCGCGACGGTCGGCGAACTCGACGCGCAGGCGTTGTTCTACCTCGCCAGTCGCGGGGTCGGCCCGGCGGAAGCGAAAGCGCTGCTAACCGAGGCATTCATCGGCGACGCTGGCATGCCCGAGGCAATGTTCGACGAGGCCGTGCAATGGTTGCGGGCGGCAGCATGAACGCGCCGACGACATTCGTGCGCGATCACCGTACCGACTTCCCGGCGCTGGCAGATGGTTGGGCGTATCTCGATTCGGCGGCGACTGCGCAGAAGCCGCAGGTCGTTATCGACGCCATCGCGCGCGGCTATGGCACCGAATATGCGACCGTCCACCGCGGCGTCTATGCACGGTCGGCGACGATGACCGAGCGGTTCGAGGCGGCGCGCGCCAAGGTCGCGCGCTTCATCGGCGCCCGCGCCGACGAGGTCATCTTCGTGCGGGGCGCGACCGAGGCGATCAACCTAGTGGCGAACAGCTGGGGCAACCGCCTTCAGGCCGGCGACCGCATCCTGATTTCGGCGCTTGAGCACCACAGCAACATCGTGCCGTGGCAGCTGCTGCAGGACCGCACCGGCATCGAGATCGACGTCGCGCCGCTAACAATCGACGGTCAGATCGATGTCGATGCGCTCGAAGCGATGCTGACGCCGCGCACCAAATTGGTCGCGCTGGCGCATGTCTCGAACGTGCTGGGCAGCATTCTCGACGTGCGGCGCGTGGTGGATGCGGCGCACGCTGTCGGTGCGCTGGTGCTGATCGACGGCTGCCAGGCAGCGCCGCGGCTGGCGCTCGACATGGCGGCGCTCGACTGCGACTTTTACACCTTTTCGGGGCACAAGCTGTATGGCCCGACCGGGATCGGCGTGCTGTGGGCGCGCGCCGAAATTCTCGCCGACATGCCGCCTTGGCAGGGTGGCGGCGCAATGATCGAAACCGTGACGTTCGAACGCTCGACCTATGCGCCCCCGCCGGCGCGGTTCGAGGCTGGCACGCCGCATATCGTCGGCGCGGTGGGGTTGGCTGCGGCGATCGACTATGTCGAGACGATCGGGGTCGCGGCGATCGATGCGCACGAGCGTCTTTTGGTGAACACCGCGCGCGAAGCGCTTTCGGCGTTCAATTCGGTGACGCTGTTCGGGCCCGCCGATTCGGCTGGCATCCTGAGTTTCGCGCTCAAGGGGGTGCATCCGCACGACATCGGCACCATCTTGGACGAGAGCGGCGTGGCGATCCGCGCCGGGCATCACTGCGCGCAGCCGCTGATGCACTTGCTTGGGGTTCCAGCGACTGCGCGCGCGAGTTTTGCGGTGTACAACACGCTCGACGATGTCGCGCGGCTGGTCGACGGCATGAAGCGCGTAACGAGGATTTTCGGATGAACGAGCGCAGTTTTAGCGTTGAGGAAGTCGATGAGGCCCCCGTTGTGCCGAAAGCACCGCCGGTCGGCAGCACCCGTGCGCCGGACTATCTCGAAGGTTTCCTCAACGAAAAGCCCGCAACGGTCGCCGCCGATGCTCCGGGCGGCGAGCTGTACGAGCGCGTCATCGCCGCGCTGCGCGATATCTTCGACCCCGAGATTCCGGTCAATATCTATGATCTCGGCCTGATTTACGGCGTCGATATCGAGGACGATCACGTGACCGTCGCGCTGACGCTGACCACGCCGCATTGCCCCGTCGCTGAATCGATGCCGGGCGAAGTCGAATTGCGCGTTGGCGCGGTGCCGGGCGTCGGCTCGGCCGAAGTCAATCTGGTCTGGGATCCACCATGGGACCCGGGCAAGATGTCGGACGAAGCCAAGCTCGAACTGGGGATGCTGTGATGGCGACGATCATCGCCCCATCGCCGCCGGTGCGCCGCCCGCGCCCGGCGCCGATTACCGTCACGCCGAACGCTGCGGCGCGCATCGCCGACCTGATCGCCAAGGCTCTCGAGCCGGCGGCGGGGGTGCGGCTGACGACGCCAAAGCGCGGCTGTTCGGGGCTCGCCTATTCGCTCAGCTATGTCACTGCACCCGCGCCCGGCGACGAGGCGGTGCCGACGCCGGGCGGCATGCTGTTCGTTGACGGCGGCTCGCTGATGTATCTGATCGGCTCGGAGATGGACTGGCAGGAAGACGATTTCGCCGCCGGTTTCGTCTTTACCAACCCCAACTCGAAGGGGAGTTGCGGGTGCGGCGAAAGCTTTACGGTCTGATTTTGCCACTGACGCTCGGAGGCTGTCTTGCGCAGGCAGCAATCGATGTCGTGACGTTGCCGGTCAAGGTCGTCGGCAAAGGCATCGACGCGGTGTACGTCAGCCAAGCCGACCGCGACCGGGCGCGCGGCAAGCGCGAGCGCAAGGCCGAGGAAAAAGCGGTAAAGGATGCGCGCAAGGCCGAACGCGACGCGGCGCGCAGCCGGTAACCGGCGTCAGTCGTCGGGCCCGAGCGTCGGATCGAGATCGCGCGGGCGGATGAAGTGGCGGAGCGTTGCGCTGCTTTCGGTGACGTCGGCCCAGCGCGCGACCGGCACGTCGAGAATGGCAACCGTCGCTGTCGGATATTTGACTTCCGCCTCGGCGCGCAGCGGATCGGCAGGCGGCGTCAACAGCAGCAGCAAATCCTCAAGCCCCGGATTATGGCCGATCAACATCGCTGTCGCAGCGGCATCGTCGAAGTGCTGGACCAGTTCGAGCAGCGTTGCTGCCGACGCGAGGTAGATCCGCGAATCGAACAACGGCGCGAGGGTGCGGTCAAGCCCGTCTTCAATGCCTTCGATTGTCTGGCGAACACGCAGTGCGGGCGACGCGGCAATATGATCGAAGGCGGCGTCATGCTCGCGCAGCCAGCGCCCCATTCGCGCCGCGGCGCGCCGCCCGCGACCGTTGAGCGGGCGGTCGAAATCACGCTCGACGGGATCGTCCCAGGCGGATTTGGCATGGCGCAGCAGCGTCAGCGTTTTCAAGCAGGCGGGCCTTTCGTGGCGTCGCGCGCACCATGCGTCGGCACGGGCGCGTTGTAAAAGGGCGATGTTACAGGCGGTGGTGCGCCGTTGCATTGCGCCGCCACCGCCGTCACCGCAGCATCGATGCCGAGGCGTTCGATGCGCGTGCCGGGGGGGAACGCGCACAGCAGCCGTGACGGCACCGCTGGTCCGATCAACACAAACGTGCCGCGGTCGCTGGCGCGGCGGATCAACCGCCCGAACGCCTGCGCCAGCCGACCGGTGGTGACAAGATCGTCATAGGCCGTGCCGCCGAAAGCCGCCCGCCGTGCCGCGTGGAGGACGGTGGGTCGTGGCCAAGGCACGCCCTCCATCACAACCAGCCGAAGCGAATCGCCGGGAACATCGACACCGTCGCGCAGCGCGTCGGTGCCAAGCAGCGACGCGTTGGGTTCGGCGCGGAAAATATCGACCAGCGTGCCGGTGTCGATCGGATCGACATGCTGCGCGTAAAGCGGCAGTCCCTGCGCGGCGAGGCTGTCGGCAATCCGTGCCTGAACCGCACGCAACCGCGCAATCGCGGTGAACAGTCCGAGCGTGCCGCCGCCCGCTGCCTCGATCAACCGGCGGTAGGCGACGCTCAGCGCCGCAATATCGCCGCGCTTGATGTCGGTGACGATGAGCACCTGCGCGTTGTTTGCATAGTCGAACGGACTATCGACGGCAAAGCGCGTCGGTGGCAGCGCAAGGTGCGTGACGCCAGTCCGCAGCTCCGAATCGCGCCAGTCGGCGTTGGCGTCGGCCTCGGCGCTGGCGCGGCGCGACCGCAACGTTGCCGACGTCACCAGCACGCCGTGCGCAGGTTCGAACACCGCTTTGGCCAACGGGCGCGTCGGGTCGAGCCAGTGGCGGTGGACGCCGACATCGAGCTCGCGCCCCTCGACGCGCGTGACCGCGAACCAGTCGATGAAATCGGGGTCGGCGGGCCCGCCCAGCCGCGCGAGCAACTGCCCCCATGCCGCAAGTTCCTGCCCGCGCAGCCGCAGTCCCGCGGCTGCGCCTTCGACGCGCGCGCGGGCGGCGCCGTCGAGCCAATCGGGGGCATCGTCGAGCACCGCAACCAGCCGCGCCTCCAAGGCGGCGAGCGGCCGGGCCAGGGTCTCCAACGCGAGCGCGGCGGCTGCGGCAGCCTCGATCACCGGAGCCTCGACTTCGGCGACTTCGGTTTCGAGGCTGTAGCCGGTTTCGCTGCCGGTTGCGCGAGCATGGACCTGCGCACGGGCGGCGGCGAGCAGCAGCTCGACCGGCCCTATTGCTTCACCCACGACCAATCGCCCGCCCCAGCCGTCCGAAGGCAGCGCCTTCGCGGCGCGCACCGCTGCATCGAGCGCAAGCGCCCCCGCCTCGTCATAGCTGACCAGATCCGACAGGCGCGCGCTCAGGCCACGACGGCGGCCGCGCGCGGCGCGTTCCGGGCCGAGAATCCAGCGCCGCAGCTCGATCGCCTCGCCGCCGGTCAGTTCGACCGCAAACGTCGAATCGGCGGCGTCGAACAACTGATGCCCTTCGTCGAAAACGATGCGTGTCAGCGCCTGCCCCTCGGCGCGCCCGCGCACCGCATTCAACATGACCAGCGCATGATTGGCGATCACGAGGTCGGCTCCGGCGCTGGCGCGGGCGCTGCGTTCGATGAAGCAGGTCCGGTAATGCGGGCATCCGGCATAGACGCATTCGCCGCGCCGGTCGGTAAGGCCTGCGACCGCGGCGCGCCCGAACAGCGTTGCGAGCCAGCCGGGCAGGTCGCCGCCGACCATGTCGCCGTCGCGGCTATATTCGGCCCAGCGCGCCGCGAGTTGCGCAAAGATTGCCGCGCGTCCGCCAAAGCCGCCCTGCAGCGCATCTTCGAGGTTGAGCAGGCACAGATAGTTTTCGCGGCCCTTGCGGACGACGACCTTCGCGCGCTTGGTCGCGGCATCGGGATAGACGCGCGCCGTTTCATGGTCGAGCTGACGTTGCAGCGCCTTGGTGTAGGTCGAAAGCCAGACCGTACCTCCGGCGGTTTCGGCCCAAAGGGCGGCAGGCGCGAGATAACCAAGCGTCTTGCCGATTCCCGTTCCGGCTTCGGCGAGCGCCACATTGGGCGCGCTCGCCATGCTGCGCGGCCGAAACGCATGGGCTGCTGCGTGCGCATAGGCGCGCTGACCGTCACGCCGTTCTGCATCGGCACGCAGCAGCCGGTCTAGTCGGGCGTCGACCGCAGCATCGGGCAGCGCGACATCGCGCGGCTTGGGTCGCGGCGCGACCTCCTCCCATTTCGGTAATGTCGTAAACAGCGTGCGCTCGGCGCGGGGCGGGGCGGGAATGCGCCGGACGACTTCGCCCGCCCAGCTCCAGCGCAGCCTTTGCAGGGTTTGCGCAATCTGGAAGGCACCATGCCGTTCGGGCCAGCCGGGTTCGCTGAGCGTTGTCAACAGGCGCCCGGCAACCGCGATCAGGAAGCACGCCTCGGCGCTGCCCTCGCCCGGCTGCGGCAGACCGAGCGCGGCGGCAAGCCCGCGCGCCGTCGGCACCGCAAAGCGCGCCGGATGAACGAAGGCGAACAATTCGAGCAGGTCGAGCCCGGCGACTTCAGGCAGCCCCAGCCGGCTCGCGGTTACCAGTGCACCGAGCAGGATCAGCGGCTCGTCCGCAGCGGCGCGCACGGCCGCACCCCGCGAAACGGTTGCAACGCCGCCATCGGCATCGGCAATCCAGATGCCACCATGGTTTGCGACCAGCGCGCGGTATGGCAAGGGGGAGTTCATGGTGTGCCGACTATACTGGGGTTGCCCGTGAACAAAACCGAAACCGGGGGATGACCGAGTGACCGATTTGCGCGCCGCAGCGCTGGCATCCAAGGCGTGGCCGTTCGAGGAAGCGCGCAAGCTGCTCGCCCGGCCGGGAAACGGACCGGTGGTGTTCGAAACCGGCTATGGCCCGTCGGGGCTGCCGCACATCGGTACCTTTGGCGAGGTGGTGCGGACGACGATGGTACGCCGGGCCTTCGAAGCGATGTCCGACCGCCCGACGCGGCTGATCGCGTTTTCGGATGATATGGACGGGTTTCGCAAGGTGCCACCCGGGCTGCCGCAACAGGATATGCTGGCGAAGCATCTCGGGCTGCCGCTGACCCGGGTCCCCGACCCGTTCGGTACCCATGCGAGTTTCGGCGCGCACAATAACGCGCGGCTGCAGGCGTTTCTGGATCAGTTCGGCTTTGACTATGAATTCCTGTCGTCGACCGAATGCTATGCGTCGGGACGGTTCGACACTGCCCTGCGCGCGGTGCTCGAACATTATGACGCGGTGATCGATGTTATCCTGCCGACGCTCGGCCCCGACCGGCGCGCGACCTATTCACCGTTCCTGCCGATATGCCCGACCACGGGACAAGTGCTGCAGGTGCCGTTGACCGCGCGCGACGTTGCTGCCGGCACGATCAGCTATGTAGATCCGGCGACCGGCGCGAGCGTGACGGTGCCGGTGACCGGCGGTCACATCAAATTGCAGTGGAAGGTCGATTGGGGGATGCGCTGGCTCGCACTCGGCGTCGACTATGAGATGGCGGGCAAGGACCTGATCGATTCGGTAACGCTGTCGAGCCGGGTCGAGCGCATTCTCGGTGGCGAGCCGCCGGCGGGGTTCAACTATGAATTGTTCCTCGATGCCGAGGGCAGCAAGATTTCGAAGACCAAGGGCAATGGCCTGACCATCGAGCAATGGCTGCACTATGGCTCGCCCGAAAGCCTCGCATTTTACATGTACGCCAACCCGCGCAAGGCAAAGCGGCTGCATTTCGACGTTATCCCCAAGGCGATCGACGAATATTACAGCTTCATCGAAGCGTTTCCCAAGCAGGCGATCGAGCAGCAGCTCGGCAATCCGGTCTGGCATATCCACGGTGGCCAGCCGCCCGCGCCCGACCTGCCGCTCAGTTTCGGCTTGTTGCTCAACCTTGTGACGGTCGCCGGAACAAGCGATCCGGGCGTATTGTGGGGCTATGTCGCGCGGTCGTTTCCGGGCACGAGCGCCGTCACGCACCCCGAAATCGACAAGCTGGTGCACTATGCCATCGCCTATGCGCGCGACTTCGTCGTGCCCGGGCTGGCGCGGCGCAAGCCCGATGCGCGCGAAGCCGCAGCGCTCGCCGACCTCGACGCCCGGCTCGCCGCGCTCGGACCCGATGCCGATGCCGAGGCGTTTCAAACCGAAGTGTACGAGGCCGGTAAGGCAGCGGGTTTCGAACCGCTGCGCGACTGGTTCAAGGCGCTGTACGAGACGCTGCTCGGGACTTCTCAAGGTCCGCGGATGGGGTCGTTCATCAAACTTTTTGGCCTCGCGGAGACGCGGGCTTTGATTGCGGAGACGTTGACGTGAAAAAGTATGTAGTTGCGTTATTGCTTTCGGTGAGCGCGCAGGCAGCGTCGGCAACGGCGCTCGATCAGTTCAGGGACGGCCATTTCGCCGAGGCGGCGACGGCGGGGCGAAGCGAGGCGACGGCGGCGTCGCTGATCCTCGCCGGGCGTTCGACGCTGACGATTGCCGGATTCGAAACGCGCGACAAAGCCAAGGCGGCAGCATTGATCGACGCTGCGGCGCGCGATTTCGATGCGGCTCTCGCCAAGGCGCCGTCGAACAACGAGGCGCTGCTGCAAAAGGCCATGGCGATCGGCTATCGCGCCAAGCTGAGCAAGTCGCCCGGCCTCGCCAAGGAAACGCGCCAGTTGATGGAAGCGGCCGTGACGCGCGAACCCAATAACGGGCTTGCTTGGGCTTCGGTCGCGGGTTGGCACGCCGGGGCCATTTCGACCCTCGGCAAGTTCATTGCGGGCACCGTGCTCGGGGCCAACCTTGGCACGGCGATCAAAGACTTCGAGACCGCGCTTGCCAAGGACCCGCGCAATCCGGTGCACCGGGTATTTTATGCGCTCACACTGCTCGACCTCGATTCCGACAATGCCGCGCGCGCCGCAGCGTTGCTGCGTGAAGCCGACAAATTGCCCGCGCGCGACGGCTATGAGGCCATTCTAAAGCGCGGCAGCGCGCAGGTGCTGCCGCTGCTGGATCGCGGTGACGTCAAGGCCGCGCGGCTTGCCGCCCGCCGATTGCTGCCGTTCGGTACGCTCGCCTGAAATCCGGGGGCGGTGGTGGGCCGCCCCCGTCTCGAGCAGCGGCCAGCCTAACGTCGCCTGCTAGTGCATTGCGATTTCGTGGCCCATGACCATTACATATTTGACATGCGCGAGCAGCGCCGGATCGCTTTGCGGGTCGCCGTCGACGGCGATCAGGTCGGCCGACTTGCCGACTGCAAGCGTCCCGGTGTCGCGGTCGATGCCGAGCAGCGTCGCCCCGCCCTTGGTCGCCGCAACCAGCGCATCGCGCGGGGTCATGCCCCCTTCGCTGACCATCAACGCGACTTCCTCGCCGTTACGGCCATGTTCGTAGACGCCGGCGTCGGTGCCAAGCGCGATCGGCACGCCCGCGACATAGGCGGCATGCAACGCCTTGCCGACTTCGCGCAGCGTCTGGTTTGCTTTGACTTCGACGTTGTCGGTGTAAAAATGCTTGCCGACGCGGGCCTTTAGTCCTTCGAACGCCATCAGCGTGGCAACGAAATAGGTGCCGTGCGCTTTCATCAGCTTGATGTCGGCAGCATCGGCATAGGTGCCATGCTCGATCGAATCCACGCCGGCACGAACCGCCGCTTCGATGCCGCGCGCGCCGTGCGCATGGGCCGCGACCTTCAGGCCGAGACGGTGCGCGGTGTCGCAGATCGATTTCATTTCGGCGTCGGTGAAATGCTGCTCGAGCCCCTTGGCGCCGTCATCGAGGACGCCGCCGGTCGCATGGAATTTGATGACATCGACCCCCAGCTTGGCGATCGCGCGCGTTGCAGCGGCGCAGCCCTCGGCACCGGTGCAGATGCCAACCTGCGGGTGAACCGCATCGAGCGCATCGCCGAGGTCGGGGCTGATGCCGACGGTATCATCGCCGTGGCCGCCGATGATCGAGAGCTGCGGCCCCGAAGTCAGGATGCGTGGTCCCGGCGCAAGGCCGTCGTGCACGGCGTCGCGCACGGCGATCGTGGCGCGCTTGTCACCGCCGAGTTCGCGGACCGTGGTGAACCCGGCGCGCGCCGTCAGCAGGGCGTTGTGCAGCCCACTTGCGACTGCATATTCCGCCGTGCGCTTGGGCGCGAGCCCGGCGTACCAGGGCTCCGGCCCGAACGCCAAATGGACATGCGCGTCGATCAGCCCGGGCAGGACGGTTTTGCCGGACAAATCGACCACCCTCGCACCGGCCGGCGGCGGCATGTCGGCGGCACCGATCGCGGTAATCCGGCCGTCGGTGACGATGATCGTCGAAGGCCCGCGCGCGGGCTCCGCGGCATCGGTAACGACATGGCCTGCGCGGATCGCGACTGTCTCGGCGCTCGCGCCGGCAACCGAGGCAAAGCCCGCCAAAACTGCGACCAAAATCCTGCGCATCCAAGCTGTCCCCATCCTTTTGTGACGCAAGTCTAGTGCGGTCGCACACGCTTTGGAAAGCCCGCAGTGACGATTGTGACGCGGTGCGAACGAGGGCCCGCCGCAGGGTGCAACGGTCCCGTAATCGGACCGTCGCGGAACTGTCGCATCCTCGTCCTAAGTGCCACGGCAACAGACAGGCTTTCGGGGAAATAACGATGCGCACACATTATCTTTTGCTGGCGATGATGTTGGCGTCGGCGAGCGATATCGCGACGGCTGCCGCAGCCGCGCCCGCCGATGCAGCCTCCGATCAGATCGTCGTCACCGGCTTACGCGCTGCAAAGACTGCGCGTGCCGAAGAAAAAGCCGCGCCGAACCTGATCAATGTTCAGTCGGCCGAAGACATCGTCAAATACCCTGATTTCAACGCCGCTGAAGCGCTGGGGCGCATTCCCGGCGTCAACCTCGCGATCGACACCGGCGAAGGCCGCTTCGTCAACATTCGCGGCATCGACGGCAACCTGAATGGCGCGACCTTCGGCGGCGTGACGATGCTCAACACCCAACCGGGCGGTACTTATTTCGGCGGCGGCGGCCGCGCGGTGGAATTTGACACCGTGCCGATCGGCGCGGTCGACCGCATCGTCGTTCGCAAGACCGGCATGCCCGATCAGGAAGCCGAAGGCCTTGGCGGCTCGATCGAGCTGACACCGCGTACCGCTATCGGGCTGACCAAGCCCTTCTTCGAAGGCACGATCGGCGGCGGTTACCAGCCGGCGCACAAAAGCGGCAAGGTATTTGTCGGCGAAGCTGCTGCCGGCACGACCTTCGGCCCCGACCGGACATTTGCTATCGTGCTGACTGGCTCGTTCCACGAAGACCATCGCGGCTTCGACGACGTCGAACCTGGCCTGCTCGACAATTTTTCCTATACCAGCCCCGATCCGACCAAGGATTCGCTTAACAAGGCGCTCGATGCCGTCGATCTGCGCCACTACAATTACAACCGTCGTCGCTTCGGTTTCGGCGGCGAGCTCGACTGGAACCCAAGCCCGCAAAGCCATTATTATATCCGCGCCAACGTTGCGGGCTATACCGAGTCGGTCAACCGCCAGATCCTGCAATATCGCGACCTGAGCAATGACGTGAACGGTGACCCCATTCCGATCGCGGGTAACGGTCTGCTCGATCCGGCGAACAAGCCAAATGGCTACCTTGCCCCGGCGGCGAGCGCGCGCCTGTCGCTGCGCGACGAGCAGGAGACCGCGATCAACTTCGTCTCCTCGATCGGTGGCCGGAACGACCTTGGCAGCGTCATCGTCGACTACCAGTTCGCCTATACGGCGGCGACCTATCATCGCGACTATGACTATAACTCGAGCTTCGGG
Organism: Sphingomonadales bacterium; assembly: GCA_038225475.1. GTDB lineage: Bacteria > Pseudomonadota > Alphaproteobacteria > Sphingomonadales > Sphingomonadaceae > Polymorphobacter_B. The sequence continues at coordinate 208,003 of JBBRRA010000006.1, forward strand.
CTGATCGGCGGCAAGACGTTCCCGGTCGCTTATGACAACATCACCAACCCGCTGTTCCCGAAGCTCACGCCGATCGGCTTCAATCCCAACGACCCGACGCAGTTCGCGCTGCGCGACCTGAGCAACACCACCGAGCGCGCGCATGACCGCGAATATTCGGCCGTCTTGAATGTCACGATCCCGACGACGTTGTTCGGCGGCGATGGCGATTTCAAGGTCGGTGCCAAGCTGCGCCTCCGCGACAAGATCGATCAGCCGAACAGCCTCGGCTATCCCGGTTTTGCCAAGACGCCGTTGACGCAGCTGCTCGGGCCGGGGCCGTTCACGAATTTCTACGCCGGCAATTACTCGGTCGGCTTCAGCCCCGACGCGCAAAAGCTGCGGGCGGTTTTCGGCGGCCTGACCGCGGTGCCGAAAGCCGTGCGTAACGCCGGCGGCTTCTTCAACGACACCGAAAATGTCTATGCAGGATACGGGCAATATCAGGGCACGTTCGGCAAGCTCGGCGTGCTCGTCGGCGTTCGCGTCGAGAACACCGACGGTACCTATCGCGGCACGACTGTGACGAACGGCTCCGTGTTCTCGTCGGTATCGCGCACGTCGAACTATACTGATTTCTTCCCGACGGTGCAGCTGCGCTACAACTTCTCAGACGAGCTTGTTGCTCGTGCTACCTATTCGACCGGCATCGGCCGCCCGGGCTTCCTGCAGCTGAAATCAGGGGCGAGCGTCGATGTCGGCGCGCAGGCAGTCTCGGTCGGCAATCCGAACCTCAAGCCGATCACCGGCAATAACTTCGACGCGACGATCGAATATTATCTGCCGAACTCGGGCGTGCTGTCAGCGGGCTTCTTCGACAAGGAGTTCACCAACTATATCATTCAGGGTACGGTCCGCGACAACAACTACCCCGGCATCAGTGGCCAGACCACGATCAGCACCTACACCAATGTCAAAAATGCCTATGCGCGCGGTTTCGAGGCTGCTTACAACCAGAAATTCGCGTTCTTGCCGGCGCCGTTTGATGGCTTCGGCGTCAACGCCAACGTTTCTTACGTCGACAGCAGGTTCGAAATCCGTCCGGGTGAATTCTCGCAGCTCCCAGCAGCGGCCAAATGGACTTACAACCTTGGTGCTTTCTATGAAGCGAACAAGATCCAGCTGCGCCTGGCGCTGCAGCACAACGACGCTGCAATCTTCGGCGTCGGCGGGACCAAGGGCTTCGATACGTTCGAAGCGGCGCGGACAACGCTCGACCTGACCTCGTCGTACCAACTGCTGCCGCACATGGCGGTGTATTTCAACGCCAAGAACCTGACCAACGAGCCGCTGCGCTATTACGAAGGGTCGTCGGACCGCACCACCCAGCGCGAATTCTATGAGCAAAGCTATGAAGCTGGCTTCCGGTTCAAGTTCTAGGGCAGTATGCGCCGAGGCTTAATTCAAGGATAACAATGATGCGTGTGTTGCTTGCTGCTGCCCTGATGCTGACGACCGCCGCCCCGGCGCTCGCAGCCGATCCCGGAATGATCGTCAGCAAGCGGATCGCCGGTCCCGACGGCGGCTGGGACTATGCGAATGTCAGCGCCGACGGCAAGACCTTGCTGGTATCGCGCTCGGACGGCGTGATGACGGTCGATTTCGCCACCGGCGCGGTCAACCCGCATTTGGTCGCGGCGCAGCGCACGCACGGCGCGGTGACCGTTCCGGGCACCTCGATCGGGATGGTTACCAGCTCGACCAGCGGCGGCGCGTTGCTGTTCGATACCGCGACCGGTGCGATCATTGCCGACATCAAGACCGGCAAGAAGCCCGATGCAGCGATTTATGACCCGGCATCGAAGATGTTGTTGGTCATGGACAATTCGGGCGGCGGCATTGCGGTGATCGACCCGGCAACAAAGAAGCTTGTCGGCACGGTCGCAATCGCGGGCGCGCTCGAATCAGCAGCTGTCGACGGCAAGGGCAACGTCTATGTCAATGTCGAAGACAAGGGCGAAATCGCGGTGGTCAATGTTGCCAAGCGCAGCGTCCTCCGGTCGATCAAGCTTCCCGATTGCGAGGAGCCGGGCGGACTGGCGCTGACCAAGCAGGGATTTCTGATCGCGGCGTGTGCCAACGGCCATGCGAAAACGGTCGAGGCCCGGTCGGGCAAAGTGCTCGCCGATATTGCGATCGGGTCGCGCCCCGATGCGGTGATCTATGATGGTGCGCGCGACCGCGCCTATGTGCCGACTGGCGGCGACGGTGCGTTGACGGTGATCGACACCCGCAGTGCGCCGCAGGGTGTCGGGGTCGTTACGACGCAAAAGGGTTCGCGGACAGGTGCGGTCGATCCGGCGACCGGCAATGTTTATCTGCCGGGTGCACGCTTTGCCGCCGCCGAAGCCGGGCAGCGCCCGAAAGCGGTCCCGGGATCGTTCGAGATCCTTGTCGTAAGCAAATAATCGATCGGGCTTGCGCTGCAGCGCGCGATTGGCGAACCTTGGGCAATAATTCGATTGTCCAAGGGGGTCCCAATGCATCGTCGTCAGTTCATCGCCGCCGCTGCGGCGGCCGCCGCGCTGCCGCACCTCGCCCGCGCTGCGGTCGCGCAGAGCAGCGAAGATGCGCGGCTCGCCACGCTGCTCGACGCGTTTTTCTATGAAGGCGTCGACGAAAATCCCGAAGGCGCAACGGGGCTGGGGCTCGACAAGGGCACACGCGCCGCCTTGAAGTCGCAGCTCAACGACTATTCGGCGGCCGGCAAAGCAACGCGGCTGGCCCGCGTCCGCGACCGGTTAACGCGTCTGCACATGATCGACCGCGCGCAGCTGTCGGATGCCTCGGCACTCGATTTCGACGTCATCGACTATGACTTGACGCGCACGGTCGCAGCCGAGACGCGGTTCACCTTCGGCTCCGCACGCGGCAATTTCCAGCCCTATGTGATCACGCAGCAACAGGGCCCCTACCGCAGCATTCCGGACTTTCTCGACGCACAGCATAAGATTGCGACCGCCGACGATGCCGAGGCGTACCTCGCGCGGCTCGCGGCATTTCCCAAAGCGCTCGACGACAGCCTTGCCCGGCAACAGGCCGATGCCGCGCGCGGTGTGCTCGCGCCCGATTTCGCGCTCGATATCACGCTGCAGCAGCTTGCAGCTTTGCGGGGCGCACCGGCGGCCGCCACAGTGCTGGTCGAATCGCTCGCGCGCCGGTCAAAGACCGCCGGGCTCACCGCCGACTATGCAACCCGCGCTGCAGCGATCGTGACGACGGCGGTGTTTCCCGCGCTCGACCGCCATATCGCAGCGATCGGCGCCTTGCGCGCGCATGCCAGCAGCGACGCCGGGGTGTGGCGGCTGCCCGATGGCGACGCTTATTACGCTGCGGCAGTCAAGAGCTCGACAACGACTGAATTGTCGCCTGACGATGTTCACCGGCTGGGGGTCGAGCAGGTAGCCGAAATCAGCGGGCGACTTGATCGGCTGCTGACCGCGCAAGGACTGACGAAGGGCAGCGTCGGCGACCGGCTCACCGCATTGAACGCCCGGCCTGACCAGCTCTACGCCAACGACGAGGCGGGTCGCACGGCGCTGCTTGGGCAGCTCAATGCGCAGATTAAGGCGGCATATACGCGGTTGCCGCAGGTGTTTCGCACCTTGCCCAAGGCACCGATCGAAGTGCGGCGCGTCCCCGTGTTCATTCAGGAAGGGGCGTCGAACGGCTATTACAACGGCGCGGCGATCGACGGTTCGCGGCCAGCGATATATTATATCAACTTGAAGGACACGGCCGAGTGGCCGAAATTCTCGTTGCCCACGCTGACCTATCACGAGGCGGTTCCGGGCCACCATTTACAAATCAGTACGGCGCAGGAATCGACCGAGATCCCGCTGATCCGGCGTCGCGGCGGTTATTCGGCGTATACCGAAGGCTGGGCGCTGTACGCCGAACAAGTCGCGGACGAACTGGGGCTTTATGACGGTGACCCTTTAGGCCGCATCGGCTATTTGCAAAGCTTCCTGTTCCGCGCCGCGCGCCTCGTCGTCGACAGCGGCATTCACTACAAGCGCTGGGGGCGTGACCGCGCCACCGACTATCTGGTGGCGACGACGGGGTTCGCGCGAGGCCGCGCGCAGCGTGAGGTGGACCGGTATTGCGTCGGTCCGGCGCAGGCGCTGAGCTATAAAGTCGGCCACACGCAATGGGTCAAACTCCGCGACGCTGTCCGAACGAAACAGGGCGCAGCGTTCGACCCAAAAGCGTTCCACGACATCTTGCGGCTGGGTGCGATGCCGCTCGTCATTCTGGAAAAGGCGGTGCTCGCGCGGACCTGACGCCGCACTGCATGGTCAGTTCGTATCGGTGTTGCCCGGCGTCGTCGACTTCGACTGCGACTTTACCGCTTTGGTATCGGTATTGCCGCTGGTCGCCTTCCGGCTCGATTTATACGCCTTCTTCGGCGGCGGCGTGCCGGTTTTAGTAGTTTGCGGTGTAGGCGGTGGTGTCGTCGGCTTTTCAGCAGCGGTCACGGCGATGAGCACGCTGACGGCAAGCAGCGCGCGTAGTCCTGCGGATTGAATCATCATAAAATCTCCGTCCGGCATCCCCCTCCGCAGCAGCTGCCGGTCGCGGCGTGCGGACCGGCCGGCGTTTTGCGCCGACCGGTCATTCAATCAGTTCGTATCGGTGTTGCCCTTGCTTTCAACCGGCTCGGTGGGAGCCGGGGCGGGCGACGACACCGACGTGTCTGCAGCGCCGACATTGCCCGGATCGCGCGTCGGCTGGGTATCGGTGTTGCCGCGCATCGTCGCCTGCGGCGACATCAGGCCATTGGCTCCGGCCGGCGGCGCGGCGTCGGTGGTCGTGGTGACGGTGTTCGTCGTCGTCACTGTGTTCGTGGGCTGCTTGTCGGGGCAAGCGGTCAGCGCGAGGAATGCGGCGACCGAAAACAACGCCGTGACGCTGGTGGATTGCTTCATCATGTCATCCTCTTCCGGTGTTGTCCCCCGTGGCGCACGTTCCGGTGGCGGGCGCGAAACGAGTTTGCCAGCGCTGCGCCCGACTACCAAGCGAATTGTTAACCCCGTAGTAAGTCATGCCGTAAAATGCAGCTTCGCCAACAACGCCTTGAGCCGTGGATCGCCTCGAACCGGATCGAGCATCGGATCGTTGCGCATCAACACCAAGCCGGTATCGCCAGCCTGATAAGCCCGTTCCAGAGCGTCAAGCGCCGCCCCGCCGTCTCCCGTCTGCGCATAGACCTGCGCCTGCTGGTACAATGTATTGTCCCCGCCGGTTTCCACCAGCCCGGCGAGCGTCTGCTTCGCCAACGGGTCCTGTCCCAACCGGTGCAGGACGACTGCCAGTCCGGGCACGCGCGTCAACGCCTGCGGTTCGCGGTCATAGGCGGCGCGCGCCTGCGCCAAATCACCCAGCATCAGCCATGCGTCGCCGATCGCACCGTTCGCGCCGCTCATGGTCGGATTGAGGGCAAGCGCCCGCGTCGCGGCGGCGATCGCGTCATTATAGCGCCGCTCCGCCTGATACACCGACGCCTGCGCCTTCGGCACGCGCGGATTGAGCGGATCGAGCGCCGCCGCATGATCGAGCGCGGCATGCGCTGTCGGAAAGCTGCCCATTCGCGCCTTGAACAGTCCAAACCGTACAAGCTGATCGGCGTCGCCCGAGCTCAGTTGCTTGGCTTTGTCATAAGCGGCGGACGCGCCGGCGAAATCGAGCCGGTTGTAGCGGGCAAACCCGAGCGCCGAATAGGCATCCGCCAGCGTCGGTGCGATCTTCACCGCGCGTTGCGCTGCAGTCAGGGCGGCGTCATAGCGTGCGCGCATCAGGTCGCCGTGCGAAAACTGATTGGCGAGCGCAATCAACGTCCGCGCCCGCCCGGCATGGGCTGCGGCATAATCGGGGTCGGCGGCGATCGCGGTATCAAAGCTCGCGAGCGCGCGCAGATAGGTCGCCTCATCGCCGACCAGATCATATTGCTGGCGGCCGTGCAGATACGCGTCGAGCGCAACCGGGTCGGCGGTGCCGCCCCGGCCGCGCGGATTGGCCGGGGTCAACAGACGCACTTTCAGCGCATTGCCCACCTGCGTCGCGATATCGCTTTCGACGGCAAAGGCATCGGTCAATTTGCGATCAAAAGTTTGCTGCCAGCGCTGGAAACCGGTGGACACCTCGATCAGCCCGGCGGTGATGCGCAGGACATCGCCTTCGCGCCGCACGCTGCCCTCGAGCACATAGGCAACGCCGAGCCGGGCACCCATGGTGCGCGCGTCGCTGCCCTTGAGCGCCGCCGAGGAGGTGCGCGCGGCCACCTGCAGCTCGCTGAAACTGGCCAGCGTCGATCGCAGTTCCTCGGACAGGCCATCGGAAAAATAGTCCTGCGCAGGGTCGCCGCTCAAATTGACAAAGGGCAGAACCGAGATGCTGTGCGCGGGTGCTACCGGCCTCGGCGCGTCTGCAATTGCGCCGCGGACGGTGGCCGGGAGTGCCGCCGTCGCGGTGCCTGCATGAAGTTCGGACGATCCGCCGAACATCCGCGTGCCGGCGAGCAACAATACCGCAGCGAGCGCCATGACGCCGACGATGATCGGCAACGGGTCGGCGCCGCCGCCGTGCTCGCCGTGCCCGCCATGTCCGGCATGGGCTTCGTGGAGCGCGTGTTCAGCGTTGGCCGCCGGCTCGGTCTCGGGAAGCTCGATTTCGGGAACGAGACCGCCGTCGGCCCAGCGGAAATACCACGTCAATCCGATCGCCAGCGGAAAGCCGATGACGAGTGCGGCAAAGACCAGTTTCATCGACCAGTGCGGCAACTCGAGGATCAAAGTCAGCAGGTGGCCGACCTCCAAGATCAGCCAGCTGGTAACAAGATAGGCGGTTGCAGCGCGCCATATGCCTCGCCGTCGCAACTCCCCTGACAAAGCGCCCCAATGGCCCACCCTGGCTCCTGTCGTGAACCTGCATCCCGTGTGCCAACTGCTATGCATTTACGCTGTGTTAGGCAAGCTGCGGATGCAAATCGCGATGCTAGTCAGACCGGTTCGCCGGTCCATCCAGCGGCATTGCTTGACGACACAATCGACAAAGCCGAACCGCGCGACAGGACGCAGGCTCAGCGCCGCCACGCAATGCGGTCGGGGCGGGTAAACACTTCGAAGCCGTCGTGCCGCGCTACGGCGACGAGTGTCAGTCCCGCCGCTGCCGCCGTTGCCACCGCCAACGTCGTTGGAGCCGAGACGGCCACCAGCATCGGCGCGCCGAGCATGGCGGTCTTCTGGACCATTTCGACCGAAATGCGGCTTGTCAGCACTACGACCCCGGCACGCGGATCGACGACCCCGCGCGCCGCTGCGCCGACCAACTTGTCGAGCGCGTTGTGGCGGCCGACGTCTTCGCGGCCGAATAATGGCTCGCCGCGTCGCCACAGCGCGGCGGCGTGCGTCGCTCGCGTCCTGGTTCCCAGCGGCTGGACGGCGCGCAGTTCAGCCATCGCTGCGAGCAGTTCGGCCGGAGACGGGTACGGGCCGTCGGCGGTCACGCGCGGCGGCGCGAGCACCGCCTCGTCGAGGCTTTCGATACCGCACAGTCCGCAACCGCTGGGCGCGGCCAACCGTCGCCGGGTCGTGACGGCGCTGCCCGCCCCGGCGGTCAGCCATAGCCGCACTTCGATACCGCTGGCCTGTTCGACGACCTCGCACGCCGCGACATCGCGGGTCGCCGCAATCAGCCGCTCGGTCAGTGCGAACCCAATGGCAAAATCCTCGAGATCATCCGGCGTCGCCAGCATCACGGCCGCAGTCACGGCATTTACCACGATGGCGACGGGGGTTTCGACTGCGAGCGTCCGTGTGCCGCTTGCGATGCCAGCGGCAGTCCAGGCGTCGCGTGCACAATTCTGCCATGCGGTCATTTGTGTCGCCTGTTTTGTCGACGCCGTGCGTTACGTTCGGGCGTTAGAACAGTCATAGCCAATGCCACGAGGACCGCGCGATGAAAGATAAAATTGCGATCAGGCCATATACGGGCCCCGCTGGTGGCTGGGGATCGGTGCGTTCGGTGGGCGAGATCCTGTGGCGCGAGCAGGTGCCGCCGTTATCGTCGACGCATGAGCTGCTTCGGCAAAACAAGGCGGACGGCTTTGCCTGCGTGTCGTGCGCGTGGTCGAAGCCGGCGAACGCGCATCCGTTCGAATTCTGCGAAAACGGTGCAAAGGCAACCGCGTGGGAGCTGACGACCAAGCGCACCGATGCGGCATTCTTTGCTGCGCACCCGGTCACCGAATTGCTCGGGTGGCGCGACTACGACCTCGAGCAGCAGGGTCGGCTGACGGCCCCCATGCGCTATGATGCGGCGAGCGACCGCTATATCGCCGTCGAATGGGCGACCGCATTTGCCGAAATCGGGGCCGAGCTCAAGGCGCTCGAGCCGAAGTCGGTGGTGTTCTACGCATCCGGCCGAGCGAGCCTCGAGACGTCGTATATGTATGGGCTGCTGGCACGGCTGTACGGCACCAACAACCTGCCCGACAGCTCGAACATGTGCCACGAGACCACCTCGGTCGCGCTCAAGACGCGCATCGGCGTCCCGGTCGGCACGACCAAGCTCGAGGATTTCGACCACGCCGATTGTATCCTGTTTTTCGGGCAGAATGTCGGATCGAACGCGCCGCGCCTGCTGCACCCGCTGCAGGAGGCTGCCAAGCGCGGCTGCCAGATCATCACGTTCAACCCGCTGAAGGAGCGCGGGCTCGAGCGATTTACTAATCCGCAGTCGCCGATCGAGATGCTGACGAAGGCCGAAACACCGATCTCGTCGCAATATCATCAGGTCCGCGCGGGCGGCGACATCGCGGTCCTGATGGGCATGTGCAAATACACGATCGAGGCCGATGATGCCGCAGCCGCTGCCGGGCTGCCACCGGTGCTCGACCATGACTTTATTGCGGCACACTGTGACGGGTTCGAGGCCTTTGCCGCGGCGGCGCGCAGGTGCGAATGGGCGGCGATCGAGCTCGAAGCCGGGCTGAGCCGCGCCGCAATTTGCGAAGCTGCCGAAGTCTATGCGCGCGCCGAACGCGTCATCGCGGTTTACGGCATGGGCCTGACGCAACATGTTCTGGGCATCCACAATGTCGAAATGATCGTCAACCTGCTGCTGCTGCGCGGCAATATCGGTCGCGAGGGGGCCGGTGTATGTCCGGTGCGCGGGCATTCGAACGTGCAGGGGCAGCGGACCGTCGGCATCAGCGAAAAGCCCGAACTCGTGCCGCTCGATAAGCTTGCCGCGCAATTTGGCTTCGAGCCGCCGCGGACCAAGGGGCTGAATACCGTGGAGGCATGCGAGGCTATTCTCGACGGGTCGGTGCGCGCGTTTATCGGGCTCGGCGGCAATTTCGTCCGCGCGATTCCCGATACGGTGCGCATGGAAGCGGCATGGTCGAAGCTGCGGCTGACGGTGCAGATCGCGACCAAGCTTAACCGCAACCATCTGGTGAAAGGCCAGATCAGCTATGTGTTGCCCTGCCTCGGCCGTATCGAGCGCGACGTGCAGGCAAGCGGCCCGCAGGCGGTCGCGATCGAGGACAGCACCAGCTGCATCCACGGCTCGCGCGGGCAACGCACGCCCGCATCGCCGGTATTATTGTCCGAGCCGGCAATCCTGGCAGGCATTGCCAAGGCGACGCTGCCGCCCAATCCGTTAGTGCCGTGGGATGATTGGGTGGCCGACTATGCCCGTATCCGCGACGCCATCGCCGAAACCTATCCGCAGTTTTTCGCCGATTTCAACGCGCGCATGTTCGAACCCGGCGGGTTTTACCGTGGCAATGCGGCGCGGGAACGCCGGTTCGAGACGGCGAGCGGCAAGGCGGAATTCGCCGTCCCGCCAGTGTTGTCGGCAACCGGGTTCGAACCTGCCGACGGACTGTTCCGGCTGATGACGCTGCGTTCGAACGATCAGTTCAATACCACGATCTATGGCTACTATGACCGCTTCAGGGGTATCGAGGGGACGCGCGACATCGTTTTCGTCAACCCGCGCGACATGGAGCGGCACGGGCTGACCGAAGGTGCGACGATTGCGCTGCGGACCGATTATGGCGACGGCATCCACCGCGAGGTCGGTGGCTTGCGGGTGGTGTCCTATGCGATTCCCGAAGGCTGCCTTGGCGCCTACTACCCGGAGTGCAATCCGCTGATTCCGGTTCAGCATCATGCTGAACAAAGCTTTGTGCCTGCAGCAAAGTCCGTACCGGTGCGGATCGTGGTAACGCCAGCGCGCTGACGCGGCGCTTCTTTACGCCGATCTTACGCGAACGGCGTCGTTCGCCATGGCGACCACGCGGCTGTGCGCATACCTCTGCCGGATACCGCGCAGGAGCTTTGCATGCAGGATATTTTGTGGATCGGCATCGTCGCCGGGCTGGCGTTGCTCAGCCTGGTATACATCGCGCTCGCCGACCGGGCTTGAGCCGATGACGCTCGACCTTTGGCTTGGTGCGGCAACCGCCGTTGGCCTCCTCCTCTATCTTGTCGCGGTGCTCGTGCGCCCCGAACGCTTCTGAGCGGAGATTCGCGCATGACTTTTCAAGGCTGGCTGCTGATCGCGCTGTTCACGGCGTGCGTGGTGGCGATCACCAAGCCGATGGGTGTGTGGCTGTTCGCGCTTTACGAAGGGCGGCGGACGCCGCTGCATGGCATCCTCGGGCCGGTCGAGCGGGGCTTTTACCGGCTCGGCGGAATCGACCCGGGGGAGGATATGGGCTGGCGTCGCTATGCGGTGCATGTGCTGATCTTCAGTTTCGTCGGCACGGCGCTGTCCTATGCGCTGCTGCGGTTGCAAAATGTGCTGCCGCTCAACCCGAACGGCTTTGCCGCGCTCGACCCGCATCTTGCGATGAACACTGCCGTCAGCTTCGTGACCAATACCAACTGGCAGTCGTATTCGGGCGAGTCGACGATGAGCAATTTCAGCCAGATGGTTGCGCTGACCGTCCATAACTTCCTGTCGGCCGCGACCGGCATCGCCGTCGCCTTTGCCGTGATCCGCGGGTTTGCCCGGCGCGAAGCCCGCGGCCTCGGCAATTTCTGGGCGGATATGACCCGGGTGACGCTCTATCTGCTGCTGCCGGCAAGCCTTGTTTACGCGGTTGTGCTGATCGCCGCGGGTGTGCCGCAGACGTTGGCGGGTTCGGTCATCGCAACGACGCTCGAAGGTGCGAGGCAGACGCTCATACTGGGGCCGGTGGCGAGCCAGGAAGCCATCAAGATGTTCGGCACCAACGGCGGCGGATTTTTCAACGCCAACTCGGCGCACCCGTTCGAGAACCCGAGCGCGCTGACCAATCTTCTGCAAATGGTGTCGATCTTCTCGCTCGGTGCCGGCCTGACGTGGCTGTTTGGCAAGGCGGTCGGCAACACGCGGCAGGGCTGGGCGATTTTCGTTACCATGCTGCTGCTGTTTCTGGCGGGGACCACCGTTGCCTATTGGGCCGAAAGCGTCGGCAACCCCAATCTGCATGCCCTAGGGGTGCACGCCGCCGATGGTAACATGGAAGGCAAGGAGGTGCGCTTCGGCATCGCCGCTTCGGCGTTGTTCGCCACTGTTACTACCGATGCCTCGTGCGGCGCAGTCAATGCGATGCACGATAGCTTCACCGCGCTCGGCGGGATGGTGCCGCTGTTCAACATTCAGCTTGGCGAGATTATTTTCGGCGGTGTCGGGTCGGGGCTATACGGCTTTTTGCTTTATGCCATCCTTGCTGTCTTCGTCGCCGGGCTGATGGTCGGACGTAGTCCCGAATATGTCGGCAAGAAAATCGAAGCGCGCGAGGTCAAGCTTGCCGTGCTGGCAATCGCCGTGCTGCCGCTCATCATCCTTGGCTTCACCGGCATTGCAGCGGTCACGTCGGCCGGGCTGGCCGGGCGCGCCAACATGGGGCCGCACGGCTATTCGGAAATTCTGTATGCCTTCACCAGCGCCGTTGGTAACAACGGATCAGCATTCGCCGGGTTGACCGCAAGCACGCCGTTTTACGACGGGCTGCTTGCCGTTGCGATGTGGCTGGGACGGTTCTTCGTCGTTATCCCGGTGCTCGCCATCGCCGGCAGCCTTGCCGCCAAACGCCTTGTGCCCGAATCGTCGGGGTCGTTCCCGACCACCGGGCCGCTATGGGTCGGGCTGCTGATCGGCATCATCCTTATCCTCGGCGGGCTTACCTTCCTGCCATCGCTGGCGCTCGGCCCCCTTGCGGAACATTTCGCAATGGTCCGCGGCCAGCTGTTCTGATCGGAGCACCGTCATGGCCCGCGCCACCGCCCCTTCGCTGTTTACCGCCGCTCTTGTCGGTCCCGCTATGGTCGATGCTGTCCGTAAGCTCGCGCCGCAAACGCTCGTGCGCAATCCGGTCATGTTCGTTACCGGCGTCGTCGCCGCGCTGCTGACGCTGCTGCTGTTGATCGGCAACACCGGCGTGTCGAGCGGCCTCGGGCTTCAGATCGTCATTTGGTTGTGGCTGACGGTGCTGTTCGGCAACTTTGCCGAAGCCATCGCCGAAGGGCGCGGCAAGGCGCAGGCGGCATCGCTGCGGCAGACCAAGGGCGAGCTGACCGCGCGCCGTGTCACCGGCGAAAGCGTGCCGGCGTCGGCGCTAAAGGTCGGCGATCTTGTCGGCGTCGAAACCGGCGAGCTGATCCCTGCCGACGGCGAGGTCGTCGAGGGCGTCGCTTCGGTCAACGAAGCCGCGATCACGGGCGAAAGCGCACCGGTCATCCGCGAAGCCGGCGGCGACCGCTCCGCGGTCACGGCGGGCACCCGCGTCATTTCCGATCGCATTACCGTGCGCGTCACGGCTGGACCGGGCGAGGGCTTCCTCGACCGGATGATCGCGCTCGTCGAAGGCGCTGCGCGCCAGAAAACGCCCAACGAGATCGCGCTGACGATCCTGTTGGTCGGGCTAACGATTATTTTCCTGATCGCCGTGGGCACGGTGCCGATGTTCGCGCACTATGCCGGCGGCGCGGTACCGGTGGTGCTGCTCGCGGCGCTGCTGATCACGCTGATCCCGACCACGATCGCGGCATTGCTGTCGGCGATCGGCATTGCCGGCATGGACCGGCTGGTGCGCTTCAACGTGCTCGCCAAGTCGGGCCGCGCGGTCGAAGCCGCCGGTGACATCGACGTGTTGCTGCTCGACAAAACCGGGACGATCACGGTGGGTGACCGCCAGGCAACCGAATTCCGAACCGTCGGCGAAGTCAGCATGAGCGAACTTGCCGAAGCTGCCTATCTGTCGAGCCTCGCCGACGAAACGCCCGAGGGCCGGTCGATCGTCGTGCTCGCGCGCGAAAAACATGGGCAATCTGCGGCGATGCCCGCCAATGCCGAGGTGGTGCCATTCGCTGCCTCGACCCGGCTGTCGGGGCTGCGCTTCGGCACGAGCTTCATTGAAAAGGGCGCAGTTGACTCGGTCCTAAAGACCATCGGCAACGACCCAAACGCTGACGCGCTGCGGCGGATAACCGACGAGATCGCACGCTCGGGCGGCACCCCGCTGGCCGTCGTCCGGGATGGCCGGATCCTCGGTGCAGTGCACCTCAAGGATATTATCAAGGCCGGCATCCGCGAGCGCTTCACCGAACTTCGCCGCATGGGCATCCGAACGGTGATGATCACCGGCGACAACCCGCTGACCGCCGCGAGCATCGCCGCCGAAGCGGGCGTCGATGATTTTCTCGCGCAGGCGACGCCGGAAGACAAGCTGGCGCTGATCCGCAAGGAACAGACCGGCGGACGTCTGGTGGCGATGTGCGGCGACGGCACCAACGACGCGCCCGCGCTCGCACAGGCCGATGTCGGCGTGACCATGAATACCGGCACTCAGGCGGCGCGCGAGGCGGGCAACATGGTCGATCTCGACAGCGACCCGACCAAGCTCATCGAGATCGTCGGGCTGGGCAAGCAGCTGCTGATGACCCGCGGTGCGCTGACGACGTTTTCGATCGCCAATGACGTCGCCAAATATTTCGCCATCCTGCCAGCGATCTTCGTGGTGCTGTACCCGGGGCTGGGCGTTCTCAATGTCATGCACCTCGCATCCCCGGGAAGCGCGATCCTGTCGGCGATCATCTTCAACGCGCTGATCATCCCGGCGCTGGTACCGCTGGCGCTCAAGGGCGTGAAATACCGCCCGGCGGGCGCGGGTACGCTGCTCGCGCACAATCTCGCGGTCTATGGCCTGGGCGGCATCGTTGCGCCGTTCATCGGCATCAAGCTGATCGACCTCGTCGTCTCCGGCCTTGGGCTGGCGTAAAGGAAACCGCCATGAACTCCGACCTGCGTTCCGCCATTCGCCCGTCGCTCGTGATGCTGCTGCTGTTCACGGTGCTGACCGGGCTCGCCTACCCAGCGGTGATCCTTGCTATCGGCCAATTGCTGTTTCCACGTCAGGCGAACGGCAGCCTGATCCGCGACGGAGACACCGTCGTCGGCTCCGAATTGATCGGGCAGAGCTTTGCCCTAGCAAGATACTTTCACGGTCGCCCTTCGGCAGCGGGCAAGGGCTACGACGCGGCAAGCTCTTCGGGGTCGAACCTCGGGCCGACGTCGAAGGCGCTGGTCGATCGGGTGCGCGGCGACGTCAGGGCGGCGCGCGCGGACGGGCTGTCGGGCGATGTGCCCGGCGACATGGTCACCGCGTCGGCGTCGGGGCTCGACCCGCATATTTCACCGGCGTCGGCGCTGGCGCAGGTCGCCCGCGTCGCCAGGGCGCGCGGTATCGCCGATGCAAAGGTCACCGAACTTGTCGATCAGGCGGTCGAGACGCCGCTTGCGGGTATCCTCGGCGAACCGCGCGTCAATGTCCTGCTGCTCAATCGACAGCTCGACCAGCTTGGCGCTAAACCAGCCGGGTGAACACCCGCGACCCTGACCGCCCCGAGCCCGAGGCTTTCCTGCGTGCCGCCGCGCAGGAAAGCCGCGGCCGTCTCAAAGTGTTTCTCGGCGCGGCGCCCGGCGTCGGCAAGACCTATGAAATGCTCACCGATGCGGCCGCACGCCAGCGGGACGGCTGCGATGTCGTCATCGGCGTCGTCGAAACGCATGGCCGCACCGAAACCGAAGCGCTGACCCGCCCGTTCGAGATCATCGCGCGCCGCCATGTCGAGGGCGCGGTGCGCGCGCATGACGAAATGGACCTCGATGCGATCCTCGCCCGGCACCCGCGCCTCGTGCTCGTCGACGAACTCGCGCACAGCAACGCGCCGGGGTCGCGTCATCCCAAGCGCTATCAGGACGTCGATGAACTGCTCGCCGCCGGGATCGACGTGTTTTCGACGATCAATGTCCAGCATATCGAAAGCCTCAACGATATCGTTGCCTCGTTCACCCGCGTCCGCGTGCGTGAAACCGTGCCCGACCGGATGCTCGACGATGCGGATCTCGAGGTCGTCGATATTCCCCCTGATGAGCTGATCGACCGGCTGAAGGCGGGCAAAGTCTATGTTCCCGACGAAGCGGCGCGCGCGCTCGGGCATTTTTTCTCGAAAACCAATTTGCAGGCGTTGCGCGAGCTGGCGTTGCGCCGCGCCGCGCAGGCGGTCGATGCCGAGCTGCTTGGCGACCTGCGCGCGCGGGCGCTCGCGGGGACATTTGCCGCCGGCGAGCGCGTGCTGGTGGCCGTCGATGCCGCGCCGACCGCAGCTGAGTTGGTGCGCGCGGCAAAGCGTCTTGCCGATGCGCTGCGGGCGCCGTGGACGGCGCTGCATGTCAAAACCGAACGCAGCCGGCGGCTGGGTGCGGACGCGCAGGCGCAGCTTGCCAAGACATTGGCGCTGGTGGTGCAGCTCGGCGGCGCGACGGCAACAATCCCCGCGCCGACGGTGGTCGCGGGGCTGTGCGATTTTGCTGCCGAAGCGCGCATCACGCAGATCGTCGTCGGCAAGTCGCTGCGGTCATGGTGGTTCGAACGTCGCCACGGGTCGGTGGTCGATGCGCTGGTGCGCGGTATCGACGGCGTCGCGGTGCATGTGCTGCCGACGGGCAAGCCCAATGCCAGCACCGACGGCACACTTCGCCCGGCGCGTGCGCCGCTGCGGCCGCTCGACTATGCGCTGACGCTCGGCATGGTGGCTGCCGTCACCGGCATCGCCGAGATCACCACCGGGCCAAAGACGGTCAACAGCGTCGATATGATGTATCTGGTGCCGGTGCTCGCGGCGGCAACGCTGTTCGGGCTGCGCGCCGGCCTGTTTGCAGGTGTCGTGTCGGCACTGGCGTACAACTTCTTTTTCCTGCCGCCGCTATACACGTTCACGATCGACGATCCGGCAAATATCGTGACCGTGCTGGTGCTGTTGACCGTCGCGGTGATTGTCAGCCAACTCGCGGCACGCACGCGCGTCCAGGCCGATCTTGCCGCAGGTAGCGCGCGGGCCAATGCGGCACTGGCCGGGTTTTCGCGCCAGTTGACCGGCGTCGCGACAACGACCGCGCTGGCGCAGTCGATCTGCGCCGAGGTGGCGCGGCTGTTCGATGTGCGTGCGGTTTTGCTGGTGCCCCAACGCGGCGATCTCGGGATGATCGCTGCCGTGCCGCCGGGCGAGCCGCTCGGGTCGGTCGAAATGGCCGCCGCGCAGTGGGTCGCCGACAAAGGACGCCCGGCGGGTCGCGGTTCGGAAACGCTTGCCGCCGCGGACTGGTTGTTTCAGCCGCTCAACACCGCGCGGGGCACACTGGCCGTGCTCGGACTGGCGCGCGAGGACGGCCGCGATCCGGTGCGTCCGGACCAGATTGCCCTGTTGACCAGCGTGCTCGACCAGTCCGCGCTGGCGCTCGACCGGATGCAGCTCGAAGCCGAGATGGCGCAGGTGTCGCGATTGAAGGAGCGCGACCGTCTGCGCGCAACGCTGCTCGCCAGTGTAAGCCACGACTTGCGTACGCCGCTGACCAGCATCGTCGCTGCCGCCACCGAACTGCGTGCGGTCGCGGCGACGCCCACTACGACGCCGCTGCTCGACATGCTCGATGCCGAGACGCAGCGGCTCCGGCGCTTTGTTGCAAACCTGCTCGATATGGCGCGGATCGAGGCGGGCGCGCTCAACCTCAAGGTCGAAGCGACCGACCTGACCGATGCCGTGGCGAGCGCGGTGCACGACGTGCGCCGTGCGCTCGATAGCCATTCGATCCTGCTCGATGTGCCGCCGGAACTGCCGCTGGTGCGGGTCGATCCGCAGCTGTTTCACCATTGTCTGATCAATCTTCTCGATAACGCCGGCAAATTTGCGTTGCCCGGCACCCCGGTGACGATCGCGGCAACGCGCCGCCACGACGGTATCGAGCTCGCCGTGCTCGACGAGGGGCCCGGGCTGCCGCCGGGCAGCGAGGCGCGCATCTTCGAGACGTTCACGCGCGTCGAGGGATCCGACCGCACCAAGGATGGCACGGGATTGGGACTGGCGATCGTCAAGGGCTTTGCCGAGGCGATGGGGCTCAGCGTTGCGGCGAGCAACCGCGACGCGCCGCACGGTGCGCGCTTTGCGATCCGGTTTCCCGAAACACTGCTGGTCCGCGGGTGACGCCCGCAAAGCTGCTGATCGTCGACGACGAAGCCGCCATCCGCCGCCTGTTGCGCGGTACGCTGGTCCGCGCCGGCTATGGTGTGGTCGAGGCCGATTCCGCGCGCGCCGCCCTGAGCGCACTTGCCATCGACAAGCCCGACCTCGTGCTGCTCGACCTTGGGCTGCCCGATCGCGACGGTCTTGAGCTGATCCCGCTGTTCAAGGGACATGCCGCCGTCATCGTCGTGTCGGCGCGCGACCAAACCGGCGAAAAGGTGACGGCGCTCGATCTTGGGGCCGATGATTTCGTTACCAAGCCGTTCGATACCGATGAACTGTTGGCGCGCATCCGCACGACGTTGCGTCACCGGCTGGCAAGCGAGGCCGAGACCGCACTGGTTCAGCTCGGGCCGATCACGCTCGATCTGACAATGCGCCGGGTGACGCGCGACGATACCGAAATCCGCCTGACCCCGAAGGAATATGCCTTTTTGGCCGAGCTTGCGAAACACCCAGGTCGCGTCCTCACGCATCACCAGTTGCTGCGCGCCATCTGGGGGCCTGCACATCTCGACGATGTCGAATATTTGCGCGTCGTTGTCCGCAGCCTGCGCCAAAAGCTGGCCCCCGACGGGCTGGCGATCATCCGCAACGAAGTCGGCATCGGGTACCGGCTGGTGCGACCGGGTTAAGCGCTAGAGCAGGACAAGCCGCGGGAAATAGAACGACACGACCCAGTTCGGCAGATCGACGACCTCGCTGATCCGAAGGTCGCCGCACACCGAACACAACATATAAGCGTCAACCGCGGTCATGCCGTGCGCGGTGGTGAGCAGGTCGATCATCCGGCTCACCGCATCCTTTGCGGCAAGCATCAGGTCGGGACCGATACCGGTGGTCACCTCATACCCTGCTCCATCGAGATGGCGGGTGACCGGCCCCGGCGTCGTAAAACGCGGCCCGGCAAGATTGGCCTGCTTGATAAGGTCGAGCGTCAGCGTCAATGCCATCGGGCTTTCGATCGCGGTGCCGCAGATTTCGCCGTCGCCTTGCGCGGCATGCGTGTCGCCGATCGAGAACAGCCCCCCTGCAACCTCGACCGGAAGGTACAGGACGGTCCCGGTCGACAGGTCGCGGATATCGAGGTTGCCGCCGGTCCGCCGCGGCGGCACGATCGAATGCAGCCCGGGCTCGGCCAGTGCCAGCCCCATTGTTCCGGCAAACGGCTTGAGCGGCACGCGCGCCGTCGACGAAAACGCCGCCGGGGTCATCGCGACGCGGTCGTATGACCAAAGCTTGAGCGCCGGCTCGACGAATTGATCCGCAAGCAGCCCGAACCCCGGAATATTCGCCGTCCAGCCAAAGCCCGACGGCCGAAAGTCGCCGATCGTGATTTTTATCGCATCGCCGGGCTGGGCGCCGTCGATAAAGATCGGCCCGACCACCGGATTGATCCGGCCAAAGTCGAGCGCCGCAATATCGGCCACCGTCGCCGCAGCAGTGATTTGGCCGTCCGACGAGTCGGGGCATTCGAAGTCGAGGCTGTCGCCCGGTGCGACAGTTCGCACCGGCGCAATCGAATTGTCCCAGCCGATGTGATGCTGATGTGCGTGGATGGTATGGCGGGCGGGCGGAGACAAGGGCAACCTCGTAGTAGTGGCGAGCAAAGGCTAGCAGACCTGGTCACCCGGCAGCAATTACA
This sequence comes from Sphingomonadales bacterium, assembly GCA_038225475.1. GTDB lineage: Bacteria > Pseudomonadota > Alphaproteobacteria > Sphingomonadales > Sphingomonadaceae > Polymorphobacter_B. The sequence continues at coordinate 227,263 of JBBRRA010000006.1, forward strand.
CTCGACACCGGCGTGCACCGCCGACTTGCCAGCACTGCAATCGTTTCGGTAGCTTGGCACATCAGGGGCCGGGGGTGCGTGCATGGATGATCGAACACTGCCGTCGCCCGTTGTCCCCGCGCACCGGTTCAAGCGGTCGCTGTCTGGGCTTGGGGTAATTATCCTGACGCTTTCGGTGCTGTCGCCGGGGGTCTCGATCTTCGTCAGCGGCGCGGCGATCGTCCAACAAGCCGGCACGGCCGCTGTGTTGGCGTTCGTGATCGGCAGCCTCGTCTGTTTTTGCCAGACGTCGATGTCCGCCGAGCTGGGCGCGGCATATCCCACGGCGGGGTACGATTCGGCGGCGATCGGTCACGCCGTCGGCGACTGGGCTGGTGCCACCTGCTATATCGCGAGCATCGCTTCGTTCCCGCTGTTCCTCAACCTTTCGGCAAGCGGCATTGCAATCTATCTGCATCCACTTGGCTTGGCGATGAGCGTCAATGCGATCACTTTCGTGACGGTCGCGGTAGTGACCGTGCTGTCGATGCTCAATATTCGCGCCAATGAATATCTGACCGGGCTATTTATGCTGATCGAAATCGGCGCGCTGTTGCTGGTGGCCGGCGTGGGTGCGTGGCACGTCCAGCCCGACGCGATGGCCTTGCTGCTGCATCCGATGCATGTTTCGGCCGGGGTTTGGCTGGTGGCCGGGATCGGCATCACCGGTATCGCCGTAAATAATGCTTCATGGACGTTGGCGGGCGCGTCGCAGGCGCTGATGTTCAGCGAGGATATGCAACGGCCCAAGACGATCGGGCGCATCATCATGCTGGCGTTCGCGATTACCGTCGTGCTCGAAGTGACACCGGTCGTCGGCACCATCGTCGGCGCTCGCGATTTGAAAGCCGTGCTTAGTAACGACGCGCCGTTTCAGACCTTTCTGGGCCAATATCTATCCGATTTCGTGCTCAAGCTGGTGTCGCTGTCGATCGCGGTCGCTATCTTCAACGCCTGCCTCGCAGGCTTCATCGGGATCGGCCGCAACATCTTCAGTGCGGGACGGACCAAGCTGTTCGCCACGCCGGTCAATCGTGCACTGATGCACCTGATACCCGGCACCGATGCGCCGTGGGTGGCGATCGGCCTGATCGCCATTTTTACCGCGCTTGCCACCTATCTGCCGATTTACCTCAAGGTTTTGCTGCTGTCGGGCAACTACACCATTCTGACGATTTTCTACGTTTGGGGCGTACTCGCCGGACGCCGCAGCGGCCGGACCGGAACCGATGCCTATCGAACGCCGTGGTTCCCGTTAATCCCTCTGCTCGGCGTCGGTATCGTGATCGGCGAGGTAATCGTCCTATGGCTCGACGCCGATATGGGCCGAAAATCTCTGCTGATCTGCACCGGGGTGTATGTGCTGGCGTTCTTCTATTACCGGTTCGTATTGCGACGACGCCCCGAAGGCTGGGTCATGACCGGACCGGAGGACATCGATGCAATGACGCTCGCCCACCCGGTCTCTGTGACCCAATAAAATATTAGAACTTCATGGATTTCGAGCCTTCAACGAAAACTCGGGATGGGGAACTGGTGCGCGACGCGGGGGCAAATCGATTTCCGCAGTCGGAATAACGATCCCGGGGCATTCCCGCGGCACCTAAAGTGTAAGACAGGCCGACACTGGTGCCTGCACCTGCAGCCCCCATTCAGCCATCACGAATTAACTTTCCGTTATTGTACAATGACTTTTCTGATCCTGTTAAGAAATCGTTACAATTGGCACGCTGTTTGCAGTGCAGCAAGCGACGCCGCTCCGGCTCATCACAGGGGTCTACCATATGAAGTTTCTGATCGCCGCCGCCGCCGCGCTCGCGGTTGCAGCTCCGGCCGCCGCCGTTACCAACCTCGTCACCAACGGCGGGTTCGAGAACACCACGTTCACGACCAGCCATGAGTTCGACGGCCCGGGCAATGCCTATGGCACCAACAACGTCGTCGGCTGGGCGTCGAACGCCTACACGCTTCTGTTCATCGGCGGCACCCAGACGACCGTCAACGCGGTCAACCGTTTTGGAGCGGCCAACAACTATTTCTACAATAGCCTGAGCACGCTCAGCCCGGACGGCGGTAACTTCGTCGCACTCGATGGCGACTCGTCGATCCGCGGCCCGCTGTCGCAGACGATCAATGGCCTGACGGTCGGCAAGTCGTACACGCTGTCGTTCAACTGGGGCGGTGCCCAGCTCCGCACTGCGACCGGTGCCACTACCGATCAGCTGTCGGTGACCTTCGGCGGCCAGACGCAGTCGACTGCGGTAATCTCGAACGTCAGCCAGGGCTTCACCGGCTGGCTGAACCAGTCGTTCAACTTCACCGCGACCAGCACGTCGCAAGTCCTTTCATTCCTGTCGATCGGCACGCCGGACGGTCTTCCGCCGATCGCGGTGCTCGACGGCGTGTCGCTGGTCGAAACCCCAGCGGTGCCCGAGCCCGCCACCTGGGCGCTGCTGATCACCGGCTTCGCCTTCATCGGTGCGGCTGCCCGCCGCCGCCGCGCAGCGGTCGCCGCCTAACCCCTGTTGCCGCCCGGCACGACCGGGCGGCCGGTGATGCATTCTCGAAAAACCGCGTCGGCGACACCCATCGCAGGCGCGGTTTTCGCTGTGTGGCGCGGCGAACGCAACCGTCTAGGATCAAGCGATCTGGCAACCACAGAACCGCAATCTGGCGACGTTCGTCATGGCCCCCTGGCGCCTGCGGCCGGGCCGCGCGCAAGCGGCTTTTCGCATACCGGCCCGACCGTTCTCGAACTTCGGATGAGGATTTGGGGTCGCCTGCAAAGCGCACGCGCGGCAGTCTTCGAAATTCGGCAAAATAACAAAGACAGGCAACTTCGATCGGTGGCCGGGTTGCAGGCATTTTTCAGCCCGCAGCCAATTTGGATGGCCTCGGCTAATTCACCTCACTTATGGTGGAGAGCGGGTGATCGGCCAACCGCGGCGCATGGGGCGCAGATGCCGCGGTAGGTGATTTGCACCTCATCGACCAAGACGCCTTCCGCCAGACGGAGGTCTAGTCGAGGTCTCACTTCAGTCGCGACATCGACATCGACGACGGTGTTGCAGGATCTGCAGATAAAGTGGTCGTGTCGATCCTGAACACGGGTCTCGTAAAGCATCGGACCACCGTCAACGGTCAGACGCTGCAGCAAACCGGCAGCCGTAAGATGCGCAAGGCAATCATAGACGGCTTGATGCGACACTTCGGGCAACACATTGGCAATGTCTACCAACACGACGGCAGCGCTCGAATGCGGGCGTCTCGTAACGGCCTCCAAAACAGCGACGCGTTGTCGCGTCACCCTGAGCCCTGCCTCGCGGATGACGTTGGCCCATTCCATCGCGCAAAATAAAGCCTTTTCTTGAATCATTCAAAAGAGTAGTGCTGGCCTATAGCATAGGCGAAGGACAAAACATGTTCCAGAAGTTACGCACGGCAGCGCTAGCGGCGGCTTCGCTTAGCGCCTTGTCGGTTGCCGGGGCCGCGTCGGGGCAGCTGCCGCCTCCGCGACCGACAGCAGCGGTGAAGCCTTTGGCTCCCATCCCGGCTACCAGCGCGGACCGCGTTACCGGCAAGACCAATCAGGAGTGGTGGCCCGACCGGCTCGATCTCACGCCGCTGCGTCGCAACGAGCAGAGCAGCAGCCCGTATCGCAACTTCGACTATGCACGCGAATTCAGCGCGCTCGATCTGAAGGCGGTAAAGGCCGACATCGCCAAGGTGTTGCTGACATCACAGCCGTGGTGGCCAGCCGACTATGGCAACTACGGTCCGTTCATGATCCGCCTCGCCTGGCATGCCGCAGGTACCTACCGCGCGGCGGACGGTCGCGGCGGGGAGGACGGGGCGCAGCAACGCTTTGAGCCGCTGTCGAGCTGGCCGGACAACGCCAACCTCGACAAGGCGCGCAGGCTGCTATGGCCGATCAAGCAGAAATACGGACGCTCCCTGTCGTGGGGCGACCTCATCATTCTGACCGGTAACGTCGCGCTCGAGCAGATGGGCTTCAAGGTCATCGGCTTTGCCGGTGGGCGGGTCGATGACTGGTCGTCCGAAAATATCTTCTGGGGCCCGGAGCGCACGCCGCTCACGGTTCAGCGCTACGACGCCGCCGGCAAGCTGATCGAACCGCTCGCGGCGAGCACGATGAGCTTGATCTACGTCAACCCCGAGGGGCATCTCGCCGATCACGACCCAGCGCACGCGGTCGACGACATCCGCCAGACGTTTGGCAATATGGGGATGGACGACCGCGAGACCGTTGCGCTGATCGCTGGCGGCCACACCATCGGCAAAGCGCACGGCGCGCACGACCAGAAAACCTGCCAGGGCAAGGAGCCCGCGGCGGGCGCGATCGAGCAGCAGGGTTTCGGCTGGCATAGCAGTTGTGAGACGGGGGTCGGCAAGGACGCGATTACATCGGGCCTCGAGGGCCCATGGTCGCAGGCGCCGACGCGCTTCACCAATAATTACAACGAGAGCCTGCTCAAATATAATTGGGTCAAGGCAAAGGGCCCCGGTGGCGCGACGCAGTGGAATCCCGATGACCCCAAGGCGGCGAAGCTGGTTCCAGACGCGTTTGACGCCAAGCTGCGCCACCCGCCGATGATGCTGACGACCGACGTGTCACTGAAGGTTGATGCCGCTTATCTGGCAACCGTGGAGCGGTACCGTGCGCATCCCGACCAGTTCAAAAATGAGTTCGCCGACGTTTGGTTCAAGCTTACACATCGCGACCTTGGGCCAAAGGCGCGGTATCTCGGCAGCGAGGTTCCGACGCAGGACTTCGTCTGGCAGGACCCGATTCCTGCAGCAACGAACAAGCCCATTTCTGATGGCGAAGTCCGTGACCTCAAGAAGCAGATCATGGCCAGCGGGCTGAGCGTTCCGCAGCTTGTGCGTACCGCCTGGGCGGCCGCGGCAAGCTTCCGCAATACCGACTGGCGCGGTGGGGCCAATGGCGGTCGCCTTGCTTTGGCACCGCAACGGGACTGGGCGGTCAATGATCCGCAGGAACTCGCGGTGGTTCTGCCCAAGCTCGAAGCGATCCGGGCCAACTTCAATCGCGGCCACGAAAAGCAGCCAGTTTCGCTCGCTGACCTGATCGTGCTCGGCGGCAATGCGGCGGTCGAAAAGGCGGCAGCAGATGGTGGCGTCAACCTTGACCTTCCGTTCAAGCCCGGGCGGACCGACGCGAACCAAGCACAGACCGACATCAAGAGCGTTAACTATCTTGAGCCCAAGGCCGACGGGTTCCGCAACTACTATCGTCCCGGGCAGCGGCTGACGCCGCCAGAGGCGCTCGTCGACAAGGCGAGCACGCTGGGGCTTA
>JBBRRA010000007.1:0-192272 GCA_038225475.1 Sphingomonadales bacterium
CAGTATCTGAACTCGGTCACGCTGGCGTCGGGCAGCAAGCTCGATGTCAACAACGACTTCCTGTATCTCAACACGGTGCTGACCAATAACGGCACGGTAACGGTCGCCAACGCCTCGCAGCTGCGCAGCGAAACCGCGGCGCTGTCGATCGGCGGCACGGGCACGATCATCCTCGACGACACGGCGAGCTATGCGCAGATCGGGTCGACTGCTGGCACGTGGACGTTCGGCAGCGGCCAGACCGTCCGTGGCTCGGGCCAGATCGGCGTCAATCAGGCGATCTTTACCAACAACGGCATTATCTCCGGCGACACCGGCACCGGCATCGATATCGACGTTGCCGGCGGCAATGGTGGCCTTAGCGGCACCGGCGTCGGCACCGGCGGCAATGCCGGTCTTTACAACACCGGCACGGTGCAAGCCGCCAACGGAAGCACGCTCAGCCTCGCAGGCGGGCTCTACGAAAACGGATTGAACGGCGCAGCACGGGGCGGTTTCGCCGCGATCGGTGCGAACAGCAGCTTCGTGATGAACAGCGATGCTAGCCTGTTTAACCTGCAGGCGGGCGGGGTGCTCAACAAGGGGAGCTATACCTCGACGACTGCCGGCGCTGCCAGCACGCTCGGTCTCCGCAGCAATGCCGCCAATGGGATCGTCACCATCGGCACGGCGGCGGTCGGCACCGACACGATCGTGACGCTCGGCGGCGCGAATTCCGTCCTGAACGTCATCGGCTTCAGCAGCGGGATGCCGACGGCGATCGACAACACGCTGACGACGGTTGCGCATTCGGGCGAGCTGATCCTCAATAACGGTCGCGTTTTGACGATCACCGGCGGCGGCGGCGCGTTCAGCAACGCCGGCCTTGTCCAACTCGGCGGGGGCACGATCGGCGCAGCGAGCTTTGCCAACACCGGCGGGGTCAACGGCTACGGCACCGTGACGGTCGATATTGCCAATAGCAGCGGTGCCTCGGTCCAGGCATCGGGCGGCACATTGGCCACTCGGGCGATCAACGGCGCGGGCTTGCTGAGCATTGTCGGCGGCGCGACTCTCGACCTGACGGCCGCGACCGGCAACTCGACAGCGACCGGACTGATCGATTCGGGCGTGCTTGCGCTCGGCACGCACAATGTCACGATCGCTTCCGACTATATCAACTTTGCGTTCGGCAGCGGTAACGCCTTCAACGCGCATGCCAACGTCACCGGCAGCGGGCTGATCCTCGCCGCGAGCGCGACGCAGACGCTGTCGGGACCGGGGCTGACGGGGACAACGCTCAATGTCGGCAATGTCCGCACCGGCGGCTCGTCCTCGACGACGCTGACGATCACCAACAACGGCACCACCACCAACCTGATTGGCGCGGTGCAGAATACCAGCGCGCCGAGTGTCGCGTTGACCAACGCCGACTTCACTGCGGCCCATGGTGGCGGCACGGCGACCGTCGGCATCAGCTATACCGGCCTGACCGCCGGATCGCTCGCCGGGCAGACGCTGAAGGTCGTCAACAACTTCGACAATGTGGCGAGTGCAACATTGAACCTCGCCGGCAATGTCTATCAGGTGGCGCAGGCGGGCACGTTGCCGACGACCATCACCCTTGCGGCGCGGCGCGTCGGCGATGCTGCGGCAACGGGCTCGCTGACGATCGCCAACACGGCACCGGTGACGCCGGGCTTCAACGAAGCCTTGCTCGCGGCGGCAAGCACGGCGGGCGGCTTCACGCTTAACGGCGGCAGCACGGCAAATGCCACGGTTGCGGCGGGTGCATCGACGCTGGTCGTGCTTGGCCATGGCACGGCAACGGCGGGTGCCTTCAGCAACACCGTCGCGGTCGGCAACACCTCGCAGGCCGTCGCCGGCAGCGGGCTCGTGAACCTTGCGCTCGCCGGGCAATCGGTGGCCGTCAACGCGAATGTCTATGCCGCCGCCGTCGCCAGTGTCACGCCGGCCACCGTCAACTTCGGTACCGTCCGCCAGGGGGCGGCAAGCCCAACCGGCAGCGTCGGGGTCAGCAACACCGCGACCGGCACGCTCACCGACAGCCTCGTCACCACCGCCGGTGCGCAGCCAGCCGGGATCAGCGTCACCAGCACCCCGGCCCCGCTGGCAGCAGGGGCGAGCGGTACCGCGACGTTCGCGCTCAACACGGCGACGGCTGGTACGGTAAGCGGCACCGGCACGCTCAACTTCGCCTCGCACGACGCCGAACTGACCGATGTGGCATTGCTGTCCAAAAGCGTCAGCTTCTCGGGTACGGTGACGCAGCTGGCATCGGCGGCGCTTTCGAAACTGAGCGGTCTGGGCACCTTCAGCGGATCGGGCACGAGCTATACGCTCAATCTCGGCACGCTCGCCAGCGGGTCCGGCAGCTATTCGGACAGCCTTGGGGTCAGCAACACCAACGGCGGCTTCGTATATTCCGAAACCCTCGGCGGCAGCTTCACGCAAGGGGCAGGCGCCGGCTATGCTTTCGCACCGACGAGCCCGCTGTTTACCGGCCTTGCCGGGGGCACGACCGGCGTCGGCGGCTTGCTCAGCTTCGACACCACGGGCCTTGGCGCGGGCACCTATACCAAGACCGTGACGCTCAACGGCTTCAGCTCCTATTTCGGGCTGAGCGACTTCACCCTCGCACCGGTGACGCTGACCATTTCGGCGCTGGTAACCGGCGGCGCGGTCGGCGGCGTGCCGGAGCCGGAGAGCTGGGCGATGATGCTGGTCGGCTTTGGCGTGGTTGGCCTCGCTGCCCGCCGCCGCCGGTCGGGCATGCTGCAGGTGACGGCATGAGCGCCGTGTCCTTGCCCAGCGGCGTTCGCGCCGCCGCGTCACCGTCGACGGAGAAAATCATGATGGCTGGCAGTTCGCGCGATCGGCTGGGGTGGGCCACCGCGCTGTTGGGCGGGTTTGCGCTGGCGCTCGCCGTGGTGTCGGTGGTCCAGTCGGCGGCGAACCAGGATCTGCAGCAATCCGCCACCGCAGCACAGGCGCAGCTTCAGAAAACCCAAACCCTGTCGGCGCTCGATAATAATCTCGTCCAGTTGCTGGCTAAAACCGCTGCCGAGGGCAACGACAGCGATATTCGCGCGCTGCTCGCCCGGAACGGCATCACCTTCCGCACGCGTCCCGCCGATGCCGCGGTGCCCGCGCCGCCGGCGAATTGAGGAAGCAGCCGATGATGACCACGCAACTTGGAACCTTGATGACTGCCGCCGCCCTGTGCGTCGTGCTGGGATCGAACGTCGCGCAATTGCGCACTGCGCACGCCGCGCTCGAAACCGTCGTTGCCGAACAGCGCGTTGCGCTGGCAAAGGCGGCGCGGGTCGAAACCCAGCTCGATGCGCTGGCCAAGGGCACGCAGCGACTGGCAACGGCCGGCAATCCGGGTGCCGCCAAAATCGTCGCAATTCTTCAGGCGAACGGCGTCAGGATCAACGACAAATAGCGCGTCGCGGTGGCGCGACTTTTCCCCGCCGGTCAGAATTGCCGACACTGGTGACCCCTACGGGAATCGAACCCGTGCTTCAGCCGTGAGAGGGCCGCGTCCTAACCGCTAGACGAAGGGGCCGCGAGCGGGAGCGGCGGCACTACGTCCGGCGGGCTGCCAAGTCAAGCTGCGGCTTGGGCGGCGGCACCTTCGGCCTTGAGGCAATCGGCGAGCAGGAACGCCAGTTCGAGCGCCTGGCTGGCGTTGAGGCGCGGATCGCAATGCGTGTGATAGCGGTCGGCGAGCCCCTCGTCGGTAATCGCGATGGCGCCGCCGGTGCATTCGGTGACATTCTGCCCGGTCATTTCGATATGGATGCCGCCGGCGTGGGTGCCTTCGGCGCGGTGCACCGCAAAAAAGCTGCGCACTTCGGAAAGGATGCGTTCGAACGGCCGGGTCTTGTAGCCGCCGGCTTTCACCGTGTTGCCGTGCATCGGATCGCACGACCAGACGACGTGGCGTCCCTCGCGCTCGACCGCTCGCACCAGCTTGGGCAGCGCGCCCTCGATCTGGTCCGAACCGAAGCGCGCGATCAGCGTCAGCCGGCCGGGCCGGTTCGCCGGGTTGAGCGTATCGATCAGGCGCAGCAGATCGTCGGGCATCAGGCTGGGGCCGCATTTCAGCCCGACCGGATTGCCGACGCCGCGCAGGAATTCGACATGCGCCGATCCAGGAAACCGCGTACGGTCGCCGATCCACAGCATGTGCGCGGAGGTGTCGTACCAGTCGCCGGTCAGGCTGTCCTGCCGCGTCATCGCCTGCTCATAACCAAGCAGCAGCGCTTCGTGGCTGGTGAAAAAGCTCGTCGCTTTCAGTTGCGGGACGGTTTCGGGCGAGATGCCGCACGCCGCCATAAAGTCGATCGCCTCGCCGATGCGGTCGGCGAGCGCCTGATACTGTTCGGACCACAGCGAACGCCCGCCGAAGTCGAGGTTCCACTGGTGGACCTGATGCAGGCTGGCATAGCCGCCGGTGGCGAACGCGCGCAGCAGGTTGAGCGTGGCGGCCGACTGCATATAGCCACGCATCATCCGCGCCGGATCGGGCTCGCGCGCGGCGGCGGTGAATTCGATGCCGTTGACGTTGTCGCCGCGGTAGCTCGGCAGTTCGACGCCGTCCACCGTCTCGGTATCGCCCGAACGCGGCTTGGCGAACTGCCCCGCCATGCGCCCGACCTTCACCACCGGCAGCTTCGACGCGAAGGTGAGCGTCACCGCCATCTGCAGCAGCACGCGGAACGTGTCGCGGATGTTGTTCGGGTGAAACTCGGCAAAGCTTTCGGCGCAGTCGCCGCCCTGCAACAGGAACGCCTTGCCGGCGACCACATCCGCCAGCTGCGTCGTCAGGTCGCGTGCCTCACCGGCAAACACCAGCGGCGGATAGGTGCGCAGCTCGGCCTCGGTCGCCGCCAACAGCGCGGTATCGCGATAGGTCGGCAATTGCCGCGCCTCGGCAGCGCGCCAGCTTTCGGGGGTCCAGGCATTGGGGCGGGTCATCGGCGTCTAATGTCGCGGAATCGGCGCGAGTGCAAGGAATGCCGCACCACAGTTGAGATTCGTTCGCAACTAGCTTGCTAATAGGAATGAGTCGCATTATCGAACGCACATCGCCTCAACCAGAGAGTTCCAATGTCGAACATTCGTATCCCGCTGTCGCTTCGTTCCCCGCTGCTCGCCCCGATGGCGGCCGCACTGGTGTTCGGCAGTCCGGCCTATGCCGATGCCGTCGATAACGGCAGCGAGATTATCGTCACCGGCATCCGCACCGCAACCAACCCCAACGCCGATGCGGCGGCGGCGTACAAGGTCGAACGGTCGGCATCGTCGAAGCTGACCGAGCCGGTCGCCGACACCGCCAAGTCGATCACCATCATCCCCAAGGAAGTCATCCAGGACCTTGGCGCGCAGTCGTTCCGCGATCTGGCGCGAACGCAGCCGGGGGTGACGCTGGGCACCGGCGAAGGCGGCAACGCGTTCGGCGACCGGATTTTCATTCGCGGTTTCGACGCACGCAACGACGTCTATATCGACGGGTTGCGCGATCCCGGCGTCAGCAGCCGCGAAATCTTCGCCGTCGAACAGGTCGAGATCGTCAAGGGCCCGTCATCGACCTATGGCGGGCGCGGTACCACCGGCGGCGCGGTCAGCCTGATCAGCAAAGCCCCGCAGGCCGCCAATTTCGCGATCGGCGAAGTCAGCGTCGGCACCGATGCGACGCGGCGGTTTGCCGCCGACGTCAACCGCAAGCTGACCGATACGGTGCAACTGCGCGTCAACGGCCTGTGGCACGACGCCGATGTCGCCGGGCGGTCGTATACCTACAATCGCCGCTGGGGCCTCGCTGGGTCGCTCGCGTGGCAGCCCGCGCCGACCGTCGATGTCGTGCTCGATTATTATCACCTGACCGCCGACGGCCTGCCCGATTGGGGCGTGCCGTTCGATGTTCGCACTCAGCAGCCGTTCAAGGTCGACCGCAGCAATTTCTATGGGCTGCTGCAGCGCGATTTCACCCATGCGACGACCGACATCGGCACCGCGCGGATCGAATGGCGACCGGCAGACGGGGTCAAGCTGACGAGCAAGACGCGTTATGGCTCGACGCTGAGCGCCTATATCGCGACCGTTGCCGAGCGGCCCAATCTTAGCGATGCCAACCCGGCGAACTGGACGGTGCAGGCCAATCCGCAGAACCGCAACGCCCGGGCAAAGACCTGGGCCAATGCGACCGAGGCTTCGGCCGAGTTCGATACCGGCCGGTTCCACCACAGCCTGATCGGCGGCGTCGAGTTCGACCATGAGGACATCGTCAATCGGCCATTCGCCAATGCGCGCTCCGAAAGCGTCGGCACGGTTATCCTGCCGCCGGTGGTCATCCTGCAAAACCTGTTCCACCCCGATCCGAACAATCCGGCATACATCCCGTTTCGCGGGCTGTCGGGCGCGGTCGCCGATACGCTGGTGGTGTCGAAGGCAGCCTATGTGCTCGACACGGTCGATCTGACGCCGACGATCAAGCTGAGCGCCGGGGTCCGTTTCGACGACTATATCGTGTCGAGCGATTCGCTGTCGGCGACCCCGGCGACCGCCGCTGCGCCGCCGCAGACGCGGACGCTGCTGCGAAACCACAGCAGCTTCGTCAACTGGAACGGCGGGCTGGTGTGGAAGCCGGTGCCCAAGGCGACGCTCTATGTTTCGGCGAGTTCGTCGTCGAACCCGAGCGGCGAGCAAACCGACGCCAGCGGCGTCAGCTATGGCGGCATCGGCAGCACCACCGCCAACCTCAATCCCGAGCGCAACTACAGCTATGAGGCGGGCGCGAAATATCAGGCCGGGGAGGCTGGTCACCTGCTGCTTACCGCCGCGGTGTTCCGCACCGACAAGACCAACGGCCGCGTCATCGATCCGCTGAGCGGCACGTCGCAGGTGCTCGCGGGGCGGCAGCGCGTCGACGGCTTCGAGCTGGGGGCCAGCGGCAATATCACGTCGCGGCTCAGCGTGTTCGGCGGCTATACCTATCTCGACGCGCGCGTCCTCCCGACGACCAATCCGGTCGTGGCTGGCGGCCCGTTCCCCAATGTCGCCAAGAACAGCTTTGCGCTGCTGACGACATATCGGCTGTTCGACAGCATCACCGTTGGCGGGCAGGCATTTTACAACAGCGCGCGCTACGGCGGATCGACGATCGCCAGTACAGCGACGCTGCCCGGCTATTGGCGGTTCGATGCGACTGCAAAGGCCAATATCACCAGCAAGATCGAGCTGCAGATCAACGTGCTCAACCTGACCAACAAGACCTATTACGACGCGATCTATCGCAGTGCTGCACCGTTTGCCTATGTCGCGCCAGGGCGTTCGGCGCTGGCGACACTGCGCATCAAGCTGTAGCCTGACGCACCATGCTGCTCGTCATCCCCGATGTGTTTACCGCCGCCGAAGTCGCAGCGTGCGTTGCCGACCTGACGGCGGCGACATGGGGGGACGGGCGCGCGACTGCCGGGCTGCAGTCGGCGCCGGTCAAGGACAATGCGCAGCTGGCCGAAGGCTCGCCGGTGGCGCAGGCATGGGGCGACCGCGTGCTCGACGCGCTCGGGCGCAGCGCCACCTTCGTCGCAGCCGCGCTGCCGCTGCGGACGTTTCCGCCGCTGTTCAACCGCTATGCCGGCGGCCAGTCGTTCGGCACGCACATCGACAATGCCATCCGCCCGGTGCGCGGCACGGCGATCAAGCTGCGCACCGACCTATCGGCGACATTGTTCCTGAGCGATCCCGACAGCTACGACGGCGGCGAGCTGGTGATCGAGGATGCTTATGGCGGGCAGGCGATCAAGCTGCCGCCCGGCAGCCTTGTGCTGTATCCGGCGTCGAGCCTGCACCGCGTCGTGCCGGTCACCCGCGGCGTGCGGCTGGCGAGCTTTTTCTGGGTCCAGTCGATGATCCGCGACGACGGGGCGCGCGCGCTGCTGTTCGATCTCGACGGCAGCATCCAGCGGCTCGCGGCGACACGCGGCATCGGCGACGCCGAAGTGGTGACGCTGACCGGCATTTATCACAACCTGATCCGGCGCTGGGCGGACGCATAACGGCGGGAACAGTTTTCTGCGATGGGGGTTCAACTCCGCATCTTCCACTTGCAGGAGCGTTACAATGAACCGCCTGATCCTTGCCGCCACCGCCGTGTTCGCCGTTACCGGGACGGCTGCAATCGCCGCCGACATGCCGTTCATCGCCAAGGCCGCGCAGGGCGACCTCGCCGAAGTCAGCATGGGCAAGCTCGCCGAGAAAAAGGGCAGCACGCCCGCGGTGCGCGCCTATGGCAAGATGCTCGTCACCGATCACGGCGCGCACCACGTCAAGGCGGTGGCACTCGCGCGCAAGCTGCACGTCAGCCCACCCACCGCGCCGAGCGACGAGCAGAAACAGATGTACATCGAAGTGTCGGCGAAAAGCGGTGCCGATTTCGACGCCGCCTTCAAGGCGATGATGATCGACGATCATAACAAGGACATCGCCGACTATACCGAGCAGGCAAAGTCGGCGAAAGGCGCGGTCGTACCGTTTGCCGAGGCGACGCTGCCGACGCTGCAGAAGCATCTCGACGCCGCGCAGGCGCTTTAAAGTCGGCGCCGCCCCCGCTGCGACCGGCGGGGCCGGTTCGCCTATTTTGTCGCGGCTTCGCTGAAGTCGATGCGGATGCTGACCCACTCTCCGACCTTGAGCTTGCCGCCGACGCGCGGTGGGCGCACCAGAAATTGCCACGCGGCTTGCCGGATCGCGCGCGCCACGCCCGAGCCGGGCGGCGATTCGCCCAGTTCGGCGCAATCTTCGACATGGAAGCGGCTGATGGTGCGGCACGCGATCGTCGCCCAACTACCGGGCGGCACACCGCGGGGCGGCAGATAGAACGCCAGCTCGGCATGCGTCGGTTCGCGCACCCATTCGGCATTGTACAGCGTCTCGCCGTGCGGGCCGCCGCCGGGGCCGACGGCAGCGATACTGTCGCCCGCAGTACCGGCACCCGCAGCTTCGGCGCTGGCAACGGCGCGCTCCTCGCTGTGGTTGGGTAACTTGGTGATGTCGACGGCTTCGAACAGTTCGGTGCCGAACAGCGCGGGCTTCGCATCGGGGCGCGGCGGCGGCGTGACGATCGGCTTCGGCATTCGCGGCGCATCGGGGCGCGGCTTGACGCGCGCATGCGCGGCCGGGGCGGGTGCCGGAGCCGCTTTCGGCGCGGCGATCGCGCGCAGCGTAAACAGCTTGTCGCTGGGCCGCGCGGGCGGGCGCGGCGGCGCGAGCATGACCAGCAGCAACAGCAGCAACAGGTGCACCGCAATGACCACCGCGAGCGCGGTGGCGCGGCGGCCGAGCGGCTCGCGCTGCAGGTCCGGCATGGGGAAAAAGAACGCGGTACGCATCGGTGCCCCGCCTAGCCCGCGCGCGGCACCGCCGCAACGGGGCGCGGCTTCGGGTCACCGCATCAGCACGAGTTCCTCTGCCATCGTCGGGTGCAGCGCGACGGTCTCGTCGAACTGCGCCTTGGTCAGCCGCGCCTTGACCGCAATCGCCAGCGCCTGCAGGATTTCGGGGGCATCGGGCCCGATCATGTGCGCGCCGAGCACGCGGTCCGACGCGGCATCGACGACCAGCTTGTACAGCGACCGCTCGTTGCGCCCCGCCAGCACGTTGCGCATCGGGCGGAAGTCGCTGGTGAAAACATGGACGCTGCCATAGGCGTTGCGCGCCGCCGCCTCGGTCAGCCCGACGCTGGCGAGCGGCGGGTTGGCGAACACCGCGCTCGGCACGCAGCTATGATCGACGCGCCACGGCTTGTTGCCGAACACGGTATCGGCAAAGGCCTGCCCCTCGCGAATGGCGATCGGCGTCAGCTGAATGCGGTCGGTGACATCGCCCACCGCATAGATGTTTTCGATATTTGTGCGGCTGTCATCGTCGACTGCAACGGCATGCTTGTCGTTGAGCACGACGCCCGCCGCCTCGAGCCCCAGCCCTTCGATGTTCGGGCGGCGGCCGACGGCCCATAGCAGCATGTCGGCCTCGATCGGGTCGCCGTGCTGCGGGATCATCGCAATGCTGCCATCGGCGCGCTTTTCGACGCGGTCGAGCGCGCAGTTGAACACGAACTTGATGCCCTTGGTCATCGAAATCTGTAGCAGCCGGTCGCGCAGCGCCACGTCCCAGTCGCGCAGCAGCATGTCGCCGCGGTTGACCAGCGTCACCTCGACGCCAAGTTCGTGGAACACCCCGGCGAACTCGTTGGCGATATAGCCGCCGCCCGCGATCACCAGCCGTCGCGGCAGATTTTCGAGGTGGAACACCTCGTTCGAGGTGATGCCATGTTCGGCACCGGGCAGGTCGGGGATCAGCGGCCGTGCGCCGGTGGCGATCAGGATCTTGTCGGCGGTGACGGTACGCTCGCCGACCTGAACCGTGTGTGCGTCGAGCAGCGTCGCATGGCCGGTCAACAGCTCGACCGACTGGTTCGACAGCGTCGTGTGGTAAATGCCTTCGAGCCGATCGACTTCGGCAAGGACATTGTCGCGCAGCGTCGGCCAGTCAAAGCTTTTGCCCGCCAGTGTCCAGCCGAAGCGCCGCGCATCGACCAGGTCTTCGGCGAAGTGCGACCCATAGACGAGCAGCTTCTTGGGAACGCAGCCGCGGATGACACAGGTGCCGCCGACACGATATTCCTCGGCGATCGCGACGCGCGCGCCGTGCCCGGCAGCGATGCGGCTGGCGCGCACGCCGCCCGAACCGGCACCGATGACGAACAGATCATAATCATAAGCGGGCATGGGGGCTGGCCTTCGGTGGCATCCTCCACCGGGCGTGGCGGGGACGGGAACGTGGATGCGATCTACGGTGGCCGGGCCATCGCTTCAAACCATTTGTTCCGATGGGCGTGAGTGACACATTCGTTCAGCCGCCGGAGGTCGATACGGTTTATGGCGGTTTACCGGGATTTCCCGCGATGCGCTGCGCTGCCGCCCGCCAAAGATCAAAATCAAAACCCTAAGAAAGTGTAAAATATCCCGACACTATTGTGGATAACAATTACACCCTCGAAACTAATAGCTAACAGAAAGTTAAGATTAATATATAGTTAATTCGATGCGTTGAGATGCCGCCAAAATGGCATGCCATTTGCTTACCCATTGGTTAACGCACTTCCGCGTGAAACTGGGGAACTCAGCTCATGGTCACTTCAAAGATCATCGCCATCGCCGCACTCGCGGTCGCCGTCGCCGCTCCGGCAACGGCTGCAACCAATCTCGTCACCAACGGCGGTTTCGAAACCACCACCTATTCGAGCAGCTCGCAGGTCGGCGGTGCGTTCGGTCAGGGTGTCACCGGCTGGACCGGCAGCGGCTATAACCTGCTGTACATCGGCGGCACGCAGACCACGACGTCGGCGGCGAACCAGTACAGCGATCCGCTGACCTATTTCCGCCCCACCGTCACCACCAGCCCCACCGGCGGCAACTTCATGGCGCTCGACGGCGACGTCGGCATCCACGGCGCGTTCGCGCAGACCATCAACGGGCTGACGCCGGGCACCGGTTACAACCTCACCTTCACCTGGGCAGCGACGCAGCTGCGCAACCGCACCGGAGCCACGACCGAACAGCTTGCGGTCACCTTCGGCGGCGTCACCAAGAACACCTCGATCCTGTCGGAGCCGAGCGGCGGCTTCTCGGGCTGGCAGACGGTGTCGTTCTATTATGTCCCGACGAC
The DNA here is from genome assembly GCA_038225475.1 of Sphingomonadales bacterium. Lineage (GTDB taxonomy): Bacteria > Pseudomonadota > Alphaproteobacteria > Sphingomonadales > Sphingomonadaceae > Polymorphobacter_B. The sequence continues at coordinate 11,740 of JBBRRA010000007.1, forward strand.
GACCAGCTCGGTCCTGAGCTTCCTGTCGAACGGCACGCCGGGCGGAGAACCGCCGGTGGCGCTGCTCGACGGCGTGTCGCTGACTGCGGTTCCGGAGCCCGCCACCTGGGCGCTGCTCGTTTCGGGCTTTGCGCTCGTCGGCTTCGCGGCCCGCCGCCGCCGCACCGGCACGGTCGTCACCGCCTGAACCCGACCCGATGCGGGGCCCGCCACGTGCGGGCCCCGCATTTGTTTTGTGCGGGTATGAAAGTCATGGGCTGCGATGGCTGACGTGGGGTGAGAAGCCGCCTCTAGTCATCCGCGCTTGCTCGCTTGCTGGGGCCTTGGTGGATCGCCAGATCATCGGTCAATTCGAGCAAAAGGAAATCGCGAAAATTATTAGCGACAAATGTGTCCGGCAGGCCGCCGATCAAGGCGATCTTTCCCCGATTTGGCCCGTTGGAACAGCAAATTGCCCAAGCGTAACACCAGATCAAATAGTCAGAGAATACAAGATACGCGTCTTTCTATTGTTCGATCTCATGATTAGTCTGACCGGGCGGCCCATCCGGGCATTCGTCAGAAATAGATTTAATCTCGCTCGCCGCCCACCACTGAGTGCCAATGTCGTCCATGAATATTGTGCTTGGCGCGGCATGGATCAGATAGGCCCGAAAATCTTCCGGCAGTTGGAGTGCATATCGCTTCTCCAACGCTTCTACATCTGCGCTCGTACCCCGGCGCGTGTAGGTGTTTGGATCAGACAACGCCCAGTGATTGCTGAGAGCCTCATATAGGCTCGCTCCTCCCTGCTCGAACAACGCCGGGTCGATCGGCAGCGTCTTTGTCGAAGGCAAACGTGAAGATCGCTTCGTGCTTTTCAGCCAATCGAACACGCAGCCCTCCTGATTTCTGCCTGACGATAGCGGCGATTGGAACGTCCGCAACTGGGGCGAAAGCAGACCTGCTGCTTTATGAGTTCACGACCTATATCATTGCCTGCACCTTCGCCGCGGCGATCTTGTCGCGCCATACCAGCGGTCCGGTTGCATGCACCGAGGTGCCGCGCGCGTCGACGGCGACCGTTACCGGCATGTCGCGCACTTCGAATTCATAGATCGCTTCCATGCCAAGGTCTTCGAACGCGACCACGCGCGAGGCCTTGATCGCCTTCGATACCAGATACGCCGCGCCGCCGACCGCCATCAGATACGCGGCACCGTGCTTGGCGATCGCGGCGATGCCGGTGGGGCCGCGCTCGGCCTTGCCGACCATCGCGATCAGCCCGGTTTGGGCCAGCATCGTTTCGGTGAACTTGTCCATCCGCGTCGCGGTGGTCGGGCCGGCGGGGCCGACGACTTCGCCGGCGACCGGATCGACCGGGCCGACATAATAGATTGTGCGGTTGGTGAAATCGACCGGCAGCGCCTGCCCACGCGCCAGCATGTCGGTCATCCGCTTGTGCGCCGCGTCGCGTCCGGTCAGCATGCGGCCGTTGAGCAGCAGCCGGTCGCCGGGCTGCCATGACGCGACAACGGCGGGGGTCAGCGTGTCGAGATCGACGCGGATCGCGGCCTTCGACGGGGTCCATTGCATATCGGGCCATTCGGCAAGGTTGGGGGCCTCGAGGAACGCCGGGCCGCTGCCGTCGAGCACGAAATGCGCGTGGCGGGTGGCCGCGCAATTGGGGATCATCGCGATCGGTTTCGACGCGGCGTGCGTCGGCGCATCGATGATCTTGACGTCGAGCACGGTGCTCAACCCGCCGAGCCCCTGCGCGCCGATGCCGAGGTCGTTGACCGCATCGAACAACTCGATCCGCAGTTCCTCGATCGGCGACCGGGGCCCGCGCGCCTTCAACTCGGCCATGTCGATCGGCAGCATCAGCGATTCCTTGGCGAGCAGCATCGCCTTTTCGGCGGTGCCACCGATGCCGATGCCGAGCATTCCGGGCGGGCACCAGCCCGCGCCCATCGTCGGCACGGTCGCAACCACCCAGTCGCGGATCGAGTCGCTGGGGTTGAGCATCGCGAATTTCGACTTGTTCTCGCTGCCGCCGCCCTTGGCCGCCACAGTAATTTCGATCGTGTCGCCCAGCACGAGTTCGACATGCACCACCGACGGGGTGTTGTCGCGCGTGTTGGCGCGCGAAAATGCCGGGTCGGCGACGATCGAGGCACGCAGGCGATTTTCGGGAAACAGATACGCGCGGCGCACGCCTTCGTCGATCATTTGCTGCATGTTCAAAGTAGCTTGCAGCCGTACGTTCATGCCGACTTTCACAAAGGCAACGACGATCCCGGTATCCTGGCAGATCGGGCGGTGGCCCTCCGCGCACATCCGGCTGTTGGTCAGGATCTGCGCAATCGCGTCCTTTGCTGCCGGGCCGGCTTCGGCATCATAGGCCCGGCCGAGCGCGCGGATATAATCCATCGGATGAAAATAACTGATATATTGCAACGCGTCAGCGACCGATGTGATGATGTCGTCTTGAGTGATTACGGTCATGGGCGGCAACGGTCCTTCGGGCCTCGATAAATCCGGTCCGCGCTTAGTGCCTCAACCGGCTGCCGGGCGCCATCATGGTTGTTGTTGGAATGCCGCATCCCCATATTTTTGCTTGCAGCCTTTTGGAATTCAGGCACAATCTGTGGACGAGGGGTTAAGGTTCAACACCATAGCTGGTAGCATCGGGATCGCACCGACCGGCCAGCGCGACGCGCCTGAACCCCGCCAAAGTATGTGTTGCGCGCGGTGTGCTGTGGATATCGGGGATAGCTCGGGTGACGTGCAAGTTGGCGCGTGACGTAGCCTTCGATCCGGTTCAGCACAGGCGGTTCGGGCCCGGCAGGGCCGCAGGTTTTAGGAGCGGACGGCATGGACTTCAGTGGCAGCAGCAGTGTCGGCACCGCCGATCGCGACGATAGCGACTCGGCCACCGCGCCGATCACGTCGAGCACGATCATGGCGTGGCGGTTCCCGGTCGAAGTCGACCGCAGCCGCGATGCGCTGCTGACCGATTTCGGCCGCGAGACGCTTAAGGACCGCTATCTGCTGCCCGGCGAATCGTATCAGGATCTGTTCGCGCGCGTCGCCGCCGCCTATGCCGACGACGGCCCGCACGCGCAGCGGCTGTACGACTATATCTCGAAGCTGTGGTTCATGCCGTCGACGCCGGTGTTGTCGAACGGCGGAACCGGGCGCGGGCTGCCGATCAGCTGCTACCTCAATTCGGTGTCGGACAGCCTCGAGGCGATCGTCTCGACGTGGAACGAGAATGTCTGGCTCGCGGCGCGCGGCGGCGGCATCGGAACTTATTGGGGGCATGTCCGCGGCATCGGCGAGCCGGTCGGCCTCAACGGCAAGACCAGCGGCATCATTCCGTTCGTCCGCGTCATGGACAGCCTGACGCTCGCGATCAGTCAGGGCAGCCTGCGTCGCGGGTCGGCGGCGGTGTACCTCGACATCAACCACCCCGAGATCGAGGAATTCCTCGAAATCCGCAAACCCAGCGGCGACTTCAACCGCAAGGCATTGAACCTCCACCACGGCGTGCTGGTCACCGACAAGTTCATGGAAGCCGTGCGCGCCGGCGAGGCGTTCGACCTTGTCAGCCCCAAGACCGGCGAGCGCCGCGCCACCGTCGACGCCCGCGCGCTGTTCACCAAGCTGGTCGAGACGCGGCTGGCGACGGGCGAGCCGTACATCATCTTCATCGATCAGGTGAACGCCACGATGCCCAAGCATCAGCGCGACCTCGGCCTCAAGGTGTCGACGTCGAACCTGTGCTCGGAAATCACGCTGCCGACCGGGGTCGATCACCTCGGCAACGACCGGACCGCGGTGTGCTGCCTGTCGTCGCTCAACCTCGAAATGTGGGACGACTGGGCGGGCAACAAGCTGTTCATCGAGGATGTCATGCGCTTCCTCGACAATGTCCTCACCGATTATATCGACCGCGCGCCGCCCGAAATGGCGCGCGCCAAATACGCCGCCAGCCGCGAACGCTCGGTCGGCCTCGGCGTCATGGGGTTGCACAGCTTTTTTCAGGCGCGCGGCCTCGCGTTCGAAGGCGCGCTGGCAAAGTCGTGGAACATGAAGATCTTCCGCCACATCCGCGCGCAGGTCGACGAGGCATCGATGCACCTCGCGTCCGAACGCGGGCCGTGCCCCGACGCCGCCGACATGGGCGTGATGGAACGGTTCAGCTGCAAGATGGCGATCGCACCGACCGCGAGCATCAGCATCATCACCGGCGGCACCAGCGCCTGTGTCGAGCCGATCCCGGCGAATATCTATACGCACAAGACGCTGTCGGGGAGCTTTTCGATCCGCAACCCGTTCCTCGAAAAGCTGCTGATCGCCAAGTCGAAGAACAGCGAAGCGGTGTGGATGTCGATCCTCGAACAGGGCGGCTCGGTCCACCATCTCGACTTCCTCAGCGCCGATGAAAAGGCGGTGTACCGCACCGCGTTCGAAATCGATCAGCGCTGGCTGCTCGAACTCGCCGGCGACCGCACGCCCTATATCGACCAGGCGCAAAGCCTCAACCTGTTCATCCCCGCCGATGTCGAAAAGTGGGACCTGCTGATGCTGCACTTCCGCGCATGGGAGCTTGGCATCAAGTCGCTCTATTACCTGCGGTCGAAGTCGATCCAGCGCGCCGGTTTCGCCGGCGGGGTGGAGGCCGACAACACCGCGCTGGCCCCGGTTATCGAGGTCGAAGCCAAGGATTATGACGAGTGCCTTGCCTGTCAGTAGGGCACCCCTGCGGGCAACCGCGGGACCGGTCGGCGCGACGGCGTCGGCTGGCGGGCGAGGGGGCCGTGGTCGCGCATTCCACGACGTGCGTCGATGGCCCCCTCGCTACCTACTGGACGGCACGATAAGATCAAACCAAGAACACTGATTCGGAGCAAAACCCATGTCGCTTCTCAAGGCCAGCCACAGCTACAAGCCGTTCGAATACCCGTGGGCGTTCGACTTCTGGAAGCGCCAGCAGCAGATCCACTGGATGCCCGAGGAGGTGCCGCTGGGCGAGGATTGCCGCGACTGGGCGCAAAAGCTCACCGAGCATGAGCGCAACCTGCTGACGCAGATTTTCCGCTTCTTCACGCAGGCCGATGTCGAGGTGCAGGACTGCTATCACGACAAATACGGCCGCGTGTTCAAGCCGACCGAAGTCAAGATGATGCTGACCGCGTTCAGCAACATGGAAACGGTGCACATCGCCGCGTACAGCCACTTGCTCGACACCATCGGCATGCCCGAAAGCGAATATAGCGCGTTCCTCAACTATAAGGAAATGCGCGACAAGCACGAATATATGTCCGAATTCGGCGTCGGCAGCGACGGCGACATTGCGCGCACGCTTGCAATGTTCGGCGGCTTTACCGAAGGGCTGCAGCTGTTCGCCAGCTTTGCGATGCTGCTCAACTTCCCGCGCTTCAACAAGATGAAGGGCATGGGCCAGATCGTCACCTGGTCGGTGCGCGACGAAAGCCTGCATTGCGAAGGCATCATCAAGCTGTTCCACGCATTTTGCGCCGAAACCGGCGTGATGTCGTCGAAACTGCGCGACGACATCGCCGACGTCTGCCAGCGCACCGTCCGGCTCGAGGATGCGTTCGTCGATCTCGCGTTCGAAATGGGCCCGGTGCCCGGCATGACCCCGAACGAGATCAAGAAATACGTCCGCTTCACCGCCGACTGGCGGCTCAAGCAGCTCGGCATGAAGCCGATCTATATGATCGACGAACACCCGCTGCCGTGGCTAATCCCGATGCTCAACGGCGTCGAGCACGCCAACTTCTTCGAAGCCCGCGCCACGGAATATTCGAAGGCCGCAACCAAGGGCAACTGGAACGAAGTCTGGGACGCGTTCGACCGCCGCAAGGGCGCCAAGCTGGCGAGCGAAGCCGCAAACGAAGTGGTCGAAGGCGAGCAGGGGCTGCTGGGCGTGGCGGCGGAGTAGGGAAATTAGACAATGTCTATGTCGGATCGGAATTCTGGTAAGGGCTGGGTCCCGGCGGATACCAAGGCGCTAACGTCTCTGGCGGCACAGAATACTCCAACGCGCGTTATTGGGCTAAAGCTGGGCCGGACCGAAGACGCTGTCAGAGCTAAGGCTGCGCAATTAGACGTTTCACTCAAGCCGACAAACCAGTCACCATATAACCGCAAGAAGTAGGGCTTGTGGCATCAACAATCCAGGCGGCTATAATATACGATTTCGATGGAACGCTGTCGCCAGGATCGATGCAGCAACATACTCTCTTACCTGAGTTCGGCTTCGATGATCATAACGACTTTTGGAAAATAGTAAAAGACGCTAATCGGGCAGCGGACGGCGATGAGATTCTCGCTTATATGCACGAGATTCTGATGCGTAGTAAACGTAAGCCGACACGCGATTTATTCGAAGAGCATGGGCGTAATTTGCCATTGTTTGATGGCGTTGAGGAATGGTTCGGATCGATAAACCATTTTGCTGCATCACAAGGAGTTAGGTTGGAGCACTACGTCGTTTCATCCGGGTTATCTGAAATGATTAGCGCCTCACCTATTGCAAAGCATTTGTCCTACATATTCGCATCAAAGTATCTATATGGTGCAGACGGAAGAGCAACTTGGCCAGCAGCCAGTGTCAACTATACAACAAAGACGCAATATCTATTCCGGATAAACAAGGGAATTCTCAATTATTGGGATGACAAAGCTGTCAATAGATGGATACCAATGGAGGAACGACCCATACCCTTCGAAAATATGATTTTCATAGGCGATGGTGATACAGATATTCCATCCATGAAGATGATGAGATATCAAGGGGGATGCGCAATCGCTGTTTTTGACCCTCAAGAATTCAGGTCGTCGGGTCAAAAGAAGATGTACAATCTCATTGCTGAGGATCGAGCCAATTACGTCTGCCCGGCAGACTATACAACCAACGGCCAGCTCGACGTTGTTGTAAGAGGCGTTCTGGGTCGAATAGCACGAGTGAATGGCTTTAGGCCATAATGATGGAACTTTGTTACTTCATAAACATTTGACTTAAGATTGATATGACGCTGTCTAGAGTGTCGGCCGATAAGATCCCTTCGCGCTTAATTAGCCGCGCCCGGTCCACCGTCCGCACCTGATCCGGCAGCGCCAGCCCGTCCTTTCCCTTGAACCGCACTGCCACGCGAAACGCCGCCGGTCGGCTGCCGGTCGTCATCGGCACGACGATCACAGTGCGCAGCGAGGCATTAAGCTCGTCGGGCGACACGATCACGCAGGGGCGGGTCTTCTGGATTTCGCTGCCGACGGTTGGGTCGAGCGCGACGAGCCAGACTTCGCCGCGCTTTACCACATCAACTCGGCATCGCCGTCGTTGCCGAAGCCAAGCCACGCTGCCTCGTCGGGCCCGGGCGGGGCGGCGGCGACTTCGGCGGCGGACTCGGCCCAGCCGGCGCGCGGCGCGGTGCGGACCGGGCTGGCGACGATCCGACCATCCTCGATGGTGAGGTCGAGCACGGTGCCGCTCTCGACCCCGGCAGCGCGCAGCACTGCCTTGGGCACGATCAGCCCCGTCGAGTTGCCCATCTTGCGCAGGGCGCTGTGCATTGTTTCCTCCAATATTGTTATCACAAAGTATGCACATGAGCGTGCAATGGCAAGCGTCAATCGACGTTGCAGCGGAAAGCGGTTTTCCAATTGGCTTGACGAAACGAACCATATAAGTTAGAGATGCTTATGGAAAATCCCTCCCCCATCGCGATGCCCGATCCCGCGACCCGCGCCGATCGCTGGACGCTAGACTGCCGCCGCGTGTCAATCGACGTGCTCGCCGATCCCGTTACTGCCGCCAAAGCAGTGAAGGCGGCGAATATGCCGCTCCCGTCGGCAAATCGCCGCCATCCCCTCGGCTTGGCTCCCGGCATCGGGAATTCGAATTCCCCTCGGCACGCGAGTAAAGTTAGGGGGTTTAGGCGCGATGCCCGCCTGTGATAGCGCTGGGGCCGATGGACCCCGATGCGATCGCTGCTCGCCTTTATGCCGCCGCGCGCGCCGGGGAGCCGGTGACCTATGCCGAGATGTTGAACGCCGTCGGCTACGCGTTCAGCCGCCCCAGGATGCGCGCGCTGTGCGTCGTGCTCGATGCGATCGACGCTTGCGAACGCGGTGCCGGGCGGCCGCCGCTCGCGGTGCTGGTGGTGCGCGCCAGCGACGGGCTGCCGGGGCAGGGCTGGTGGCTCGGCCAGAATACGCCGGGGCGGGCGGGGTATCGCGGGCTGTTCACCGGGCCCGACGCCGCGCGCTGGGTCGCGGCGCGGCAGGCGGATGCGTTCGCGTGGTGGGCGGCGGCGGCGCCTGCCGGGGGCGGTTAAAGGCTGCTGGCGTTGAAGGTGTCGCAGTCGCTGATCAGCCCGCTGTCGAGCCCGCGCTTGAGCCAGCGGGTGCGCTGCGCGCTGGTGCCGTGGGTGAAGCTGTCGGGGACCACGGTGCCCTGCGCCTGTTGCTGCAGCCGGTCGTCGCCGATCGCGGTGGCGGCGCGCATCGCCTCGTCGACGTCGCCGGGGTCGAGGATGGCGGCGTTCGCCTTGCCCCAGATGCCCGCAAAACAGTCCGCTTGCAGCTCGAGCCGGACCGACAGCGCGTTGCCCTGCGACCGGCTGGCGTGCTGCTGCGCGGTGCTGACCTGATCCGAGGTGCCGAGCAGGTTCTGGACGTGGTGGCCGATTTCATGCGCGATAACATAGGCTTGGGCGAAGTCGCCCGGCGCGCCGAAGCGGCTGCTGAGTTCATCGAAGAACGCGGTGTCGAGATAGACCTTGCGGTCGGCGGGGCAATAGAACGGCCCTGACGCGGCGGTCGCGCCGCCGCAGCCCGACTGCGTCTGCCCGGTGAACAGCACCAGCCGGGGGTTGACATAGGCCTTGCCGGTCTGTTCGGGGAGCAGCTTGGCCCAGGTATCTTCGGTGGTGGCGAGCACCTTGCGGACGAAGTGCCCGCTGGTATCGGGACCGGCGGCGGGCGACGGCGCGACCTGGTCCTGCGGCTGGCCGATCTGCTGCGTCGGGCCGCTGCCGCCGCCGCTGCTGCCGCCGCCACCGAGCAGCGTCAGCGGGTTGATCCCGAACACCAGCGCGATGATGCCGACGATGATGATACCGCCAAGGCTGAGGCCGCCGCCGCCGAACGGCAACCCGCCGAAGCCGCCGCCGCCACCGCCGCCGCCACTGCCGCGGTCATCCTCGACATTGCTGCTTTCGCGTTCATCATCGAGGCGCATGGAGCGGTCATCCCTGGGTCGTGTCCGTGTCGCTGTAGCATGGTGCGCGGCGCGATTGAACCGCTAGGAAGGCGCGATGATCGACCACCGCCCGCTGATCCTGACCGCCGAGGCCGAGCCGTTCGCCGCCGCGCGGTTCGACGCGCTGCGCCGCGCGCACTTCCCGCCCGAACGCAACCAGCTGAAGGCGCATATCACGATGTTCCACGCCTTGCCCGGCAGCGAAGTCGACAGCATCGTGCGCGCGGTTCAGGCGGCGGTGCGCGGCGTGCCGCCGATCGAAGTCGCGGTGACGGGGCTGCGTTCGCTCGGCAGCGGGGTGGCGCTGACGCTGCGGTCGGACGCGCTCGATGCGCTGCGCACGGACCTGGCGCAGACGTTCGCCGGGCTACTGACCGCGCAGGACGCGCAAGGGTGGCGCGCGCATGTGACGGTGCAGAACAAGGTGACGAGTGCTGTTGCGCGGGCAACGCTGGCGGCGCTGAGCGCAGCGTTCGAGCCGTGGGCGTTCCGCGTGACCGGCGTCGGCATCTGGCGCTACGCCGGGGGGCCGTGGGAGGCGGTGAAGGTGGTGGCGCTGCGCTAAGCAGCGAGCCCCCCTAGTCCCCGAAGTCCAGTCCGATGTCGCGGTAGACTTCGCGGTCGTCGGCCCAGTCGGCCTTGACCTTGACGTGGAGGAACAGGTGGACCTTGCGCCCGGTCAGCGCGGCGATCCCGGCGCGTGCCGCCTCGCCGATCGCCTTGATGCGCGCGCCGCGTGCCCCGAGCACGATCGCCTTCTGGCTGTCGCGTTCCACGAGGATCTGCTGGTGGATGACGGTCGAACCGTCCTTGCGGTCCTCCCACTTCTCGGTCTCGACCGCGCTGGCATAGGGCAGTTCGGCGTGCAGTTGCAGATACAGCTGCTCGCGCGTCATCTCGGCGGCGAGCAGGCGCGTGGTGGCATCGACCAGCTGGTCTTCGGGGTATTCCCACGCGGCTTCGGGGACCATGCCGGCGAGCGTTGCCTTAAGCTCGGGGACGCCCTCACCGCTGTCGGCGGCGATGAAGAACGTTTCCTCGAACTTCGCCATCGCGTTGGCGTGCGCCGCGAGATCGAGCAGGCGGCCCTTGTCGGCGATGTCGACCTTGTTCAGCGCGAGCAGCTTGGGCTCGGGGCGGTGCTCGAGCGCGGTCAGGATGGCGCTGGCGTCGTCCTTGAACCCCGCCTTGGCATCGACGACGAAGAGGATCAGGTCGGCCCCGTGTGCGCCTTCCCACGCCGCACGGACCATCGCGCGGTCAAGGCGGCGGCGCGGCGCAAAGATGCCGGGGGTGTCGACCAGCAGCAGCTGGCTCTCGCCCTCGATCGCAATGCCCATCAGCCGGGTGCGCGTCGTCTGCACCTTGGCGCTGACGATCGCGACCTTTTGCCCGACAAGCGTGTTGACGAGCGTCGACTTGCCGGCGTTCGGCGCGCCGACGACCGCGATGGTGCCGCAGCGGATGGTCATGAAGTGAGCCTTTCGAGCATCGCGATGGCGGCGGCCTTTTCGGCCTCGCGCTTGTTGGCACCGGCACCTTCGGCGGGATCATGGCCGCGGACCACCACCCGGACGCGGAAGCGCGGTGCGTGGTCGGGCCCCGACCGGTCGACGAGCTCATACGTCGGGGCTTGGCGGCTTTGCGCCAGCGCCCATTCCTGCAGCCGCGATTTGGGATCGACCAGCAGTCGCGGCCCGGCATCGAGCAGCGCCCCCCAGTGGCGGTGGACGAATGCTTCGGCCGCAGCAAAGCCGCCGTCGAGGAAGATCGCCGCGACGATCGCCTCGGCAATGTCGCCGAGCACATTGTCCGAATGGCCGAGGCCTTTCGAGCGCGCGACCTTTTCCATGAACAGCCGTTCGGGCACGCCGAGCGCGCGCGCGACTTCGGCGCACGCCGGCCCCTCGACCAGCCCGTGATAGCGCGCCGTCAGCTTGCCCTCGGGCTCGTCATAGTCGCGGTACAGCCACGCCGCGACGACGCAGCCGAGCACGCGGTCCCCAAGGAATTCGAGCCGCTGATAGTCCGCGCCGACCGCGCTGCCGTGCGTCAGCGCGCGGCGCAGCAGGCCAAGGTCGGCAAAGCGGTGGCCGAGCGTCGTCGCCGCCCAGTCGCCGAGCGCGTCGTCGCTCACAACGGCTGCCCGATCCGGCTCAGCCGCAGCGCATCGCGGCCGTGGCGTAGCTCGTCGATCGAAAAGAAGATGCGATCGGCGCGCCCGACGAGGTTTTCGGCGGGGACCATGCCGACGCCGCCTTCGGCGATGCTCAACCGGCTGTCGGCGCTGTCGTCGCGGTTGTCGCCGGCGACGAAATAATGTCCGGCAGGGACGGTGACGGCCGCGAAATTGTCGTGCTGACCGTCGGCGACCTGATCGAGCACGGCATAGCGGCGGGTGCCCAGCATCTCGATATATTGCGGAACCCGGCACCAAACGCGGCCATCGGGTGCCATGACGCGCTGGTCGAGTGCCTGGCGGCAGTCCCCATCGTCGGCGGCGAGCATGCTGAAATCGTCGACGCGCCGCCGCGGCACGATTGCGCCGTTGATCGCGAACATGCCGTGCACCATGGCGATGCGGTCGCCGGGAAGGCCGATGACGCGCTTGATGAAATCGGTGCGATTGTCGGCAGGCGTCTTGAACTCGACGATGTCGCCGCGCGCGGGGTCACGGCCGCCAAGCCGCCCGTCGAACAGCGGCAAGCCGAGCGGCAGCGAATAGCGGCTGAATCCATAGGGCCATTTGGCGACGAACAGATAATCCCCGCTGAGCAACGTCGGCAGCATCGACTGCGACGGGATGTTGAACGGCTCATAGGCAACGGTCCGCAGCGTCAGCGCCACCGCCAGCGCCGCGACGACCAGCCGCCCGGCACTGCGCACGGCGCGATATTGCAGCCGGGCGCGCGCAAAGTGCCGGATGCGGGCCGGGTCGGAACGAAGCGAAGCCATCGACGCGGCTTGGCGCGTGGACCCCGCGCAAGTCAAGCGCAACATGGTCCAAATGTGCCGTTTGGGTTAGACAGCGCAATCGATGGCAGGATGTAGGCGCATTGGGCCGGGGGCCGGCTTGCGATCCCGTTGCGGCCACTGAGAGGATTAATCCTCTCCCTGAGAGCGGACGCTTGTTCATCAACATATGCATAGCGACCGAGCTTTTTGTCAGCCGCGCGATCAAACCCCCCATTCCTGTTCCGGAGGGTTTGTCGTAGGTTCAAACATGGATTTCTTCGGCGTCCTGGGCCTAGTCGCCATCGTTTTTTGCAGTGTCGGTAACTCCGGGCCTGTTGCAAGCCGCCGCCAAGTTTTACCGGTACTCACAATCTTCGTTGCTTTGCTGGTTGCAGCAGGCCTGTTGGCGGAACTCGCACGCCCGGCACTGCTGGCGCTTTTGGGCAGGGATGCTGGGGCGATCAGATCGGGCGAATGGTATCGCGTCGTCACCGCCCTATTCGTCCAGGACCATTGGCTGATCGGTGGCTTGTTCAACATTGCAATGATGGTGGTCGTCGGACGGGTAGCGGAGAGTAGGTTTGGTCGCCTGCAGTGGAGCCTCATCTACTTTGGCGGCGGCGTCCTAACCGAGCTGATCGCCATACGCTGGCAACCCATCGGCGCTGGCAACTCCATCGGTTACATGGGCCTGGCAGGCGCGCTGCTTGTGTCCACGCTGGTCGATGCGCGATCGCTCCGGCCCCGGCTGAGCGGCGTGGCCGGCTTAGCGATCGCCATCGCGCTTTGCATTCGGTACGACATCCATGGAGCCGCTGTCCTGATTGGTGCGACATATGCGGCGGTGGCTCTCGGCGTCCGGCCGGCCCCCAGCCGGGCCTGATCGCACGTGACGCCGCCCCCGTATTGAATTCGCCAAAAAGACGCCGGCTTTTATTTTGAACGCTTTAATGAGTCGCCAGGCCGTTCACCACCGCAACCAGCCGTTCGCGCGACTAGTTCGCGGCAGAAATCGCACCTGCACCGCAAACTTAATGCACGCCGCGCCGCAGGTCGGCTAGAAGCGCGGGCGATCGCTTGTGAAGGAACGCCGATGGCTGCACCGCTCGACTCGACCCCGGCGTGGCATGCGCTTGCCCGGCAGGCTGCGGTGGCGGTCGACATTCCCGCGCTTTTCGACGCCGATCCGGCGCGCGTCGAAACGCTATCGCGAGATGCCGGCGATCTGCATGCCGACTTTGCCAAGCTGGCGGTCACCAGCGAAACCGTCGCGCAGCTTGGTGATTTGGCCGCAGCGGCGGACTTCGATGGGTGGCGCACGCGGCTGTTCGACGGCGCGGTGGTCAACCCGTCGGAGGCGCGCGCGGCGACGCATATGGCCGAACGCGGCGTCGGCAGCGCCGCCGATGTGGCCGCAGCTGCTCCCGGCCAGGCGGCGCTGCGTCGCGTCGCCGAGGCGGTGCGCGCCGATGCCAACGTGGCGCATGTCCTGCATATCGGCATCGGCGGATCGGCGCTGGGGCCGGCGCTGCTGCTCGATGCACTTGGCGAACACGGCGACGGGCCTGCGGTACATGTCGTTGCCAACATCGACGGCGTTGCGCTGGCGCGGGCGTTATCGCGGTGCGACCCGGCGCGCACGCTGGTGGTAATCGTGTCGAAAACCTTCACCACGCAAGAAACCATGACCAACGCCGACAGCGCGCTGGCGTGGCTGGCAGCGGCAGGCGTCGCCGAACCGCGGACGCGGTGCATCGCGGTGACTGCTGCGCCACAGCGGGCGGCGGCGTGGGGCATCGCCGACGACCGCATCCTGCCGTTCGCCGAAACTGTCGGCGGGCGGTATTCGCTCTGGTCGGCGGTGGGGCTGCCGCTGGCGCTGCGGTGCGGTGTGGCGGCGTTCGATGCGCTGCAAGCCGGTGCGGCGGCGATCGACGCGCATTTCCGCGATACGCCGTTCGCGCGCAACCTGCCCGCGATCGCCGGGGCGTTCGATGTCTGGTCGGCGACGTTCCGGCGGCAGCCGGTGCGCGCGGTGTTTGCCTATGACGAGCGGCTACGGTTGCTGCCGGCGTTCCTTCAGCAGCTTGAGATGGAAAGCAACGGCAAGCGCGTCGCGCGCGACGGCGCGGTGCTTGACTATCCGGCGGGCGCCGTGACGTGGGGCGGGACCGGCACCGACGCGCAGCATGCGGTGTTCCAGCTGCTGCATCAGGGCAACCACCCCGGTCCGGTCGAGTTCGTCGCGGTCAAACAGCCGGGTCATGCGCTCGGCGGCGATCACCACCGCCAGCTGCTCGCGAACTGCTTTGCGCAGGGCGCCGCGTTGTTGCAGGGGCGGACGTTCGCGGCGGCGCTGGCACTGTCGGGCGGCGATCCGGCGCTCGCGGCGGCGAAGACATTTCCCGGTAACCGGGCGTCGGCGACGCTGCTGCTCGACCGCCTCGATGCCCATACGCTCGGCCAGTTGCTGGCGTTTTACGAACATCGGACCTTCATCGCCGCCTGCCTGACGGGGATTAATCCGTTCGACCAATGGGGGGTCGAGCTGGGCAAGGAAATGGCGAACGCCGCACAACATAGCGGCGGCACGACTGCCGGGTTCGATGCCTCGACGGCGGATTTGCTGCGGCGGTGCGGGCTCTGATCAGTCGTCGAGCGCGCTGTACAACAGCGTGCGTAGTTCGCGCCGCACCGGATAGGTCGAACTGGGGATCAGCTGCGTCATGAACACGACGACCATTTCCTCCGCCGGATCGACCCAGAAGAATGTGCTTGCCGCACCGCCCCAGAAATAGTCGCCGTCGCTGCCCGGCATCAGCGTGCGCGCCGCGTTGAGCGTGGTCGCAAAGCCCAGCCCGAAGCCGACGCCGTCATACGCCGCCTCGCTGAACAACGATACCGACAGCGCCGCGATGCTCTGCCCGCCGGGCAAATGGTTCGCAGTCATCAGGTCGAGCGTCTTGCGACCGATCAGCCGCTCGCCGCCAAGCGTGCCACCGTGCAGCATCGCCAGCCCGAACTGCATATAGTCCGCTGCGGTCGACACCAGCCCGCCGCCGCCCGACACGAACATCGGCGGCGCGAGATAGCTGCTCGACGCGGGATCGTCCTGCACGCGGATCCCGCCGGCGCCATCGGGCTCGTAACAGGCGGCAAGCCGGTGCGCCTTGTCCGGCGGCACATGGAAGCCGGTATCGGTCATGCCGAGCGGCCCGAGGATGCGGCGCTGCAGGAACGCCTCGAACGGCTCGCCGCTGATCACCCCGACAAGGTAACCGAGGACGTCGGTGGCGACCGAGTAATTCCACTTGTCGCCCGGCGAGAATTCGAGCGGCAGCTTGCCAAGGCCGGCGATCATGTCGGCCAGTGTACCGGCCTTTTCGATCTCGCCGATCTTGTGCGCGCGATACGCCGCATCGACATTGCTGCGCAGCTGGAAACCGTAGGTCAGCCCGGCGGTATGGCGCAGCAGGTCGACGATCTGCATCGGCCGCGTCGTCGGATGCGTTTTGAACCCGGTCCGGTGCGTGCCCGCGTCGAACACGCCAAGGTGCTTCCACTCGGGGATATAGTGGTGGACGGGATCGTCGAGCGCAACCTTGCCCTCCTCGACCAGCATCATGAACGCCACCGATGTCAGCGGCTTGGTCATCGAATAGATGCGGAAGATCGTGTCTTCGGCGATCGGCGTGCCGCGCTCGCGGTCGGCATGGCCGAGCATGCCGAGATATGCCGGCTCGCCGTGCCGCGTCACCGACAGCAGCGTGCCCGCAAGCTTGCCGGGTTGGATATACTGCGTGTCGAGAAAGTGGTCGATGCGCGCCAGCCGGTCGGGCGCGAAGCCAAGGTCGCTCACAGCGTCGGCTGTTCGAAACGGCGCGGCATCACCTCGGCATGCAGCCGCAGGATAGCGGTACTGCCGGTCGTCTTGCACAGCCCCGGCACGAGCGCATGCACGACGCAGGCCGCCGCCGCCGTCCCAAGCTTGCCTGCCGTGCGCAGGCTGGCCACCAGATGCGCGCCATAGCTTTCGCCGACGCTGGCGGGGTGATCGATAAACAGCTGTCGCAACATGGCCGGCGGCTCCGCATGGAATGTCCGCCCGGTATCGCCCGGAATGCGCGGGCTGACAACGTCCTATTGCCGCGCTATGAGACCCGTGCGGGCGATTAGCTCAGTTGGTAGAGCATGCCCTTTACACGGGCAGGGTCGGCGGTTCGAGCCCGTCATCGCCCACGTTATTTCCGGAAACGGTACCCGCCGCACGCATCGAACGGCTGAAGGCCGCGCGTCTGCCCCCAGTGCGGGCTGAATCGGAACCGGCGCGGCAGCCGCAAGGCCACCGCGCCGGGCGCGACGAGCTGTGATCGAGGGCTCAGCGCGATGCGAGCATCGGTGCGGTGAGCGCGGCGACACGAACCTGTGCATCGGCGATCGCCTTCGTGCGGCAGTGCAGTTCGTCGAGCTTTTCGGCGAGCGAGGAACCGCTCGAGCGGCTGCAGACGTGGTACGCGGCCGAATGGATGCGGCGGGCGAGTTGTGCCTGACCGGCGGGCGATGCGAGATCGAGCCCGGCATAGCTGACCGTCGTCGAGGCTTCGACCCGCGGTTCGGCAAAGGCGGCGGTCGCGAACCCGGTGGTGAGGGCGGTGGCGAGGGCGGCGGCGGCGATGGTGATGATGGTCTTCATGATGTTTCTCCGTTCGGTTCCCGCTCCGGATCAGCCCGGCTCGATGAAGCCAAACTAGGCCGCGACCCGATTGCCCGACAGGACGCCGACCCGATGAAAAACCGCTGATCAACCGATGAATTGCCGATGACGGTCATCGTTTTTTGCATGGTGTTTTGTTAATATTTGATCCACATGCCCGATACGCTAGGGGGTGAACGCATGGCAGGGGCCGTTCAGATCGATCTTGCGCATGCGGTGCCGTTCCGGCTGGGCCCGCTGTATGTCGAGCCCGCGCTGCGGCAGGTCACCGCGACCGCTGCCGAAACGCTCGAGCCTCGCGTCATGCAGGTGCTTGTCGCGCTTGCAGAAACCGCCGGTTCGATCATCAGTCGCGACGAACTGGTCGATCGCTGCTGGGAGGGGCGGATTGTCGGCGACGATTCGATCAACCGCGTCATCGGCAGGCTGCGCAAGCTGGCGCAGGAGCATGGCACCGACTGTTTCCGTATCGAGACCATCGCGAGGGTCGGCTATCGGCTGATCGGCACGGTCGACATGGTCGAACCCTGCGCAACCGCCGCCGCGCCGCCGGTCGCATGGGTCCAGGCACCGCTGCCCGCGCGGATCGCGGCGCGCAAGATCCGCATCCTGTGCGGCCGCACCGTCGAACAGGCGGTCCTGCGGTCGGCATGGGATGATGCCGCCGCCGGACATGGGCGCGTGGTGCTGCTGGGCGGCGAGCCCGGTATCGGCAAAAGCTTTCTGGCGAGTGAAATCGCGCAGATCGCGCATGCCGCCGCGGCAACCGTGCTGTACGGCCACTGCGACGAGGACGTGCCGCTGCCGTACCGCCCGTTCATCGACGCCTTCCGCCACAGCGTCGAGCATGTCGACCCCGCCGTGCTTGCGCGCCATGCCGAGCGGCATCGCGGCGAGTTGGCGCGGCTGGTGCCAGAGCTGCGCGCGCGGATCCCGGATTTGCCCGAACCGCGCGCCGCCGAGCCCGAGGCGGAACGCTTCATGCTGTTCGAGGCGGCGTCGGGGCTGCTCGCCGAGATCGGCACGCACGCGCCCGTGGTGCTGATGCTCGACGACCTGCATTGGGCGAGCGCGTCCGATCTATTGTTGCTCAAACATCTGGTTCGTGCCGCGGCGTCGCTGCCGCTGCTGATCGTCGCGACGTTCCAGGACCGCGCGATCACCGGCGATCACCCGTTGGCGGCGTTGCTCGCCGACTTGCGCCGCGAAGACCATGTCGAACGCTGCACGCTCGGCGGCATCGACGAGGCCGCCGTGGTCGCGCTGCTGGCGGGTTACACGAAACATCCGCCCGATGCGCAGGCGGAAATGCTGGCGCAGGCGTTGCACCGCGAGACTTCGGGCAACCCATTCTTTATCTTCGAACTGCTGCGGCAGCTGACCGAGGCGGGGCTGTTCACCAAAAGCCGTGACGGCTGGGCGTTCCACGGCGATGCCGGGCATCTCGGACTGCCCGAAGGCATCCGCGAAGTGATCGGCAGGCGCTTGCGGCGGCTGTCACCGGAAACCAACGCGATCCTGTCGTGGGGGGCGGTTATCGGCCGCGACTTCGGGCTGGCGCTGCTCGAACGCGTGCTCGCGGGCAGCGAACACGCCGGCGACGCCGTGCTCGACGCGATCGAGGCGGCGGTCGAAACCGGGCTGGTGGTGCCGACGCCGGGCGAGCGCGATCGCTACCGCTTTCATCACGCACTGGTCCGCGCCACGCTGTACGACGGCATCGGGGCCTCGCGGCGGCTGCGGATGCACCGCCGCATTGCCGAAACGCTCGAGGCGCTCGCGGCTGGTGATCCGGCGCTGTATGTCGACGAACTGGCCGCGCACTGGGCGGCCGGCGCGGGCGCGGCCGATCTCGACAAGGCGATCGACTATGCGCGGCGGGCCGGGGCGAAGGCGACCGCCGGTCTCGCGTTCGAGGCCGCGGCAACGCATTACCGCCGCGCGATCGAAGTGCTGCAGGCCAATGGCGACCGGCATGACGCGCTGCATTGCGACATGCTGATCGAGCTTGGCAATGCCGAGCGCAATGCCGGTGACACGCGGTTTCGCGCCACGATGGCGGCGGCGATCGAGATCGCGCGGCGGCTGGATGACGCCGACCGGTTCGGTGCCGCCGCGCTCGGCAGTGGGCATCCGTCGGGGCTGCAATGGGGCAGCGGCGTCGACGAGGGTCTGGTTGCGCTTTATTCGGAGGCGCTCGACCGTCTCGAGGGGCGCGACGATGCGCTGGTCATCCAGCTGCTCGGGCTGCTGGCAACCGAGCTGCGTTTTGGCCCCGAGCGGCCGCGCGGCAAGCTGCTGTCGGCCCGCGCGGTGGCGATGGCGCGCAGCGGCGGCGAGCCGCTGACGCTGGCGCGCGCATTGTCGGCGCATATCTATGTCATCGACGATCCGACCAGCCTTGCCGAACGACTCGCCTTGACGAGCGAGCTCGAAGCGCTGGCGGGCGGGTTGCGCCATGTCGAATTGAGCTGCCTTGCCGCCAATCTGCACTTCAATGCGCTGCTTGCTGCCGCCGACATCGCGGGAGCCGAGGCGGCGCTGGCGCGGAGCGAAGCATGCGCCGCCGAGCTTGGCGTGCCGTTCTTTCTCCTGCTGCCAAAGGCGCTGCGCGTCATGCTGGCTCTGCTGCGCGGCGATAGCGATGCGGAAGCGCTGGCGCTGGCGTTCCTGCAGGCCGGCAACCGCATTCGTTTGCCGCACGCTCCGACCATGTTCAACTCGCACATGTTCGAGCTGATGACGCGCCGCGGCACGCTTGCGCATATGGTCGAACCGATCCGCCACTCGATTGCCGCTTACCCGATGATGACGCCGATCCGAGCGTCGCTGTCATTTACCCTCGCCGAAGTCGGCGATCTGTCGGCGGCGCATGCGGCGCTCGATGAACTCGCGGCAATGGGTTTCGACTGGCCGATCGATATGCACTGGTCGACGGCGATGCATCTGGTCAGCGAGGCGTGCATCGCGCTTGGCGACCGGGCGGTTGCGGCAGCGCTGTATCCGCAGCTGCTGCCGTTCGTCGATCAGGTCGGCATGTCGACGGGGGTGCGCTGCGACGGTGCGCTCGCGCACCCGGCGGGGCTGTTGGCGGCCTGCCTCGAACAATGGGATGCAGCGGACGCGCACTTTACGCAGGCGCTGGCGATCAACCGGCAGATCGGCGCACGGGTTGCGGCGGTCAACACCCGGCGCGCGCACGCCGCGATGATGCTCCGCCGCGGTCGCAAGCCCGATCGCGCCAGCGCACTGGCGATGATTGCCGCCGGCGAAGCCGAGGCGGGCGAACTGGCACTGCCCGCGGCGCTCGCGCGCTTTGCCGAACTGCGGGCAGCAGCCGACTATGCCAGCTTAAGGCACGCCCCCGGGACAACGAAGTTTGCCGGATCGATCGGCGCTTCGAGGTTGCGATAAAAGAAATAGTCGGCGAGCGCGAGACTGGTGCCCTCGTTGACGCCTGAATCGGCCTGCATGAACAGCACCGGGCGGCTCGCCGAACCGTCGGAGCCGGTGTCGGGCGCATACCATGTCCACAGATAGACGCCGTCGGGATATTTATCGTTCGGTGGAAACAGCACCGAATAGATCGTCACCACGACATCGGGGCACAGCCGCGGGTGCGCGTCGATCGTCGCCGCAAGCGTCCCGTGGACGCCTTTGATCGAAACCCAGTTGGGCGCTTCGGCACCGAACTGGAACTTTGCGCCAGTAACGCAGCCCTCGGTGCCGTCGCGGTAGCGGGTATAGAGATAGCCGGTGCCGCTATGCGCCGCAGTTTTCCCGGCGGGTGCAATTCCGGTCAGCAGCGATTCGACCGCGTCGATCGCCTTGCCGCCCGCCGGTTGGAGCGGATTATAGCGGTAATGCATCAGCGTGCTTTGCGCCCGGTCGGTATAGACCCGATAGTCGGCGTCCGATTTCCACGCATATAGCGTCCGCGTCTGCAACGGATTGAACAAGCCATTGACCGGCGTCGAGAACGACGTCAGCCCGAAATTATGGTTCCACTCGAACGGCTTGAAATGGTGCGGATTGCCGAACCTGAAATGTGCGAGCGACGGCTCGACCCATGATGTCGGCAGCGCCGGCGCATGGCCGGGCGCATAGCGGGTGAAATCGGCAAAGCAGATCAGCGAAAAGTTCTGGAAAAAGCCGAGCTGTGTCGGGTCGCCCATTGCGGGCGCCGGCGGGCTGACGCCGAACATCATGCGGACGGGGTCGTGCGTCGCGCTGTCGAACCACAGCCACGTCGCGCCGGGGGGCGAGCCGGTGCCCAACGGCACCTGCAGCCGCCACCAATCGACGGGGCGCGGCGCGACCCAGTGCAGCGGCGAACTGCCCGCGCACGCCGCGGTCGCGCGCTGCGCGCCGTACCAGTCGGTCGGCAGCGTCCACCCGCACTCGATGTCGGCCCAATGCACGCCGTGGTCGACCGACAGCCGCGTGCCGCCCAGGGTGACGATATACCACCAGCCGTGCGCATGGCCGCCGATTCGCACCGACAGGAACCGGCCGGCGGAAAAGTCGATGGCAGCGATGCGCAGCGCGTAAAACGGCGTATCGGGCACCGGGCCGGTGCCCGGCGGTGGCCCGAATGGATGCAGGACCACCGTCGCCGACCACGCGTCGGGCATCACCGGCGCAGCGCCGCTGACGGGTGCAAACACCGGCAACGCGCTCGCTGGGATCGGATCGGCGGCGGTCATGCGGTCAGCGTCACGGGAATCTGGTTGCTATAAAAGGCACCAAGCTGCAGCTGCAGTTCATACGCTTCGGCCGCGAAACGCCCCGGCGTATAAACTCCGCCCAGCGGCCAGGTTTTAAGCAAACCCATCGCCATGTAGCTTTCGGCCACATATTGCGAACAGTCATAGGTACCGTCGGTATTGGCGATGCCAAGGCAGGCGGCGAGATAATTGCGAATCCACGGCAGCGTGGCCGGAAACTTCGCGCCTTTGACCCTTGCCATGAACGCTTCGGCGGCGGCGATCATCGCCGGGGTGCGCGTTACCTGCAACTGCCGTGCCGCGAACGACGAGCCCGCTTCGGTCGCCTGATATTTGACGAGGAACGGCCGGAGATCGTCATCGACGACGCCGCCTTCGGGCTCGAACGATTGCCACAGCCGCAGCCCGTCAGCGCCGCTTGATCCGGGGGTGCGATACACCATGCCGATGTGCGAGAACGGACTGTGCGTTATCTCGTCGATGATTGCACTGACCGCCGTCGTGCCGTTGAACAGAAAAATGTCGGCGGTCTGAAGCTGCGGTGCAAGCTCGGCATAGTCCATGACACACCCCCTGATTGGCTGCCCAATCCTATCGTTCCGGCGACAGAATAACAAATGCCTAATGCTCGATCGGCGGTCGATCGCTGGCTTTTGATCGGTGCGCTGCTGACGCGCGTGCCGGGCGCTGTTGCTGTGCTGCAACATAGCGACCGCCGGATTCGATCGGTCGCGCGACAGTCTCGAAAGTTTCACAAAGTGGCGTCTATAGCGACCCCGGTTTCGGCGCTCAGCCTCGAGCGCCATTGCACCGGGGGCACATCAAATGGCACTTTCTGTTATCGCAATGCGCTTGCGCCTGTCATCGGCGGCAGCGGCACTGGCAATCGCGACGATCACTCCGGCCGCCTATGCGCAGGAGATCAGCTCGACGATCGCTGGTACCGTGCAGACCGCGGCGGGCGCTCCGGTGGCGGGTGCAAAGGTCATCATCACGCATGTGCCCTCGGGCAGCCGGTCGACGACGGTGACGTCGGCATCGGGGCAGTTCGAGGCAACCGGGCTGCGCGTTGGCGGGCCGTATTCGGTGGCGATCACTGCCGATAACTATCAGGGCCAGACGATCGAAGACATTTCCGCCGGTGCCGGCGAGACGTTCCGGTTGACCGCGCAGTTGCAGAACGCCGACGCGGGCGATGTCATCGTCGTCAACGCCAGCCGCCTCAAGCGCTCGGGGCTGCTGACGACGGGGTCGGAAACCACGTTCAGCGCGACCGACATCAAGTCTGTGTCGACGTCGAGCCGCGATATTCGTGACGTCGCCCGCCGCGATCCGTTGACCAGCTTCGATCCGTCGAACCGGTCGCTCTCGATCGCCGGTAACCAGGCGCGTTCGAACCGGTTCACCATCGACGGCGTCCAGGTGCAGGACGACTTCGGTCTCAACCAGGGCGGCCTGCCGTCGCTGCGCGGCATCGTCTCGCTCGAGGCGATCGGCGAGTTCTCGGTCAAGGCGGCCCCGTTCGATGTCGGCAGCGGCAATTTCACCGGCGGCACGCTCGATGCGGTGCTCAAGTCGGGCACCAACGACTATCACGTCGCGGGCTATTACGAGATCGGCGGCAAGGGGCTGACCGGTCGCAACGTGCGCGGCACGCTCGCGGCACCGGCGCTGCCGTTCCGCGACTATGGCGCGTTCGTGTCGGGTCCGATCATCAAGGACAAGCTGTTCGCGGCGTTCAACTATGAGCGGCTGAGCGAGGGCAACCCGGTCATCACATCGGGCCTGTTCGGCGAAGGTGCACCGAACGTCATCCCCAACATCGGCGATTCGACCACGTTCGGCGACGACCGCACCGTGGTCGATCAGGTCCGCACGATCATCCAGAACCGCTACAAATACGACCCGCTCAACACCTTCACGCAGCTCGCCGAGCGCGACCGCAAGATTTCGGCGAAGATCGACTGGAACATCACCGACGATCAGCGGCTGTCGTTCACCTATATCAACCACTTCAACTCGGTACCTTCGGCCGGCGGCGGGTCGAGCAATTCGGCCACTTCGCCCAACGTCGGGCTGCAGTCGAACAGCTATGAAGCGACCGAGGCGACCAAGGTCTATCAGGGCCAGCTCAACTCGCGCTGGAGCGATAATTTCTCGACCGAAGCGCGCATCAGCTACCGTGACTATAAGCGCGGCCAGGTCGGCTACGGCGACAAGGGCTTCGGCCAGTTCGCGGTTTGCACCAACCAGATAGACATCATCACCGGCACCAACCCGACCAACAACGCCACCAACTGCGGCATCAATGCTCAGGTCACCGGCGGCACCGATCAGTTCCGCCAGTCGAACTCGCTGGCCACGAACAACCTCAATGGTCAGTTCATCGCCAAGTACCGCCTCGGCGACCACCGCCTCAAGCTGCAGTTCGAAGGCTCGCAGCAGAAGGTCAACAACGTCTTCATCCCGTCGTCGCGCGGCCTGTTCTACTTCGACTCGATCAGCGACTTGAACAACGGCCTTGCGAACCGCGTGCAGTTCACCAATGCGCTGACGGGGGATCCGGCGACTGGCGCCGCGTCGGTGTTCACGCTCTATTCGTACGCCGTCGGCGCGCAGGACGAGTGGTCGATCACACCGACACTGACCGCGTTGATCGGCGCGCGCTTCGACAATTATGTCGAGCAGCAGGGCGATATCACCGCCAACCCCTTCTATGCGGCGCGGTATAACGGCCAGTCGAACCAGGCCAACCTCAACAACCGGTCGACGTTCCAGCCGCGCATCGGCATCAACTGGAAGCCGACCGAGCGCTTGGCGGTGGCCGGTGGCGTGGGCATCTTCGCCGGCGGCGTGCCGCTGGTGCTGTATTCGAACAGCTTTGCCAACGACGGCACGCGATTGAACAACATCGACTTGCGCCGCACGTTCAACGCGGCCGGTATCCCGACGGGCAATTTCACCGATGCCAACAACGCGACCACCAACCCCGCGACGATCGCGCAGATCAACGCCGCCGGTGCGGCTGCGCTGAACAATGTCGATGGCTTCGGGCTGCAGAAGAACGCGGTGGTCAACAGCTATCTGAGCACCAACACTTCGTCGCTGTCGAACGCCACGACCAACTCGATCGATCCGAATTTCAAGATCAACTCGGTCTGGCGCATCAACTTGAACGGCCAGTACAAGCTCGATGCCGGCCCGCTCGGCGATGATTGGCAGATCCGCAGCGACCTTGCGGTCACGCTGACGCGTAACGGCTATGTCTATACCGACCTGCGCGCCGTCCCGAACGGCACGCTGCCCGATGGCCGTCCGCGCTATCAGGGGCTGAACGGCAGCGGTAACAACGACCTGTTCATCACCAACACGCATCAGGGCTATGCAATCGTCGCCGCGATCGGCTTGTCGAAGGAATGGACGAACGGCATCGGCGTCAGCGGATCGTACACGCGCTCGACGGTCAAGGACGTCAATTCGAACGTCAACAACTCGACCGCGAGCGGCGGCTACGGCGTTGCGGTCACCGATCCGAACAATGCCACGCTGGGCACGTCATCGTTGCAGGTCCGCAACCAGGCGCGGCTCGAACTGTCGTACCGGCATTCGTTCTTCCGCGATTACGAAACCAACATCGATCTGTTCGCCAGCTGGCGCGAAGGTCGTCCGTACAGCTTCACCTTCAACGATCCGGCGGCCGGGCGTGGTAACGTCTTTGGAACGACCAACGGCGGTCGCTACCTGATCTATGTCCCGAACCTCGCCAACCTCGCGATCCCGACCACGACCGGTATCCAGAACACGCAGATCGACAGCATCGTCCAGTATAGCGGCACGCCGACCGACCTGACCGCGTTCCGCGACTATGTGCTCAATTCGTCGCTGCGGAACTCGCAGGGGTCGATCACGCCAAAGGGCACCGGGCGCAACCCCGACTTCACCCAACTCGACCTCCACATCAGCCAGCAGATCCCGACATTCGTCGGCCGCAGCCGGTTGACCGTGTTCGCCGACATGGACAACTTCCTCAACCTGATCAGCGACAAATTCTCGTTCCGGCAGTTCAGCGACACCGTTACCGTCGTCGATGTGCAGTGCCTGAGTGCAACGGGCTCGGTCGTGACCGCGCTTAACCAGGCGTGCGCGGGCTATCGCTACTCGAACTTCCGCAATCCCAACACCACGGCGCAGACGCGCCAGTCGTTGTGGACGCTGCGGCTGGGCATCCGCTTCGACTATTGATCCAAACCTGCAGCAATGCCGACGGGGGGTGCGGGAAGCCGCGCCCCCTTTGTCGTTGACGGGTCAGTCGACCGGCACGCCGGGCAGCGTTTTCGACGTGCGGATCGTCAGCGATGTCTTGACGCTTGCGACATTGGAGGCAGGGGTCAGCGCGCTGGTCAGGAAGCGCTGAAATTCCTGCAGGTCGTGCGCGACGACCTTCAGGATAAAGTCGATTTCGCCGTTGAGCATATGGCATTCCCGCACCTGCGGCAGACCCGCAACATGGTCTTCGAACGCGCGCAGGTCGGCCTCGGCCTGGCTTTTTAGGCTGATCATCGCAAACACCGTAATCCCGTACCCCAATGCTTCGGCATCGAGATCGGCGTGATAGCCGTGGATGACGCCGGCTTCCTCGAGCGCGCGGACGCGGCGCAGACACGGCGGCGCGGTCAGCCCGGCGCGTTCGGCAAGATCGACGTTGGTGATCCGGCCCTCGGTCTGCAACTCGGCCAGAATGATGCGGTCGATAGCATCGAGTTGCAGGCGAGACCGGTGCATTTGCGCAATTCCTGCAGTTATATGAGCGCGTCCAGTATAAGATTATTACGTAGCGGCGCAACATCATTGACATCGAAATTGACATTTCGCGCCGAATAGGTTAGTACGGTGGCATGATCGACTTCGCCCGACCCTGCACGCCGCCGTTTGCCCGATTTTCGCGCCTGACGAGCCGACTCCCCCCCGACGTGTCGTCAACTTCATCAACTTTGCATAGCTCGGATCGTGCACCGGCCGGGGTGACGAAGCCGCGCCGGCAGCTTACATGAGCAGATCGAAGGAGCATTCATGTCGAGCACGGATACGCATACCAAAGTCCTCATCATCGGCTCGGGGCCGGCAGGCTATACCGCAGCCGTCTACGCGGCGCGCGCGGCACTCGACCCCGTGCTCGTGCAGGGGCTGCAGCCGGGCGGCCAGCTGACGATCACCACCGATGTCGAAAACTGGCCGGGCGATACCAGCGTGCTCGGCCCCGACCTGATGCTGCGCATGGCCGCGCAGGCCGAACATGTCGGCACCGTGCTGGTCAGCGACATCATCACCGAGGTCGATCTCGACCAGTGGCCGTTCATTGCCACCGGGGACGGCGGCGCGCGCTATGTCGCGAGCACGATCATCATCACCACCGGCGCGCAGGCCCGCTGGCTCGGACTGGCTTCGGAGACGAAGTTCCGTGGGTTCGGCGTGTCGGCGTGTGCGACGTGCGACGGCTTTTTCTTTCGCGGGCGGACCGTCGCCGTTGTCGGCGGCGGCAACACCGCCGTCGAGGAGGCGCTGTACCTGACCAATTTTGCCAGCAAGGTTTATCTTATCCACCGCCGCGACGAACTGCGCGCCGACAAGACCAACCAAGCGCGGCTGTTTGCCAATCCCAAGATCGAAATGATCTGGAACGCCGAGGTCGCCGAAGTCGAGGGCAGCGTCGCGCCGCTCGGCGTCACCGGCGTGGCGCTGCTCGATACCGTTACCGGCGCATCGCGGGTGCTGCCCATCGACGGGCTGTTCGTCGCGATCGGGCATGTGCCGGCAACCGAGCTGTTCCGCGGCAAGCTGGCGATGGATAGCGAAGGCTATCTGCTCACCGCTCCCGACTCGACCGCGACGTCGGTTCCCGGCGTATTTGCGGCGGGCGACGTCAAGGACAAGGTGTTCCGGCAGGCGGTGACGGCGGCCGGCATGGGGTGCATGGCGGCGCTCGAGGCCGAGCGCTTTCTTGCGCACCCGCCGGCGACGCTCGCCGACGTTCCGGTCATGGTCACCGCTTGAGCGTGCCGCTCGACTGGGAAAAGCTGCGATTGTTCGAGACGGTCGCCGATGCCGGCAGCTTTACCGAGGCGGCGCGCCGCCTGCACATGAGCCAGCCGGCGCTGAGCCGCCAGGTGCTCGCCCTCGAGGAAGCGGTCGGGGCCAAGCTGTTCCACCGCCACGCGCGCGGGCTGGCAATGACGCACGAGGGCGAGCAGCTGCATTCGGCGACGCACGATATGGGCGAAATCCTCGAACGCAGCCGCCTTGCGATCGAAACATCGCGCGCCCGCCCGAGCGGCGAGTTGCGGCTGACCACCACCGTCAGCTTTGGCTCGACGTGGCTGGCGCGCCAGCTCGGCGACTTTCTCGACCGCTATCCCGACATTACCGTGTCGCTGATCCTCGCCGACCATGACGTCGATCTGGCCAAGCGCGAGGCCGATTGCGCGATTCGCTTCCATGCGCCGCATCAAAGCGAGCTGGTGCAGAAATCGCTCGTGCCGATCCGCCACCGGCTGTGCGCGTCGCCCGACTATCTCGCCCGCCACGGCGAGCCGCGGACGATCGAAGAGCTTCAGGGCCACCGGCTGCTCGCCTATGGCCCCGCCGCGCCCGACGCGCTCAAGGGGATCAACATGCTGCTCGAAGTCGGGCAGGATGGCCCGCCGCGCACGCCGGCGTTGGCGATCAACAACAGTTTCGGCGTGCTGCAGGCCGTCGAAGCGGGGGCCGGGATCGCGGCGCTGCCAAGCTATCTGATCCGCTTTTCGGGCAAGGTGAAGCCGATCCTGCCGCAGGTGCCGGGCGCAGTGTTCCGCACCTATTTCGTCTATCCAGCCGAGCTTCGCAAATCGGTGCGCGTGGCGGCGCTGCGTGATTTTCTTAGCGAAAGGATGACGTTGGCGGCGCTCGACCTGCCGGCGACCCCAGATAGCTATGCGCTCACTGCATAGCTGCACTGCAGCATAAATGGCTGCTGCACCGCGGCAGTCTCGGGCATAAGAGCTTTGTTGCTGCTTTGCAGCGAACGCCTGGCCCCCCGCTCCTCCCTGCGGGCCGCCGGGTCGGGTTCTCGGCCGCGCCCTCCCCCTTGTTGGCCGGGAACCGATCCGCCGCCACTCCCCCCGGCGGCGGATCACTCATTCAGACTGGGCCGGGCCGCAAGGTCCGGCCCTTTTTCTTGTACGCCAACCCCTTGATACGCTAGTCGGCTAGCCTGATCGACGGGTGGGGCCTGTAGCTCAATGGTAGAGCCGGCCGCTCATAACGGCTTGGTTGGGGGTTCGAATCCCTCCGGGCCCACCATCGCGAACGAACGAAGGTGCAAAGACGTGGCGCAGCAATGATCTTGCCCCGGGAGGGTGCTCCAGCGCCGTTGTGGCGCAAGCTGATCGGCCCGGTTGCCGGGCTGATCGTGCTGGCGCTGGCGCTGGTGGCATTGCGCGGCATCTCGCGCGAAGTCGATCTGGCCGACGTCATCGATGCGGTGCATGCCACGCCGACGCTGACGCTGGCCTTCGCCGGGCTGTTCACGGTGCTGAGCTATATCGTGCTGACCGGCTATGACTGGTTGGCGCTTGGCCACCTCGGCTACCGACTGCCGTTCAAGACCGTCGCGAATGGGTCATTCGTCAGCTATACGATGAGCCACACGCTGGGGCTGACGGCGCTGACCGGCGGCACGGTGCGCTACCGCTTCTACACCCGCGCCGGGGTCAAGCCGCTCGATGTCGTGCTGATCGTGGCGCTGTGTGGCTGGACGTTCTGGCTCGGCGTAGTGATGCTGGCGGGCATCGGGCTGGTACTCGATCCCGCCGTGGCATCGCCGAGCGACCATCTGCCGCCCGAGCTCAATCGCTGGCTCGGACTGCTGCTGCTTGCCGGGGCCGGCGGCTACAGCCTGTTCGCCAGCGCCTACCGCCGCCCGATCCGGTTGTGGCAGATGGAATTCTTCCTGCCCAATGGGCGCTCGACGGGAAAGCAACTGCTGCTCGGTGCGCTCGACCTCGGCTTTGCCGCCGCGGCGCTGTATATCCTGTTGCCGGCAGCCGACCTGCCGCCGTTCCCGGCATTCCTGACAGTTTATGCGGTCGCGATGATCGTCGGCGCGCTCAGCCATGCGCCCGGCGGTCTCGGCGTGTTCGAGGCGGTGGTGATGGTCATGCTGCCGGGTGCAGCGAAGGAGGACTTGCTCGCCGCGCTGTTCCTGTTCCGGTTGATCTATACGCTGCTGCCGTTCGCGCTCGGGCTGCTGCTGCTGGCGATCACCGAGTTCGAGGCCTTTCGCCACCGCCGGGCGCAGGCCGCCATGTCGCTGCCTTCGCCTGCCACTGACGCGCCAAACCGGGCATCGCCATGACTGCGGCGATGTCGTCGGCGCTGCGGTTGCGCGCGACCATGAACTTGACGAACCGCCGCACGCTCCAGTCGGGGTTGGCGCGCGCTTCGAGGGTCGCTGTGTCGCCGCTTGCCACCACGCCGGGTTCGACGACGCGGTAGTACCAGCCCGACCTGCCGGTGCGCGTCATGGCGCGGGCCACCAGCGGGTCGTCGAACGCCAGCACGAGTGTCGCGCACGGCTGGCGCGGCTGGCAGACCTCGAGCAGCGCCGAGCCGATGCGGTGCCGGTCGCCGATGCAGACGCTGTCCTCGTCGAGCCCGGCGAGCGCGAGGTTCTCGCCCATGCACCCCGGTGCAAAGGTCAACGCCGGAAACTCTGCCGCCCATGCCGCATAGCTTGCGGTGCCATAGCCATAGACCGCCTTGTCGACGCCGCCGTGCACCCGGCGGTCGGCCTGTTCGTCCCCTGCGAGTCCCAGCGGTCCGGCGGCGACCGGGCCGTCGACGGCAGCCTTGCGAAACGCACTCGGCTGCCCGGTGCGGCCAAGCGGCGCAACGCGGCCGATGTGGACCGAAACGACACTTGCATTCGTCATCGTCTGCTCCGATGTTGAAGATCTTGTCCCTGATAGCGAAAGGAGGTGGTCCAGTGTCTCATTGTCTCATGTCGAAGACCGGAACTGCATTGGTTTGCGGGGGTACCGCACGCTAGACTGTCTCCGGTTAAAACGACCGGCAATGCGGGGCCGTCCGGGAAACCGGGCGGCCTCTTTCGTTCAGGGATGACCATATGAATGTCACCGATGCTGTCACCTCGCGCCGGTCGGTGCGCGGGTTCCTGCCCGATCCCGTCGATCCGGCGGTGCTTCGCGAGGTGCTGACCACCGCTGCGCGCGCCCCGTCGGGGGGCAATCTGCAGCCGTGGCATATCGATGTCGTCGGCGGTGCCGACCTCGATGCGCTCAAGGCGATCATGGCGGCGCGCCTGCCCGCTGCGCCGCAGGGCGAGCCGACCGAATATGACATCTATCCCAAGGAACTGCCCGAACCGTATCGCAGCTACCGGTTCGAAGTCGGCGAGGACCTTTACGGCGCGCTCGGCATTCCGCGCGAGGACAAGCTGCGCCGGATGCTGTGGTTCGCGCGCAACTTTCAGTTCTTCGGTGCCCCGGTGGCGCTGTTCTGCACGGTGGCGCGCACGATGGGTCCGCCGCAATGGAGCGACCTCGGCATGTATCTGCAGTCGGTCATGCTGCTGCTGCGCGAGGCCGGTCTCGACTCGTGCCCGCAGGAATGCTGGGCGATCTATCCCGATACCGTGCGTGCGTTCCTCGGCACCCCGCCCGAGCGGATGCTGTTCACCGGCATGGCGATCGGCTTCAAGGACCCCGCCGACCCGGCCAACGCGTTTGCCGCGCGCCGCGCCCCGCTGGCCGCGTTTGCGAACTTCCGGGGCATCTGAACGCGTCACGGTGCTGCCGGGTGGAGCAGCTGAAAATGCTCACCGACAAGGCGGCGGCGCTCGGCGGCGGAGCGTTGCAGCAGCACCCGCGGCAGCTTGAAATAGGTCGACGGCGTCATGCCCATATAGGCGCGGAAGTCGCGGATGAACTGCGCCTGGTCGTAATAGGCCTCGTCGAGTACCGCCCCCACCGGGCGGTCGAGTTGCTCGGTGACGTTCTTGAGCGTCCGCATGAAGCGCTGACGGTTGAGCAGGCGGCGCGGCGAAAAGCCGAAGGCGCGCCCGCACACGCGCTGCAACCCCCGGACGTGCAACCCCGCCGCCGCCGCCAGCGCCGCAACATCGGTCACGTCATTGGCGATCAACGCCTGGTGCACGGCGCGCACCGCGTCGTCATCGGTCGAGCGGGCATCGCGCCGCGCCAGCAGCAAGCGCTCGAGCAGCGCGACGCGGTCGGCGTCGGTGGCCGCGGCCAGACGCGTCAGCAGGGTCGCGTCGGGCAGGCTGAGCAGGTCGTCCAGCCGCACGACCCGGTTGGCGAGCGCGTCGGCGCTGCTGCCGATCAGCTTGCGCCAGCCGAGCGGCGTCAACCCGATGCCGACGACGGCGCCGCCAGGGCTGTCGATCTGCCGGGTCCGGTCCGTCGGGCCGTACAGGACCGCAGGGCCGGGCGAATCGACCGCGCCGCCGATGAACCGCGACGTCCACAGTCCCTTAACGACCAGCCGGATATTACCCCATTCGGGATGGATATGATCGACCATCGGGTCGGTGACGTCGATCATGTAAAAGGTCGTCACCAGCGCGCCGAGCGGCGGCGACGGCAGGTAAAACCGCACCGATGGCGCTGTGGGCCCGGCTGCCTCGGTCAGCATGCGCGCGCGGTCAGGCGGGCTTGCCCATTTCGACCATGCTGCGGACATTTTCGGATGCGCGCTTGGCATATTCCTCGTCGCGCATGCGGGCGCTGGTATCCTCGGGAACCGCGATCCCGCGCTGTACCGCCGGGCGCGCCGCGATCGCTGCATCCCACCGCGCCATATTGGGCAAATCTTCGATCGATACGCCCGACCAAAACGCGATCCGCGTCCAGCACCATGTCGCGATGTCGGCAATGCTGTAGTCGCCCGCCAGATATTCGGTCTTGGCCAATTGGGCGTCGATCACCGTGAACAGCCGCCGCGATTCGCCCTGATAGCGCGCAATCGCCGCCGGGATCTTTTCGGGGAAATAGCGGAAAAACACATTCGCCTGACCCATCATCGGGCCGACACCGCCCATCTGGAACATCAGCCACTGCACCACCTTGCTGCGGCCATGCATGTCGCTCGGCATCAGCATGCCGGTCTTTTCGGCGAGGTACATCAGGATCGCTCCCGATTCGAATACCGCAAAGCCGTCGTCGACGATCGCCGGGATGCGCCCGTTGGGGCAGATGTCGAGGAACCACTGCTGCTTTTGCTCGCCCGCCTGCATGTCGATGCGGCGGACCGTGTACGGCACGCCCATCTCCTCGAGCGCGACCGATACCTTATACCCGTTCGGCGTGGCGGCAGTGTAAAGCGTCAGCGTCATGATGGCCTCCGGGCGACTCAGCGAGCTATGCAAAGTTGATGAAGTTGACGACACGTAGCGGGCGCAGCGCGCCCCCAAGCGTGCGTGCGACCTTTGCCACGCCGGCGTCTTTCCGCAAAGAGGATATGCTCGTCACCTCGATACGGTAACCGATCTGGCACAATTTATCAAGTCCGAATTTCTGACACATACAAGCCGCAGGACGGCGCGGCGGGCGCTTATCCCTTCGGGTGGAAATGGCCGTGGATGCTCGCGGCCATGCCCTTGCTGATGCCCGGTGCGCGCTCGAGGTCTTCGAGCGTTGCGCCGCGGACCGCGCGCGAGGTGCCGAAGTGCATCAGCAGCGCGCGTTTCCGCGCCGGGCCGATACCGGGCACATCGTCGAGCGGGTTCGCGGTGATCGCCTTGGCGCGCTTGGCCCGGTGTGCGCCGATCGCAAAGCGGTGCGCCTCGTCGCGCAGGCGTTGCAGGAAGAACAGCACCGGCGAGTTCGGCGGGAGCGTCAGTTCGCGCCCGCCGGGCAGGTAGAAGGTCTCGCGACCGGCATTGCGGTCGGGGCCTTTGGCGACCCCGACGACGCAGACGTTTTGCACGCCGAGTTCCTCCATCACTTCGAGCACGGCATTCAATTGCCCGCGGCCGCCGTCGATCAGCACCAGATCGGGCCAGTCGCCGCGCTCGCGGTCGGGGTCTTCGCGTTCGAGCCGGACGAAGCGGCGTTGCAGCATCGCCTTCATCATCGCGAAATCGTCGCCGGGCGTGATGCTTTTGCCGTCGAGCTTGGCATCGCCCATGTTGAACTTGCGATACTGGTTCTTGCGGAAACCCTCGGGCCCCGCGACGATCATCGCGCCGAGCGCATTGGTCCCCATGATATGACTGTTGTCATAGACTTCGACGCGCTGCGGCGGCGCTTCGAGGTCGAACAGTTCGGCGAGTTCGCGCAGGTGGACACCCTGCGTGGTGGCTTCGGCGACGCGGCGATCGAGTGCTTCCTCGGCGTTGCGCTTCGCCTGCTCGACAAGCCGTTTCGACGATCCGCGCTGCGGTGCGCGGAGCGCGACCCGCTTGCCGGCGCGTTCAGACAGCGCATCGGCAACCAGCGCCATCTCGTCGAGGACACGGTCGATCAGAATTTCGCGCGGGGCGGGAACGTCCTCGTAAAATTGCGCGAGGAACGCGGACAGCACTTCATCCTCGGCGACATCGCTGACATGCGCCGGGAAAAACGCGCGGTGCCCCCAGTTCTGGCCGCCGCGGATGAAGAACAGCTGGATGCACATGACGCCGCCCTTGCACGCCAGCGCCACAATATCGGCGTCGGTGGCGCTGTCGGCGGCGTTGATCGCCTGGCTGCCCTGAATATAGGTTAGCGCGCGCAACCGGTCGCGCAGGATTGCTGCCAGCTCGAAGTCCATCGCAGTCGCCGCCGTTTCCATCTGGCCGCCGAGCTTGCGCTGGACCTCCTGCGACTTGCCCGACAGGAACGCTTTGGCGTCGGTGACCAGTTCGGCATAGGCGGAACCGTCGATCCGCCCGACGCACGGCGCCGAGCAGCGGCGGATCTGATGCAGCAGGCAGGGCCGCGACCGGTTGGCGAAGAAACTATCCGAGCACGAGCGCAGCAGAAACACCTTCTGCAAGGCATTGAGCGTGGTATTGACCGACCCGGCACTGGCGAACGGACCATAAAAGACCCCCTTGCCGACGCGCGCGCCGCGATGTTTCGAGATCCGTGGATAACTATGATCTTCGCGGAGAAAGATGAACGGGAAACTCTTGTCGTCGCGCAACAGCACATTGTACGCGGGGCGGAAGCGCTTGATCAGTTGCGCCTCGAGCAACAGCGCCTCGGCTTCGCTGTTGGTGGTGACGATCGTCATTGCGCGGGTCTGCGCCACCATGCGTTGCAGGCGGCGCGGCAGCCGGGTGACTTGCGTGTAATTAGTGACCCGGTTCTTCAGGCTCTTGGCTTTACCGACGTAAAGTACTTCGCCCATAGCATCTTGCATTCGGTAAACACCCGGCCGCGCCGGCAGTGTCCGCAAGACGTTGCGGATCGCTGCGACGCCGGTGTCGAGGTCGGGCGTGCCGGTGCCGCGTACCGCGAACGCGGCGGCATCCTCGGAAAATCGGTCGGGCAGGGGGGGCTGAGCCATGACTGCAGACCTAAGCGCGGCGCGGGAACCGCTCAAGGGGGAGCGCGTTGTTCATATTCGGTTTATCCACGGAGCCTGTGGATAAGCGCGTGGGCGAAACGCGCGCGAAGCTCCGCCTGCGGCGCACGGCGGCGGTCAGGCTTGGTTTGCCTATTATTTAATCTGTCACATTGGCGCGACCCTGTGCCGCTTGCTGGCGCGCCCGGTCGCAGCTAGGCCGACGCCATGTCCGGAACACTCTCCCCGCGCACCGCGATCGTCACCGGCGGTGCCAAGCGCATCGGCGCGGCGCTGGTCCGCGCGCTTGCCGCCGACGGCTGGCACGTTGTCATCCATTGCCACACATCGGTCGATGCCGCGCACGCGCTGGCGGCCGAGATCACGACCGGCGGCGGCAGTGCCGTGGTGGTTGCAGCCGACCTTGCCGCCGCCGACGTCGCGACGCGGATCATCGACGCCGCGACCGCGCCCGGCGCGCCGCCGCTGGGGCTGCTCGTCAACAGCGCGTCGCGGTTCGACTATGACAGCTTCGACAGCTTCGACGCCGATGGGTGGGACGCGCACCTGACGGTCAACCTGCGCGCGCCCGCGCTGCTGACGCAGGCGTTTGCCGCCGCCGTGCCCACCGATACAACCGCGCTCGTCGTCAACCTGCTCGATGCCAAGCTCGCCAGCCTCAACGCCGATTACTTCACCTATACCGTCAGCAAGATCGGCCTGCAGGGGTTGACCGAGCTTGCGGCGCGCGCGTTCGCGCCCCGGTTGCGCGTCAACGCGATCGCGCCCGCCGTCACGATGGTCAGCGGGCCGCAATCGCGCGAGAATTTCGCCGCCGCGCACATCCTCAATCCGCTTGGGCGCGGCGTCGAAGTGGCCGAAATCGTCGCGGCGTTGCGCTTCATCATTGCAACGCCGACGTTCAACGCCCAAACGATCACGCTCGACGCCGGGCAGCGGCTATTGGGCTTGCCGCGCGACGTCGCCTTCATGGTGGACAAATGACCGTATTTACAAAGCTCGAGGGCATGGTGCCCGCCGATCTCGCCCCGCGTTCGCGCAAGATCGTGCTCGAGGATTTCGACTTCCCCTGCGACATCGGCTTTCACGCGTTCGAGATCGGCACGCCGCAGCGGCTGCGGATCAACGTCGAGGTCTGGCTCGACGCAGCGAACTTTCCCGAATGCGATACGGTGGCGCACGCATGGGACTATGACACGTTGCGGACCGCGATCCTCGCCCAGACCGCCGGGCGGCGGTTCAACCTGCAGGAGACCGTGTGCCGCGAGGTCTATGATATCGTCGCGGCGCGCGCCGGAGTCACTGCGCTCCGGGTGTCGACGCGCAAGCCCGATATCTATCCGGACTGTGCCGCGGTCGGCGTCGAACTGGCGTCGTTCTAGGGCAGCGTCCGCCCGCACGGACCGAGCGTGGTCCTGACGAACGCATAGTCCGCTGCCAGCGCCGCATCCGGCTCGCCGGGCAACGTCTTAGGCAGCCCACACGCCAGCCGGTACCACAGCAGCGTGTCGCGCGGCACGCCCGCTGCCGCCTCGTCGATCACGTCGCCGAGCGCGAGGCTCAGCCGTTGCGGCTCGCCGGGCCGCGTCAACACTACGAGCGACACCGGCTTGGCCGATGCGGTGGTCAGGAAGAATTGGCTTTCGGCCTCGCCGGGAATGGTGCCGGGAACGCGGAACGCATTGCCGACGCCGGTGATGACGGGCGTCGTGCCGCTGCGCGCTTCGGCGAGGATGCGCCGCACCGTGGCTTCGCCCGCCGCCGTCCAGCCGAGCTGACCGCGCGCGTTGCTCAGTGCAAAGCCGTCACCGGTGGCGCGCAGGAACACCAGCACGTCCGCGCCTTTCAACCGGGGCGGCTTGCCGCGCGCATCGGCGGCGACGTCGGCGAGATAGTCGATCATCGCTGGAACCTGCGCGGGCGCGGCGATCGCGTCGGTCAGCGCCGCCGTAACGAGCACGCGCGCTGCCCCGGCGGCGAGTCCCGGCGCGTCCTTGGCAGCGATCGTTTCGGCTTTGACGACAGTGGCATGGACGATAACCGGCGCATTCAGCGTCAGGATGACCATGTCGGCAAACGGCGCGGAACCGGGCAGGATCGGCACCGGTGCGGCCGCGAGGCTGACCAATGCAATCGATAACAGTATGAAACTTCGGGCGTATGGCATGATGACCTCGCTGACCGGCGCGCCACGAGATAGGCGCTCGCTTGCCGGCCGACAACGCCCGACGGGTGCAAATCGACGCTACGCCGACAAAGCGGGTTGCGGGGCCGGGGTGCCCAAGCTAATGATTAAGGGCGGCCGGACGACATCCCATCGTTAAAGAGGGTGTGCCGGGCATTCATGGCGGATGGTGGCGGGAGCGTGTCATCGTCCGAGGGTCGAGAACATGCAGCGGGACGTTTTGCGTCTCAGACTGCTTTAGGGAGTTTCGCTTAAGTTATGGCTTATGCGGATCAGAAGATGAGCACGAACCGGATGATCACGCTCGGCGTGGTCGCGGTTATCCATGTGTTCCTTGGCTATGCGATCGTTACCGGTCTCGCCGGGAACATCGTCAAGAAAATCACCGAGCCTTTGAAGACCGTCAATATCAAGGAAGAGGTCAAGCCGCCGGAGGAGCCACCGCCGCCGCCGCCGAAGGACATCGAGATTCCGCCGTTCGTGCCGCCGCCGGAAGTGACGATCGACGCGCCGCCGGTGGCCCCGACGATTACCGTCCAGCAGAAGGTTCAGCAGGTCGAGCCGCCGAAGTTCGTGGCTCCGGTCGCAGCTCCTGCGCCGCCCGCGCCGCCCTCGTCGCCGCCGACCGCCGCAGTGCCAGGTCGCGGCAACAGCATCGGCGAAGAGGACTATCCCGAGGCCTCGAAGCGTGCCGAAGAACAGGGCGTTACCCGCGTCTCCTACACCGTAGGTGTTGACGGCAAGGCGAGCGGCTGCTCGGTTGCCACCAGCAGCGGCTTCCCACGGCTCGACGAGATGACCTGCAAGCTGGTCGAGCGTCGCTTCCGGTTCAAGCCGGCGACGCGCGAAGGTAAGCCGGTGACCGAAACCAAGACGCAGGCGGTCCGCTGGCAGCTCAAGGACGGCCGTTAACGCAATCGTGAGCGGCCCCGGCGGCATCGTTGCCGGGGCCGCATTCGTATCATTCAAGACGCTATCAAAGACGTAAGGAACAACCGATGGAAACCGTTGCAGTCGAAAACCCCTATGGCCTGATGGCCGCGCTGACGCAGGGTGGTATTATCACCCAGACGATCTTCGGCATTCTCGTCTTCATGTCGCTGGTGTCGTGGTACATCATCTTCACCAAGTGGTGGGATCAGCGGAAGGTACTCAACGACGCCAAGGAGCTCGAGAAGAAGTTCTGGGCCGCGCCCGACCTTAAGGCCGGTGCCGCCAAGCTCGACAAGCAGTCGGCATTCCGCCAGATCGTCGATGACGGCCTGCGCGCTTCGGACCATCACGAAGGTCGCCTGACCGACAAGATCGATCAGCACGAGTGGGTGACGATGGCGCTCAACCGTTCGAACAGCGCAGTTTCGTCGAAGCTGCAGGGCGGCCTCGCGTTCCTCGCCTCGGTCGGTTCGACGTCGCCGTTCATCGGTCTGATGGGTACCGTCATCGGTATTTACCGCGCGCTGATCAACATCGGCATCGCGGGCCAGGCCTCGATCGACAAGGTCGCCGGTCCGGTCGGTGAAGCGCTGATCATGACCGCGCTCGGCCTTGCGGTCGCGGTGCCTGCGGTGCTCGGCTACAACTGGCTGATCCGTCGCAACAAGTCGGTCAACGAGCGGCTCAGCGAGTTCTCGTCGGACGTGCACGGTTACCTGATGTCGGGCTCGCGCGTCGCGTCGGCTCCCGTCATGGCACCCGGGGTGATGAAGCCCATCGCTCCGGTCGCGCGCTAAGCGTCCGGGTCAGGGAAACCGCACATGTCGATGAACGTCGGATCACCGGACGAATCGGGCGGCGAAGCCCCGATGGCGGACATCAACACGACGCCGCTCGTCGACGTCATGCTGGTGCTGCTGATCATCTTCCTGATCACCGTGCCCGTGGTTCTGCAGACGGTACCGCTGACGTTGCCGAAGGTGACCAACATCGCCACGGCAACCAAGCCCGAGAATGTGTTGCTGTCGATCGATTCGAACTGCAACACCTTCTGGGGTCGGGAAAAGATCGAGTCGAAGGACGCGCTGCTCACCAAATCGGTCGCCGCATTGAAGGCCGAGCTGCAGCGCCAGAAGGATGCCGGGCTCAAGCCCGAGCTTCCTGAGGTCCATATTCGCGGCGACGCGCAGATGGAATTCCGGTGTGTCGGCGGCGTGATCTATACGATCCAGCGCGCCGGCTTCCAAAAGATCGGCTTCATCTCGGAGCCGCCGGCCGGGTTCGTTACCACCCGCTGATGTAATCGGGGGCGGGTCGAGCGACCCGCCCACCGCAGGAGAGTTGTCATGGCAATGAGTTCAGGCGGGGGCGCCGAGGGCGACCCGATGATGGACATCAATACGACGCCGCTGATCGACGTCATGCTGGTGTTGCTGATCATGTTCATCATTACGATTCCGATTCAGACGCACGCGGTCAAGCTCGACTTGCCGCCGCCAAATCCCAATCCGTCGGACGTCAAGCCCGACTTCAACCAGATCAACATCGACTTCCTCAACGCCATTTATTGGAACAACAAGGAAGTCACGATGCCGGTGCTGCAGAGCTATCTCAAGGAAGCCGCGAAAAAGGTTCCCGAGCCCGAGTTGCGGCTCAAGCCCGATGCACTCGCGCATTATGAAATGGTCGACAAGGTCATGGCCGAAGCCCAGCAGGCTGGTGTTACCAAGATGGGTTTCGTCGGCAACGAGGCCTACGCGAACTAAATTTTCAGTCTATCGCGGCGGTTAATCCCACCGTCACTTAGGGACTTCGCAACGGCTGCGGAACGCTATAAGGACGGCTCTGCGTTAGACACGCATCACGTCCATGGAGGAACACTTATGAAGACTGCAATTACGCTGGTGGCAGTTGCCAGCATCGGCCTGCTCGGCGCTTGCGGCAAGAAGGCGGCGGACACGACGACGACCACCGACGCCACCACCACCACCACCACGGCTCCTGCCGATGGCGCGATGACGGCGACCGCTCCGGCGACCGACGCGACGACGACCACCACGACGACGACGGCTCCTGCCGACGCCGCTGCTGCGGTCGACGCGACTGCGGACAAGGCCAAGGATGCGATGGCGTCGACCGCCGACGCTGCCAAGGCGAAGATCGACGCGACCGCCGACAAGGCGAAGGACGCCGTTGCGAAGCAGGCCGACAAGGCCGGCGACGCGATGAAGGCAACCGCGGACTCGATGAAGAAGTAAGCTTCGGCTGACTTCGGAACGGGAAAGGGCCGGACGGCGACGTCCGGCCCTTTCTATTTGGCGCGCGCCGGTGCCGGGCGCGTGAAGGTCCAGTGGGTGTCGGAAGACATCGCGCCCACGAAGCGGTAGCCCTCGGCGGTGAAATCCCGCAGCCCTGCCGGACGATCGACCCGGTCGGTGCAGACAAACCGCGCCATCAGCCCGCGCGCGCGTTTCGCGGCAAAGCTGTTGAAGCGCAGCTCGCCGTCGCGGTCGTCGCGGAAGTCGATCGTCAGCACCGGCGCGCGCAGCCGTGCCGGGCGGATGACACCGAAATACTCGACGCTGGCAAGGTTGACGAGCACCGGGTCGGTCATCGCGTCAAGCTCGGCGGCGAGCGCGTCGGTGACGCGGTCGCCCCACCATGCGTACAGATCCGCCTTGCGCCCGACCGCCAGCTTGATCCCCATTTCAAGCCGGTAAGCCTGCATCAGGTCGAGCGGGCGCAGTATCCCGTACAACCCCGACAGGATGCGCACATGGTCCTGCGCAAAGGCTACAGCATCGCGGTCGAGGCTGGGGCCGTCGAGGCCACCATAGACATCGCCGTCGAACGTATAAAGCGCCGGCCGCGCATTTTCAGCGGTAAACGGCGTTGTGAACGCCTTGAACCGCGCCGCGTTGAGGTCCGCCAACGGTGCAGAAATGTGCATCAGCGCGCGCAACCTGGTCGGACTGAGCCGGGCCGCGGCACGCGCCAATTTGTCGGCATCGGCGATGAACTGCGGCTGGGTCACCGCAACCGGTGGCACCGGCGTCTCGAGGTCGAGCGTCTTTGCGGGCGAAAGCACGGCGAGCATGGAGTGAGCCTTGGCTGGAACTAAAAAAATTCAAAGCGCGTTCATCATCGACGGGTTACGCAATTGACCTCCGCGCCCACCGGGGATAGCGCAGATGCCAAACATAATCGATTGGGAGAGGGTTTCGATGCCAAAGACAACGCGCCAGATGATCGCGGCACTGCTGCTGCTGGGCACGGCGAGCGGCTTTGCGGTTCCCGCCGCGGCTGCGAAAAAGGAGGAAGCTCCGAAAGCATCGGGGCTGAAACTGTCGAAGCCGGTGCAGGCGGCGCTCGCCGAGGCGCAAAAGGCGCAGGCTGCCGGTGACTTGCCGGGGGCGCTCGCCAAGGTTCGCGCGGCGGAGGCGGTTCCGGGCGTGACCGCAGACGATGTTTACATGACCAATGCGGTCAAGCTCAACGTCGCGATCGCGACGCGCACGGCGGCTGGAACCGCGACGCCGAACCCGGCCGATCCGCTGCTCGAAGAAGCGTTGAACGCCATGATCGCAACGGGCAAGGTCTCGGCAGAGGACAAGCCCAAGTTCATCCGTAACCTGAGCAGCCTTGCGCTCCAGCGCGGCGATTATAATGCCGCAACCAAGCATATGGAGGAGCTCGTCGCGCTGACGCCCAACGATGCGGACGCGGTCGCGAACCTCGCGCAGCTGTATCAGAAGCAGAAGCAGTCGGGCAAAGCCGTCGAGACGCTGAACCGCGCGATTGCGGCGCGCAAGGCGGCGGGACAGCCGGTCGATGAAAGCTGGTACCGCAGCGCGCTGGGCATTGCCTATGACTCGAAGCTGGCCGCGCAAATCCAGCCCTCCGCACTCGCGCTGGTGACGGCGTTCCCGAACCCGGTCAATTGGCGCGACGCGCTGGTGATCCTGCGCGACAGCTCGAAGCTCGACGATCAGGGCAACCTCGATGTCATGCGTTTGATGGCGGCTGCGGGCGCGCTCAACGGTGAACGCGATTTCGCCGAATATGCCGAGACGGCATCGATGAAGGGTCTGCCGGGCGAGGCGAAGGCCGCGCTGGCGGCGGGCAAGGCAAAGGGCGCGCTGAGTGCGACCAAGCCGTTCGTGGTCGAATTGAGCAAGACCGTCGATGCCAAGGTCGCCGCCGACCGCGCCGCGCTGCCCGGGCTCGACCGCGAATCGCGCGCGGCCGCAAACGGCAAGGCGGCGCTCGGCACCGCCGATGCGTATTTCGGCTATGGCGATTATGCCAAGGCCGCCGACCTGTACAAGGTCGCGCTGACCAAAGGCAGCGTCGATGCCGACACCGCCAATCTTCGCCTCGGCGCGGCCCTTGCGCGCAGCGGTGACAAGGCGGGGGCGACGGCGGCGCTTGGCAATGTCCATGGCGGCACGCGCGCGACGCTGGCGCAATATTGGCTGATCTGGATGGGCCAGCAGAAGGCCTGACGCGGCGTTCCGGCGGTGTTTAGGGGCACCGCCGGGCGTGTTTGCACGACACTGGCTTGACGACTTTGACCGGGGGCGCGGCAGGCCCGCCGGGGCTGAGGCGGACGGCGGCGATAATCGGCTCGCCGCGATAATCGCGTGGCACGTCGACCACGGCTACCGGATGGATCGGCGGGCTGGGCAGCGTCGCGCAACCGGCTACGGTCAGCAGCAGCAGGGCTGCGGCACGCATCAGAATTTCACCCCGACTGCAACGCCGCCGCCGCTGCTGTCGCCATAGGGGCTGATCTGGACATTCTGGTTGAGGCGGCGGGTGAAGATGAACGCCGAGCCTTCGCCGATCGTCGCCCCGGCAACGACGTCGTACCAATGGTGATCGCGCGACTGGACCCGGCTGAAGCCGACCAGCGCCGCGGCAAATTGAAACGGCAATCCGACTTTCCAGCCATATCGCGCCTGCAGATACCCTGCGCCGGCGAACGCCGCGGCGGTATGCAACGACGGAAAGCTGTGCGTGCCGCCGTTCGGGCGTTGCTCGCGCACCGCATATTTCAGCCCCTCGGTAACGCCGCCCGCCAGCAGGCCGGTTTCGCCGAGCATCAACAGTCCGTTGCGGTCGCTTTCATAAAAAGTGATGCCACCGGCGGCGAGCGGGATGCCGATCGCCCCCACATCGGCAATGGTGTGCCAGAATTTCTGGCTTGCGGCGGCCGCCGGGGAGGCGGCGGCAAGTGCCAGCGCGGCAAGCGGGATGATCGATAGTCTGGCCACAATTTTCTCCCTGCGTCTGTGCTCCGATTGGCGGATGCAGCCACCGCGACGCAAGCACAATCGCCAGCCGGTCTAGCCAGCGACGACGTGCCCCGCTATAGGGCCGGACCGCGGGTCGATTCCCGGCTGTGCGGCACAGAGGCGTCGCGCGACCATGGAAATCCGGCTGGGCCTGACCTTTGACGACGTATTGCTGGTCCCCGCCGAATCGGGCGTGCTGCCGTCCGAAGCCAATACCGCGACGTTCATCACACGCGCGCTGTCGCTCAACATTCCGGTGCTGTCGTCGGCGATGGATACCGTGACCGAGGCCGACATGGCGATCGTCATGGCGCAGGCGGGCGGGCTGGGCGTGCTCCACCGCAACCTGACGATCGACGAGCAAGCGCAGTGCGTGCGGCAGGTCAAGCGCTTCGAAAGCGGCATGGTCGTCAACCCGGTGACGATGCTCAGCCACCAGACGCTCGGTGAGGCGCTCGCGCTGATGCGCCACCACCGGATTTCGG
This sequence comes from Sphingomonadales bacterium, assembly GCA_038225475.1. Lineage (GTDB taxonomy): Bacteria > Pseudomonadota > Alphaproteobacteria > Sphingomonadales > Sphingomonadaceae > Polymorphobacter_B. The sequence continues at coordinate 55,900 of JBBRRA010000007.1, forward strand.
GCATTCCGGTCGTTGAAGCGGCAGCGCCCGGTCAGCCCGGCAAGCTGGTCGGGATCGTCACCAATCGCGACGTGCGCTTTGCCGAAAACCCGGCGCAGCCGGTCGCCGAGCTGATGACGCACGACAATCTGGTCACCGTCCACGCCGGGGTCAGCCAGGAGGATGCACGCCGCCTGCTGCATGCGCGGCGGATCGAGAAACTGCTGGTGGTCGACGATGCCTATCGCTGCATTGGGCTGATTACCGTCAAGGACATCGAGCGCGCGGTGACCTATCCCAACGCCAGCAAGGATGCCGCGGGGCGGTTGTTGGTGGCAGCGGCGACGACGGTCGGCGACCTCGGCTTTGCGCGGACGGAGGCACTGCTCGATGCCGGCTGCGACCTGATCGTCGTCGATACCGCGCACGGCCATAACAACCGCGTGTCGGAAGCGGTCGCGCGGATCAAGCGGCTGTCGAACAACGCGCAGGTCATCGCGGGCAATATCGCGACTGCCGAGGCGGCGCGCGCGCTGATCGATGCCGGAGCCGACGGCATCAAGGTCGGCATCGGGCCGGGGTCAATCTGCACGACGCGCGTCGTTGCAGGCGTCGGGGTGCCGCAGCTGACCGCGATCATGGATACCGCCGAAGCAGCCGCGAAGCTCGGGGTACCGGTTATCGCCGATGGCGGCCTGCGGACCAGCGGCGACATTGCCAAGGCGCTGGCCGCCGGAGCGGCCGCCGTCATGGTCGGGTCGTTGCTTGCCGGGACCGCCGAGGCCCCCGGCGAGACGTTCCTGTATCAGGGGCGGACGTATAAATCCTATCGCGGCATGGGGTCGGTCGGCGCGATGGCGCGCGGCTCGGCGGACCGTTATTTCCAGCAGGATATCAAGGATCAGCTCAAGCTGGTTCCCGAAGGTATCGAGGGGCAGGTGCCGTTCAAGGGTCCGGCGACCGATGTGCTGCATCAACTCGTTGGCGGCGTGAAGGCGGCGATGGGATATACCGGCGCCGCGACGCTTGCCGATTTCCGCGAGCGCGCGCAGTTCGTGCAGATCACCAACGCGGGCTTGCGCGAAAGTCATGTCCATGACGTGACGATCACGCGCGAAGCGCCGAACTACCCGACGCGATGACACCCGCCGCCCGCGTTCAGGCCGCGATCGAATGCCTCGATGCCATCATCGGCGCGGCACGCGACGGCGGAGCCGCTGCCGACACGCTGATCGCGCGCTATTTCACGACGCGCCGCTATGCCGGATCGAAAGACCGGCGCGCGGTCCGCGAGCTGATCTATGACGTCGTGCGCAGCCAGGGCGAGCGCCCCGACAGCGGCCGCGCGGCGATGATCGGCCATGCCAGCGTGCTCGCTCCCGAACTGCTGACGGCATTCGGCGAGGACGGGCATGCGCCCGAGGCCATCGGCGACATCGAAGCCGGATCGTTGCCGACGCCTGCGCCGGGGTGGCTGGTCGAGCGGCTCGAACGGCGCTTCGGGGCCGATACCAACGCCGAACTGGAGGCGCTGCTCGAGCGCGCGCCGCTCGACTTGCGCGTTAATACGCTGGTGGCGACGCGCGATGCGGTGCTTGCCGAATTGCCGGGCTTTGCGCCGACGCGGTTTGCGCCCGACGGCGTGCGCGCCACCGAGCCGTTCGCGGTCGAGGCCAGCGCGGCGTTCCGCGCCGGGCAGATCGAAATTCAGGACGAGGGCAGCCAGCTTGCCGCGCTGAGTTGCGCGGCGGAGCCGGGGATGATCGTCGTCGACCTGTGTGCCGGTGCCGGCGGCAAGACGCTCGCGCTTGCGGCGCAAATGGCCAATGACGGGCGGCTGATCGCCACCGACAGCGACCGCGGCCGCCTCGACCGGCTGACTCCGCGCGCCGCACGCGCCGGGGCGACGATCGTCGAAACGCGGCTGCTCAATCCGGGGCGCGAATGGCTGGCACTGCACGACCTCGACCGCGCCGCCGACCTTGTGCTGGTCGATGCGCCGTGCTCGGGCACCGGAACGTGGCGGCGCAATCCGGAGGCGCGCTGGCGGCTGACGCGCGCGCGGCTCGACCGGCTGGTCGGCGAACAGGCGCGGCTGCTCGATCTCGGCTCGCGGCTGGTCAAGCCCGGCGGGCGGCTGGTATTTGTCGTCTGCTCGCTGTTGCCGGAGGAGGGCGAGGCGCAGATCGCGGCGTTCCTGCGCGGGCATCCCGGCTGGACGCCGCACGCATTCTGCATCCCCACCGAGGCCTCACCCGTAGTTACCAGCGTGTTAACGCCAAGGGGGCAAGGGTGCGACGGATTTTACATCGCGCAGTTGGCGCGCGTCTGATACCTTGGTCGTTCGGTCGATTGAAGGGTTTCGAGATGCGTAGGAGCTGGAGCATTCCGCTGGCGGTGCTGATCGCCGGGCTGGGATCATCGATTGCCGTCGGCGCGACCGGTGGCGATGTTGTCTCGCCCGCATCGATCCGGCTGACCGCGACCGGGCAGGCGGCGCTCGACAAGGGGCAGCCGTCGGCAGCGATCGATGCTTTCGAAACCGCGCTGGCGGTCGACCCGAAGAATGCGCGCGCGTTCATCGGCATCGCGCATGCCTATGAAGCGCAGGGCCTGCCGGGCCGCGCGATCAAATATTATCGCGAGGCGCTGGTGCTCGAACCGAACGACCTTGCGGCGCTCGAAGGGCAGGGCAAGGCGATGGTGGCGCGCGGTGCGACCGAGCGTGCCAAGGCCAATCTGACGCGGATCAAGACGCTTTGCGCCAATGATTGCGCGGCAGCGAAGCGTCTCGAGGTTGCGATTGCGACGCCGGTGCCGCCCGCCAAGACCGCCTCGACCGAAGTGCCGAAACCGGTAACCGTCAAGAACTGAGCGCGGCGGCCAGATCGACGAATTCGGCAATCGTCAGCGTCTCGGCGCGCCGTGACGGGTCGATACCGCAAAGCTCCATCGCCGCTGCCGCGCCGACCACGCCGCGCAGGCTGGCGCGCAGCATCTTGCGGCGCTGGCCGAACGCAGCGGCGGTCAGCATTTCGAGCCGCGCCACCGGAATATCGCGCAGCGGCGGCGTCGGGACGATGTGCACCACCGCCGATGACACCTTGGGCGGCGGCGTGAACGCCTGCGGCGGCAGGTCGAAGGCGATGCGCGCTCGCGCGCGCCACTGCGTCAGGACCGCGAGCCGCCCATAGGCATCGCTGCCCGGTGCGGCGACAATGCGCTGTGCGACTTCCTTCTGGAACATCAGCGTCAGCGACAGCCACCATGGCGGCCACGCGTCTGCATTGAGCCAGCGCACCAGCAGCGCGGTCCCGATGTTGTACGGCAGGTTGGCGACGATATGCGCGGGCGTACCGACCAGTTGCGCGGCGTCGATGGCCATCGCGTCACCGCCGACGACGCGCAATCGCCCCTCGGCAACGGCGGCGAGTTCGGCGAGCGCGGGCAGCGCGCGGTCGTCGCGCTCGACGGCGACAACATGCGCGCCGGCACGCAGCAGCGCGCGCGTCAGCCCGCCAGGGCCGGGGCCGACTTCATACACCGTCGCGCCGTCGAGCGCGCCGGGTACGCGCGCGATCCGGTCGAGCAGGTTGCCATCGAGCAGGAAGTTTTGGCCGAGCGATTTCTTCGCCGCCAGCCCATGCCGCGCGATCACCTCGCGCAGCGGCGGCAGCGTCGCCAGCGTCGCCAGTGTCACGTCATGCTTCGCCGTGCCGCGCAGTCGCCCGCCATGACGATCGCGGCGATCATCGCATCGGGGCGCGCCTGCCCGGTTCCGGCGATTCCGAACGCGGTGCCGTGGTCGGGCGAGGTCCGGACGATCGGCAAGCCGAGCGTGACGTTGACGCCGTCGTCGAAATGCACGGTCTTGAGCGGGATCAACGCCTGATCGTGATACATGCAAAGCGCGACGTCGAACTGCGCGCGCGCGGCGGCGTGGAACATCGTGTCGGCCGAGTGCGGGCCGCTGATCTTCATGCCTTCGGAGCGCAACAGCTCGACGGCAGGAGCGATGATGTCGATTTCCTCGCGCCCGAGCATGCCGCTTTCGCCCGCGTGCGGGTTGAGCCCGGCGACCGCCAGACGCGGCTCGGCGATGCCGAAGTCGCGCTGCAGGCTGCGCGCGACGACGCGGGCGCGCGCGACGATCAGCTCGGTGGTAAGCTGTGCCGGAACGTCGGCGAGCGGAATGTGGATGGTGACCGGAACGGTGCGCAGGCTGGGCCCGGCAAGCATCATCACCGCGTTCGACGGCGCAATGCCGCAGCGTTCGGCGATGAATTCGGTCTGGCCCGGATGGCTGAAGCCGATCGCGTACAACTGCGCCTTCGATACCGGTCCGGTGACGACGCCGCCAGCAGTCCCCGCGCGCGCGAGGCCGACGGCAATCTCGAGGCTATCGAGCGCGCACCGCGCCCCGGCTAGATTGGGGTCGCCCGGCACGATCTCGCCGGGGTCGTCGACCTGGACCAGCGGCAGCGCGCGACCGAACGCGGCGGCAGCGTCGGCCGGAGCGGACAACACCTCGACCGGGCCATCCCAGACCGCGCGGATCGCGCGTAGGTCGCCGATTGCGAAAAACGGCGGCAGCGCGTGCGCCGCGCGCACCGTCCAGGCGCGTGCGACGATTTCGGGCCCGATACCTGCCGGATCGCCGAGCGCAACAGCCAGCGGCTGCATTGGCATGCGATTAACGGTAGTCGACGATGGCGTCGCGGCGCAGGTCGCGCAGATACCGCCGGGCGCGCATGTTGACGCGCTCCTCGTTCATCTGGGCATAGACTTCGTCGGCGGTCGGCACGCGCGCCTGCGTCGCGGCATCGTCGCGGCCGCACAGCACGAGCACCCGCAAACCGTCCTTCGACGAACCGAACGGCGGCGTCGATTGGCCGATCGACAGCTGCTTCATCAGATTCTGGAGCGCGGGCGGCAGATCCTTAATCTTGATCGCATCATTGATCGCGACTTCGGCACCGAGTTCCTTGGCGACCGCCTCGGCCCGGCCGCAGCCACCCATGTCCTGCGTCTTCGCCTTGAAATTGGCGACGATCTTGGTGCCCTGCTCCTGCGTGACTTCGGGGCCGATCGGCAACGAAATTTGCTTGAGGCTGAGGATTGCCTCGTTCGGGTCGGCAGACAGCACCTGGCGTTTTTCGACCAGCGCCATGATTGCTACACCGCCGGGAACGCGCACGGGCTCGGTGATCTCGCCGGGATTGAGCTTGGTCACGGCGGGCGCGACCGCATCATTCAATTGCTCGCCGCGAACCCAGCCGAGGTCACCGCCGAGCCCCGCCGTCGAGGCTTCGGAAAACTGGCGGGCATAGGCGACGAACGACGCGCCGCCGCGGATCTGGCCGACGATGCGCCCGGCATCCTGCATCACCTGAGATTCGTTTTCGGGCGTCGCGGACAGGAAGATTTCGCCGACATGGAACTCGTCCTTGCCCTTGGCGGCGGTCAGCTTGGCGATGACTGCCTGAACCTCGTCGTCGCCGACCGCGACGAGCGGCTCGACACGGCGGCGCAGCAGGCGGCTCCATGCCAGTTCGCCCTTGATCTGCGCACGGATCGACCCGGCGGACGATCCCGATTTCTTCAGAAAGTCGGCGAACGCTGCCGGCGTCTGCTTGAAGTTGCTGGCGACGCGGTTGTACGCAACATCGACATCGGCGTCGGTGATCTTGACGTCGTGGCTGGCGGCTTCCTCCACCTGCAGCTTTTCGTCGATCAGGTTGCGCAGCACCTGCAGCCGCAACCGCGATTTTTCCTCGGGGTCGACCCGGCCGCCGTTTGCCGCGACTACGAGGTTCAGCCGCTGATCGACATCGGTATCGGTGATGACCGCGCCGTTGACGATCGCGGTCGCCTTGCGCAGGTTCGGATCGAAATCGCCGAGCGTGGTGATGTCGGGCAGCGACAGGCCGGTGTCGAGCTGGGCGTTCTGCGCGGCACCGACCGTGCTCCACAAACACGCGCCGGCGGCGGTAAGCGCCAGCGTTCTGCGCAATGTCATCTATCTCTCCAAGGCCGACGGGCGCGTATCGCCAATCCGACGTTAATGCAGCCTTAGCGCCCCAGGTTCTTGAACGCCAGCGTCAGCAGATAGGTGTTCCCCGACCGGAAGTCGCCGTACGACAGGTAATTGCGCCGCCACGAAACGCCGAAACGGAAACATTCATCCTCATACTGGACGCCGGCGCGGTGGCGCACCGGGGTAAAGCCGTTGGTGGTCGCGCCCGGTTGTTCGGTCGGCGAGGTCAGGTCGATCGTCGTCGAGCCGAACACCGACCAATGCCGCGCAAATGCGACGCGCGCCGACAGCCGCAGCTCCTCGAGGTTGGGCAAGTCTTCGATGGCGATGGCATTGGCGATCTTCACATAGCCGATCGTGGCGTAGGTCTTGGGACTGCCGACGGTGATATCCGCCTCGTTGCGGTGCACCGACAGGCTGCCGTCATCAAGCCGGAAGCGATGCGTGACCTCAAGCCAGCCGGCGTATTTAAGCGTCGTGCGGCCGACGATGTCCGACCATGCGCGCGTCAGCCCGGTGCCGACCGGGAAGGTCAGCTGGCTGCCATAGAAGCGATAGCTTTGGCCGATCTCGGTCTGCAGCGAAAAGCGCGGGCGCGAATAGCTGTACTGCACGCCGTAGGTGACGCGGCTGCCGCCTTCGAACCGGTCGAAGCCGGGAAAGCGGTTCAGCGCGAACAGCGACACGTCCTCGAGTTCGACGGCGCGCGAATCCTCGTTGGGGATGCCGACGTTGAGGCGGCGCGGCGCGGTGACCACCTGGACGCGCGGTGTAATCGCTTGCTCGCCGCCCGCCAGCGGCCCGGCGAACGGCCATTCGGCGTCGATCGCGCCCTGCGGCATGAACCGGCCGCGAAACCCATCGACGCCGGCATAGCGCCGCAAGGTCGCAAGCGCCGCATCGACGGTATCGTAAACATCGCCGCGAGCGAGCGCGGTGAAGGTGACGCGCTGGCCCAACGGCGTGATGATGCTGCGGTCCCACTGCGCATAGGCGAGCGCGCGGCGGATGCCCTGTCCATCGCTCCGGGAGAGTACGAGGCTGTTCGCGACGATGCTCAGCCGCCCGCCCAGCAGACGCTGTTCGGGCGTCCACCGATAGTCGATCAACGGCAGTGCGATCGGCGTCGTCCCGGCGCGGTCGATCGCGCGCAAACCCTGGAAGAACCAGCCGCGCACCGACAGATAGCTGGTGTCGCGGAACCGCTCGATCGCATAGGTCGTGCGCAACGTATCGTCATAGTCGATGCCGTAGCGCGGGTTGAACGTATTGTCGGTGGTCAGCCGCACCGAAAAGGTCGATCGCCATTCGGGCGAATGCTGGAGCTGGCCATTGGCTTCGAAATAGCCGCGAAACGCGTTGCCGCGGGTCAACTGCGTCACGCCGTCGGCCGCATAGATCGTCAGCGGCGCATAGGTGAAGAACGCGCGCGCCTGGACTGCGCCGTTCGCCAGCAGCTGCCGCGCGCGCACTTCGAGCGCTGGCTCGACGCCGGTATAGATCCACGGGGTGACGGTGACGTCGCGGTCGGGACCGAGCGCGACATTATACGGCAGCGCGACCGCAAAGCCGAGCTGCGAGCGGTAGCCGACATCGGGCACCAGCAGCCCCGACGACTGGGGCGCGCCGCCATCGGGGTGCGAGAATCCCGGCAGCGCCAGCACGGTATGCCCGAACATCCGCAGCCGCGCGTGGCGGTATGAAATCCGGTGGCGCAGCGGATCATGGATGACCGTCACCGCCTCGATCTGCCAATCGGGGGTCAGCGGGCAACCGTCGGGCCCCTCGACTGCGCACGGTGAATAGGTCGCATGGTCGAGCGTGCTGCGCCCATCGACGCGCACCGCCGACCGCGCCGCGAGCCGCCCGCCGTCCTTGAGCACCAGCAGGATATTGTCGATCGCGCCGTCCTTGAGCGATTCGGTCAGCACGATGCGATCGCCGTACGCCTTGTTGCCGTCGGGATCGGTGGTGATGACATTGCCGTGCGCTTCGACCTGCCCGGTGGTGCGGTTATAGGTCACCTCGTCGGCGGTCAGCGTGTTGCGGTCGCGGTTGATGTGAACGCCGCCGGTCGCTGTGATCAGCTGGTCATTGTCCGAATAGGTCATCGTATCGGCGGCAAAGTCGATCACGTCGCCCGGCTGGACTGCCTGTGTGCGCGGCGCGGCGGCAGGCGCTTCCTGCGCGGCCAGCGGTGCGCCGATCGCATGGAGCGCGATGCCGGCAAGCAGGGCAGGGCGGAGGAGCAAGCAAAGCCTTTAACATCGGAGCGGAAGCCTGCGTGTCTTACGGCGGGGGTGCGACCGGGGCAAGGTTTGCGCGGGCGGCAAAGCGGGTGCTAAGTTTGCCGGGAGTCGACGCTCCCTCGCCGGAGACCGACGTTCGCTTGGAGAAACACATGAAAATCGCCTACTCGACCGCTGCCCCCGCCGCCGCGTTGCACGCCCTCGTCGTTTTCGCCGGCAAAGACGGTGCGCTCGGTACCGCTGCGGTAACGCTCGATGCCGCTACCGGTGGGCAAGTGGCGCGCGCGGTCAAGGCGGCGCGCTTCGACGGCGAGGCGGCGGCGCTGGTCGAGCTGTTCGCACCGCACGGGTCGCAGGCAACGCGTGTGCTGATCGCCGGGCTGGGCGACCCCGCCAAGGCCGACGCCAGCGTGTTCGAGCGCGTCGGCAGCGCGGTCGCCGCCAAGCTGTTGCTCAGCGGCGAAACCGCCGTCACCGTCGATTTTGCCGGTGCGACCGCGAGCATTCCGCTTGCCGATGCGGCGGCGCATCTGGCGCACGGCGCGGTGCTGCGCAGCTATCGGTTCGACCGGTATCACACGACGCTCAAGCCCAAGCAGCTGCCGACACTGACCGAGTTGACGATCGCCAATGCGCCGGCGGGCACCGATGCGCCGCACGCCCGGCTCAGCGCGATCGCCGCGGGGGTCGCGCTGACCCGCGATCTGGTCAGCGAACCCGCCAACGTCATTTATCCCGAAAGCTTCGTCGAGCGCGCGCAGGCGCTGAAAGACGTCGGCGTGACGATCGAAGTGCTCGGCGAGCCCGAAATGGAAAAACTCGGCATGGGGGCGCTGCTCGGCGTCAGCCAGGGTTCGGTGCGCCCCGCACGCTTGCTGGTGATGCGCTGGAACGGCAGCGGCAACGCCGACGCCCGGCCCGTCGTGCTGGTCGGCAAGGGGGTGACGTTTGACACCGGCGGCATTTCGCTCAAGCCGCCGGGCGGTATGGAGGACATGAAGTGGGACATGGGCGGCGCCGGGGCGGTCACCGGTGCGATGCACGCGATCGCGGCGCGCGGATCGAAAGCGCATGTCATCGGCGTCTGCGGGCTGGTCGAGAACATGCCCGACGGCAATGCCCAGCGTCCGGGCGATGTCGTCACCAGCATGTCGGGGCAGACGATCGAGGTAATCAATACCGACGCCGAAGGGCGGTTGGTGCTGTGCGATGCGCTGTGGTGGGCGCAGGAGCAGTTCAATCCCGAGGTGATCGTCGACCTCGCGACGCTGACGGGCGCGATGATCATCGCGCTTGGGCATGAATATGGCGGCATGTTTGCCAACGACGACGGTCTTGCGACGCAACTGACCGCCGCGGGCCACGCCACGGGCGACAAGCTATGGCGGATGCCGATGGGCGAGCCGTACGACCGGCTGATCGACAGCCAGATCGCCGACATCAAAAACGTCGGCCCGCGTGAGGGCGGTTCGGTAACGGCGGCGCAGTTCCTCGCGCGCTTTATCAAGCCGGGCGTGAAATGGGCGCACCTCGACATCGCCGGCATGGTGTGGGCGTCGAAGCCGGGCGCGCTGTGGGATAAGGGCGCGACGGGCTACGGCGTGCGCTTGCTCGACCGGTTCGTCGCGGACAATTTCGAGGGGTGACGCGGCGGCGCCAACGATGACCGAGATTTCCTTCTACCAGCTGACGCGGCCGCTCGATGCGGTGCTGCCGCACCTGCTGGAAAAGGCCGTCGCCAGCGGCAGTCGCGTGGTGCTGCGCGCCGACGACGATGCGCTGCTGAAACGGCTCGACACGCTGCTCTGGACCTATGATCCGGCAAGTTTCCTGCCGCACGCCGTCGATGGCGCGCTGGCGGACAAGCAACCGGTGCTGCTCACCCGCGACCGCAGTCCCGCGGCAAATGGCGCGACGATCGCCGCGGTTGTCGACGGCGTCTTCGACACTTTCGCCGGGCTGTCGCGCGTTTTGTACCTGTTCGACAGCGGCGACGACGCGGCGTTGACTGCGGCGCGCGCCCACTGGCGCGAATTCCGCGACCGCGAGGGCGTTACCGCGAGCTATTGGCGTGAGGACGATACCGGCCGCTGGTCGAAAGCGGGTTGATCGCGCGCCGCATCGATATGGTGCCGCCTTGCCTTTCGCTGCCGCCCCCGATATGGCACCCGCGCTTTCCCACTCCTCGCTCATCCCACGGAAGACCCTCATGGCCACCGAACGCACGTTCTCGATCCTGAAGCCCGACGCGACGCGCCGCAACCTGACCGGTGCGATCAACGCGATGATCGAGGGAGCAGGCCTGCGCATCGTCGCGCAAAAGCGCGTGCACCTGACGCAGGCGCAGGCCGAGGGCTTTTATGCCGTCCACCGCGAGCGCGGCTTTTTCGGCGAACTGGTGGCGTTCATGATTTCGGGCCCGGTCGTGCTGCAGGTGCTAGAGGGTGAAAACGCCGTGCTCGCGCACCGCGACATCATGGGCGCGACCAACCCGGCAAACGCCGCCGACGGCACGATCCGCAAGGTCCATGCCGAAAGCATCGAGGCGAACTCGGTGCACGGCTCGGACAGCCTTGAGAACGCCGCGACCGAGATTGCGTATTTCTTCGCGCAGACCGAGATCGTCGGCTGAGCGCCTGACGCCGCTGCCGGCGACGCTTAAAAGCTTGCCAGCATCGCCAGCCGTTTCGGCGCACTTGCCTGCCAGCTGCGGCGCAGCCAGTCGGCGATATGCGCCCAATCGACATCGCCGGTGTCGAGGCGGATGCCGATCCAGCCCGACGGGCCAAGATAGGCGGGGCGGTAATACACGTCGGGGTCGCGGTCGATCAGCATTGCCTGCTCCTCGACCCCGCTCGCCTTGACGAGCAGGCCGGTCACGCCGTCATGGTGGTGGTTGCTGCTGAAATACGCGAAGAACTTGCCGCCGCGCACGAAAAAGCCCGGGCTGCCGTGCGATAACTTCTCCTCGGCGTCGGGCAACGCCAGTGCGAGCGCGCGAACGCGGTCGAGCAACAGTTCGGGCCTCGCGCAGACGAGATCGGCGAGCACGCGCGGGTATAATTGGTGTTCGGCGTAATGGACGCGTTCGGCAAGGCTGTCGGCGGTGTCGCCGGGCAGCACCGCGACGCGCGTCTGGCCCAAGATCGGCCCGTCGTCGAGCGCCGGCGTCACGAGGTGCACGGTGCAGCCGGTAACGGTCTCGCCCGCCGCGAGCACGGCTTCGTGGACATGCAACCCCTTGTGCGCGGGCAGCAGCGACGGATGGATATTGGTCATCCGCCCGGCCCATTTCGCAACAAAACCGTCTGACAGCAGCCGCATATAACCCGCCAGCGCAACATGCGTTACGCGCGCACGCACCAGCTCGGCGTCGATCAGCGCATCGAAGGCCGAGCGGTCGATACCGCGGTGCGACGCGGCAAATGTCGGTATCCCCTCGGCGGCGGCCAGCGCCAGCCCCGGCGCGCCTTGAACATTCGAGGCAACGAGTGCGATCTCGTATGGGCAATCGGCGGTTCGCGACGCATACAGCAGCGCCGCCATGTTCGAGCCGCGGCCCGAAATCAGCACTCCGACACGCGCCCGCTCAGCCAAGGTGGACGGCCTCCCACGGCGCGCGGGCGTTCCAGATTTCATCGGCACCGAACACCGTGCACCCTTTGGGACCCGCCTCGACATGACCGATGGCGAACACCGTCTCGCCGGCTGCAGTCAGGTCGGCAGCCACGCTGGCGGCGGCATCGGCGGCGACGGCGAGCACCATGCCGACGCCGCAGTTGAACGTCCGCGCCAGTTCGCCGGGTTCGATGCGGCCCTGCGCCTGCAGCCAGCTGAACAGCGGCGTCTGCGGCCATGCACCGGCGTCGATCCGCGCATGACACCCGGCGGGCAGCACGCGCGGGATGTTTTCGAGCAGCCCGCCCCCGGTGATATGGGCGAGCGCGTGAAGACGCCCCGCGCGCAGCAGCGGCAGCAGGCTGCGGACATAGATTCGTGTCGGCTCGAGCAGCGCCGCGCCCAGCAGCACGTCGATATCGAACGGTGCAGGGCGGTCGAGGCGGTGGCCCCGGTCGGCGACGATCCGCCGGATCAGCGAATAGCCGTTCGAGTGCGCGCCCGACGATGCCAGCCCGAGGAGCACATCACCGACGCCGACCTGTGCGCCGGTCAGCTGCTGCCCGCGCTCGACCGCACCGACCGCAAAGCCGGCGAGGTCGTAGTCGCCCGCCGCGTACATCCCCGGCATTTCAGCCGTCTCGCCGCCGATCAGCGCGCAACCGGCGATACGGCAGCCATCGGCAATCCCGGCGACGACTGCAGCAGCGACGCCGGTTTCGAGTTTGCCGGTGGCGAAATAGTCGAGGAAGAACAGCGGCTCGGCACCCTGCACGATCAAGTCGTTGACACACATTGCGACGAGATCGACGCCAACGGTGTCGTGGGCGTTCATGTCGATCGCGAGCTTGAGCTTCGTCCCGACACCGTCGTTCGCCGCGACCAGCAGCGGATCGGTAAACCCTGCCGCCTTCAGGTCGAAGAACCCGCCAAAGCCGCCAAGCTCGGCGTCCGCACCCGGCCGCGCCGTGGCGCGCGCCAGCGGCGCGATCATTTTTACCAGCGCGTTACCGGCGGCGATCGAAACGCCGGCATCGGCATATGTAAGTGGCTTGGGTTCGGTCATCGCGCTGTGGTAGCGACATCGGCCTTGGATTTCGACCCCCATCGCTTAAGAGGGGTGCGCCGCTGTAAAGGACGTGGACGCTTGCGCGAATTGATGAAGCTTATCGCCATCGTCGTCGCGCTGACCGCAGCCGGTGCGGCGCCTGCGCAGGATGACAGCAGCGGTGCCTTTGCCGTTGGCGGGATCGCCGTCGATGTCACCGCAAAGACGACCAATGATGCGCGTATTCAGGCGTATCGCGAGGCGCAGCGCAAGGCATGGCCGATGCTGTGGGCACGGCTGAGCGGGCAACCGGCGGGCAATGCGCCGCGGCTCGCCGATGGCGCGATCGACAACATGGTCGCCGGTATCGAGATCCAGGGCGAGCATTTTTCGGCGACACGCTACATCGCCAAACTCGGTGTGGTGTTCGACCGCGTCCGCGCCGGCAGCTATGTCTCGACCGGCGTCGGTGCGACGCATTCGTCACCGATGCTGCTGCTGCCGGTGCTGATCGATGGCGGCGTGCGCGTCATCTATCAGGCAAAGACGCCTTGGACCGCCGCGTGGCAGCGCAACCATGACGCCGTGACGCCGATCGACTATGTCACGGCGCAGGGCACGCCGGGGGACAATATCCTGCTAACCGGCTATCAGGCGCATCGCGACGACCGGCCGTTGTGGCGCAATATCCTCAATCGCTTCCGGGCGGCCGATGTGCTGATCGCCGAAGTGAAGCTCGACCATGATTACCCTGGCGGGCCGGTGGCGGCGACGTTCATCGCGCGCCACGGCCCTGATGCGACCGAGCTCGGCCGCTTCGAGCTTCGGTCGGGGAGCGACGGGTTGGCGGCGATGCTCGACGAGGGCGTGCGGCGAACCGATGCGATCTATGCCGAGGCCCTGCGCGACGGGCGTCTGCGCAGCGAGCCCGACCTGACTGCCGGGCTTGCCCCGATCGCGAGTATCGGCCCCGAAATCGGCACCGTCACCGAAGCCGCGCCGATCGGCGGCGCGGCTGCCGAAGTCATCACGCCCGACGCCAAAAGCTGGAACGATATCGAGGCGCTGCTACGCGGCACGCCAACGGTCACCGGCGTGACGCTGACCAGCCTGTCGCTCGGCGGCACGTCGCGTATCGTCATCGGCCATTCGGACAGCTTCGAGATGCTCGTCTATCGGCTCGATCAGCGCGGTTTGCGGCTCGTGCCGTCGACCACGGGAACCTTGCTGCGGCGTAAGCAGCCGGGGGATGCGCCGCTCGCGCCGCCGCCGTCGCTCGCCGACCTGAACAAGGCCGAGGTGATCGCCGAGCCTGATGCCACGCCGCTGTCGCCGCCGCCGCCACGCGCGGCTCCGGCCACCAGGCTGCCGACTGCGCCGGTCGTCGCCCCGGCCAGCGAACCGCGTCGCGCGCCGCGGCCGCCCGCTCGGCCTGCCGATCCGGGCGCACCGGTCGATCTGCTGCCGAAGTGACAGCGCCGACCGCCACCGCATGAGCCAGCTGACGCTGCCGCTCGAGTATCGGCGCGGGGAGGGGCAGGCGGACTTTTTCGTCTCGACCGCCAACGCCGACGCCGTGGCATGGCTTGACCGCTGGCCGGCGTGGCCGCAACCGCAGGCGCTGCTGGTCGGTCCGGCAGGCTCGGGGAAAAGCCATCTGGCGCGGTTGTTCGCAGCACGCGCCCCGGCGCGCGTGATCGACGACGCCGACCATGCCGATGCCGAGACGCTGTTTCACGCGTGGAACGCCGCGACGCCGACACAGCCGCTGCTGCTGACCGCGCGGCAGGCTTCGCGCCTTTGGCCGCAGCGTCTGCCCGACCTTGCCTCGCGCCTCGCTGCGACGCCGACGCTGGTGATCGCCGATCCCGACGATGCACTGCTCGCTGCGGTGCTCGCCAAGCAATTTGCCGACCGCGGCCTGCGCGTTGCAGCCGATGTTGCGGACTATATCCTCGCGCGGATCGACCGGAGCTTTGCGGCTGGTGGTGCCGTGGTCGCCGCGCTCGATGCCGCAGCACTTGCCGCCGGGCGCGCTGTCACGGTGCCGTTGGTGCGCAGCGTGCTCGAGGCGCAGGACAGCGGCCTCGATCCGAATTGAGCGCCGTCATCGACCTGTCACGCGATTCTGGGTAAACCATGTAAATGGACAAGGCTTTGATCAAGGCGACACCCACCGCCGCCCCGGTGCTCGACGATGCCGAGCGCTATTTCAACCGCGAGTTATCGTGGCTGGCGTTCAACGAGCGCGTGCTCGAGGAGGCGACCAACCGCAACCATCCGCTGCTCGAACGGCTGCGCTTCCTGTCGATTTCGGGTAACAATCTCGACGAGTTCTACATGGTCCGCGTCGCGGGCCTGCGCGGTCAGGTGCAGGCGGGAATCGAGACGTTATCACCCGAGGGCACCACTCCGTCTGAGCAGCTGGCGGCGATCGCCGTCACCGCCGACCGGCTGATGGAGCAACAGCAGACAGTGTGGGGCGATTTGCGGCGGCTGCTGGCGACGGTCGATTTTCATGTGCTCCACACGATCGACCTGACACCCGACGAAAAGGTCTGGCTCGAGCGGCATTTCCTCGAACAGATCTTTCCCGTGCTGACCCCGCAGGCGATCGACCCCGCGCATCCGTTTCCGTTCATCCCAAACAAGGGCTTCAGCCTGATCCTCGAGCTGCGCCGCAGTTCGGACGATGAAATCCTGCGGGCGCTGCTGATGCTGCCGTCGATGCTGCCGCGGTTCATCCGGCTGCCCGGCAAAACCGCGCGGTTCATCAGCCTCGAGAATACCATCCGGTTGTTCTTCGGGCAGCTGTTTCCCGGCTATGTCCTGCTCGGCGACGGGGCGTTCCGGGTCATTCGCGACTCGGATATCGAGATCGAGGAGGAGGCGGAGGATCTGGTCCGCTACTATCAGACCGCGATCAAGCGGCGGCGGCGCGGCGAGGTCATCCGGCTCAAGATCGAACAGATGACGCCGCCAGGACTGCACCTGCTGGTCCGCGACGCGCTCCACGTCAACGACCGCGACGTAACCGTCGTATCGGGTATCCTCGGGATTGCCGACCTTGCTATTCTCGTCGAGGAAGACCGGCCCGACCTTAAGTTCGAGCCCTATTCGCCTCGATTTCCCGAACGCATCCGCGAACACGGCGGCGACTGCTTCGCCGCGATCCGCGCCAAGGACCTGGTGGTCCATCATCCGTATGAAAGCTTCGAGGTGGTCCTCGCCTTCCTGAGGCAGGCCGCCGCCGACCCCGATGTCATTGCGATCAAGCAGACGCTGTACCGCGCCGGCAAGAACTCGCCGATCGTTCGAGCGCTGATCGACGCCGCCGAGGCCGGCAAGTCGGTGACCGCGGTCGTCGAGCTCAAGGCGCGTTTCGACGAGGAACAGAATCTGATGTGGGCAGCGGCGCTCGAACGCGCCGGTGTTCAAGTCGTGTACGGCTTTGTCGAGTGGAAGACGCACGCCAAGCTGTCGATGGTGGTGCGCCGCGAGGGTGCCGAGATGCGCACCTATGTGCATTTCGGCACCGGCAACTATCATCCGATGACGGCGCGCATCTATACCGACCTGTCGTTCTTCACCGCCGATCCGGTACTGGCGCGTGATGCGGCGCAGGTGCTGAATTATATCACCGGCTATGTCCAGCCGACCAACCTTGCCAAGCTCGGCATGTCGCCGCTGACGATGCGGCCCAAGCTGTACGGCCTGATCGACGCCGAGATCGCCAATGCCGAGGCCGGCCGCCCGGCGCAGATCTGGGCCAAGCTCAACAGCCTCGTCGACACCGGTATCATCGACAAGCTGTACGAGGCGAGCCAGGCGGGCGTGCATATCGACCTGATCGTGCGCGGCATCTGCTGCCTGCGGCCCGGCGTGCCCGGGCTGAGCGAGCATATCCATGTGCGGTCGGTGATCGGGCGCTTCCTCGAACACAGCCGCATCTTCGCCTTTGCCAACGGGCATGCGCTGCCGTCGCGCGAGGCCAAGCTGTATATTTCATCGGCCGACTGGATGCCACGCAATCTCGACCGCCGCGTCGAGGTGCTGGTGCCGATCGAAAATCCGACGGTCCACGCGCAGGTGCTCGATCAGGTGATGCTGGCGAACCTCAAGGATACGCAGCAATCGTGGCAACTGATGTCCGATGGCACCTATGGGCGGCTCGATCGGTCGGGGCCGGTGTTCAACCTGCACCATTATTTCATGACCAACCCGTCGCTGTCGGGGCGCGGTGCGGCGCTCAAGGATCCCGAGGCGGTGCCGCGGCTCGTGCTCGGTGCCGAGGTGGAGGCTTAGGATCAGCGGCCCTAGCCGCCGCGTCCTCCACCGGCTATTGCCGGACTGGATAAAGCCAGCCGGAGAGCGCGTGAGCAATTTGATGCCGCAACTAGCGCTGCTGCCCGGCCTCGAGCCGGCGCGTCGCGGCTTGGCGGGCATCATCGACATCGGCTCGAACTCGGTGCGTCTGGTGGTCTATCAGGGGCTGACGCGCACGCCCGCAGTGGTGTTCAACGAAAAGGTCATGGCCGGGTTGGGGCGCGGCATGGCGAGCAACGGGCGCATGGGCGACGGCGCGATGCGACTCGCACTGACCGCATTGTCGCGGTTCGCCATGCTCGCCGACGACATGGGCGTCGAGTCGCTGCGCACCGTGGCGACCGCGGCAGTGCGCGAGGCCGCCAACGCCGACACGTTCATCGCGGCGGTATATGCTGCGTGCGGGCTGGAGATCGAAGTCATCAGCGGCGAGGCCGAGGCGCGCGGCGCAGCGCTCGGCGTCATCGCCGGTATCCCCGATGCCGACGGCGTGGTCGGCGACCTTGGCGGCGGCAGCCTCGAGCTGATCCGCGTGCATGGCGGCGAGGCGCACGACCGCATCTCGCTGCCGATCGGGGCACTGCGGCTCGATGCGGTGCGCAAGCGCGGCACGCGCGCGCTGGGGCCGTTCATCAAGGCGGCGCTCGATCAGGTGGGCTGGGCGAGCAAGGGCGTTGGCAAGCCGTTCTACATGGTCGGCGGGTCGTGGCGCGCGCTGGCGCAGTTACACATGCAGCTCAGCGACTGGCCGCTGCCGGTCATCCACCAATATACGATGGACAAGACCGCGCCCGACCGGCTGGTGCGGACGCTGGCGCAGATCCAGCCGCGGACACTGAAGGCGATCCCCAACATCTCGAGCTCGCGCGTGCCGTCGCTGCCAGGGGCGGCGCTGTTGCTGCGCAGCGTGGTCAAGCGGCTCGGCAGCAGCTGCGTCATCGCGAGCGCCTATGGCCTGCGCGAGGGGTTGTTGTTCGGGCAGCTGCCGCCGGCGTTGCAGCGCGAGGATCCGCTGCTCGCCGGGGCGCGTGACGAGGGCGCGCGCGCCGGGCGCTTCCCCGAACATGGCGACCTGCTGATGGCGTGGATGGACGGCATCTTCGCCGATGAACCCGCCGCCGTGCGCCGCCTGCGGCTGGCGACCTGCCTGCTGAGCGATGTGGCGTGGCGCGCGCATCCCGACTTCCGCGCCGAACGCGGCCTCGACATCGCGCTGCACGGCAACTGGGTCGCGGTGACAGCTGCCGAGCGCGCGACGCTGGCGGCGGCGCTCCATGCCTGCTTCGGCGGCGCTCCGGCATCGCCCGACGTCGCGTTGCTGCACCGGCTCGCCGACCCTGCGGCGCTGGCGCAGGCGCACCGTTGGGGGCTGGCGCTGCGGCTCGGCCAGCGGTTGACCGGCGGCACCGCTGCGGCGCTGTCGGCAAGCCGCCTGGAGCGCCACGGCGAGGTGCTCCGCCTGACGCTGACGCCGGAGCACACCCCGCTCTACGGCGAGGCCGTCGCGCGCCGCCTGAAGGCGCTGGCGGGCGCAATGGGATGCACACCGCAGTTCGTCAGCGGGTGACCTTCGGCTTTGCCACGACGATCGATTTGCTAAGCTGGGTCATTGCGGCACTACTCGGCGTCAAGCTCGTTGCGACATTGATCCTGCTGCGCCGTGATCCGTCAGTGCGGCTGATAACCCGATCTGGTGCATCGCTCTGGTGGGCGACCAAAGTGACGCCCCTTCTGGCAGTGCCGTGCATGGTTCTGGTCGCGGCAATAGAGCATGACGCAGCCAGCTTTACGATTTACTCGATGCTAATGCTGTTTGTTGCAATCGCGGTTCCGGCAGTGGTGTGGCGACGGTTCAGGCGCCGGGCTCGATGACTCCGCTGCTGACCTTCACGGTCACCCCGGGAGCATCAATGTCAGCCGACCGACAGGTATGGGCTTCCGCCGGCGCGGCGGTGATGGTTAGTGGTCGTGGGGTAAAACGTCTCCCTACCCCAGCGCGCTCATCTTGAGGCGGCCGTCCTGCACGGCAAACCCCAACTGCCCGTCGACCAGCGCGAGCGCGTCCTTGCCGAACACCTCGAAGCGCCAGCCGTCGAGCACCGGCAGGCCGCTGCGCACGCCGCCCGCGATCGCGTCGAGCTCGTCGCCGCGCACGATCAGTTTGGGCGCGACATTGGCCTCCTTGGCGCGGATTTTCAGGAGCAGTTTCAAAAGGTCGGCGATCAACGCGCCTTCGGTCGACAGCCCTGGCCGCGCCGCCTCGCGCGCCGGCATCTCGTCGGCCGGAAGCGGCACGGCGTCGGCAATCGCCGCCATCAGCCGCTTGCCGATGTCGTTGACGCCCCATGTCGCCGACAGCCCGCGCACCTTGGCCAGATCGGCCTGCGTCCGCGGCGGCTGCCCGGCAAGGTCGCCCAGCGTCTCGTCCTTGACGATGCGCCCGCGCGGAACGTCCTTGTGCTTCGCCTCGCGCTCGCGCCACGCGGCGAGCGCCTTCAACCGCCCCAGTACCTCGGGCTTGCGGCTCGGCAGGCGCAGCCGCACCCATGCGGTCTCGGGATCATTGGCATAGGTCGCGGGGTCGGTGGCGCGCGCCATTTCCTCGTCGAGCCAGCCGCCGCGACCCGATTTCCGTAGCTTTTCGAGCATCTTGGGAAACAGTGTCGCCAGATGCGTAACGTCGCCGATTGCATAATCGAGCTGCCGGTCGTTCAATGGCCGCCGCGCCCAGTCGGTAAAGCGCGCGCCCTTGTCGATCGCCACGCCGAGGAACGACTGAACCAGGTTGGTATAGCTGACCTGCTCGCCCTGACCGAGCGCCATCGCGGCGATCTGCGTGTCGAAATAGGGGGCGGGCGTCTTGCCGGTCAGATTATAGATGATCTCCAGATCCTGCCCGCCGGCATGGAAAACCTTGAGCACCTCGGCTTCGGTCAGCAGGTCGAGCAGCGGCTTCAAGTCGATGCCGGTCGCCTTGGGGTCGATCGCCGCCGCTTCGCCGCCACCGGCAATCTGAACGAGGCACAGATCGGGGAAAAACGTGTTCTCGCGCATGAATTCGGTATCGACGGTGACGAAATCGGCGTCGGCAAGCCGGGTACACAGCGCCGCAAGCGTGGCCGTGTCGGAGATCAGCGGATGGATATGCATGAGCCCCGTTGTAGGGCGTTGTCGCCGGTGCGGCTAGAGCACCCGACGGGGATGAAACGTCTCACGTAAAACTGTGTCACGCTGTGTCACGCGGGTCAGCCGGTGCTGGGCGCGTTTCGTGATGGTCGTGATCGTGCGCATCGGTTTCGATTTCTCAACTTGCAGCGCAGACGTCGCGTTCGGTTGCGATATGTGCCATATCGGTTCGTCCTTGTCAAGCGGGCTGCCGCGTGCCGCCGCCGGTTGTTCTGCCGCACGGCCGTGAGCGGGCTATTTCTTGACAAATCGCGTCCTTCGGTGTGTCAGCGCGCGCATGACCATCATGCATGCCTATCGTTCCCACACCTGTGCCGCGCTCCGCCTCGGCGATGCCGGCAGCACTGCGCGCCTGTCGGGCTGGGTGCACCGCAAGCGCGATCACGGCGGCGTGCTGTTCGTCGACCTGCGCGACCATTACGGCCTGACGCAGATCGTCGTGAACCCCGACAGCCCGGCGTTCGCAGTGATCGACGCGGCGCGCGCCGAAAGTGTGCTGACGATAACCGGCGAGGTCGTGGCGCGCGACGCCGGCGCGGTGAACCCGAAGATGCCGACCGGCGAGATCGAGCTGCGCGCGGCCGATGTCGTCGTCCAGTCGGCGGCGACCGAATTGCCGCTGCCGGTGGCGGGCGAGGCCGATTACCCCGAGGAAATTCGGCTCAAGTACCGCTTCCTCGATTTGCGGCGCGAGCGGCTGCACCGCAACATCATGCTGCGCTCGAATGTGATCGCAAGCCTGCGCCAGCGGATGATCGCGCAGGGCTTTACCGAGTTCCAGACACCGATCCTGACCGCCAGTTCGCCCGAAGGCGCGCGCGACTTCCTCGTGCCGAGCCGGGTGCATCCGGGCAAATTCTATGCGCTGCCACAGGCCCCGCAGATGTTCAAACAGCTGCTGATGGTTGCCGGTTTCGACCGGTATTTCCAGATCGCGCCGTGTTTCCGCGACGAAGATGCGCGCGCCGACCGAAGCCCGGGCGAATTCTATCAGCTCGATTTCGAAATGAGCTTCGTCACGCAAGACGATGTTTTTGCAGCAATCGAGCCGGTGCTGGCAGGCGTGTTCGAGGAGTTCGGCACCAAGAGCGTCACCAAGCCGCCGTTCCCGCGCATCGCCTATGCGGACTCGATGCTGAAATACGGCAACGACAAGCCCGACCTGCGCAATCCGATCATCATCGCCGATGTGACCGAGCATTTCCGCGACAGCGGCTTTGGACGGTTCGCGTCGATCGTTGCCGATGGCGGTGTCGTCCGCGCCGTCCGGGCGCCGGGGGCAGGAGCCAGCAAAAGCCGCAAATTCTACGACGACATGAACGCGTGGGCGCAGGCCGAGGGCTTTCCCGGCCTTGGCTATGTAACGCGCAAGGGCGGCGTGTTCGGCGGCCCGATCGCGAGCAATCACGGCGAGGCGGGCATGGAGCGCCTGCGCGCCGCGCTCGACCTTGGTCCCGATGACGGGGTGTTCTTTGCCGCCGGTGCAAAAGCGCAGGCGACACGGCTCGCAGGGCTTGCCCGGACTCGCGTCGCGACCGAACTCGACCTGATCGAACCCGGCGCATTCAAATTCTGCTGGATCGTCGACTTCCCGATGTTCGAATATGACGAGGACGCCAAGAAGATCGATTTCAGCCACAATCCGTTTTCTATGCCGCAGGGCGAATTGCACGCGCTCGAGACGATGGATCCGCTCGATATTCTGGCTTATCAATATGATATCGTCTGCAACGGTATCGAACTCTCGAGTGGCGCGATCCGCAACCACCGGCCCGAGATCATGTACAAAGCGTTCGAGATCGCGGGCTATTCACAGGCCGATGTCGACCGCGATTTCGCCGGCATGATCAACGCCTTCAAGTTCGGTGCGCCGCCGCACGGCGGGTCAGCCCCCGGGATCGACCGCATCGTCATGCTGCTCGCGGACGAACCGAACATCCGCGAGGTCGTGCTGTTCCCGATGAACCAGAAGGCCGAGGATCTGATGATGAACGCGCCGAGCGCGGTCGGCGCGCGGCAGCTGAAAGAGTTGCACATCCAGCTGGCACCGGGAGCTGCAAAACCCTGAGGCCGCCGCCAAGCCTGGCTGCTCCACTCGCTGAAGGCGGGCGGGAGATGAAAGGACTATGATGCCGAAGCTGCGCCTCAAGAACTTCGATCATGCCGCTGAAATCAAACGGCAGGCGTATGACACCCGGTTGCTCGAGCTGCAGTACCGGCTGCAGCTGATTCAGGCGGCGTATATCACGCAGGGGCTGTCGGGGATCATCGCGATCGAGGGCTGGGACGCGGCGGGCAAGGGCGGGCTGATCCAGCGGCTGACCGGCGAGCTCGATCCGCGGTTCACCAACGTCTGGTCGATCGGCGCGCCGACCAAGGACGAGATGGGGCATCACTTCCTGTGGCGGTTCTGGCAACGGCTTCCGGCGGCGCGCGAGATCGCGGTGTTCGACCGTACCTGGTATGGCAGGGTTCTGGTCGAACGTGTTGATAAGCTGACACCGAAGTCCGAGTGGAAATCGGCCTATGCGACGATCAACGACTTCGAGGCGACGCAGTGCGCGCATGGCACACGCATGGTCAAACTGTTCCTCCACATCACGCAGGCCGAACAGGACAAGCGGCTGCGCGAGCGGCTCGAGGTTCCGTACAAGCGGTGGAAAACCGGTCTCGAGGATTATCACAACCGGTCGATGCGCGATGCCTATACCGAAGCCTATGAGGACATGTTCGACAAATGCGACGCGGTGCCGTGGACGGTGATTGCCGCGAACGACAAGAAGACCGCGCGCATCGCCGGGCTCGAAGCGGCGATCGAGGTGCTCGGCAAGGGCGTCGACCTATCGTACCCGCCGGTTCCCGCCGACCTGCGCAAGGTTGCCGAAGCGGCGCTGGGGATCACGCTGAGCCTGTAACCGCCGCTTAGTTGAGATAGCGCGCCAGCCTGCCGCCCGCATGCGCGGTGGCCGGATGGAGCTGGTCGTACACGACCGCATTTGCCAGCACGCGCTGAACATAGTCACGCGTCTCGCTGAACGGGATTTGTTCGATCCAGTCGACTGCATCCACGCCGGCGTCGCGCGGGTCGCCGTTCAGCGCGATGAACTTGCGCGCGTTGCCCGGCCCGGCGTTGTACGCGGCGACCGCGAGCACATGGCTGCCGCCGAACTGATCGCGGATGCGCCCGAAATACGCGGCACCCAGCGTGACATTGTACACCGGATCGTCGGTCAGCCGCGGCGTGCTGTATGGCAGCCCGAGCTTGGCAGCGGTGTCGGCGGCGGTTCCCGGCAACAGCTGCATCAGCCCGCGGGCGTTGGCGCGGCTGATCGCGGCGCGGTCGAACTGGCTTTCCTGCCGCGCGATCGCGTGGATCATCGTCCAGCTGCCATCGAGCGTCGCGGGCAGGCTGAGCTGCGGATAGGCGATGTCGATGATGCTGAGCTCGCCATCGGCGCGCGCCGCCTTGCCGGTCAGCACGCCGAGATCGGCGCGGTCGAGTTCGCGCCCAAGGTCGCCGAGCAGCCGCTGCGCCTCGCCGGTGTCGGCACGGTCGACCAGCGTCTTCATGAACAATGTCTGCCGCGTGCGGTCGCCAAGGTCGCCGAGCGCGCGGGTGATGCGGACGAAATCGTCGCGGTTGAACGCGGCGCGCGCGTCGGGACGCACGGTGACCGGGGCGGGCGCGGGCAGCGTCCAGGTGCCGAGCTTTTCGGCAGCGAGTTGCCCATAGAAATAGTCGACATGGACCGCAGCGGCGGCGTAGGCGTCGTGCGCGTCGGTCGCCATGCCGGCGGCTTCGGCGGCGCGGCCGAACCAATAATCGCCGCGCGCCTGGCTGACCGGGGTCAATGCGGTGCCGCGAACCGCATCGAAGTGCGGCAGCGCCTCGGTTGCGCGATTCAGCTTGCGCAGTGCCAGCCAGCCGGCGGTCCATTCGGTATCGATCAACAGCTGCCGCAGCCCGAGGCTGTGGTCGTTGAGCGGCCGCCCGAGCGGCAGCGCGTGATGGTTCGCCGCGATCCGACAGGCGGCATCATAGCGCCCGTCGCGGAACGCCGCGCGTGCGAATTCGAGCCGCGCCTTGAGCCAGCTTTCGGGGTCGAGCACGAGGCCGGGGGGTTCGTTATACGCCCCGAGCAGCGTCCGCGCGGCGTCGGCGTCGCCGTGCGCGCGCAGGTACAGCGCGCGGTCGAGCACGATGCCGGCGTCGTGCTGGACGGCGGGTGGCAGCGACTGCCAGCGCGCCTCGGCATCGCCCGCGCCGGTGCGCAGCGCGATCCGCGCCGCCGCCCATGGCTGGCGGTCGGCGGGGATCAGCGGCAGCAACCGCGCCGCCGCACTCGTCTGACCGCTCCAGAGCAGCCAGTCGATCCGGGTCAGATGGTCGATGGGCGTCAAGACGCTGCCGAAGCGCGCCTGCAACTCGCCCTCGGCCACCGCGTCGAGCCCGGCCGAGCCCCATGCCGCGCGCGCGCTGGCGGCGGCTTCGACCGATCGCCTGGTAGCCAGCTGCGCCTCTGCCAGCCGGAATTGCGCAAGCGGCCCCAACGGCGGGAACAGCGCGAAATATTTCAGCCGCGCCTCGGGCGAGACGCTCGCGTCGATCAGCTTTTCGGCACGGCGGCGCAGCGCGGTCTCGACCGGCCAGCCGCGATACGCCTGCAGGAACCCCGAAATCTCGGCAAAACTCGTCGGACCCGTATCGCGGCGCAGCCGGTCCCACGTCACCACTGCATCGAGCAGCGCATCGCGCGGCGGCCCGGCGATCGGCGACGCGGCGAGCAGGTCGAACCGCCCGGCATCGTTGTTTGCCAGCCGCGCGACGTAATAGGTGCGCATCGTCGCCGACATCGGGGCGGCAGGGGCTGCGGCGGGCGGCGCGGCCGAGCATGCCACCGCGCAGCCGAGCGCCAATCCGACGACACCGAACCGGAGTTTGCTGGACAAGCGGCGCATCGGCTTCCTATCTGTCATCGAACATTCGTGCAGGGCTGCACTGCTTGCCTTAAGCGGTCGCATCGGCGCGGTGAAGAAGGTTTGAAACAATGTTTGGCGGATCGATCCCGGCGCTGGTGACGCCGTTCCACGACGGCGCGATCGACAGCGCGGCGTTCGAGGCGTTTGTCGACTGGCAGATCGCGCAAGGATCGTCGGCGCTGGTGCCGTGCGGCACGACCGGCGAATCGGCGACGCTGACCATCGAGGAGCATAACCACGTCATCGACTTGACGATGAACGCGGTGGCCGGGCGCGTCCCGGTGATCGCGGGCTGCGGGTCGAACGATACCGCGACCGCGCTGATCCACATGCGCCATGCGATCCATGCCGGGGCGGCGGCGGCGCTGGTCGTCTGCCCTTATTACAACAAGCCGAGCCAGGAGGGGCTGTACGCGCATTTCCGCATGCTCCACGACGGCTGCGACCTGCCGATCATCATCTATAACATCCCCGGGCGCTCGGTGGTCGATATGAGCGTCGAGACGATGGCGCGGCTGGCGCAGTTGCCGCGGATCATCGGCGTCAAGGACGCGACCGGCAATGTCGCGCGCGCGTCGGCGCAACGCGCGGCGTGCGGCGGCGATTTCATCCAGCTGTCGGGCAACGACGACATGGCGCTGGGGTTCATGGCGATGGGCGGGCACGGCTGTATCTCGGTGACGGCGAACGTCGCCCCGAAGCTGTGCGCCGAATTTCAGGCGGCGTGCGCGCGCGGCGATTATACCGCCGCGCTGCTGCTGCAGGACGGGCTGTTTCCGCTCCACGCCGCGCTGTTTACCGACGCCAGCCCGGGGCCGACCAAGTACGCGCTCGCCGAACTGGGGCATATGAGGTTCGAGACGCGGCTGCCGATCACGCCGCCGAGCGCCGCCGCGCGCGCCGCCGTCGATGCTGCGATGAAGCACGCCGGGCTGACCTGATGGCGCGCGCTTATGTGAACACCGGCATCAAGGCCAAGATCGTCGCCGAGAACCGGCGCGCGCGCTATGAGTTCTTCATCGACGAGGTGCTCGAGGCAGGGATTGCGCTGGCCGGAACCGAGGTCAAGGCGCTGCGGCAGGGCGAAGGCTCGATCGCCGAGGCCTATGCCGAATTGAAGGACGGCCAGATGTGGCTGGTCAACGCCAACATTCCTGAATTCAGCCACGGCAACCGCCACAATCACGAGCCCAAACGGCCGCGCAAGCTGCTGCTCCACGAGCGCGAGATCAAGCGCTTCAACGGCGCGGTGACGCGGCAGGGCATGACGCTGGTGCCGCTGATGATCTATTTCAACGACCGTGGCCGCGCCAAGGTCGAACTGGCGCTCGCCAAGGGCAAAAAGCTTCACGACAAGCGCGAAACCGACAAGGCACGCGACTGGAAGCGCGAGGCAGGGCGGATTTTGCGCGAGCGGGGGTAGGGGGCGGTGTCCGCTTTCGCCCCGCTAGCGGACGCTGGTCGGCGGGCGTAAACCAGTCACTATGAACGTCACCGGTAATACGATCTGCAGGTTCGTCGCTCCCGACGGCCTCATGCGCTTCTCTGTACGTCAACGGCGCGATGGTCTTTTTGTGGTCGTTCACGACGGGGCCGTTCTCGGGGATGGTTCTCAGCCGTACTGGATGGAAGACCGCGTTCTAAGCGGACTTTTCGGAAGTGCCGACTTGGCCGAAGAGGAGCTTCGACGAAAAATCTGGGATGGTTGGACGCGAGAAGTCTGACCGCCGCACGCCGCTTCCCACCGCATAGCAGCCGCTTTCCCCAAACTCCCCCACTTCCCCTCGCCCCCCGACTCCCGCTAAATCAGCCTTCTCCACGGGAAGGACATCATGACCGACGGCCTGAAATCCAAGCTCATCGCCACCAAGCAGGCGTGGGCGCGCGCCGGGCGGTTGTTGACCGGCACTGTCGGCGATCCCGCAACCGACCGGCTGCCGCCGGGGCAGCGGCTGGTCACCGACTGGCCGGTGCTCGACCTTGGCATCCAGCCCGATGTGCCGCAGGCCGACTGGCGGTTGCGGATCGACGGCGCGGTCGAAAACCCGGTGACATGGGATTATTCGACGCTGCTCGAGCAGCCGGTGTTCGAGGATGTGTCCGACATCCACTGCGTCACGCAATGGTCGCGCTATGACAACCGCTGGACCGGCGTTTCGACGCAGCATCTGCTCAAGCTGGTCAAGCCGCTGGCGGCGGCGCGGCATGTCATCCTGTCGAGCTATGACGGCTATACCACCAATGTCGCGCTCGAACATTTCGCCGAGGACGACTGCCTGCTGGCGCATTCGCACGACGACGTGCCGCTGACGCGCCAGCACGGCGGCCCGGTGCGGCTGATCATTCCGCGCTATTATCTGTGGAAATCGGCGAAGTGGATCAAGCGCATCGAATTCGCCAGCAGCGATGCTCCGGGGTTTTGGGAAACGCGCGGCTACCACAATGTCGGCGATCCATGGCTTGAACAGCGTTATGGATAAAATCGCGCCGCCGTTCAGCGAACGCGCGCTGCCCGCGACGTTGCGGATGCTGCAGGGGCTGCCGCTCGGCCTCGCCATCCTCGACAGCAACGGCACCTTCCTGCGCTCGAACGATGCGTTCCGCGAAACCGTCGGGTGCGATCCGACCAGCTTCGGCCTTGCCGCGCTGGCGATCGAGGAAGACCGCGCGCATCTGCTGGGGTCGGTCCGTGCGGTGATTGAGGGGCAGGTCAACCCGCCCGAATGCCGCGTGCGTCTGGCCGCGCGGCCCGACGAGACGATCTCGCTGAACCTCGCGCTGGCCCCGCCGGGGTGGGGCTTTGCCGTGCTGGTGGCAGTGCGCGACATTCGCGAACAGCTCAAGCTCGAACGCCAGGTCGCGCAGGTCACCAAGATGCAGGCCGTCGGGCAGCTTGCTGGCGGCATCGCGCACGATTTCAACAATATCCTGACCGCAGTGCTCGGACTGTGCGATCAGCTGCTCGAAGGCCGCGCGCCCGACGATCCCGACTACGACGATATCGACCAGATCCGCCAGAACGGCAACCGCGCCGCCGATCTGGTCCGGCAGCTGCTCGCCTTTGCCCGGCAGCAGACGCTGCGCCCGCAGCTGCTCGCGGTCGACGCGGTAATCGCCGGGGTCGAGCCGCTGCTGCGCCGCCTGCTCGGGTCGGCTATCCCGCTGACCATCGCGCCGGGCCGCGATCTCGGCATGGTGCGCGTCGATCCGGGGCAGCTCGAACAGGTGATCGTCAACCTGGTCGTCAATGCGCGCGACGCGATGCCCGACGGCGGCACCGTAACGATTGCCAGTCACGCCGTCGCTGCCGCCGATGTCCGCGCGCTGGGCCATGAGATCATGCCGGTCGCCGACTATATCGCGATCGTCGTCACCGATACCGGGACCGGCATCGCGCCCGAAATCAGCGCCAAGATTTTCGAGCCGTTCTTCACCACCAAGGCGATCGGGCAGGGCACCGGGCTCGGGCTGTCGACGGTCTATGGCATCGTCAAGCAAACCGGCGGCTTCATCTTTGTCGGCGCGGGTGCCGAGCGCGGCACCAGCTTCACGATCTATTTCCCGGCGTTGCCGCGTCCGGCCGAAGCCGCGATGCCCGATGCGCCCGCGCCGAACAGCGGCGAGGTGCTGACCGGAACCGTGCTGCTGGTCGAAGACGACCGCGCCGTGCGGCTGGTCGTCGAACGCGCGCTGAAGTCGCTCGGGCTGGCGGTCGTCAGCGCGGTCGACGGCGTCGCCGGGCTCGAGGCCCTCGACAGCGCCGGCGCGTCGATCGACATCCTCGTCTCCGATGTCGTCATGCCCGGCATCGACGGCGTCGCGCTGCTCGAGGCGGCACGGCAGCGCTTCCCCAGCCTGCCGGCAGTTTTGATGTCGGGCTATGCCGAACCGCCGCAGCGCCGCGCGGTCGGGCGCACCGGCGTGGTGTTTCTCGCCAAACCGTTCGCAATCCGCGACTTATTGTCGGCTGTCCGATCCGCCATGATGCGCTAGAGCGCGGCGTGTGGCTTGCACGCATGGGGCTTTGTGCGTAATCGGAACGCTTAGCGAATGCGTAACGAAGCGGAGGACGATATCACTGCGACGCTGCATCCGGGCACGTCCGCCGTCGCCGCGCGCCGCGTGCTGATCGTCGAAGACGAACTGCTGATTGCAATGGTGCTCGAGGATATTCTCGACCTGCTCGGCTGCACCGTCGCCGGCCATGCGACGACGCTTGCCGAAGCCGATGCGCTGGTTGCGGCGAACGATGTCGATGTCGCGGTGCTCGATGTCAATCTGGGGGCCGATCCGGTGTACCCGCTCGCCGACCGGCTGCGCGCCGCGGGCATCGGCATCGTGTTCGCCACCGGCTCGCACCGCAGCCAGCTTCCCAAACGCTTTGCCGATTGCCCAGTGATGGAAAAGCCCTATGCTTTTCCGGCGGTTGAGGCGGCATTAAAGGCGTTCGACATCGCCTGAAGTTTTTCGCGTTCGCTACTTGTTCCTATAGAACAGATACGGTACGGTGATTGCCATTGTAGGGGCGTCAACCGGGCTATAGGGAAGGCACACGCATCATGGCGGCAGCATTGAAAGTGGTGGACGGGGGCATGGACAAGGCAAAGGCGCTCGAAGCGGCGCTGGCACAGATCGACCGCGCCTTCGGCAAGGGCTCGGTGATGAAGCTCGGCTCGCGCGAAACGATGGAAATCGAATCGTCGCCGACCGGCTCGCTTGGCCTCGACATCGCGCTCGGCATCGGCGGACTGCCGCGCGGCCGCGTCATCGAAATTTATGGCCCCGAAAGCTCGGGCAAGACGACGCTGGCGCTGCACTGCATCGCCGAAGCGCAAAAGGCTGGCGGCACCGCGGCGTTCGTCGATGCCGAACATGCGCTCGACCCGGCTTATGCGAAGAAACTCGGCGTCAACATCGACGAGCTCATTGTCTCGCAGCCCGATACCGGCGAGCAGGCGCTCGAGATTGTCGATACTTTGGTCCGTTCGAACGCGATCGATGTGCTGGTCATCGATTCGGTCGCTGCACTCGTGCCGCGTGCCGAAATCGAAGGCGAGATGGGCGACAGTCATGTCGGCCTGCAGGCGCGGTTGATGAGCCAGTCGCTGCGCAAGCTGACCGGTTCGATCAGCCGCTCGCGCTGCATCGTCATCTTCATCAACCAGCTGCGCATGAAAATCGGCGTGATGTACGGCAACCCCGAAACGACGACCGGCGGCAACGCGCTGAAGTTCTACGCCAGCGTCCGCCTCGATATCCGCCGCACCGGCCAGATCAAGGACCGCGACGACATCGTCGGCAACACCACACGGGTCAAGGTCGTCAAGAACAAGGTGTCGCCGCCGTTCAAGCAGGTCGAATTCGACATCATGTACGGCGAGGGCATTTCGAAGACCGGCGAAATCCTCGACCTCGGCGTCAAGGCGAACGTCGTCGAAAAGTCGGGATCATGGTTCAGCTTCGATTCGATCCGCATCGGTCAGGGCCGCGAGAACGCCAAGAAATATCTCAAGGAAAACCCCGACATCCGGGACCGCATCGAAAAGGCGATCCGCGATAACGCTGCCGGCATCGGCGAGGCGCTGATGGTCGGGCCCGATGCCGACGACGCCAGCGACGACGCGGAGATGTAGCAGGCAAACGGCGGGTGCTTGAGAAGCGCCCGCCGCTCGCCTAAGTCTTGCCGCATGACCACCACCAACGAAATTCGCCGCTCGTTCCTCGATTATTTCGCAGGCGTCGGCCACCGTATCGTCCCGTCGGCGCCGCTGGTGCCGCAGAACGACCCAACGCTGATGTTCGTCAACGCGGGCATGGTGCCGTTCAAGAACGTCTTCACCGGGCTTGAAACGCGCAGCTACACCACCGCCGTGTCGTCGCAAAAGTGCGTGCGCGCCGGCGGCAAGCACAACGACCTCGACAATGTCGGCTATACCGCGCGGCACCACACATTTTTCGAGATGCTCGGCAATTTCTCGTTCGGAGCGTATTTCAAGCGCGAGGCGATCACGCACGCATGGACGCTGCTGACACGCGAATGGGGCATCGATCCGGCGCGGTTGACGGTTACGGTCTATCACACCGACGACGAGGCCTTCGACCTGTGGCGCGAGATCGCCGGGTTGCCGTCCGAACGCATCATCCGCATCGCAACCAACGACAATTTCTGGTCGATGGGGGAAACCGGGCCGTGCGGGCCATGCTCGGAAATCTTCTTCGACCATGGCGATCATATTCCCGGCGGACCGCCCGGCAGCCCCGACGAGGACGGCGACCGCTTCGTCGAAATCTGGAACCTCGTGTTCATGCAATATGAGCAGGTCGATGCCGCCACGCGGCTCGATCTGCCGCGCCCGTCGATCGACACCGGCATGGGCCTCGAGCGCATCGCCGCCGTGCTGCAGGGGACGCACGACAATTTCGAGACCGATACTTTCCGTGCGCTGATCGCCGCTTCGGGCGAGATTGCGGGAACGCCCACTACCGGCGCAAACCAGGCCTCGCACCGCATTATCGCCGATCATCTGCGCACCAGCGGTTTCCTGATCGCCGACGGCGTGCTGCCGGCAAACGACGGTCGCGGCTATGTGCTGCGCCGCATCATGCGCCGCGCCATGCGCCACGCCCACCTGCTCGGCAGCGCGCAACCGCTGATGCATCGGCTGGTGCCGGCGCTCGTCGGCGCGATGGGGGCGGCGTTTCCCGAATTGGTCCGCGCCCAGCCGCTGATCGAGGCAACGCTGCTGCTCGAGGAAACCCGGTTCCGCACCACGCTCGAAAACGGCCTCCGCCTGCTCGAAACCGCAACCGCGACGCTCGGTGCGGGCGATACGCTCCCCGGCGCGGTGGCGTTCAAGCTCTACGACACTTTCGGCTTTCCCTATGACCTGACCGAAGACGCGCTGCGCGATCGCGGGATCGCGGTCGACCGTGCCGGGTTCGACACCGCGATGGCCGAACAAAAACGCGCCGCTCGCGCCGCGTGGACCGGGTCGGGCCAGCAGGCATCGGACACCTTGTGGTTCGATATCGTCGAGGAACATGGCGCGACCGAATTTACCGGCTACGCCAGCGATACCACGCAGGCGCAGGTCGTCGCGCTTGTCGAGGGCGGCGCGCGCGTCCTGCATGCAACCGCCGGCGAGGATGTCGCGGTGATCGTCAATCAGACGCCGTTCTACGGCGAGAGCGGCGGCCAGGCGGGCGACGCGGGCAGCATCACCGGCGACGGCGGGGTGCGGCTCACCGTCCGCGACACGTCGAAGCCACTCGGCAAGCTCCATGTTCATCAGGCGCGCGTCGACAGCGGGCGCATTGCCGTGGGCGATGTCGTAACGCTCAGCCTCGATATCGACCGCCGTGCACAGCTTCGGGCCAACCATTCGGCGACGCATCTGCTCCATGCCGCGCTTCGCCACCGGCTGGGTGGTCATGTGACGCAAAAGGGGTCGCTCGTCGCCGCCGACCGGCTGCGGTTCGATTTCAGCCAGCCGCGCGCGCTGACGCCGGCGGAAATCGCCACGGTCGAGGCCGATGTCAACGCGCAGATCCGCCATAACGCGCCGGTCTCGACCCGGCTGATGACCCCCGATGCGGCGATCGCTGCAGGTGCAATGGCGCTGTTCGGCGAGAAATACGGCGACGAGGTGCGCGTGCTGTCGATGGGCGCTGCGACCGAGGACGGCCATTATTCGACCGAGCTGTGCGGCGGCACGCATGTAACCGCGACCGGCGACATCGCGCTGTTCAAGATCATCGGCGAGAGTGCGGTCGCGAGCGGCGTCCGCCGCATCGAGGCGCTGACCGGCGAGGCGGCGCGCAGCTTCCTGACCGCGCAGGAGGATGCGCTGAAGGCCGCCGCCGCGACATTGCGCGCGCGCCCCGACGAGGTGCCGCTGCGCGTCGCTGCGTTGCTCGAGGACCGCAAGCGGCTCGAGCGTGAACTGGCCGATGCGAAGCGTGCGGCGGCGATGGGCGGCGGCGCCGCCGAAGCCGCAGCCGACGAGATGGTCGGCAGCATCGCGCTGTTCGCGCGCGTCATCGACGGGCTTGACGCTAAAAGCCTGCGCGGACTGGTCGACGAGCAAAAGGCCCGCCTCGGCAGCGGGATCGTCGCGATCGTCGCGGTCAACGACGGGCGCGCCGCCGTCGCGGTCGGCGTCACCGACGACCTAACGGGCAACTTCAGCGCGGTCGATCTGGTCCGCGTCGCCGCCGCCGCCGTCGGCGGGCAGGGCGGCGGCGGCCGGGCGGACATGGCACAGGCGGGCGGCCCCGACGGCGCCAAGGCTGCAGATGCGATCGCCGCGGTACGCGCAGCGCTGCTGGAGACGGCGGCAGCGGCGTGACCGCGCCCGGCGAAGCGCGGGGGAATTGATCATGCACATCGGGCTGATCGGCGGCATCGGTCCGGCCGCGCAGGATTATTATTGCCGTCGATTGATCCGCAGCTTCGCCGACGCCGGCGCTGGTCTGGAAATGACGATCGTGCATGCCGATGCGCCGACGTTGTTGGCAAACCTCGCCGCTGATCGGCCGGTCGAGCAGGCCGAAATATTTGCGACGCTGACTGAACGGCTGGCGCAGGCGGGCGCTGGCTTTGTCGGGGTCACCTCGATCGCCGGGCATTTTTGCCGCCGGGAGTTCGCCGACCGGTCGTGCCTGCCCGCAGTCGACATGATCGGCGCGGTGGCATGCGATGTCGAGCGGCGCGGTCTGCGCCGGATCGGCATTCTTGGCACCCGCGTCGTGATGGAGTCGCAATTCTATGGCGGCCTGACCACCGCAACCGTCATTGCGCCCGCAACGCCGACGCGCGATGACGTGCACGCGGCCTATGCGGCGATGGCAGTCGCGGGCACCATTACGCCCGAGCAGCGCACGATTTTCCATCGCGCGGCGCGCAGCCTGATCGAGAATGACGGCGCGGAAGCAATCCTGTTGGGCGGAACCGATCTCGCGCTCGCGTTCGACGCGGCAACCAGCCCGTTCGCGCTGGTCGACTGCGCCGCGATCCACGTCGCAGCAATTGTGGCACAGGCAACGGGCGAGCGGATCGCCGGCTAGCGGCGACTGGTCGGATCAGCCAAACCGCCGAGAGACGGAAACGCTGATGGGGATATAGCCGGCTGGTTTTCGCCAACCACTTGCTGTCCTGCCGACGATGCGCGGTCAGCCCTCGGCTGCCTCGAGTGCTTCGGTCGCGGCCATCCATTTGGCTTCCGCCGCTGCCAGCGTGCGTTCGACCTCGGCGCGAGTCTTCATAAGCGCCGGAACGCCCGCCCCTTTATCGGGGCCGGTGGCGCTGGCGGGGTTGGCGAGGACACCGTCGAGCTGGTCGCGGCGCTTGGTCAGCCGCGCCATGTCGGCCTCGGCTTCGCGTGCCGTCCGGCGCAGGACAACGGTCGAGGCGCGGCCGGCGGCGGCGTCGCGGCGGGCATCCTTGGGCGACGGTTTCGGCGCGCGCGGCGCTTCGGGACGGGCGTCGCCGCGGCCGAGCACGCGGTCGGTATAGTCATCGAGGCTGCCGCTGAACTCGTGCGCGCCGCCGTCTTCGACCAGCACCAGCCGGTCGGCGGTGGCTTCGAGCATATGGCGGTCGTGGCTGACGACCACCACTGCGCCGCCGTAGTCGGCGAGCGCCTGTACCAGCGCCTCGCGCGCATCGACATCGAGGTGGTTCGTCGGCTCGTCGAGGATCAGCAAATGCGGCGCGTCGCGGGTGATCAGCGCCAGCGCCAGCCGGGCCCGCTCGCCGCCCGACATCTTGCCGACCTTTTGTTCGGCCATGCCGCCACTGAAGCCGAAACGCCCGAGCTGACCGCGCACGGCGGCGGGCTTTTGGCCCGGCATCAGCCGCGCCATATGTTCGAGCGGCGTGTCGTTCGCGTCGAGTTCCTCGACTTGATACTGCGTGAAATAGCCGACACGGAGCTTGGTCGAGGCGGCGACATGCCCCGCCATCGCGGGCAGTTGCCCGGCGAGCAGCCGCGCCAGCGTGGTCTTGCCGTTGCCGTTACGCCCGAGCAATGCCAGCCGGTCCTCGGGGTCGAGCCGAAGTTCGATATGATCGAGGATCGCGGTGCCGTTATAGCCGACGGCGGCGTGTTCGAGCTGAACCAGCGGCGGCTTGAGCACCGCAGGTGACGGGAAATCGAACACCAGGCTGGGGTCGTTCACCGCTTCGGCGATCGGCTGCATCTTGGCGAGCGCTTTCATCCGCGACTGCGCCTGTTTCGCGGTCGAGGCGCGGGCGCTGTTTCGCGCGACATAATCCTGCAGCTTGGCGCGCTGCGTCGCCTGCGCGGTGCGCGCGCTTTCGATCTGCGCCAGCCGCTCGCGCCGCAGCCGCTCGAACTCGTCATAACCGCCCGGATACAGCGTCGTCGTGCCCGCCTCGAGGTGGAGGATGTGATCGACGACATTGTTGAGCAGGTCGCGTTCGTGGCTGATGACGACAATCGTCGCGCGGTAGGATTTCAGGAACGATTCGAGCCATAGTGTCGCCTCGAGATCGAGGTGGTTCGACGGCTCGTCGAGCAGCAGCAGGTCGGGCTGCGAGAACAGCAGCGCCGCAAGCGCGACGCGCATCCGCCAGCCGCCCGAATAGCTGTCGAGCGGGCGGTGCTGCGCCGCCTCGTCGAAACCCAGCCCGACGAGGATGCGCGACGCGCGCGCCGGGGCGGTATGCGCGTCGATGGCATTGAGGCGCTCGTGGATTTCGCCGACGCGGTGCGGATCGGGGTGCGCGTCTTCCTCGGCCAGCAGCGCGGCGCGTTCGACATCGGCGGCGAGCACGGTTTCGAATGGCGTCGTCTGTCCCGCCGGGGCTTCCTGCGCGACATAGCCCATGCGGCTGCCGCGCGGCATCTCGACCCCGCCGTCATCGGCCTCGAGCTGTTTGGCGATGACCTTCATCAACGTCGACTTGCCCGCGCCGTTGCGGCCGATCAGCCCAACGCGCGCACGGGTGGGGATCGCCGCAGAGGCACGATCGAGAATGACGCGCCCGCCGAGGCGCACCGTAACGGCGTTGATGGTCAGCATGCGCGCGGCGTTAGCATGTGCAGCACGGATTGGGTAGCTATGGTATCCGCCGCACCGGCACGCGGACGTTGCAGACATCGACCCGCCCCGCCGGACGCACGAAGAACGCCTCGCGCCGGTTGGCGCGGGCTTCGACATAGGCGGCAAAAGTCGGCGTGTCGGTGCGCATCACTCCGAAGCGCGGGCGGTCGGCGGCGGCGGTGTCGGCGGCAACGGTCACGCGGACGATCGGCAGTCGCTCGGCAGGGGTCTTGTAAAAGCCCAGCGCTTCGGTGCCGCGGGGCAGCGATGTCCACCCTTCGATCCCCGCGATCACGCGCCCGACGATCGCCATGTTGCGGTCGAGGTGGCGCGGTGCATGGCCGGTGACGGCGTAGAGTTCGGATCCATCGCCGGTGTCGGGCGGCGTATCGCGGCCGACGCCGACCATGCCGTAGCAATGCACCGGCCACAGCCGCCCGGCCTCGACCGCCACCGGCCAGCCGTCGCTGAACCCCGCCTGCGCAGCATAGGCGTCGGCACCCGGCAGCGGTGTAAACGCCACGCCGGCCGCCGGACGCTCATATTCGGCCGCCAACGCGGCGCGGCGCGGCGTCGGCACGGCGTCGGCAAGCGCTTTCGAGCCGACCGTGGCCTGCGGCTCGCGCGCAGCGAACTGGACGACATAATTGTCCTGCACGCGCACCACCGCGCCGCCGTCGAAGGCATGCGCGCGGACCAGCGCCCTGACCGCGGCGACATGCACCGGGGCAAATCTGGGTGCGAGTTCGATCGTTACGCGCCCCCTTGCGGTGTCAATCAGCAGCAGGTTTTCGGCCGCGACCGGACGCCATGCCGTTGGCGGCGCGCCGGCTTCGATATCGGCAACCGTTGCGGGTGCGGTCAGCAGCAGCGCGAGCAGGGCAAGGCTTTTCATGGCGCGCAGTCTGGCGCATGATCGCAGCACAACGCAAGGAGAGCGACGATGGCGAGCGGCGAACAGAAACCCAATAAGGAAGCGCGCAAACCCAAGGCGAAAAAGGTCAAGACGATTGCCGCGAACCCGTCGACGAAAGGCACGTTGAAAAGCTGATGTCCGGTCCCCTCCCGGTTAGGGAGGGGGCTAGACTAGCGTCGCGGCTAGCGTCGCGATTGATACCGGCCGCCGGGCGGCGGGCCGCGGCGCGGGGTGCGCGTCGGCTCGGGCGCGGTGCCGACGGCTTCGATCGCGACATCGGGATCGCCGTCGTCGGTTTTCTTGAGCGACTGCACGAACCGCTGCGCCAGCGCGCGCGGAATCTCGAACCGGGTTTCGCGGTCATAAATCCGGATCGCGCCGATATCGCGCTTGGTCAGATGACCGCGGCGGCACAGATACGGCAGCAGCCAGCGCGGGTCGGCATTATTGTTGCGCCCGGCGTTGATGCGGAACCACACGACATCCTCGAAACCCGGACGGGGCGCGCCTGAATCGCCGCCGGGTGTGGTGCGCGCCTGCGGGCCAGAGTCGGACAAATCTTCGGGCGCGGGCAGGCGCGCGCGTTGCAGCCGGAGCAGTGCGGCGGCGATATCGACTGCGGGCTTCGCGGCGAGCAGCGTTTCGGCTGCCTCGCGGTCATCACCGGCATCGTCGATCTCGTCCATCATGCGTTCCTGGTCGCGGGCCTGGATCGCCTCGGCGGTCGGCGCGTCCATCCACGCTGCCTTGACGCCGGCGGCCCGCAGCAGCCCGTCGGCGCGGTGGCGCTTGGGATAGGGGACGAGCAGCACGCACACCCCCTTTTTGCCCGCGCGTCCGGTGCGGCCCGACCGGTGCTGCAGCACCTCGGCATCGTGCGGCAGCTCGGCGTGGATCACGAGCCCAAGGTCGGGCAGGTCGATGCCGCGCGCCGCGACATCTGTCGCCACGCAGACGCGCGCGCGGCGGTCGCGAAGCGCCTGCAACGCATGCGTGCGCTCGGACTGGCTGAGCTCGCCCGATAGCGCGACGGCGGCAAAGCCGCGCTCGACAAGATTGGCGTGCAGGCGGCGGACGCCCTCGCGCGTGGCGGCGAACACCAGCGCCGCGCCCGCCTCGAAATAGCGCAACGTGTTGACCGTGGCGACTTCGATGTCGTTCGGCGCGATGCGGATGGCGCGGTAGTCGATGTCGCCGTGCGGTGAATCGCTGCTGCCCGCCGCGATCCGGAACGCGTCCTTCTGATAGCGTTTGGCGAGCGTCTGGATCGGCTTGGGCAGCGTTGCCGAAAACAGCAGCGTGCGGCGCGTCGCGGGGGTGGAATCGAGGATTTCCTCAAGGTCGTCGCGAAATCCGAGGTCGAGCATCTCGTCCGCCTCGTCGAGCACGACGACGCGCAGCGAGCCGGTCGCAAGGTTGCCGCGCTCGAGGTGATCGCGCAGCCGCCCCGGCGTGCCGACGACGATGTGGCACCCCTGTTGCAGCGCGCGTGCTTCGCGTCGGATTTCCATGCCGCCGACGCACGACGCCACCACGGCCCCGGCTTCGGCATACAGCCACGCAAGCTCGCGCTGCACCTGCAACGCCAGTTCGCGCGTCGGCGCGATGACCAGCGCCAGCGGCTCGGCGGCGCGCGGCAGCCGCTCGGCGTCACCCAGCAGCGTCGGGGCCATCGCAAGGCCATAGGCAACGGTCTTGCCCGACCCGGTCTGCGCCGACACCATCAAGTCGCGGCCCTGCGCCTGCGGTTCGAGCACCGCGACCTGAACGGGGGTAGCGGTCGTATAGTCACGGCCGCTGAGCGCCTTGCCAATAGCGGCGGGGGTCGTCGAAAAGGGCATCTGCAAACTTTCGGGGTGCACGCGCGGGAAGGGCGCGGCGAAGCCCGGATGCTGTAGCGCGTTTGCGGCGCGGGGGCAAATGGGGTGGCTTGATGGAGCGCAGCGTTCGGACAAAATTCGGACCAAGTGCGCACCGGCGGCGACGCACGCGCTCTCAAATGCCGCTAGGTCGCGAACGCTTACCCGCTGTTGCGCAACCCCGCGGCAATGCCGTTGATCGTCAGGTGGATGCCTTCCGCGATGCGGGGATCGGTTTCGCCCGCGCGCCGCCGCCGGATCAGTTCGATTTGCAGCGCGTTCAACGGGTCGATGTACGGCAGCCGCAATTTTACCGCCCGCGCCAGCGCGGGTTGCCGGTCGAGCAGCGTCGTCTGGCCGGTGAGGGTTAGCAACTGGTCGTGCGTGGTTTCCCAGCCGTGCTTGATCCGCGCGAAGATCGCGTCGCGCAGCGTTACGTCCGCGACCAGCCCGGCATAGCGTTCGGCGACGCCCATGTCCGATTTCGCGAGCACCATCTCAAGGTTCGACAAAGTGCTGGCGAGGAAGGGCCAGTGCGCAACCATATCGCACAACAGCGCGCGGTCACCGAATTCGGCGAGCGCCGCGCCGGTGCCGTACCAGCCGGGCAGCATGATCCGCGCCTGCGCCCAGCTGAATACCCACGGGATGGCGCGCAAGTCTTCGATCCGGTCGGACGTGCTGCGCGACGCGGGGCGCGAGCCGATCTTCAATTCGGCGATCTCGGTGATCGGCGTCGCGGCGCGGAAAAACGCGTTGAACCCCGGCGTGTCATAGACGAGCGCGCGGTAGTGGCGCGCGGCGTTGGCGCTGATTTCTGCGCCGGCAGCGCGGAAGCGCGCGAAGTCCGCCGGGGCGATGGTTTCGGGCGCGAGGCTGGCGAGCACGGTGGCGGCAGTCATCGTCTCGAGGCTGGCGGCGGCGATTGCGGGCGTCCCGTATTTCGACGCGATTACCTCGCCCTGTTCGGTGATGCGGATCCGCGCGCCGACCGAGCCGGGCGGCTGGGCGCGGATCGCGTCGAACGCCGACCCGCCGCCGCGCCCGACCGCGCCGCCGCGCCCGTGGAACAGCTGCAAACGGACACCGCGCGCCTTGAACACCTCGACCAGCGCGAGCGCGCCCTCGTGCAGCGACCAGTTCGACGTCAGATAGCCGCCGTCCTTATTGCTGTCCGAATAGCCGATCATCACCTCCTGAAAACCGCGCGTAGCGGCGAGCGACGCGGCCTTAGGCCGGTCGAGGAAGGCCGCCATCACTTGCGGTGCGGCGACCAGATCGGCAATCGTTTCGAACAGCGGCACCGCCATGACCGGGCAGGTCGGCACCTCGCCGGGCACATAAACGCCGACTTCCTTGAGCAGCAGATAGACTTCGAGCAGGTTGGCGACGCCGCTGGTTTTCGAAACGATATAAGCGCGGATCGCGGCATCGCCGAACCGCTGCAACGCGGCGGCGGCGGCGCGCAGGATCGCCATTTCGGACCGGGTTTCGGGCGTATAGTCGGCGAACGGCGAGAACAGCAGCCGGTTGTGGCTGAGCTCGGCGCCAAGCAGTTCGACGCGGGCGTCCTCGCCCAGCGCGGCATAGTCGGCGCAGACGCCCGCGGTGCGCAGCAATTCGGTAACGACGCGCGCATGGACATCGGCGTTCTGGCGCAGATCGAGCGTCGCAAGGTGGAAGCCGAAGGTGTCGACAGCGCGACACAGCGCATCGAGCCGGGTTCCGCGCATCGCGCCGCCGCCGTGTGCGGTGAGCGAGGCGGCGACTACGGCAAGGTCGGCGCGCAGGTCTTCGGGGTGCGCATAGGCAATGCCGGCGACCATGCCGGGAATTGGCGGAGCGGTGCCGGTCAGCGCCGCGAAGGTGGCGGCAGTGCGCGCATACACGCCGGTCAGCGCGCGGCGGTACGGCTCGTCGGCGCGTGAAGCCGCAGTGTCGCACGACGCATCGGCGAGCGCGGCCAGCTGCGGCGACACATCGGCGAGTTCGGTCGAAATCGACAGCTCGGCCCCCAGCGCGTTGAGTTCGTGGAGGTAATGCCCGACGGCAACGCGCGCGCCCTTCGCAAGCGCGGCCTGCAGCGTTGCGGCGTTGACGTTGGGATTGCCGTCGCGGTCGCCGCCGATCCAGTTGCCCGGCCGCAGGAAGCTGGCGAGGCTGCCGCCGAGCAGCGCCTCCCACTGCGCATACAGCCGTGGCAGCGCGGGCACGAAGCTGCCGCGCAGATACGACATGGCGCTGTCGATCTCGTCTTCGACCACCGGGCGGACGTTGCGCAGCGGGCGGGTTTGCCACAGCAGCGTGATCTGGCGAAGCAGCTCGGGCTCGCTGCCGGCATCGTCGAGCAGCACGGCGATCGCGGTCTCGCGGTCGATCATCGACTTGCGGCGTACCTCGGTCGGGTGCGCGGTCAGCACCGGGGCGATCAACGCGCCGTCGAGCAGACTGCGGACAGCAGCGCGGTCGATGCCCGCTGCTGCCAGTGTCGCGAGCGCCCCTGTTAGCCGGGTTTCCTCGGTCGGTGGCGGTGCGACGCGATCCTCCGACAGGTTGGCGAGCAGCGAGAACAGCAGAAAACCGCGCACGAAGCGCAGCGTCGCATCGAGATCGAGCCGCGCCAGCCGGTCCGACAACGCCGATGCGGCCGTGGCGCTGCCCTCGCGGTGCGCCGCGACCGACGCGGCACGAACCCCCTCGATCCGGTCGAATTCGGCCTCGCCTTCCTGCGTGCGGATGACCGTCCCGAGCAGCCGCCCGAGGTAGCGCATGTCGTCGCTCTGGCGCGTGCGCATCGTCAATGCAGTGCCGCCGCATCGCGGGCGCGCGCCTCGATGGCGGCCGGGTCGAGGTCGCCGGACGGTACCAGCCAGCTGCCACCGACACAGGTGACGGCGGGGACCGCGAGCCAGTCGGCGGCGGTTGCCTGCGTGATGCCGCCGGTCGGGCAGAAGCGCACGGCATGGAACGGCGCAGCGAGCGCCTTCAACGCGGGCAAGCCACCAGCAGCGACGGCCGGGAAGAATTTGAACCGCGTCAGCCCAAGGTCGAGCCCGCGCATGATGTCGGCGGCGGTCGCGATGCCCGGCAGGAACGGAATGCGCGCGCTGGTCGCGGCGTGCGTCAGCGGCGCGGTGAGGCCCGGACTGACGATGAAGCGCGCCCCGGCGTTGATCGCTGCATCGAGGTCGCGTTCGTTGAGCACCGTACCGGCGCCGACGACGGCACCCGATACGCTCGCCATCGCGCGGATGACCTCGAGCGCGGCGGGGGTGCGCAGCGTCACCTCGAGCGCGGTGAGACCACCGGCGACCAGCGCCTCGGCGATCGCCACGGCACTGCCGACATCGTCGATGACCAGCACCGGAACGACGGGTGCAAGCCGCATGATGAATTCGATATCGTTCATGTCAGCCATGCTCCTGTGCGAACGCCGCCGCGGCACCGTACAGCCCGGGCTCGGGGTGGGTAATCAGCTTGACCGGCAGCTGCGCCATCATCGCCTCGAACCGCCCCTTGGCCACGAAGCGCGTGCCGAACCCCGATCGCGGCAGATGCTGTGCCAGCCGCAGGCCGAGTCCACCTGCGATGACAACGCCGCCGGCACCCTGCGCCAGCGCCAGATCGCCTGCAACCGAGCCGAGGCTGAGGCAGAAGCGGTCGAGCGCGGCGGCGGCGAGGCTGTCGCTGCCATCGAGCGCGGCGGTCCACAGCGCCTTGTCGTCGCCGGTCAGCACGGCGCGGCCTTCGATGTGCGCCAGCGCCTCGTGGAGATTGGCAAGGCCCGGCCCCGAGACGATGCGTTCGGCCGAAACGCGGCGGAAACGGCGGCGCAACTGGACGAGGATGGCGTCTTCGAGCGCATCGATCGGCGCATAGTCGATGTGCCCGCCCTCGGTGGCGATGACCTGATAGCCGTGCGCGGTGCGGAGCACGCTCGCCACGCCAAGGCCGGTGCCGGGGCCGAGCACGGTGGTGACCCCGGCCGCCGGCAACGGCGTGTCGGGACCGCACAGATGGCGGAACGCGTCGCCGGGCAGCTGCGCGACCGCATGGCCGACCGCGGCGAAATCATTGACCAGCGTATAATGATCGACGCCGAGCTTTTCGGCGATCAGCGCGGGGCGGATGATCCACGGATTGTTGGTGAACTGCAGCACTGCGCCGCCGACCGGCCCGGCGACGGCAATGCCAGCGGCGCGCGGCAACGGCGCGGCCTGTGCGGCGGCGAACGCCTCCCACGCCGTTTGCAAACTGGCATATTCAGCGGTCTTGAGCACGGTCGCCGGGCCGAGCTGCGCGACCTGGCCGCCGTCGATTTCGGCAATTGCGAAGCGCGCATGCGTGCCGCCGATGTCGACTGCGATGATCTGCACTATAGCCCCGCCGCCGCCAGCATTGCCGATGCGCCCGCTTCGGCATCGTCGGCGTGGTGGCGCATCAGCGCGAACAGCTCGCGCCCGGTGCCGGTGGCGCCATCGGGCGGCGGCGCATCGAGCCGCGTGTGCCAATCGAGCGCGTCGATGACGCTAAGCTTGCCGCGTTCGGCGCACAGCCGGATGATGTCGCCGTCGCGAACGCGCGCCAGCGGGCCGCCGCACATCGCCTCGGGGGTCACATGGATCGCGGCGGGCACCTTGCCGCTGGCTCCCGACATGCGGCCGTCGGTGACCAGCGCAACCTTGAACCCGCGGTCCTGCAGCACGCCGAGCGACGGCGTCAG
Source organism: Sphingomonadales bacterium (assembly GCA_038225475.1). Lineage (GTDB taxonomy): Bacteria > Pseudomonadota > Alphaproteobacteria > Sphingomonadales > Sphingomonadaceae > Polymorphobacter_B. The sequence goes on from JBBRRA010000007.1 coordinate 99,888, forward strand.
CTTGTGCAGTTCGGGCATGCCGTTGGCACGCGGCCCCTGATGGCGGACCACGACGACGACGTCGCAGTCGAGCTCGCCGGCCTTGAACGCGGCGATGACGTCGTCCTGATTGCCGAACACGCGCGCGGGCGCTTCGATCGTCCAGCGCGCCGGATCGACGGCGCTGGTCTTGAAAATCGCGCGGCCGAGGCTGCCGGTCACCAGCCGCATGCCGCCGTCGGGACTGAACGGCGTGTCGGCGGCGCGCAACATCGTCAGGTCGCGCGATGACGCCACGTCCGACCACGCCAGCGCGTCGCCGTCGAGCACCGCTTCGCGCGCATAGGCGGCAAGGCTGTCGCCGCCAGCGCACAGGATGTCGCCGTGCAGCAGTCCGGCATCGAGCAGCGTGCGGACGGTGAACGCCATGCCGCCCGCCGCGTGGAACGCGTTCACATCGCCCGAGCCGTTCGGATAGACGCGCGCGATCAGCGGCACTACGCCCGACAGCGCGTCGATATCCGCCCAGTCGATGACGATGCCCGCCGCGCGCGCGATCGCTGGAATATGGATCGCATGGTTGGTCGACCCGCCGGTGGCGAGCAGCCCGACGACGGCGTTGACGATCGCGCGCTCGTCGATGCAGCGGCCGAGCGGGCGATAGTCGTCGCCGTCCCAACCGATGCTGGCGATCCGGTGGACCGCCGCGCGGGTCAACGCCTGACGTAACTTGGTACCCGGATTGACGAAGGCGGCACCCGGAACATGCAGCCCCATCACCTCCATCATCATCTGGTTCGAATTGGCTGTGCCATAGAAAGTGCAGGTTCCGGCACCGTGATACGATGCGGCCTCGGCCTCGAGCAGTTCCTCGCGGCCGACCTTGCCCTCGGCGAACAGCTGGCGGACGCGCTGTTTTTCCTTGTTGGCCAACCCCGAAGGCATCGGTCCGGCGGGGATCAGCAGCGTCGGTAGGTGCCCGAACCGCAACGCACCGATCAGCAGGCCGGGTACGATCTTGTCGCAGATGCCGAGCAGCGCGGTACCTTCGAACATGCCGTGGCTCAGTCCGATGGCGGTGCCCATCGCGATCGTGTCGCGGCTGAACAGCGACAGCTCCATGCCGCGCTGGCCCTGGGTAACACCGTCGCACATCGCGGGCACGCCGCCGGCAACCTGCGCGGTTGCACCCGCCTCGCGCGCCCATATTTTGATGCGGTCGGGATAGCCGCCATAGGGCTGATGCGCCGACAGCATGTCGTTGTAGGCGGTGACGATGCCGATATTCATCGTCGCGCCCGACCGGATTGCGGGCTTGTCGTCACCGCTCGCGGCAAAGCCGTGCGCAAGGTTGCCGCAACTCAGATTGGGCCGGTCGACGCCCGAATCGCGTTCGCGCGCGATCATCGCAAGATAGGCGGCGCGACCGCGGGCGCTGCGCTCGATGATCCGCGCGGTGACTTCGGCAACGCGCGGGTGCAGGCTCATGTCGCGCTCCAGTGGATGTCGACCGCCTGTTCGGCATTGGCGAGCAAGCGCCCGATCGGCAGTTTCGATGCCGCGCCGTCCTCGAGCGCCTGTTCGAGCAGATCGCGCTTTTTCTTGCCACTGATGGCGATCACCAGCGAGCGGGCACCAAGGATTGCCGACGAACTCAGCGTAACGCGCGCGACGGGGGCGTCCTTGGGCAGCGGATCTGGCATGACGCCGAGCGCGCGCTGCTTGTCGGGCGCGCTCAATGCCGCCTCGAGGTCGGGGCCGGCAAAGATCGACGCGGTGTGCCCGTCCTCGCCCATGCCGAGCCAGACCAGATCGGGCGGCCAGTGAAAGCTGCCGAGGCGCTCATCGGCGGCAAAGCCCGCCTTGCGATAGTCGATCTTGGCATCGCCGATCAGCGGGATGACGCGCGCGCCCTTGGGCAGGAACGTCTTGGCGATCATGCCGACATTGCTCAGCGGATCGGTCGGCGCGACCATACGGTCGTCGGTCGGCACGATGGTCACGCGCTTCCAGTTCAATTTGGCATCGGCCAGCCGGGCAAAGATCGGCGCGGGCGTCCTGCCGCCGGGGAACGCCACCAGCGCATCGCCGCGCGCATCGAGCGCGCTTTCGATGATGAACCCGATGTCGGATGCCACTGCATCGGCCATCTCGTCTGCGTCGTCATAGTCCCACCATTCGGCTTCAATCATGCCAGCTCACTCCATCACGTTCGGTCAGCGCGATCGCCGCGCTCGGTCCCCAGGTGCCCGCCGCATAGGGTTTGGGCACCATGGCATTCGCCGCCCAGCCGGCGCGGATCGCATCGACCCATTCCCACTGCGCTTCGACTTCGTCGCGGCGCACGAACAAGGTCGGGTCGCCCTCGAGCAGGTCGAGCAGCAACCGTTCATACGCGATCCGCCGCCGCGTGTCGGCAAAGACATTCGCCCCAAGATCGAGCGGCACTTCGCGCAGGCGGATGCCGTCGCGGTCGAGGCCGGGCTGCTTGGCCATCAGCGTCAGCCGGATATTTTCCTCGGGCTGGAGCCGGATGATCAGCCGGTTGGGTTCGAGCACCGCGCCGCGCCGCGCAAAGATCGAATGCGGCACCGGCTTGAACTGGATGACGATTTCCGAATGCCGCACCGGCAGGCGCTTGCCGGTTCGCAGATAGAATGGCACGCCCTGCCAGCGCCAATTATCGACATATGCCTTCAACGCAACGAACGTCTCGGTGGTCGAGCTGCCGCCGAGCTCGCTTGCATAAGCGGGCACCGGCTGGTCGCCGATCGCGCCCGAGCCATATTGGCCGATCACCGAACACGCGGCTGCGGTCGACGCATCGATCCGGCGCAGCGACCGCAACACCTTGACCTTTTCGTCGCGCACGGCGGTCGCGTTGAAATCCGCCGGCGGCTCCATCGCGGTCAGCGCCACAAGTTGCAGCATGTGATTTTGCACCATGTCGCGCAGCGCCCCGGCACCGTCGTAGAAACCGACGCGGCCTTCCAGCCCGACAGTTTCAGACACCGTAATCTGGACGTGCGCGATGCCGCCGGCGTTCCACAGCGGTTCGAACAGCGCATTGCCGAAGCGCAGCGCAAGCAGGTTCTGCACCGTTTCCTTGCCGAGATAATGGTCGATCCGGAACGTCCGCGCTTCGGGAAACGCCGCTGCCACCGCGTCGTTGATCGCGCGCGACGACGCGAGGTCATGCCCAAGCGGTTTTTCGAGCGCCAGCCGCACGCCGTCATGGGCCAGCCCCGCGCCGCTCAGCCCGGCGATCGTCGGTCCGAACAGCGACGGCGCGGTCGACAGGAAGATCGACAAATCCTTGGCATCGCGCCCGACCACATCGGCAAGCGCACCGAACTGTTCGGGATGCGATGCGTCGACGGCAACATAATGCAGCCGCGCGAGAAACCGCTCGACTGCCGCTGCCGGACGCCGCTCGGCGGGCACAAAAGTCTCGAGCGCCGCCGCCGCCGCCGCGCGGTAGCCGGCGTCATCGAGCGGGCTGCGCGCCGTCCCGACAATCCGCAGGCCCGTCGGCAGCAGACCGTCGCCGTCGAGTCCGAACAGCGACGGCAGCAGCATGCGTTGCGCAAGGTCGCCGGTCGCGCCGAACAGCAATAACGTCGCCATGCCAACTGTCGTCCTCTGCCACCCGGAGCGGGCGCGATACACGACCGCCGGTGTGAATGCCAACCTTGTCTGACGTTGTCGGACACAGGCTGGTGCGTTTTGCGCCCCCGATTATTCGGCGATCGTTAACCGAGTGTCACGCGACCTTCACAAAACTCTGCGAGAGCGGACGCGTCGACCCAAACTTGGCTCGCAACCCAGGGGATCACCAATGACCATCCAGATTTCGACCAGCCTGCGCCGCGCGATGCTGTTCGCTGCCGCATGCACCGTCGCCGTCCCGGCGTTTGCCGCCGAAATCACCGGCGCGGGCGCGACCTTCCCAGCACCGCTGTATGCAAAGTGGGCGTCGGCGTACAAGGCCGCGACCAAGAACGAACTCAACTATCAGGCGATCGGCTCGGGTGCCGGTATCGCGCAGATCAAGGCGAAGACCGTCGATTTCGGCGCAACCGACGACCCCATGAAGGCCGATGACATCGCATCGAACGGCTTCGTGCAGTTCCCCGCCGTGATCGGTTCGGAAGTCGTCATCGTCAACCTGCCCGGCGTCAACAGCCTGCAGCTCAAGCTGACGCCCGAGATCATTGCCGCCATCTATCAGGGCAAGATCACCAAGTGGGACGATGCCGCGATCACCAAGATCAACGCCGGTGTGCCGCTGCGCGGCATGCCGATCACGCCGGTCTATCGTTCGGACTCGTCGGGCACGACCGCGATTTTCACCAACTACCTGACCAAGGCCGCGAAGAACTGGACGCTTGGTGCCGGTAAGACGCTCAGCTGGCCGACCGGTTCGGGCGGCAAGGGCAACGACGGCGTTGCCGGCAACGTCAAGAACACCGTCGGCGCGATCGGCTATGTCGAGTTCAACTATGCCGCCGCAAACAAGCTGACGATGACCAAGTTGTCGAACGCGTCGGGCAAGTTCATCGATCCGACTGCGGCGTCGTTCAACGCCGCTGCCGCGCAGGCCGACTGGGCCGGCGCGCCGAACGTCACCACGAACATGCTGGCGCTCCCCGGTGCCAACACTTGGCCGATCGTCAGCGCGACCTACATCATTGTGCCCGCCAAGGCCGCTGATCCGAAGAAGACCGGCGAAGTGCTTGCCTTCTTTGACTGGGCTTACAAGAACGGTGGCAAGCTTGCGACCGACCTCGGCTACCTGCCGCTGCCGAAGACCGCGATCCTGCGTATCCATGCCGAATGGAACGCCATCGCCAAGAAGTAATACCGCTCTGCGAATGGTCCGGGGCGCAGCGCTTTGCTGCGCCCCGCTTTACCGGAAGCATCGATGACTGATATTGTTGCCCCCATGCCGATAGTGCTCGCCGACCGGCCCACGCATTCGCTCGCCGCCGAACGGGCGTTCAGCGGCGTGGTGCTGTCGACCGGCGTAGTGGTGCTGGGGCTGCTCAGCGCGATCATCGTTATGCTCGCGGTCGGCGCATGGCCGGCGTTTAAAACCTTTGGATTGCCATTCTTCTGGAACCCCGTGTGGGATTCGGTCAACGATATCTACGGCGCCGGGGTAATGGTTTACGGCACGCTGCTCAGTTCAGCGATCGCGCTCCTGATTGCCGTGCCGCTGGCGATCGGCGTGGCGTTCTTCCTGACCGAACTGATCCCCGACAGTTTCCGCAAGCCGATCGGCGTCGTGATCCAGCTGCTCGCGGCGATCCCGTCGATCATCTACGGCATGTGGGGCTTCTTCGTGCTGGCCCCGCTGCTGGCCGCGCATTTCATTCTCGATGTCGCCGACCTGTTCGCGCACGTCCCCGGCCTCAACAAGGTGTTCGACTATGGCTCGGGCAACAGCGTGTTCACTGCCGGGCTGGTGCTCGCGGCGATGATCCTGCCGCTGATTACCGCGATGTTCGTCGAAATCCTGTCGGCAACCCCGGTCGTGCTCAAAGAGTCGGTCTATGGTCTGGGCGCGACACGGTTCGAGGTCATTCGCTATGTCGCAGTGCCCTATGGGCGGCGCGCGATGATCGGTGCGGTCATGCTGGGCCTCGGGCGGGCGCTCGGCGAGACGATGGCGGTGACGTTCGTCATCGGCAACGCCACGCGGCTGTCGCCGAACATCTTTGCGCAAGGGTCGACGATCGCCTCGACGATCGCCAACGAATTTTCCGAAGCCGGCTTCGGCTCGATGAAACTGGCAGCGCTGCTCGGTCTTGGGCTGACCCTGTTCATCATCTCGTTCATCGTGCTGGCGGCGTCACGCAAGCTCGTCGCACCGCGCGTGGTGAGCTGACATGGCCAGCGCATTGGCCTCGCGCCGCAAGGCAACCAACCTCGTCGTCGGCATCCTTGCGACGGGGGCCGCAGTCCTCGCGCTGGCGGTCCTGGCATCGATCCTGTGGACCTTGCTCGCGCGCGGCCTGCCGGCGTTGCGCTGGGGCATCCTGACCACTTCGATGGCACCGACGGGCGAAAACGGCGGCCTTGCCAACGCGATCGTCGGCAGTCTGATCCAGGACGGCATCGGCATGCTGATCGCGATGCCGATCGGCGTGCTGGCCGGTACCTACCTCGCCGAATATGCCCGCGGGTCCAAGCTTGGCGAGGTAACGCGCTTTGTCAGCGACATCCTGCTGTCGGCACCGTCGATCCTCGTCGGGCTGTTCGTGTATGAGATCATGGTCGCGACAACCAAAACCTATTCGGGCATTGCCGGCGCCGTCGCGCTGGCGGTCATCGCGATCCCGATTATTATCCGGACGACCGAAGACATGCTTAGCCTCGTGCCGATCGCACTGCGCGAAGCGGCGGCGGCGCTCGGCGCACCGAAATGGAAAGTCGTAACGCTGATCGCGTGGCGCGCCGCCGGGGCGGGCATGCTGACGGGTATCCTTCTTGCGCTCGCGCGCGTTGCGGGCGAAACCGCACCGCTGTTGTTCACCTCGCTCGGCAATTTGAACTGGTCGACCAGCCTCGCCAAGCCGATGGCGAGTTTGCCGGTGGCGATCTATCAAATGGCCTCGAGCCCGTATGAGGATCTGGTGCAAATTGCGTGGGCGGGCGCGTTGCTCATTACCGTGGGCGTGCTTGTCATCAACATCCTCGCCCAACTGACCGTTGGCCGACGCCGTTAGGAAATGACCATGGCCGAAGCCCCTCAAATGGCGTCGCTGGCGGGGGCAATCCCGCAGAATAACTCGCTGGCGTCGGCCAAGCCGTACATCAGCGTGCGCAACCTCGACTTTTACTACGGCGACAATAAAACGCTTAAGGGCATCGATCTCGATTTCCCCGAACGCCGCGTCACGGCGCTAATTGGGCCGTCGGGTTGCGGAAAATCGACGCTGCTGCGTGTCATCAACCGGATGTACAGCCTGTATCCGGGCCAGCGCGCCACCGGCGAAGTGATGATGGACGGCACCAACCTGATCGACGCAAAGGTCGATCCGACCGACCTGCGCGGTCGTATCGGTATGGTTTTTCAAAAGCCGACGCCGTTCCCGATGTCGATTTACGAGAATATTTCATTCGGGATCAAACTGCACGAACGGCTGTCGAAGTCGGCGATGGACGAGCGCGTCGAGTGGTCGCTGCGCAAGGCGGCGCTTTGGGACGAGGCGAAGGACCGGTTGAACCAATCGGCGCTCGGCATGTCGGGTGGCCAGCAGCAGCGGCTATGCATTGCGCGCACCATCGCGGTAAAGCCCGAGGTGCTGCTGTTCGACGAGCCGACATCGGCGCTCGATCCGATCTCGACTGCCAAGGTCGAAGAACTGATCGCCGAGCTCCGCGCCGAATTCACCATCGTCATCGTCACGCACTCGATGCAGCAGGCGGCGCGCTGTTCGGATCAAACGGCGTTCCTGTTTTTGGGCGATGTTATCGAAGTCGGGGCAACCGCGCAGGTTTTCACCAACCCGCGCGAGCAACGCACCAAGGATTATGTTACCGGGCGCTTCGGCTGACCCTCAAGGGAGACACGCCGATGACGCCGAACCAAACCCCGCATACCGTCAGCTCGTATGACGACGATCTACACCGGCTGCGCTCGCTGATCACGCAGATGGGGGCGCTGTGCGATGCGCAGCTGACCGCCGCGATCGATGCCATTGCCGAGGCCGATGCGCCGGGCGCGCTGGCGGTGATCGGTCTCGATGCGCATGTCGACGCGCTGCATGCCGAGGCGGAGGCTGCAGCAATCGGCATCCTGATGCGCCACGCGCCGCTGGCCGACGATCTTCGCGAAGTCGTCGCGACGCTCAAGATCGCCGGCTGGCTCGAGCGCTCCGCCGATCACGCCAAGAATATTGCGCGCCGCGCGTCAGTGCTTTCGGGGCTCGATGCCGCCGAACCGTCGGCGCTGGTCGCCAACCTCGGCGCACAGGCGAAGCAATTGCTGCGCGAGGCGCTCGATGCCTATGTCGACCGTGACGAAACGCGGGCGGCGTCGGTGATTGCGCACGACCGCGCGATCGACACCGATTACTTGAACGTCTTCAACGCGCTGCTCGGCTACACCGAAGCGCATTCCGGCGCGCTCACCGCAACGACGCACCTGCAATTCATTGCGAAGAATTTCGAGCGTATCGCCGACGAAGCGACCAACATCGCCGAGCAGGTGCGCTTCACCGTTACCGGCGAGGCGGTCGAGCCGCGCGCGACCGCCGACACAACGACGCCGCTGCCGCTCCTCAGCGCGGGCTGATCGCTCCGCCACGGGGCAAGACTGAACCGGGTTGTCCGCATTGGTGCGCGACGTCCGCCACGTGCCCATCGATGGGCCGCGCCGCTCCCCCGCAATAGTGATTCTGGGTCACGAGCTAGGCCACGCCTTCGGCGAACTAAAAGCAACACCAGGGGAGTTCGACAGCCCGCCAGCTCCTGGCGACCAGATGAGTAATATAAACGAGAATGAAAATCCAATTAGGCGGCAACTTGGATATCCTGATCGTCTGACATATATTCGAGGAGAGACAATCTACGTCATTGGGCATAGACCGTAATGATTCGCCTCCTATTTCGGGTCTCATTTATCTATATGCTTGCTGGATATGCATTGCCGCTATGCGCCGAGCGCGCTCGGTCTCTAGAAAGCATTAACGTCGCATATTATGGCTCAGTTTCAGAAAGCTACGCCGGAGTATCTGAGGCCGCATTGATTAGTCTACCTTGCCGATATACTATCAACCGTAAGAATTTTTTGAAGTTACTTGAAGAAGCCTCAACAAGTAATTCTATGGACCGGCGTGATGTACGGGCTGCGATCTACATATCTAATAGAAAGGTTGTAATTGTCGATAAGGCTGGAGTGTTATTTTGGAATGCGAGATATATTAAAATTCAGTGGCGCGTATTTGAAAGACTACTAGTCACCAAAGATCAAAGTACATGTTTCCCGGCGGTAGTTCGGTAGCTTCTTCAAACATATGTCGGGTAGAAATTGATAAAGGCCCGTGGGAGTAGATCAACGCAGCTTCGCTCGTTAGGCCGCTTACTCGAACTTGACGTAATCGTCGGGCGAGCGTCAGCGACGGCACGCTGGCGCGCAGCCTGAGCTACGACGGCCGCGGCAACATGGTCGCCGAAACCCGCACCGTGCCGGGAGTGACCGCGGGCTATAACGCGTACGGCCGGTTGACCAGCTATACCCGGCGGACCTACCCGGCGTTTGCGATGGGCTACAACGGCCTCGATCAGCCCTCCGCGGTGACCGCCGGCACCGCGCTCCGCCGGTTCGTCTATGACGACAGCGGGTGGCTGATCGGCGGATGCGTACGGTCGCGACCACGCGAGCGCCCGGGTGATCGGCTTAGCCCCAACGCCGACAGTCGGCTTTCGAACGCGCGGCTGTCAGATCAGATCGCTTAACTCGCGCTCCAATTGCCCAAGCCACGGTGCGTAATTCTGCCATTGATCGAGGCCGTCGCGGTAGATCGGCTGCCGCACCTGCTCGGCGCTCGGCGTGCGGACGCTGCGGCGATTCTGGTGGAACTCGACGCAGGCCGGTTCGAAATCGAGATTGCAAAAAGCCAAAATGCGCCGAACGCTGGCCTCGAGATCGTCGATTACATCCTCATGCTGAACGCGCAGCACGCGGCCGGGCAGCGCCGCGTCCCAATGCGCCATGAGCGCAACATACGTTCGGTAATAACGCGTGATATCGTCGATGCTGTAGGCAAACTCCTGGCCTTGGGCGAAAAGCTGTTTGAGGTTGCTGAAGCAGCACGCCATCGGCGCGCGCCGGGCATCGATAATCCGGGCATTGGGCAGGATGAGATGGATCAGTCCGATATGCCGAAAATTGTTCGGCATCTTGTCGATGAAAAACGGCGTGCCGGTACGATACGCTTGGGTATCGGCGAGATAGCGTGCGCCCAACGCCGCGCACTCACCGGCGCTCAGGTCGGCAAGGGCACCCGGGTAACGCGGTGCCGCAAAATCTATCTCGCGCCCATGTAGTTCGTGGACGATCGATTGAATATCGGCGAGTTCCTGCGTCCCTTCGACGTGCGAATGCGACGCAAGGATCTGTTCGATCAGCGTCGAGCCCGACCGGGGTAGGCCGACTATGAAGATCGGATCAGGTCGCGGATCGCCCCATCCGGCGCGGTGCGCGAAGAATGCCGGGGTGCAGGTTGCGATCTGCAACGCGGTATTGGTCTCGAGCACATCGGCGAGATAACCGCTTTCGGCGCGTTTCAGGGCATTACCGCGCGCGTAGTAGGTCCAAGATCCGGCAAAATCGCGCCGATCTTCGAGCGCTTTGCCGAGCGCGAAACACAGATGATATCGGTCGACTGTCGCGGTTTCCGGAGCCGCCTCGACGCGGCGCATGCGCGCCATCTCGGCGTCGTCGAACCGGTAGGTTTTGAGGTTGGCGAGGCTCCAATAGGCATCGCCGAAATCGGGGCGCAGGTCGGCGGCGGCACGGTAGGCGGCGATCGCTTCGTCGCGCCTTCCCACCGTCTTTAGCGCGTGGCCCAGCCAAAGCTGCGTATCGCTCGTCGGGGGCAACTCCGCGAGCAGGCGGCGATAAATCGCAATGGCGCGGTCCTGATCGCCGAGTCCGACAGCAGCGGTTGCGCGGAGCATTGCATAGTCGGGATTGTCGGGCTCGCGTTCGAGAAGGTGGTCGATCTGATCGCGCGCGGCGGCGTATTTCTGGCGTTTGAGCAGGCAATCGGCGTATTCGTAGCGGGCGCGGTGATGGTCGGGGGCGAGCGCGAGCATCGCGGCGAAAAGCAGCTCGGCGTCGTCGAACACCTCGCGCGCCACGCCGATCTTGGCGAGCAGCCGCATCGCCTCGGGGTGATCGCCGTGCGTGAGCAGGAACGGGCGAATGATCGCTTCGGCGGTGCCGAGATCATCGTCGAAGAACAATGCCGTCGCTGCGACGACTTCGGGCGGCAGCGCCGCCAGCGTCGCGACGTGCGTTGCAGCGCTGGCAGCGTTCGCAGGATCGCCGGTGAGCCGGTACAGGCCCTCCAGCATGCGCCAGCTGAGCGGGAGGGCAGGGTTGATGTGAACCGCCTGCAACAGCGCAGCGACGGCGCGCGGCGCGTCCTTCGTCGCGATCCGGCAAAGCCCCGCTTCTTCGTGCCCGCGACTGAAGCCCGGATGCAACGCCGTCAGGCGATCGAGGATCGCCAGTGCGGCGTCGATTTGGCCCAGATGCCGCAAGCTACGCGCGGCAATTACGAGGACATCGCGGTTCTCGGGGTACTGATCGACAAGCGGCAAGGCGCGGGCGCGCACCGTGTTGTGCTCGCCCGCACTTTGCCGCGCGCGAAGATCGGCGACGATTTCTTCGAGCGCTGCGGACGTCGCCGTCAAGTCATCCTCGCTGGAATGCGGACTGATCCTGACGCCTACGTCCGTCGCAGTTTCGATGCCAGTCCTCAGAAGTCGGCACCGACCTTGAGCCCGATGACGCGCGGGCGCGTCGGAGCTTCGGCGCGGATGAACTGACCCGACGAGGTGAACGTGCTGGCGTTGATGTCGAGCAGGTTGGTGACGTAAATCTCGGCGTGGTAGCGATCGGTCGAGATACCGAACGAGGCGTCGATGGTCGTATAGCTCGGGATGCGATACCGCAGAATCGTCGTGCGCGGGATCAGCACGCCGTCGCCCGACGGTGCGCCGGACAGCACATTATACTGGAACCCGGTATAGTTGACGCCGGCCTGAACGAAGGGGCGATAGCTGCCCTGGTTCCAGTCGTAGCGCACCCGGCCGCTGCCGTGGAAGTACGGCGACAAAGCGAGCGAACCGCCCAGCGCGCCGAACGGGTTGCCGAACGGCACCGCGCCGACGCCGTTGATATACGAGGTCGTGATCGGCTTGCCGAAGGTCGCGCTTGTCGGGATGTTGCCGACGAAGCCCGGTGAGCTGGTCTGCGCGCTTTCGTTATACGCGCCCGAACCGTCGATTGTCAGGCCCTGAATCGGATGGGCGATGAACTGGATTTCGACACCGCGAACGCGGAAGTCCGGGCCGTTGACGTTGAACGCCGAGTTGCCGAGGATCGGCGGGTAGAACAGGCCCAGCTGAACCTGCTTCCAATCCTGGTGATAGGCCGAAATGTTGAATTGCAGGCGGCGGTCGAACAGTTGCGTCTTGGCGCCGATCTCGAAGCTGTTGAGCGTATCCGGGCCGAAGCTGATTTCGCGCTGATACTGCGCAGGGCCCTTGGTGGTGACGCCGTTCACGGTGACGGGCAGCGGTGCGACCTGCTGCGTCGTGCGGTTGAAGCCGCCCGGGCGGTAGCCCTGCGAGAAGGTGAAATAGGCGATCGATTTGTCGTCGACATGCCATGTGATGTTGGCTCGACTGCGGAAGCCCTTGTCGACGCGCTTCTGGTCGATCGGCGCGGTCGAGCTTGCGCACTGGCCGTTCGCGACATTCTGGCAGCCGAGATTCGTGAAATAGAGCGTACCCTGCTCGAAGCCCGAATAGCGGAAATAGCGCGTGCCGGCGCTGATCGTCAGCACCTTTGGGATGATGTCGAAGTCGACCGAACCGAAAACTGCGAACTGCTTGTAGCCGCGCACCACGTCCTCGCCGAAAGCGGTGGCATCGCCGCGCGTCGACGGGTCGTTCGGTGCAAGGTTCGGCAGCGGGCCGACGTTGGCGATGCACGCCGCGCCGCCGGCGAGCGAGGCCGCGAGCCGGACCGGGTCGCACGACGGGATCGATTTGTAGTTGAAGTTCTGGTTGTCGTAGGTCTTGAAATCTTCGAAGAACACGCCGCCGACTGCGCGAATGCGCCAGTTGTCGGGCGTGCTGATACGGAATTCGTTGGTTACTTCGCGGTTGCGGACGGTATCCTGCCAATATCCGAGCGCCGAGTAGCACGTCGTCGGCTGACCGGGGTTGCCGAAGCCGCCGTTGGCGCGGACTGTGGCGCCGGCGCACTGGTAATAGGTGCCGCCTCCGGTGCGCGAATAGTTGCTGTAGTCCTGCTGCTGCGAAATCCGGCGGTCGAGATAGGCGCCGGTGTAGACGACGCTCAGCGGCCCGACCTTGCCGGTCACCGTCAGCGCGGTATTGGTGTACTTGTCCTTGTCGTAGGTCGGGTTGAAATACGTCGTCTCCAGCTTCTTGAGCGGCTGGAAATTTGATCCGGTCGGGAACTGGAAGTTCACCCCCTGCGAATCAAGGTTCTGCAGGCTTTCGGTAAGCAGCACGTCCCAGTCGTCGGCGATCTTGAGCGCCGCCGACAGCCGTGCGCCGGTATAGGTCGTCGAATTGGTGTCGCGACCGGCCACGCGGGTGTTGTCCTCGATCGGTGCGGCCGGGGCGCAGGCGTTGGTGCCGAATGCCGGCAGGCCGTTCGGGCAGACGTTTTGCGCGTTGGGCTTGATACCGAAATAGAAGTTGCTGAGGTCCGAGTTCGAGCGGGTGAAATTGCTCTGGACGTTATCGATATAGCCGCCGCGGCGGTCGTTGTAGACCGTCACGCGCAGCGCGAAGCGGTCGGTCACGACCGGGACGTTGAGCGTCGCCGAAACCGACGTGTTCTGAGCACCATGCGCGGTGAAGCCATAGCCACCGTCGACGCGGCCTTCGAACCGCGTCAGGTTCGGCTTGTTCGTGATGTAACGGACGGCACCGGCTTCGGCACCGCCGCCGAACAGCGTACCCTGCGGCCCTTCAAGAACTTCGATCCGAGCAAGATCGACCGGATAGATGTCGACGTTGCGACCGGGAAACTGGAGCGCCTGATCGTCGAGATAGATCGCGACGTTGGGGAAGGTGCCGATCGTTGCGCTCGACTGGTTGCCGGCGAAACCGGCTGCGAGACCGCGGATGAACACACCACCCTGTCCAGGACCGTTCGTGGCAATCGTGAGGTTGGGGACGTATTTCACAAGATCGTCGAGGTTGCGGACGTTAAGCTTGTCGAGCGATTCGCCGGTGAACGCCTGAATCGTCGCGGGGACATCCTGCAGCTTCTCGGTGCGGCGCTGTGCGGTAACGACGATGTCGCTATCGACAGCGATCGCATCGGCTACGGCGGGAACTTCGGCAGCGGTCGTGGCGCTTGCGCCGAAAACGATAGCCACGACTGCGCACGAAGCGAGAAATTCTTTTTTCACGGATGGCCCCCTCAGGCTGGGTAGTCTGACGTCAAGACACGCGACTGAAGCGTTGCCTACGGAGCGGTCGTTACGGGCAACATATTACAGGATGACGACAGCTGCCGAAGGTTCGCGTCGCGGGTTTCGATCGGTCGATCGATTTGGCTGCAGTGGCAGCGGTGCAAAGCTCCAACTTATGACCGCACTCATGACTTATGGTCGCACCGAAAACCAGCCGGTCGCCATTCGGCCCCTGGACGGTTAGGCAAGATGGTATTCGGCGGAACGGTCCAGAGCAGGGTGATGAACGAAAGAGCGTCCAGCAGCGGTTCCGGTCGATCCGCGAAGGACTGGCGGTCGCCGAGTATCATGGCGCTATGGATCGGCGGGTCGGTGCTCCTGTGGGTACTCTACACCGCCGTCTTCATCGAAACTGCCGGCAGCAGCTTGGCGGAGGCGGTCGGGCTGGGCTTTGCCAATGTGCTGCCGCTCGCGCTGCTGGCGGCCGGGGTGCGCGAGGTGCTTAAAAGCCGCGTCATGCCGCTCCGCGTGCCGGCGCAGGCGGTCTCGCATGCCCTGCTGGCCGTGGCGTTCGCGACGATCTGGTATGCAACGGTGTTGGTGTTGCTCGCATTCCTGAACGGCGTGCGAGCGGGCAACTTCAGCGTTCGGGGCTTTGCCGGCCCGGCGTTTACCTGGCAGGTTTTTCAGGGGCTGGTGATGTATGCGCTGACGGCTGCGGTTTGCTACGCGGTGCGGGGCGGGCGCGAGGCGGCGAACATCGCGTTCGTCGAAGCGCCGCGCCCACTCGAACGCTACCTGACGAAGCGCGGTGACGAACTGCATCCGGTCGAAGTCGCCGAGATCGTCAGCATCGTCGGCGCTCAGGATTATTCAGAAGTCGCAACCGTCGATGGGCACCGCCATCTGGTTCGCCTGTCGCTCGCCGAATTCGAGCGCCGCCTCGACCCGACCCGATTTGTCCGCGTGCATCGCTCGGCGATCATCAATCTGGCGCAACTCGATCGGGCGGAACCGGCGGGCGGGGGACGGCTTACCGCCCATATGCGGTCGGGCGATTCGGTCGAGGTCAGTCGCGCCGGAGCGCAGCAGCTGCGTTCACGCATGGTCTAATAAGTTCGTTCGCCGCCTTTTCGGCGCGCTGGTGGAAAAGTCGTGCGGTGCTTGCTGCGCATCGGCAGCTTTCGTCTCCGGTAAGGAGACCTCCCAGATGTTCACGCGCTACCTCATCCCGATCCTCGCGCTCATGGCCGCCCCAAGCCTGGCCCAAACCGTCGAACTGCCTGCCGAAGTCATCGGCGGGGGGCCGGTTCGGGTAATGATCGCCGGGCTTCGGCCGGGCGCGGCGGCGACCGTCACCGCCGACCGCGTGATGCTGTCGGACGGCGTTCCCGAAGCGTATCGCTCGACGGCGCGCTTTGTTGCGGATCGCCACGGACGGATCGATCCGGCGACCGCGGCAGCGACGGGGGGAGACTATGCGGGTGTCGATGCTGCCGGCCTGTTCTGGTCGATGCACCCCGAGCCCGCGGTGCCTGCCGAAGTTGCGCCGGACACGGCGCGGGTCTGCGTCGTCGCTATGGGCGGCGCGCCAACCTGCGCCGTGACGCACTTTCGCGTTGGTGATCGGCGTGTCGTGAGCGAGCCTGTAGGCGGCTTCCCGGGGGCGATGCTGTATCGGCTACCCGGCCACGACAGGCGTCCGGTGGTCATCGCGCTCGGCGGTTCGGAAGGCGGATCGTCCTTCGGCCGCGAACTGGGCCCGTGGCTGGCCGGCCAAGGCTATGCCGTGATCGCGCTGCCCTATTATGCGCCGGACTGGAGTGCCGAAAAGCTGCCGGGCCTGCCGGTGGATTTTGCCGACATCCCGGTCGATCGGCTCGAGCAGGTGCGGGCCTGGATTGCCGATCGGTCCGACCTCGATGGCCGCAGGATCGGGCTTTACGGGGTGTCGAAGGGCGGCGAGTTCGCGCTTATCGCCGCGTCACGCTTCGATTGGCTGAGCGCGGTCGCCGCCGTGGTGCCATCTGACGTCGTCTGGGAGGGATGGGGGCCGAACGTCACCAAAGACGATACGCGCTCCTCCTTCTCGTGGCGCGGTCAGCCGCTCCCCTATGTCCCTTATGCGGGCATGCGCGAAACGATCGCCGCACTCTATCGCGGCGAACCACGCACGCTCCGCACCCCGCACGAGCAGGGCCGCGCGGCCAACCCGGCGCGCGTTGCAGCGGCGACGATCCCCATTGAAAAGTTCAAGGGTGCGTTGCTCGTCGCGGGAGGCGAGCTCGATCAAACCTGGCCCTCGGCCGATATGGTCCGCAGCATTGCAGCGCGGCGCGCGCGTGCGGGCCTGCGAACCGAAGCGCTAACCTTTCCGGGTGCCGGTCACGGCCTTTCCGGCAGCGGCTGGGAGCCGTCGAACTACCCCCGCACGAACGGCAACGCGGGGCCGACGGCGCACGGGCAAGCTGCGGTGCGAGCGGCGGTTCTGGCGCTGTTCAAATCAGCGCTGCGATAGTGTTGTGGAAATATCGTGGTCGCGGCGAACGCATGACCGCAGCGTCTGCCGCAGTGCCTTCAGTACAATTCGTGCAGGAAATATTGCGTGTCCGCCGTCGTCGGCCCGGAGACGCCGATGACGAGCGCATCGTTCAGCCAAGCATAGCGCGGATCGCCGGTTTCGAACCGTACGATCGTTTGCAGCCGATATTCGTCCGCTGCGAGCGACGCGCCACGACCAAATCGGGCCATCGCGTCTGCCGTCGCGACCATCGTGCCGTTATAGCTGACGCCGATCAGCGCCCCGTCGTGCGTCTTTAACGGCAGGCGGACGTCGACCAGCATCGCTCCGTCGGCGCGGTTGAGCACCCAGTCGGCACCGCCGGGCAGAACCTCGCCCGACAGCCGCTCGCCGGCGAAGTGGCCGCCGCGGACCGGGGCATTGCGCCGCCGTCCACCCGGCATCACCCCGAAGTCGACGAAGTTCGCCCAGTCGACGTCGACCTTCAGTGTCGTCAGATGCCGCGAGCGCAGGTCCATGATCGTCTCCCTGCCGGCGACGCTAGGCGATTGCCTGTGCGTCGGCTAGCATCGCGGCGGGGAGAGACACATGAGCGCAATACCAGCCGGCCGCCCGCGTCCCTCGGTGCAGGAGGTGTTCGACACCGATCCCGTGCCGCCGCCGGCTCTGATGCGCATTGAATCGCCGGCGACGGGGCTGGGCACCGGCGACATCCCGATCGCGCGCTACTTCGACCGGGCGTGGCACGAACGCGAGGTGACCCATGTCTGGCGCAAGACGTGGCAACTCGCGTGCCGCGTCGAGGAAATCCCCAATCCTGGCGACCATGTCGTCTATGACATCGTCCACGATTCACTGATCGTCGTCCGCACTGCGACCGGCGACATCAAGGCGCTGGTCAACTCGTGCCTGCACCGCGGTACGCTGCTTCGCGACCGCGGCGGGTGCGTCAAGCAGTTCCGCTGCCCGTTCCACAGCTTCACCTGGGCGCTCGACGGCAGTTTCATCGGCATGCCGTCGGCCTGGGATTTCCCGACCATCGACCGGGCCGAATTTTCGCTGCCCGAGGCGCGGGTGGGCATTTGGGCCGGGTTTGTGTTTATCAACTTCGACGCCGATGCCGAGCCGCTCGAAACGTATCTCGAAAACCTGCCCGAGCATTTCGCCGACTTCCGGCTCGAAGATCGCTACAAGGCGGCGCACGTCGCCAAGATCATGCCGTGCAACTGGAAGCTGGCGATGGAGGCGTTCTGCGAAGCGCTCCACGTGAGTTCGGCGCACCCGCAGGTGATGGGTTATTACGGCGACGAGAATACGCAGTATGACGTATGGCCGGGCGTCCGCCACACCAGCCGGATGATCAGCGTTCAGGGCGTTCCGTCTCCCGCCCGCAGCACGACGACGCCTGCCACCACGATCGAGCAGATGCGCCGCGACATCCCGTTCTTCGCCGGTAAGCCGATCGAGGTCGCCCCGGGCTCGACCGCGCGCGCGGCTCTCGCCGATCGCGCCCGGGCAAAAATCGGGCGCTCGTCGGGGCAGGATATGAGCGCGCTGTCCGACAGTGAATCGCTCGATCTGATCGAATATATGCTGTTTCCCAACATGGTCCCATGGGGCGGACAGAGCCTGCCGATCTGCTACCGCTTCCGCCCGCACGGCGATGACCCCGAGCGATCCATCATGGAAATCATGTTCCTGTTCGCCAAAGCTCCCGACGGCAGCCATCCGCCGCCCGCGGCGATCACATGGCTGACCGCCGACCAGCCGTGGACCGACGCGCCCGAACTCGGCAGCGCGGCAATGGTCGCCGACCAGGACACCGATAATCTCCGACGCATTCAGCGCGGCCTGCGCGCATCGAAAAAGCCCGGCGTGACGCTCGCGGCATATCAGGAGAGCCGTATCCGGCATTACCATGAGACGCTCGATCGCTACATGGCGGAGTAGATCACCAACGGGGGATCGGCGGCCGGAAGACGGCGTTCTGATGAACGGCAGTTGTCGCGGCCAAGCTGCCCGAAAGCGTCCCGACCGCTGGCGGTCCATATCTGGGAGGCGGGTGAGCGATCTGGACTGACTGGCCCTGGCGCAGATGGTGCTGCTTGAGCCTTATTGCGACACGGGTTGTATAGGGGTGGGGCCTCAGAAAAATGGCATATAGCCGCAAACTCTTTCGCCAAAATCCCGGATTGTGTCAGTCAAACACGCGAACCGTTGGTACCGATACAGCAGCCGCATCGAGAGCATGTTCGGCCGCCCGACGGATTGGCGCTGCTTCGCAACACGCTACGATCGATGTCCTAGCGTTTTCTTCTCCGCAGTCGCGCACGCCGCAACGGTAGTCTGATCAACGAGGCCTGACCCCATTCACCATATAACGGTGGTTGTTGTTCGGAAGCCGTCGAGCGGTGATGTACGGTCCGTTGCTCTTATCAATCCGTCCAGACGTGCACCCGCTGTTCGGGCGGAAGATAAAGCTTATCGCCCGGCTTGACGTCGAACGCGGCATACCACGGGTCGAAGTTGCGGACGATGCCGTCGACCCGGTATTTGTCCGGACTATGTGGGTCGCTAAGCAGCCGCTGTCTCTCAGCGCCCTCGCGCATTTTGCCCTGCCATGCTGCCGCGTAAGCGATGAAGAACCGCTGGTCACCGGTAAAGCCTTCGATAACCGGCGGTTCGCCGTGGCGGACCACATACCGGCGGTAGGCTGCATACGCCGTCTCGAGCCCGCCGAGGTCGGCAAGGTTTTCGCCGAGCGTCAGCTTGCCCTTGATGTGCACTCCGGGGATCGGCTCGTACTGATCGAACTGCGCGGCAAGGCGGTTAGCCTTCACGGTGTATTTCGCAGCAGTTGCTTTGGTCCACCAATCGCGTAGGCGGCCCTTTTCGTCATACTGCCGACCCTCGTCGTCGAAGCCGTGGCCCATTTCGTGCCCGATCGTCGTCGCGCCGGTCTCGGCGTAATTGACCGCCGGGTCCGCCGCCGCGTCGAAGAACGGAGGCTGAAGTATGGCAGCCGGCACCGTGATCTGGTTGAGCGTCGGGTCGTAATATGCGTTTACAGTTTGTGGTGTCATCTCCCACAAACCGCGATCGACGGGATGGAAAAAGCGCGCGAGCTGGAGCCGCCACTCGAACTGCCGCGTTGCGATTGAGTTACCGAGTGGATCGACGCGGCTAACCGCGAGGGTGGAATAGTCTATCCACCGGATCGGATGTCCGATGCGAGGGTCGAACGTCCCGAGCTTGAGAATCGCCGCCTTTCGAGTGGCATCGTCCATCCACAAAGCATGCGCGATCTTGTCGGCGTAGGCGGCGCGGACGTCGTCGACCAGCTCCTGCGCCTGGCGCGCAGTCTCGGTGGGCCAATGCTGCTGGACGTAAATCTGCCCGACGGCTTGGCCGAGGCTGCCGTCGATCATCTGCATACCACGTTTCCACCGTGCTCGCTGCTCAGGAACATCTTTCAACGTCTTGCTGAAAAAGTTGAAGTGCGCATCGTCGAACGACTTGGGCAGATAGTCCGCATGGTCGCTGATGAATCGGACCGTCAGATAGTCCAGCCAGGTCGGCAAAGGCACGTCGGCGAGCCGTTTGCCGGCGGCGGTTACCGCGGTGGTCTCGGCGACGTCCACCATCTTGGCCGCATCGAGCCCCATCGAAGCAAGCGTGGGCGTCCAGTCGAATTCGGGCGCAAGTGTCGCTAGTTGTCCGCGCGTCATCGGATTGTGGGTTGCCACCGGATCCCGTCGCCGTTCCGGTGTCCATTGATCCTGAGCAAGGCGAGTTTCGAGTGCGACGATCCGGTCGGCTTTTGCCGCCGGATCGGCGATCCCGGCAAGCGTTTGCAGGTTGATGAGATAGTCGCGATATGCCCGACGGATGGCGACGTATTTTTCGCCCGTAAGCAGGTAATAATCGCGGGTCGGCAAACCCAGTCGCGCTTGCCCCGCGGTGGCGGTATATCGTGTGGGGTCATCCTGATCGTTCGAGATGCCAATCGTGATTGCCGAGGCGTAGCCGGGTTCCATCATCAACCGAACGAGCTGCTCGCGCGTCTTCACCGCTGCGATCCGCGCCAGATAGGGCCGGAGCGGGGTCAGGCCGCGCGCCTCGATGCCCTTCTCGTCCATCCATGCGGCGTAGAAGTCGCCGACCTGGCGAGCGATCGGCGTCGTCGGGTGCGCCGACACGCGCTCGACGATGCCGCGCACCTGCTGCTCGATCTCGTCGGGCAGTTCGTAATTATAGCCGGCACCGGCCTTATCGGCTGGAATTACATAGTCGCGCAGCCACTTGCCTTCGGCGAAGGCAAAAAAGTCATCACCCGGTTTGATCGCTCTGTCCATGTCGCTGACCGCGACCCCCCATGTGCCGTAACGGGGTGCCTTCGAAGGCTCAGCAGCGGAAATGATCGCAGGAGCTAGGATAGTCGCAGCAAGCAACAGGGCGAGGCGCATGCCAGAGTCTTTCATCGTAAAAGCGAAGGTCAGCTAGACCGAGCCATCGGCACGCGCCAAGCAAAATCGGTAGCAAATAGTGGCGTCAGCCATCGTCGGGTCAGCGACGAGTCGAACGTCAGCTGTTATGTCGAACGCCGCGAGCCGAAAATCTGGAGCCGGCCCCGTCTCGGCATCAGGCAAGGTCGTTTCGGCAGAGGCGGCCTCGGGGGGCGTTCAGATAACGGATTGCCCGGCGCGACCGCAGCGAATGATGCTGTGCTTATCGGTCGATCGCGGCCATCGAGGCCTCCGGATAGCGCGTGCCGGTCGCGGTTCCCGCCGGCAGCGCCTTGTCGATGCGCCGCAGGTCGGCATCATCGAGCATCACCGTCAGTGCGCCGAGACTATCCTCGAGATAGGCGCGCCGCTTCGTGCCGGGGATCGGCACGATGTCGTTGCCCTGAGCAAGAACCCACGCAAGTGCGAGCTGCGCGGGCGTGCAGCCTTTTTCAGCCGCAATGGTCTCCACAGCCTTTGCCAGATCGAGGTTCTTGGCAAATGCCGCTCCCTGAAAGCGCGGATGGTTGCGCCGACTGTCGCCTGCCTCCAAGTCGTCGGGACTTTTAAACTGCCCCGTCAGGAAGCCGCGGCCGAGCGGGCTGTACGGCACGAAGCCGATGCCGAGTGCGCGTAGCGTGGGCAAGATTTCGTCTTCGGGATCGCGCGTCCATAGCGAATATTCGGTCTGAAGCGCCGAGATCGGATGCACGGCATGAGCCCGGCGGATTGTCGCCGGCGACGCCTCCGAAAGGCCGAGGTGTTTCACCTTTCCTGCCGTCACCAGCTCGGCCATCGCCCCGATCGTGTCTTCGATCGGCACTTTCGGATCGACGCGATGCTGATAATAGAGATCGATCACGTCGAGCCCGAGCCGCTTAAGGCTCGCGTCGCACGATTGCCGGACATAGTCGGGATGGCCGTTGACGCCGCGGAAACTGCCGTCCGGCCCACGGACATTGCCGAACTTGGTGGCGACGACAACCCCGTCGCGCCGCTCGCGCACCGCCCGGCCGATCAGTTCCTCGTTGGCGCCGACGCCGTACATATCGGCGGTGTCGAGAAAGGTCACCCCGAGATCGAGTGCGCGGTTGATCGTCGCGATCGACTCCGCTTCGTCGCGGGTACCGTAGAAGTCCGACATTCCCATGCAGCCGAGGCCGAGGGCTGAAACTTCGAGGCCTTGGCGGCCGAGCTTGCGGGTTTCCATATTATCGCTCCTTCGGAAGCCGAGGCTGACGCCTTCGGCTGCGTGATCGGTATCCGGTGCAACGTGGACGGCGGCGGTTTGTTGCCTAGCTCGATACCGCGACGGCCGAACATTAGTCTTTGGAAATGCTTAATCGTCCACCGGCTTTGGCGTGCGTTTCACTCCCGCCAACTCCTGCTCCATGTAGCCGAGTTCGAGCGGGGCGAAATAGCTGAACGCCGTCCAGTCCCCGTGCTTCCTCGCGAGTTCGGGCTGCGCTGCCTCGACCAGGGCCGCTCCGGAAAGGCCGCCGGCGCGCTCGCGTTGGACGATAGTTTTAAGGTCGCGCAGATATGTTGCAAAGTCCCTGACCTCGTTGACCGTCGCGATGTCACCGTGCCCCGGAACGAAGGTCATGCCGCCAGCGCCCTGGTCGGTCGTCAGCGTGTCGATTGTCTCGATCCAGCGGGCGATCGTCCCGTCGATAATATTAGGCGAGACATGGTTCCAAAGAATGTCGCCGCAAAACAACACCTTGGCGTCGGGGATGCTGACTATCAAGTCGCCGCCGGTGTGGCCGAGTGCTGGCCGGACAATGACCTTGCGCTTTCCAAGCCAGATCGTCAGGTCTTTGTCGGTGACCACATCAGGTAGCGCGAGCGACTCGATCGTCGCTTTGAGCTCTGGCGTCAGATGACTACCGAGCAGGTGAAGATTGTCCGTCCGCACCCATCCGCGAACGTTGCGATGGGCGATGATAATTGCTCCGGCGGCTTTCAAAACCGCGTCGCCGCCCATGTGATCGACATGATAGTGGGTGTTGACCACATACCGGATTGGGAGTGGCGTCAGCTTCCTGATTTCGTTGATAAGAGCCTTGCTCGCCTGCGGATTGAAAAAGCTGTCGATGACCAACACGCCGTCGTCGCCAATCACGAAGCCAGCGTTCGATCCGGCATCACCCTTGGGCCCATCAATCGCGGCGTAGACCCCCGTCCCGATGGACTTTAGCGCAAACGGCGGCGATCCGGGCGCAGCTTCCGCCGCAATGGCGTGAGCTGAGAGCGAAGAAACCGCGACCGCGGCCACCATCAAAAGTCGGCCAATCAAACCCGTACCGTTCATTGCGACGCCCCTAAGTTTCCGTCCTCGCTACGTCGTGCAAGCCTGCACCGTTGCTTGGATAGCAGCATAATCGGTGGGTAGCATATCGGGTTCAAACTTCGCGCTGACCAACCCCAGCGTATGCCAGGGTGACCGGGACAAGCCCGTTTGAACACTGTCGAACTCGACGCCGACGGTCGCGAATACGATGCTGGAATGCGCTTGCAGCGCCATCGGCATTGGCTGCTGCATGGTTGCCCTCGGAAAACCTGGGCGCCGCGGTGAGCGCGGTTTGGGGGCAACGCGACAGACTGCTTCCATTCCTGCTGATCTTCCGGCAGATTCGGACAATGCGCATCCTTCGAACAGCTCTTGCCCCACTCTGGTTGGCCATTGCCGCATCTTCGGCACACGCTGCAGACCGCGAACCGATCGCCGGATCGGGCGGAATGGTCGTCAGCGCGCAACATCTCGCGTCCGATGTTGGAGCAGACGTTTTACGGCACGGCGGCAATGCGATCGATGCAGCCGTCGCGGTCGGCTATGCACTGGCGGTTGTCTATCCGCAGGCGGGCAATATCGGCGGCGGCGGTTTCATGACCGTGCACCTTGCCGATGGACGCAATACCTTCCTCGACTTTCGAGAGAAGGCGCCCGCCGCTGCGACCGCGACGATGTTTCAGGACGCCGCGGGACAAGTTGTTGCTGGAAAGTCCACCGACACCTGGCAGGCCGTCGGCGTGCCGGGGACTGTGCTGGGTTTGGAAACCGCGCGCGTTCGCTATGGCACGATGTCACGCGAGGCATTGATGGCGCCAGCGATCCGCCTTGCCCGGGCGGGGTTCGTGTTCGGCCAGGGCGATGCCGGCGTGATGGCACTGGAAGCGGAAAAGCTCGCACGTGATCCCGCAGCGCGAGCAATCTTCGCGCCGCAAGGACGTCCGTTGACCAAAGGCGATCGGCTGGTCCAAGCCGATCTTGCCAACACGCTCGAAGCGGTTGCCGAAAAGGGGCCCGCGGCTTTCTACGGCGGACCGATCGGCACGGCGATCGTTGCTGCAAGCCGCGCCGCCGGCGGCCTGCTGACCGCAGCTGATTTCGATCGGTACAAGGTCCGTGAACTTGCACCAATCGAGTGCGACTATCGCGACTATCACATTATCTCCGCTCCGCCGCCAAGCTCGGGCGGGGTGTCGCTATGCCAGACGCTTAACATCCTGCAGGGCTATGACCTTGCGGCGATGGGGTTCCACTCTGCAGCCGAGGTCCACGTCCTCGCCGAGGCGCTGCGGCGGGTCTATGTTGATCGCAACAACAAGCTCGGCGACCCGGACTTTGTTGCAAACCCGATCGCCCAGTTGCTCGATCCTGCTTATGCCGCACGCCTGCGGTCATCGATCGATCCGGAGCGAGCGACCCTATCGTCAACCCTTGGGCCGGCAGTTCCGTCGCACGAGGGCCATAGTACCACGCAGTACGACGTGCTCGATGCGAAGGGAAACGCCGTCTCGGTCACCTACACCCTCAACGACTGGTTCGGCGCGCACCGGGTCGCCGGGCGGACCGGTATCGTGATGAACAACGAGATGGACGACTTCACGTCCAAAGTCGGCGCGCCCAATATGTTCGGGCTTGTGCAAGGGGCCAACAACGCGATCGCGCCGGGCAAGACGCCCCTTAGCTCCATGGCTCCGACGATCGTGACGAAAGACGGCCGGGTGGCGCTCATCATCGGTAGCCCGGGAGGCTCGCGCATCATCACGATCACGCTGGAAGCCATCGTCAATATGATCGACCACGGCATGGACGTGCAGGCGGCGATCGACGCGCCCCGTATCCACGAGCAGTGGCTGCCGGATGTCATCTCGGTCGAACCCTTCGCGCTCGCTCCCGAAACGCGAAGGCTGCTCGAAGCGCGTGGTTATATGTTCAGTGATGAAGACGTCTGGGGCATCGCCGAGGGGATTGTGACCGGGGCGCCGGCCCTGCACGGCGCGACAGCCAGTGATAAAAATCGAGTCTTAGGTTTCGGGATGCCGCCACTCGCGGGCGCGACGATGTTCGGCGGGCACGATGCTCGCGGTGGCGCAGGTTCGGTCGCGGTCGTGAACTGAGCGCCTTGCCAGTTCAAACTGGCGGCGCGTTTTGGTTTGCGATCGCTCCTGTAAACCGCGTCCCGACCACCGATCGTAAAATCGCAAATGTACGAGGGGTGTTGGCAATCTGAGTTTGGCTGGGGCGTGCCGCCGCCATGCGTGGCGCATTCATAATGCCGAGATTTGAGGTGCGGGTCGGTTGGCATAAAGTCGCGCGCAAGCGAGGCTTGGCAGTGCGCCGAGGCTGGGGCCACCACGATGCGCCTAAGTCATTCACGAATGCATTGCGTTAGTTATGAAGTTCCGTTGGTGGAGCAGAGGGGGATCGAACCCCTGACCTCAGCAGTGCGATTGCTGCGCTCTCCCATCTGAGCTACTGCCCCACACCGACGGAAGCTGCACCGTATAGGCGGCGGTTGGTGGTGATGCAACGGCGATTAAGCGCGCGGCGCAACGATCGTATCTTCGGGCAGAATGTCGGTGATCGCAACATCGGCCATCGTATCGAGCGCGGCATAAAGCGGCGCGAAATCGGTGTCGAGCGTGGTGCGCAGCAACTGTTCGAAACTGTCGATCACCACATATAGCTGTTGATAGTCATCGATCCGGTAGGGGGTGCGCATCACGCGAGCGAGATCGAAGCCGATGCGGTGCGGCAGCGGGCTGTCGAGCGCGTAAACACTCTCGCCGTGGCTCGACGCGATGCCTGCACCGTATAGCCGCAAATCGCCATCGGCGCGGATCAGTCCGAATTCGACCGTGTACCAGTACAGCCGTGCGAGCCGATGCAACGCGCCGAATTCGAGGCTGCGCAGCCCGCCCTGACCATAGGCTTGCATGTAGTCGGCGAACACCGGGTCGGCGAGCAGCGGGACATGGCCGAAAACGTCATGGAAGACGTCGGGAGCCTCGAGATAGTCGATCTGGTCGGGGGTGCGCAGGAAGCTGCCGGCAACGAAACGGCGCTCGGCGAGATGCTGGTAGAATACCGCGTCGGGAACCAGCCCGGGAACGGCGACAACCCGCCAGCCGGTCGCGGCATGCAGCCGCTCGCTGAGTTCGTCGAAGTCGGGAATGCCGGGCTTCGACAACGCGAGGATGTCGAGCCCCTTTAAAATGGCGGGATGCGCGCGGTCGGCAAGCTGCGCGGTCTGGCGCGCGAACAGCCGGTCCCAAAGCGCATGTTCGGCGGGCGTATAACGCTCCCACTGTTGTGGGACGGTCCAGTCGGCGGCGGCGCCGGGAGGCGGGGTTTCGAACATGACGGTGGTATAGGCGCTAGGGCAGGCGGCGGTACAGCGTGACGTAAAGCGCCGGGTAAGGCGTCTGCCCGCCAATTCCGGCCGCATGCACCAGCCGTAGCGTGAGCGGCAGTCGCGCGCTGTGCCCGCGCCAAAGCTGTTGCCAGCGCGCGCCGCTGGGCGGTGTGTCGCTGCCGGTATAGTCGCGCAGCTTGCCCGCGGTCAGATACAGGTCGCCCGGCGCCACCGGAGCCGGGGTGAGCCGCGCCCGGATCGACGCATCCGTCAGCGCCAGGCTGCTCGTCGTCCAGCGGTCGACATGCACTGGCCCCGGCGCGGCGGCGAGCGCGGCGCGCGTCAGCGCGGGAAGCTCGGCATAGCTGGTCGCGACATCGAGCATGACCAGCAGCACAAGCAGCTTGGCGGCCGCCGCCACGCTCAGTGTCTTTGGGTGGCGGCGCCAGAGCGGGACCGCGACGATCGCCAGCATCAGGCACGCGGCCGCCATCGCCGGCATGAACATCCGCGGCTTGGGATCGGTCGCGATCAAATAGACCGTTGTCGTGACGTTGCTCGCCGCGACTGCAACCAACAGCCAGGCGGGTCGCGGCAGGCGGCGTATCGCTGCGAGCCCGACGCCGGCCAGCACGAAGTCGAGGCCGTAGGCCGGATTGACGAACAGGTTGAGCCACGGATCGACCGCCCAGTTGACGCGCAGCGGCCCGGCCCCCGACCAGCGGCGCATCAAGCTGGCGTTGAGCGGCGCGCTGACCCCATGCGGCGTTCCGCCGATCAGGTCGTTGCTCGGAATTTCGATATGCCGGAGGTCGGTGTGAACGCGGTACAACGGATCACCGCTCGCCGCCCAAAGCGCGAGTTGTTCAGGCAAGAACACAGCCCCAAAGCCGAGCGCGATCCAGCCGTAACTGCGGCGTTGGGGCCCGACGCCGGTGATGAATGCCAGTGCGAACAGCAGCAGCAGCCCCAATCCGGTCTCGCGCGTTGCCCATGCGCAAGCCGCCGCGGCTCCGGCCACCACGAGCCACCCCCGCGCGCCGTTGCGCCCGAACCACCATGCCCATAGTGCGGTTGACCAGAACAGCAGCTCGGGCAGGTCGGCGGTCAACCGGGTTGCGGCACGCATGATCTCGGGCGTGGTCAGCAGCGCAAGGCACGCGACCGTTGCGACCGCTGCGCCGAACACGCGCCGCGCCGCCCAGAAGTTGACACCGAGCACCGCCGCCAGTGTCAGCAACCCCGGCAGCATCAGGCTGAACCGCGACGCCCCGAACAGCGTGATCGCTGCTGCCGTCGGGCCGACGAGCGGCCAGCGCAGCGCCCAGTGATCGCGGCCGAGTGCAGGCCATGCCAGCGCGCCGTCGAGATAACGGCCGTCGTCCCAATGCCCGCCGAAATAGCCGAGTGGATTGATCGTCAGCAACGCTGCGCCAACGACGAGCACCAGCGCGAACAGCGCCAGATCGCGGGTCGGTCGGTCGGATCGCTGCAACGCTGGATGCCCCGCGAGGATTCGAACCTCGATTAACAGAGTCAGAGTCTGTGGTCTTACCTTTAGACGACAGGGCACTATGCGTGGCGGTAGTTAGGCAACCCGTGCCGGGGTGTCAACGGACCGCGCGACCTGCTAGGCAGGTGGCAAGTGCGGTCGCCGTTGTCGTGGCCGCGAATGTGAACGAGGCGACCACTATGCCGATGCCAGCCCCGGCGACCGGGGTAACGGAGCGTTATGCTCAGCCCCGGGGTGCCCGCCGCGCTTATGGCGCGCTCGATCTTGGAACCAACAACTGCCGCCTGCTGATTGCGCGCCCGGGTCCGGGGGCCGGCATGACGATTGTCGATGCCTTTTCGCGCGTCGTCCGACTGGGCGAGGGGCTGCTGCAATCGGGGCAGCTTTCGGATGCCGCGCAGGACCGCGCCGTCGAGGCACTCGGCGTCTGTGCCGACAAGCTGGGACGCCGCGGTGTCTGGCTGACCCGCAATGTCGCAACCGAGGCCTGCCGCCGCGCGACCAATGGTGCAGCGTTCATCGAGCGCGTCTATGCCGTCACCGGAATCGCGCTCGATGTGATTTCGCCCGCCGAGGAGGCGCGGCTGGCGGTGCTCGGCTGCCAGTCACTGATCGACCCCGACGGTCCGCCCGCGCTGGTGTTCGACATTGGCGGGGGGTCGACCGAACTGATCCTCGCGCGGCGCGGACCGAGCGGCGATGCCGACATTCTGGCGTGGACCAGCGTCCCCTGGGGCGTTGTCAGCCTTGCCGAAACCGAGCCGCTCGAGCTGCCCGAAGCCGAACGCGCTGCGGCCTATGCCCGGATGCGTGCACGCGTCGACGAGCATCTCGGCAGCTTCGCTGCAGCCGTCGCTGCCGCGCACGGCGGCCCGCTGCAGCTGCTCGGCACGTCGGGGACGATCACCACGCTGGCGTCGGTCGAACTCGGGCTGCCGAGCTATGACCGGCGCAAAGTCGATGGCTGTACGGTGACCGTCGCGTCGATGCGCGCGCTGTCGGCAAAGCTGGCCGCGCTCAACCCCGTCGACCGTGCCAATGTTGGGTGCATCGGCCGTGACCGCGCCGATCTGGTGGTGGCGGGATGTGCGATCCTCGAGGCGGTGCTCGACCGCTGGGGTGGCGATCATGTCCGCGTCGCCGATCGCGGCATTCGGGAAGGGATCCTGCGCACGTTGATGGCGCGCGACGGGGCGCGCGTTTCGTGAGCGCGCCATCGGGAGGCGGCGCAGGCCGCAGTCAGGGCGGCAAGGTTCGCGTCAAAACCGCGCGACGGCGCACCAACTCGTCGAATCGCTGGCTCGAGCGTCAGCTCAACGACCCCTATGTCAAAGCCGCCAAGGCGGCGGGGTATCGTAGCCGTGCAGCGTTCAAGCTGCTCGAGCTCGATGAACGCTTCAGCCTGTTCGCGCACGTCGATCGCGTGGTCGACCTTGGGGCTGCTCCCGGCGGCTGGTGCCAGGCAGTATTGCAGGCGCGGCCCAAGGCCAAGATCGTGGCGATCGACCTGTTGCCGATGGAGCCGATGGCGGGCGTCATCATCTTCGAAAAGGATATTCTCGACGACGATGCCGACGACATGCTGCGCGCCGCGCTCGGCGGCGATGCGCAACTCGTGCTGTCGGACATGGCGGCGAACACCGTCGGCCACAAGATGACCGACCATATCCGGACGATGGCGCTTGTTGAAACCGCACTGGCGTTCGGCGTGCAGGTTTTGGCTCCGGGTGGCGCATTCGTCGCCAAGGTGCTGGCGGGCGGTGCCGATCAAGGCCTGGTCGCCGAACTCAAACGCTGGTTCACCACCGTCAAACACGCCAAGCCACCCGCCAGCCGCAAGGACTCGTCGGAATGGTATGTGGTGGCACAGGGGTTCAAGGGGCGGGTTGCGGAGGCGGTCGAGGCGGACACGATTTCGGGCGCGGTCTAGCGGCACGCGAACATCGCCACGGTTGTGCTGAATGGCATGATTGTCGATAGTCGTCGCGATCTGGCGGAGGTGCTGCAACAGCGGCTGCTTGCGCGCTAAGTTCAAGGCTAAGTCTCGGAAGGCGTCGTTATGAAACTCTCGATTCTCGTTCTCGCGCTCCTCGCCACCACCGCGCAGGCCGCGCCGGTGATCGATGTGGCCGCGCTCAAGCATGACACGCAGATATTGTCGTCGGATGCGTTCGAAGGGCGCAAGCCGGGCACGCCCGGGGGCGACAAGGCGGTCGCCTATATGATCGAGCGGTTCAAGGCCGTCGGGCTCAAGCCCGGCAATCACGGCGGCTGGACGCAGGATGTGCCGATGGTGTCGAGCACTGCCGATCCGGCGTTGACGCTGACAGTCACCGGGGGCGCTGGACCGCTGACGCTCGCGCAAAAGGCCGATGTCGTGCTGTGGACCAAGCGGCAGGTCAGCCGGGCGACGGTTGCCAATTCGGATATCGTCTTCGCGGGCTATGGCATCGTCGCGCCCGAGCGGGGCTGGAACGATTATGCCGGTATCGACGTCCACGGCAAGACGGTGATCGTGCTGGTCAATGATCCGGACTGGCAGACGCCGACCGAAACCGGCACGTTCGACGGTCGCCGCATGACCTATTACGGCCGCTGGACGTACAAATACGAGGAGGCGGCACGACAGGGTGCGGCGGCGATCATCATCGTCCACGAGACCGAGCCTGCCGCCTATCCGTTCGAAGTCGTCGTCAACTCGAACACCGGCGCAAAGATCGCGCTCGATATTCCGGCGGAAGCCGCGAAGCGCGCGATGGTCGAAGGCTGGATCACGCAAGCCGCCGCGCTCAAGCTGTTTGCCGCCGCCGGCAAGGATTTGGGCGCGCTGACCAAGGCCGCACAGACGCCGGGGTTCCGCGCCGTGTCACTCGGCCTGCAAGCATCGACGGACTTCGCCAACACGCTGGTGCATTCCAAGTCGTACAACGTCGTCGGCGTGCTGCCGGGCAGCAAGCGCCCCGCCGAAATGGTGATCTGGACGGCGCATTGGGACCATTTCGGCCACTGCCCGGCGGACGCGACCGGCGACGATATCTGCAACGGCGCACTCGACAACGCCAGCGGCTCGGCGGGTCTGATTGCGGTGGCGAATACGCTGGCGAAGGCACCGCGCACTGCCCGGTCGCAGCTGTTCGTCTCGGTTACGGCGGAGGAACAGGGGCTGCTCGGGTCGGATTATTATGCGGCGAACCCGGTCTATCCGCTCGCCAAGACCGTGGGCGGCATCAACATGGACGGGCTGAACGTCATCGGCAAAACGCGCGACGTAGTCATCATCGGCCCCGGCAAGTCCGAGCTCGAGCCGATCTTCATCGGCGTCGCCAAGGCGCAGGGGCGCAGCGTTTCCTCCGAGCCGACGCCCGAAAAAGGCGCCTACTACCGGTCGGATCACTTCAGCCTCGCCAAGCGCGGCGTGCCGATGCTCGATGTCGACAGCGGCCTCGACGTCATCGGTCAACCCGCCGGCTATGGTCAAAAGATGGCGGACGATTATACCGCCAACCGGTACCACAAGCCGTCGGACCAATTTGATCCGAACTGGAACTGGGACGGCGCGGTCGAGGATTTGCAAGCCTATGTCGAGGTCGGCACGATCCTCGGTAACTCGAGCGATTGGCCGAACTGGTACAAGACCGCCGAATTCCGCAGCGTGCGCGATAGCTCGCGAGCCGGACAGTGACCGCTCGCCAGCCCGCCGAATGGGACCGGCACGCCGCCTGCTGGACCGCTTGGCCAAGCCATGCGGAGTTGTGGGAGGACGATCTCGAACCCGCGCGTGCCGAGGTGGCGGCGCTGGTGCGCGCGATCGCAGCGGGCGAGCGCGTCGAATTGCTGGTCGCCAATGCCGCGGCGGAGGCCAGCGCCTGCGCGGCGCTGCACGGCGTCAACGTCGGCTATCATCAACAGAATTTTGGCGACATCTGGCTGCGCGATACCGGGCCGCTGTTCCTCAATTCGTCGGTGGGGCACGCGGCAGCGGCGTTCCGGTTCAACGGCTGGGGCGGCAAATATGTGCTCGACGGCGATGACGCGGTGGCGGGCTATGTCGCGGGGGAAGCCGGCATCGCGCTCGCACGGCACGACTGGGTGCTCGAAGGCGGCGCGATCGAGATCGACGGCACCGGGCTGTGCGTGACCACCGAAGCGTGCCTGCTCAACCCCAATCGCAATCCGGGGATGGACCGTACCGAAGTCGAATCGCATCTGCGTCGCGATCTCGGCATCGAGCGCGTGTTGTGGCTCGGTGACGGGCTGGCCAATGATCATACCGATGGCCATGTCGACAACCTTGCGCGGTTCGTGGCGCCGGGCGTGCTCGCGATCCCGCTGGCAAGCGATCCGGGTGACCCCAACCGCGACGTCTATGCCGATGCCACCGAGCGCGCGCGCGACTTCGGACTTGAGGTGCGTCACATCCCGTCGCCCGGGCCGATCGAAGTCGACGGCGTACTGGTCCCGGCCAGCTATATGAATTTTTACATCGCCAATGCAGCGGTGATCGTGCCGATCTATGGCACGCCGCACGACGCCGCCGCGGTCGCCGCGATCGGCGCGTTGTTTCCGGGGCGTACGGCCGTCGGCGCGCGCGCGAACCACCTGTTGACCGGCGGCGGCAGCTTCCACTGCATCACGCAGCAGCAGCCCGCCTGAAATGCTGTACGCGCTGATCAAGGCGCTGCTGTCGGGGATCATTGTTTCGACAGTGTCGGAGACCGCACGCCGCAGCCCGGCGCTGGGCGCGCTGGTGGCGTCGCTGCCGATCGTGTCGATCCTCGGCATGATCTGGCTGTGGCGCGACACGCATGACCCGGAGCGGATGGCGGCGCATGTCGGCGCAACTTTCTGGTATGTGCTGCCGTCGTTGCCGATGTTCCTCGTGATCCCGGCGCTGCTGCGGCACGGCGTCGGCTTCTGGCCCGCGCTGCTCGCGGGTTGTATCGTCACGGTCGTGCTCTATCTCGCAATGGGTGCTGTCCTCGCACGCTTCGGGATTAGCTTATGAGCCATGTGACCGTTGCCAGCCTGCAACTGGCGTTCACCGACGATATCGACACCGATATCGCTGCGACGGCAGCGCTGGTGCGTGAAGCAGCCGGGCAGGGGGCGAAGATCATCCTGCCGCCGGAGCTGTTCCAGGGGTATTATTTCTGTCGCCACGAGCATGACCGGTTTTTCGCGCGCGCCTTTCCGGTCGAATCGCATCCGGCGGTCACCGCGATGCAGCAGGTCGCGTTCGAAACCCGGTCGTATATCCCCTGCTCGTTCTTCGAAGCCGATGGCCCGCATTACTATAACAGCCTTGCGATGCTCGATCCCGGCGGCAACGTCATGGGCGTCTATCGGAAAAGCCATATCCCCGACGGGCCGGGCTATGAGGAGAAATTCTACTTCCGCCCTGGCAATACCGGCTTCAAGGTTTGGGATACCGCCTATGGGCGCATCGGCGTCGGCATTTGCTGGGACCAGTGGTTTCCTGAATGCGCGCGCGCGATGATGCTGATGGGGGCGGAAATCCTGTTCTACCCGACCGCGATCGGGTCGGAACCCGCCGAGCCCGACCTCGATACCCGGCGGCTGTGGCTGCGCGCTATGGTCGGGCACGCGGTGTCGAACGTCGTGCCGATCGTTGCCGCGAACCGCACCGGCGTCGAGGAGGACCAGCGCTTTTACGGCAACAGCTTCATCGCCGATCAGCGCGGCGACATGCTGGTCGAGCTCGGCACCGGCGCAACCGGCGTGGCGGTGGCGACGCTCGACCTCGCCGCGTCGCGCGCCAACCGCGCGAGTTTCGGCTTCTTCCGCGACCGGCGCCCGGATTTATACGGGCGGCTGGCGGTGGATATCTAACGCCGCGCTGCCACCGCCTTTGCAAACACGTCTTCGAACATTGCCGCTGTCAGCCGCCCGGTATTCGTGTTGAGCCGCGAGCAATGATAGCTGTCGATCATCGTCACGCCGGTGTGCAGCCGGTGGACCGCGCCGTGCCCAAACGGCACCTTGGGCAGTTTTGCGCCGAGCGCCTTTGCCGCCGACTGGTGCGCAATGGTACCGAGCGCGATCACCACCTGCAGCTTGGGCAGCGCCGCAAGCGATCCTGACAGGAACGGCCGGCAGGCATGGATCTCGACCGGCAGCGGCTTGTTCGCCGGCGGTACGCAGCGCACGGCGTTGGCGATATATGCGCCCGTCAGTTCAAGCCCGTCGTCGGCGCGCGCCTCGAACGTGCCGCGGCTCAGCCCGAACTTGGCCAGCGTGCCATAAAGCAGCGTTCCGGCATGGTCGCCGGTGAACGGCCGCCCGGTACGGTTGGCCCCGGTCACGCCCGGAGCCAGCCCGACGATGCACAGCCACGCCTCAGGGTCGCCCCAGCCGGGCACCGGCGCGTTGAACCAATCGGGATGCGCGATGCGATTGGCGGCGCGGTATTCGACCAGCCGCGGGCAGATCGGGCAGTCGTGCGGCGGTTCGGCGGGGTTGGTGTCCATGCGCTCAGCGTGTAGCGCAGTCGGCAATGTCCGCAACCGTCCTGATCGCGCTCGGCTCGAACCGGCGGCACCGCTGCGGCGATCCGAAGCGCGTTGTCGCAGCCGCCATCGACGCGCTTGGACGTGCCGGGCTGCGAGTGACCGCGCGCTCGCGCATCCGGACCACCGCGCCGCTTGGTCCTGGCGGGCGCAGCTATGCCAATGCGGCGGTCGCGGTGACCACGCCGCTCGCGCTCCCCGAGCTTCTGGCGCTCCTGCAAGCGATCGAAGCGCGCTTTGGGCGGCGGCGTGGGCGGCGCTGGGGAGCGCGCGTGCTCGATCTCGATATTCTCGGCAGCGCGGGCAGCGTCTATCCTTCGCGCGCGCGCTGGCGGGTCGCGTCGGGCCTCGTCGTGCCGCATCGCGCGCTGGCGTTGCGGCGCTTCGTACTCGATCCGCTCGTCGATATTGCACCCGATTGGCGGCACCCGGTGCTGCATAGCACCGCACGCCAGTTGCGCGCCCGGCTCCGGCATCCTAAAGCGACTGCGCCGAGCCCTTAGCTCAATCGGTAGAGCAACTGACTTTTAATCAGTAGGTCGCGGGTTCGAATCCCGCAGGGCTCACCATTTCCGTGAGGTCGGCAACTCGGCGATGGGCGCTAGTAATTGACGTAGACGGTGATCAGGTCGGAATAGGCATCCGGATTGAAATTCGCGCTCGATACCGCGGCATAAATGGTCAGCGTGCGGATGGTGCCGTTGCCAATTCCTGAAACACCGTTGCCGATGGTCGTCGAGGTGGCGGTGTTGCCCCAAATCGGTCCCGTGGTTGTCAACGATCGTAGCTGATACGGCACATGATCGGCGTTGGTGCCGGTACCGCTCATGATGCCCGCGCCTGCAGTGTTACCATTCGATGGTAACAAACCAATGTAATAGGCTGTACCAACAGGACAATTTACCGTAACGCTGGTATTCCCGGTGATATTCGTTGCCGA
Source organism: Sphingomonadales bacterium (assembly GCA_038225475.1). Lineage (GTDB taxonomy): Bacteria > Pseudomonadota > Alphaproteobacteria > Sphingomonadales > Sphingomonadaceae > Polymorphobacter_B. Next base: position 135,716 of record JBBRRA010000007.1, read on the forward strand.
GCCGATGACGCTGCCGAGGTCGAGCTTGGCTCCGGCGCCGACGGTACAGGCATTGACGACATTGGCTTGCACGCTGAGCGTGAAATCATAGGCGGTCAGGTCGCCGCCGTTTGCCGCCACCGTACAGGTGCTACCGCCGGTGTTGAACCCCAGCACGGTATTGAAAAAGCTCGCATTATACGCGCCCGGCACCGGAGTTTGCCCGGTGCCTAGCCCGCCATAGAAAGTGAAGCTTCCCGAAACGGCGTTGCCGATGCCGGCAGGGATCGATACCGGCGTGGTCAGCGGGTTGACGGTCGACCAGCGCAGCGTCGCCGCCGGGTTGGTATACAGCGCGAAATTCAGCGTCGATGCACCGTTGAGCATTTGTGGCTGCGCGACGGTTCCGGGATAGCTCGGATTGCCGATGCCGACGCACAGCGTAAACGCCGCCGGCGTCGTATTGTAGTTGGTGCAGGTATAGGTCACCGAACCGATTGCGGTGCTCGACGAGCCGAAGTTGATGCCGCTTGAGTTCAGCGCACAGACGACATTCGCCTGCGCCGGGCGCGGCATCAGGAGCGTGGACCCGATCAGCGCCACGCACAGCAGGATCAACCGGGCGAGCAGCCGGATCATTGCAGCGCCGCCGTCGCGATATAATCCTTCAGGCATTTCAGCGGTCCGATCGACGGGATGCCGTCATTCTTCTTAATGTAGGTGAAGTTCGCGTAGCAAACCCCTGAATTATTATATACTGTCAGGCTATTCTGTGCCGCGACATTGCCAAGATAGACCACGCCGTCGAAGCCGACCAGCGTCGGTTCGCCACCCTTACCATTGAGCCGCACCCGGCTTCCGACCGGCAGCGGCGCACCGGTCGCATCGACCAAGGTGACCAAAACCGCGCGGATCTTGGTAATGCCGAAACGGGTGATCGTGCCGGTGCGGTCGGCCGGTGTTGCAACCGCCTCCACAGCATCGATCTGCAGGTCCGCCGCAAGCCGCAACGGGTCGATGCTCAGCTTGTTGCGCTGATAAGCGTTGAGGTTGGTCACGAGCAGCTTGCCGCTGCGCCCGGTCACGCCGACGAGACTGTTCTGGAGCATGACCGGCACCCCTGCAACGCCGTCGGTGGAAACCACGGCAAAGCCGTTGGTGATCTGTCGCGCCGCGAACATCGAGCCGTTCATCAGCACGACCGATCCCGTTGCCCCCGCATAGGCCGAATAGTTCGACCCGAGCACGCTTGCACCCGCGAGTAACTGGCCGCTTTTGCCGAGATAGTCGATTTCTCCACGGCCCGATGCGCGGTTGCCCGCCGCCTGGACCTGTGCGCGCCAGCCGAAGCCGCCCTCGGTCGGCAGCGACTGCGTCGCCTCGACCACATAGGCGCGCCGGTCTGCGGTGTTCTGAACGCTGGCGGTGGCCGTAATACCGTGCCGGAACAATATGTTGAGCGTCGCAAAGATGCTGCGTGTATGCGCGCGGCCGATGTCCTGATTGGCGCTGACATTGAGCGACATGTTCCGCCCAAGCGAGGCGAACCAGAACGCGCTGACATAGCGCGAGGCGGGCTGCCCGGGATAGCGCAGGTCGACATAGCTCGCGCCAAAATTGCCGAGATGCTTGAGGCTGTAGCCGACTTGGGCGCTGGCGGTCAGGCTGGGTACCGGAGCGCCGTAGAGCGCTGCCACATCGCTGTAGCCCGACGTTGCGCGGGTTGCATTGGCAGCGATGCTGAATCGGCTGTTGACCCAGGTGTAGCCGAAGCTGAACTGCGAGCCGCTGCGGCCTCGCGACGTGCTGTGCGCCGCCGACCCCGAAACCACGCCAAGGTTGCCGACCAACCAAGTCGCGCCGACGCCTGCGGCAACAAGGCTGCGGCTGGTTTCGCCGTGCGTCTCGATGGTCACGTTGTTCGTTAAACCATACCGCCAAGTACCGCTTGCAACTGGCTGTTTTTCATAGTCAAATGAACGGAACCCATAATTTTTCCGAACGGTGCCGACTTCGGCCGACCAGTCGACGAGCCCGCGGCGCAGCAGTTGCGGCGTATTATAGAGCGAGTAGTTGAGCGTCGTAATGCGCCCGAGGACATCGGTGAGCACCAGATGCGCCTGGCCCGATCCGCTGCTGGTATTGGGCACGGTATTCAATTGGAACTGTCCGGCCGGGACGCCACCCGAATACAGCTTCATGCCGTTCACATATAATTCGACCTGCGACGGCAAGGTTGCCGAGCCGAAGAACTGCGGCAGCGGCGTTGTCACCCGATACGGCTGCAGCGCGAAATTGGTGCCGATCTGCACGCCGGCGATCCGGTCAGGGCGCGACCAGCTCGACGCCGCGGTCAGCGTATCGCCGACGGTGACGGTGATCAGCGATGCCGGGAAAGAGCTGGTCCAACTGGTGTCGAGCCGCGCCGAGCGGTCGTGCAGCGCGCCGCCTTCGCCCGCTGCCTGCGCCAGCGCGGTCGAGCTCAGGACACCGAAATGGCTGAACGCGCGCACTTCGGTAAACGCGCTCAATTGGCGGAAATTGCCCGTCGCCTGGCTGGCATAGACGCTGTAATTGAGCAGCACGCCGTTGGCGGTCGCCGCTTTGGGTTCGGTTTCCTCGGCCATCGACACCACCGTGCGGGGCAGGGTCAGCATCTCGAGCGGTGCGACGATGCTGACGCTTTGATGCGCCTTGTCATAGACCGCCTGCACACCCGGAATGCCGCCGACGCGCACCAGATCGGGCGTCGTCGCCGGGACGATCAGGTTGAGCCGCCGCAACGTCGATGCCGACGTCCACAGCTCGCCGCCATGCTCGCTGAAATGCGCAAAGCGCGTGCTGCCGCCGTTGACGGTCACATCGAGGTAAAGATCGACCCCGCTGGGAATTTGGAAATCGTCGCCTGCCCCGACGATCGCTGCAGCATCGTCGGGCGCGCCGACCGCTGCAGGCGTCGCGCGGGCGACCGACGCGGCAAATGTTGCCGCGAGCAGCGCGATCAGGAATGAGCTAGTGCGCGCGGTCGGTGAGCGACAGCTCTTGCGAGACCTCGTCTCCATTGACCATTGCCTGAACTGTGCCGCGGCCGGCAAATACCGGGGCCGCAGGTTTAAGCGCCCAATGCATCGTCGCACCGGGAAGCACATAACCGAGCAGCCCTGCCAGCAGCTCGGTGCGCTGCCCGCTGGCACCGCGATAGGATAGTGACGCCAGCTGCGCGCGTTGGTCGCCGTGATTGCTGACTTCGAGCATGACCTGATCGCCGTTGCGCTGAAGTGCCCAGTGCAGTTGCGGCCCCGTGGTCACGATGCTTTTCGGTTCGATGAAGATCGGCACCGAATAGTGCAGGACATATTGCAGCCCGCGCCGCCCTTTGGTGTCGATCGGCAGTTCGTCGATCGCCAGCCGGAACGCGTCTTCGGTCGCACCGGCCCCGCTTGGCGCCGGCCCGACGCGAATGACCCGGATCAACTGGCGTGCGCCGACCGGCAGCGTGATCATCGGTGGGCTGATGACCAGCCCGCTCGATGCCACAAGGTGGTCGCCGGTCGCGTCCTGCGACCAGTGGTACACGCGCACCTGCGCGTGCACCACATCGTCCCCGACGTTGCTGAGCCACAAGCCATCGGCGTTTTGCGTGGCCAGCAGGCTCAGCATGACCGGTGCCACCTGAAGGCCGCCCGCGCTGCAGACACTAGCCGCCGTACCCAGCCCCAGCAGGAGCCAGGCCCGGAAAGCCCGCCGCATCACGTCAGCCTTCATGCAAAGGTCAATAGTTGACGTTGACCGTCACGGTGTCGGCATAGCTGTCCGGCGTGAAGTTCGCGCTGGCAGCATAAGCATAGATAGGGAGCGTCTGCGCAGCGCCGCTGCCGATGCCCGATACGCCGTTGCCGACCGTGGTCGACGTCGCCGTGTTGCCCCAAACGGTTCCAGTGGCCCCTGCGGTTGACGTGAGTTGATAGGGCACTTTGTCCGTATTGCCGGCGAGTGCGGTCGAGGTGCTCATGGCACCGCTACCGGTCGTCGTGCCGCCGTTGGCGACCGACGGCGCGAGACCGATGTAATATGGCGTCTTCTTCGAGCACGTCACCGCGATCGAGCTGGTGCCGGTCGTGTTGGTCGCGCTGCTGAGGACCGACCCAAGGTCGATCTTCGAAGCAGTACCGGCAGTCACGGTGCAGGCGCTCTGGATCGTGATGACGACCTGAAACGATGCCGTTGCCGTTGCGGCGTTGGCCGAAGTGGCAAGGCCGATGGCGCTGGCCATCAGCGCCGCCTTGGCGATCAGAGTCTTGATATTGGTCATTAAAATTCCCCGCTCGTTGTTAAGTCTGGTTTGAACGGTGCAGCCGATGCCGCACCGCGACGCTTTGGGAACGCAACCGGCGAAACCTTGCCGGCAGACGCCAACCCCCCTCGGAGTTTTCGCCTAACCACCGATCCGGTCCGACGACCGGTCGGCGGGCATGCCCGAATTTATCGATGCAAATAACCGGCGCGTTGCCGGGGTCCGCAATCGTTAAGTTCTGAGCCAATTCGTATATAATCCCTGCCTTCGCATTACTTTGTTCCAGCTAGGAACATCCAAAGCGATGCAAATGCCGAGCCATTTTGGTTATGGCAACGATTGCAGCACGTTACATTTCAGGGTCGTAACGGACGTACATAAAAGTGTAAGGAATTCCGACACCTAGAGGGATTTTCTATTTAACGGAATGATAACGCGGCATTAACATATTCAAACCTTGCTGCTGGCATGGTCAGTGCCGGAATATGGCCAAAATGGCGGTGCGGCGTCGCAGTTGCCGCACCAGCGTCGATGGTTGCAGCGGCCGCGTTGGAACACGGCAGCTGATCTGTTCCGCCGCCCCTCGGTGTGATGACCGCGGCATGGCGGCACCGCCGCGCTATTGTGACAGCGGTTCCGCGCTATTCCGGCCCGGCAGGATCGTTCGGCGCTGCATTGCACCAGCATAAATGTCCGGATCGGCTCAAACGTCGCGCTTTGTTTGGCGGCCAGCGTTGCGTTGGCGACGGTGGCTTTCGTCGGCAAGGGCTTTGCAAGTTGGTTGCAGCGCACTATCGGATGAAGTCATGCCACCAATCCTCATGTCTGACGGCGATTTTGCGGGCTGGTACCGCTGGGAGCGCGTGCCGCAGGGCCGCTTTCATGACCTGCTCGGCGAATTCTATTTCCGACGGCAGGGCGACGGCACCGTCGAATGCCGGATGGCGACCGACCGCCGCCACTCGAATGGGCTCGGCTTTCTGCATGGCGGCTTTCTGATGTCGTTCATCGACATGGCGATGTTCGCGTTTATCGCACCTCAGCTCGAAAAGAGCGCCGCGGTCACGCTCAGCTGCGCGACCGATTTCCTGAGTGCGGGTCAGGTCGGCACGCCGATCGACGCGACCGGCGAAATCCTCAAGGAAACCGGCAAGATGATTTTCGTCCGCGGCCTGCTCAAGCAGGACGGCGTCAACGTCGCGTCGTTTACCGGCACGATGCGCAAAATACCCCGGCTGCCGCGCCCGGCGTGAGCGATACCGCCTATGCCGCCCTCGTCGCGCGCGGCGAGTTGCGTCCCGATCCCGAACAGGCGGCGGCTGCCGAACGGCTGTACACGCTGCGGCGCGAACTTGCGGCGACTGCGGCGCGGCCCGGACTGGTGGCGCGTATCTTCGGCGGCAAGCCAGCGCGTCCGCCGCGCGGCATCTATCTGTGGGGTGGGGTCGGGCGCGGCAAATCGATGCTGATGGACCTGTTCTTCGCGAATGCCACCACCGAACCGCGCCGCCGCGTGCATTTTCACGAATTCATGCTCGAGGTGCACGCCGACATCCACCGCGTGCGCCAGGCATCGGGCGACGACCCGATCCCCACTGTAGCGGCGCAGATTGCGGCGTCGGCCAAGCTGCTGTGCTTCGACGAGATGCAGGTGCGCGACGTTGCCGATGCTGCGATCCTGTCGCGGCTGTTCACGGCACTGCTCGATGCCGGGACGGTGATCGTCGCGACGTCGAACCGGCCGCCGCGCGACCTGTATAAGGACGGGCTCAACCGGCAGCTGTTCGTCCCGTTCATCGAGTTGCTTGAAGCGCGGCTCGATGTGCTCGGGCTGAACGGCCCGACCGACTATCGGCTGCACCGGCTTGGCGGCATGCCGACCTTTTACACGCCCAACGGGCCGGCGGCGACCGCTGCATTGGCCGAGGCGTTTTTCCGCCTGACCGACTATCCGGTCGAGGACCGCGCGCATGTGCCAAGCGAAACGATCGCGGTGGCCGGCGGGCGCAGCCTGTTCGTGCCCAAAAGCCTGAAGGGTGTCGCGGTGTTCTCGTTCGCCCGGCTGTGCCGAAAGCCGCTTGGCGCCGCCGATTATCTCGCGATCGCAAGGCGGTATCATACCGTGATCGTGGTCGGCGTACCGCGGCTGACGCCCGAACTGCGGAACGAGGCGGCGCGCTTCGTGACGTTGATCGACACGCTGTACGAATATAGCGTCAAGCTGCTGATCGCTGCCGATGCGCCGCCCGCCGATCTGTATCCGGCGGGTGACGGCGCGTTCGAGTTCGAGCGGACGGTGTCGCGCCTGATGGAAATGCAGTCGGTGGACTATCTCGCACGCGGGCATGGCGCAGCGCAGCAATAGCGTTGCGAGCGCGGCGCGGTGGGTCTAAGCCTCGGCGCGACAAAGACTCGAAAGGTACCCCGTGGCACGCAAGAAAATTGCTTTGATCGGCGCTGGCATGATCGGCGGCACGCTCGCCCATCTCGCGGCGGCGAAGGAACTCGGCGACATCGTCCTGTTCGATATTTCGGAGGGCACGCCGCAGGGCAAGGCGCTCGACCTTGCGCAGTCGGGCCCGGTCGAAGGCTTCGACGTGTCGCTCAAGGGCACCAATGATTACGCCGACATCGCCGGGGCGGACGTGTGCATCGTCACCGCCGGGGTGCCGCGGCGGCCCGGCATGAGCCGCGACGATCTGCTCGGCATCAATCTCAAGGTGATGAAAGCGGTCGGCGAGGGCATCAAGGCGCATGCGCCGGGCGCGTTCGTGATCTGCATCACCAACCCGCTCGACGCGATGGTCTGGGCGCTGGCCGAATTCGCGAGCCATCCCAAGCACATGATCGTCGGCATGGCGGGCGTGCTGGACTCGGCACGGTTCCGCCATTTCCTTGCCGAGGAGTTCAACGTCTCGGTCGAGGACGTCACCGCGTTCGTGCTCGGCGGCCACGGCGACACGATGGTTCCGGTGGTCGAATATTCGACTGTGGCTGGCATTCCGGTCCCCGACCTGATCGCGATGGGCTGGAGCACGCAGCCCAAGATCGACGCGATCGTCGAGCGCACGCGCAGCGGCGGCGGCGAGATCGTCGGCCTGCTCAAGACCGGCAGCGCCTTTTACGCGCCCGCCACCGCCGGCATCGCGATGGCCGAGAGCTTCCTCAAGGATAAAAAGCGCCTGTTGCCGTGCGCCGCGCATCTGACCGGGCAGTACGGCGTCGATGAACTGTACGTCGGCGTGCCGATCGTGATCGGTGCAGGCGGCGTAGAGCGCGTCGTCGAAATCGCGCTCAAGCCCGAAGCCAAGGCCGGGTTCGACAAGTCGGTCGCGGCGGTCAAGGAACTGCTGGTGGCGTGCAAGGCGATTGATGGATCGCTGGCATAGGGCCCGAGTAGCATATGCGTGATGTATGCATTGCTGAACTGGTCTTCCTCGAGGGCGTTTTTCGTGAGCTTGAGAGGCGCGTGCCACCACCAATTTTTAAAAGCATAAATGGCAACCTCTTTCCTCGCTATGAACAACAGTCTCCACATCAAGCGATCATATTGAAGTTTGCTCGGCAGATAAGTGGCCTACATGCAATCGATATTCTTCTTCAGCATGGGTTTTTACAAGAGCAGGCTGTTGTTCAACGAACGTTGGATGAATTTGCAGAAGACATTATGTTTCTGGCTTGCGGAATATTAGAAAATAATTGGTCTGAATTGCATCAAAAATTTTCATCTTATTTTTGGCAAGAAGAGTTTGATCACCCTAAAGCAATGAAATCGACTCAAAAACGCGGATCTATTCCCCGAAGCAAAATCCGCGCGTATAATAATCGGGCATTTTCGGCAACTGATCCGTCGACCGCTGATCGTGCTGGAGAGAGTGTTCACAAGGTATATTCCGGTTATGTGCACGCTGCCGCACCGCAGATCATGGACATGTGGGGCGAAAATCTTCGGAAGTTTTATCTTGCCGGCATGGGAGGAACCCCTCGGCAAAAAGAACATGCTGACGATGCAATAAATTATTTCTATCGAGGGCTGCTCAGCGCAAATTTTGCTTCCAAAGCTTTTGGTAATGAGTCCCTAGCGTCTGCTACTTACGCTCGTGTAGTTGCGTTTGAGAACGCCTATGGCGAGCACGTGTTGCCCCACATGGCAGAATCGAAAGGTACGCGATGAACATTCACGAATATCAGGCGAAGGAATTGCTCGCCAAGTTCGGCGTGCCCGTGCCGCTCGGTTTTGCCGCGATGTCGGTCGAGGAGGCGGTCGCGGCTACGGCCAAGCTCCCCGGGCCGCTGTATGTCGTCAAGTCGCAGATCCATGCCGGCGGGCGCGGCAAGGGCAAGTTCAAGGAATTGGCGGCGGACGCCAAGGGCGGCGTCCGGCTGGCGCGATCGGCGGACGAGGTGCGCGCCGCCGCGACCGACATGCTCGGCAACACGCTGGTGACCATCCAGACCGGCGAGCATGGCAAGCAGGTCAACCGGCTGTACGTCACCGACGGGGCCGATATCGCCAAGGAATTCTACCTCGCGCTGCTCGTCGATCGCGGCTCGGGTGAGATCGCGCTCGTCGCCTCGACCGAGGGCGGCATGGACATCGAGCATGTCGCCGAGCACACGCCCGAGCGCATCCACACCTTCGTGATCGATCCCGCCGCCGGCATCCAGCCGCACCACGGGCGCAGCGTCGCGTTCGCGCTCGGGCTGTCGGGCGACCTCGGCAAGCAGTGCCACGCGACCGTTGCCCAGCTTTACGACGCGTTCGTGTCGACCGATGCCTCGCAGATCGAGATCAATCCGCTGGCGACCACCACCGACGGCAAGCTGCTGGTGCTCGACGCCAAGATCAGCTTCGATCCGAACGCGCTGTTTCGCCATCCCGACATTCTCGCGCTGCGCGACCTGACCGAGGAAGACCCCGCCGAAGTCGAGGCGTCGAAATACGACCTCAGCTATATCAAATTGGACGGCACCATCGGCTGCATGGTCAACGGTGCCGGGCTCGCGATGGCGACGATGGACATCATCAAGCTGAACGGTGCCGAGCCGGCCAACTTCCTCGACGTCGGCGGCGGCGCGACCAAGGAAAAGGTGACGGAAGCTTTCAAGATCATCCTGTCCGACCACAATGTGAAGGGCATCCTCGTCAACATCTTCGGCGGCATCATGCGCTGCGACATCATCGCGGAGGGGATCATTGCGGCGGCGAAGGAAGTGAACCTGTCGGTGCCGCTGGTCGTGCGGCTCGAGGGCACGAATGTCGAGCTCGGCAAGAAAATCCTTGCCGAAAGCGGATTGCCGATCATCTCGGGCGACGATCTGGGCGATGCAGCGGCAAAGATTGTCGCCGAAGTGAAGAAGGCGGCCTGACCCATGAGCATTCTCGTCAACGCGGCCACCAAGGTCATCTGCCAGGGCTTTACCGGCAAGCAGGGCACGTTCCATTCCGAGGCCGCGATTGCCTATGGCACCAAGATGGTCGGCGGCGTCGCACCGGGGAAGGGCGGCAGCACGCACCTGAACTTGCCGGTGTTCGACACCGTGCTCGAAGCGCGCGAGCGCACGGATGCCGATGCCAGCGTCGTTTACGTCCCGCCGCCGTTCGCCGCCGACGCCATCCTCGAGGCGATCGACGCGCAAATCCCGCTGATCGTCTGCATTACCGAGGGCATTCCGGTGCTCGACATGGTCAAGGTCAAGCGCGCGCTGAGCGGATCGAAGTCGCGGTTGATCGGGCCGAATTGCCCGGGCGTGATGACGCCGGGCGAGTGCAAAATCGGCATCATGCCCGGCAATATCTTCATGAAGGGGTCGGTCGGTGTCGTCTCGCGCTCGGGCACGCTGACCTATGAGGCGGTGCACCAGACCACCGCTGTCGGGCTTGGCCAGACCAGCGCGGTCGGCATCGGCGGCGATCCGGTCAACGGCACCAACTTCATCGACATGCTCGAACTTTATCTCGCCGACCCCGCAACGCATTCGATCATCATGATCGGCGAAATCGGCGGCGCGGCCGAGGAAGATGCCGCCGAGTTCATCCGGCTCAACAAGGTCAAGAAGCCGATGGTCGGCTTCATCGCCGGGCTGACCGCTCCCCCGGGGCGGCGCATGGGCCATGCGGGCGCGATCGTCGCGGGCGGCAAGGGCAAGGCGGAGGACAAGATCGAGGCGATGCGCCGCGCCGGCATCCGCGTTGCCGATTCGCCGAGCGCGCTTGGCACGACGATGATCGAACTTCTTAAGGGCTGACTAATATGTTCATCGTTACGGGTGACACATTTGCGCGGCGACGCTAAGAGCGTTTATCAGCTTGAGGATCGCCTGATGGACACGCTCGACGAACTGCCTGGGCCAGAGGATTTTGCCGGTCCGTCATGGGCGCGCACCGATTGGCCGTTGCGTCCGACCGACGACCTGACGCGGGCGCTCGATGCCGCCGACATGGTCATTGCGCCGAAGCCGGCCAAGCTAGCGGTACCCGCGGTCGATGCGCCGCTGCCAGTGCTGGCGCTGCCCGATCCGGCCGCGATGGACCGTGCGGCAAAGGACGCGATCGCCGCGATGATGCTGATCCGCACCTACCGTGTGCGCGGGCATCTGGCGGCAAATCTCGACCCGCTTGGGCTGTCGAAGCGCGAAGTGCCGGCCGATCTGACGCCGCAATATCACGGTTTCACCACCGATGAGGACCAGGACCGGCCGATCTTCCTCGGCGGCGTATTGGGGCTGCAAACCGGCACCGTGCGCGAGTTGGTGACGATCCTGCGCGCCAATTATTGCGGCAATGTCGGCGTCGAATATATGCACATCAACGATGTCGAGGAGCGGCGCTTCATCCAGGAGCGGATCGAAGGGCGCGACAAGGAAATCCACTTCACCGAGCTTGGCAAGAAGGCGATCCTCAACAAGCTTGTCGAGGCCGAACAGTTCGAGAAATTCCTCGGCAAGAAGTTCGTCGGTACCAAACGGTTCGGGCTCGACGGCGGCGAATCGATGATCCCGGCGATGGAATCGATCATCAAGATTGGTGGCCAGAACGGCATCGAGGAAATCATCTTCGGCATGCCGCATCGCGGGCGGCTCAACATGCTCGGCAACGTCATGCAAAAGCCGCTGCGGGTGATTTTCCACGAATTCAGCGGCGGCTCGTCGAACCCCGATGAGGTCGGCGGCTCGGGCGACGTCAAATACCATCTCGGCACGTCGACCGACCGGGATTTCGACGGCAACAAGGTGCATCTGTCGCTGACGCCGAACCCGTCGCATCTGGAGGCGGTCGACCCGGTGGTGCTCGGCAAGGTGCGCGCGGTGCAGACGGTACGCGGCGATGACGACCGGACGCAGGTGATGCCGGTGCTGATGCACGGCGACGCGGCGTTTGCGGGGCAGGGCATCGTTGCCGAATGCTTCGGGTTTTCGGGCATCCACGGCTATAACACCGGCGGCACGCTGCATTTCGTCGTCAACAACCAGGTCGGTTTCACCACCAGCCCCCAATTTGCGCGGTCGTCGCCGTATCCGTCGGATATGGCGAAGGCCGTGCAGGCACCGATCTTCCACGTCAACGGCGACGACCCCGAAGCGGTGGTGTTCATCACGAAAGTCGCCACCGAGTTCCGACAGAAATTCAAGCGCGATGTCGTGATCGACATGTGGTGCTACCGCCGGTTCGGCCATAACGAGTCCGACGAGCCGAGCTTCACGCAGCCGTTGATGTATGCCGCCATTCGCCAGCACCCGCCGGTCAGCGCGCTTTATGCCAAGCGGCTCGAAGCGCAGGGTGTCATCGACGAAAGCTGGATGCAGGCGACGATCGACCAGTATAGCCTGCGGCTCGAAGGCGATTTCGAAGCGGCTGCCGGGTACCAGCCGAACAAGGCCGACTGGTTCGAAGGCCGGTGGAGTGGCCTAGGCAAGCCGCGCGAGGGCGTTACGGCGCGGCGTTCGGGCGAAACCGACGCTTCGGTCGCCGCGCTCGCCAGCGTCGGCACCGCGCTGACGACGGTGCCGGCCGAACTCGCGATCCACAAGACGCTCGCGCGGATTATCGATGCCAAGGCCGAAACGCTCGCCAAGGGCGAGAACATTGACTGGGCGACCGGCGAGGCGCTGGCGTTCGGGACGTTGCTCGTTGATGGCTACGGCGTCCGCCTGTCGGGGCAGGATTCGGGCCGCGGCACCTTTTCGCAACGCCATGCGGTCTGGGTCGATCAGCAGACCGGCGGCAAATATGTGCCGTTGAAGACGCTGTCGGATGCGTTCGAAGTGCTCGATAGCCCGTTGAGCGAGTTCGGCGTGCTCGGCTTCGAATATGGCTATGCGCTCGCCGATCCGAAGACGCTGGTGCTGTGGGAGGCGCAGTTCGGCGATTTCGCCAATGGTGCGCAGTCGATGATCGACCAGTTCATCGCGAGCGGCGAAGTCAAGTGGCTGCGCGCCAACGGCCTCGTCATGCTGCTGCCGCACGGTTTCGAGGGGCAGGGGCCCGAACACAGCTCGGCGCGGCTCGAGCGCTATCTGCAACTCTGCGCCGAAGACAATATGCAGGTCGCCAACTGCACGACGCCGGCGAATTACTTTCACATCCTGCGTCGCCAGATGCTGCGGCCGTTCCGCAAGCCGCTGGTCATCATGACGCCGAAGTCGCTGCTGCGCCACAAGCGCGCGGTGTCGAAGATTGCCGATTTCGGTCCGGGCAGCCGCTTCCACCGCTGCCTCGATGATCTGCTTCCGATCGACGATGCGGCGGTCAACCGCCTCGTGCTGTGCTCGGGTAAAATCTATTATGATCTGCTCGAGGCGCGCGAGGCGTCGGGTCAGACCGACACCTATGTGCTTCGGGTCGAACAGCTTTATCCGTTCCCGACCGACGTGATCGCCGAATATACCGCGCGGTTCGCCAACCTGATCAGCGTCGTCTGGGCGCAGGAGGAGCCGCGCAATGCCGGCGCGTGGAGCTTCGTCGAACCGCTGATCGAGGATGCGCTGGGGCAACGCCCGATCTATGCCGGTCGCGCCGCAGCTGCGGCGACGGCAACCGGCCTCGCCAAACGCCACGCCAGCGAACAAAAACAGTTGATCCAGACCGCGCTCAGCGCATGAACGAACAGGTCAGACGGCGCGCTGCGCCCGAGCAACAGGGATAGTCATGGCTACCAACGTCACCATTCCGCCACTGGGCGAATCGATCACCGAGGCGACTGTCGGCCAGTGGCTGAAAGCGCCCGGCGACAAGGTCAAGGCCGACGAGCCGATCGTCAGCCTCGAGACAGACAAGGTCGCCGTCGAGGTGCCGTCGCCGGTCGACGGCATCATGGGCGAGCAGTTCGTCCAGGTCGGCGATACGGTCACCATCGGCGCGACGATTGCGCGGATCGAGGCGGCAGCCGCAGCGCCGGTCGCCGCAGCACCGGCGCCGTCGCTGCTGGCCAAGCCCGAGCCCGCCGCCGCACCGATCCCGCTGGTCAAGCCGGCGTCGGCGGACAAGGACACCGCGCCATCAGCGCCTGCGCCCGTGCCGCCGCTGATCAAGCCCGCGACCGCGCCGCCGCCGCCGCCTGCGCCGGTATCGCTTATCAAACCGCGCGAACCCGTGGTTGCCGCTGTCGCGGAGAAGCCACCCGAAAAAGCAGCGGAAAAACCCGAAGCCGTTGCCGCCACGGCATCGCCCGCACCCGCTGCCGCATCGCCGGCTCCGGCCCCCGCCGACTCCGGCGTACAGCCGCCGTCGGTTCGCCGCCTTGCCGCCGAAAGCGGCGTCGATGTCGCCTCGGTGACCGGCAGCGGCAAGGACGCGCGCCTGACCAAAAGCGACATGCTCAATGCGATCGAGGCCGGTTCGGCCAAGCTCAAGGCGCAGGCGAACGGCGACGCGGCATCGGCCGCCGCGCCCGCTGCCCCGGTGCCGCCTGTGGTGGATGCCAAGCCGACGGCCGCGCCGGTGGCCGAAGCGAAACCCGTCGCGACGCCGGTCGTCGATCTCGCTCCGCCAGCTCCCGCGACGCCGGTCGAGGTGACGCCGCCCGCTGCAACGCCGGTTGCTGAAGCAGCGCCGCCTGCCGCAGCACCGGTTCCCGAGCCAGCCCCGGTCGCCTCGGTCCCTGCCGCGCCGGTACCGGCCGAAGTGCAGACGGTCGTTCCCGTCCCCGCCGCGCCGCAGCCCGCCCCGCTACCGGCGCTGCTCGACCCGGCACGCCCCGAGGAGCGCGTGCGGATGACGCGGCTGCGCCAGACCATCGCGCGCCGCCTCAAGGAGGCGCAGAACACCGCCGCGATGCTGACGACGTTCAACGACGTCGACATGACCGCAGTGATGGCGACGCGCGCGCGCTACAAGGATCTGTTCGAGAAAAAGCACGGCGTGCGGCTTGGCTTCATGTCGTTTTTCGTTAAGGCGGCAGTGCTCGCGCTGCGCGATGTGCCGGCGGTCAACGCCGCGATCGAAGGCGACGAGATCGTCTATCACGATTATGCCGATATCGGCGTCGCGGTGTCGTCGCCGGGCGGTCTCGTCGTGCCGGTGCTCAAGGATGCCGACAAGCATAATTTCGCCGAGATCGAACTCGCCATCGCCGACTTCGGCAAGCGCGCGCAGGCGGGCAAGATGACGCTGGCGGACATGCAGGGCGGCACCTTCACGATCACGAACGGCGGCGTGTTCGGCTCGCTGATGTCGACGCCGATCCTCAACCCGCCGCAGTCGGGCGTGCTCGGCATGCACCGCATCGAGGAACGCCCGGTCGTGGTCAACGGTCAGATTGTCATCCGCCCGATGATGTACCTCGCATTGAGCTACGATCACCGGCTCGTCGACGGGCGCGAGGCGGTCAGCTTCCTCGTGCGCATCAAGGAGGCGATCGAAGATCCGACGCGGCTGCTGGTTGATCTTTGATCGAGCGTCGGCGACGGTTGTCTGAACAGTGCCACCCCGGCGCAGGCCGGGGCCCGCGCCGAAGGTCGCGCGTGATGGGCCGCGGCCTGCGCCGGGGTGGCAAATGAAAAGAGGTGCACGATGGCCGAACCAGATTTCGACGTTGTTGTCATCGGCTCCGGCCCCGGTGGTTATGTCGCTGCGATCCGCGCCGCGCAGCTCGGTCTTAAAACCGCGTGCATTGAAAAGCGCGACCGGCTCGGGGGCACCTGCCTCAACGTCGGCTGCATTCCGTCAAAGGCGCTGCTGCATGCGTCCGAATTTTATGAGGACGCCAAGGACGGCGTACTCGCCAAATTCGGCATCAAATTCCCCGAGGTAACGCTCGACCTCGCCGCGATGCAGGCGGAAAAGGCGAAGGCGGTCAATGAACTGACCGACGGCGTCGCGTTTCTGTTCAAGAAGAACAAGGTTGAATGGATCAAGGGCGAGGCGCAGTTCCAGGACCCGCGCACCGTGATGATCGGCGAGCGCTTCGTCACCGCCAAGAATTTCATCATCGCCACCGGCTCCGAGGTCACGATGCTGCCGGGCGTGACGCCCGACGGCGAGGTGCTGATCACCTCGACCGAGGCGCTGTCGCTGGCGGCGGTCCCCAAGCACCTGATCGTTATCGGCGGCGGCTATATCGGGCTCGAAATGGGGTCGGTCTGGCGGCGGCTGGGGGCCAAGGTCACCGTTATCGAATATGCCGAGCGCGTCGTCCCGGCGATGGATGCCGAGGTGGGCAAGGCGTTCGCGCGCATCCTCGAAAAGCAGGGCATGGTGTTGCGTACCGGAACCAAGGTGCTCGAAGCCCGGCGCGAGGGCGCCGAGGCAGTCGTCGTCGTTGCCCCCTCGACCGGCGGCGCGCGCGAGGAAATCCGCGGCGATATCGTGCTGTTGTCGATCGGGCGGCGGCCCAACACCGACCGGCTCGGGCTCGAATCGACCGGGCTCAAGCTCGACGGGCATGGGCGCGTGCCCACCAACCCCGACCTGTCGACCAGCGTTCCCGGCATCTGGGCGATCGGCGACGTGATCGACGGCCCGATGCTCGCGCATAAGGCCGAGGACGAGGGCATCGCCTGCGCCGAACGCATTGCGGGGCGGACCAGCGTCATCAACCACGCCGTCATCCCGGCGGTCGTCTATACCCACCCCGAAGTCGCCAGCGTCGGCCGCACCGAGGAGGAGCTCAACGCCGCCGGTGTCGAGTATAAAGTCGGCAAATTCCCGTTCAGCGCCAACAGCCGCGCCAAGGCGAACCGCGACACCGATGGCTTCGTCAAAGTGCTCGCCGATGCGCACACCGACCGCGTGCTCGGCGTTCACATCATCGGCGCGGTCGCCGGCACGATGATCGCCGAAGCCGCGATCGCGATGGAATTCGGTGCCTCATCCGAAGATATCGCCTACACCTGCCACGCCCACCCGACGCATAGCGAGGCGTTGAAGGAAGCCGCGATGGCGGTCGCGGGCAAGCCGATCCACATGTGAACGGCAGGCGTATCTGTCAGACCATCGCGCCGATGCCCCTATGGTTTCGAGCGATGGTGCCGCCGCATCAGCCAACGCCTTCATTCCGCGCGACGGCGGTGCTATCCGGTATCGGATGCTGACCACGCCGCTCGATCTTGCCCGCCCGGCGCTTGCTGCGCTCGACTATGCTGCGGTCGGCGTATTCGCGCTGTCGGGTGCGCTGGCGGCCGCGCGCGCGAAACAGACGATCGTGACATTTGCGTTCTTTGCCGCGGTGACGGGAATCGGCGGGGGCACGCTGCGCGACCTGTTGATCGGTGCGCCGGTGTTCTGGGTGGCGAACCAGGGGTATTTGGGCGTCTGCCTGATGGCAGCGGCGCTGGTTTGGGTGATCGACATCGGCGAGCGTCGATTGGCATGGCTGTTGTGGCTCGATGCGGTCGGGCTCGCGGCCTATGCGGTGGTCGGCGCGGCGAAGGCGCTAAGCTACGGCACGCCGCCGCTCGTCGCCGTGGTCATGGGCGTGTTGACCGCGAGCTTTGGCGGCATCATCCGCGATGTGCTCGGCGGTACGCCGTCGGTGCTGCTCGGGCGCGAGATTTACGTGTCGGCAGCAGCGCTTGCGGCGCTGATCTATACCGGGCTGCGGTTGCTCGGCGTCGATCCGATCGCGGCCGGGATCGTCGGCGCACTGAGCGGATTTGCGCTGCGCGCGGCGGCACTCGGGTGGGGTGTGACGCTACCGGGCTACCGCGAGCGCTAGCGCGGGATCGGTACCCGCTGCGATGGTCGCGACGGTCGGCGCGGCGAGCAGATCGGGGATCAATCCGGCATCGGGCTGCGGTGTTGCCGGATAATAGCCGATCAACGGCAGGTCGATCTCGAGCCGCGAATGCGGCAGCCGCACGAAAAAGAACGCGCCGCCGTTGATGCCGCGCCGGTTGCCGCCGGTCGGCTCGCCGATGATCGTCCCAAGCTGCGCGGCGCGGACCTGTTCGGCAAAATGAAACGTCGCCGAGCTGCACGCGGCATCGACCAACACAACCAGCCTGCCGCCAAAGCGTTTGCCCCTCGGCTCGATCGTCGCGGTGCCTTCGCGCGGCAGCGTCAGCAGGCCGTCGCCGCCATCGACCGCATCGACGCCGATGTGCCGGAAGCTGTCGTCCCAGGTATCGAGGTGCGGATCGAGGTCGGCGGGCGTGGTTCGAAAGCGGACGCGGCGCGCCGCCGGGGCAGCGACGAGCGGCCGCTCGATCAACCGGGCGAGCAGCACGTCGCCACAATCGAGGCCGCCTTCGTTGCCGCGCAGATCGATCACCAGCGTGCGCGCGTCGGCCGCGATGGCGCTGTCGATGGTGGCGTCGATGAACGCCGCCCAGTCCCATTTGCTGTCATAAATTGCCCAGGTCGGCATCGTCAGCACCATCGCGCGGCCGGTCATGGCCGCGGTAAAGCGCGCCACCCCGGCACCTGGCGCTGTTGTACTCCGTGTCGGCGCGAGTGGAACCTCGATGCGGTAGCGGCTCGCGCCGTCTGCGCCGCGCAGGTCGAGGATCGCGCTCGCCGCCCGCGACGATGCGGTGACGGTGCGCAACAGATCGAAATCGGGGTAGCGGCTGCCACTGCGGACACCGAGTTCGGCAATGCGCTTCGCGTCGTTCGATCCATCGGCGCGCGCCAACGGCAGCAGCGTGCGCAACAGTGTTGGGGTGGCAACACCGTCGATCGCCGCGACCGTCGTGCCGGCCTGCAGCCCCGGCAGCGGAGCCGCCGCGCGCGTCACGACCATCTGTCCGCCGATCCATGTGAACTCGAACGGCAGCCGGTCGGGTGCGTCGACCACCGCCGCGGTCATCGCCTTGCCCTGATTATACGGGTTCACATAGCTGTGGCCGCAGCGCACCGCCGCCGTAAAGCGCGTCGCCGCCAGCCACAATGCGGCTGGTGTATCGGCAGCTTCGGCGTCGCGAAGCAACCGCGCTTCGGCTTGGGCAAGCGTTGCCGCAGTCAGATAGCGCCGCAGTCCCGGATGAAGGTCGCGGTAGGCGCGGATCAACAGCGCGGCATCCTCGCGGCGCAACGCCGCCGTCGCGGGATAGGCATAGGGCAGCGCGGGCGCGGCGGCGGCGACCGCGACGCCTGCCAGCCCGCCCAGCGCCGCACGCCGGGTCAGCACCCTTAGCGCGCCGCCAGCGCTGCGGTCTTTGCGAGCAACCCCTGCGCCCGCGCGATATCGTCGGCGCGCGGCGGCAGCAGGCTGGTGCAGGCAAGGCAGGTCGCCTGGATCGTTGGGCCGGTGGCCACGGCGCTGGCCGCACCGAGCGCTGCGAGGACGCGTGCCTGACCCAGCCGCGCGGTCGCACCGAACGGGTCGCGCGTGGCCTGTGCGTTGCTGTTCTCGTCGTCGTTCGAGGTCATCGCATTGGCGAGGAACTGCGCGATCAGCGTCGGCTTACGCTCGATGTCGATCGTGCGCGCGTCGGCAGGCAGCTTGGCGCGCCGCCGCGCCTCGGCAACGGCAAGGTCGAGCCCGCCGAGGCCGTCGATCAGCTTGAGATCGAGCGCAGTTTTGCCCGACCAGACCCGGCCCTGGCCGATCTCGTCGACCCGCGTCACCGGCAGCTTTCGCGCGGTTGCAACCAGCCCGGTAAAGCGGCGGTAGATATCCTCGACCGACGCCTGCAGGATCAGCTTGGTGTCCGGCGTCAGCCCGCGCAGAATGTCGGGGTCGCCCGAATACGGCGTCGACTTGACGCCGTCGGTGCCGACGCCGAGCGCGGTGAGCGCGCGGTTAAACGTCGGGATCACCGCGAACACGCCGATCGATCCGGTGATGGTCGAGGGCTGCGCATAGACCACGTCGGCGGCAGTCGATACCCAATAGCCGCCCGATGCCGCGACCGGCCCGAACGAGGCGACGATCGGCAGGCCCTTGCCCTTGGCCACCATCAGCGCCTCGCGGATGCGTTCGGATGCCAGCACCGAACCGCCGGGTGAATCGACCCGCAGCACGAGCGCCTTGATGTGATCGTCGGTCAGCGCCTTGGCGATCAGCCCGCTGATCGTGTCGCCGCCGGCGGTGCCGGGCGCCGCCTCGCCGTCGACGATCATGCCCGAAACATAGACGATGCCGACTCCGTCGCCCGATTGTTTGCTGTCGGTCGCCGCAAGGTAGCGTGCCAATGGCACGGCGTTGAAGCTGCCCTCGCGCTTGTCGGTCCCGCGCCCGACGACGGCGGCGATGCCACGGCCGAAATCGACGCTGGTGCTGATCTGATCGACGAGGCCGCTGGCGACCGCCTGCTTGGCGAGATCGCCGTTCGACGCCGCAATGCGCGCGGGCAGGTTGGCAAGCACGGCATTGACGTCGGCAGCGGGCCGCGCGGCGTGCACGTCGGCGGCATAGGTGCCCCACAGGCTGTCGACGAGCGCCTGCTCGGCCGCCTTGGCTTCGGGCGACGCGTCGCTGCGCAGGAAGGGTTCGACCGCCGACTTATAGGTGCCGACGCGGAAGACATTGACGTCGATGTCCAGCTTGTCGAGCGCCTTTTTGAAATACACGTTCGGTCCGCCGGGGCCGGTCAGCAGCACCCCGCCGAGCGGGTTGATCGTGACCTTGTTGGCCTGCGCGGCAAGGTAATAGCTCGCATCCGTATAGGCGGTTGCATAGGCATAGACCGGCTTGCCGGCCTTTCGGAAAGCCTGCAGCGATGTCGCCACCGATTGCAGATTGGCCTGGCCCGCGCCCATGAAGGCGTCGAGGTCGAGCACGATCAGCTTGATATGGTCGTCGGTGCGGGCGCGGTCGACGGCGCGGATGATGTCGCGCACCGCGATCTGGCGCTGCGCATTGCCATTGCCCGATGCGAGCGCCAGCGGCGACTGCATGCTCGGCTGATCGACCACCGGCCCGTCGAGGTCGAGCACCAGTGCCGCGCCGTCGGGAACCGACAGCGCACTGCGGTGATGCAGTACGCCCCACAGCCCGACGAAAAACAGTAGCAGGAGCAGCAGCACCAGCGCATCCTTGACGCCGACGAGAACGCGCCATGTACCGCGTAGCAAAGCCATGTTGTCCGCACCTTTTCGAGACCGCGAGCGACAGCTTTAGCGGTGTCGCAACAGTCTGTCACCCGGTGCCGATCGTCGCGTCCGACCTTGACTTACGGTGAACGTCGCCACATATGCGCCCCGTCATTAGCACTCGTCCCAATCGAGTGCCAACGACCCGAAATTGCAGCAATCAGCCTTGAGGATGAACCCATGAAATTCCGTCCGCTCCACGACCGCGTTCTCGTGCGCCGCGTCGAAGCCGAAGAGAAGACCGCCGGTGGCATCATCATCCCGGACACCGCCAAGGAAAAGCCGCAGGAAGGCGAAGTCGTCGCCGTCGGCACCGGCGCGCGTGCTGAAAACGGCACCATCACGCCGATGGACATCAAGGCCGGCGACAAGATCCTGTTCGGCAAGTGGTCGGGCACCGAGATCAAGGTCGACGGCGAAGATTTGCTGATCATGAAGGAAAGCGACGTGCTGGGCGTCATCCACGCCTAATCGGACGGCCGTCGTCAATTCAGTCCACTTTCCAGCTTAGAACCAAAGGAAATCATCATGGCAGCCAAAGACGTCAAGTTCAGCCGCGACGCGCGTGAGCGCATCCTGCGCGGCGTCGACATCCTCGCCGACGCGGTCAAGGTGACGCTGGGTCCCAAGGGCCGCAACGTCGTCATCGAAAAGTCGTTCGGCGCTCCGCGCATCACCAAGGACGGCGTCACCGTCGCCAAGGAAATCGAGCTCAAGGACAAGTTCGAAAACCTCGGCGCGCAGATGGTCCGCGAAGTTGCGTCGAAGACAAACGACAAGGCCGGTGACGGCACCACCACTGCGACCGTGCTGGCGCAGGCGATCGTCCGCGAAGGCATGAAGTCGGTTGCGGCCGGCATGAACCCGATGGACCTGAAGCGCGGCATCGACATGGCGGTCACCGCCGTCGTTGCCGACCTTGCCAAGCGGTCGAAGCCCGTCGCGGGCACCGCTGAAATCGCGCAGGTCGGCACGATCTCGGCGAACGGCGAGAACGAGATCGGCGACATGATCGCCAAGGCGATGGAAAAGGTCGGCAAGGAAGGCGTCATCACCGTCGAGGAAGCCAAGGGTATGGCCTCCGAGCTCGATGTCGTCGAAGGCATGCAGTTCGACCGCGGCTACCTCAGCCCGTATTTCATCACCAACCCCGAGAAGATGACGGTCGAACTCGACAACCCGTACATCCTCATCCACGAAAAGAAGCTGTCGAACCTGCAGGCGTTGCTGCCGGTGCTCGAAGCGGTTGTGCAGTCGTCGCGCCCGCTGCTGATCATCGCCGAAGACGTCGAGGGCGAGGCGCTTGCCACGCTCGTGGTCAACAAGCTGCGCGGCGGCCTCAAGGTTGCCGCGGTCAAGGCTCCGGGCTTCGGTGATCGCCGCAAGGCGATGCTCGAGGACATTGCGATCCTGACTGCCGGTCAGATGATCTCCGAAGACCTCGGCATCAAGCTCGAGAACGTCACGCTGGCGATGCTGGGCCAGGCCAAGCGCGTCACGATCGACAAGGACAACTCGACCGTCATCGACGGCGCGGGCGAAGCCGAAGCGATCAAGGGCCGTGTCGAGCAGATCCGCGCGCAGATCGAGATCACGACGTCGGACTATGACAAGGAGAAGCTGCAGGAGCGTCTGGCGAAGCTCGCCGGCGGTGTCGCAGTCCTCAAGGTCGGCGGTTCGACCGAAGTCGAGGTCAAGGAGCGCAAGGACCGCGTCGACGACGCGCTGCACGCCACGCGCGCTGCAGTCGAGGAAGGCATCGTCCCCGGCGGCGGTACTGCTCTCCTTTACGCGACCAAGGCGCTCGAGGGCATGAAGGGCGCCAACGATGATCAGACGCGCGGCGTCGACATCATCCGCAAGGCGCTGTTCGCACCGGTTCGCCAGATCGCACAGAATGCCGGCCATGACGGCGCGGTCGTTTCAGGCAAGCTGCTCGACGGCAACGACGACAAGATCGGCTTCAACGCGCAGACCGACACCTATGAGAACCTCGTGCTCAGCGGCGTGATCGACCCGACCAAGGTCGTGCGCACCGCACTGCAGGATGCGGCCTCGGTCGCGGCACTGCTGATCACCACCGAAGCGGCGATCACCGATCTGCCCGCCGACGACAAGGGTGGCGGCATGGGCGGCGGCATGGGCGGCGGCGGCATGGGCGGCATGGGCGGGATGGACTTCTAAGTCCCGCCCAGTCCACGCAACGAAAAAAGGGCCGCGGTGCAAACCGCGGCCCTTCTTCATTTGTGTCCGGCAGCGGCGACTTTAGCTGCTGGTCGACGTGCTTTCTGTGGTCGTCGTCGAACCCGGCGTCATGGCGTTGCCGGTCGCGGCAGGCGCGGCGTCGCTGGTCATCGCGTTACCGGTGCTCGGCGCGGCAGCCATGCTGTTGGTGCTGCTGGTGTCGGTTGCCGTCGTCGTCGTGTCGGTCGTCGTGGTGGTGTCCGCCTTCTTGTTGCATGCAGCAACGCTCAGCGTTGCAACGGCAAGCATTCCGATCATGGCAATACGCATTGATATTTCCCTTTGCAGTGGTTGTTCCCGGATGCAGAACAACTGATTACTTGCCCGGTTCCATTCCGGTCTTGGGCAACTGCACTTCGGGCAGCGGCGCGGCCGCTTCGCGCTGCGCGGCATCGGTATCATGGACCGCCTTGGCCATCGCCAGCGCCTCGGCATCGGCGGCAAGCGGTTTTGCCGCGTCGGGTTTCTGATGACAGGCGGTGACACCGGCCAGCGCGACGATCAGCAGCAGGCGCGGCGTCACGGTTGCACCGGCGCGGGCTTCGGCGGCGGTGTCGCCCCGGGCGCGAGCGGTGCGTCGGCGGGTGTGTCGTCGATATCGGGCGGGTTGCCATCATAGATTTGCGACTGACGCCGTTGCAGATACGCCGACCGAACGGTTGCATATTCGTCGAGGCTGTTGGCGAGCAACCCTTCGGCGCCGCTGTCGATCAGTCGCGAGCGGAGGTCGATAACCTGCCCGGCAAATTTCGCAGTCTTGTCGACGAGGCTGAAATGCACCACCGCGTTGCGGCCATAGTCGAACGGGTCGGCGAAGACATCGACTGCAAAGCCCGCCGCGTCGCGGATCGTCGACGGGCCGATCAACGGCAGCATGACATAGGGGCCCGATTTGACACCCCACCACGCCAGCGTCTGGCCGAAATCCTCGGGCTCCTCGGGGCGGCCGAGATCGGTGGCATGGTCGGCAAGCCCACCGACCCCGAGCACCGAATTGATCAGGAACCGGTCGAGCGTGCGAAACGCCTGCTTGATCTTGCCCTGTGCGACGGCGTTGGAGAACGACAGCGGCTCGCCGATATTGCTGAACGCATTGCTGACGCCGTGGCGCGCGGCGGTGGGGACGGCAAAGCGGTACACTTTGGTCACCGGCAGCGCGGCATATTTGTCCAACCCCTTGTTGAACGTATAGATTTTCCGATTGGTCCGCTCCCACGGATCGGCAAGCGCCTGCGCATTGCTGCCGGGATGCGGCGTCGCGCACGCGCCGAGCGCCAGCATCATGCAAGGGAGGAGGACGCGAACCGCGCGCAACTGACGCATATTTTCTCTCGCCGAAACCGGACCGTGTGGGTGCCACAATGCCTGCGCTGCGGCAAGGCTCCCGATCGCAGCGATTGACCGGATATAAAGAGATGTTTATATCCGCCCTATGAACGTCGCGCTCTCGATTTTCCGGGCACTTGCCGATCCGACGCGGTTGCGGATCATGGTGCTCGTGCGCCATCTTGAGCTAGCGGTGGGCGAGCTGGCGCAGCTGCTCGGCCAAAGTCAGCCGCGCGTGTCGCGGCATATCAAGATCCTTGCCGATGCCGGTCTGCTGCGCCGGGCCAAGGAGGGCGCGTGGGTGTTCGTGCGGCTGGGTGACGCGGCCTTTGCCGGGCCGGTGCTCGCCGCGCTCGATGCGTGGGGAGCCGAGGCCGACGGCGATCTCGCGCGACTTGCGGTAGTGCGCGCCGAGCGCAATGCGGCGGCGGCGGCGTATTTCGCCGCGCATGCGGCGCAATGGGACGGCATTCGGTCGCTGCTTGTTGCCGACAGCGAAGTCGAGGCCGCGATCGTCCGCGCGCTCGGCAGCCAGCCGGTCGGCGACCTGCTCGATATCGGTACCGGTACCGGGCGCATCATCGAAGTGCTCGGGCCGGCGGCGACGAGTGCGATCGGGATCGACCGCTCGCCCGAAATGCTGCGGCTGGCGCGCGGCAAACTCGAAGCGGCGGGGCTGGCGCATGCCGAAGTCCGCCATGCCGACATGTACGCGCTGCCCCGCAGCGACCACAGCGCCGACACCGTGATCCTGCACCAGGTATTGCACTTTGCCGATGCCCCGGCGGCTGCACTTGCCGAGGCGGCGCGCGTTCTGCGACCCGGCGGCCGCTTGCTCGTTGTCGATTTCGCACCGCATGACCGTGAGGAAATGCGCGCCGATCACGCGCATGTCCGTCTGGGGTTTGCCGATGCGCTGGTGTGCGACTGGCTTGCCGCGGCAGGCCTGCGCGCCAGGGTCGTCGAACATCTGGCGGCGGGGTCGTCGGTCGCGGCACCGCTGACCGTTACAGTGTGGCAGGGCGAGCGCCCCGCCGTCGAACAAAGGTGTGCCGCATGACGCTTTCCCTCGCTCAGATGTCCGAGGCGGCGCGCGCGCTGCAGGCGCCGTTGTATGCCGATATGGCGGGCGATATCGATGTGTCGTTCGAATTTTTTCCGCCAAAGTCCGAAGCGATGGAGCGGACGCTGTGGGAATCGGTCGAGACGCTGACCCCGCTCAAACCGCGGTTCGTCTCGGTAACCTACGGGGCCGGCGGGACGACGCGCGAACGCACGCATGCGACGGTGGCGCGGATCGCGCGCGAAACGCCGCTCGCTGCCGCCGCGCATCTGACCTGCGTCGATGCCTCGCGCGACGAGATCGACGCGATCGCGCGCGATTACTGGGCCGCCGGTGTCCGGCACATCGTGGCGCTGCGCGGTGACCCGCCGCGGGCGGGCGAGCGGTTCGAGGCGCGTCCCGACGGCTATGCCAGCGCCGCCGATCTGGTTGCGGGATTGCGAAAGGTCGCCGATTTCGAACTGTCGGTCAGCGCCTATCCCGAGCCGCACCCCGAAGCGCGGACGGCGCAGGACGACATCGACAGCCTGCGCCGCAAGCTCGACGCCGGGGCGGTGCGCGGCATTACCCAGTTCTTTTTCGAACCCGACACCTTTTTCCGGTTCCGCGATGCGGCGGCAGCGGCGGGGGTGTCGGCCGAGCTGGTGCCGGGCATCCTGCCGGTAAGCAATTTCGCGCAGCTGACCAGGATGGCAAAGGGGTGCAATACAGCCGTGCCGGCATGGCTGGCGCGACTGTTCGAGGGATTGGACGACAAGCCGGCAACCCGCCAGCTGGTCGCTGCGACGGTTGCCGCCGAACTGGCGCGGCGGCTGTACGCCGGCGGGGTGCGCCATTTCCATTTTTACACGTTGAACCGCGCCGAGCTGAGCTATGCGATCTGCCATATGCTCGGGCTCCGGCCGCCGGTGCGCGCCGAGGAGCTTGCCGCATGATCGCCTCCACCGCTGCCCAAAGTCTGCGCGCCGAGGCCGCCAAGCGTGTCCTGCTGACCGACGGCGCGTTCGGCACGATGATCCAGTCGTACCGGCTGACCGAGGCCGATTACCGCGGCAGCTATGACCTGACCGACGACCAGAAGGGCAATAACGATCTGCTCGTGCTGACGCGGCCCGACGTGATCGATGCCATCACGCGCGGCTATCTCGACGCAGGCTCGGACATCGTCTCGACCAACACCTTCAACGCCAACACGATCAGCCAGGGCGACTATAACGCCGTGCACCTTGTCCGCGACATGAACCTTGCCGCCGCGCGGATCGCGCGCACCGCAGCCGACGACTATGCCGCGCGCGACGGGCGGCCGCGGTTTGTCGCGGGCGCGATCGGGCCGACCAACAAGACGCTGTCGCTGTCGCCCGACGTCAACGATCCGGGCTTTCGCGCGGTCGGGTTCGACGAGATGAAGCTCGTCTATGCCGATCAGGCGGCGGCGCTGCTCGATGGCGGCTGCGACTTCATCCTCGTCGAAACGATTTTCGACACGTTGAACGCCAAGGCGGCGATCGTCGCGGTCATGGAACTCGCCGAGGCGCGCGGCCGCGAAATTCCGCTGATGATCTCGATGACGATCACTGACATGTCGGGGCGCAACCTGTCGGGGCATTCGGTCGACGCGTTCTGGTACACAGTGCGCCATGCGCGGCCGCTGACGATGGGGCTCAACTGCGCGTTCGGTGCCGACCTGCTGCGCCCGCATGTTCAGGCGCTGAGCCCGCTCGCCGATACGCTGGTGATGGTCTATCCCAACGCCGGGCTGCCGAACGACCTTGGCGAATATGACGAGGAACCGCACACCACCGGCGGCTTCATCGCCGAATGGGTCGCGCAGGGACTGGTCAATATCGTCGGCGGGTGTTGCGGCAGCACGCCCGCGCATATCGCCGCGATGGCGGCGGCAGTGGCGGGCCAGCCGCCGCGCAGCATCCCGCACCCGGCACCGGCGCTTCGCCTTGCCGGTCTCGATCCGATGATTATGACGGAAGCAGCATAGTGGCCACGGCGTTCAAGCTCGATCTGCCCGAAGACGCGCCGGCACCGCCGCGCGCGCTGTTCGTCAACATCGGCGAACGCACCAACGTCACCGGATCTGCAGCGTTCAAAAAACTGATCATGGCGGGTGATTATCCCGCCGCGGTCGAAGTAGCGCGGCAGCAGGTGGCGAACGGCGCGCAGATCATCGACGTCAACATGGACGAAGGCCTGCTCGACGCCGAGTTCGCGATGACGACCTTCCTCAAGCTGATCGCCGCCGAACCCGATATCGCGCGCGTGCCGGTGATGATCGACAGCTCGAAATGGGCGGTGATCGAGGCGGGGCTGCGCTGCGTCTCGGGCAAGCCGATCGTCAATTCGATTTCGATGAAGGAAGGCGAGGCGCCGTTCCTCGCACAGGCACGCAAATGCCGGATGTACGGCGCCGCCGCCGTCGTCATGGCGTTCGACGAACAGGGGCAGGCGGACACCTGCGCGCGCAAGGTCGAAATCTGTGGCCGCGCCTATGACCTGCTCGTTGCCGACGGCTTTGCGCCCGAGGACATCATCTTCGATCCCAACGTCTTTGCGGTGGCGACCGGGATCGAGGAGCATGACAATTACGGCGTCGACTTCATCGAAGCCTGCCGCGCGATCAAGCTCCGGTGCCCGCATGCGCGGATTTCGGGCGGCGTGTCGAACATGTCGTTCAGCTTTCGCGGCAACGAGCCGGTGCGCCGCGCGATGCATTCGGTGTTCCTGTATTACGCGGTCGCCGCCGGGCTCGACATGGGCATCGTCAACGCCGGGCAGTTGGATGTGTACGACACGATCGACCCCGAGCTGCGCGATGCCTGCGAAGACGTCATTCTCAACCGACGCGCGCGCGTTGCCGGGCTGACCAACACCGAGCGCCTCGTCGAACTCGCGGACAAGTTCAAGGGCGGCGTCGCGGTCGAAAAGGCGACCGAGGAATGGCGCGGCTGGGCGGTCGACAAGCGGCTCGAATATGCACTGGTCAAGGGGCTCGATGCGTTTGTTGTCGAGGATACCGAGCTGGCGCGGCAAGTCGCGGTGCGCCCGATCGACGTGATCGAAGGCCCGTTGATGGCCGGCATGAACGTGGTCGGCGACCTGTTCGGCGCGGGCAAGATGTTCCTGCCGCAGGTGGTCAAGTCGGCGCGCGTGATGAAGAAGGCGGTGGCGCATTTGCTGCCGTATATTGAGGCCGAAAAGTCGGCAGGCGCGCAGTCGAAGGGCCGGATCATCATGGCCACCGTCAAGGGCGACGTTCACGATATCGGCAAGAACATCGTCGGCGTCGTCCTCCAGTGCAATAATTTCGAGGTCATCGACCTTGGCGTCATGGTGCCGTTTCAGACCATCCTGAAGGCGG
The DNA here is from genome assembly GCA_038225475.1 of Sphingomonadales bacterium. Taxonomy (GTDB): domain Bacteria; phylum Pseudomonadota; class Alphaproteobacteria; order Sphingomonadales; family Sphingomonadaceae; genus Polymorphobacter_B. Next base: position 164,466 of record JBBRRA010000007.1, read on the forward strand.
CAAACGATCACAACGCCGATATGATCGGGCTGTCGGGGCTGATCACGCCGTCGCTCGACGAGATGGTGACGGTGGCGGCCGAGATGCAGCGCGCGGGCATGACGATGCCGCTGCTGATCGGCGGCGCGACCACCAGCCGCGTGCATACCGCGCTGCGGATCGCGCCTGCGTACAGCGGCCCGACGATCCATGTCCTCGATGCCAGCCGCGCCGTCGGCGTTGCCGCCACGATGGTCAGCGACACGTTGAAGGACGCGCTCGTCCTCCAGACGTCGGACGACTATGAGGCGATCCGGGTGGCGCGCGCCAGCAAGGGCGACAGCAAGCTGGCGTCGATCGAGGCGGCACGCGTCAATGCGTTCGTGCCCGACTTTGCCGCGCATCCGCCGGTCGAGCCGGTGCTGAAGGGGACGCTGGCGCTCGATGACTATCCGCTCGAAAAGCTGGTTCCGTACATCGACTGGACGCCGTTCTTTCGGGCGTGGGAACTGGCGGGTAATTTCCCGGCGATCCTGACCGACGAGGTCGTCGGTGAAAGCGCAACGTCGCTGTACGCCGATGCGCGCGCGATGCTCGATACCATCATCGCCGATAAATGGCTGACGGCGCGCGCTGTTGTCGGTTTTTGGCCGGCTCGGCGCGACGGCGACGATGTGATGCTGTTCACCGATGCCAGTCGCACGGTCGAGCTGCAGCGCGTGCCGTTCCTGCGCCAGCAGATCGTCAAGCGCGAAGGGCGACCCAACAGCTGCCTCGCCGATTTCGTCTCGCCGCAGGCCGACTGGCTCGGCGGGTTCGCGGTGACGGCGGGTGAGGGGATCGAGCCGCATTTGGCGCGCTTCAAGGCGGCGCATGACGATTATTCGGACATCCTGCTCAAGGCGCTTGCCGACCGTCTCGCCGAGGCGTTCGCCGAGCATCTGCACGAGCGCGTCCGCAAGGAATTCTGGGGCTATGCGCACGACGAAGACCTGTCTTGCGACGACCTGATCCGCGAGAAATACACCGGCATCCGCCCGGCACCCGGCTATCCCGCCTGCCCGGATCACAGCCCGAAGCCCGACCTGTTCCGGCTGCTCGGCGCGACCGATGCGACCGGCATCACGCTGACCAACAGTTATGCGATGCTGCCGACGGCAAGCGTTTCGGGCTATTATTTCGCGCATCCGCAGGCGGCGTATTTCGGTGTGGCGCGGGTCGGCAAGGATCAGGTCGCCGATTATGCGCGGCGGCGCGGTGTTTCGGTCGACCAGGCGGAGGCGTGGCTGCGGCCGAATCTCGACGGCTAGGCCATGCGCCGCCAGCCGCCCGAACCAAGCCGTTCGACAGGCTGGAAGCGCGTTTTATAGTCCATGCGCTCGCAGCCATCGATCCAATAGCCGAGGTAGACGTACGGCAACCCGGCGCGTGCGGCGCGGACGATGTGGTCGAGGATGATATAGGTGCCAAGCCCCGGCCGCGACGGCGTGTCGGTGGCGAAAAAGCTATAGACCATCGACAGCCCGTCGGACTGCTTGTCGGTCAGGCATGCCCCCAGCAGGCGGCCGGGGCGCTCGCCGACATCGGGTTCGCGATATTCGACCACGACGGTATCGACCGGCGTCTGCTCGACCATGTCGGCATAGTCATAGGCATCCATTGCCGCCATGCCGCCGGTCGGGTGGCGCGCGCCGAGATAGCCCTGCAGCAGATCGAATTGCTCGCTGGTGCTCCACGGCGAACAGGCGCTGACCGCAAGGTCGGCGTGGCGCTTGAGCAGGCGCTTTTGCGAGGCGCTGGGCACGAAATCGGCGGTGACGACGCGCACCGAAACGCAGGCGTTGCAATTTTCGCAGCTGGGGCGGTACGCGACGTTCTGGCTGCGGCGGAACCCGATGCGGCCCAGCGCCTCGTTCATTTCGAGAACGTCGTTGCCCTTTAGTTCGGTAAAGACTTTGCGCTCGCTGCGGCCGGGCAAATAGGGGCACGGCGAGGGTGCGGTGATGAAGAATCGCGGAAACCGGAAAGTCTGGTCTGTCACAGTGTCATCGCATCCCCACGCACCGTCATATCATGCGGCAGCGGCGGGCGATTCGGTAGTCTAAAATGCGTCAGTCGAGTTCGACCTGCCGTACGTCATAGCCAGCAGCGCGCAACGCCTCGATCAACCGGTCGAGGTGATCGCGGTCGCGCGTCTCGCACTCGATCTCGGTGATCAGCCCCTTTGCCGGCAAGGTGGTGAAAACGCGCTGGTGATAGACTTCGAGGATGTTGACCTGCTGCCGGTCGAAGACGCGCGCGACTTCGAACAACTGCCCCGGCCGGTCCTTGAGACGGATGCGCAGCCGCGCCAGCCGCCCCGACCGGGCAAGGTCGCGGAGGAGCACGTTGGCGAGCAGCCGCGTGTCGATGTTGCCGCCGCACAGCACAAGGCCGACTTTGCGCCCGCGAAACCGGTGTGGGTGCGCCAGCAATGCCGCCAGCCCCGCCGCACCGGCCCCTTCGACCACGGTCTTTTCGATCGTCAGCAGCAGCGATACCGCGCGCTCGAGGTCGCGTTCACCGACCAGCAGGATTTCGTCGACCAGTGCCTGCACCACGGCAAAGGTCAGCACGCCGGGCACCTTGACCGCGATCCCTTCGGCGAGCGTGTCGCCGTCGCACGGCGCGGAATGGCCGCCGAGCTTGGCCCACATCGACGGATAGAGCTCGGCCTGCACACCGACGATTTCCATCGCCGGGTTGAGCGCCTTCGCCACTGTCGCCATGCCCGAAATCAGCCCGCCGCCGCCGATTGGCACCACCAGCGTATCGAGTTCGGGCACATCTTCGAGCATTTCGAGCGCGACGGTACCCTGGCCCGCCATGATCAGCGCGTCGTCGAACGGCGGCACATAGATCAGCCCGCGCTTGCCCTCGAGTTCCTTCGCATGCGCGCTCGCCTCGTCGAAGGTTTCGCCGTGCAGGATAACGCTGGCGCCGTGCCCCTCGGTCTGGCGGACTTTCACGACGGGGGCAAAGCGCGGCATGACGATCGTCGCCGGGATGCCCAGCCGCTTGGCGTGATAGGCGAGGCCCTGCGCGTGATTGCCCGCCGATGCCGCAATGACGCCGCGCGCGCGGCTGTCGGCATCGAGCGACAGCAGCTTGTTGAGCGCGCCGCGTTCCTTATAGGCGGCGGTGAACTGCAGGTTTTCGAACTTCAGCCACACGTCTGCGCCGGTCAGCTCGGACAGCGTCCGGCTGAACAGGCACGGCGTGCGGATCACCGCGTCGCCGATCGCCACCCGCGCGGCGAGAACATCGTCGAGGCTGATCGGCAGCGGGGCGGGCACGGCGGGGGCAAGGGCGGTCATGGCGGGCAGGTCCTGCGGCGGATTGGTCGCACGCCGTGTAGCCGGGTGGCACCGCGCGCGCAAACTTGCTAGCCAGCGGCATGGTAAAGATCAGCTTCATCGGGCTTGGCGTCATGGGCTTTCCGATGGCGGGCCATCTGGCCGCCGCCGGACATGCCGTCACGGTCTATAACCGCACCGCCGCAAAGGCCGCCGCATGGGTCGCGCAGCATGGCGGGACCAGCGCGCCGACGCCGGCGGCGGCTGCCAGCGGGGCCGATGTCGTCATCACCTGCGTCGGTAACGACGACGATTTGCGCGCGGTGACGCTCGGCCCCGACGGTGCCTTCGCGGCGTTGCGCAGCGGCGCGCTGTTTATCGACCACACGACGGTGTCGGCCGAAATCGCGCGCGAGCTGGCAGCTGCCGGTGCGGCGCAGGGTGTGCTCGTGCTCGATGCGCCGGTGTCGGGCGGGCAGGCGGGGGCCGAGAACGGCCAGCTGACGATCATGTGCGGCGGCACGGCCGAAGCGTTCGCCGCCGCCGAGCCGGTGATCGCCGCTTATGCCAAGCGCAGCGGCCACATGGGCCCGGCGGGCAGCGGGCAACTGACCAAGATGGTCAATCAGATCGCGATTGCCGGGGTGCTCGAAGGGCTGGCGGAGGCGGTGCACTTCGCGCTGTCCGCCGGGCTCGACGCCGGTGCGGTGATCGATGTGATTTCGAAAGGTGCCGCGCAAAGCTGGCAGATGGACAACCGGGCAGCCACGATGGCGGCGGGCAAGTTCGACTTCGGCTTTGCCGTCGACTGGATGCGCAAGGATTTGGGCTTGGTGCTCGGCGAGGCGAAGCGGCTGGGTATCAGCCTGCCGGCAACCGCACTGATCGATCAATTTTACGGTGACGTGCAGGCGATGGGCGGGCAGCGGCAGGATACCTCGTCGCTGATCCGCCGGTTCCGGCCATGAAGGCGGCGCTCGCCGCGCTGCTGATCGCCGGTCCGGCAGCGGCAACGACGGTCGTCACCAATGCGAACGGCTACACGCTGACTGCCGCAGGTACGCTCGATCATTTTTCCGGGCTGGTGATCGGCGATGATGGCCGCGTCGTGCGCGTGCTGCACGCAGGCGATGCAGTGCCGGCCGGGACCGGGGTCGACGCGCACGGCCAGACGCTGCTGCCGGGGCTGATCGATGCGCATGGGCATGTCATGGAGCTCGGGTTCGAGGCGCTGTCGGTCGATTTGAACGACACGCCGTCGCTCGCCGCGGCGCTCGCAAAAGTCCGCGCCTATGCGGCTGCCAATCCGGGTGCGAAATGGATCGTCGGCGGCGGCTGGAACCAGGAGCGCTGGGGCATCGGGCGGTTTCCGACCGCCGCCGACCTCGACGCGGCCGTTTCCGACCGGCCGGTGTGGCTGACGCGGGTCGACGGTCATGCCGGTTGGGCGAACAGCCGCGCGGTCGCCGCGGCCGGGATTACGGCGGCCACCCCGGATTCGGCGGGCGGGCGGATCGAGCGCGGTGCGGGCGGCGTGCCCGCGGGGGTTTTCGTCGACAGCGCGCGGCGGCTGGTGGCGGCAAAAGTCCCCGCGCCGACGGCTGCCGAGGCCGACCGGGCGCTCGCCAAGGCGCTCGAGATCATGGGCAGTGTCGGGCTGACCGGCGTCGGCGACGCGGGCACCGACCGGGCGACATGGGCGCGCTACACCGCATTTGCAGCGCGCGGCACGCTGACGACGCGCATCTATGCGCTCGCGGCGGGGATGCCCGAACTCGCGGCGATCGCTCCGAACGGCCCGATCGACTGGACCGCGAGCGACCACCTCGCGCTGCGCGGTGTCAAGCTGTATGCCGACGGCGCGCTCGGCTCGCGCGGCGCGTGGCTCAAGGCCCCGTATAGCGACGACCCTGCCAACCGCGGGCTGCAGTTTCTCAAAGGTTCGGCGTTGCCCGATGCGGTGACGCGTGCCACCAACGGCGGGTTTCAGGTTGCGGTGCATGCAATCGGCGATGCCGCGAACGCGCAGGTGCTCGATGCCTATGCAGCAGTTCCGGCCGATCGGCGCGCCGCGTTGCGGCTGCGGATCGAACATGCGCAGATCGTCGATCCGGTCGATCTGCCGCGCTTTGCCGCGCTCGGCGTGATTGCCAGCATGCAGCCGACGCATGCGACGTCGGACAAAGGCATGGCGGAGGCGCGGCTGGGGGCCGGGCGGCTGACGGGCGGCTATGCGTGGGCGACGCTGCTCGGTTCGGGCGCGCGCTTTGCGGGCGGATCGGACTTTCCGGTCGAGCCGCCGAACCCGATGTTCGGCATCCACGCTGCCGTGACGCGGCAGGACCGCAGCGGCGCGCCCGCAGGCGGCTGGCGTCCGGCCGAACGGCTGACGCGGCTGCAGGCGTTTGCCGCGTTCACCACCGGTGCGGCGTATGCCAATTTTGCCGAAACACGCACCGGCACGCTCGAACCCGGCAAATGGGCCGATTTCATCCTTGTCGACCGCGATATTTTTACGATTCCCGCCGCCGACATCTGGCGGATCAAGGTCGGCGAAACGTGGCTGGGCGGCAAGCGGGTGTTCAGTGCGCCGCCGCGATAAGCCGCTCGGCGCTGAGGATTTGCGGCAGCTCCTCGACGCTGCCGTCGGCGTGATAGAGCAGATATAGCGGCACCCCGGCGCGGCCGTGCGCTTCGAGGAAGCGCCCGATCGCGGCGTCGCCGTTGGTCCAGTCGCCGACCAGCGTCTTGACCCCGGCCTTGGTGAACGCGGCTGCGACAGCGCCGCTGCTCAACGCGCCGCGCTCGTTGACCTTGCACGTCAGGCACCAATCGGCGGTAAAATAGACCAGCACGGGAACATGCGCGCGCTGCAACGCGTCGAGCTTGGCCGCGCTGAACGGCTGTGCGGCAAGCCCGCCCGGCGCATCGGTCGTCGCGACGGCGGGCGGCGCACCATCGACCGGGATCGACGCCACAGCCGCTGCCGAAAGCAATGCCGCAAGCCCGAGCGGCACCCAGTGGCCATTGCCCTCCCAGCCCTGACGGCGGCCGAACCACCAGAGCAGGCACCCGAGCATCAGCGTCGCGCCAAGGCCCAGCGTCATCGCATCGACGCCCGCCTGCTTGCCAAGGATCCACGCCAGCGCCAGCGCGGTCGCGAACATCGGCAGGCTGAGCAGGCGGCGGAACGTCGCCATCCACATGCCGGGGCGCGGCAGCCGGGTCCGCAACGCCGGGATAAAGCCGACCAGCAGGAACGGCAGCGCCAGCCCGAACCCCAGCCCGGCGAACACCAGCAGCCCGGCCACTGGCGGCAGCACCAATGCCGCCCCCAGCGCGCCCGCCATGAACGGCCCGGTGCACGGCGTTGCGACAAATGCCGCGAGCGCACCGGTCCAGAACGACCCCGCCGCACCGTGCTGCGAGGCGAGCGCCTGACCCGCGCTGCCGCTCCCCAGCGTGATTTCGAACAGCCCGGCAAGGTTGAGCGCGATCGCGGTCAACAGCAGCAGCAGCCCCAAGATGACGCGCGGGTTCTGCAACTGGAACGCCCAGCCGACTTCGGTGCCCGCGGCGCGCAACGCGAGGATCAACCCGCCGAGCGCCATGCAGACGACGATCACGCCGCCCGCATAGGCCAGCGCATCGCGCCGCGCCTCGGCCGCCGATGCACCGCCGCGCGCGAGGCTGAGCGCCTTCAGGCTGAGGATCGGGAACACGCACGGCATCACATTGAGCACGAGGCCGCCGATCACCGCGAACAGCACCGCCGCGCCGAACACCTGCCAGTCGATGCCTGCGGCGGGCGCGCCCATCGCAGCTCCCGGCCCCGGCACGCTGCCCGGCTCGGCGGTGACGGCAAAGCTGCGCGGGGCGGTTTCGCCGGCGCGGGTGACCTTCAGGACGCCCGCCACCGCACCGGTCGCGTGGCCGTTCGCCTTCGTCTCGATGCGGATGGATTCGTCGGCGATCGAGGCGATTTGCGGCGCTGCATAGTCGACGCTGCCGTCGGCTGCGGCGAAGAAATAGGCGCTGGTGACCTTGGCCGCGTTGGCAAACGGCACCGCGATGACGAAGCGCCCGTTTTCGACATGATAGCGTGCGCCTGCCGCCAGCGCCTTCGGCAGCGCGGCGCGCGCGGCGGCAAAGTCGGTGGCACGGCGCGGATCGGCCGCCCCGTCGCCGAGCGCCAGCGGCACCGCGAGCACCGCATGTTCGGGAACGCATTGTTCGTGCGTACACACCAGATAATCAAGCGTCAGCCCCAGCGGCAGCGCGGCTCCGGCGGCCCCCGGCGGCACTGCGAGGTCGGCGAGCAAGGTGACCGGGGCCTCATAAACATAATTCATCAGCCCCGACACCAGCAGCTGACCGGGCGCGGGATACCGGAACGCGCCGACCGGCTGCGTCCACTTTGCGCGGGGCGCGACGCCCGCCTCGCCGGGGTTCGACCAATAGGTGTGCCAGCCCACGTTGGGGGTCAGCCGCACCGCCACCGTCATCGGCTTGCCCGGTGCCGGCGTCGCGCTTTCGGCGAACAGCTCGACGCGGGTATTGGTGTTCTGCACGGCGGTCTGCGCTGGCGCAGCGGTCGCGACGGCCAGCGCCAGCGCAGCAAGAAAGACACGGATCATCGCGCGCTTATGCTTCAACCGCAGCGTTGCGCAAAGCAAACGATGTGCGTGCAATGTCGCGGGCATTGAACCTTGCCCCGGCTCGACGGTTGACCGCGCTTCTCGAGGTGACAGGAGCATGGCATGAATGACGAACAGAATTCGGTATCGCGGCGCGCAGTGGTCGGGGCAGCGGGCGTCGGCCTCGCCGCAGCTGCTACAACGCCGGCTTTCGGCAAGCCGTCACCCGCACCGGTCGCCAGCGGTCCGGCGCTGACCGACCCGCGCGGCAAATATCCAAAGCCGCCCTATCCCAGCCAGTCGCAGCCGTGGCCGGGGCTGGCGGGCAAGATGGACCCGCGGCCCGATCACGGCGAAACCAGCTATAAGGGATCGGGGCGGCTGACCGGGCGCAAGGCGCTGGTCACCGGCGGCGATTCGGGTATGGGCCGCGCGGCAGCGATCGCGTTTGCGCGCGAGGGTGCTGACGTTGCGATCAACTATCTGCCCGCCGAGGAGCCCGACGCACGCGAAGTCATCGCGCTGATCCGCGCCGAAGGCCGCAAGGGCGTCGCCATCCCGGGCGACCTGCGCGACGAACATTTCTGCGAACGGTTGATCGAACAGTCGGTGCGCGAGCTCGGCGGGCTCGATATCCTTGTCAACAACGCCGGTCGGCAGCAGGTGCACGCATCGCTCAGCGACATTTCGACCGAGCAGTTCGACTGGACGATGAAAACCAACATCTATGCGATGTTCTGGCTCACCAAGGCGGCGTTGCCGCACCTGCAGCCCGGGTCGGTGATCATTCAGACCACGTCCGAACAGGCGACCGATCCGTCGAAGGATCTGGTCGATTATGCGATGACCAAGGCCGCGATGCTCAACTTCACGCGGTCGATGGCCAAGCAGCTCGGTCCCAAGGGCATCCGCGTCAACGGCGTCGCCCCCGGGCCGATCTGGACACCGCTGCAGGTATCGGGCGGCGCGACGCAGGAAAAGCTGGTGCAGTTCGGCGGGCAGACGCCGCTGGGCCGCGCCGGACAGCCGGCGGAGCTGGGCGGCATCTATGTGCGGCTGGCGGAAAACGACGGCAGCTATACCACCGGGCATATTTACGGTGCGGCAGGCGGTGCCGGGCAGCCGTAGCGCACAAAAAAACAGGCGGGGAGTGATCCCCGCCTGTTTTCGGTATCGGATAATGCGAAGGTCGATCAGCGCTTCGAGAACTGGAAGCTCTTGCGCGCCTTTGCCTTGCCGTACTTCTTGCGCTCGACGACGCGCGGGTCGCGGGTCAGGAAGCCGGCATGCTTGACGACGGTGCGCAGAGCGGGTTCGAAACGCGTCAGCGCCTGCGAGATGCCATGCTTGACCGCACCCGCCTGGCCCGACAGGCCGCCGCCCTTGACGGTGCAGATGACGTCATACTGGTCGCGGCGCTCGGCGACGTCGAACGGCTGGTTGATCACCAGGCGCAGCGTCGGGCGGGCGAAATATTCGGTCTGGTCGCGACCGTTGACGACGATCTTGCCCGAACCCGGCTTGATCCAGACGCGCGCGATGGCGTTCTTGCGCTTGCCGGTTGCATAGGCGCGGCCCTGCGCATCGATCTGCTGTTCACGCAGCGGGGCTGCCGAAATGCCGTCGTTGGCGACGGCAAACGCCACCGCATTCGGATCCTGAAGCTGGCCCAGATCGGCCAGTGACTGACGATTGTCGTCCATTACGCACCCACCTTGCGGTCGGCATTGCCGACACTGTTCTTCGGATTCATTGCAGCGATATCGAGGACCATCGGGTCCTGCGCGGCGTGCGGATGCTCGGTACCGGCGAAAACGCGCAGGTTGCGCATCTGCTGGCGGCCGAGCGGGCCGCGCGGCACCATGCGCTCGACGGCCTTTTCGAGCACGCGCTCGGGGAAGCGGCCGCTCAGCACCTTGTCGGCGCGGATTTCCTTGATGCCGCCCGGGTGGCCGGTGTGGCGATAGTAAATCTTCTGCGATGCCTTGCGCCCGGTGAAGCGGACCTTTTCGGCGTTGATGACGATGACATTGTCACCGCAATCGACGTGCGGCGTAAAGCTCGGCTTGTGCTTGCCGCGCAGGCGGTTCGCGATGATCGACGCCAGCCGCCCGACCACGAGCCCTTCGGCATCGATCAGCAGCCACTTCTTTTCGACGTCGGCGGGCTTCGCCGGCGCGGTGATCCTGGATAATGTCGTCGGCATGTCGCCCTCGGTTCAAACGCAAAACCGGCCAGCGAGCGCTGACCGGGACGAGCGGCATATCGCGCAAACGGTGGCGCAACGCAAGCAATTTGGCGGGTCAGCGCGACGGTATCCTGATACCGTCAAGTTTCCGCTGTAATTGCATGGGCTTGCAGATGCCCAAGGCGCGTCACCTCGAGCGCTTTGGCATGCGTCGCCTCGAGCAACACGTCGGGCGCAAATCCGGCGGCGCGAGCGTCTTCCCAGCGGGTCGCGCACAGGCACCAGCGGTCACCGGGCTGGAGCCCCGGAAAGCCGTAACGCGGTTGCGGCGTCGACAGGTCGTTGCCCGCCGCCTTGCTGAACGCGAGGAACTCCTCGGTCATCACTGCGCAAATCACATGCAGCCCGCGGTCGGCGGCATCGGTGCTGCAGCAGCCGTCGCGCTGCCAGCCTGTCATCGGCGCGGTCGAACACAGCGCCAGCGGCGTGCCGAGCACATTCATGCGGATTTCCCCTGCACCGACCAGTGCGCCGCAGCGATCGTCGCGCCGAGCAGCAGCGTTGCGACCGCCTGATGCGCGGCCGCAATCGCAATCGGCACACCATAGACGATCGTCGCCACGCCGAGCGTGAATTGCAGCAGCACCAGCCCGCCGATCGCAAGCGCGCGTGCCCCGGCGCCTGCCGAGTACAGCCGCCACGCCACCCAGATCGCGCTTGCCGCCACCGCCCATGCCAGCGTGCGGTGCACGAACTGCACGCTCACCGGATCGTCGATCAGGCTGGCAAGTCCCGGCGGTACGATCTGCCCGAACATCAGCGGCCAGGTGTCGGAGGCATGCCCGGCGCGCAGCCCGGCGGTGAACGCTCCCCAGATAATCTGTACTGCGAGCAGCAGCACGAACGGCACGATCCACGCCGTCGGTCGCGGCGCGGCCGTCCGCTGCGGCAAGGTCGCCGGGGTTTCCCGCCGCAGATCGAGCGCGGTCCACAGGCACCCCGACATCAACACCAGTGCGTTGACGAGGTGCGCCGCTAGCCGCTCGTGCGCGACCGCCGGGACGTTGACCAGTCCCGACGCGACCATCCACCAGCCGAGCGCACCCTGCAGCCCGCCCAGCGCCAGCAGCGCGGTCAGCCGCACGCCATAGCCCTTCGGAATCCAGCGCAGCGCGGCAAACACCGCCAGCGGCAGCACAAAGACAAAACTGAACGACATCGCGATCAGCCGGTGCAGCCACTCCCAGAAAAAGATGCCCTTGAACGCGTCGAGCGTCATCCCGGCGTTGACCAGCCGACCCTGCGGACTGGCGCGGTAGCCGGCGAACATATCCTGCCACTCGGCGCTATTGAGCGGCGGCACGACGCCGCCGATCGGGTTCCAGTGGACGATCGACAGCCCCGACTCGGTCAGCCGCGTAATCCCGCCGACCACGACCATCGCGAACACCAGGCCAGCGACCGCAAACAGCCATGCCGCGAGCGCGCGCGGCCGGGCGCGATCGGTGAAAACCGGAAACGAAAGGGCTTGCGTTGCCATGCGCCGCGATATGCGCCCGTGCAGCGGCCGCGCCAAGGGGGAAGGGTGTCGCGGTCGATCGGGCGCTTCGCAGCTTGACAAAATGTACCGTACCGGATAATAAACGCGATCGTCGGCGGAACGGAAGCGCGGTCGCGATAACCGGCGAAGTGGCAGTCGAAAAACGGTTTTCCCTTCGGGGCGCGAGTAAAGTTAGGGGGTTTAGCCGGTGATCGAGGCGAGCCAGTCGATCGCCCGGCTGTCGAGCAGCATCGCGGCTGCGGTCACCAGCGCGGCCACGCTGGCGACCAGCACTGCGCCCGCGACCATGTCCTTGATGATCTTGACCTCGGGGTGAAGCTGCGGATGCAGCAGGTCGATGACGCCCTCGATCGCCGAATTGATCAGTTCGAGCGCCAGCACCAGCGCGACGGTCACGGTCACAAGCGCCCACCACAGCGGGGCCGGGCGCAGGATCAGCAGCGCGGCGGCGGCAAGCGCTGCAAAGACGCAGTGTGTCCGCAGGCTTTTCTCGCGCCGCCAGCCCGCCGCGATCCCGGCGGCGGCAAAGCCCAACCGCTCGCGGAACGGCCGGTTTTTCACAGCGATGTCCCGGTTTTCAGCGCTTGTGCGACGACATGTAACATCATATCGTCGAGCTGTTCGAGGGGAGCGGGGAAACAATATGGCATCGATGCGTCCACATGATCATCGCCACCGGACCGGCGATGCATTGGTCGTCGCCGCGCAGGCGACGCTCGTCAAGCGCGGCGAGCAATGGACCGCCATGCGCGCCGCGGTGTTCGACGCGTTGACCGGGTTCGATCAGCCCGCCAGCGCCTATGCCGTCACCGATGTCGTGTCGACCGCGCTCGGGCGGCGGATCGCGGCGAACAGCATCTACCGCATTCTCGACCTGTTCGTCGCCAGCAATGTCGCGCTCCGGGTCGAGAGCCGCAACGCCTATCTCGCCAACGCGCACCCCGAATGCCAGCACGACTGCATCTTCCTCGTCTGCGATGTCTGCGGCCGGGCGACGCACATCGACGACGACGGTGTCGCTGCAACGGTTCGGGCCACCGCAACGCAGGCCGGGTTCAAGGCGCTGCGCCCGGTCATCGAGGTGCGTGGCAAATGCGCCACCTGCGTCCGGATAGTGTAGCGCAAACTGTCCGCCGGTAATCGACAAGCGCGCCGCCGTTCGCTACCGTCGGCGTTGGTTAATAATAACAGACAGGTCCGTTTGGTGACGCAACGCCCCGCCACGCCGCTGCTTGATACGGTCAATATTCCCGCCGACTTGCGCCTGCTGGCGCATGCCGACCTCCGCCAGGTCGCCGACGAACTGCGCGCCGAGCTCATCGACGCGGTCAGCACGACCGGTGGCCATCTCGGTGCCGGACTCGGCGTCGTCGAGTTGTCGGTGGCGCTGCACTATGTCTTCAACACGCCTGAGGACCGGCTGATCTGGGATGTCGGCCATCAGGCCTATCCGCACAAGATCCTGACCGGACGGCGCGACCGCATCCGCACGCTGCGCAGTCCCGGCGGGTTGTCGGGCTTCACCCGCCGCACCGAAAGCGAATACGACCCGTTCGGCGCGGCGCACAGCTCGACGTCGATCTCGGCGGCGCTGGGCTTTGCTGTCGCGAACAAGCTCGCCGGCACGCCGGGCAAGGCAATCGCGGTCATCGGCGACGGCGCGATGTCGGCAGGCATGGCGTATGAGGCGATGAACAACGCGCAGGCCGCGGGCAACCGGCTGGTGGTGATCTTGAACGACAACGACATGTCGATCGCCCCGCCGGTCGGCGCCTTGTCGGCATATCTCGCACGGATCTATTCGTCGCGGCCGTTCCTCGAACTGCGCGACGCGGTCAAGCAGATGGCCAAGCGCACCTTCGGCCCGAACATGCAGCGCACCGCCAAGCGCGCCGAGGAATATTTCCGCACGCTCGCGACCGGCGGCACGCTGTTCGAGGAGCTGGGCTTTTACTATGTCGGGCCGATCGACGGGCATAATCTCGAACATCTCGTGCCGGTGCTCGAAAATGTTCGCGACGCTGCCGAAGGCCCGATCCTCGTCCATGTCGTGACGCAAAAGGGCAAGGGCTATGCGCCCGCCGAGGCCGCCCCCGACAAATATCACGGCGTCCAGAAGTTCGACGTGGTGACGGGCACGCAGGTCAAGGCAAAGCCCGGCGCGCCGCAATATCAGAACGTCTTTGCGCAGGCGCTGGTCGTCGAGGCGGCGCGCGACGACAAGATCGTGGCGATCACCGCAGCGATGCCGTCGGGCACCGGGCTCGACAAGTTCGAAAAAGCCTATCCCGACCGGGTGTTCGACGTCGGCATTGCCGAGCAGCACGCCGTGACGTTCGCTGCCGGGCTTGCCGCGCAGGGCTACCGGCCGTTTGCGGCGATCTATTCGACCTTCCTGCAGCGCGCCTATGACCAGGTCGTCCACGATGTGGCGATCCAGAACCTGCCGGTGCGCTTTGCTATCGACCGCGCCGGACTGGTCGGTGCCGACGGCGCGACGCATGCCGGATCGTTCGACGTCACCTATCTTTCGACGCTGCCCAATTTTGTCGTGATGGCGGCCGCCGACGAAGCCGAACTGAGCGACATGGTGCACACCATGGCGCTCTACGACGCCGGCCCGAGCGCGGTGCGCTATCCGCGCGGCGAGGGCACCGGCGTGGCGATCCCCGAACAGCGCACGCAGCTTGAAATCGGCAAGGGGCGGATTGTCCGCGAAGGCAAGACGGTGGCGATCCTGTCGCTCGGCTGCCGGCTTGGCGAAGCGCTGCTTGCGGCAGATGATCTCGACGCGCGCGGGCTGTCGACCACTGTTGCCGACCTGCGCTTCGCGAAGCCGCTCGACCACGCTATGATCCGCAAGCTCGCGCTCAGCCACGATGTGCTGGTGACGATCGAAGAGGGCGCGATCGGCGGCTTTGGCGCGCATGTCCTGACGTGGCTGAGCGACGAAGGCCTGACCGACAATGGTCTCAAGGTCCGCACGATGCGGCTGCCCGATTTCTTCCAAGAGCATGACGGTCCGGTTGCGCAATATGCAACCGCCGGCCTCGACAGTGCGCACATTGTGGCCACCGTACTGAGCGCGCTGCAGCATAACAGCGTCGGGCTGGTCGAAGGCGCGCGAGCGTAGGGCGCGCGGTCGCGGCCCGGTGGCCAAGACCCGCGCCGATCAGCGGCTCGTCGAGCTGGGTCTCGCCGAATCGCGGTCGCGGGCGCAGGCGCTGATCCTCGCCGGTCTCGTCTATGCCGGTGACCGGCGCGTCGACAAAGCTGGTCAGGCGCTCGCCGACGATATCGTGCTGACGCTCAGGGGCCGCGATCATCCATGGGTGTCGCGGGGCGGCGTCAAGCTGGCGCACGGGCTCGACCATTTCGGCTGGGACGTCGTGGGCGTGACCGCGATCGATGTCGGGTCGTCGACGGGTGGGTTCACCGACGTGCTGCTGACGCGCGGGGCGGACCGTGTCTATGCCGTCGATAGCGGGACGAACCAGCTGGCGTGGCGTCTGCGCGAAGACCCGCGCGTGGTGGTGCTCGAGCAGACAAACGCGCGCTATGTGACCGATGCGCAAATCCCCGAGGCGATTGGCCTGATTGTCTGCGACGCCAGCTTCATCGGTCTGGCAAAGGTGCTCGCGCGGCCGATCGAGTTCGCCGGTCCGGCGGCGCGGCTGTTGGCGTTGATCAAACCCCAGTTCGAGGCCGGGCCGGCCGAAGTCGGAAAGGGCGGGGTGGTGCGTGATCCCGCCATTCACGTCCGGGTTTGTGCCGACGTTTCGGCTTGGCTCGGTGCGCAGCCGGGATGGCGGGTGGTGGGCGTTGAACCGAGTCCCATCACCGGCCCCGAGGGAAATGTAGAGTTCCTTATCGCTGCCGAGCGAACCGACGGGGCGGCCTAGTTTGCACACGACGCCCATCGTCGCTACATCCCGCGGCATGACTTTCGCTCCTCTTGACCGAGCTTCGGCGCTTCGTGCCGGAATCATTCTTGTGCCGCTGCTCCAGCTCGTCGGCGGCGGTCTCGCCCGCTATTCGGGAGCGATTGGTCAAAACCCCTGGTTTCAGGCGCTGACGCTGCCGGCGTGGCAGCCGCCCGGCGCGGTATTCGGCATCGCGTGGACGATACTCTACGTGCTGCTCGCGGTCGCCGCGGCGCTGATCTGGGGTCACCGGCGCGCTGCAGGGCGCACCGCGGCATTGGCGCTGTGGGCGCTGCAGATGGTGCTTAACTGGGGCTGGTCACCGCTGTTCTTCACGGCGCATCAGGTGCTGGCATCGACGATCCTGATCGCGGTTATCCTGATCGTGTCGATTGCGACGACATTTGCATTTGCGCGCATCAGTCGCGTCGCACCTTGGTTGATGCTGCCGTATCTCGTGTGGCTGTCGTTCGCATTGGTGCTCAATTTCAGTCTTTGGCAGCTTAATCCGGGAGTTTGAAATGCAGTCGGAAAACAAGATTTTCGAGGATATTTCCAAAGTCGCCACCGCTGCAATGGGAACGATGGCGGGCGTCGGCCGCGAAGTCGAAACCATGGTGCGAGCCCGCGTGCGCGAACTCGTCGGTGGAATGGACATGGTCGAGCGCGAGGAGTTCGAGGCGGTGAAAGCAATGGCGGCAAACGCCCGTGCCGAAGTCGACGCGCTCAAAGCCGAAATCGAAGCCCTCAAGGCCAAGAAGCCCAAGGGAAGCGGTCCCGTTGCATAGTTATACACAAGATTTGGTGGTTACAGCGAGTCGCGCCATTGCATCGGCTTCATCGCTAGGGCAGCATCCAAAGGTGCTGATCGGGGGACAGGCTGAATGACCCAACTCGATATTGATTTTCAGCCGGCGCCTGCCGCGCCGATTGACATGCTGGAACATTATTTCAACACGCATGGCTGGGCGTTCGAGCGTACTGGCGATGAAGAAATAACTGCGAGCGCCGCCGGCAGCTGGGCCAACTATCAGCTTCGTGCACTGTGGCGCGAGGACGAGCGTGTGCTGCAGTTTATCGCTATGCCCGATATTCGCGTTCCTGAGGCAAAGCGGATGGCAATGTACGAGACAATCGGTCTCATCAACGAACAATTGTGGATCGGTCACTTCGAGATGTGGGCAGCCGACGGCACGTTGCTGTTCCGTCATGCGACACTGCTCGACAGCGATGATGAAGACGAGGAGATCGACCTGACCCTCGGGCAGGCCGAAATGCTTGTCGACGCTGCAATTGATGAATGTGAGCGTTTCTATCCGGTGTTTCAGTTTGTCTTATGGGCCGGCAAATCGCCGTCGGAGGCAATCGAGGCGGCTTTGCTCGATACCGTCGGCGAAGCGTGAGCCAACCGTTGGGCAGCGTTTGGCTGCTCGGCTGCGGGAACATGGGCGGTGCGTTGCGCGCCCGCTGGGACGCTGCGGGCATCGCCGTCACTGTGATCGATCCGGCATTCCCGAAGTCCGTCATGCCATCGGGACAGCCGGACGTGCTGGTGCTCGCAGTCAAACCGCAAATCTGGCGCGATGCGGTAGCGAGTGTCCGCTCGGCAAAATTGGTCCTGTCGGTCATGGCCGGAGTGCCTTGCGCGGCGTTGGCGGCACAGTTTCCGGATACGCCGATCATTCGGACGATGCCCAATACACCGGCTCGATTGGGTCTTGGCATCACGGCGCTTTATGGGCTTGCTGCGACGCCTGGTGACCGTGCGACTGCCGAAATCTTGATGCGCGCAGCAGGGGCGTGCGTCTGGCTCGACCGGGAAGGCGACTTTGACGCGGTGACCGCGCTATCTGGTTCGGGGCCAGCCTATCTATTTGCCTTTGTCGAGGCGTTGGCTGCGGCCGGCGTCGCTGCCGGTTTGACACCACGACTGAGTGAGGAGCTAGCACTTCACACTGTCATCGGTGCCACGGCGCTTGCTGCGGAACCGGGTTCCGTGCCTGCAGATCTTCGCGCTGCGGTAACGAGCCCGGGAGGGACCACCGCTGCAGGGCTCGCCGTCCTTCAGGCTGAGCTACCAAAACTGCTGTGCGCAACCGTCGCAGCTGCGCAAACGCGCTCGCGTCAACTGGGCTAACCGCGGTATCCTCGCCAAATGGATATTCTAGATGCCTGGCTGACGGTAATCGCTCGAGACGGGTGGGCGAAGGCGCGAATCGGTGCGGTCGCACTTGTGGCAGGGGTCGATGCCGGTACGGTTGCCGATGCCATTCCCGATCGATGGGCGGCTCTGCGCCATCAAAGCCGCCACCTCGACCGCGCTGCGCTTTCGGCGGCGGCATCGGATCCCGATGCAGGGGTTCGAGATCGCTTGTTCACGTTACTTATGGAAAGGTTCGATGCTGCTCAGGTCCATCGCGGCGCAGCATTGGAGCTTCACAGTGCAGCACGGCGCGATCCCGGCTTGTCCGTTTTCTCTGCGTCTGTTTTGCCATTCTCGATTGCGCGTATTGCCGATGCCGCCGGAGTCGATGTCACCGGGCCGCTGGGGCCGCTGCGGGTCAACATACTCACTGTCCTTTACCTGCGTGTCGCGCGCGTTTGGCTCAAGGACGATACTGCGGACCTTGCTGCGACGATGAAGGCGCTAGATACTGCGCTCGCGCAGGCGGAACGCTGGGCTCGTCAAATACCGCACCGTTCGGTCGTTACAGCGACTGCAGTGCCTCAATCCGCGGACGGTCCGCTGCCGGTATAAGGCCGGTTAGGACTGTCCAGAAGCCGGTCACCGAGGTTTGGCCGGCAATCGAATAGGCGCGCGCCATACCATCGCGTAGTTCATCGAAAAGCGCTGCCTCCAGGACCGCGCCGGTTGACGTAAGACGCAAAAGCCGCTGACGCCTGTCCCGAGCACCGACCGTTTGTTCGACATGACCCTGCGCCTGCAAATCCCCGAGCACGCGGCTCAGCGATTGTTTGGTTATACCAAGCAGTAAGAGTAAATCGCTGACAGGCATATCAGGCCGACGAGCGATAAAGTACAACGCACGATGATGCGCTCGGCCCAGCCCACGCTCCTTAAGCAAGTTATCTGCACCACGGATCATGTTCGCATAGCCGAAATAGAGTAACTCAATCCCGCGTCGCAATTCTGCTTCCCGGAGAAATTGCGGCGAAGCTCCGAAAGGTGATGATGTTGCGTCAGCCATATTGACGTATTTGACATAGGAAGTTACCAGAGACAACCGTTGATTGAAATATAATGTTAGATTTGAGGGATTTTAATGACGCCTGCACCCTACGACGATCGTGATGGGTTCATTTGGATGGACGGCGCGTTGGTGCCTTGGCGGGATGCCAAAGTTCACGTGCTGACGCATGCGATGCATTACGCGAGCGCGGTTTTTGAAGGTGCGCGTTGCTACAATGGTAAAGTGTTCGCGCTCGCCGAGCATTGCCAACGCCTGATCGATTCGGCAGCCCTGCTAGGGTTCGACCTGCCGTGGTCCAAAACGCAGATTTGTAGCGCGGTCGAGTTGACGGTTGCCGCAAACGAGCTGACGGACTGCTACGTACGGCCATTGGCTTGGCGTGGATCCGAGCAAATGGGCGTGGCTGCGCAGCTCACCAAACCTCATTTGGCGATTTCGGTTTGGGAGTGGGGTGCTTATTTTGGTGACGAGGCGCTTGCCAAGGGGCTCCGTCTGAACATCGCGCCATGGCGTCGTCCGGCACCTTATACAGCGCCCACCAAAGCCAAAGCTGCTGGCCTTTATATGATCTGCACGCTTTCAAAACATGCCGCAGCCGATGCCGGTTATGACGACGCTCTTATGCTCGACTGGCGCGGACAGGTTGCTGAGGCGACAGGTGCTAACATCTTTTTTCTGAAGGACGGCGTTCTGCATACGCCGGTGCCCGATTGCTTTCTTGACGGGATCACGCGTCGAACCGTGATCGGCCTCGCTAAAAAGCGAGGGATCGAGGTCGTTGAACGCGTAATTTGGCCAGAAGAACTGGAGCATTTCGAACAGGCTTTTCTCACGGGGAGTGCAGCCGAAGTGACCCCGCTTGCCGAAATCGGTCCGTGGCGATTTGAAGTGGGAGCGCTGACTCGGCAATTGGCGAGCGACTATAAACTTTTGGTTCGTGGAGACTGAATTGCGACAGGATGCGCCAAAAGAACGGTAGTCGGTGCGTACTTTGCTGCACTGCGGTCGTTACAGGGTGTAACCCTGCGCTAGGGCTGTGTTTCACGGAACGGAAACATAGTGTTGGCACATGCAAGCTGGGGTTCGCAGGTGCAAGTAGGTGTGAACATGTCAGTGCGGCTCAAATTGAAGATGATAACTCTCGCAGTGCTTTCGAGCGCTCTGTGGGTAGTTCCATCGTTTGGCACGCAGGGCATGGGGACAATCCGCCAAGGGTATCGCCATCCAGATCGTACGCTTGCGGAGGTTGGCCTAGCGACCTCAGACGCTCAGTCGCTGCTCGAACATGCTGACCGTCGCGTTACGGACGCCGTGCTTCACTAGTCGATTTCAACGCCTCAATTGACGTGCCGCAGCGGCTTGCCTACACCGCGCGCGTTCTTCCTTGTCACAGGACTTTGCGATCATGGTGCAGCGCCGCTTGCAGGGTTGGGCGGTCGTCGCCGCGTTGCTTATCGGAACAACCGCGCAAGGTCAGACCCTCGATCCCAAGGTGCTGCAACAACTTCAAAGTCAACTCGGTACGGGTGGCGCTCCCGTCAGCAGTGCAATCGATCGGTCACGCGATAGCGGAGACGGTGCCAGCTCGCAGCGCGGTGGGGCAGATGTATTTCAACAGGGTCGGATAGATACTCCTGAAGAGCAGCAGTTACGCCGGCTGCAATCGCGCAACGAACTCAATAAGTTATATGTGGCGTCGCCAGTCGAGCGTGAGTTTCGGGCACGGCTTTCGGATCCAACGCTGCGCCAGTTTGGCTATGACTTATTCTCATCGGTTCAGAATAGTGGCGGTGGGCTTACCGGGTCGGTTAGTGACAGTTATGTCGCGGGCGTTGGCGATGACATCATCGTTCAGTTCCACGGTGCCACGAACGACAGCAAAACGGCACGTATCGATAGGGAAGGTCGATTACTCGTCGGATCACTTCCGGCAATCGCCGCCGCTGGACGCTCGCTGGGAAGCATTCGGCGTGATCTGGAAACCGCAGCGCAGCGTACTATGCTTGGTACCGAAATTTTCGTGTCGCTTGGGTCGGTCCGGGCCATTACCGTGTTTGTCGGTGGCGAGGTTGAGCGACCTGGCCAATATAATCTGACCTCGCTTTCGGACATTAGTTCAGCATTGGCACAAGCGGGGGGCGTGCGCCGATCGGGCAGCCTGCGCAATGTTCGTATCGTTCGCGCCGGGGGCGCAATAACCGTCGATCTGTATGGATTGCTTGGAATTGGTGCGCCCCCGGCGTCCCGGCTTCGCGACGGCGACAGGATTATCATTCCAGTAATCGGGGACACTGTGGCGGTTGCGGGCGGGGTTGCCCGTCCCGGAATCTACGAGGTGCGCCGCGGCACGAGTGTTGGCGCAATCATCGCCTACGCCGGCGGTGCGCTTCGTCCACGTGGCAATTCGATTGCGATCAGTCGCATCAGCGCGGCGGGTGCCGAGCAGTTTGTCCGCGCCGCAAGTCTCAACAGTCCAGTCCAGCCGGGCGACGCGATCCAGCTGGTAGGCGGTAGCGCCGGAGGAGCGACCGGCCGAGTTATCCTGCGTGGATACGTCTCCAATCCTGGCGCTCGGCCGTTGGTGGCAGCGCCGACCGTACGAGATTTGCTGGGTGACGTTGCCGATCTGCGGTCGGATACGTATTTGCCAATGGCGATCTTGATCCGTCGCGATCCGATCACAGCGGCGCGGGTGTTTGAACCGGTTAATCTTTTGACTGCGCTTCGCTCGCGGCCTGGGGTCGCGCTCCGGAGCGACGACCGCCTCTATGTTTTCAGTCGCGGCGATATCGACTTCCTTGGCCGCACTGCCGTTCGTCGCATCGTCTTGGGGCAACCGAACACGCTCACTGCGTGCGCCTCGCTCGATCGGCTTGAGGCACTGGTGCGAGACACCCAATCGGCGCGTTTCAACGTCATCACGCGCGGTGCCTTCATCGTCGAACGTGGCGGTACGAGCGAAGTTGCGGCGACAGGCGGATCACAGTCGTCGCGTCGTGGTGATGAGGCTTACCGTACGGGCGCCGATCAAGTCGGAATTGCCGCCGATCAGCGACGTCAGGCAGTCGATCGCAGTACCGATGCCGCCGAACTCCAGAACACCCAGGTGAGCCCGGAATCAGCTTTACAGGCGCGTGCCAGCGGACCGTGCCCGGCGGTGTTCGAGGAAGAACCCGAACTGCTGCCGATCCTGATCGAAAACTCGGTAGGCGTGGGCGGCGCCGTTCGCCGTCCCGGGGCCTATCCAGTCGCTGGCGCGGTCAGCGCGCGTGATCTTGCCAGTGTTGCCGAAGGTATTGTGCTTAGCGCTCAATCGCTTACACTAGATGTCAATCGTTCTGATCCTTCCGATGGCCAACACCTGCAAGTCCCCGTCGATAATAGCGGGTTGCAGCTCTCCACGACGCTTTTGCGTGGAGGAGATGATTTGCGTTTCAACGCTGCTCAACCGCAGTTTGAAACCGGCGGTGTCCTGCTGAGTGGCGAATTCGCCCGGCCTGGTCTTTACTCTATTCGTAAGGGTGAGACGCTTTCGCAGCTCACGGCGCGCGCGGGCGGTGTCACCTCACTCGCTTATCCCTACGGTACGATATTCACGCGCCGCACGGTCAAGGAAGCCCAGCAGGAAGGGTATCGCCGCACCGGCCGCGAACTGACTAACGCCCTTTTGGCTGTATCGGCACGGAAATCGGGTAGTGGCTCCGGAGGGGGCGAAATTACCAGCGCTGCCTCGCTGATCGCTTCATTGTCGACCATTGAAGCGCCGGGCCGGGTAGTCATCGAGGCTGATCCGCGCGCGCTTGCGCTCCGCCCTGACCTCGACACCGTGCTCGAATCAGGCGACGCGGTGTATATGCCCAAACGACCCAATTTCGTGCTGGCTTTGGGTGACGTCAGCAACCCGGGAGCACTGCAGTTTGTGTCTGGAAAGCGGGTTCGTGACTATTTGAGCGAGACCGGCGGCACGTCGTCTACTGCCGACAAGCACAGGATCTATCTGGTGCTACCTGACGGCACTGCGCGGCCGATTCCCGGCGGTGGTAAGGGCGGCCGTGATGCCGGCATCCTCGTCCCACCGGGTAGCACGATTGTCGTGCCCAAGAACATCGATCCGCTGTACACCCTAGATCTGGTTCGCGACGTCAGCAGCATTTTCGGAAGTCTGGTCACGTCGGTGGCGACGCTCGGGATTCTCGCGACGCGGTAATCGCGCACTACGCGGCATAGTGTCTGCGGTACCAATCCACAAAATGTGGAATTCCGGACGCGAGATCTATGCTGGGTGCAAAGCCGAGGTCGCGGCGCGCTGGTGCAATATCAGCCCAGGTGGCGGCAACGTCGCCGGGCTGCATCGGTAGCAGTTCGACGTTGGCCGATCGCCCGCAGGCCTGCTCGACCGTCGCAAGCAGCGACCGCAGCGGCTCAGGACGATCATTGCCGAGATTGTAAATCGCGTGTGGCGCGGCCGATCCGCCCGGATGCACTCTGCCGTCATCGCGCGGCGTCCGGTCCAATGCGGCAAGGACGCCGGATACGATGTCGTCGATGTAGGTGAAGTCCCGACGCATATCACCGCGATTGAATAGCTGCACAGCGCGCCCCTCGAGAACCGCCGCGGTAAATTTCCAAAGTGCCATGTCGGGGCGGCCCCAAGGACCATAGACAGTGAAGAAGCGCAACCCCGTCTGCGGTAAACGAAACAGCTGAGCATAGCTTTCGCTCATCAACTCGCCGGCTCGCTTGGTCGCGGCGTAGAGCGACGCCGGATGGTCAACCGGGTCGCCGACACTGAACGGCAGCTTGGTGTTGGTCCCGTAGACCGACGACGACGATGCATACACTAGATGTCGGCATGCTCGTTCACGGCCAAGCTCAAGGATATTGAGGTGACCCGCAAGATTAGCCTGAACATAAGCCTGTGGAGCATCGATCGAATGGCGAACGCCCGCTTGCGCTCCCAGATGAATGATAGTGTCTACCGACAAGTCCGCTACAGCTGCTTTGAGCGCGTTTGCATCAACAAAGTCGATTTGCAGAAAACGGAACGATTGCAGATCGAGTGCGGCGAGGCGAGAACGCTTAAGCGCCACCGAATAGTAATCGTTGAGATTGTCGATTCCGATAACGCTTTCACCGCGTGCAAGCAGGGCGCAGACAACATGAAAGCCGATAAAGCCTGCCGCTCCGGTAACCAGCACGGCCATGGAATTCCCCTGATCGTCGAGACTTGCCGAACAAGCTCGGCGCGGCTAGTTAATTTCTGCCTTGGCGTAGCCAGCGCGGCATGACGCGGCAAGGGGAAGATTGGGTGGATTGGCAAGCGCTGGCGGTAATCTGGACAGCCTGCGCGGTGGTTTTTACACTCGTGATGGGGCGTTACGCTGCCGTGCTTGGCCGGGTGCTAGGCCTGCTGGACTTTCCCGATCTGGCCGGGGGCCGCAAGCGCCACGACGGCGTTACTCCGTTGATAGGCGGTTCGGCACTCGCTCCCGCAGTGATTGTGATCACGCTCCTGACGGCGCGATACCTGGCCAACAGCCCGTATGCCGTAGCTCAGCTCGAATGGCTTGCGGGTGTCGTGCTGGCAATGTTCGTGATCGGCGTCGCCGACGATCGTTTTGCGCTGGGCGCAGTCATTCGTTTGGTATCGGCGATGATAGTTTTGTTGCTGGTCATTCTGTATGCCCCCGATTTCGATATCGCATTTTTGCGCTTTGCAATGCAGCCAGCCGTTGTTCTGACCGGCAATTGGGGGGAGGCGTTCACCCTCGTTTGCCTTGTAGGCTTGCTGAACGCGGTCAACATGGCCGACGGCAAGAATGGAGTGGTAATCGGCTTGGGGTTAATCTGGTCCGCGGTGCTGTGGTTTCTATTGCCGTCGATAATGTTGCCGATCGTTGCGACAGCAATTGGCGTATTGGCGGTACTCTTCTGGTTCAATCTGCGTGGTCGTCTGTTCCTTGGCGATGGCGGAAGTTATGCGATCTCGGCGTTGTTTGGCCTGCTTGCGATCGATGCGTACAATCACGACTTCGCTACGGTGCGTGCTGACGACATCGCGGTGATGTTCGCGATTCCCGTCTTCGATACGATTCGTTTGATGGCCTTTCGGCTTCGGCAACGCCGATCACCGTTCGAGGGCGATCGCAATCACCTGCATCACCATCTGCACCGTCATTTCGGGTGGCCGCGCGGCCTGTGGATTTATTTGGTGCTAGCCGGGTTGCCCAATTTGGGAGCGTTGTTGATTCCCCACACCGGCTACATTTGGCTGCTTATTGCTTTCGTCGGCTATTTGGTTGTGTTGCGGCAAGCGCGACACTTCGAGCCGGTCCCCGCGTAATCACTTGGCCCCCGGGCATTCGGTGTCTAGAGAGGCGCACACGTCGATGGGGCGTCGCCAAGTGGTAAGGCACCGGTTTTTGGTACCGGCATTCGCAGGTTCGAATCCTGCCGCCCCAGCCAGTTTCGTCACAAAGCACTGTTGAATAACGACTTTTTAGACGTGCCGGAACCGTGGTGGGGTTTTGCTACAGAGCCCTGCTACAGAGCTGAGGTTCTGGGCAATGAGTGCGATTCCAAATACGATCCGCCGAAGCGGGGTTTATCACTTTCGCCGGGTGATTCCGGCGGGCTTGCGGGACCAGCTTAGCCGCGGTGAATTGACTTGCAGCCTCCATACCCATGATGCTGCTGACGCGCGGATGTTGTCGCGCTGCCTTTATCTGCGATCAGAGGAATTATTCGGTGTTCTCAGGGGCGCAAGCGTGTTGAGCGATCAGGACATCGCCGCGCTGGTCCAGGATTTCTATGCGACCCTGCTGGCGAAAGACACGCGCGATCGGCTGATGAATGACTTACCCGAGCCCGAGGCGTTGCGTCTGGCCAAGGTCGAGCATTATCGACTGCTGAGTGAGCGGTCGCGGATCGATCTAGCGAGCAACGCTTTTGCGTCGGTCGAGCTAATCACTGAAGCCATGCTGGCACGTCGCTTCGGCGCGGATGCGCGCTTTGACAAGCCAAGTGTCCGGCGAGTTCAGCAGGCGATGCTGCGCGCAGGCGCCGAGGTCTCCGAGACGCTCCGCGCCCGCGCTGAGGGGGACTTCAATTACGAGCCTCGCGACAAGCTGCTGGTTGCGGCACTGGCCGAGGCTCCGGCGATGGCGCCCGCAGCGCCTGCCGCCGCCACACCTCCTGTTGCGGCGACGGCCGATGTGCCGGCGGCGATCGACGGACTAGCGTTTTCGGTCGAAGCCAACAGATTTCGCGAAACCCAGCTGCGCCGCAAAATATGGGAGCATCAGACCTATCTGCAGGCGCGCAAGACCTATGCACTATTCCTCGAATGTCTCGGCGATCGCCCGCTGGCGGCCTTCACCAGGCGCGACGCGGCGGCGTTCAAGAGCCTGCTCGAGGATCTGCCGGCTAATTACGGCAAGGCAGCCGAGTATCGCGGCATGACTGCGCGCGATTGTTGAAGGTTCAAAGGGCAAAATGGTCGACCTTTTGACAGCCCGCACCGTCCAGCGCCATTTCGCTGCGCTGTCGGCGTTGTGGGAAAGTGCGATCGAGCAGGGCAACGAGACGACCAATATATTCAGTGGCTGGAAGTTCGCCGCCGCTAAACGCGCGCGCGATCAGCGGTCGATGTGGAGTTCGGACGAGCTGCGGGTTCTGTTCGCTACCCCAGTGTGGTCCGGCTGCCAGTCTCCACACCGTCGATCAAAGCTGGGAGACCTGATCCTACGCGACGAAAAGTTTTGGCTACCGCTGATCGCGGTGTTCTCCGGCATGCGCCAGGAAGAAATCTGCCAGCTGCGCTTGGCCGATGTGCGGCAAGAGGAGGGCGTCTGGGTATTCGATCTCAATACCCGGAACGGGCAGCAGCTGAAGAACGCCAATGCCGTCCGGCACGTCCCGATCCATACCCAACTGATCCGGCTTGGCTTCCTTAGCTATGCCGACACGCAGCGCCACAAAGAGCAGCCGATGTTGTTCCCAAACCTCACTCCGGGGGGTGCGGACGATCGTCTTGGACACAATTATTCGAAATGGTTCAGCCGCTATCGGCAGGAGGTAAAGCTGTTTGTGCCTGGCCGCGACTTCCATTCCTTTCGTCACAGCGCCACGACCTTTATGGCGCGCGCTGACGTCCCTGCCACAGTGATCGACGAGCTTACCGGTCATGCCACGGCCGGTGAAACTGCTCGTTACAGTAAAGGTTTGACCGTGCAAAACCTGAGCGCGGCGATCGAGCGGATCGATATTGGGGTCGACCTGACTGCTCTGGTCGAGAACCCACGGTAACCTTGGCGTCTAGGAAGCGCTCGTCCCACTTAGCATTCTGTCGGTACGAAGCTGCGTCGCCCCTTAAGCCATCCGCGAGCCGTAGCGTTGTCGATACCGCCGCGCGCTGACTGACCCATTTTGGCAAGGGCATTGCGGACAGCCGATTCTTCCATCTGTGCCAGCAAGGCGAGGTGCCGAGTGGACAGGCTTTCCATCGGTTCGTTGTCCAGCAGCCACCGGGCATGCGCCATGTCGCCCACCTGGCGGATTACGCTCCGAGGATCAGCCATTGGCGACTGCATCATGACGTAGCCGGCTACGTAGCTGTCCAGCAAGTAGCTAAGATCGGTCCATTCCTCGGGCCCGTATCGTCCGGGATCGCCGATCTGAAAGGCGTAGTCATAGGCTATGTCGAACAGTCTTTTTGCCTTGAAACGATCCAGGCTGATGGCACTCCAATTGGTCTCGTCGTACGGCATGGAAGGCTCATCAGGCGCGAAGCCAATAAACGCCGTGGCTGCTTCGGGACCTGCCCAACGCGCGATCGTCGCGGCGTGTGCAATCAGCGTTTGCGCCAAGTCCTTATGAAGATCGCCCCGTTCCAACGGGGCAGACCGGATCAGCACGCTGGCTGGTACCTGTGCCTCTACCTCCTGAAAGTCGAGCGACGCCGGGCTGATCAG
>JBBRRA010000008.1:0-140965 GCA_038225475.1 Sphingomonadales bacterium
AGGTCCGCCGAATGACCGCCGCCATCGGCCACCCGACGCTGCGACTGGTGCGGTGGAGCGTCGGGGCGTGGACGGTCGCGGGGATCGGGGTGGGGGAGTGGCGGGAAGATGTTAGCTAAGTCGAACGTCTGATATGGGGTGGAAAGCAGCCACTCAATAAACAAGATTTAGTCACCGAAGACGTGCTGGTACCAAAACTTCCGTCGATCACGAAACCAGACCCGATTGGAATCAGTCTCGAACTTTGCGAACTTACGCATCTCGAGCTTGTAGCGAAAAGCGAGGGCCAGAAATTGTCGAAGGTCATCTTGACCGGGGCGTCGCTTTAACCTGACTACCAACCCTCTGGCCCCTTCACCTGCGACGCTCGACACGCAGGGGATGCGTTGCAACCATTCAAAAAAGGCCCGTTCGTCTGCTCGGTGATAGAAAAATACCCCGGCATCCATTTGTTCCAGCGTTAGGATCACGTTCGTCATACTCCGACCTACCGCCGTAGCGCCAATGTCTGCAACTGAGGCGTTTCCCGCCATTCGCCAACAGCATCGCTCAATCAAATCTGTCCGTTCGCCACGAGTTGGCCCAACAGCGCGTTGACGCGCGTCTGCCATCCCGGACCACTGCCGCGCAAATGCTCGACGGTCTTGGCGTCGAGCCGGATTTTTACCTCGACCTTCGGCGTTTCCGATTTGGGACGCCCGCGCCGCGAAGGCTGCATGCCCGCCAAAAAGGCCGCATCCATCGGCGGATTGTCGTCGTGAATGTGCGGATCAAACTTGTCCAAAATAGAACCTTGCTTCATGCCTTCCTGCCGGGCGGAGGCTGATAACGCGAACTGTGTCGTCATTGGAGCCCTCCGGTTGGCGTCGTCCTTGGCCGGATCGAACTCGACTCTCACAGTATTTATGTGCACCCGATAATTGAGAAAGACAAGCTTAGACGGTGATCAGCGCCTGGTCGGAACAGCGAGCTGACTCAGGCAAAAATCGGGGGCGCTCCTAATCCGCAGCGAGAATAAAGCTACCCGCGTTATACAGCCTTGTTATCAGCGCGGTCGCTATTTCCGATGTGATCTCGACGCGATTGAGACCGTCGGTCCCACAAACCCGCTCCGCGAACCCGACTAACTCCCCCGCACACTCGAAACTTTCCCCATCCACGAACAGCAACACCGACCCGCCGTCAGCCCGCACGAACGAAAACCGGCTCGCGGGGTTGCGGAGCAGCGTTGCGCCCGCCGCCAGCCGCGCTCGCAGGGCCGTGGGCGTCATCGGCTCCTCCGGGGACCAGTCGAGATCGGGGTTTTTGGGCGTGCTGCTGTAGGTGCCGAACCAGCGCGCGAAGGCGGCGCGGTCGTGCAGCGCGTCGGTGACCATCGCGTGCAGCCGGTCGATGGCTTCGGACGCGATTTCGCCGGGGTTGGCCTGCAGCGGCAGGCCCGGATCGGTGAAGCGGTCGTCGGTGCTGAGCGTTTCAAGGATGTGGTCGCTCCACCCGGCGATCAGTTCGGCGCGCGACGGCGCGCGAAAGCCGATCGAATAGGTCATGCAGTCGTCGCCGACCGCGATGCCATTGTGCGCGATGCGCGGCGGCAGATACAGGATGTCGCCGGGGTTGAGCAGCCATTCGTCGCTGGGCTCGAACTGCGCAAGCAGCCGCAGGTCGTCGTGCGGCAGCAGCGGCGTGGAGTGATCGCACAGCCCGCCGACCTGCCAGCGGCGCTGCCCCGCGCCCTGGATCAGGAACACGTCATACTGATCGAAATGCGCGCCGACGCCGCCGCCGTCGGTCGCATAGCTGACCATCACATCGTCGACGCGCCAGTTCGGCACGAAGCGGAATGCGCCCAGCAGCGCGGCGACTTCGGGCATGGCATGGTCGACCGCCTGCACCAGCAGCGTCCACGGATGCTTGCCGAGCTTGGCGAAGCGCTTTTCGTCGAACGGGCCGTGTTCGAGCTTGAGCGCCTTGGGCTTGGCAATCACCAGCCGCGCCTCGATGTCGCCATCGCACGCGAGGCCCGCCAGGTCGTCGGCGGCGAGCGGGTTGGCCCACTTGTCCCACGGATTGCGGATCAGCAGCGGGCGTTGTTGCCAATAGTCGCGGAGGAAAGCGGCGGGGTCGAAATTGTGGAGGTGCATGGCGGGACTCGCTGGGCAGGGGCACGGGCAAAGCCCGCGCCTTCGTCGGACGGGATCGGCGGGGCCGACCCGCGGGCCGGCGCGGCGCGAGTCCGCGCGCCAAGCGACGATTGCGAAGGGCAATCCTCGCTTAGTCGGGGCCGCGCCGGCGCTACGCCGCCTCGTCGAACTGCAGCCGCGCCAGCTTGGCGTACAACCCACCGCCGGCGATCAATTCATCGTGCGTGCCCATTGCGACGATGTGGCCGCCGTCCATCACCGCGATGCGGTCGGCGGAGCGGACCGTCGCCAGCCGGTGCGCGATGACGAGCGTGGTGCGGCCCTGCATCAGGCGTTCGAGCGCGCGCTGCACGAGCTGTTCGGATTCGGCGTCGAGCGCGCTGGTCGCTTCGTCGAGCAGCAGCAGCGGTGCGTCGCGCAGCACTGCGCGCGCGATCGCGACGCGCTGGCGCTGCCCGCCCGACAGCCGCGCGCCCGCCTCGCCAAGGAAGGTGTGGATGCCTTCGGGAAGCGCCTTGAGGAAGGTGTCGGCGTGCGCGGCTGCGGCTGCCGCCCAGACTTCGTCCTCGGTCGCGTCGGGGCGGCCGTACAGGATGTTCTCATACGCGCTGGTGGCGAAGATCACGGTTTCCTGCGGCACCACCGCGATCCGCGCGCGGACGTCGAGCGGATCGGCATCGGTCAGCGGCACGCCGTCGAGCCGGATGACGCCCGATTGCGGGTCATAGAAACGCTGCACCAGCTGGAACAGCGTCGATTTGCCCGCGCCCGAGGGGCCGACCAGCGCCACCGTCTCGCCGGGGCGGATATCGAGGCTGAAGTCGATGACCGCGGCCGCATCGGGCTTGGTCGGATAGTGGAAGGTGACATGGTCGAGGCGGAGCGCGCCGCGCGCCGGTTCGGGCAGCGGTGTGACATGCTCGGGCGCAGCGATACCGGCGCGCGCGGCGAGCAGTTCCTGCAGCCGCCCGCTGGCGCCGGCTGCGCGCATGAAATCGCCGTACACCTCGGTCAGCGAGCCGAACGCACCCGCGACGAACGCGGCGTACAGCACGAACGCGGTGATCGCGCCGCCGGTCATCCGCCCGGCGATGACGTCGAGCGCACCGGCCCACAGGATCAGCACGATCGCGCCGAACAGCAGCGTGATTGCCAGCGCGGTCATGCCGGCGCGGACCATGATGCGGCGCTTGGCGGCGGCAAAGGTCGCCTCGACCGCCGCGCCGAAGCGGGCTGCCTCGCGCTTTTCCTGCGTGAACGCCTGCACCACCTTGATCGCGCCGAGCACCTCGGCGACGATCACGCCGACGCCCGCGATCCGGTCCTGGCTCGACCGCGACAGCGTCCGCACGCGCCGCCCGAGCAGCAGGATCGGCAGCACGGTAACCGGAATGACGATCAGCATCAGCCCGGTGAGCTTGACGCTTTGCAGCGACATCATGACGATGCCCCCGACGCCGGTGAACAGGTTGCGCAGCGCAATCGATGCCGAGCTCGACAC
Organism: Sphingomonadales bacterium; assembly: GCA_038225475.1. GTDB lineage: Bacteria > Pseudomonadota > Alphaproteobacteria > Sphingomonadales > Sphingomonadaceae > Polymorphobacter_B. The sequence continues at coordinate 3,643 of JBBRRA010000008.1, forward strand.
GACCTGCTCGATCACCGCGGTGTCCGACGTCAGCCGCGAGGCGATTTCAGACGGGCGGTTTTCCTCGAAGAACGCCGGGTCGAGCGTCAGCAGATGCGTGTGCACCGAACGCCGCAAATCGGCGACGACGCGCTCGCCGATCCAGCTGACGAAATAGAAACGCACTGCGGTTGCCAGCCCGAGGAACGCGACCACGCCGAGCATCGCCCAGAAATAGGGCGCGATCGTCGCCGGGTCGCTGCCGGCGTGGAAGCCGTTGTCGACAATGCGCTTGAAGCCCTGCGGGATGACGAGGTTGCCGCCCGCCGCCAGCACCAGCGCAACCAGCGCACCGGTCAGCTGCATCGGATAGCGTTTGGCGAACTGCCACAGCAGCCCGAGCTTTGCGAGCTTGGGCGGCGCAGCGGCGGCGGGTTTGACGTCGGGGGGAATGGCCATGCGTGTCTCTATCAGGCGCTTGAGTGCTACTCAATAACCCGTTGGCGCAACGGTGCGTCCAAGGAAGCGCAGGATGGTGATCCATTTGTGGACATTGAGGTCGGGCCCCGCCAGTCCATGCGTCTGGCCGGGATAGACCATCAGGTCGAACGGCCGCCGCGCTTTCTGCATTTCGGCGATCAGTGCGGTCGAGTTTTCGAACACGACATTGTCGTCTGCCATGCCGTGCAGCAGCAGCAGCGGGCGCTCGATGCCGACGGCGGCGGCGAGCGCGTTGCTCGCCTGATACGGCCGCAAGTCGGTCGCCGGGTTGCCGAGATACCGCTCGGTATAGGCGGTGTCGTAGAGTTCCCACTTGGTAACCGGCGCGCCCGCGATGCCCGCTGCAAAGCCGGTCTTTTCGGCTTCGAGCAGTTTCAGCACCATATAGCCGCCGTATGACCAGCCGTTGATCGCGATCTTGTCGGGGGCGACGAAATCCTGCCGCTTGAGCCAGCCGAGCAACAGCCGCTGATCCTCGACCTCGACCGACCCCATATTGTGGTAGATGCCGCTTTCGAACGCGACGCCGCGCCCGATCGAACCGCGGTTGTCGAGCTGCACGACGACCCAGCCGTGCTGGACCAGATATTGATTGAGCGCGCCGCCCCAGTTGCGCGCGATGCTCTGGACGCCGGGGCCGCCATAAACGGTCATCAGCACCGGATGCCGCCCCGGCGTGGTCGGGCGGAACAGCCGATAGTGGAGCGGCTGCCCGTCGCTGGCGGTCAGCGTGCCGAATTCGGGAACCACCGCCTGCGCCAGATACGGCGCATAGGGGTGCGTCGCATCGAGGCGGTTTTCTTCGATCCACGCGAGCCGCTTGCCATCGGCATCGGCGAGCCACGTCTGCAACGGGTGAGTCGGGCTGTCGGTCGTGATCAGCGCGCGCGTCGCGCCCTTGTCCATGACGACGCTATTGACCGTGCCGGGCGCGGTCAATCGTCGCGGCGCGCCGGGTGCCAGATAGTCGATCGTGTACAAATGCTGTTCGAGCGGCGTGTCGGCGGTACCGGTAAAAAACAGCCGGTGCTGCTTTTCATCGATCCCGGCAAGCGCCTCTACCACCCAGTCGCCGTGCGTCAGCGGCGTCAGCGTGCCGGCTTTCCAGCGGTACAGGTGCATGAAGCCGCTGCGCTCCGAACTCCACAGCAGCGAGCCGTCGGCGAGCGCCCGGAAATTGTCGTGCAGGTTGAGCCACGTCTTGGCGGTCTCACTCAGGATGACCGTCGCCGCACCGGTGGCGGAATCGATGCGCAACAGGTCGAGGTGCTGCTGGTTGCGCGACAGCTTCTGCACATACAGCGCCTTGCCGTCGGCCGCCCAGTCGACGCGGGCAAGGTAGAAATCGGGATCGCTGCCAAGGTCGGCCTTGACCCGCGCGCCGCCGTCCGGGTTCATCAGCCACAGTTCGACGACGGCGTTCGGCGTGCCCGCGGCCGGATAGCGTTGCGAGAACACCTTGGTCCCATCGGCGCCGATTGCGGCACGCTGGACGACATGAACCTTGCTCTCGTCGATCCGCGCCACGGCGATGCGCTCGTCGTGCGGGGCCCACCACAAGCCGGTGAAACGCTTGAGTTCTTCCTGCGCGATGAACTCGGCCGCGCCCCAGCCGATCGTCTCGCTGCCGCCCTGCGTCAGCGCCTTTTCCTTGCCGGTGCCAAGGTCGATCAGCACGACGTTGCGGTCGCGCACGAACGACACGAAGCGCCCCTTGGGCGACAATTGCGCGTCGGTTTCGGTGGCGGCGGTCTGCGTCAGGCGGCGCACCGCACCGCTGGTGTCGGCGAGCCACAGGTCGCCGTCGATCGGTACCAGCAGGTGCGTGCTGTCGGGGGCCCAGTCATAGTCGATGATGCCGGTCAGGCCGCCGAGCCGTTTGCGCTCGCGGTTCATGCGCTCGGTTTCGGACAGTTGCGTGGTGCCCGCAAACCGCGTTGAATCGACCAACATCCGCGCGGCCCCGCTGGTGGTGTCGATCGCCCACAGGTCGAAGCGTTCGCGGTCGTCGGCGCGCGGCCGCAGCAGCGTCGCCAGCTTGCCGTCGGGGGATAATTTGGGCAGCCGCGGCTGCGTGCCACCAAGCGCCGGGGACGCGAAGACGCGCTCGAGCGTCAGTTCGGTGGGCTGTGCGCGCACCGGCAGATGTGTCATCGCCAACCCCAAAATTACCGCCGCCAGCCCGAACCGCATCCGTTGCCCCCGTGTTTGCACCGGCAGTCGTAGCGGCGGCGATTGCGACGGGCAACTGCGGCACCAGCTTTACTCGCACGTCAACCGCTCTATGCTGCGCCTGCGTCTTGGCCAGCGTCGGCCGACAGTTCGGGCGCAGGGGAATTACATGCTCTACAATGCCTATGAAATGCAGCGGTCGATGCTGGCCGGGGTGGGTGCAGCGGCGAAGATGAGCTCGGATTGGCTGCTCAACGCGGCAAATCCGCTGGCCTATGTCGGCACCAGCCCGGTGATGGCGCGCGCGCTCGAGGTGTTCGCGCATGCTGCCGCCCCGCGCGGCAAGCCGGCCTTCGGCCTGAACACGACGGTGATCGACGGCGAGACTGTGGCGGTGACCGAGGACATCGTGCTGCGCAAGCCATTCGGGCAGCTCAAGCATTTCGTCCGCGATGCGCCCGGCCGCAACGATCCGCGGCTGCTGATCGTCGCGCCGATGTCGGGGCATTTCGCGACGCTGCTGCGCGGCACGGTCGAGCGCATGCTGCCGGGGCATGACGTTTATGTCACCGACTGGCGCGATGCCAAGCTGGTTCCGCTGAGCGAGGGCAGCTTCGACCTCAACGGGTATATCGATTATGTCATCGCGTTCCTCGAACATCTTGGTCCCGATACGCATGTGCTCGCGGTGTGCCAGCCCGCCGTGCCGGTGTTTGCCGCGGTCGCGCTTATGAATTCGGCGAACCATCCGGCTTCGCCGCGCACGCTGACGATGATGGGCGGCCCGATCGATACCCGTCAGGCACCGACGTCGGTCGACGATCTTGCCACCGAGCGGCCGTATGCGTGGTTCGAATCGAACGTCGTCGCGACGGTGCCGGCGATTTATCCGGGGTCGGGACGCCGGGTGTATCCGGGCTTCCTGCAGTTGACCGGCTTTTTGTCGATGAACCTTGCCAGCCACATGAAATCGCATTGGGAAATGTTCAAGCATCTGGTCGCCGGTGACGACGACAGCGCCGACGCGACCAAGGCGTTTTATGACGAATATCGCTCGGTCTGCGACATGACCGCCGAGTTTTACCTGCAGACGATCGACGTGATCTTTCAACGGCAGGCGATTGCGAAGGGCGAGTTCATCCACCACGGCCATCAGGTCGATCCGGCGGCGATCGACAAGACCGCGTTGCTGGCGATCGAAGGCGAGCGCGACGACATTTCCGGATTGGGCCAGACCAAGGCCGCGCTCGACATCACCACGGGGCTGCCGGACGACAAAAAGCGCTATTACATGGCCGAAGGCGTCGGCCACTACGGCATCTTCAACGGCCGTCGCTGGCGCGAAGTGATTGCGCCGGTGGTCGAGGAGTTCATCCGCGCCCACGCGTAGTTTTTGCTTACCCCTCTCCCCTAGAGGGAGAGGGCAAGATTTTCCGTCTTGGCCTCGAGCGCCATCCAGCGTTCTTCGGCCTGTGCCAGCCGCGCGCGCATCGCGTCGGCGTCGCGGTTGATCTTGTCGAAGCGCGCCGGGTCGCGCGTGTAGAGCGCCGGGTCGGCGAGCATGGCTTCGGCGGCGGTGATGTCGCGGTGCAGCGTCTCGATGGCCGCCGGCAGCCCGTCGAGTTCGCGCTGCTCAATATAGGTCAGCTTGACGGTCTTGCGCGCCGGGCTGGCGGCGGCGGCGCGCGCTGCACCCACCGGTGTCTGCACCGGATTGGCGACTTCGCGCTTTTTGCGTTCCCAGTCCGAATAGCCGCCCGCCACCACATCGGCGCGGCCGCTGCCATCGAGCGCCACCACCATCGTCACGGTGCGGTCGAGGAAGTCGCGGTCGTGGCTGACGATCAGCACGGTGCCGGCATAGTCGTCGATCACCTCCTGCAGCAGATCGAGCGTTTCGAGATCGAGGTCGTTGGTCGGCTCATCGAGGATCAGCAGGTTCGACGGGCGCGCAAACTCGCGCGCCAACAGCAGCCGCGACCGCTCGCCGCCCGAAAACGTCTCGATCTTCGCCTCGAGCACGTTGGGATCGAACAGGAAGTCCTTGAGATAGCCCGCGACATGCTTGCGCGTGCCGCCGACATCGACCCAGTCGCCGCCGTCGGCAAGGATGTCGCGCACGGTCTTGCCGGGTTCGAGTTTCTTGCGGCCCTGGTCGATCAGGATGCTCTGGATCGTCGCGGCGCGCTTGATCTTGCCGCTGTCGGGCTCGATCTCGCCGGTCAACAGCTTGAGCAACGTCGACTTGCCCGCGCCGTTCGCGCCGATCACGCCGATGCGCTCGCCGCGCGTCACGCGCAGCGAAAAATCCTTGAGGATGACCCGGTCGCCGAAATGCTTGCTGATGTGCTCGGCGTCGAACACGACCTTGGTCTTCGATTCCTCGGCGCTGGTCGCCAGCTTGGCGACGCCCTGCGGCCCGACCATCGCCTTGCGCGTGACGCGCAGTTCGTCGAGCTTTGCCAGCCGCCCCTGGTTGCGCTTGCGCCGTGCGGTCACGCCGCGCGCCAGCCAGTGCAGTTCCTGCTTGAGCTTGGTGTCGAGCTTGTCGGCGTTCTTCGCCTCCTCGGCATAGACCGCCTCGGTCCACGCCTCGAAGCCGCCGAAGCCGACTTCGGCGCGCCGCAGCAGCCCGCGTTCGAGCCACAGCGACGACTTGGTCAGCCGCGACAGGAACATCCGGTCGTGGCTGATCGTCAGGAACGCCCCGCGAAACCGCTGCAGATACTCCTCGAGCCATTCGATCGCGGCCAGATCGAGGTGGTTGGTCGGCTCGTCGAGCAACAGCACGTCGGGGTCTTCGGCGAGCGCGCGGGCAAGTGCGGCGCGGCGCTTTTCACCGCCGCTTGCGGTGGCGGCGGCGCGTTCGAGATCGACGCCGAGCTGGTCGGCGAGCGCCTCGACCTCATAGGCTTCGGGGGCGTCGCCCGCCATCACATAGTCGCGCAGCGTGGCGAACGCGGTGACGTCGGGATCCTGTTCGAGCAGCACGACGCGCGCGCCGGGGCGGACCGTGCGGCGGCCTTCGTCCATCGTCACGGTGCCCGCGAGCAGCTTGAGCAGCGTCGTCTTGCCCGCGCCGTTGCGCCCGACGAGCGCGAGCCGGTCGCGCTCGCCGACGAAGATATCGAGCCCGCGGAACAGCCAGCCGCTGCCCTGCACCAGCCCGGCATTTTCGATACTTAGAACAGGTGCAGCCATGGCGAAACCGATGCAATTTGGAAGAGCGCCCGGCCACGGGCGGCGCGGAGCGGCGCATTCATGGCCTATTCAGTGCTTCGTCGCTATGCCAAACCGTAGGCCAAGGGGAGCGAAGGCAGGTTGATGGTGCGGTATATAGCGGCAGGTCTGGCAGCGGCGATGCTCGCAAGCGGCGGCATCGCGGTCGCACAGGCCGATCAGGACCGCGCATATCAGCTGGCGCGTGAGGGCCATATCCGCCCGCTCGGCGAGATCATCGCCGCGGTCACGCCGCGGGTCGGCGGCAAGTTCATCGGCAGCGAATTCGATGCCAATACAACGATGTACCGGCTGCGCTTCATGCGCGACGGTGCGGTAACCAATGTCGATGTCGACGCGCGCACCGGGCGCATTCTCGGTCGTGGAGCATTTTGATGCGAGTATTAGTCGTCGAGGACGAACCCAATCTGCAGCGCCAGTTACGCGGTGCGCTCGAAGGCGCCGGCTATGCCGTCGACACCGCGTCGGACGGTGAGGACGGCCATTATCTGGGCAGCACCGAGAATTACGACGCCGTCATCCTCGATCTCGGGCTGCCCGAAGTCGACGGGCTTTCGGTGCTCGACAAATGGCGCAAGGAGGGGCGCACGACGCCCGTACTGGTGCTGACGGCGCGTGACAGCTGGTCCGACAAGGTCGCCGGGCTCGATGCGGGTGCCGACGACTATCTCGCCAAGCCGTTCAAGACCGAGGAACTGGTTGCCCGGCTGCGCGCGCTGATCCGCCGCTCGACCGGCAACGCCTCGTCCGAGCTCGCGGCGGGTGATGTCCGGCTCGATACGCGGTCGGGGCGTGTCACGCTCAAGGGCGACCCGGTCAAGCTGACCGCGCAGGAATTCAAGCTGCTGTCGTACCTGATGCACAACAAGGGCAAGATGGTGTCGCGCACCGAGCTGATCGAGCATATCTACGATCAGGATTTCGACCGCGATTCGAACACCATCGAAGTGTTCATCACGCGAATCCGCAAGAAACTCGGTGCCGACATCATCAATACCACGCGTGGCCTCGGTTACAGCCTCGAAGCCAGCTGAAGCCGCCGCGCCGCTGCGGGGCGTTCGGACCTGGGCGGTAACGCCGGGGTCGCTGACGCTGCGCATGATCCTGCTGGCGGCGGCGTGGATCATCCCGCTGCTGTTCATCGGCGGCTATGCGCTCGACCGCGTGCTGGTCAGCGCGATCACCGCCAATTTCGACGAGCAGATGAGCTATACCGTCACCGCGCTGATCGCGTCCGCCGAAGTCGGCCCGGCGGGCGAGGTGCGTTCGACCCGTGCGCTCAGCGATCAGCGGTTTCTGGAGACTTATTCGGGCCTGTACTGGCAGGTGTCGGCGGCGGGGCAGGAGCCGTTCCGCTCACGCTCGCTGTGGGACCGCGCGCTGACGCCCGATCTGGTCGCCGATTGCCGGACGCCGTGCGTCTATAAATCCGACCGCTTTCCCGCCGAGCCGCTGCGCGTCGTCGAGCGCGATGCGGTGCTGCCGGGCGCACGCACGGTGTTCCATTTCCAGGTTGCGCAATCGACGCGCGATCTCGATCTGCAGATCGCCGCGCTGCGCCGGACGTTGCTGCGGTCGCTGTCGATCCTTGGTCTGGGGTTGCTGATCCTTGCGGCGTTGCAGTCGATCTATGGCCTGTGGCCGCTGCGCAAGGTCAGCCGCGCGATCGCTGCGATCCGGTCGGGCGGGCTGACGCGCGTGCCGACCGACTTTCCGCCTGAAATCGCACCCTTGGTTGCCGAACTTAACGAACTGCTTGAACATAATGCTGCGCAGGCCGAGGCGGCGCGACTGCACGCGGGCAACCTTGCGCATGCGCTCAAGACGCCGATGAGCGTGCTGATCGGCGCGGCGCGCGAGGGTGGTCCGGACCTGCCCGAAACCGTTGCGCAGCAGACCGCGATCATGCGGCGGCAGGTCGATCATCAACTGGCGCGCGCGCGTGCCGCCGGACGCCGCACCGCGAGCGCCTCGCGCACCGATGTCTGGCCGTCGCTCGAGGCGCTGCAGCGGACGATCGCGCGGATCCACGCCGACCGCGGCGTGGTCATCGATCTCGACGGCGCGCGCGACCTTGTGTTTCGCGGCGAACGCCAGGATTTCGAGGAGATGGCGGGCAATTTGATCGACAATGCCGCGCTGTACGGCGGCGGGCGTGTGTTCATCAGCGTTGCCGCCGCGGGAGCGAACCTGACCGTATTGATCGAAGACGACGGCAAGGGCATCCCCGCTGCCAAGCGCGACGAATTGTTCGAACGCGGCGCGCGGCTCGATACCGGCAAACCCGGCACCGGGCTCGGCCTCGCGATCGTCCGCGACGTCGCGGAGATTTACGGCGGCACCGTCACCCTCGGCGAATCCGAGGACCTCGGCGGACTGGCGGTGACACTGACGCTGCCGGCGGCGGGGTAGGATAGGTTAGCCCGTCGTCGAAGTCGCCGGGCGCGGCTCCGCTCACGCCCCCTGGTGCCCGACGTGGTGGCGGATGACTTCGTCGATGATGAAGCGCAGGAATTTCTCCGAAAATTCGGGGTCGAGCCGCGCGGTGGTGGCGAGCGCGCGCAGGCGAGTGACTTGGGCGGCTTCGCGGCCCGGATCGGCGGGGGGCAGCCCGGCGGCGGCTTTGTACGCACCGACCTTTTGCGTCACCTTGAACCGTTCGGCGAGCAGGAACACTAGCGCGGCATCGATATTGTCGATGCTTTCGCGGAAATCGCGCAGCGTTTCGTCGGGCATGGCTCGTCTCCTGTAACAGCGCACTTGTCGCGGCCGAATGTCTCCCCGGCAACCCCCCGCTTGTCAGCGCGTGCGGGTAGGGTAAAGGACTGCAGGATGACCGCAACGATCCATCCGCTGCGCCCCCGCGGCGCCAGTGCCCCGGGTGGAGCCGGTGCGGTGCCGTCGCTCAACCCGGTGCTGGCGCTGGTCGGTCCGGGGCTGGGCGCGGTCAACCAGGTTATCCTCGACCGCATGGTGTCGCCGGTCGCGCTGATCCCCGAGCTTGCCGGGCATCTTATTGCCGGCGGCGGCAAGCGGTTGCGCCCGATGCTGACGCTGGCATGCGCGCAACTGCTCGATTACGCCGGCACGCGGCACCACAAGCTGGCGGCATCGGTCGAGTTCATCCACACCGCCACGTTGCTCCACGACGACGTCGTCGACGGGTCGGACCTGCGGCGTGGCAAATCGACGGCGAACACCATCTGGGGCAATCCGGCGAGCGTGCTGGTCGGCGATTTCCTGTTCAGCCGCGCGTTCGAGCTGATGGTCGAGGACGGCTCGCTGCGCGTGCTCAAAATCCTCAGCCACGCGTCCGCCGTCATCGCCGAGGGCGAAGTCGCGCAGCTGACCGCGCAGCGCAACGTCGAGACCAGCGAGGACCGCTATCTCGAGATCATTACCGCCAAGACTGCCGTGCTGTTTGCCGCCGCCTGCCAGATCGCCGCCGTTGTCGCCGAGCGCCCGGCAGCGTGCGAGGCGAGCCTTGAAAGCTATGGCCGCAATCTTGGCATCGCGTTTCAGCTGGTCGACGATGCGATCGACTATGTCTCCGACGCCGACACGATGGGCAAGGATGCGGGCGACGATTTTCGCGACGGCAAGGTGACGTTGCCGGTGATCCTTGCCTATGCGCGCGGTAACGACGCCGAGCGCGAGTTCTGGCGCGCCGCAATGCTGGGCCGCGCCGCCGGTCCCGACGAGCTCGTGCGCGCCAACGCGCTGCTGCAATCGAGCGGCGCGATCGACGATACGCTGGCGCGGGCGCGGCATTATGCGGCGCGCGCCATCGATGCGCTGGCCGGCTTCCCGAACAGCGCGGCGCGCGCGGCGTTGACCGAAACCGCCGAGTTCGCGGTGTCGCGGGCGTATTGAGCGGCGGCCTGCCGATCGACGATGTGCTGCCGCAACTGCTGGCAGCGTTGCGCGATGGCGGCACAGCGGTGCTGGTCGCACCGCCCGGAGCCGGGAAAACCACTGCGGTCGCCCCCGCGCTGCTCGGTGAACCATGGGCGGCGGGCAAGCGCATCCTGCTGCTGTCGCCGCGGCGGCTGGCAGCGCGCGCGGCGGCCGAGCGCATGGCGGCGGTGCGCGGCGAACGTGTCGGTGCCACCATCGGCTACCGCACGCGGATGGACAGCAAGGTCGGCGCAGCAACCCGGATCGAGGTGCTGACCGAAGGCATCTTCACGCGGATGATCCAGGACGACCCCGAACTGACGGGAATCGCGGCGGTCCTGTTCGACGAGGTCCACGAGCGCAGCCTCGACGGCGACCTTGGGTTGGCGCTGGCGATCGATGTGCGCGGCGCGCTGCGCCCTGACCTGCGACTGTGCGCGATGTCGGCGACGGTCGACGGCGCGGCCTATGCGCGGCTGCTGGATGGCCCGGTGATTACCAGCGAGGGCCGGATGTTTCCGGTCGCGCTGCGCTATCTGGGGCGCGACCCGGCCGAGAGGATCGAGGCGGCGATGGCGCGCGCTGTACACGCCGCGCTGGCCGACGAAAGCGGCAGCATCCTTGCGTTCCTGCCGGGCGCCGCCGAAATCGAGCGGACCGCCGAGCGGTTGCAGGTGCCCGGCGACACTCGCGTGCACACGCTGTACGGCGCGCTCGACGGCGCGGTGCAACGCGCCGCGATCGAGCCTGCGCCGCCCGGGCAGCGCAAGGTCGTGCTCGCGACCAGCATCGCCGAAACCAGCCTGACCATCGACGGCGTCCGCATCGTGATCGACTCCGGGCTGGCGCGCCGCCCCGATTATGACCGGACCACCGGACTGACGCGGCTGGTGACCGGCCGCGCGGCGCAGGCGAACGTCACGCAGCGCGCCGGTCGGGCCGGGCGCACCGCGCCGGGCGTTGCATGGCGGCTGTGGGAGGCAGCGGCGACCGCCGGGTTGCCGCGCTTCGATCCGCCGGCGATCATTGCGAGCGACCTGACCGGCCTGATGCTCGACCTCGCGGTGTGGGGGGAGGCCGATCCGGCGCGGCTGGCATGGCTCGATCCGCCGCCGGTGGCAGCGGTGGCGGAGGCGCGCGCGCGGCTGACGGCGTTCGGCGCGCTCGACGGCGACCATCGGTTGACCGCGCACGGCCGCGCGATGGCGACGCTGCCGCTGCCGCCGGCGCAGGCGCATATGCTGCTCGCCGCCGCCGGGCACGGGCTGGGCACCGCCGCTGCCGACGTGGCGATCCTGCTTGCCGAACGCGGGCTGGGCGGGCGCGATGCCGATCTCGAGACGCGGCGGCGCGGATTGGCGCACGAGCGCGGCCCACGCGCCGATGCCGCGCGCAGCCTCGCGGCGCGCTGGGCGCGGCTGTTGCCCGCGGTTCCGGCGGCGCGGCGCGCCGATGCCACCGGCGCCGCGCTGGCGCTGGGCTATCCCGAACGCATCGCGCGCGCGCGCGGCCGCGGCGACGGGCAGTATCTGATGGCGAACGGCCGCGCGGTCCGGCTCGACGCGGCCGATCCGCTGGCGAAATCCGAATGGCTCGCAGTCGGCGAGGCGAGCGGCGCTGCCGACGGCGCACGCGTCCTCGCCGCAGCCGCGCTCGACCGCGCGACTGTCGAGACGCTGTTCGCCGACCGGATCGAACGCGCCCGCAGCGTTGTGTTCGTGCCCGAAACGCGCGGGGTCGTCGCTGAAGAAGTCGAACGGCTCGGCGCGATCGTGCTGGCGCGTCGGCCGACCGCGCGGCCCGACGCGGACCTGGTGGCGGCAGCCTTGCTGAGCGGCGTGCGGACGCTTGGGCTGGCGGTGCTGCCGTGGCCCGAGGAGGCGGCGGCGTGGCGTGCGCGCGCCGCCTTTGCCCGGCACCACGACCCCATGCTGCCCGACCTGTCCGACGCCGCGCTGCTCGCCGACGCCGAGGCGTGGCTGCTGCCGGTGCTAAGCGGTGTCCGGCGGCTCGGCGATATTGCGCCCGCAGCGGTGTTCGATGCGCTGATGCACCGGCTCGATTGGCCGCAGCGCCAGTCGCTCGATGCCTGTGCGCCCGCGCGGTTCGTTACTCCGGCGGGCAGCAGTGCGGCGATCGACTATGCCGCCGAGGCCGGGCCGACGGTATCGGTGCGCGTGCAGGCGTTGTTCGGGCTCGACCGGCATCCCGCAGCCGGGACCACGCCGCTGGTGCTGGCGTTGCTGTCGCCCGCCGGACGCCCGGTCCAGACGACGCGCGATCTGCCCGGCTTCTGGCGCGGCAGTTGGGCCGCGGTGGCGGCCGAGATGCGCGGCCGCTATCCGCGCCATCCGTGGCCCGATCGCCCGTGGGAAGCGCCGCCGACGCTGCGGACCAAGCGCGCCGATGCGCGGACTTGACCGCGGCGGCGCGACCCGGCATCGCTGCCGGCCATGAAAGCCCGCATCTATCAACGGCCGAAAAGTTCGATGCAGTCGGGGCGCGCGCGCGTCGGAGTCTGGCTGCTCGACTATGAACCGACCGAGGCAAAGCGGCTCGATCCGCTGACCGGCTGGGCCGGGTCGGGCGATACCCGCGCGCAGGTGCAGTTGAGCTTTGCGACGCAGGATGCCGCCGTGGCCTATGCGCAGGCGCACGGGCTGGACTATGACATCCAGCCGCTTGGTGCCCACACGCTCAAATTGCAGGCCTACGCCGACAATTTCAGATGACGCCGCTGCCTTCCCCGCGCCCGTAGCTCAGCTGGATAGAGCACGGGACTTCTAATCCTGAGGTCGCTGGTTCGAACCCAGCCGGGCGCACCACTTCACCCGACGACGGCATCGCAGCCGGTGCGCGACCGTGATCCGCGGCGGTCGATCGGTGCACGCGCGCGGCGAAACCTTTACGAGCGACTATCGTTACTAACGCGATGTGGCTCGCTCGATCTGACTTTGCGCTTCCTCCGCTGCCCACCGGCACGACCCGCGCCGTGGTCATCGGCGTGCCCGCGCGCGACGAGGCCGCGCATATCATCGCCTGCCTTGCGGCGCTGGACCGCGCGGCGAAGCGCGCGCGCACCGTCGTTACCGTCGTCGTCGGCGCGAACAACTGTTCGGACGATACTGCCGCACGGGCGAGGGCGTTCGTATCGGAGTGGATGCGCATCCGTGTCGAGGAGGTAGTACTCCCGCCGGAGCATGCGCATGCCGGCGGCGCGCGTCGCCATGTCATGGACCGGGCCGCCGACCTCGCCGGGCCGGGCGGGATCGTGATGACCACCGATGCCGACAGCGCGGTCGATATCGACTGGATCGCGGCCAATCTGGGTGAGATCGGCTGCGGGGCCGATGCGGTGGCAGGCGTTATCGGCTTCGATGCAGCGGCACGCCAGCAACTGCCCGACCTCGGCCACCGCACTGCGGAGTGGCGGCTGGCCGAGCTGCACGCGCGGCTGGAGGATCTGGTCGATCCGCGCGCGCACGATCCGTGGCCGCGCCACATCTGGGCGTGGGGCGCCAGCCTCGCGCTGACGGTGGAGACCTATCACGCGGTCGGCGGCGTACCGCTGGTGCCGCTGGCCGAGGACCGCGCGCTCGCCGATGCGGTCGACCGCGCCGGGCTGAAACTTCGGCGCAGCCATGCACCGCTGGTCTTCACCTCGGCACGGCGCGTCGGGCGTGCGCCCGGCGGATTTGCCGACATGCTCGCCAGTCATGCCGCCACGTCGACGCCGTGCGATGCCGCGCTCGAGCCGACGCGCACATTGCTGCGCCGCCTGACGCTGCGCTCACGCTTCCGGCGCGAGCATGGTGCGGCGTTTGCCGTGCGCTGGGCGGCTGCCGAAGCGGCGACGCCGCGGTTGGCGCGGCGGCGACTGGTGCCCGCCGACCTCGCCCGCGAAGTGCGCCACGCCGAGCGGCTTATCGCGCGGCTCGAACGACGCGCAGCACGTCCAGCCGATAGTCGCTCCGCCGTTCCTGCCGGATAACTTCGGTCCAGCCGGCGGCGGCTGCAACGAACGCGGCGACGGCAGTATCGCCGGTCAGTGGATAATCGGGCGTCGGCCCAAGCCAATGAACCAACACCAGATCGGCTCCGTCGACGGCAATTTCGGACAGGCGGCACGCCAGCCGGTCCAGCGTCGGCGCGTCGAAATAATACAGCACCTCCGACAGCATCAGCAGATCGAACTGTTGCTCCGGAAGGTCGTCGGGCAGCCGCATCCGCGCGAACGAGACATGAGGCAGTGCGGCGCAGCGCGCGGCGGCGCGGTCGATCGCCGCCTGTGCGACGTCGATGCCCAACAGCGTATCGGCGCGCGCCGCCAGCCGTTCGGTGAGCACGCCGATCGAGCAGCCGAACTCGACCGCGCTGGCATAGCGAAGCCGGGGCAGCGCCGCGACGGTGTCGGCGTATTTCGCGGCCTCATAGCCGCTGGTCTCGAACCGCCATGGGTCGGCATCGGCGGCGTACAACGCATCGAAATAGCCCGGGTCGCGTGCATCGCCGCTCATGCCGCGAACCGCCCGCCACGCGCCGCGAGCCACCGCGCGGCATGATCGCGTGAGGCATCGAGGAACGGCTGCCGCAAATAAGTCTCGAGGTCGCGCAGCAGCCGGTCGAGCGGATCGGGGGCGATGAAGCTCGACAGCCCGATGTTACGGCGCGTCGCCTCGATCACGGCGAGGGCTGCGGTTTCGAAGCTGCCCCGGGCAAGATCGACATAGGCATCGATCGCTTCGGGCTCGGCATCGGTCGCCTCGGCCCGCCGCGCCGCTTCGGCAACGAGCAGCCGTGCGCTCTCGTGCGCCCCGGCTGCGACCGCGAACCGCGCGCGCGCCACCGGGTCGTCGATGCGCAGCCGCGCGGCGTGCAGCGCCATGATCCGGTCGAGCCCGCCGAGCTGGACCGCGATCACCCGCCACGCGCCGCCCGAAAACCACGGACTGCGGTAATAATCGCCCGGCCCGCCGATGACGGCGCTGTCGGGGACTTCGAACCCCTCGAAATCGACGCTGCCGGTGGCAGTGCCGCGCATCCCCGCCGCGCGCCACACCGTCAGGTCGATCCGGTCGGCGGCGTCGGCAAGATCGGGGAGCAGCATCAATGTTTCGCCGTCGACGCGCGCGGTCACGATGGGCCGGCGAATGCTGCCTGCACCTGAGCAATGGACCTTGCCGCCCGACAGGCTGAAGCCGCCCGGCACCCGGATCGCGGTCACGCCGCCGCCGCGCTCGGCATTCCAGACGCCGCCGATGCGCCCCGCGGCGGTTTCGGCATCGAGGCTGGCGGCCGTCGTCGCAGTGCCGAAGCGGCGCACCAGCTTGGCGGCGTTGAGATGCCCTTCGAACAGGCGCCCGACCGTCAGGCTGGCGCTGCCGATCGCGGTCAATGCCGCGAGCGCGTGGTCATAGCGCAGCGCGCCGCACGCCGCAGTCAGTCCTGACGCGGCAAGGTCGGCAATATCGGCGGCAGGAAAGGCTGCGGCGGCGTCGACGGCTTCGGCACGGTGCCAGATCCGCTCGACGACGGCTGCCAGCACGTCGTCGGTGTCGGGAACATCGCGAAGGGGTCGGGCATTGCGCATCGGTGACTAACTTTCGCCGCCGAAGAGCGTTCCGTCCCGCCACTGCCGACCGCATATTGCGTGCGGCGCGCGGGCGGCGCGTGGTCGTGATCGCGCCGCATCCCGACGATGAGACGCTGGGCTGCGGTAGCCTGATCGTGCGCGCGCGACACTGCGGGATCGGCGTCGCGCTGATCGCCTTGACCGACGGCGACGCGTCGCATCCGGGGTCCGAACGCTGGCCTCCGACGGCGCTCGGGCGACTGCGCAGCGGCGAGCAGCGGCGCGCCATGGCCCGGCTCGGCGCTGGTCGAGCCCGCATCTGCCGCTTCGGCTGGCGCGACGGCCGGGTTGCGGCGACGGGCGATCTGCGCCGCCTGTGCGCTCAGCTCGTGGCGCTGCGCGCGGGCGTCATCCTTGTCACCTCCGACGCCGATCATCACCCCGATCATCTGGCCGCAGCCGGTCTGGCGCGCGCCGCCGCGCACCGCCTCGGGCTGCCGGTGATACTGTATGCGGTGTGGTCGCGGGTCGGCGCACCCCGGCGGCAAACCGATCCCCACCGCGCCGCCAAGCGCTGGGCGATCGCCGCGCACCGGAGCCAGGTCGGCGGCTATATCGCCGACGATCCAGCCGGGTTTCGCCTGTCGCCCGGCGCGCTGGCCAGCCTGATCGACGGCGCCGAATGCTTTCATGGCTGAAGGTGCGCCCGCTGCATCGCTTGCGGCAGGGCATTCTGACGCGCGCGAAACTTTGGCCGCTGTCCACCGTTCAGGGGCCGATGTGTAAGCCATGACAGGGGTTGATCGATGACCGGCGACGCCAACAGCCCGGATTCCGACGAACATTGGATGCGTGCGGCGATCGCCATCGCGACGAGCCGGGGCAGCGACCCGGCGACCGCACCGATCGCTGCGGTGATCGTCCGCGATGGCCGGATCATCGGCAGTGCGCACAATGAATGCGATACGCTGCATGATGCCACCGCGCATGCCGAGATCATGGCGTTCCGGCGCGCCGGCGCAGCGACGGCAACCCCCGACAACCAAAGCGGCGAGCTGCGCGGGGCAACGCTGTATTCGACATTGCAGCCGTGCGGCATGTGCACGATGGCGTCGATCTGGTCGAAAGTGGCGCGCATCGTCTATGGCGCGGGCCGCGACGATGTCCACGAAATGTATTTCGAGGCGCGGCACGTCGATACGCTGGCGTTCATCGGCAAGGCCTATCGTGACGACGTAACGATCACCGGCGGCGTGCTGCGCAAGGCGTGCGCGGCGCTTTACTATCCGCCCGACGCCAAGCTCGATTTCGATCAGCAGGCCAATCTATGACCGCTGGTCGATTGTGCATCAGTGGAAGTCGCGCGATCGCGGCATGACGCGCACGCTACGCGGGTGGCCGTGCGTTCGGGGATAATCGGGATGCAGGTCCTCGTCGCCGCGCGTTGTGTCGGGCATGGCATCATGCGTATCGGACAACCGCCCGAGTTCCGCCGATCGGTCGTGGATACGCGTTGCCATCAGGTGGATGACGCCTTCGGGGCTGCGCTGCAATTCTCCCTCCACCAGCATCAGCCTTGATGCCATGATGGCGCGGCGATAGCGTTCGAACAGCCGGGCCCAGATGACGACGTTGGTGATGCCGGTTTCGTCCTCCAGCGTGATAAAGATCGCGTTGCCCTTGCCCGGCCGCTGACGGACCAGCACGATACCTGCGGTCTTGATCCGTCGGCCGTCCTTGGCCGCAGCGGTCGCGGCGCTGCTGGCGACGCCTTCGCGTTCGAACATGCCGCGCAGGAACTGCATCGGGTGCGCCTTCAGCGACAGGCGGTGCGTTTGGTAATCGGCGGCGACATGTTCGGCGGGGCGCATCTGCGGCAGGTCGGCGGCGGGTTCGATGCCGAGCTCGCGCGCCTGCGCCGCGGCGAACAGCGGCAGCACATCGCCCGGGGTCCGCCGCACCTCCCACAGCGCTTCGCGGCGGTCGAGCCCGATCGACCGGCAGGCGTCGGCATCGGCGAGCAGGCGCAGCGCATGCTGGGGCAATGCGGCGCGGCGTGCCAGCGCCTCGATGCTGTCGAACGGGCGGCTGGCAGCGATCAGCCGCGCCCACACCTCGCGGAAGCCATCGATCTGCCGCAGGCCGAGCCGAAGCGCAAAGCCGCCATCGGCAGCACGTTCGAGGCTGTTGTCCCAATCGCTCGCGTTGATATCGATCGGCCGGACATCGACGCCGTGGTTGCAGACATCGCCGACGATCTGCGCCGGGGCATAAAACCCCATCGGCTGCGCGTTGAGCAGCGCCGCTGCAAAAATCGCCGGATAGCGGCATTTGAGATAGGACGACACCCAGACCAGCCGCGCGAACGCCAGCGCATGGCTTTCGGGGAAACCATAGCTGCCGAAGCCTTCGATCTGCTGGTAACAGCGCCGCGCGAACGCTTCGTCATAGCCGCGCGCCACCATCCCGCCGACCATTTTGGTTTCGAACTGATCCATCGCGCCGACGTTGCGGAATGTCGCCATCGCGCGGCGCAGCAGATTGGCTTCGGATGGCGTGAAATCGGCAGCGACGATCGCGAGCTTCATCGCCTGTTCCTGAAATAGCGGAATGCCGAGCGTCTTGCCGAGCACGCTGCGCAATTCGTCGGGATCGTGCGGTGGGGCAGGCGCGGGAAAATCGTGCGCTTCATGTCCCTGCCGCCGCCGCAGATAGGGGTGGACCATATCGCCCTGGATCGGGCCGGGGCGGACGATCGCCACCTGGATGACCAGGTCATAGAATTCGCGCGGACGCAGGCGCGGCAGCATGTTGATCTGCGCCCGGCTTTCGATCTGGAAGACGCCGATGCTGTCGCCTTTGCACAACATGTCATAAACGTCGGGCGCATCGTCGGGGACGTTGTCGAGCGTATAGTGCGTGCCGATGTGCGTCGCGATCAGCGCGAAAGCCTTGCGGATGCAGCTCAGCATGCCGAGCGCCAGCACATCGACCTTCATCAGGCCGAGCGCATCGATGTCGTCCTTGTCCCATTCGATGAAGGTACGATCGGCCATCGCGGCGTTATGGATCGGCACGGTCTCGTCGAGCCGGTCCTGCGTCAGCACGAAGCCGCCGACATGCTGCGACAGATGCCGGGGGAATTTGAGGATTTGCCCGACGAATTCTCCCAGCCGGGCGATCTCGGGGGAGTCGGGGTCGAACCCGGTTTCGGCAAAGCGCTGGCGCTCGATCGTGTCGGCAAAGCTGCCCCATACGGTGCTGGTCAACCGCGTCGTGACATCCTCGCTCAGCCCCAGCGCCTTGCCGACTTCGCGCACCGCACTGCGCGGACGATAGTGGATGACAGTCGCAGCGATGCCGGCGCGTTCGCGGCCATAACGACGATAGATATATTGCATTACCTCCTCGCGCCGTTCGTGCTCGAAATCGACATCGATGTCGGGCGGCTCCTTGCGTTCCTCGGAGATGAAGCGCGAGAACAGCAGATTATTCTTGAGCGGATCGACCGCAGTGATCCCCAGCACGAAGCACACCGCCGAATTCGCTGCCGAACCGCGCCCCTGGCACAGGATGCCTTCGCCTTGCGCAAACGCGACGATGTCGTGGACGGTCAGGAAATAGGCAGCATAATTCTGCCGTTCGATGATCGCGAACTCATCGGCGAGCAGCGTCGACAATCGCGGCGGGATGCCGCCGGGCCAGCGTTCGGCCGCCTTGGTCAGCGTTAGCGTTTCGAGCCAGTGCTGCGGCGTATAGCCCGCCGGGACAGGTTCATGCGGATATTCATACCGCAAGTCGTCGAGCGTGAAGCCGATGCGCGCCAATAACCGCTGTGTCTGGGCAATGGCATCGGGCGCATCGGCAAACAGCCGCGCCATTTCGGCCGGCGATTTGAGATGCCGCTCGCCGTTGCTGGCGAGCAGCCGACCCGCCGTCTGCACGGTGCGCTTTTCGCGGATGCAGGTCAGAATATCATGCAGGCGGCGCTGCCCGGGGCCCGCATAAAGCGCATCGTTGACGGCGATCAGCGGCAGTCGCATGGCTGCGGCCTGCTCGATGCGATCGCGCAATTGACGCCGGTCGCGTCCGCCACGCAGCATGCTCGCCGCCAGCCAGATATTGCCGCGCGCGGCATCGACCAGCGGGCGCAAACCATCGCACGGCCCCGGCATGACGATCAGCAGCAGATCGTGCCGATGTTCCACGAGATCGCCCAGTTCGAGGTGGCAGCCGCCCTTTTCGACCCGCAGATTGCCGGTGGTCAGCAACCGGGTCAGCCGCCCCCAGCCGCGCCGCGTGGCTGGATAGGCGATGATGTCGGGGGTGCCATCGGCAAACACCAGCCGCGCCCCGACGATCAGCTTGAAATCGATCGGCTGGCCGGCTTCGGCGACGGCATCGCGCAGCGCCACATGCGCCTGCACCACGCCTGCGACGGTGTTGCGGTCGGCAATGCCGATCCCGCAATGGCCAAGCTCGAGCGCGGCGGCCACCATATCGCAGGGGTGCGACGCGCCGTGCAGGAACGAAAAATTGGTCGCCGCCGCCAGCTCGGCAAACGCCGTCACGCGAACAGGCCGTGCAGATACCAGTCGGGCATGGGCTTTTCGACACCGTACAGTCCGTGGCGGAACACCCAGAACCGCCGCCCGCGCATGTCCTCGATGCGGTAATAATCGCGCGTCAACCCCTTGCCGTTGCGCCGCTTCCACCATTCGGCAGCGATCCGCTCGGGCCCTTCGGCATGGGTGACTTCGTGTAATGTCCGCCGCCAGCGAAACCGTCGCGGCGGCCCGTCGGGCACTTCGGCTGTCACGTCGATACGTTGCGGCGGATCGAACAGGTGCAGCGGCCGCAGCGGCGGTTCGTCGGTTTCGCGCTGCGGCCAGATCGACGGCGAACCGGGTTCGGCAACCGGCAGTTCGAACGCCGTCTGCTCGGGGATATGGCTGTCGCCGACTGCAAACCGCCGCACCCGGCCGCGCCCCAGCCGGGTGCTCAACCGGTCGATCAACGCCGCAAGCTCGGCATCGGTGACGCCGCCGCCCTCCAGCTCGAGCTGCTGCGCGATCAGTGGCTCGGTAACCGGTACCGTCAGCCGGATCAGATCATAGCCGAAGCCCGGATTGAGCGGATCCGACAGCGCATCGATCCGCTCGCGGAACAGCCGCGCGATGATTGCCGCATCCCGCGTCGGCTGCCCGCTATTCACCCCAAGCCGCGCGATATGGCCATCGCTGCGAAACAGTGCAGCCTCGAAGCGCCTGCCGCCGCGGCCGCGGTCCGACAGGATGGTCGCGGCGTCGCGCATCAACCGGTCGAGCGTGGCAAGCGCGATTTCGGCATGCGTCACCGGCTCGGCAAAGCGCGCTTCGACCTGCACCTCCGGCGGCGTCCGGCGCGGCGTGATGCGAACATCCTCCTCGCCGAGCAGGCGCGACAGCAGCACCGGCATCGCGGTGCCAAAGCGCGCCGCCAGCGGGCCGCGCGGGCGACCGGCAAGATCGCCGATGGTTTTCAATCCCGCCCGGCGCAGCGCCAGATGCGTTTCGGGATCGACCCGGAGCGCCGTGACCGGCAACGCCGCGACTGCCGACCGACCATCGCCATTGGCAGCGAGGGCTAGTGCAGCATCGGGCGTATCGGCGAGCGCCAGCGCAGAGGTTATGCCCTGCCGGTTGAACCGGCGCTGCGCATCGCCGACCAGCCCGGCTTCATCGCCGAACGGATGCACGCAGCCGGTGATGTCGAGAATAATGCCCTGCGCGCCGTCGGTTGCCACCATCGGCGAATACCGGTCGCAGCCATCGGCCAGCCATTCGAGCAGGGCATGGTCGGCCACCGGGTCGTGATCGATCGCCGCGAGTTCAGGCAACCGCGCGCGCGCATCCGCCAGCGTCAGGCCAGGCCCGATCCCCAGCGCAAGCGCGCGCGCGTCCGCTGCTGCAATACACACCGCGCCGCGCCGTTTCTCAACCAGCGCGAACGGCGTTTCAGGCGGCGCGTACCCGGCCGCGCGGATCACGTTCTCCGACGGCAGCAACGGCAGGAATACCGCCAGATACCGACGTTTCCCGGAATGTCCTTTGGTCACAGTCCCACTCCACACGGGTATCGAACCCCGCAATGCCGCCGCGATGGCGCAGCAAGCTGATGTCGAACGCCGGCAACCCCGGCGCACCGGCGGCAAACGCCCGCGATGGTGCCGACCCGACCCGCCACCGGGTTTGCGCCGCACTCGGAGCCGGCTCGGCACCGACGCGCACGATCAGCGCCATCACCCCCGACCGCGCCGCCGCCAGCGCCAGCCGCCGCGATGCCGTCAGGTTAAGCTCGGGAGCCTTGGCCCACGGTTCGATGATCACCACGCCAGCCGCGCTGCATGCCGCGATGTCCGCAGCAGCGCGCAGGATCGACACCGTGTCATGCGCCGTGATCACGGTGATGCGGTGAATGGCGCTCCCCAGCTCGGCCAGTCCGGGGGCATAGACGCGCCCCGCCTCGCGTTCGACCCGGTCGTCGCGAACCCAGAACAGCGGTTTGTCGGCGGCGCATCGCAGCGCGAGCAATGCCGCAAAACCGGTCGTCGCACTGGTATCGTCCGACGTGGCGGCAAATAGCTCGTGCAGCGCTGCGGGTTCGATACCGCCGCCAAGGCGGCTGTCGACCGTGTCCGCACCGGTCGGCATCAGCCCGGAATTCCGCGCGGGCTGATCGGCGACATGGCCCCGCAATGTCCGAAACGACACGGGGAGGTGATTCGACGTGTTCCTCATATGTTCTAGTTGAGCCCGCGTTGCTGCCATGAGTCAAGCCATGACGAATGGCGGCTTGTGCAGAACCGCGCCGCTGCACCACCGCGCCAATTCGAGCGCCGGCGAAACGAATTGCCCGCGCGCACGTTTCACGGCGAGGAGGTGCAGACAATGAACAGACTATTCGCGCGAGCGGCCAATTTAGTGGCGCATGCGACCGGGCGGCCGATCACCTTCATGTTGTGCTGCATCCTCGTGCTGGTCTGGGCAGCGACGGGGCCGTTTTTCCACTTTTCCGATACCTGGCAGCTGGTGATCAACACCGGTACGACGATCATCACGTTCCTGATGGTGTTCCTGATCCAGAACACCCAGAACCGCGAAGGTGCCGCGCTGCATGCCAAGCTCGATGAAGTGATCCGTGCGCTCGAACAGGCGCAGAACCGCTTCATCGGCCTTGAGCAACAGGACGAGGAGCATATCGCCGAACTTCGCGCCGAGCATAGCGAGCTTGTCGACGGCAAGGGCGACTTCGTCCCGACCGGCACCAGGGGGGTTACCCGGGCGGCGAGCGTCTAGCTGCGGTTGCGGCGTCAATAAGCGCGAAAGCGCGCGCGGCAGCCGTTGTTGACCCAGATACCGCCGCGATCGACGCCCCATGTGCGACCGGGGATGCAGTCGCCCGCAATGACCTGCGTGATGTCGGCGCGGCGACCGGGGCCGATCGGGCAGCGCGCGGGCTGATATTGCCATGACTGGCAGACGATCTCGGTCGGCTGGCTCCCCGGATACCCGCCACCGCCGGGATAGCCACCGTTGCCGGGATAGCCACCGTTGTCCGGATAGCCGCCGCCGTTGCCGGGATAGCCGCCGCCGCGGCTTGCAAAGATCGCGCGGCAGCCGCCGCCGACCCAGATGCTGCCCCGGTCGAAGCCCCATGTCTGGCCCTGGATGCAGTTGCCCGCAATCACCTGCACCAGCGCGACACCGCCGCGTGCGTCGATCGCGCAACGCGCGGGCTGATACTGCCATGATTCGCAGCGCACTTGCTGGCCGCCGCCCTGGCCCGGATAGCCCTGGCCTTGGTAGCCCTGGCCCGGGTAACCTTGGCCCTGGTACCGCTGATCGCGGTCACGGTCGCCGGGATAGCCGCGCTCGTCCTGCGCCGCTGCCGGTACCGCAAGCAGTGCCGCAACGCTTAATGCTACCGTCAAACGACCGATCATCGACTGTCTCCCCAGGCTGTCGTTAAGTCGATGCTAACGCGACCGACGCGTGACTGCAATCGTCACAGCCGCACGCTTGCGGGAGGCGAAAGTCACAGCCGCACGCTTGCGGGAGGCAATCGTTACAGCCGCACGCTTGCGGGAGGCAATCGTTACAGCCGCACGTTTGCGGGAGGCAATCGTTACAGCCGCACGCTTGCGGCACCCGCCGCCTCCTGGATGAACTGCCACGCGACGCGCCCCGAACGGTTGCCGCGCGCCAGCGCCCACGCCACCGCCGCGCTGTCATCGACATGCAGCCTGTGCGCAGCCGCATAGCCATGCACCATCGCCAGATAGGTCGCCTGGTCGCAATTGTGAAAGCCAAGGCTGAGCCCGAACCGGTCGGCCAGCGCGAGCCGGTCGTCGAGCAGGTCGCGCGGGTTGACGGCGGCGGCGGCCTCCGCCTCGGCATGGTCGCGCGACACCAGATGGCGGCGGTTCGAGGTGACGATGATGCGCGCGCTTTCGGGCCGCGCCTCGATGCCGCCGTCGAGCACCGAGCGCAGCGCCTTATATTGATGCTCGTCCGCCTCGAACGACAGGTCATCGGCAAAGATCAAAAACTGGCGCGGCGTTGCTGCCAGCTGCCGGAACAGCGCGGGCAGGCTGCCGATGTCGTCGCGCGCCACCTGCACCAGCGCCAGCCCGGTCGCGGCGAGCGTGTGGTGGATGCTGCGCACCAGCGAGCTTTTGCCCATGCCGCGTGCGCCCCACAGCAGCACATCGTGCGCCGGCAGCCGGTGCGCATGGCGGGTCGCGTTCGCCAGCAGCGCGGCGCGCTGCGCATCGACGCCGACAAAACGGTCGAGCGGCTGCGGCGGCGGCGGCACGACGGCGCGCAGCCGGTGCTCCTCCCAGATGAAATGCGCGCCCGATTGCGGGTCGGCCGCTGGCGGCGGCGGCGGTGCCAACCGGTCGAGCGCGTCGGCGATACGGGCGAGGAGCGGGGTGTCCATCCGTCCCTTCTAGCCCGCTCGCGGCGTGCAGGGGAGAGGGCGCAATTCAAAATGCCAGCAGGTTTGCGCCCGCCCGCGCTTCCTATATAGAGCGCCGTAACCTCTGACCCGAAAACGGACCAACCCCATGTTTTCATCTCCGGCCTTTGCCCAGACGGCGGCGGCCTCCACCGGCGCTGCGGCGTTCATGCAGTTCGTGCCGCTCGTCGCCATCTTCGCGATCTTTTATTTCCTGATGATCCGGCCGCAGCAAAAGCGCGCCAAGGATCACCGCGCGATGCTCGATGCGGTCAAAAAGGGCGACGAAGTCGTCACCGGCGGCGGCATCGTCGGTAAGGTCACGCGCGTGCAGGACACCGAGCTCGAGATCGAGGTCGCGCCCACCGTCAAGCTGCGCGTCGTCAAGGGCACGCTGATGGAAGTCCGCTCCAAGACCATGCCCGCGGCGGCGAACGACACGAAGAACTGATGCTCGGCTTTCCCAACTGGAAGATCTGGACGATCATCGGCACGCTGGTGCTCGGGCTGATCTTTGCTGCGCCGAACTTCATTCCCGACCGCGTGCTGAGCGGCGCGCCGGGGTTCGTGCCGACGCATCAGCTCAACCTTGGCCTCGATCTGCGCGGCGGCAGCCATATCCTGCTCGAAGCCGCAACCGACGATGTCCGCAAGCAAAAGCTCGACGGGCTCGAGGAGATCGTGCGCGGCGAGCTGAAGGATGCCGATGGCGGCGCGGTGCCGTTCAGCGACCTTGGCATTGCCGCCGGACGCGTCGCGTTCACCGTTACCGATCCGACCGCGCTCGACCGTGCGGTCGAGACGCTGCGCAAGGTCACCAAGCCGGTCGGCAACCTGACCGGGCAGCGCGACGTCGATGTCGCGGTGGTCGACGGCAACCGCGTGACGCTGACGCCCACCGATGCGGGCATTGCGAGCGCCACCAACAGCGCGATGGCGCAGGCGGTCGAAGTCATCCGCCGCCGCATCGACGAGCTCGGCACGCGCGAACCGACGATCGTCCGGCAGGGCGACAACCGCATCGTCGTGCAGGTTCCCGGCCTGCAGGACCCCAGCCAATTGAAGGCGCTGCTTGGCAAGACCGCCAAGCTCGAATTCAAGCTGGTCGATATGGACGCCGACCCCGCCGCCGTTGCCGAGGGCCATCCGCCCGCCGGCAGCCAGATTTTACCCTATGCCGACCAGCCCGGCACCGTGGTGGTCAAGCGCCGCGCGATGATTACCGGCGACCAGCTCGTCGATGCACAGGTGTCGAACGACGAAAGCGGCAGCCCGGCGGTGTCGTTCCGCTTCGATAGCGCCGGTGGCCGCCGCTTTGCCAAGGCGACGCAGGAAAATGTCGGCAAGCCGTTTGCGATCATCCTCGACAATAAGGTGATTTCGGCCCCGCGCATCAACGGCGCGATCCTTGGCGGGTCGGGCATCATCACCGGCAACTACACCACCGAAAGCGCCAATAATTTCGCCATCCTGCTGCGTTCGGGCAAGCTGCCGGTCGAGTTGAAAGTCATCGAGGAGCGGACCGTCGGGCCCGACCTCGGGGCCGATTCGATCAAGGCGGGCACGCTTGCCGCCGTCGTCGCAACGCTGGCGGTCGCGGTGCTGATGATCGCTACCTATGGCCGCTTCGGCGTCTATTCGGTGCTCGCGCTGATCCTGAACATCATCATGATACTAGGTATCATGTCGGTCGTCGGCGCGACGTTGACGCTGCCGGGCATCGCCGGACTGGTGCTGACCATCGGTGCGGCGGTCGATGCCAACGTGCTGATCAACGAGCGTATCCGCGAGGAACAACGCAAGGGCAGGGGCGTCATCGCCTCGGTCGAAGTCGGCTACCGCGACGCGACGCGGACGATCTGGGATGCGAACAGCCTCAACATAATCGTCGCGATCATCATGTTCCTATTCGGCTCGGGCCCGATCAAGGGCTTTGCCGTCGTGCTGTCGATCGGCATCGCGACCAGCGTGTTTACCGCGGTCACGGTCACCCGCCTGATGGTGTCGCGCTGGCTGACGGCGAAGCGCCCGACCGCGCTGGCGATTTGAGGACCCTGCGATGCCGTTGAAACTCGTTCCCGACAACACCAACATCGGCTTCGTCCGCCGCCGGTATTTGGCGTTCGCGCTGACGCTGTTGCTGACGCTCGGCTCGATCGGGCTGCTGGCGACGCGCGGCCTCAACCTCGGGGTCGATTTCATCGGCGGGCTGACGATGGAGGTTGCCTTCGACAAAGCACCGCCGCTCGACGGGTTGCGCGCCCGCGTCGAAAGCCTTGGCGTCGGCAAGGCGGCGCTGCAGGAATTCGGCAATGCGCGCACGATCCTGATCCGGCTGCCGCTGCCGCCGGGCGACCAGACAGCGGTGCAAAAGGTCGTCGCCAAGGTCGAGGGCAACCTCAAGGCGAGTTACGGCAAGGTCAGTTTCCGCCGCGTCGAATCGGTCAGCGGCAAGGTCAGCCAGGAACTGGTGCAAAAAGGCGCGCTCGCGGTGCTGCTGTCGATGCTCGCGGTCGCGGTGTTCACGTGGTTTCGCTTCGAATGGCATTTCGGGGTTTCGACGGTGGTGGCGCTGGTCCATGACGTGACGGTGACGCTGGGCTTTTTCGCGCTGACGCAGCTCGAATTCGACTTGAACGTCGTTGCTGCGATCCTGACGATCATCGGCTACAGCCTTAACGACAAGGTGGTCATCGACGACCGCATCCGCGAAAATCTGCGCAAATACCGCCAGATGGACATCGGACCGATCATCGACCTGTCGGTCAACGAAACGCTGCCGCGCACCGTGATGACGTCGCTCGCGATGATCGTCGCGCTGACCGCGATGCTGCTGCTCGGCCCCGACGTGATCTTCGGATTTACCGCCGCGATGCTGCTCGGCATCGTGGTCGGGACCTATTCGTCGATCTTCGTGTCGTCGTCGCTGCTGATCGTGCTCGGCGTCAAGCCGCGCGCGGCGGTGGCGGAGAAAACGCGCACCGCGGCGACCGGGGCAGAGCGGATCCGCTAGAAGCTTGCGGCGCAGGTCCGTTAAACGATCTGCCCCATGCCTTCGCAACTCAGGTCGAACGCCGCGAGCCCGGCTTCAAGATAGGCACCGAGCATCGGCAGGCTGAGCAGGTAATCGGCGGTGTCGCGGGTTTCATCGGCGGCGTCCTCGAGCGCGTCGGCCCATTCGCTGCCGTCATAGGTGCCGCGACCGACCCATGCGAGCGCGATCAGTTCGGCCTTTTCGTCATAGGCGAGGTCGTCGATGACGGCGCGCAATTCCTCCTCGACCGGCGATTCGCCATTGTCCTCGAGCACGTCGACACCGCCGTCGTCGCTGGCGTTCGAGCCATCGTCGGGATCGGTGTCGGGGACGAGGACTTCGAACTCGCGGGCCCGCAGGACAATTCGGCAAACGGTTTCGAGCGGGATCGTCAGTTCCATGGCTGGTTCCTTGCGGGTGATTAGCTCGCCAACGCCACCGGCTCGTGCTGGTTCCGTGCCAACCCGAGGCGCGCACGGGCGCTGTCATATTCGCGCCGCAACCGCGCGATCATTTCGGCGGCGGGCAGCACTGCCTTGACCGCGCCGATGCCCTGGCCGCAGCCCCAGATTTCCTTCCACGCCTTTGGCGCGGCGTCGGTGCCGAAGTTCATCGTCTTCAAATCACCCTCGGGCAGCGCGGTCGGGTCCATGCCGGCGTTGACGATCGACGGCGCAAGGTAATTGCCATGCACGCCGGTAAACAGGCTCGAATAGACGATGTCCGATGCGCTCGAATCGACGATCATCTGCTTGTACCGCTCATCGGCGCGCGCCTCGGTGGTGGCGATGAACGCCGACCCGATATAGGCGAAGTCCGCGCCCATCGCGGTCGCAGCGAGCACGGCGTCGCCGGTCGCGATCGACCCCGACAGCGCGAGCGGGCCGTCGAACCACTGACGGATTTCCTGGATCAACGCGAACGGCGAGGTCGTGCCCGCGTGTCCGCCCGCGCCGGCGGCGACGGCGATCAGCCCGTCAGCGCCCTTTTCGATCGCCTTGTGCGCAAAGCGGTCGTTGATGATGTCATGCATGACGATGCCGCCATAGCTGTGGATTGCCGCGTTGACGTCTTCGCGCGCGCCGAGCGACGTGATGATCATCGGCACCTTGTACTTCACGCACAGCTCGAGGTCGGCCATCAGCCGGTCGGTCGATTTGTGCACGATCAGGTTGACCGCATAGGGCGCATCGTTCGGCCCGAGTTCGGTGCTCAGCCGCTGCAGCCACTCCTCGAGCTGCGGCAGCGGGCGCGCGTTGAGGCTGGGGAAGCTGCCGATGATGCCTGCGCGGCACTGCGCGATCACGAGGTCGGGGTTCGAGATGATGAACAGCGGCGACCCGATCACCGGGATCGACAGGCGGTTGGCAAATGCAGCAGGAATCGACACGGTTCGTTCTCCCCAGGGGTAGTCTCGGCCGCGCGGACGCGGTGACGACCGGGCGTTCAGCCCGTCATTTCCTTCAATGGCACGCCCGCCTGCGCAAGCAAACCCGGATCGATACGGGCCCGACGCTCGACCAGCGCGCGCCCCTGTACGAAGTCGCGCGCCATGTTGACGCAGTCGAGCGCGATCACCGCGCCGCCGCGCAGATACACCAGGCTCCAGCTGCGCGATGCCGGGTCGCCGCGCGTTACCGTTGCGTCATGCCCGGCGCTGAGCCCGATCGTCTGCAGTTTAAGGTCATACTGGTTCGACCAGAACCACGGCACCGCGTGATAGGGCGCGGGCGTGTGCAGGATGACCCCCGCGACGGTCTTGGCCTGATCGATCGCATTCTGCACCGATTCGAGCCGGATGCCCGCGCCGTCGGCGAACGCATTGGCGTGGTGTGCGCAGTCGCCGATCGCAAACACATCGGGCAGCGAGGTGCGGCAATGGTCATCGACTTCGACGCCGTTCGACGTGACCGCCCCTGCCGCCGCCAGCGCCGCGACGGCGGGCACGATGCCGATCCCGACGATGACGAGGTCGGCCGCCAGATCGCCGGTCGCGGTCCGCACCGCTGCGACGCGCCCATTGGCTTCGATCAGCGCCGCGATGCTGACGCCGGTCCGGACATCGACGCCGTGCGCGCGGTGCTCGGCCTCGTAAAAGCGCGACACCGCCTCGCCGGCGACGCGCGCCAGCACGCGGTCCTGCGCCTCGAGCACGGTCACCGACTTGCCCGCCTTGCTAAGCACGGCGGCAGCTTCCAATCCGACATAGCCGCCGCCGATGATGACGATGTGCGTCGCGGTCGCCAGCTCGGCCCGCAGCGCATCGACATCGGCGCGCGTCCGGATCGCATGGACGCCGGGCAGGTCGCCGCCGGGCAGCGGCAGCGCGCGCGGGTGGCCACCCGCCGCCCAGATCAGCGTGCCATAGCCGATCATGTCGCCTACCGCCGTCGTCACGCGGTGCGCCGCTGCATCGACCGTTTCGACGCGCTGGCCAAGCCGCAGCTCGATCTGCCGCGCCGCCCAGAATTCGAGCGGGCGCAGCAGCAGCCGCGCGGCGTCCCGGTCGCCTGCCAGATAATCCTTGCTCAGCGGTGGGCGCTCATAGGGCGGATCCGCCTCCTCGCCGACCAGCGCGATCGAGCCTTCGAACCCGCCCTGCCGCAGCGACAGCGCCGCCTGCGCACCGGCCTGGCCCGCGCCCGCGATCAGCACATCGAAATGGCTCATGGCTCGTCCCCATAGATGCCGGTCGTTGCAGGCACGCCGTCGGCCACGCACCCGCGGTACATGCCCGGCGTGTTGAACGACCAACCCATGTCGCCGTTTGCGCCGACGACGATCACGCCGCCGTCGCCGCCCATTGCGCGGATTTCTTGCTGAACCACGGCATCTGCCGCCGCCTGCACGCTTTCGCCGAGAAAGCGCACGCGCGCGTCGATCTCGTGCGCGGCCGCCGCGCGGATGAAAAACTCGCCCGATCCGGTTGCCGACACCGCGCAGCCGCGGTCGTCGGCATAGGTGCCCGCGCCGATGATCGGCGAATCGCCGATCCGTCCCCAGCGCTTGCCGGTCAACCCGCCGGTCGAGGTTCCCGCCGCAAGCCGCCCGGCGCGGTCGCGCGCCACCGCGCCAACGGTGCCGTAATGGACACCGCTGTCGAACGCCGCGCTGCCGCCGCGCGCCTGCAGTTCAAGGAACTGCCGCCAGCGTTCGTCGCTGCGGAAATAATCGGGGTCGACCTGCGCCAGCCCGGTCGTCGCGGCGAACGCATCGGCTCCGGCGGCGGCGAGCATGACGTGCGGCGTCGCGTCCATCACCGCGCGCGCCAGCCGGATCGGGTTGCGCGTCCGCGTCGTCCCCGCCACCGCTCCGGCGCGGCGGGTGGTGCCCTCCATCACCGCGGCGTCGAGCTCGTTGGTACCCTCGGCGGTGAACACCGCGCCGCGCCCGGCGTTGAACAGCGCGTCATCCTCCATCGCGACGATCGCCGCCTCGACCGCATCGAGCGCGCCGCCGCCGCTGTCGAGCACCGCCGCGCCCGCCGCCAGCGCGCGGGTCAATGCGGCGCGGTACACGGCATCGGTCGCCGGCAGCGTCGTGCCGCGCACCATGCTGCCCGCCCCGCCGTGGATGACGAGCGACCATGCGCGCGGGGAGTGTTCAGGGGCAGCGGTGCGGGGGGAGGCCATGTCCGGGGTGGTAGCAAGCGGGCAGGGAGCGGGCAACTGCGGCAGGGCGCGGGTGGCAATTCGGTTGCCGACCGCGATAAGTTATAAAGCCGCGGATACTTTGTGGCGCTCGATTAAAAATGGTAATTAACCCAAATACTCTTCGGTCCTATGGGGGAAATATCATGGTCAGCGGCGCGCAGATCTGGTGCGGAGCGGTTTTACTTGCGTCGCTGTCATCGCCGCTCCACGCCGCGGTCTCGCCGGCGTTGATCGGCAAGGTCGATGCGGTCGTCGATCGCGACACGCCGCGCCTGACGGCGATCTTCAAAGACCTGCACCAACATCCCGAGCTGGGTTTTACCGAAGTCCGGACGGCGGCGATCGTCGCCAAGGAACTGAAGGCGCTCGGTTATGCGGTAACGACCGGCATCGGTAAAACCGGGGTCGTCGGTGTGCTCCGCAACGGTGCCGGTCCGACGCTGTGGTTCCGCGCCGATATGGACGCCAATGGCGTCAAGGAGGCGACCGGCCTGCCTTATGCCGCGACGGCGCGGCAGAAACTGGCCGACGGCAGTGAAGTCGATGTGATGCATGCGTGCGGCCATGATGCGCATGTCACCTGGTTGCTCGGCCTCGCGAAGGCGATGGTCGAACTCAAATCCGACTGGGCGGGGACGCTCGTGGTCTATGCGCAGCCCGCCGAAGAACTGGGCACCGGTGCCAAAGCGATGGTCGCCGACCGGCTCAACGACCGCGGCTTTCCAAAGCCCGATTTTGCGCTGGGCAGCCATACCGCGCCCGGTCCGGTGGGGTATGTCTCGAACACCGCCGGCGTCCGCATGGCGGGCGTCGATCAGCTCGACATTTCGTTCACCGGCGTCGGCGGACACGGCTCAACGCCGCAAATGACGATCGATCCCGTGGTCATGGCCGCGCAGGCGGTGCTTGCCTATCAAACGATCATCAGCCGCAATGTCGATCCGCAATCGGCGGCCGTGCTGACGGTCGGCGCGATCGAGGCCGGCCGCGACAATAATGTGATTCCGCAAGGCGCGGTGCTGAAATTGAACCTGCGCTGGTTGCAGCCCGCGGTGCGCGAAACGCTGCTCAAGCGCATCGACGAGATCGACAACGGCGTCGCCATCGCCGCCGGCGTTCCCGCCGACAAGATGCCGACGCGGCTGATGAAGGGATCGTCGGGGCCGCTGATCAACGACCCCGAACTTGTTGGCCGGATCAACCCCGCGCTGACGCAACTGCTCGGCGAGGGCAAGGTCATCGGCAATTTCCCGACCGTCATGGGGTCTGAAGATTTTCAGGATGTCTATGGAAATGCCAAGACGCCCTATGTGTTTCTGCTGATCGGTGTGGCGCCGGTGGACGTCTTTCTTGCGGCGCAAAAGGCCGGGCGGCCGTTCCCCTATTCGAACCACAATCCAGACTTTTTCGTCGACCTAAGGGCGATTCCGATCGGTGCCAAGGTCGATACCGTGGCGGCGCTGAGCCTGCTCGCCAACAGCGGTGCCGCGCGCTAGACTGGCCGGGCGACAAGCGTGCCGAGGGAGTTTTGCCGGGTGAATGTCCGAACGAATGCGGTCGGCCTGCTGGTCGCAGCGCTGTGTGCGGCGCATGTCGGCGCAGCGGCGCAGATCGTCGGCCGGACGCTCATCAAAGGCGTTGCTGGGGTCGATCTGACGGCCATCACGCCGGTAGTGCAGTCGGTACTCAACTCCGATGTGCCGGGCGCGTCACGCCCGTGGCAATCGGCATCGGCGAACGGCGAGATGCGCCTGCTGAGTGGCGGTGCGGCGGCCGGTGCAAAGTGCGGTCGCGTCAAACTCACCGTCGACCGCGCTGCGAAGCATTCGGCGTACAGTTTCCGTTATTGCCGCGACGCCGCGGGTGTGTGGCGGACCGCGGGGTAAGTGTTCGCGCTCGCCGCGTCGCCACCCCCGCCTTGACCGTCACGCCACACCCCGACTATACCGCGCCTCCGCACCAGCGGACGGCGGGGCGGAGTAGCTCAGTTGGTTAGAGCACGGGAATCATAATCCTGGGGTCGGGAGTTCAAATCTCTCCTCCGCTACCACCGCCGTCAGGTTGACTTAGCGCCCATTTGGTTATATAGGGTGTCAATGACCCGACCTGTATCCATTTCTCAGGCTTCCCCGACGCTGCTTCGCGGATCGCGGGGAAGCTGCGCCGCCGACGTGTCGTCAACTTCATCAACTTTGACAAGCCGACTGGACAGTTTGTGAGCGTGGCGAGCGCCAGGCTGGAGCCGATTCGGCTGTCGCTGGTCGATGCCGATCCGGCGGCGGCGCGGGCCTTCGGGGCGGCGTTCGAGCGGACGGGCTTTGCCGTGGTCGCCGATCACGGCATCGACGCCGCGCTGATCGACCGCGCGTTGACCGCGACGCGCGCGTTCTTTGCGCTGCCCGACGCAGTCAAGCGCAGCTATCATGTGCCCGGGCAGGGCGGTGCACGCGGGCTGACGCCGTTCGGGATCGAGACCGCAAAGGGGCAGACGACTGCCGATCTCAAGGAATTCTGGCACATCGGGCGCGACCTGCCGCCGGGCCATCGCTTCCGCGCGGTCATGCCCGACAATCTGTGGCCGCGCGAAATTCCCGATTTCGAGGCGGCGATGCGCGCGTTTTACACCGCGCTCGACCGCGCGGGCACGCGCATCCTGACGGCGATCGCGCTTTATCTGGGGCTGGCGGCGGACTTTTTCGACGCGCCCGTGCGCGACGGTAACAGCGTACTGCGGCTGCTGCACTATCCGCCGGTCTCTGCGGGCAGTGCGGGCGTCCGCGCCGGGGCGCATGAGGACATCAACGTCATCACGCTGCTGCTCGGTGCCGACGAGGCGGGGTTGCAGTTGCTCGGGCGCGACGGGACATGGCTCGACATCGAAGCGCCGCCGGGCGCGCTGGTTTGCAACATCGGCGACATGCTGCAACGGCTGACCAACCATGTGTTGCCGTCGACGACGCACCGGGTGGTCAACCCGGTTGCGGCACGCGCCAGCGTGGCACGCTATTCGACGCCGTTCTTCCTGCATTTCCGGCCCGACTATCTGATCGAGACGCTGCCGGGCTGCGTGTCGGCGGCGCACCCCGACCGCTTTCCGGTGGCGATCACTGCGGAGGCGTTCCTGCAGCAGCGGCTGCGCGAAATCGGGCTTATTTGACCGCGTAGCTGGCCTCGACCAGCGTCAGCCCATCGGGGGGAGCGTTGAACCCGAGCGTGCTGCGGTCGGCAGCCGCCAGCGCCGCCGCCAGCCGCGCGGCGGTCCAGCTGCCGTCGCCGACCAGCTTGAGGCAGCCGACCATCGAGCGCACCTGATGGTGGAGGAACGACCGCGCGGCAACGTCGAAGATCAGCTGGTCGCCATTGCGGGTGACATCGAGCCGGTCGAGCGTCTTGATGGGGCTCAGCGCCTGGCAATGCGCACTGCGGAAGGTGGTGAAGTCGTGCCGCCCCACCAGCAGTTGCGCCGCCGCCTGCATCGCATCCGCATCGAGCGGGGCCGCGACCTGCCACGCCAGCCCGGCATCGACCGTGAGCGGCGCGCGGCGGTTGATGATCCGGTAACGATACCGCCGCCCGGTGCAGTCGAACCGCGCACGGAAATCCGCTGCCGCCTCGGCACAGTCGATGATTGCCACCGGCGCCGGGCGGAGGTGGGCATTGAGCGCCTCCATCAGCCGGAACGCGGCGATATCGCGGTCTATGTCGACATGGATGACCTGCCCGGTGGCGTGCACCCCGGCGTCGGTGCGCCCACAGCCGTGTACGGTGACGACCTCGCCGAGCCTGGCCAGCGCGGCCTCGATCGTGCCTTGCACGCTGGGGCCGTGGTCCTGCCGCTGCCAGCCCATAAACGGGCGGCCGTCATATTCGACCGTCAGGCGAAACCGGGTCATCCGACGCGGGTGCCCGCCGGGATCGACCAGCCGTTGAGCAACGCTTCGGTCGCCATAGGTGGCTTGCCGGCGCGCTGCACCAACGTTGGGCGCAGCGCGCCGGTGCCGCACGCGATCGTCAGTTGCCCGTCGAGCACGGTGCCCGGTGCGCCGCTTTGGCCGGTGACGGTTGTGGCGAGGAACTTGACGCGCTCGCCGCCGATCTCGACGAATGCGCCCGGAACCGGGTTGAACGCCCGCACCGCGCGCTCGAGTTGTGCCGCCGACTGCGTGAGGTCGAGCCGCGCCTCCGCCTTGTCGAGCTTGGCTGCATAGGTGACGCCGTCGGCGGGCTGCTCGATGGGTGGTGGCAGCGTGGCGAGCGCCTCGACCATCAAGCGCGCGCCCATCGCGGCCAGTTCGTCGGTCAATGCGCCGGCGGTCTTGACCCCGACCGGTGTCTCGCCGCGCAGCAGCATCGGCCCGGTATCGAGCCCGCGCGCCATCTGCATGATCGTCACGCCGGTCACCGCGTCGCCCGCAAGGATCGCGCGCTGGATCGGGGCCGCGCCCCGCCAGCGCGGCAGCAGCGAGGCGTGGACGTTGAAGCAGCCGAGCCGCGGCGCATCGAGGATCGGCTGCGGCAGGATCAGGCCATAGGCCGCGACCACCGCGGCATCGAGCGCCAGCGCCGCAAACGCCGCCCGGTCTGTATCGTCCTTGAAATTCAACGGCGTGCGGACCGCGATGCCCAGCGCCTCGGCGCGGATCTGTACCGCCGACCGGGTCAGCGCCTTGCCGCGCTGCGCCGGACGCGGCGGCTGGGTATAGACCGCAACGACGTCATGCCCGGCGGCGGCCAGCGCATCGAGCGTCGGCACGGCAAATGACGGGGTTCCCATGAAGGCAATACGCATCGCGTGACGGCTAGCGGCAACGGCGGGCTTGCGCAACTTGGGCGTGCGACCATATCAGGAACAATGGCCTCCCCCGAAATCGATGCGCTGACGCAGGCGCTTGCTAGGCTGCCGGGGCTGGGGCCGCGATCGGCGCGGCGGGCGGTGCTGCACCTGATCAAGCGGCGCGAGGCGGCGCTGGTGCCGCTGCTCGCCGCGCTCCATGCCGTCGAGGCGGGGCTGGTGACGTGCAGTATCTGCGGCAATATCGACACACGCGATCCGTGCGGTGTCTGCACCGACCCGCGCCGCGAGACCAGCGGGCTGTGCGTGGTCGAGGAGGTTGCCGATCTGTGGGCGCTCGACCGCGCGCGGCTGTTTCCGGGGCGCTATCATGTGCTCGGCGGGCGGCTGTCGGCACTCGACGGCGTGCGGCCGGAGGATCTGGCGATCGCGCCGCTGCTTGCCCGCGTTGCGGCGGGCGGCATCGACGAGGTGGTGCTGGCGATGAACGCCACGCTCGAGGGGCAGACGACGATGCACTATGTCGCCGAGCGGTTGGCGCAGTTTCCGGTCCGAGTCACCGCGCTCGCACACGGCATGCCCGTTGGCGGCGAACTCGACTATCTCGACGAGGGCACGCTCGCGCAGGCATTGTCGGCGCGGCGGTCGCTGGCTTGACGTTGCGGCGCTGCGATCATAGCTCAGGGCTATGAACGACCTTATCATCATCGGAGCACCCGATCCGCGGCTGCGCGTCATCTCCGAACCGGTCGCGGCGGTCACCGACGAGCTACGCGCGCTGATGGATGCCATGCTCGCCGCGATGTACGCCGCGCCCGGAATCGGGCTTGCCGCGGTGCAGGTCGGCGTTCCCAAGCGCGTGCTGGTCATCGACCTGCAGCGCCGTGACGAGGCCGAAACCGACGCCGAGGCCGAAAGCGAGCCGCCCGCCGAAACGCGCGAGCCGCGCTTCTTCGTCAACCCGGAGATCGTCTGGGAGTCCGACGAACTGTCGGTCTATAACGAGGGCTGCCTGTCGGTTCCCGAGCAATATGCCGATGTCGAACGCCCGGCGCGCGTGCGCGTGCGCTGGCTCGACTATGACGGCGGCGCGCGCGAGGAGGAGCTCGACGGGTTGCTCGCGACCTGCCTGCAGCACGAGATGGACCACCTCGACGGCATCCTGTTCATCGACCATCTGTCGAAGCTCAAGCGCGACATGATCGTCAAGAAACTCGTCAAGGCAAAGCGCGGCAAGGTCGCCGCCTGAACGGCGCTGCGGCAGTTACAGCCGCATCCGCGTCCCGGTGTCGAACCCGTCGACCAGCAGCTTGACGATCGCGGCGGCAACCACGTCGGGCTGCTTGATCGTCGTTGCATCCTCGCCCGGAAAGGCGCGCGCGCGCATCGCGGTTCCGGTAGCGCCCGGATCGACGATGCCGACCCTGAGTGCACTGGTGTTCACGACCTCGGCACCATAGGTTTGCAGCATGTTTTCGAGCGCCGCCTTGGTCGCGGCATACGCCCCCCAATAGGCGCGCGGGGTTGTCGCGACGCTCGAGGTCAGCGCCAGCAGCCGACCGGCGGGGGCAGCGCGAAGCCACGGATCGAACGCGCGGATCAACCGGAAATTGGCGGTCAGGTTCAGCGCCACGACCTTGTCGAATTCGGCCACGTCGGTGTGCGGCAGCGGCGTCAGCGTGCCGAGCGCGGCGGCATTGAGCACGGCAATATCAAGCCGCCCCCAGCGCCCGCCGAGCGCGCCCGCCAGCCGGTCGATCGCGTCGAAGTCGCGCAGATCGAGCGGCGCGATCGTCGCCTTGCCGCCGCTGGCGTGGATGCGGTCTTCGACTTCGATCAGTCCGGCTTCGGTGCGCGCGGTCAGCACGACATGCGCGCCCGCCGCAGCGAGCGCCTGCGCGGTGGCCGCACCGATGCCGCGGCTGGCTCCGGTAACGAGGGCGAGGCGGTCGGCAAGCGGGAGGGCGGACATTCAGCTATCTTTCTGCTCCCCTCCCGCATTTGGGAGGGCGAGGTTCGTTCAAATCATGCGTTCCGCGAGCAGGCTCAGCTGGTCCGACGGCTCGACGTCTTCCTGATCGGTCAGGCGCGTCGGATAATCGCCGGTGAAGCAAGCGTCGCAATATTGCGGCTGATCATCGAGGCGCACGTCCTCGCCGAGCGCGCGGTACAGCCCGTCGATCGACAGGAACGCCAGGCTGTCGACTTTGATGTATTCGCGCATCCGCTCGACATCCATGTTCGCCGCCAGCAGCTTCGATCGTTCGGGCGTGTCGACGCCGTAATAGCAGCTGTGCCGTGTCGGCGGCGAGGCGATGCGCATGTGCACCTCCTCTGCGCCCGCATCGCGGAGCATCTGGACTATTTTGAGTGAGGTGGTGCCACGCACGATCGAATCGTCGATCAGCACCAGTTTCTTGCCGTCGATCAGCGCGCGATTGGCGTTGTGCTTGAGCTTGACGCCAAGGTTGCGGATCTGGTCGCCGGGCTGAATGAACGTTCGCCCGACATAGTGCGAACGGATGATACCGAGCTCGAACGGGATCCCCGATTGTTGCGCATAGCCGATCGCCGCCGGCGTTCCCGAATCGGGCACCGGCACGACCATGTCGGCGATCACCGGGCTTTCGATCGCCAGTTGCGCACCGATCGACTTGCGCACCTGATAGACGCTCGACCCGTCGACAACCGAGTCGGGGCGCGAGAAATACACATGCTCGAAGATGCACGGCCGCGGCCGCACGGTGCCGAACGGGCGCAGCGAGCGCAGCCCGCGCTTGGTCACCACGATCAATTCGCCGGGTTCGACCGCGCGCAGGAAGGTCGCGCCGACGACATCGAGCGCCACCGTTTCCGACGCGAAGATATAGCTGTCGTTCAACCGGCCGAGCACCAGCGGGCGCACGCCGAGCGGGTCGCGCACCGCGATCATGCCGTCGCCGGTCAGGCAGAGCAGGCTGTACGCGCCCTCGACCTGTTTCAACGCGTCGATGAAGCGGTCGAGCAAGGTGCGGTAGCTGCTGGTCGCAACGAGGTGGATGATGACCTCGGTATCGCTGGTCGACTGGAAGATCGAGCCGCGCCGCACCAGCTCGCGACGCAGCTTGACCGCATTCGAGATATTGCCGTTGTGCCCGACCGCAAAGCCGCCGCTCGACAGTTCGGCGAACAGCGGCTGGACATTGCGCAGCGCGGTCTCGCCGGTGGTCGAATAGCGGTTATGCCCGATCGCAATGTCGCCTTTGAGCTTGCGGATGACGTCGTCGGTGTCGAAGTTGCCCGCAACATGCCCCATCGCGCGATGCGTGTGGAACTCGCTGCCGTCATAGGTGGTGATGCCGGCAGCCTCCTGGCCGCGATGCTGGAGTGCGTGCAGCCCGAGCGCGGCGAGTGCGGCAGCGCCTTCGGCCCCGTAAACGCCGAACACCCCGCACTCCTCGTGCAATTTATCGTCGTCGAACGGGTCGGTGGTGAGCAGGCTGTCCATCGGGACTCCTCCTGAGCGCGGTTGGCGGGCATATAGGCGAGGGGGCGGCGCTTGTCTCCCCCTACACCGTAACGAAAATGCAACAGGAGCCATGCGTTTGAGCGATACCTCGCGCGAGACCGGGCTGGCGCTCGACCCGAAATGGGACGAGCGCGGGCTGATTCAGGCGGTTGCGACCGATGCGACAACCGGTGAGCTACTGATGGTCGCACATATGAACGCCGCCGCGCTGGCAGCGACGCTGGCCACCGGCGAGGCGCATTATTGGAGCCGCAGCCGCGCCGAGGTCTGGCACAAGGGCGGAACATCGGGAAACACGCAGACGGTGGTCGAACTGCGCATCGACTGCGATCAGGATGCGCTGTGGCTGAAGGTGCGCCCGGCGGGACCGGCGTGCCATACCGGCGAGCGAACGTGCTTTTATCGGCGCGTCGGGGTGGACGGGGCGCTGGTGCTCGACCATCGAGTGTGATAGTTACCTAAAACGGCAGGGAGCGATGCGCATGGGTTTGAACGGCCCCTTATTCTGGTACGCGCTGCCGGTTTTCGCCGCGATGGTTCTGCTTGAGATGTGGCTGCTTCGGCGGCGTGGGGAACCGGGCTATACGCTCGGCGAAAGTTTTGCGACGGTCGGCATCGGACTCGGGCAGCGCGTGATCGGCGCGGTTGTCAAGGCAAGCGGCTTTGGCCTGCTGGCGCTAGGCATATGGCAGGTCCGGCTGACAACGATTTCGATGCACCATGTGCTCAGTTGGGCGGCGTTGTTCGCCGGTGTCGAGTTTACTTATTACTGGTTCCACCGCGCCAGCCATGAGGTGCGATGGTTGTGGGCGACGCACGCGGTGCATCACACGCCCGAGGAGCTCAATATTCTCGCCTCGTACCGGCTGGGCTGGACGGGGTTGCTGTCGGGCGGGTTTCTCTTTCATTTACCGCTGGTCTGGATCGGCTTTCCGCCCGCCGCGGTGGCGACGATGCTGGCGATCAACTTGCTCTATCAGAGCTGGCTGCACACCACGTTGATCCCCAAGCTGCCGTTTATCGAGGGTGTCTTCAACACGCCGTCGTCGCATCGTGTTCATCACGGTCGCAATGCCGACTATCTCGACCGCAACCACGGCGGCGTGCTGCTGGTGTTCGACCGGCTGTTTGGCACCTATGTCGCTGAGCGCGCCGACGAACCGGTGCAGTTTGGGCTGGTCAAACCGATTGGCAGCGTCAATCCGGTGACGATCGCTTTCCACGAATGGGCGGCGATGGCGGCAGATCTGCGCGCCTATCCGCTGCGGCACTGGCCCGCGCTGCTGTTCGGTCCGCCGGGCTGGCGGCCTGACGGGACCGGGTTGACGAGTGCCGATGTTCGCGCGGCGTACCGGGCGGAGCGCGTGTGACCCAAGCTTGACCCTGACGTTAACGTCAACTACCTCGGCGAGATGCTCGACGAACCAAGCTTCGCGATGATTCAGGTGCCACCGCCGCCGTGTGGGGCGGAGACGTTCACGATTACCGAGCTCAGCCTTGGCTTCAACGTCACGCCGCGCGCGATCCGTTTCTATGAGGATCAGGGGCTGATCGCGCCCGAGCGCAATGGTCAGAACCGGGTCTATAGCCGCCGTGACCGCGCGCGGCTGGCGTGGATTTTGCGCGCCAAGAATGTCGGGTTCAGCCTTGCCGAAATCCGCGAGATGATCGACCTTTACGACGCCGGCGACGGGCGGGTGACGCAGCGCCGCGTCACCATCGACAAATGCCGCAACCGCATTGCGGCGCTCGCCGAACAGCGCGCCGATATCGATGCGACGATCGACGAGTTGCAACAGTTCTGTAGTCTGATCGAAGGCATCGTCGCCGATCAGCAGCACTAAGGATTTCGCATGCCGACCTATCGTGCTCCCGTCAAAGATACGCAGTTCGTTCTCGATGCCGTCGTCGGGCTGCAGAATTATTCGAACCTGCCGGGCTTTGCCGAGGCGACGCCCGATGTTGTCGCTGCGATCCTGAGCGAGGGCGCAAAGTTCTGCGAGAATGTCCTGCAGCCATTGAACCAGTCGGGCGACCTCGAGGGGTGCACGCGCCATGACGACGGCTCGGTGACGACCCCCGCCGGGTTCAAGGACGCGTATCACCAGTTCGTCGAGGCAGGCTGGGGCACGCTGATGATGAACGCCGATTACGGCGGGCAGGGGCTGCCGCATGTCGTCGGCACCGCGATGTCCGAATATATGTCGACCGCCAACATGGCATTCTCGATGTACCCGGGGCTAAGCCAGGGCGCGGTTTCGGCGATCGAGGCGGTCGGCAGCGACGCGCAGAAGCGCAAGTTCCTGCCCAACATGATCCACGGCCGCTGGACCGGCACGATGAACCTGACCGAGCCGCAGTGCGGCACCGACCTCGGGCTGATCCGCACCCGCGCCGAGCCGCAGCCCGATGGGTCGTACCGGCTGTCGGGCACCAAGATCTTCATTTCGGCGGGCGAGCACGACCTGTCCGAAAACATCATCCACCTTGTGCTCGCCAAGACCGCAGGCGCGCCCGACACCGTCAAGGGCATCTCGCTGTTCATCGTGCCCAAGATCCTTGTCGGCGACGACGGCACGCTCGGTGCTCGCAACGCGGTGACCTGCGGGTCGATCGAACACAAGATGGGCATCCACGCCAATTCGACCTGCGTGATGAATTACGACGGTGCGACCGGCTATCTGATCGGCGAGGAGAACAAGGGCCTGCGCGCGATGTTCATCATGATGAACGCTGCCCGGCTCGGCGTCGGCGTGCAGGGGCTGGCACAGGGCGAAATCGCGTATCAGAACGCTGCGATCTATGCGCGCGACCGCGTCCAGGGCAAGGCGCTCCATGCACCCGCGAACGACCACCGCGCCGATCCGATCATCGTCCACCCCGATGTGCGCCGTATGCTGATGGACGGCCGCGCGTATAACGAAGGCGCACGCGCGCTGATCCTGTGGGGGGCGCTGCAGGTCGATCTCGCGCACGCCGCCGCCACGCCCGAGGAGCGGCAGACCGCCGATGACCTGATCTCGCTGCTGACGCCGGTCATCAAGGGCTATTGCACCGATAAGGGCTATGACATCGCGACCGCGTCGCAGCAGGTTTATGGCGGCCACGGCTATGTCCGCGAATGGGGCATGGAGCAGTTCGTCCGCGATGCGCGGATCGCGCAAATCTATGAAGGCACCAACGGCATCCAGGCGATGGACCTTGTCGGGCGCAAGCTGGCGATGAACGGCGGCCGGGGCTTGCGCGCCTATCTCGCGCTGGTGGGCGACCTGCTCGCCGATGCAAAGTCCGATGCGCGCCTTGGCGTGATCGCCGCGCCGCTTGAAAAGGCGCTCGGCGAATTACAGGCAGCGACGCTGTGGCTGATGCAGAACGAAATGGCCAATCCCGACAATGCCGGGGCGGCGGCGACGGCGTATCTCCACCTGATGGGCATTGTCGCGCTCGGCCACATGTGGCTGGTGATGGCCAAGGCAAGCCACGCCGCGATCGACGCGGGCGCGTCGGACAAGGCGTTCTATGACGCCAAGCTGATCACCGCGCGCTATTTCGCCGAACGCTATTTCCCCGACGCGGGCGCGCTCCGCCGGAAGCTCGAGGCCGGGGCCGAAGCAATGATGGCACTGCCTGCCGAAGCGTTTTGAACAAAATATCCTTGGGAGACTGACAATGGCCGAAGCCTTCATCTACGACGCGGTCCGCACGCCGCGCGGCAAGGGCCGCAAGGACGGCAAGCTGCACGAGATTACCCCGATCCAACTGGCGACGCAGGTGCTCAAGGCGATCCGCGACCGTACGCAGATCGACACCGCCGACGTCGATGATGTCGTGCTCGGCTGCGTCGCGCCGGTCGGCGAGCAGGGCAGCGATATCGCGCGCACCGCCGTGCTCAACGCCGATTATGCCGAAACCACCGCGGGCGTGCAGATCAACCGCTTCTGTGCCAGCGGGCTCGAGGCGTGCAACATGGCGGCGGCCAAGGTGATCAGCGGCGAGGCGATGTTTGCGATCGGCGGCGGCGTCGAAAGCATGAGCCGCGTGCCGATGGGTGCCGATGGCGGCGCGTGGCCGATGGACCCGGCGGTTGCGTATAAAACTTATTTCGTGCCGCAGGGCATCGGTGCCGATCTGATCGCGACCAAATACGGCTTCAGCCGCAACGATGTCGATGCCTATGCCGTCGAGAGCCAGAAGCGCGCTGCGCGCGCGTGGAGCGAGGGGCGCTTCGCCAAGTCGGTGGTCGGCGTCCGCGACGTGATCGGCGAGGTCGTGCTCGACCGTGACGAGCATATGCGCCCGCAGACCGACATGCAGTCGCTCGGCAGCCTCGCCCCGGCGTTCGAGGCGATCGGCGAGGGGATGCCCGGTTTCGACGCGATCGCGCTGCTCAAATATCCCGAAATCGAGCGGATCAGCCATGTCCACCACGGCGGCAACAGCTCGGGCATCGTCGACGGCGCGGCCGCCGTGCTGATCGGCAACCGCGACATCGGCGCGAAATACGGGCTGAAGCCGCGCGCGCGGATCAAGGGCATGGCATCGATCGGCTCGGAGCCCGCAATCATGCTGACCGGCCCCACGCCGGTCACCGAAAAGCTGCTCAAGCGCCTTGGCATGACGGTTGGCGATATTGACCTGTTCGAGCTGAACGAGGCGTTCGCCAGTGTCGTGCTGCGCTATATGCAGGCGCTCAACATCGATCACGACAAGATCAACGTCAACGGCGGCGCGATCGCGATGGGCCATCCGCTCGGCGCGACCGGCGCGATGATCCTCGGCACCGTGCTCGACGAGCTTGAGCGGACCGGCAAGGGCACCGCGCTGGTGACCCTGTGCGTCGGCGCGGGCATGGGCACCGCAACAGTTATCGAGCGGATTTGAACGGTTCCTGGGGAGTAACGACAATGACCGACACCGCCATCCGTCAGGATCTCGACGCCGACGGCGTCCTGCTGCTCACCATCGACGTGCCGGGGCAGTCGATGAACGTCATCACCCCCGAAGTCAGCCGCGACCTTGCCGCGGCGATCGAGCGGATCAAGACCGACGCCGCCGTCAAGGGCGCGGTGCTGACCAGCGGCAAGGCGTCGGGCTTCATGGCCGGGGCCGACCTGAAGGGCATGGGCGCGTTGTTCGGCGGCGGCACGACGGCGGCGGGCAAGTCGAAGCTCGCCGCGCTGTTCGACGGGGTGTTTGGCCTCAACCGCCTGC
Organism: Sphingomonadales bacterium; assembly: GCA_038225475.1. GTDB lineage: Bacteria > Pseudomonadota > Alphaproteobacteria > Sphingomonadales > Sphingomonadaceae > Polymorphobacter_B. The sequence goes on from JBBRRA010000008.1 coordinate 48,202, forward strand.
TGCGCGACCTCGAGACCTGCGGCAAGCCGGTGGCGGCGGCGATCAACGGGCTGGCGCTCGGTGGCGGGCTCGAATTCTGTCTCGCCTGCCATTACCGGGTGTGCAGCGATAATCCCAAGGTGCAACTGGGCCTGCCCGAAGTGCTCGTCGGGCTGTTTCCCGGCGCCGGCGGAACGCAGCGGCTGCCGCGCCTGATGGGTGTTCAGTCGGCGCTGATGTACCTGCTGCAGGGCAAAAGCATGTCGCCGCAGGAGGCGCTGGGCTTTGGCGTGGTCGGCGAACTCGCGCCCGCCGCCGATGTCGTGGCGCGCGCCAAGGCGTGGGTGCTGGCCAACCCGACCAAGAACACGCAGCCGTGGGACGACAAGGGCTTCCGTTTCCCCGGCGGCGTCGGCGCGATGAACCCGGCGTTTGCGCAGACCTTCGTGGCGGGCAACGCGATCACGCACAAGACGACGCAGCATAATATGAACGCGCCGATGGCGATCATGTCGGCGGTGTACGAGGGCGCGCAGCTGCCGATGGACACCGCGATCCGCGTCGAAAGCAAATATTTCGCCAAGGTCGTCGCCGATCCGCAGGCGGCCAACATGATCCGCTCGCTGTTCGTCTCGAAGCAGGCCGCCGAAAAGGGCGCGCGCCGTCCCAAGGGCATTGCGCCGATGCCGCCGAAGAAGATCGGCATGCTCGGTGCCGGGCTGATGGGCGCGGGCGTCGCGATGGTCAGCGCGCAGGCCGGCATCGAAGTGGTGCTGCTCGACCGCGACCAGGCGGCCGCCGACAAGGGCAAGGCCTATACCGAGGAGCGGCTGGCCAAGCGCCGCACCGATCCGGCGAAGATGGCCGAAATCCTCGGGCGCATCCATGCGACGTCGAATTATGACGACCTCAAGGGTTGCGACCTGATCATCGAGGCGGTGTTCGAAGATCGCGGGATCAAGGCCGATGTCACGCATAAGACCGAGGCCGTGGTCGGCGCCGACACGATCTTCGGGTCGAACACCTCGACGCTGCCGATCACCGGCCTGAGTGCTGCATGGTCGAAGCCCGCCAACTTCATCGGCATCCATTTCTTCTCGCCGGTCGAAAAGATGCCGCTGGTCGAGATCATCGTCGGCAAGGAAACCGGGCCGGAGGCGATCGCCAAGGCGCTCGACTATGTTGCGGCGATCCGCAAGGTGCCGATCGTGGTCAACGACAGCCGCGGTTTCTATACGTCGCGCTGCTTTGGCACCTATGTCCAGGAAGGGCTGGCGCTGCTCGCCGAGGGCACCGTGCCCGCGCTGATCGAGAATATCGGCAAGCAGATGGGCATGCCCGTCGGGCCGCTCGCTGTGAACGACGAGGTCGGGCTCGACCTGTCGCTCAAGGTCGCCAAGCAGACCAAGGCCGATCTGGGCGATGCGTATAAGCCAAGCGCCGCCGAGGCGGTCATCGAGGCGATGAACACGCTCGGGCGGCTGGGGCGCAAGAACGGCAAGGGCTTCTACGTCTATCCCGACGCGCCGGCGAAGAAGTACCTGTGGCCCGACCTTGGCGTGACGGTCGTCAAGCCCGACGCGCACGGCGAAACCGATCCGCTGGCGGTGCGCGAGCGGCTGATGTTCCGCCAGCTGGTTGAATGCGCGCGCTGTTTTGCCGAAGGCGTCCTCGAAACGCCCGAGGACGGCGACCTCGGCGCGATCTTCGGCTGGGGCTTTGCACCGTTCACCGGCGGGCCGTTCAGCCATATGGACACGCTCGGCCTCGCGCATGTCGTCGCGGTACTCGACACGCTCGCGCAGCGCCACGGCGAACGCTTTGCGGCACCGCAGCTGCTCCGCGACATGGCGGCGGCGGGCGAGACCTTCTACGGCCGCGCCAAGCTCAAGGCGGCGGCGTAAGTCGCATCCGCTCCCCCGCCTTGCGGGAAAGCGGCGGTGAAAGAAGGCGAGGTCCTCACCCCACCCCCTCCCGTAGTTGCGGGAGGGGGCCAACGCAGGCGGAATCGTTGACGCTCAAACTCGCCTCGCGCGCCGTTTTTGCCGGGCTCATCGTTGCTGCCGTGCTCGCGGCTTTCGGCTACCGCAACGCGACCGCAACGCTGGTGGTGGTGCGGTACCGGGTCGCCGTCGAAGGACTGGCCGCGCCGCTGCGGATCGTCCAGCTGAGCGACGAGCATCTGAGCTATGACATGCCGCCGGCGCGCGTTCGCGCCATCGTCGCGCAGGTCAACGCGCTCGCGCCCGATCTTGTCGCACTCACCGGGGACTATGTCGGCGGCAAGCTTGGGCGGCCGCCGGTGGGAGAAAATCTCGACGATGGCATCCGGCCGTTCGCGGCGCTGCGCGCGCGGCTCGGGGTGTTTGCGGTGCGCGGCAACCATGACAATGTCTTCTGGTCGCAGCAGGTCATCCCGCGGTACGGCATCACCTATCTCAACAATCGCTGGGCCGATGCCGGGCCGCTGGTGGTTGCCGGGCTCGACGATTATCTGTCGGGTCACCCCGATGCCCGCGTCGCGCTCGCCGGGGTGCCGCCGGGGAAGCCGGTCCTGATGCTGATGCACAATCCCGATGCGTGGCCGCAGGTGCCGCCGTCGGTTGCGCTGACGCTCGCCGGGCACACGCACGGCGGGCAGATCAAGCTGCCGCTGATCGGGGCGCCGATGACCGGGTCGGTAAACGGCCAGCGGTTTCTCTACGGCCTTGTCGTCGAGGGCGCGCGTCGGCTGATCGTCAGTTGCGGGCTCGGCACCACCGCGATCCCGATACGCTTTGGCACGCCGCCTGAAATCGTCGAGGTGACGCTCTATTCGGTCGGCAGGAACTCCGGCACCGACAGATAACGCTCGCCGGTGTCGTAGTTGAACCCGAGGACGCGCGCGTTGGGGACCAGTTCGGGCAGCTTTTGAGCGATGGCGCTCAGCGTCGCGCCGCTCGAGATGCCGACCAGCATGCCCTCCTCGCGCGCCGAACGCAGCGCCCATGCCTTGGCATCGTCGGGCGAAACCTGAATGACGCCGTCGAGCAGTTGCGTGTGGAGGTTGGCCGGGATGAAGCCCGCGCCGATGCCCTGGATCGCATGCGGGCCGGGCTGGCCGCCCGAAATCACCGGGGACAGCGTCGGCTCGACGGCAAAGACTTTCAGGTTGGGCCAATGCGGCTTCAGCGCCTGCGCGACGCCGGTGATGTGCCCGCCGGTGCCGACCCCGGTGATCATCGCATCGATCGGCGTGTCGGCAAAGTCGTTCAGGATTTCGATTGCGGTCGTGCGGACATGGATGTCGACGTTCGCCGGGTTTTCGAACTGCCCCGGAATCCACGCACCCGGCGTCGCATCGCAGATTTCGTGCGCGCGTTCGATCGCGCCTTTGACGCCCTTTTCGCGCGGCGTCAGCGCAAAGGTCGCGCCGTACGCGAGCATCAGCCGCCGCCGTTCGATCGACATCGATTCGGGCATCACGAGGATGACCTTATAGCCCTTGATCGCGCCGACGATCGCCAGCCCGATGCCGGTGTTGCCGCTGGTCGGTTCGACGATCGTGCCGCCGGGCTGCAAGCTGCCATCGGCCTCGGCCGCCTCGACCATCGCCAGCGCGATGCGGTCCTTGATCGATCCGCCGGGGTTCGAGCGTTCGGACTTTATCCAGACTTCGGCGTGCGGGAACAGCCGCCCCATGCGGACGTGCGGCGTGTTGCCGATGGTGGCGAGGATGGTATCGGCTTTCATGGTCGTCCTCCGTAACTGCCCGCCACCCATAGCCTCAGGCGGTTTCGGGTGCCACAAACTTGTCGGCGCGGCGCAGCTCGGGAAAGCCCCACATCCACAGTCCGGTGACGATGATCGCGCCGATGCCGCCGAGCACGACCGCTTCGACCGGGCCGAACCATGCCGCCGTCAGCCCGCTTTCGAACTCGCCGAGCTCGTTCGATGCCGAGATGAACAGCATCGATACCGCCGAAACGCGCCCGCGCATCGCATCGGGGGTGTGCAGCTGGATCAGCGAGCTGCGGACATAGACGCTGATCATGTCGGCCGCGCCCAGCACGGTCAGGCAGCCGAGCGACAGCAGCAGGTTCTGTGACAGCCCGAACCCCACCGTCGCGACCCCGAACAGCGCGACGCCGCCGAACATCGTGATGCCGACGCGGTTACGCAGCGGTTTCGACGCCAGAGCGACCGCCGTCAGCGCCGCGCCGAGCGCGGGGGCGGCCCGCAGCGGCCCCAGCCCCTCGACGCCGACATGCAGGATATCGCGCGCATAGATCGGCAGCATCGCGGTCGCGCCGCCGAGCAGCACCGCGAACAGATCGAGGCTGATCGCGCCGAGCACGATGCGGTTGCGGCGGACATAGCCCAGTCCTTCGACTGTCGAGCGCCACGGCGACAGCTCGGATCGCGGCGGCAGCGTCACCGGCGGGATCGCGAACAGCGCCGCAAGCGACACGGCGAACAGCACGACCGCGACCAGATACGGCGCGGCGGGGGCTGCGGCATACAGGAACGCGCCGACCGGCGGCCCGACGACCGATCCCGATTGCCAGCCGATCGAATTCCACGCGATCGCGGTCGGCAGGATCTCGCGCGGTACCAGATTGGGGGCCAGCGCCGACATCGACGGTCCCGAAAAAGCGCGCCCGACGCCAAGCAGCGCGGCGATGCCGAACAGCCACGGCAGCGTCACCGCATGCGCCAGCGCCAGCCCGCCGAGCAGGGCTGCGCAAAATAATGTCAGCGCGATCGCCACCCGCGCGATATGCCGCCGGTCGAGCCGGTCGGCGACATAGCCGACCACCAGCGTCAGCCCGAACAGCGGCAGGAACTGCGCCAGCCCGACCATGCCGAGCAGGAACGCTGCCTGTTTGGGCTGCATCGTCTGGCGCGCAATGTCATAAACCTGCCAGCCGATAACGACGACAAGCATCGTCGCCCCGAGGGTGGCCGCGAGCCGCGCCGCCCAAAAGGCTCGAAATCCGGGATATGCAAAGGGGGAGGCCATGCCACCGGTGCTAGCCGGTCGCGCGCAGAGGGGGAAGGGGGCTAGTCGCGTTCGGTGTCGCGTACCGCATCGACACGGACGAAGCCCTTGTCGGCGATGTCGAACACCGATGGCGCGAACGCGGACCGGTCGATCGCGGTGATCTGCCAGATCGTCCGGTCGCCCGACACGATCAGCAGCGGCAACCGGTTCGACGGATCCCAGCACATCTGCGTGCGTCGCGCGCCCTCTGTAAGTGTGTACCAGTCGCACGCGACGAGCGGCTTTGCCGACGCGGCGGGGGCTGCGCTCCGGATCAGCTTATAGCTGCCCTTGGGCATCCGCACGCCGTGCCCAAGGTCGAACCAGTCGGTGAAGTTGCCCATCCGGTACATCGTCGTGCGGTCGATGTGGGTGTTGATCCGTTTGCGGAGGTCGAGCACCTGCATCTCGAAATTCGCATCGCCGGGATGGTGCACGACATAGGTCGCCACCGCGCCATCGGTAACGCGCTTGATGCGCCGGTCGCCGTCGCGCCAGACTTCGAGCTGGTGCGTGCCGCCGCTCGATCGGAACGTCGCGCGGTAATGCAGCGACGCCGGTTCGCCGCCGGACCGGAACACGGCCTCGAACCGCAGCGGCGCAACGGCGGCGCTTACGGGCACCGCCGCCACACTCAACACGCCGATCACCAGACCGCGGAGACGAACGCTAAGCAACGGCTGACCTCGATCGCAATGCTATTGCCGGACCGCCTTGGCATAGTCGAAATAGCGGTAGTTCTTGCCGTCGACATTCAAGTCCTTGACGACAAGGTTGACGGTATAGCTTCCCGACGTGAACGAGCTGTCCTTGGTGGCCCCGGTCGGATCGGTCGGCAGTTCGAACGACAGCCCGGTGGCAGTGGTGCTGACCACGGTAATCGGACCAGCGACGCTCGGCTTGGTCTTGCTCGCCGGTGTGGTCAGCGCCTCGTTCAAAATGCGCCCATCGGCCTGCACGAACGTCAGCCCGAGCAGATAGGCGACCGTTGGTGCGACATCGACATTGCCCGACGGATTGGTGATCGTCGCGCCCGACTGGAACGACGGGCCGTTGGCGATCAGCGTGTTGCGCACATCGGTCGTGCCAAAGCTGCCGTGCATGCCGCGCTGGCCGCCGGTGCTTTCGAACTCGATGCCGTTCTTGCCCTGCACGACGACGCTATCGTCCCATGCGAACGACACCACCACATCGGGCTGGCCGTTGTTCTGGCGCGTCGCATTTTCGAGGTTGATCTGATCCATCGTCAACGCGCCGGGAATCGCGCCGTAGCGGCTATCGACGAAGACCGCGCCATATTCCTCCCGCTGCTGGAGAAACTTGACGAGGTTCTTGACGGTCGTCGCGTCGTGCCCGGGGACGTAGAAATAATCCGACCCGCCGTTCGCCGCGACGACGATGCCCTTTGCCGGCAGGCTGCCGGGGGCGGGCACCTTGAAACTGGCGACCGCGCTGATCGCCTGATATTTGGTGTTGGCGGCACCGCACAGCGCGCCGGTCGCATCGATCCGGACCGGGACCGTCGGGGTGCCGGTTGGCGACAGTCCGTACATCGCGCTCGTCGAGCAGCCGTTGCCGTCATAGGCGGCGAAGCCGCGATAGGTCAGCAAGTCGGCCGAGCGCACATCGCCCGAGAACGAATAGCCCGCGGCGTTGACCGCGCCGAGCGCGGCGGCGCTGGTGCCGCTTGTCGCGCCATTGACCAGCGGGCCGTTCGGCGCGGTTGCCGACGCAGCGATCGCGCGCAGCGGGTACAGCCCGGTCGGGCCCGACACGCTCGAATGGCCGTGATCCGAAACCACGATGACATTGGTCGTCTTGTCGAGGCCGTTCGCCTTCAACCCGGCAAGCAGTTCGCCCAGCCGGGCATCCTGCGACCGCAGCCCGGCGCGGACATTGGCGGTGCCGGGACCATAGCCATGCTCGACGTTATCGGGCGTGCGGAACCAGATCAGCGACAGCATCGGCTTCTTGATCGGCAGGATATACTGCGTGAACACCGACATCATATATTTATTGGCGGCGTCCTCGGGCGCGCCCTGCGTCGTATCGGTCGAATCGCGCGCCGCGACGGTCAGTGTCCCGGCGGGGTCGTACGCGGTCGTATTGAACGTGACATAGCCGGCGCGCGCCGTCGGCGAGCCGTTGGTTGCCGCCAGCGTCACGGCGTTGGTGCCGGTATAATCCTTGGTGACATTGACCGGCAGCGCGATGTTCGCCGCCTGCAATTCGGTCACGAGGCTGCGCGGCTTGACGGTGTTTTCGTCAAGGAAATAACCGCCCTGGCCGAGGTCCTGAATGTACGCCGCGCCGCTTTTGCCGATCGTCGCGGTCACCAGCCCGGCACCCTGCGCTGCGGCAAACAGGCTTTTCACCAGCAGCAGTTGCCCCGAATAATAAGTGTTGAGCGTGGTAAGCACCTGATAATCTTCGGTGAAAACCGGATCCTGATAATCCTGCGCCGTGCCGGCGGCCGACAGCCCGACCGGGATCGTATTCGTCGTGCCCTGCGGCGGCGTCCAGAAGGTGTTGCCGTAAAAGCCCGAACTGCGCGGGAACGATCCGGTCGCGAACGACGAGCCGTTCATCATCGTGAACGTCGGATAGGTCGAATGATTGTCGCTGAAATTGGTACCGGCCTGGCGCAGCGCATACAGGTTGGGGGTGTCGGTGGCGGTTACGTCGTCGGGGCGCAGCCCGTCCCATACCATGATGATCGTCCGGGTTGCGGCAACCGGCGTCACCACCGGCGGCGATGACGGCGAATTCGACGGCGCGTCCTCGTTGCACGCGGCAAGGATGGTGGCGGCGGCGCAGACAGCGACCAGCGAATAGCGCAATTTCACGGGCGAAAATTCCTTCGCGGCTGACGGAGCGGCTACACACGCGCCACCCAAACGTCGTGACACCCTGATCCCCTAGCGCGCGGATGTGACGGTCTGGTGAAACCGTCACACGCCCGATTGACTTTTTATAAACCGATATGGTACAAAGGTCCAGCGGTCAAACCGGCGCAGGTGTTCGCCCAGCGCTGGTTCCGTAACAACCGGCGATGACGCGTGGGACAGCGTGACACAAAAAATCGTGACACGTGTCAGGGCCCTGCGGCCGGACGGCGAGCGGTGTTGGTGGCGCGCTACGCCGTAATTGCCGCGTCGAGGTTGGCGCGGACCGCCTCGAAAAACTGCTCGGTGGTCAGCCACGCCTGATCGGGGCCGACGAGCAGCGCCAGATCCTTGGTCATCGCGCCGTTTTCGACGGTTTCGATGCAGACGCGCTCGAGTGTTTCGGCAAAGCGCGTGACTTCGGGCGTGTTGTCGAGCTTGCCGCGATGTTTGAGCCCCCCGGTCCAGGCGAAGATCGAGGCGATCGGGTTGGTGCTGGTCGGCTTGCCGGCCTGATGCATGCGGTAATGGCGCGTCACGGTGCCGTGCGCGGCTTCGGCCTCGACGGTCTGGCCGTCGGGTGTCATCAGGATCGACGTCATCAGCCCGAGCGAGCCGAAGCCCTGCGCGACCATGTCCGACTGCACATCGCCATCGTAATTCTTGCACGCCCAGATGAACTTACCCGACCATTTGAGCGCCGAAGCGACGAGGTCGTCGATCAACCGATGTTCATAGACAATCCCAAGTTTCTCATATTGAGCCTTGAAATCCTTGACGTAAATTTCCTCGAACAAATCCTTGAAGCGCCCGTCATACGCCTTCAGGATGGTATTCTTGGTGCTGAGGTACACCGGCCACTGCCGCGCGACGCCATAATTGAGGCAAGCGCGCGCGAAGTCACGGATCGAATCGTCGAGGTTGTACATGCCCATCGCGACGCCAGCGGATGGGTAATGGAAGACTTCGTGCTCGATCACGTCCTTGCCGTCTTCGCTGACCCATTTCATCATCAACGTGCCGGGTGCGGGAACGAGGAAGTCGGTGGCGCGGTACTGATCGCCGAACGCATGACGGCCGATGACGATCGGGTCGGTCCAGCCGGGGATCAGCCGCGGGATGGTCGAAATGACGATCGGCTCGCGGAACACCACGCCGCCGAGGATGTTGCGGATCGTGCCGTTCGGCGACTTCCACATCTTCTTGAGGCCGAACTCCTTCACCCGCGCCTCGTCGGGCGTGATCGTCGCGCATTTGACGCCGACGCCATGCTCGCGAATCGCGTTCGCCGACCGCACGGTAACCTTGTCGTCGGTCAGGTCGCGGTTTTCCATGCCAAGGTCGAAATAGATCAGCTCGATATCGAGGTAGGGCAGGATGAGCTGCTCGCGAATCCAGTGCCAGATAATCCGCGTCATCTCGTCGCCGTCGAGCTCGACGACCGGTTTCGCTACCTTGATCTTGGGCATGGCATCCTCGCGTGGTGTGGCGCTGCTGTAGGGGGCAACCCGCGTGCGATCAACGTCCGATGCGGCTGGCGGCAATGCGCTCGGCCAGCGCGTCGAGCCCGTCGAGCGGCTCGATCAGCGCCAGCGTGCGCGGATAGGCGAACCCCTCGGCATCGAGGTGGCGCAGGAAGGCAAGGAACGGCTCCCAATAGGACGCCGCGCCGAGCAGCCAGATCGGCTTGTCGTGCAGCCCGAGATTGCGCCACGTCATTACCTCGAACAGCTCGTCGAAGGTGCCGATCCCGCCGGGCAACACGACGATCGCATCCGACCGGTCGTGCATTTCGGCCTTGCGTGCATGCAGCGTCGGCGCGATCCGCAGCTCGCTCAAACCGCTTTGTGCGACTTCGGCTTCAACGAGGCATTGCGGCAGGATGCCGATCACGCGGCCGCCCCCGGCAAGCGCCGCGCGGGCTGCTGCCCCCATCAGTCCCAGCCCGCCGCCGCCATAAACCAGCGTCAGCGACTGTGCAGCGCACAATCCGCCGAACGCCTCGGCGAGCGCGAGGTGACGCGGATCGGTTCCGGGCTTCGAACCGCAGAACAGGCACAGGCTGGTGATCGGGGATGTCATCGCCGCCGCGTAGCAGAGCGCGTCCGCGTTGTCAGCGGGGGCGGGCGCGGCTAAGGTGATCTATATGAACACGACACAATTGCCTACGGTCCCCGCGACCGCCAAATATCACCTGCCGCCGGTTCACCCAGAAGGGCGCAAGTTCATCGCGATCAGCGCCGGCATCACGCTCGTGCTGGGCTTTGCGCTGCACTGGGCGGTCGCGGGCTGGCTGATGGCGGGCATCACGGCATGGGTCGCAGCGTTCTTCCGCGATCCCGAACGCACGACGCCTGCTGGTGACGGCCTGATCATCTCGCCCGCCGACGGCATGGTGTGCATGATCGCCGACGTCGAGCCGCCGCGGCAACTCGACGGCGAAGGCGGGCTGGCGCCGGGAACGTATAAGCGCGTGTCGGTGTTCATGAATGTCTTCGATGTCCACATCAACCGGTCGCCGGTGGCGGGTATCGTACGGCGGATCGTCTATGTCCCCGGTAAGTTCCTCAACGCCGACCTCGACAAGGCGAGCGACGACAACGAGCGCCAGTATTTCATCGTCGAAACGCCCGGCGGCGTGAAGGTCGCGCTGACACAGATCGCCGGGCTGGTCGCGCGCCGCATCATGCGCTTCGGCAACGAGGGCGATGCCGTGACGGCGGGCGAGCGCATCGGGCTGATCCGCTTCGGCAGCCGCGTCGATGTCTATTTGCCTGCGGGATGTGCCTGCCAGGTGCTACCCGGCCAGCGCTGCGTCGCGGGCGAGACCGTGCTGGCGCGGCTTGGGTCGACCGAGGTGGTGGCGGGCACGACGCAATGATCGTCGAAGGGGCCGAGCCGCCGCGCCGGTTCCGCCGCGTCATTCCGATCCGCGCGCTGATCCCGAATGCCGTCACCGTGCTGGCGCTTTGTTTCGGGCTGACCGGCGTGCGCTTCGGCATTGCCGGCGAATGGGAAAAGGCGGTCGCCTCGATCATCGTTGCCGGCGTCCTCGACGGCATCGACGGGCGGATCGCGCGGCTGCTCAAGGGCACCAGTCGCTTCGGCGCTGAACTCGACTCGCTGTCGGACGTCACCGCGTTCGGCGTCGCGCCGGCGTTGATCGTCTATTTATGGTCGCTGCAGACGCTGCCGGGGATCGGCTGGGTGTTTGCGATGGCGCATGCGGTGACGTGTGCGCTGCGGCTGGCGCGGTTCAATGCCGGGCTTGGTGACGAAGAAGCCCCGGTCAAGCGCGCCGGATTTCTGACGGGAATCCCGGCACCCGTCGGCGCCGGGCTGACGCTCAGCCCGATGTTCGTGTCGTTCTGGCTCGCCCCGGCATGGCTCGACGATCCGACCATCCGCGCAATTGTGGTCGCAAGCGTGGTCAGCATCGTCGCATTCCTGATGGCGTCGAGCCTGCCGACGTTCAGCTGGAGCTCGGCCCGCGTCCGGCCCGAGTGGCGGATGCCGCTGCTGCTGCTTGTCGGACTGTTCGCAGCGGCGCTGTTTTCCGCACCGTGGATGACGCTGTCGCTGCTGTCGCTCGCCTATGCCGTATCGGTGCCGCTTTCGCTGCGCAGCGCACGACGGATCAGGCTGCGCGCGCGGGCGCGCTCGATATCCAGCGCGGCGGCGTCCGACTGACCTGCGCCCGCGGCACGCCGCGCAACGCGTCGCGGATGGCCGCCGACGATTGCAGCACCAATCCGGTGATCAGCGTCAGCAGCGCGAGCACGCCCAACACACTCAAAATCCCGATACCGTCGACGATGGTCATCGCATTTCCCCTGTTGCTGACAACAGTGTTCACTATATGTTCTTTCGTGTCAAGCCATAGGCAAGCGCAGGCGGCGCTGCTAGCATTCCGCCGGGGAGACGCGGGATGAACGTGAGCGGGATGCAGAACTGGCCGTTGCTGGTGTGGCAATTGATCGACCATGCCGCGGTCAACCACCCGGCGCGCGAGATCGTGACGCTATCGGTCGAAGGGCCCGAGCATCGATCGAACTGGTCGACGGTTCGCGGTCGAGCAAAGCAGACGGCGCAAGCCTTGCGCGCGCTCGGGATCGTGCCGGGCGACCGGGTCGCCACGCTGGCGTGGAATACGCATCGGCACGTCGAATGCTGGTACGGTATCTCGGGCCTTGGCGCGGTTGCGCACACGATCAACCCGCGACTATTCGACGATCAGATCGTCTACATCGCCAATCATGCCGAAGACCGCGTGCTGTTTTTCGACCTGAGTTTTCTCACGCTGGTCGAACGCATCGCGCCGCGGCTGACAAGCATCGAGCGGTTCGTGCTGATGACCGATGCCGCGCATATGCCTGCCGACAGCAGCATCGACCTGCTGTGCTACGAGGATTTGCTGGCGGCCTCAGACGGCGATTTTGCCTGGGTCGTCGTCGACGAGAACGCCGCCGCCGGGCTGTGCTATACCAGCGGCACGACGGGCAATCCCAAGGGCGTGCTGTACAGCCACCGGTCCAACGTGCTGCACGCTTTTGCCGCGTCCGCCGCCGATTGCTTCGGGCTGACGGCGCGGGCAGTGATCCTGCCGATGGCGCCGATGTATCATGCCAATGCGTGGAGCATGCCCTATTCGGCCGCCGCCGTCGGGGCAAAGCTGGTGCTGGGCGGGGCGCATTTCGATGCGCCGACCCTGCAGCGGTTGATCGTGGCCGAAGGCGTGACCTTTGCGCTAGGGGTTCCAACGATTTGGCTCGGTTTGCTACAGCATCTCGAGAAGCACGGCGGCGGGCTTGGGGCGCTGCAAGATGTTGCCATCGGCGGATCGGCGGTGCCGCGGTCGATGGTCGAGGCGTTCGAACAGCATGATGTGCGGGTTAGTCAGCTGTGGGGCATGACCGAAATGTCGCCGCTGGGAACATTGGGTTCGCCGTGCCCCGACGTGGCCGGACTGCCGCGCGAGCAACAGCTCGATTATCGGATCAAACAGGGCCGGGCGCTGTTCGGTGTCCAGATGAAGACCGTCGACGACGCCGGGGCGGAACTGCCGCGCGACGGCAAAAGCTTTGGGCGGCTGCTGGTCAAGGGGCCGTGGATCGTCGATCACTATTTCAAGATGCCGCCGGGATCGGCGCTCGATGCTGACGGCTGGTTCGATACCGGTGACGTTTCGACGCTCGATAGCCTTGGCTATATGCAGATCGTCGACCGGTCGAAGGACGTGATCAAATCGGGCGGCGAGTGGATCAGTTCGATCGATCTTGAAAATTGCGCGATCGGTGCGCCGGGCGTACTCGAAGCGGCGGTGATCGGTGTCGCGCACCCGAAATGGGATGAACGGCCGCTTCTGATCGTGGTCAAGAAACCAGACGCAACTATCTGCAAAGACGATGTTATCACTTACATGACCGGTCGTGTCGCCCAGTGGTGGCTGCCCGATGACGTCGTCTTTGTCGACGATCTGCCGCATACCGCGACGGGCAAGTTGCTTAAAACCGAATTGCGCGAGCGGTTTCGTCACTACCGCCTGCCCGGAACCTAAAACAGCGATAACTGGCTGCGCGGCGCGCTGAACAGGTCGGTGCGCAGCTGCGGCCGACCGTGATCCAGCCCCAGCCGCGCCTTGGCAATCTTTACCCTCGATTGCAGCATTGCGGCATAAGCCCCTGATCCCCGCATTCTTTCGCCGAAGCGCGGATCATTATCGCGGCCGCCGCGCATCGACTGGATCAGCGCCATGACTCGCGCGGCACGACCCGGATGATGCGCATCGAGCCATGCGCGGAACAGCGGTGCGACCTCGAACGGCAACCGCACCGGGCGGGCGAACGCGCCGACTGCGCCGGCCCTCGCGGCGGCTTCGAGGATGGCCTCGATCTCGTGGTCGGTGATGCCGGGGATGATCGGCGATACCGACACCAGCACCGGCACACCCGCTGCACGCAGCGCCGCGACGGCTGCGAGCCGCCGTCGCGGTGCAGCGGCGCGCGGCTCGAGCGTCCGTGCCGTGGCAGGATCGAGCGTCGTTACCGAAATGACCACGCTGGCCAGACCGCCGGCAGCCATCGGACCAAGCAGGTCGAGATCGCGGACGATCCGGTCGGACTTGGTCGTGATCATCACCGGGTGGCGAAACTCGCGCAGCACCTCGAGCACGCTGCGCGTGATCGCAAAGCGCGCTTCGATCGGCTGATAGGGGTCGGTATTGGTGCCCATCGCCAGCGGCGCAGCGGTGTATCCGCGTTTAGACAGTTCGGTGCGGAGCAGCCGCGCCGCATCGGGCTTGGCGGTCAGCCGCGATTCGAAATCCAGCCCGGGCGACAGCCCGAGATAGGCGTGCGTCGGGCGTGCAAAGCAATAGACGCAGCCGTGCTCGCAGCCGCGATAGGCGTTGAGCGAGCGATCGAACGGAATGTCGGGCGACGTGTTGCGGCTGATGATCGTGCGCGGCGTTTCGAGTGCGACCGTCGTCCGATGCGCCGGGGGTGCGCCATCGACCATAGCGGCGTCGTCGAGCCAATCACCTTCCAGCGCGCGCGCCAGATCGTCGAAACGCGCGCTGCGGTGATTGGTCGGCGCGCCTCGGCCATGCAGGGGAGGGGGAACCGGCATGACCGCAGAATAGCGGTCATGCTGGAACGAAGCAAGAACGGGCTAGCGGAACACGCCGTAGCGCACGTCGCGGATATGACCGGTGCGCGTGTTGACCAGCACAAGGTCGGGACCATAGCGCACCCAGCGATATAGGTGCGGCGGCGCGTACAGGCCGAACAGATGATAGTCGTTGAAATAATAGGCCGACCCGAACAGCACCGCAGGCAGGACTGCACCGACGTGCCAGCGGCGGTAGTGATAGCCGTGCGGGTAGCGATAAATGGGCGGCCGATAGTGCGGCGGCCGATGGAAACCGCCGCCATTGTGCGGCGGGCGCGGATGCTGTGGCCGGGGATGTGTTGGGCGGACCGGCGTAACCGGGCCGGGGCGCGGTGGTTGGATGGATGGGCCGCCGTTGCCCGGCCCCCCCGGTCGCGGCGGTCGAACTTGCCCGCCGCCTTGGCCGGGACGCGCCATCTTGTCTTGCATCTGCGCATCAGCAAGGCCCGGAGCGAGCAGTGCAAGCGCTGCTGCGGTCAACCAAAAGTTACGGCGCATCGCGACCTCCCTGGTGTGATGGCCGAGCCTAAGCCGCAATGCGCCGCCGGGCAACCGCGCTAGCGTTCCATCAACCTCGGCATCAGCTCGACGAAATTGCACGGGCGGTGGCGGCTATCGAGCTGCGTGCCGAGGATGCCGTCCCACGCATCGCGCACTGCGCCGGTCGAACCCGGCAGCGCAAAAATATAGGTGCCGCGCGCGACACCGGCGGTGGCGCGGGACTGGATCGTCGAAGTGCCGATCGTCGCATAACTCAGCCAGCGGAACAGCTCGCCGAAGCCGGGGATTTCCTTGTCCCAAACCTGCGCCAACGCCTCGGGCGTGACGTCGCGGCCGGTAACGCCGGTGCCGCCGGTCGAAATGATGCAATCGACCATCGGATCGGCGATCCATGTCTCGAACTGCGCGACGAGGACTGGAACGTCGTCGCGCACGATGGCGCGCGCGGCGAGCAGATGCCCGGCCTTGGTCAGCCGCTCGACGAGCGTATCGCCCGACCGGTCGTCGGCTTCGGTGCGCGTATCGGATACCGTCAGGACGGCGATGCGGACGGGACGGAAGGGCAGCGTTTCATCGATCGGCATGACGGCCTATTGCCCCGATACCGCCACGGTGGGCAAGCCGGGCAGTGGCGGCAGCGGTGCCACATAGGTCGGCGCGACCTTTACGCCCGCTGCCCCCGTCAATCCGGGAAAGCGCGGCCACAGGTTCGCCGACAGCGCGTCGATCGATGGCGGGCGTTTGCCGTCGCGCAGCTGATACATCCAGTAATTGCGCAAGACGACTTCGACATAGTGCCGGGTTTCGCGGAACGGGATCGATTCGATGAACAGCAGCGGGTCGGCGTTGTCGCGCACGCTGGTGTTCCATTTCTGGACCGACCCCGGCCCGGCATTATACGCCGCGACGACCTTCGGTAGCAGCCCGGCGGTCCACGGCGTATCGCGCAGATATTCGAGATACGACTGGCCAAGTTCGATATTGAAGCTCGGATCGCCGGGATCGAGCGGCGGCAGCGGGATATCGCCGAGCTGTTTCTTCACGATCGCGGCGGTGCCGGGCATGATCTGCATGATCCCCTTGGCCCCCGTCCGCGATGTGGCGCGCGTGATGAAATTGCTTTCCTGCAACGCGTGCGCGAACACCAGCGCGCGATCGACCCGCCACCCGCGCACCGGGGCCCATTCGGGGGCGGGATAGCGCGCCGACATCGGCGCATCGGCCCCGAGCGGCGGATGCTGCGCCAGCCAATATTGCGTTGCCGGCAGGTTGAGCTTTGCCGCAAGCCGGAGCAGCGGCTCATAGTCGGTGGTGTCGGTGGTCGCGCCAAGATATTTCAACTCGCGGTCGGCCAGACCAAGCTGCCCGATCTCGACCAGTGCTGCAGCACGGTGCGCGCCCGCAAGGCTGCCGATGGTGTTCCAGTCGGCGGTGATGAAGTCGGGCTCGGTCCAGTCGAGCGCGGGCGAAATGCCGAGCGTCCGCGCCGCGAGCAGACCGTAAAAGCTGGTCGACTTTGCCGCCGCTGCTTCGAGCCGTGGTGCTGACAGCTCGGGCCGCCCGGCACCAAGCCACGCACGGCTCGCCCAATACGCCGCGGCGGCGACCAGATCGTCGCTTGCATAGGCTTTGTTGACGTTGTCGAAATCGCTCGCCGCGCCGGGGTAATCGCCGCTTCGGAACCCTGCCAGTCCGGCGACCCAGCTGCCGAGCGCGGCCCATTCGCCGCTGCCCTTGGCGGCAGCGCGGCCCATTCGCACCGCCGCACCGTCGTCGCCTGCTCCATAAAAGCTCCATGCTGTCCGCTCGGCCCATTCGGCGGCGACATCGGGAGCACAATCGGCGTGCAGCCGCGCCCATGCGGCCTCGGCATCGGCATTGCGATTGGCGGCAAGCAGCGGTTTGAGCGTGGCGGCGAGTTCGGCGTCCGATGCGCTGCTGCCAAAGCTGCTGCGCGGGCTCATCGCCGGTTTGTAGGTGACGGTTCGCAGCGTCCGCGCCATCGGGAAGGCAAAGCCGGTCGCGCCCGGCCCGAGCCGCTGCGCGAGCAGCGGGGCCTGCGGCAGGTCGAGGTTCTTGGTGAGCCACGCGCCGAGCGCTTCGGGGGATTGGCGCGATCCACCGCGCGCCAGCAGCAACTGCGCCTGCGCCGCGCCGTTCAGGATGCCGTCGCCGAGCGTCGCCAACGCCGCCTCCGCCGCGCTCAGCCGGCCAGCATCGATGTCGAGGAAGATCTGGCGGTACGTCGCGCGCTGCGCCGGGGTTAGCTGCGTCGGCACCCGGCGCTGCGCCGCGGTAATGCCGTCGCCGCGCACGCCAGTAACGGTGATCTGACCCGGATCGCCGGGTTCGGCGCGCGCGGCAGTGCCTGCCATCACCAATGCCAGCAGCAGCGCCTTCATGCGTCGATCCGTGCGCGGAACGCGCACAGGTCGGCCCACGCCAGCGCCTTGTGTGCCGGCTGGCGCAACAGATAGGCGGGGTGAAAGGTTGGCAATACCGGAATCTCGAGCCCGCCGATGCGCGCTGTTTGCCAGTGCCCGCGCAACCGGTTGATGCCTTCGCTTGAACCGCACAGCGCCGCGGCTGCCACGCCGCCGAGCGCGAGGATCGCGCGCGGCTTGATCAGCTGCAGCTGACGCTCGCGCCACGCGGTCGCATCGGCGCCGTCGGGCCAATAGCTGGCATTGGTGAGGTAGGCAGTCGTCCGGTCGCGCCCGATGCTGGCGAGCATCCGGTCGAGCAACGCGCCGGCGTCGTCGGCAAACACCCGCCCGGCCGCAACATCGCCCGGCGTCGGCACATCGCCGATCAGCATCACGCCCGATGCCGCTGCACCATCGGCAACCAGGCTGCCGCCGCGGAACGCTTCGATGGCAGCCGCCAGCGTTTCAAGGCTGTCGACATTCGCGGCAAGCCGGGGCGCAGCGGCGGCGGCGGGCGTCGGCGCGGCACGGACGACGGACGGCGGCGGGGCTGCAACGTCCGCCAGCCAGTCGTGCGCGCCGTCCCCGACCAGCGTGTCGACGCCGGCCTCGACCAGCCAGCCGAGTGCCGACGCCAGTTCGCCGCGTGTAACCTCTGTTCCGATGCTCATTGTGCCATAGCTTGTGCGTCACCCTAAGCTCTGGTCAAGCGGGCTGCTGCTCCGTATCTGATGAAGTAGTGCAATCGTGCGACGGGCTGGTGGAATGACAACACGCGAATCGATGCCATACGACATCGTCATCGTCGGCGGCGGCCCGGCGGGGCTTTCGGCCGCGATCCGCGCCAAGCAGGCGGCCGCGAGTGCAGGCATCGAGCTCGCGGTGTGCGTGCTCGAAAAAGGCTCGGAGATCGGCGCGCACATCCTGTCAGGTGCCGTGGTCGATCCGATCGCGATGGACGAGCTGCTGCCGAACTGGCGCGACCTCGATAGCCCGATGACGGTTCCGGTGGTCGAGAACCATCACTGGATCATGACCAAGGACAAGCAGTTCGAGTTTCCGCACGCGCTGATGCCGCCGTTCATGAACAACAAGGGCTGTTATACGGTCAGCCTCGGCAATCTGTGCCGGTGGCTGGCGGGTCAGGCGGAGGCGCTCGGCGTCGAGATATTTCCGGGCTTTGCGGCGGCCGAAGTGCTGTTCAACGACGACGGCTCGGTCAAGGGCGTCGCCACCGGCGACATGGGCATCGCCAAGGACGGCACGCACAAGGACAGCTATCAGCCGGGCCTCGAGCTCCATGCCAAATACACATTCTTTGCCGAAGGCGTGCGCGGGCATCTGTCGAAGCAGCTGATCCGTCAGTTCGCGCTCGACAAGGATAGCCAGCCACAGGTTTATGGCATCGGCATCAAGGAGCTGTGGGACATCGATCCGGCGCTGCATGTGCCGGGGCGCGTTATCCATACGCAGGGCTGGCCGCTCGACGAGGCGAACGGCGGCGGGTTCATCTATCATCAGGCGAACAATCAGGTTGCGCTCGGCTTCGTCACCTGGCTCAACTATTCGAACCCGTATCTGTCGCCGTTCGACGAGATGCAGCGTTGGAAGACGCATCCGGCGATCAAGGCGATCCTGACCGGCGGGCGGCGGGTCAGCTATGGTGCGCGCGCGATCAACGACGGTGGCTGGCAGTCGGTCCCCAAACTGACCTTCCCCGGCGGCGCGCTGATCGGGTGCTCGGCGGGTTTCGTCAACGTGCCGCGCATCAAGGGCAGCCACACCGCGATGAAGACCGGCATGATGGCAGCCGATGCCGCGGTCGCGGCGATCACCGCGCAGCGCGGTGGCGACGAGCTGACAGCCTATGCCGACACCTATCAGGCGAGCTGGGTCGAAAAGGAGCTGCGCGGCGTCCGCAACACGCTGCCGGCGGTTGAAAAGTTCGGCAACGTCATCGGCACCGGCATCGCCGGCGTGACGATGTGGGCGGAACATCTTGGGCTGCGGATGCCGTTCACCTTTGGGCATCACAAAGATCACGAGCAACTGCGCCGCAAGGAGCATGTCCGCAAGATCGACTATCCCAAGCCCGACGGGGTGTTCAGCTTCGACAAGCTGACCTCGGTATTCCTGTCGAACACCAATCACGAGGAGGATCAGCCGGTCCATCTGACGCTCAAGGATGCGTCGGTGCCGATCGAGATCAACCTGCCGCTGTACGACGAGCCGGCGCAACGCTATTGCCCGGCAGGCGTTTACGAGATCGTCGGACTGGAAACCGAGACGCCGCGGCTGCAGATCAACGCGCAGAACTGCGTCCACTGCAAGACTTGTGATATCAAGGACCCGACGCAGAACATCAACTGGGTGGTTCCCGAAGGCGGCGGCGGTCCCAATTACCCGAACATGTAGGCGACTGGTTTGACCACGGAAATGAAGCGATGACGCCGGGCCTGCGGATCCTGATCGTGGCCGCCGTGCTGGCTCCCGCCGTCGCGGCTGCAGCGGTCCCGCGCCCGGTGCGCGGGCCGGAGCTGAGCTATGTGCTTGGCCGCTTTGCCGCTGCAACCGACGACCTGCCCGAGGCGGCGCGCTATTTCGATGCCGCGCGGCGGCAGGATGCGGTCGATCCGGCGCTGACCCGGCGGACGTTCGAGCTGGCGGTGGCGGCCGGCAACGCGCCGCTGGCGGTGGCGCTAGCGAACCAGCTCGCCGCAGCAAACGAGAGCGATCCGACCGTCGCGCTGATCCGCCTTACCGATGCGCTGCAGCGCCGCGACTGGAACGCTGCCGACGCCGCGCGTGCCGGGCTTGCCGATGCCGGATATGCCGCCGTTGTCGCGCCGATCGTGACGGCGTGGACGCTGCAGGGGCGCGGCCGGACCGATGCAGCGATCGCGGCGGTCGATCCGGGAAAATTCCAGGGTTTTGCCCGCAGCTATGTCACCGAGCATCGCGCGATGCTGCTGGCCACTGCCGGGCGCGCCGATGCGGCGGCGGCCGACTATGCCGCGCTACTCGCGGGTGCGGGGGCAAATGTCGTGCGGCTGCGCGTGGCGGCAGCAGCCGCGCAACAGGCGGGCGGCCATGCCGCCGATGCCGCAAAGACGCTGGGCACCGAGGCTGAACCGCAACTCGCCGCAGCCCGCATCAGCTTGGCAGCGGGCAAGCCGATCGCCGATCCGGTGACCACGCCGCGGCAGGGCGTGGCGTGGCTCGCGTCGCGACTGGCAACCGATCTGGCGCGCGAAAAGCCGGTACCACTGGCGCTGATCTTTGCGCGCGTGGCAACCTTTCTTGCGCCCGAAACGCCCGAAACCTGGCTGATTGCAGGCGACGTCCTGGCGCGCAACCGGCGCGACGATGCCGCAATCGCCGCCTATGCGCACGTCACCACCGGCGACCTTGCCGCGGCGGCACGGGCGCGCCGCGCGCAGGTTCTCGCCGACGCCGGGCGCGACGCCGAAGCGCGCGTGTTGCTCGAGGCCGCTGCTGCCGCCAAGGCGGCCACCGCCGAAGACTGGGCGCGCCTCGGCGATCTCGACCGCAAGGATTTGCGCTACGCCGATGCGGCGCGCGCCTATGACCGCGGTATCGCGCTTGCACAGGCGCGCGCCGATGCCGGCTGGACGCTCTATTTCCTGCGCGGCACTGCCTATGAGCAGGCGGGTGATTGGCCGCATGCCGAGCCCGACCTGCGCACCGCGCTCGAACTGTCGCCGCAACAACCGGTGGTGCTCAACTATCTCGGTTATTCGCTGCTCGACCGCGGCCTGAAGCTGGCGGAGGCGCAGGCGTTGATCGAAACGGCGGCGAAGTTGCGCCCCGATGACGGCGCGATCATCGATTCGCTCGGGTGGGCCTATTACCGCACCGGTCAGTTCGACAAGGCTGCGGCCACGCTCGAACGCGCCGTCATTGCCGAACCCGGCGATCCGGCGATCAACGACCATCTCGGCGACGCCGAATGGCGGATCGGGCGGCAGCTCGACGCGCGGTTCCGGTGGCGCGCGGCGCTCGACCTCGGCATTGCACCGGCGCAGGCGGCTGCGGTTCGGGCCAAGCTCGACTTCGGGCTCGACGTCGCGCTCGCACAGGCGGCGGCGGTACCGCGGCGTTGACGCTGTACGAAGCCGCGCCGGCAAAGCTCAATCTGGCGTTGCATGTGCGGCGGCGGCGCGCTGACGGCTATCACGACCTCGAAACGATCTTTGCTTTCACCGAATTCGGCGACACGCTTTCGGCAGTGATCGCCGATGCAACGACGCTGACCGTCGAGGGTGAGTTTGCCAGCGTCATCGACACGGTCGACAATCTCGTGCTGCGCGCCGCCGATGCGCTGCGGACGGCATCGGGGGTCGGCCACGGGGCGGCGCTCCATCTCGTCAAGCGCATTCCGGTCGCTGCCGGGCTCGGCGGCGGTTCGGCGGATGCGGCGGCAGCACTTCGGCTGCTCAACCGGCTGTGGGGAACCGATTGGCCGCTCGCGCGGCTTGCCGCGCTCGGCGCAACGCTCGGGGCCGATGTGCCGGCCTGTGTGCTCGGCGGCGTGCTGCTCGGGCAGGGGCGCGGCGAGCAGCTCACCCAGATCGACAGCGTGGCGGTGACCGGCGCGCCGGTGCTGCTGGTCAACCCGCGCGTGGCGATGCCGACCGGACCGGTGTTCGCCGGCTGGGACGGCGAAGACCGCGGCCGACTCGACCCCAGCGCGGATTTGCAGGCGCTGCGCAACGATCTGCAGCTGCCGGCGTTGGCGATCGCGCCGATCGTCGGCAAAGTCGTCGATGCACTGCAGTACACCGGCGCTTCGCTGGTTCGGATGTCGGGGTCCGGAGCGACGTGCCTTGCGCTCTTCGACACGATGGAGGCGCGCGATTTAGCGAGCGATTCGATCGGCCTAGCGCATCCCGGATGGTGGACTGCGCCTACCAGATTGCATTAAAATCGCATATTCTGTTGCACTGCAGCATGAGTCATGCTCAAATAACTTTGATCGACACTCAGTTTGCGCTTGACGGCGCAATTGAGTCTGACTTAAAGCACCACTCAGTTGTTCTGAGTACCGCTCACTTCCGGCTTTTACCGGTAAACGCAGGAGAGACATCATGTTCGCTCGTTTCCTCATCGCCGCCCCGATCGCCATCATTGTCAGCGCTGGTTTCCTTGGCGCTGCTGCCGGCCCGGCCGTTGCCGCACCGCTTGCGAATTGCGCGACGACCCCGGTTCAGCTGCGGGCCGCCGCCGCCTCGTCGACCGATGCCAATGCACAGCGCAAGGCGTTGATGTTCGTCACCACCGGCGAAAAGCTGTGTGTCGACAACGCCAAGTTCGAAGCCGCGCAGAAGTTTGCCGCCGCCGCGAAGGCGCTCAACGTCGATCTCGCATCGCTGCCGGTCGCATCGGTCTCGGCGCAGTAATCTCCCGACCCTCGACCCCGAGGCTCTTGGGCCGCGCAGCGCTCGCTGCGCGGCCCTTTTCTTGTCAAGCGCAGCGGTTGCCGCCACTAAGGGCGGATGACCGACCATCTCGAACTATCGATCACCGACGGCGTCGCGCGGCTGTGCATCGATCGCCCGCAGCGCCGCAACGCGTTCAACCAGGCGATGTGGGCGGCGTTTCCGGCGCTCGTCGATCGCGCGATGGCTGATGCAGCGGTCCGCGTGCTGATCGTGCAGGCGGCGGTGCCCGGACCGTTTTGCGCCGGGGCTGATATCGCTGAATTTGCCGATCGCTCGGGCGATCCCGCATGGCGCTCGGTCAATCAGGCGGCGATCCGCGCCACGCAGACCACGCTGGCGCGCGCGCCCAAGCCGACGATCGCGCTGATCGAAGGCGATTGTATCGGCGGCGGCTGCGGAATCGCGCTGGCGTGCGACATGCGCGTCGCATCGCCGGCGGCACGCTTTGGCATCACCCCGGCCAAGCTCGGGCTCGTCTATCCGCTCCACGATACGAAGTTGCTGGTCGATCTGGTCGGTCCGGGCCACGCCAGACGCATCCTTTTCACCGCACAATTGCTCGATGCCGCCGAGGCCGCGCGGATCGGGCTGATCGAAATGCTCAGCGACGACCCGGCGGCGACGGTTGCCGATCTCGCCCGAAATATCATCGTAACGTCGCCGTACACGCAACGCGCTGCAAAGGCCGTCGTGCAGCATATTCTCGACGGCGCGGTCGACGATGATCCGGGCTCCGCTGCGCAGTTCGATGCCGCGTTCGAAGGCGCAGACTTTGCCGAAGGCGTCGCGGCGTTCCTCGGCAAGCGGCCGCCGAGGTTCGGCGCATGACACTGCTGTTCGTCGCCGACCATGCCTCGGCGCACGTCCCGCCGGAAATCGACCTCGATATCCCCGACGCATGGCTCGCCGACCATATCGCCGTCGACATCGGCAGCGCCGCGTTGACGGCGGCATTGCGGGCCCATTTCGACGCGCCGGCGGTGGTCGCCGCAGTCTCGCGGCTGGTGATCGACCTCAATCGCGAACCCGAGCGCGACGACTTGATCCCGGTGCTCAGCGACGGCAGGCGGATCGGCGGCAATGTCGGACTGGCGGCGACCGAGCGGCAGCGGCGCATCGACATTTACTTCACCCCGTATCACGCGTCGATCAGGGCCGCGATTGAACGCGCGCGGCCGCTGCTGATCGTGTCGGTGCATAGTTTCACGCCGGCGCTCGCGAGCCGCGACGAGGCGCGGCCGTGGCCGATCGGAATCCTGTACAACCGCGATGACCGGGCGGCGCGAACCGCGCTGGCATGGCTGCGCGAGCACGGAATAAACGCCGGAGACAATCTGCCATACTCGGGCCGCGACCTCAACTATACGATGAACCGCCACGCCGAAGGAAATGGAATTGCTTATCTCGGCATCGAAGTGCGTCAGGATTTACTGGTCGACGCGGGCGGCATTGCGGCATGGGCCGGGCGGCTTGCGGCTCTGATCGAGCATGTTCGGTTGACGCTCGGGGCTCCGGTCGGCCAAGACAGCGACCGAAGCGGGGAAGCAGCATGACATCGTTCGACAAAAGCAAATTGCCCAGCCGCCATGTCACCGTCGGGCCCGAACGGGCACCGCACCGGTCGTATTATTACGCGATGGGCCTGACCGCCGAAGACATCGCGAAGCCGTTTGTCGGCGTGGTGTCGTGCTGGAACGAAGCCGCGCCGTGCAATACCGCGCTCGACCGGCAGGCGCGCGTCGCTAAGGACGGCGTCATCGCTGGCGGTGGCACGCCACGCATGTTCACGACGATCACCGTCACCGACGGCATTGCGATGGGCCATCAGGGCATGAAATCGTCCTTGGTCTCGCGCGATGTCATCGCCGATTCGGTCGAACTGACGATGCGCGGCCACAGCTATGATGCGCTGGTCGGAATCGCTGGGTGCGACAAGTCGCTGCCGGGCCTGATGATGGCGATGCTGCGGCTGAACGTGCCGAGCGTGTTCATGTACGGCGGGTCGATTTTGCCGGGCCGGTTTCAGGGCAAGGACGTTACCGTCGTCGACGTGTTCGAAGCGGTCGGGCGGCATGCGGCGGGAACCTGCCCGCTCGCCGAGCTGATCGCGCTCGAAAAGGTTGCCTGTCCCGGCGACGGCGCATGCGGCGGGCAGTTTACCGCGAACACGATGGCGTGCGTTTCCGAAGCGATCGGGCTGGCGCTGCCTGGTTCGGCGGGAGCGCCCGCGCCCTATGTCAGCCGCGACGAATATGCGCGCGCCAGCGGCGAGGCCGTCATGCGACTGATCGCTAGCCAATTGCGGCCGCGTGACATCTGCACGCGCAAAGCCTTTGAAAATGCGGCGACTGTTGTTGCTGCAACCGGCGGCTCGACCAACGCCGCGCTGCATCTGCCGGCAATGGCGGCGGAGGCTGGTATCGTGTTCGATCTGTTCGATGTTGCCGAAATTTTCAAGCGGACGCCCTATATCGCCGACTTGAAGCCCGGCGGGCGCTATGTCGCCAAGGATTTATTCGAGGCGGGCGGCGTCCAGATGGTGATGAAAACGCTGCTCGAAGGCGGGTTCCTCCACGGCGACTGCATGACGGTTACCGGGCACACGATCGCCGAAAACCTCGAAGCGACGGCATGGCACGCCGATCAGGATGTCGTCCGCCGCGTCAGCAATCCGATCACCCCGACCGGCGGCGTAGTCGGATTGCGCGGCAGCCTTGCTCCCGAGGGTGCGATCGTCAAAGTCGCCGGCATGGCGGTGCAGCAATTCGCCGGGCCGGCGCGGGTGTTCGACTGCGAGGAAGACTGTTTCGCCGCCGTCGAAGCCAAGCAATTTGCCGAGGGCGATGTGCTCGTGATCCGTTACGAAGGGCCACGCGGCGGGCCGGGGATGCGCGAGATGCTGTCGACGACGGCGGCGCTGTACGGGCAGGGCATGGGCGACAAGGTCGCGCTGATCACCGATGGGCGGTTTTCGGGCGCGACGCGCGGCTTTTGCATTGGCCACGTCGGTCCTGAAGCGGCGGTCGGCGGGCCGATCGCGCTGATCGAAAATGGCGACATCATCCGCATCGATGCTGTCGAAGGCACGATCGAACTCGATGTCGACGACACCGAACTGGCACGCCGCCGCGCCGCATGGCGCCCGCGTGAGACGAATTACCAGTCGGGCGCGCTATGGAAATATGCGCAGGGCGTTGGCCCGGCGCGGTTCGGCGCGCTGACGCATCCGGGTGCGGCGGCCGAGCGCCACATGTACGCCGATATTTAGAACAGCCCGAACCAGTGTCCCGACCGGTTGTGGCGCGGCGGCTTGGCCGTGGCGGGTGACGCCGCAGCGCCGGGCATCGGGCGGATCTGCGACAGCACGGGATCGCCGCGCCCGTCGCGGGGGACTTCCGCGCCTGGCGCTTCGCGGCGCACCCCGGTGTACAGCGGCGAGGGCACGCATGCGCCGAGCAGCGCCACAGCAGTTCCGGCGATCAATATGGTACGGATCATGTCCCGCCTGTTACATCAGCGCGCGATCATGGCAAGCAAGATGACCCGGCACCCGATCCTGACTGTCGCCGAAATGCGCGCCGCCGAGGCTGCCGCGATGGCTGCAGGCGTCGATGAATTCGCGTTGATGGACCGTGCCTGCGCGGCTGCAGCGACCGCGATCATGGCATTCGGCGTACCGCGCGACGTGCTGGTGGTGTGCGGCGCGGGCAACAACGGCGGCGACGGCTATGGCATCGCGCGGTATCTCGCGGCGGCGGGCTTTGCGGTGCGGGTCGCGGCAGTGCGCCCCGCTGCAACGCCTGCAGCTGCAGCGATGGCGGCGCGCTGGCACGGCCCGGTCGAGACGCTTGCCGCTGCCAGCCCCGCCGCAACGCTGGTCGACGCGGTGTTCGGCATCGGACTGACGCGCATGCTCGACCCGACGTTGCGCGCGCCGCTGTCCGCGTTGGCGCACGCCGCTCGACGCTGCGTGGCGATCGATGTGCCGAGCGGCATTGCCACCGACGACGCGGCCGATCTTGGGGCGTTTGCACGTGCCGACCTGACCGTGGCGTTCGGGGCGCTCAAGCCGGCGCATGTGCTCGAGCCCGGGCGGTCGTGGGGCGGGCGCGTCGTTGTCGCCGATATCGGGCTTGGCACACCGGCCTCGACGCTGCACCGGATCGGTCCGCCGCACCTCGCACCGCTGCCCGCAACCGCGCACAAATATTCTCGCGGCAGCGTGCTGGTGCTCGGCGGACCGCCGGGACACGGTGGCGCGGCGCGGCTGGCGGCGCGCGCGGCGCTGCGCAGCGGGGCAGGGCTGGCGATGCTCGCGGTGTCGCCCGAGGCGCTCGCCGAAAACGCCGCGCGGCTCGACGCGGTGATGCTGGCGGCGGTGGCGGACCCGGCAGCGCTTGCGGCGCTGCTGCTGGCGCGGCGCTTTACGGCGGTCGCAGCCGGGCCTGGGTTGGGCGCGGCTGGCCGGCCGATGGTCGAAGCGCTGCTGGCGCACGGCGCACCCGCGGTGCTCGACGCCGATGTGTTTACGCTGTTTGCGGCGAACCCTGAGGCGCTGCGTTCGGTGCTGTGCGGTCCGGCGGTGCTGACCCCGCACGAAGGCGAGTTCGAGAGGCTGTTCGGTGCGCTGCCGGGGTCGAAGGTCGACCGCGTCCGCGCCGCGGCGCAGCGTGTCGGTGCCGTCGTGCTGCTCAAGGGGGCCGACACGGTGATCGCCGCGCCCGACGGCCGCGCGGCGGTCAACACGCATGCCAGCGCGCGGCTGGCGACGGCGGGGTCGGGCGACGTGCTGACCGGTGTCATCGCCGCGCTGCTCGCGCAGGGCCATGCACCGTTCGACGCGGCGTGTGCGGCGGCGTGGCTGCACGGCGATGCGGGATTGCGCGGCGGCCCCGGACTGATCGCCGACGATCTGCCCGAATTGATCGCCGCAGCGTTGGCATGAGCGACTGGATTCCCATCGTCCGGCTGGCGTCGCGCGGCGACGGCGTGACCGCCGACGGGCGCTTCGTCGCCGCAACGGTACCCGGCGACGCGGTTCGCTTCGATCCGTTCGAGCTGCGCCCCGGCCCCGACCATGCGACGCCGCCGTGCCGCCACTTCCCCGAATGCGGCGGCTGCCAGTTGCAGCATGTCGCCGATGACGCTTATTGCGCATGGGCGACGGCACGCATCCTTGCTGCGCTCGATGCGGCGCGGATCGCGGTCGGGTCGGTCGAGCCGATCGCGCTGTCGCCGCCGCGCAGCCGCCGCCGCGCCGCGCTGCGCGCCGTCAAGCGCGGTGGCGGGCTGGTGCTCGGCTTCAACGCCGACGCGAGCCACCGTATCATCGACATGCGCGAATGCTTTGTGCTGACGCCGCAGCTGTTCGCGCTGGTGGCTCCGCTGCGTGCGCTACTTGCGGCGCTGCTGCGCGACGGGCAGGGGGCGGGTGTGTCGCTGACCGCCAGCGACTGCGGCATCGACGTGTTGCTTGCCGGGATCGAGGCGCAGGACCTTGCCGACATCGAGCGGCTGTCGGCGTTTGCAGCGACGCACGATCTCACGCGGTTGTCGGTCGAGGGTGAGCGCGGCGTCGAGACGCTGACCGAGGCGCGCGCGCCGTTCGTGCGCTTCGGCGGCGTTCCGGTTTATCTGCCGCCCGCGCCGTTCCTGCAGGCGACGCGCGAGGGCGAAGCCGCGTTGCAGGCGGCGGTGATCGCGGCCTGTAGCGGTGCCCGGTCGGTCGCTGACCTGTTTTGCGGATTGGGGACGTTCGCGCTGCCGCTGGCGGTGCACGCCAAGGTCTATGCCGCCGATGCCGGCGGTGCGGCGGTCGCCGCATTGACCGCGGCTGCACGCGGGTTGCCCATGCTCGTCGAACACCGCGACCTGTTCCGGAAACCGCTGACGATCGCCGAACTCGGGCGCTTCGATGCGGTGGTCTTCGATCCGCCACGCGCCGGTGCGGCGGCGCAGGTCGCCGTGCTGGCGGCTGCCGATGTCCCAACGATTGTTGCGGTATCGTGCAATCCCAATACGTTCGCACGTGATGCTGCGGCATTGTGCGAGGCCGGTTACCGGCTCGAGCGGCTTTGGCCGGTGGGGCAATTCCGCTGGTCGACGCATGTCGAGCTGGTCGCGCGCTTCGTGCGGAACTGACGGCAACAGGGGGCTTCGATGAGCGACGAAACACGCGACAGCAACGGCAGCATCCTTGCCGACGGCGACAATGTTACGCTGATCAAGGATTTAAAGGTCAAGGGCACATCGGTCACGATCAAGCGTGGCACGATGGTCAAGGGAATCCGCTTGACCGGCAACCCGGACGAAATCGACTGCCGCGTCGACAAGGTGAAGGGGCTCGTTCTGCGGACCGAATTCGTCCGCAAGGCTTGAGCCCGCGCCGCCTCGGGCGAACATCTTGCCATAGGCGCGCTTTGCCCGATCCTTCCAGTGGCCGCGGTGATACGCGTCGGAGGCGAGCAGCGGCATCACCGACCCGGCTTCAGCGAACACCATCTGCTCGAGCGCGGTCGAGACCTTGCCCCAGCTCGCGGCTTCCTTGAGCGTCGATGACGAGCATGCGCCGTCCCGGGTGTCGGCGACGGTGATCTGCACGGCGTATTTGTGGACGTCGACATCATGGCCAAGGATTTCGGCGCAGACGACGGTGTCCTGGATGAAGTTCTTGGGCACACCGCCGCCGATCATCAGCAGCCCAGTGACGCCGGCCTTGATCTTGATGTCGGTCAGTTCGCGGAAGTCGGCGATCGCGTCGAGCACCATGTACGGCTGGCCCGCCTTGGCGCGTTCGACCTGATGCTTCACCAGACCGAAGCCGGCCGACGAATCGACGAACGCCGGGCAGAAGATCGGCACGTCATGCTCATACGCCAGCTTGACGAGGCTGTTGTCCTTCTTGCCATGCTCGCTCAGATACTTGCCCATTTCGCGGATGAACGCGCGGCTCGAATAGGGCTTGGCCTCGAGGCCCTGCGCGATCTCGAAGATCGTGTGGTCGCAGTCCTGCAACTGCTCCTCGTCGATATAGGTGTCATAGATCCGGTCGATATACAGCGAGCGGAGGACGTTATCGTCGGGGATTTCAAGCGCTTGATAATGCTTGTGGCCAAGCCCTTCGAAGAAATCCATGTCGACGATCGTGGCCCCGGTGGCGACGATGCCGTCGATCATGTTGTTCGCCAGCAGGTCGGCATACAGGTCCATGCACCCGCCCGCGCTGGTCGAGCCGGCGATGACAAGAAAGATCGAGCAGTCCTTGTCCGCCAGCATCTGGTTGTAGATGCCGGTGGCGCGCGCCAGATCGCGGCTGGTAAAGCTCATGCCGCCCATCTGGTCGATGATCGGTCGCGCGTCGAAGCTCTTGATGTCGATGTGGCGCACTTCGGTCGACAGCAGCTCGGCCTTGCGCTGCGCGTTGATCTGGTCGGTCATGGGTCTACTCCGGATACCTTGCCGCTCCCCGTCCGGCACGCGCGGGATCGGGGTCGGGTGTCTGTTCGAATGCGGGCGGCACCGCAACCGGTGCCGCCGCGTTACTTCCTGATTGCCGTAACCGTGTGGCGTGACGGTTCGGTGACGTCGGCATAGGCGCTCGCCATCGGCTCGTCGGTGGCGATGACCGTGTCGCCGGCGGTGAAGCCGTTGAACGCGGTCCGCATCGCCGAGCCATAGGCCCCGAGCATGCCGATCTCGAGATAATCACCCGCCTGCACGTCGGCGGGCAGCATGAATGGTCCGCGCATGAAGTCCATGTCATCGCACGTCGGCCCGTAAAAGCTGAACGCCAGCTCCTTGGTGTGCGATTCGCGCAGCAGCTTCACCGGAAAGCGCCAGTCTATGTGTGCGGCATCGAACAATGCGCCATAGGCGCCGTCGTTGATGAACAGCACATCGTCGCGACGCCGTTCGACGCGGACCACGATGCTGGCATATTCGGCGCTGAGCGCGCGGCCGGGTTCGCACCACAGTTCGGCGGAATAGCTGATCGGCAGCGCTTCGAACGCGCGGTGGATGACTTCGAAATACCGGTCCATCGGGCCGGCTTCCATGTCGGGATAAACCGACGGAAAGCCGCCGCCGACGTCGATGACATCGACCGTGACCCCCGCCGCGACGATCGCGGCGCGGACCAGCACCATCGCGTCGCCGTACGCCGCCGGGCTCATCGCCTGGCTGCCGACGTGGAAACAGATGCCGAGCGCGTCGGCGGCCTGCCGCGCTGCCATCAGCAGCGGCGCGGACTCGTCGACACCGACGCCGAACTTCGCCGCAAGGCTGAGCTTGGAATGCGACGACGAGACGCGCAGCCGGACGCACAGCGTCAGGTCGGTGGCAGCACCGGTCGCTTCGACGATCTTGTCGAGCTCCTCAAGGCTGTCGAGCGAGAAGGTCCGCACGCCATGTTCGAAATACGCCTCGACGATGGCTTCGGGAGCCTTCACCGGATGCATGAAGCACAGCGTCGCGTCGGGAAGCAGGCCACGCACAAGGCGTACCTCGGCGATCGAGGCGACGTCGAAATGCGTAATTCCACCTTCCCACAACAGACGGATCAGCTCGGGCGACGGATTGGCTTTGACCGCATACATCGAGGTACCCGGAAACTTCGAAACGAAGTACTGGGCAGCGCGGAGCGCGGCGTGTGGGCGGACGAGGGTAACGGGTTGCGACGGACGACGGTCGCGGGCTACCCCCAGCGCGTTGCTGGGCTTATGCAATTCAAGGGACCTCCGGGGCGTCAGTTAGCTACAAATGGGTAGCACCAAAGCTGCCTTGCGGTTGGAAGTCCCCATGGGGCAGCGAGCGGTTAATTAGGGTTGGCGGACCCCGGTGTAAAGTAGTTTTTTGTGACAGCGTTTTTTGCAGTATTCCCTTGGCCGATCATCGACTTAGCGTGGAGGTAAAGTGGACGCTTTTTCAACGGTTTCCGGGTCCGATGTGCGAGCCGCTGCGGTTCGCGTGCACGCGGTTGCGGTGCGCACGCCGCTGCTCCGGTGCGATGCGCTCGACACGGCGACCGGCGCAACGCTGTGGCTCAAGCCCGAATGTCTGCAGCGCACCGGCTCGTTCAAATTCCGCGGCGCGTATAATCGACTCGCCGCAATGCGCCCCGACCAGCGCGCGGCGGGCGTCGTCGCCTATTCGAGCGGCAACCATGCGCAAGGCGTGGCGCTGGCGGCGCGGCTGCTCGGCATGCCCGCGACGATTGTGATGCCGTCGGATGCGCCCGCGGTAAAGGTGGCGGCCACGCGCGGCTACGGCGCAACCGTCGTGTTCTACGACCGGTTGACCGAGAACCGCGACGCGATCGGGACGGCGCTTGCTGCGCGGACGGGCGCAGTGCTGGTGCCGCCGTTCGACGATGCGCATGTCATCGCCGGGCAGGGCACCGCGGGCCTCGAGGTTGCCGAAGACCTTGCGGCGATGCGGGTTGCGGCCGATCTCACGCTGGTCTGTTGCGGCGGCGGCGGGCTGGCCAGCGGCTTTGCGGTCGGGTCGGGGCTGCCGGTCATCACTGTCGAGCCGGCGGGCTATGACGATGTCGCGCGCAGCCTTGTCGCCGGGCGCATCCTGCCCGTCGACGATCCGCAGCCGACGCTGTGCGACGCGCTGCAGACGCTGAGCACGCGGCCGCTGCCGTTCGGCATCCTGCAGGCGCACGGCGCGCACGGTGTCGCGGTCGACGAGGCGGCGGTGCTTGCCGCGATGCGCTTTGCGTTCGATCACCTCAAACTCGTCGTCGAGCCCGGCGGCGCGGTGGCGCTGGCAGCGGCGCTCAGCGGTGCCGTGCCGCTGCACGGGCGGACGGTGGTGGTCATGCTGTCGGGCGGCAATGTCGATCCGGCGACCTTTGCGCGCTGCCTGCGCGGCTAGCCGCCGCCCGACCGGTCAGAGCCCGAGGTCGCTCAAGCCGGGATGATCGTCGGGGCGGCGTCCCAGCGGCCAATGATACAGCCGCTCGCTGGCGTGGATCGGGGCGTCGTTGATACTGGCGATCCGCCGACGCATCAGGCCGTTTTCCTCGAACTCCCACAATTCGTTGCCGTACGAGCGAAACCACGCGCCGGCTGCATCATGCCATTCATAGGCGAAGCGCACCGCAATGCGGTTCTCGCGGAAACCCCACAGCTCCTTGATGAGGCGGTAGTCGAGCTCAGCGGCCCATTTCCGCGTCAGCAACGCCACGATCGCGTCACGGCCTTGCACGAACTCGGTCCGGTTCCGCCATGCGCTGTCGGTGGTATAGGCGAGCGCGACGCGCGCCGGGTCGCGGCTGTTCCACGCATCCTCGGCGATCCGAACCTTTGCCGTCGCCGCAGCGATGGTGGTGAAGGGCGGTACAGGCGGTCGGGCGGTTTCCATCTTCATTCTCCCGTGGTGGCAAGGCGGGCGCGCAGTTCGGCATTCTCGGCCTCCAGCGCGGCGAGCCTTTCGGTGATCGGTTGCAGCGCGGCGGTGACGTGCGCCTGTGTAAACCGCGGCGTGATATGTTGCGGGCAATTCCAGTCGAAGCTTTCGAGGTGCAGCTTCAGGATTCGTTCGGCCTTTGCCTTATATCCCGGATCGAGCACGAGCGCCCGCAGCGCCGGATCGGCATCGAGCGCGACGACCTCCACCCGCGCATAGATTTTGAGCCGGGCCCGGCGGACATAGTCCATCAGGAACAGGCAGCAACGGCCGTCGGCATTGAGGTTGCCAAGGCTGATATACTGCCGGTTGCCGCGAAAGTCCGCGAACGCCAAACTACGGTCGTCGACCAGTTTCAGGAAGCCAGCCGGCCCGCCGCGGTGCTGCACATAAGGCCAGCCGGTTTCGGAAACGCTCGCGAGGTAAAAACTGTCGCGCGCGGCGATGAACGCGGCCTCATTGTCCGTGAACCGGTCGCTGCGGCGGTCGCCGCTGAAATCCTGCCACAGATGGTCGCTCCCCATCAGCGCCTGCGCGGCACGCACGCTGGGGGTCGCGGCGATATCCAGAAAACCATAGCTCATGCCGGTTGTCCTCGATGAAGGACCGGCGGTACCCACCGCCGGTCCGTGCCGCCTCAGGCGTTATCGCCAGCCCGCACGACCGGGAAGTCGATGTCGGTCTTCGCCACCTCGTTCAAAAAGTTGGTGAAGCTGTTTTCGGCGACCAGCGCGACGATCTCGACGATCTGCGCGTCGGTAAACCCCGCGGCGCGAACCGCCGCAATGTCGCCGTCACCGACATGACCCCGCTCGCGGACCACCAGGGCTGCAAAATGGACCGCAACATCGGCCTTGGGGTCGGTCGATCCGCCGCTGCGGTTGCGCGCGATCTCTACGGGCGACAGCTTGGCGAGATTGGCCGCCATATAGCTGTGGGCGGACAGGCAATAATCGCACCCATTGACCTGCGCGACCGCCAACGCGATGCGCTCGCGCGTTTTGACGTCGAGCATCTTGCGCAGCGCGCCTGAAAAAGCGGCGAAACCGTCGAGCGCAGCGGGGCTGCTACCGATCAGGCGGAACAGGTTCGGAACCACGCCGAGCTGGCTGTGGACCGCGTCGAGAATCGGCTTCGAGGCTTCGGGTGACGCGTCGATCGACGGAATGGTGAGGCGGGACATGGCGCATTCTCCTTGCTGGACGAGCCGGAAGGCCCGCTGCCAATACAAATGCGCCTTTTGCCTTTATAGGATAATCCGTGATATTCGAGAATCATTCTCCCGAATAATGAAAGAATGATGGACCGTTTCGAGGCAATGAACCTGCTGCGGCTGGTGGTCGACAAAGGCAGTTTCACCGCTGCGGCAAAGGCGGCGCGGCTGCCGCTGCCCACGGTCAGCCGAAAGATCGGCGAGCTCGAGGCGCATCTCGGCACGCGCCTGCTCGCGCGCTCGACGCGCCGCCTCGCGGTCACCGATGCTGGCCTTGCCTATCTCGACGCGGCACGGCG
This sequence comes from Sphingomonadales bacterium, assembly GCA_038225475.1. Taxonomy (GTDB): domain Bacteria; phylum Pseudomonadota; class Alphaproteobacteria; order Sphingomonadales; family Sphingomonadaceae; genus Polymorphobacter_B. Next base: position 83,072 of record JBBRRA010000008.1, read on the forward strand.
CATTCTCGACGATGTCGACGAAGCTGAACGCACTGCGGCGGGGGAATATCTGACACCCCGCGGCGACCTTGTGGTCACCGCCCCGATTTTGTTTGGGCGACTGCATATCTTGCCGATCCTGACCGATTTCCTGGCGGCTTATCCGGAAATCGACGTGCGGTTCCTCTTGTCCGATCGCAACCTTCACCTGATCGACGACCATGTCGATCTCGGCATTCGCATCGGCCGAATGCCCGACAGCCCGATGCTGGCGACGCGTGTCGGCGCCATGCGAACCGTCCTGTGCGGTGCCCCGCAGTTGATCGCGGCGCATGGCACGCCGCAGCGGCCCGCGGACCTTGCGGTGTACCCGACGGTCAGCTTCAACCTCGATCTGCAGGCGGCGGCGACCAGCTGGGTCTTTCGCGATGCGGCCTCGCACGTCCGGATCGAGGTGCCGATCGCACCGCGGCTGTCGGCGACGACGGCGGAAGTCGCGGTTGCCGCCGCGATGCGTGGCACCGGGCTGACGCGCGTCTATCATTATCAGGCGGCCGCCGCACTGCAGGCGGGGGCGCTGCAGATCTTGTTGCCCGATTGCGAGGCGGAGCCGGACCCGGTGCAGGTCATCCATGCGGGCCGGGACAAGCTGCCGCTCAAGACCCGCGTCTTCCTCGACTTTACCGCCGGGCGTCTGCGCAGCGAGCTTGGGGTGTTGTGATCGAACCCGCCGAACAGGCGGTTCGCTGCAGACGAGTCATGACTTGACAGCCTTGCAGCCGTCGTAAAAGGTCGAATTCTACAATAAAGCTGGATGAAATGGCCGAAACAACCTCAGCCGGAAAGCTTGAAAAACTCGCAAGGTCGTTCGGCTGGCCGCTCGTGGCTATCGCCTTCATGGCGCTGTTCTTCGCGCCGATTTCGAAATGGCTCGGCGGTATGGGCAAGGCCTCGGAGATTACTGTCGGGGCGTTGGGCATTAAGTTTGATTCTTCGGCTTCGGCGGCATTGACTGCCGATTCCGAAACTGCCGACGCCGTTTCCAAGCTGACGCCGGATCAACTCGACTTCCTGCTTGCGCATCCCTTTGGCCAGGTCACCGTGGTGTGCGCCGCCGGACACTTCAACGCGAAAGCTCCCGACGTGTTTAAAAAGCAGGATCTTGACGAACCGACGAACTGGGCGACGCTCGAGAATTTCGGCCTGGCAAGCTCACGTGCAAACCAAGCAGACAATCTGGAATTCTGCACGCCGGGCGGAATGAAATCCTATGAGCTGACAGATAAGGGCAACATCGTCAGGACCTATGTGAGCCATGTCGCAACGCGATTGCTCAAATTCGAAAAGAAGGGTTGACGCTGCGGATTGCCCTATCGCCAGTGCAATATTGACAAATTGTACCAGATAGAGTAATTATTCTGGTTGTGTGAAACGGGAAAGTCGGCGCGTGACCACAATGGGCAAATGTCAGCGACCAGCGGCGGCTGCAGCCTACCGAGCGCACCGCTGCCCCCGCTACGTGTCGTCAACTTCATCAACTTTGCATAGCTCGCGCTGCGGCTGAGCGGGTGTTTCCACCGGGCGAATCGGCGGCTCAGTCGGTCCCGGGCGTGGCGAAGCGGTGGGTGACTTCGGCGTCGGTCGGGCTGGGGGCGGGCGGGGCTTCGCCGAACCATGCCGCAACGCGCGCCTTAGCGGCGGCGTCCATGTGCAGCCCCTGTTTGGTGCGGCGCCACAGCACGTCGTCGGCAGTCGTCGCCCATTCGCGTCCGACGAAGTAGTCGAGCTCGGCCTCGAACAGCCCGCCGAGATTGTCGCCAAGCCCGCCGGCCAGCAGCCCGTCGGCAGCGGTCCCGATGGTTAAGGCGAGGCGTTTGACGAGGCGGGGGTCGTAATTCTCGAACTTGGCGGTCAGGTTGCCGAGCCAGCGCTTGAACGCCGCCTGGCCGGTTTCGTCGCCCAGCCGCTCGACATCGCCGCCGGGCAGCGCCTCGGTCGCGGTCCACGGCTTGGTATCGGGGGCGAGGAGCTTCATCACCGCCTCGGCAAGTACGCGGTAGGTCGTGATCTTGCCGCCAACGACAGTCAGCGCGTTTACGCCTTCATGCTCGACAAGGTGATAGTCGCGCGACGTCTCGCGGTCGCCCTTGCCGGCCTCGAGGATCAGCGGGCGGACCCCGGCATAGCGGTGAACGATGTCACCCGGCGTCAGCGGCCTGGCGAGAAAGCGATTGACCGCGCCCAGCAGGTACTCGCTTTCCCCGGCGGTCACATGCGCCGCCTCGGGTGTATCGACGGTGCGCTCGGTGGTCCCGATCAACGAGAAATCGCGCTCATAGGGGATAACGAAGACGATCCGCCCGTCGGGCTGCTGCAGCATGAAGGCATCGCGGCCCAGATGCACCCGCCGCGTCACGATATGCGACCCCTGCACCAGCCGCAGCGCGGGGGCATCGTTGCGCCCCAGCACGGTGCGCGCCACCTGCTCGGCCCACGGCCCGGCGGCGTTGACGATATGCCGTGCGGTCAACTCGCGCCCGTCGGACAGGCTGACGCGCCAATGCTCGCCCTCGACCCGCGCCGATACCACGCGGGTCCGCGGTGCGATCAGCGCGCCCCGGTTGGCGGCATCGCGGACGTTGGCGACCACCAGCCGCGCATCGTCGACCCAGCCATCCCAAAAGCGGAAGGCGCGGGTATAGCGGGCATCGAGCGCGCGTCCGGTGCGGTCGTTGCGCAGGTCGATCCGCTCGGACCCCGGCACGGTAATCCGCCGCGCGAGGTGATCGTACAGGAACAGCGCGGCGCGCAGCTGCCATTCGGGACGGTCACCGGTCACTGGCAGGACGAACGACTGCGGCCAGGTGATGTGCGGGGCAATGTCGAGCAGCACTTCGCGCTCCGCCAGCGCCTTGCGGACCAGCCCGAACTGATAGAATTCGAGGTAGCGCAGCCCGCCGTGGATCAGCTTGGTCGACGCGCTCGACGTTGCGCCGCCAAGGTCGCCCGCTTCGACGAGCGCAACCTTCAGCCCGCGCCCCGCCGCATCGCGGGCGATACCGGCCCCGTTGATGCCGCCGCCGATGACCAGAATGTCGATCGTTTCGCCCATGCCCTACCTATTGCCCGCACACCTTGTTAGGGATGAGCGATGGATTCGGAAAGCCCCGCCAAGCCGCTGATACTGGTACTTGATGAAGGTACCACTTCCACCCGGGCGTTGGTGTTCGATCAGCGTGGCGCAATTGTCGCAGCCGCCACCCGCCCGATCACGCAACATTATCCGCAATCGGGCTGGGTCGAGCAGGATGCGAGCGAAATCTGGGCGCTCAGCCTCGACTGCCTGCGCGAGGCGGCGGCCAAGGTCGGCGTCGGGCGGATCGCTGCGATCGGCATCACCAACCAGCGCGAAACCGTGGTGGCGTGGGACCGCGTCACCGGCGAACCGCTCGCGCCGGCAATCGTCTGGCAGGACCGCCGCACCGCCGACCGCTGCGCCGAGCTGCGGGCGTCGGGGTTCGAGCCGGCGGTGCAGGCGACCACCGGGCTGTTGCTCGACCCCTATTTCTCTGCGACCAAGTTCGACTGGCTGCTGGGCAACCACGCCACGGCGCGTGACGCGGCGCGTGAAGGCCGCCTTGCACTCGGCACCATCGATGCGTGGCTGATGTGGAAACTGACCGAAGGCCGCGTTCATGCGACCGATGCGACCAATGCGTCGCGCACGCTGCTGATGGACCTCAAGGCGTGCACCTGGCATCCCGGCATGATCGAGCGGTTCCGCATCCCGCTGGCCGCGCTGCCGACGATCACCGACTGCGCCGGGCCGCTTGGCGTCACCCGGCTGCTCGGCCCACCGATCGCGATCACCGCCAGCGTCGGCGACCAGCACGCCGCCGCGATCGGGCAGGCGTGCCTGACGCGCGGCATGGTCAAGGCGACCTATGGCACCGGCATCTTCGTGCTCGCCCACGGCGGCCCCAAGCGGGTGCGCTCGCGGCACCGGCTGCTGTCGACGCTGGCGTGGCGGCTGAACGGGGTCGCGGCCTATGCGCTCGAAGGCAGCGTGTTCACCGGCGGCGCGGCGGTGCAGTGGCTGCGTGACGGCATCGGTGTGATCCAGACCGCCGCCGAGTCGGAGCTGCTGGCGCGCTCGGTGCCCGACAACGGCGGGGTCGTCGTGGTCCCGGCGTTCGTCGGGATGGGTGCGCCGCACTGGCGGGCCGATGTGCGCGGCATCGTCACCGGGCTGACGGCGGCAACGACGCGCGCGCATCTGGTACGCGCGACACTGTCGGCGATGGCGCATCAGACCGCCGACCTGCTCGAGGCGCTGGCCGCCGACGGCATCGCGCCGACGCGGCTGCGGGTCGATGGCGGCATGGTGGCGAACGACTGGCTGTGCCAGCATATCGCCGATGTGCTCGGCCTGCCCGTCGAGCGGCCGCGCGTCATCGAGACGACCGCGCTCGGGTGCGCCATGCTCGCCGGGCTGGGGGCAGGGCTGTTCCCGACGCTTGCCGCAGCCTCGGCGCTGGCGCATCCCGAGCGCGTCTTCACGCCCGGCTATGACGACGACCGCCGGGCTGCCGAGCGCGCTGCGTGGGCGCACGGGGTACGGCAGGCGCTGACGACATGATGGCGACGCTGCTTGCGGTGGCCGTGCTGGCGGCGTTCGCACTGATCGGCGGCGGCGGCTTTGCGCTCGTCAAGCGGCGCGGCAAGCCGCTCAATGCCGGGCTGATGATCGGCGTCGGCGTGATCGTCCTGATCAACGTCTGGATCAACTCGCTGCCGGCCCCCTAGCGCGCCCGCGTCAGTTCGCGCATCGCCTTGTCGAGCCCGTCGAGGCTGAGCGGATACATCCGGTCCTCGAAAATCGCCTTCATCATCTGGATCGACTGGCCGTGGCTCCAGTTCTTTTCCGGAATCGGGTTGAGCCACACCGAAGCGTGATAGACATCGAGCACGCGCCGCAGCCATGTCTCGCCGCTTTCATCGTTCCAATGCTCGACCGATCCACCCGGATAGTTGATTTCATACGGGCTCATCGAAGCGTCGCCGACAAACACCACCTTATAGTCATGCGGATATTTGTGGAGAATATCGAGCAACGGGGTCCGCTCGGTCCAGCGTCGTTTATTGTCCTGCCATACCGCCTCATAGGGGCAGTTATGGAAGTAAAAGAACTCGAGGTGCTTGAACTCGGACCGCGCCGCCGAGAACAGTTCCTCGCAAAGCTTGATCCACGGGTCCATCGACCCGCCGACGTCTAAGAACAGCAGCACCTTGACTGCGTTATGCCGCTCGGGCCGCATGACGATGTCGAGATACGCCTTGCGCGCCGTGCCCGAGATCGTCGCGTCGAGGTCGAGCTCGTCGGCGGCCCCGTCGCGCGCAAACCGCCGCAACCGCCGCAACGCCAGCTTGATGTTGCGCGTGCCGAGCTCGACGCTGGCATCAAGGTTGCGGAACTCGCGCTTGTCCCACACCTTGATGGCGCGGCCGTTGCGGCCTTCGTCCTGGCCGATGCGCACGCCTTCGGGATTATAGCCGTTCGCGCCGAACGGCGAGGTGCCGCCGGTGCCGATCCATTTCGAGCCGCCTTCATGGCGCTTCTGTTGCTCCTCGAGGCGCTGTTTGAGCGTTGCCATGATCTCGTCCCAGCTGCCGAGCGCCTTGATCTTGGCCATCTCCTCCTCGGACAGATGCAGTTCGGCAACCTTGCGCAGCCACTCCTCGGGGATCTCGACACTCTCGGTGCCGTAAATCGTCTCGAGCCCCTTGAAAACCTTGCCGAAAACCTGATCGAAACGGTCGAGCAGCCCCTCGTCCTTCACATAGGCGGCGCGCGACAGATAATAGAATTGCTCGACATTATCGTCGATCACCCCCTCGCGCAGCGCTTCGAGCAGCGTCAGATGCTCCTTGAGCGACGCCGGAATCTTCGCAGCGCGAAGCTCTTCGAGGAAGTTCAGAAACATGGCGCACCGAGTCGCAGGCGGAGCGAGCTATGCAAAGTTGATGAAGTTAACGACACGTGGAGGGGGGCAGGAGGCCTGCTGACGATGTGGAGCGCAGCTACATTGCTGCCGATGACGACGGCGTTCAGTTGGACTGCTATCATCTGATCTGTTTATCCAAATAGGCGCAATATGTCAAGCGAAAGCCTCGTCGTCGGGTAAAATCGAGCTTCAAATTTGCCGTATGGCCCGCAAAATAAAGCGACTTCTACGCTATCGTAGTTATGCTACCGCGTCAGCCGATCGGAGGACAAGGGTTTGCGAGGCAAACGCAGCGCATGAAGAACGGTCCGGTAGACCGGTTACGCGACCGGTTGCTCACCGCGGTCGATCTTGCCGCGACTTTCGCGTTCGCGGCAGAATGCGCGCTCGCTGCGGTGCGTGCCGATCTCGATCTATTCGGCATCCTCGTGCTGGCGTTTGTCGGATCGGTCGGCGGCGGCGTCATCCGAGACCTGCTGCTTGGCGAGCATCCACCTGCCGCATTTCGTGACCGACGGTATCCTCTAACGGCGATGGCGGCGGCTGGCTCGGTCATTCTTGCTGGCGTGCTTACGGGCAGGATAGGCGATTGGACCCCGCCTGCGGTGCTGGACGTGATCGAGGCGGCGGGGCTTGCGCTTGCCGCAGTTGCGGGAGCGCAAAAGGCGCTGGACTACGGACTGAACGCCGCCAGTGTGGTCATCATTGCCGTGGTCGGCGGCTGCGGCGGCGGTGTCTTGCGTGACATCCTGTTGGCGCAAGTTCCGCACGTGTTGCGGACGGATTTCTATGCAACGGCAGCGCTGGCGGGTGCTACTTTGATGGTGCTGCTGATCCGTCGGGCAGGCACCCGCAAGCCGCTTGCTGCACTGGCGACGGGCGTCGTCGTGTTCGGCCTGCGCATCGCCGCTATTTCTTACGATTGGGCATTGCCACATTTGCGCTGACGGCGAGCCGGCCGGGCACAAGCGGGCGCGACGCCGACTCGTGCAGGACCGATACCAAGACCACCGAGATAATCATCAGCAGATACCAGCTGCCGAGCTTGGCGATCGGCACCATCACCCATGCTCCGGCCTGTGATGGGTACAGCCACGCATGCGAATAGGTGCCAAGGTTTTCGCCAAACCAAATGAATAGCGACACCAGCAAAAAACCGAGCAGGGCCGGCATCCGCCGTTGCGATCGAAACGGCCGGAACGAAAACCAGCTTCGCCAAAATAATAGCGCGGTCACGGCGAACAGCAGCCAGCGCAGATCGGGCAGATAGTGATGGGTGAAAAAGTTTGCGTAGATCGCTGCCGCCAGCGCCACGGTCTGCCAAATGGGTGGATAGTCGATCAATCGGATATCGAAAATCCGCCAGATGCGTGCAATGTAACTGCCAACCGCCGCATACATGAACCCCGAAAACAACGGCACTCCGCCGATCCGCAACAGGCTCGGCTCGGGATACGACCATGACCCCATGTGCGTCTTGAAGATTTCCATCGCGGTGCCGACGATATGGAACACAACGATGACGCGCGCTTCGGCAAGCGTTTCAAGCCGGAACATCAACATTGCCAGCTGCGTCGCAAAAGCTGCGATAACAAGGAAATCATACCGGGCCAGCGCGGCATCCGCCGGGTAAATAAAGTGCGTTGCGAGCAACATCGTCAGCATCAACGCGCCGAACAGGCATGCCCAACCCTGCTTGAAGCCGAACAGCAGGAATTCGAAAAACCACGCGCGCCGTCCACCGCCGACATTCAGCCGTTCAAGACGGTCGCGAACGGCTGCGAAGCGAGTCCGGCGCGCCTCGACCGGCATGGTCAGTTCGCACCGCCTTGGCGCCGGTTCATAAACGCCAGCCGCTCGAACAGCATCACATCCTGTTCGTTCTTGAGTAGCGCGCCGTGGAGCGGCGGGATCAGCGATTTGGTGTCGCGCGAGCGCAGCACGTCGAGCGGCAGGTCCTCGTGCATCAGCAGCTTGAGCCAGTCGAGCAACTCCGACGTGCTCGGCTTTTTCTTCATGCCGGGGACTTCGCGGATGTCATAAAAAATGTTCATCGCCTCGCGGACGAGGTTCTTTTGAATGTCGGGGAAATGGACCTGGATGATGCGCTGCATGGTCTCGCGGTCGGGGAACTTGATGTAATGGAAGAAACAGCGGCGCAGGAACGCGTCGGGCAGGTCTTTCTCGTTGTTCGACGTGATGATGACGATCGGGCGGACGGCGGCCTTCACCGTCTCGCCAGTTTCGTAAACGTGGAACTCCATGCGGTCGAGTTCCTGCAGCAGGTCATTTGGAAACTCGATATCGGCCTTGTCGATCTCGTCGATCAGCAGGACGGGAAGCTGCGGTGAGGTGAACGCCTCCCACATCTTGCCGCGGCGGATGTAGTTCGAAATGTCGGCAACGCGCGCATCGCCCAGCTGGCTATCGCGCAGGCGGCTGACGGCGTCATATTCATACAGCCCCTGCGCCGCCTTGGTGGTCGACTTGACGTTCCATTCGATCAGCGGCGCATTGAAAGCGTTGGCGATTTCCTGCGCCAGCACGGTCTTGCCGGTGCCGGGCTCGCCTTTGACGAGCAGCGGACGGCGGAGCGTGGCGGCCGCGTTGACCGCGACCTTCAGGTCATCGGTGGCGACATACGCGCTGGTGCCTTCGAAACGCATGGGGAGGGGTGCCTTGCCGGTGGGTTGACGTTCACGGCAACGCTAAAGCGCGGCGCGCGGCGTGGCAACCGGCGCTAATGATGCGCGAAGCTGGTTTCGTTATGCTGAAGTCCCGATTTGCCGAGCATATTGCCGTCGATATCGGTCGTCTGGCGTACCAGTTCGGGGGTGCCGCGCGCGCCGAGGCGGTAGTCGTTCACCGTGACGAAGCTGTCGACCTTGGCGACCAGCATCATCCGGAACGGTTCGCGCGCCACGAGGCGAACCTGAGTGATGAACGGGTGCGGGCCGGGAGCGACGACCGCATCGGCGGTGAAGTGCTCGGTGATGTCCTTGCCGTTGGCGCTGACCGAACCGGGGGGCAGGGCTGCGGTGTGGAGCACCGTCCTGCCGGTGGCATCGGTCGTCGTCGTGGCGGTGGCGAACAGCTTGGCGAGCCGGTAATAGCCGGGGACGGGGGTATCGGCGGCCTTGCGTTCGCGCGCGAGATCATCGGGCGAGGGCGGCTTGCCGTTGACGCTAAGCAAGGTCCACGCCTTGCCGTTCCAGCGGTCGATCCGGGTTTCGGATGCCTTCTCGCCGCCGCCCGACTGCGACGCGACAATGGTGCGGTCGAACGCCAATGTCGCCGGCCCCAGCAGCGCCGCGTCGGCAAGCAGCCGGTCGCGCCCCGTATCGGATGCCGGGGCGGCCGCAAGCGCGAGCGGAGCGAGGATCAGCAGGGCGAGGTTTTTCATAACCGCTGTCTTAGCGAACCAATACACGCTCTGCAATGGCCCCGGCACGATTAAACGTCGAGGAAACTCCGCATCTTGCGCGACCGGCTCGGGTGCTTGAGCTTGCGCAGCGCCTTCGCTTCGATCTGGCGGATGCGTTCGCGCGTGACGCTGAACTGCTGACCGACTTCCTCGAGCGTGTGGTCGGTGTTCATGCCGATGCCGAACCGCATGCGGAGCACGCGCTCTTCGCGCGGGGTCAGCGACGCCAGCACGCGCGTCACCGTCTCCTTGAGGTTCGCGTGGATCGCTGCGTCGACCGGGATGACGGCGTTCTTGTCCTCGATGAAGTCGCCGAGGTGGCTGTCTTCCTCGTCGCCGATCGGGGTTTCGAGGCTGATCGGTTCCTTGGCGATCTTCATCACCTTGCGGACCTTCTCGAGCGGCATCGACAGCCGTTCGGCAAGCTCCTCGGGTGTCGGTTCGCGGCCGATCTCATGCAGGATCTGACGGCTGGTGCGGACCAGCTTGTTGATCGTCTCGATCATGTGGACCGGGATGCGGATCGTGCGGGCCTGGTCGGCAATCGAGCGCGTGATTGCCTGCCGGATCCACCATGTCGCATAGGTGCTGAACTTGTAGCCGCGGCGGTATTCGAACTTGTCGACCGCCTTCATCAGGCCGATGTTGCCTTCCTGAATAAGATCAAGGAACTGCAGCCCGCGGTTCGTGTATTTTTTTGCGATCGAGATTACCAGCCGCAGGTTCGCCTCGACCATTTCCTTCTTGGCGATGCGTGCCTCGCGCTCGCCCTTCTGGACCATGTTCGTAATGCGCCGGAACTCGCCGAGGTCGACGCCGGTGGCGTGGCTGATCTCGGCGACTTCGGTGCGGACGTTTTCGACCGCCGCAGCGTCGGATGCGGCAAAGGCGGCGAACTTCTTGTCGATGCCACCGACGCGCGTCAGCCAGCCCTCGTCGAGCTCATGGCCCATATATTCGTCGAGGAAGACCTTGCGGTTGATTTTGTGGCGTTCGGCCAACCGCATCATCGCGCCGCCAAGCCCAACGAGGCGGCGGTTATAGCCATACAGCTGATCGACCAGATATTCGATCTTGCCGTTGTTGAAGTGAATGCTCTGCACGCCGGCGGTCAGTTCCTCGCGCAGTTTCTGATACTTGCGCTCGTCGGTTGCACCGAATGCGGCATTGGCACGGAACGCGCCGAGGCGGCTCTCCTGCAACTTCTGGAACTTCTTGTAGGTCGCTGTGATTTCAGCAAATTTCTCGAGCGCGGCCGGCTTGAGCAGTTCCTCCATCGCCGCAAGCGACAGCGTGTTATCTTCGTCGTCGTCGTCGGCGATCGCGGGCTGGCCGTCGGGGCGCAGGCGGCGTTCGGTGAAGCTGTCCTCCTCGTCGGGGGCTTCGGGCGCATCGACGGGCTCAGCGTCTTCCTTATAGGCTACGGTCGGCAGATCGGACGCGCCTTCCTCAGCCCCGCCGTCGGCCGGATCCTTGGTCAGCATCGCATCGAGATCGAGGATCTCGCGCAGTTGCATGCGGCCTTCGTTGAGCGCGTTCGACCAGTCGATCATCGCGGTGAACGTCATCGGGCTTTCGCACAGGCCCGCGATCATCGTATTGCGCCCGGCCTCGATCCGCTTGGCGATGGCGATTTCGCCTTCGCGGCTGAGCAATTCGACCGCGCCCATTTCGCGCAGGTACATGCGGACCGGATCGTCGGTCCGGTCAAGCGGCGCGGCCTTGACCGCGACGGGAGCGGCGACCGCGGGGTCGGCATCGGCCTCGGGCTCGTCGTCATCGTCGTCGGCGGCGCGCGCCGGCTCAGCGCCGTCTTCGGCAGGCTCGTCGTTCTCGATCAGGTTGACGCCCATTTCGGACAGCGAGGACATGACATCCTCGATCTGCTCGGACGACATCTGGTCCTGCGGCAGCGCGTCGTTCAGTTCGTCATAGGTGATGTAGCCGCGCTTTTTGGCGCGCGCGATCAGCTTCTTGATCGAGGCTTCGTTGAGGTCGAGCAGCGGGGCGCCGTCGCCTTCCGCCTTGGTATCCGTGTCAGCCGCAGCCGCAGTCGCTTTTGCCATTCGAGATCGTCCGATTCTAGTTCACGCGGGCGGCCGTCATAAACGGGTCATGCCGCTTACTCGCTATCCGCTTCAATGCCAATCACCCGATCCTTATCGGCCAATGCAGCGCGTGCGGCGAGGTTGCGCCGGTGTGCCTCAAAGCCCGATTCGGTCATGCTTCCCCGGAAATAGGATGTAACCGCGTAAAATTCATCCCCCACGCGTTTCGAAGCCAGCAATGCGTCGAGAAAACGCGCCAGCAGCTCGACCGCTTCGTCGATATTGCAATCGGGCCGCGTAAACGCAAGGTTGCCCAATCCCGGCCGATGCGCCTGCAGGATCGCCTCGACCGCCGCGTCGAGGCCGTCCGCCGCCAACGCCGACCGCAGCTCGGCAGCGTCGAGATTGGGCGCGATCACCGCTGTATCGAGCGTTACCGACAGCAGCCGTGCCGCCTGCATATCGGGAACCGGCAGTGCTGCCAGCCGCTCGAACACCGGCTCGATTAGCGCCGGGCGCAGCAACACCGCGACCAGCACCTGCCGCACCATCGCCGCGCCCATATCGGGTTTGGTGGCGACGCGCAGGACACCCGGGCTGACCGGTGCCCGGCCGAAGCGCGCAGCGGGCATCCGCGGGGCGCGGGCGATCGACGCGAAGAAGCGGTCGCGCAGTTCGGTCCGGTACAGCCGCTGCAACTCGGGATGCGCAATGCTCGCTGCATGGCCTTCGAGCGCCACCAGCAACGCGGCGCGGCGCTCGGGAGTGGTCACATCGACCCCGATTGTTTCGGACTTCCACAGCCGGTCGACCAGCGGCTCGGCCGTCGCGCACAGCGCCTCGATCGCCGCTGCCCCGCCGCCGCGCACGAGGTCGTCGGGATCCTTGCCCTCGGGCAGCGTCGCAAAGCGCAGGCTGCGCCCGGGTTCGAGCAGCGGCAGCGCGCGTAGTGCAGCGCGCAGGCCCGCGCGCTGCCCCGCCGCATCGCCGTCGAAGCACAGGATCGGCTCGGGAACCACCCGCCACAGCAATTGCAGCTGCATTTCGGTCAGCGCGGTGCCGAGCGGGGCGACCGCCTCGTCGATGCCCGCCTGCGCCAGCGCGATGACGTCCATATAGCCTTCGACGACGAGGCAGCGCCCCGACTTGCGCGCGACCGGTCCGGCACGGTCGAGATTATACAGCGTCCGCCCCTTGTCGAATAACGGCGTGTCGGGTGAGTTCAGATATTTGGGCTGCCCGTCGCCAAGGATACGCCCGCCGAAACCGATCACCCGCCCGCGCGGATCGCGGATCGGAAACATCAGCCGCCCGCGAAACCGGTCATATGGCTCGGCCGATTTACCCGTCGCAGCGTCGGCATCAGGCGCGATCAGCAGCCCGGTTTCGACCAGCTTTTCGGTACCGAGCGATGTCAGCGCGGTGCGCAGCCGCGACCGCGTATCGGGGGCAAAGCCGATGCCGAACGCGGTTGCCGTCGCCGGTGCAATGCCGCGCTTGACGAGATAGTCGCGCGCCGCAGCCCCGCCACTGGTCGAAAGCTGTTCGGTGAACCACGCCGCTGCGGCTGCGGTCACATCATGTAGCCCGGCCTGCGCCACCTCGCGCTCGCGGCTGGCGGCGGATTCGACCGGCATCTCGAGCCCGGCCTCGAGCGCCAGCGAAGCGACCGCATCGCGAAAGCTCAACCCCTCCTGCTCGACGACGAAGCGAATGACGTCGCCGTGCACGCCGCAGCCGAAGCAGTGATAAAACGCCTTGTCCTCGTTGACGTAGAAACTCGGGGTCTTTTCATTGTGGAACGGGCAACAGCCCTTCATTTCGCGCCCCGCCCGCGTCAGCTTGACCCGGCGGCCGACCACGGTGGCGAGCGACACGCGCGCGCGGATTTCGTCGAGGAAGGGCGCGGGGATGCTCATGCGGTCGCGCCGTGCGGATAGATCACCGCGGCATTGGTCTCGAACGCCGGAAACAACACCGCGAGTTTCCACGCTGCGCCGATGCCGAGCGCCTGTTCGAGCTGCGCCTCGAACGCGGCATAGCCGTCCATCTGCTCGTTGACCTCGAGCATGCCCGCCGCGCTTTCGAGCATCAGACACACCAGATCGACGCTGAACAGATCGCGCTTGAACGCCGTCACGCGCACGATGTCGCGCCATTCGGAGCGCACGCTCTGGCCGCGATTGTTGACGACAAAGCCGTCCCCATCGGACACGAGCCGCCAGACATTGCGCTGCCGCCACGCGAGATAGCGCGTCCACCAGCCCATCAGGATCACCCCGCCAATGCCGCCTTCACCATCGCGCTCGCGCCGCTCATGTCGATCTGCCCGGCAAAGCGTTCCTTGAGCGCCGCCATCACCCGCCCCATGTCCTTTGGCCCCACCGCGCCCAGTTCGGCGACCAGCCCGCGCACGACCGCCTGTGCTTCGTCGGCAGCCATGCGCTGCGGCATGAAGCCTTCGATCACCGCCAGTTCGAAGCGCTCGGCATCGGCGAGTTCGGGGCGGTTGCCGGTGACGTACATGTCGATCGATTCGCGCCGCTGCTTGGCCATCTTGGTCAACACGTCGCCGATCATCGCGTCATCGTCGGTGGGGGCGGTGCCGACGCGCAGTTCGATGTCCTTGTTCTTGATCGCTGCCGAAATCAGCCGCAGCGCGCCGAGCCGGGCGCTCTCCTTGGCCTTCATCGCGGTTATCGTGGCAGCCTTGATGTCGTCGCGGATCATGTCGGTCCTGTTCGTTTGTCCAAACACCAAGGATAGCCGGTGCGGCGGATAAAGAATAGATTGACGCCGCCCGGTCCGCCCCCTAGTCCGCCATGCGTTTGCCCGCTTAGCCGCCGAAAAAGGAGCCACGAGTGGCCGACGCCCCCGCGCACGTCCAACCCAACGGCGCGACCGGCGTTCTGCTATTCGCCGACGGTACGACGGTATGGGGCAGGGGCTGCGGCGCCGAAGGCGCGGCCGTCGGCGAGGTTTGCTTCAACACCGCGATGACCGGTTATCAGGAGGCGATGACCGACCCGAGCTATGCCGGGCAGATCATCACCTTCACCTTCCCGCACATCGGCAACACCGGCGCGAATACCGAGGATGTCGAGGCGACCAATCCCTATGCGCTCGGCTGCATCATCGCCGCCGACATCAGCGCGGCGGCAAACTTCCGCGCCGAACGCAGCTTCGACGACTGGCTCAAAAGCTGGGGCCGCGTGGGCTTAAGCGGCGTCGACACCCGCGCGCTGACCCGCCGCATCCGCGAGGCGGGCGCGCCGAACGCGGTGATCGCGCATGCCGCCGACGGCGTGTTCGATATCCCGGCGCTGCAGGCGATGGCCCGCAACTGGCCGGGGCTGGAGGGCATGGACCTCGCGCGTGAAGTGTCGGCGCGGCAAAGCTATGGTTGGGACGACGGGCTGTGGAGCCTGGGGCAGGGCTACGCCCGGCACGCCGCCAACCCGAACGGCCCGCACGTCGTCGCGGTGGACTATGGCATCAAGCGCAACATCCTGCGCAATCTGGTGGCGGCCGGCGCGCGCCTCACGGTGGTGCCCGCGACCGCGAGCTTCGACGAGATCATGGCGCACGCGCCCGACGGCATTTTCCTGTCGAACGGACCCGGCGACCCGGCGGCGACCGGCGTCTATGCCGTGCCGACGATCCAGGCGGTGCTCAACGCCGGCGTGCCGCTGTTCGGCATCTGCCTCGGCCACCAGCTCCTCGGGCTGGCAGTGGGCGCGAAGACCTACAAAATGCACCAGGGCCACCGCGGCGCAAACCACCCGGTGCAGCGGTTGAGCGACGGCCGGGTTGAGATCACCAGCATGAACCACGGCTTCGCGGTCGATGCTGAGACATTACCCGAGAATGCACGGGCGACGCACCTGTCGCTGTTCGACGGTTCGCTGGCGGGACTGGAGCTGACCGACGAGCGCGCGTTCTCGGTGCAATATCACCCGGAAGCAAGTCCGGGGCCGCAGGATAGTCATTATCTGTTCGAGCGGTTTGTTGCGGGGTTGAGGTGATACCAATCGTTAGTCCGGCTGCGATCGTTGCGCCGGCTCGAATTGTATATGCGATCGTGGTGTACGGCGACGAACAGGCAATGATCGCGGTCAAAAAAAATGCTGACACACAGGGCGCTGTGACAAGTTGGGCGAAATTGGGTACCTCAACTTTTGCTCTATTTATCGTTGTTGCAAAAGCAAAGCCGAGTGAAAGCGAGCAAGCATTTATTGACGATGTCAACCGCAAGAAATTTGGCGATTTGACGGCTGGCTTTGCGACACTAGGACCCGGACGATAATGCCCAAACGCACTGACCTCTCCTCCATCCTCATCATCGGCGCTGGGCCCATCATCATCGGGCAGGCGTGCGAGTTCGATTATTCGGGCACGCAGGCGTGCAAGGCACTGCGCGCCGAGGGCTACCGGATCATCCTCGTCAATTCGAACCCCGCGACGATCATGACCGATCCCGACATGGCGGACGCCACCTATGTCGAGCCGATCACACCCGAGGTCGTCGCCAAGATCATCGCTAAGGAGCGCCCCGACGCGGTGCTGCCGACGATGGGCGGGCAGACTGCGCTCAACACCGCGCTGGCACTCGCCCGCGACGGCACGCTGGAAAAATACGGCGTCGAGCTGATCGGCGCCGATGCGGTCGCGATCGACAAGGCCGAGGACCGGCTGAAATTCCGCGACGCGATGAGCAAGATCGGCCTCGAAAGCCCGCGCAGCCGGATCGCGCACACTGTCAAGGAGGCGCTCGAAGGGCTTGAGCATGTTGGTCTGCCGTCGATCATCCGGCCGTCGTTCACAATGGGCGGCACCGGTGGCGGCATCGCGTATAACCGGCAGGAGTTCATCGATATCGTCACCGGCGGCCTCGACGCCTCGCCGACCACCGAAGTGCTGGTCGAGGAGTCGGTGCTCGGCTGGAAGGAATATGAGATGGAGGTGGTGCGCGACCGCGCCGACAACGCCATCATCATCTGCTCGATCGAGAATATCGACCCGATGGGCGTCCACACCGGCGACTCGATCACCGTCGCGCCGACGCTGACGCTGACCGACAAGGAATATCAGATCATGCGCAACGCAAGCATCGCTTGCCTGCGTGAAATCGGTGTCGAAACAGGCGGTTCGAACGTCCAGTTCGCAGTCAACCCGAAGGACGGCCGGCTGGTCGTCATCGAGATGAACCCGCGCGTCAGCCGTTCTTCGGCGCTGGCATCGAAGGCCACCGGCTTCCCGATCGCCAAGGTCGCCGCACTGCTCGCGGTCGGCTACACGCTCGACGAGATCCAGAACGACATCACCGGCGCAACACCCGCGTCGTTCGAACCGACGATCGACTATGTCGTCACCAAAATTCCGCGCTTCGCTTTCGAGAAATTCAAGGGCGCTTCCAATCTGTTATCGACGGCGATGAAGTCGGTCGGCGAAGTCATGGCGATTGGCCGCAGCTTTCAGGAGAGCGTGCAAAAGGCGCTGCGCGGCCTCGAAACCGGGCTGACCGGGTTCGACGAGGTCGAGGCGCTGATCGGCGCGAGCGACGACGAGATCGAGGCGGCGCTGTCACTTGCCACACCCGACCGGCTGCTGGTGGCAGCGCAGGCGTTGCGGCAAGGTTTTTCGGTCGAGCGCATCCATGCCGTTACCTTCTATGAACCGTGGTTTCTCAGGCAGATCGCCGAGATCATTGCGACCGAAACGCAAATACGTTTCTTAAGTCTTCCTAAAGATGCGGCAGGCTTGCGCGCGCTCAAGGCGATGGGCTTTTCGGATGCGCGGCTCGCAATACTAACCGGGCAGACCGAATCTGCGGTGACTGCGGCGCGCCACGCGCTCGGGGTCCGCCCGGTATTCAAGCGGATCGACACCTGCGCCGCCGAATTCGCCGCGAAAACCCCCTATATGTACTCGACCTATGAAGCGCCGAGCTTTGGCACGCCCGAATGCGAGAGCCAGCCGACCGCGCGTCAGAAGATCGTCATTCTGGGCGGCGGCCCGAACCGGATCGGGCAGGGCATCGAATTCGACTATTGCTGCTGCCACGCGTGCTTTGCGCTCGGCGATGCCGGCTTCGAAACGATTATGATCAACTGCAACCCCGAAACGGTATCGACCGACTATGATACCTCCGACCGGCTGTATTTCGAACCGCTTACCGGCGAAGATGTGCTTGAAGTCTTAGCTGTCGAGCAAGCGAAGGGCACGCTGATGGGGGTCATCGTCCAGCTTGGCGGGCAGACGCCGCTCAAGCTGGCGCAGCGGCTCAAGGATGCCGGCATCCCGATCCTTGGCACCTCGCCCGACAATATCGATCTTGCCGAGGACCGCGAGCGGTTCGCGGCATTGATCGAGCGGCTCGGGCTGTTGCAGCCCGAAAACGGCATCGCCCGGACCCGCGACGAAGCGGTGGCAGTCGCCGAACGCATCGGTTATCCGGTGCTGATGCGCCCGTCCTATGTGCTGGGCGGCCGTGCGATGGAGGTCGTCGAGACCACCGCGCAGCTCGATGTTTACATTCGCGAAGCCGTGCAAGTCTCTGACGGATCACCGGTTCTGATCGATCGCTATTTGCGCGATGCGATCGAAGTCGATGTCGATGCGCTGGCCGACGGCGACACCGTGTTCGTTGCCGGCGTGCTCCAGCATATCGAGGAGGCGGGCGTGCATTCGGGCGACAGCGCCTGCTCGCTACCGCCTTATTCGCTCAGCGCGGCGATCATCGCCGAGATCGAACGCCAGACCGAGGCGCTGGCGCGGGCGCTCGACGTGCGCGGGTTGATGAATGTCCAGTTCGCGGTCAAGGACGGGCTGGTCTATCTGATCGAGGTCAATCCGCGGGCATCGCGGACGGTGCCGTTCGTCGCCAAGGCGACGGGCATCCCGGTTGCCAAGATCGCGGCGCGCATCATGGCGGGCGAAAGCCTCGCAAGCTTCAATCTCGTGCACCGGCCGTGGACGCACATCGCCGTCAAGGAGGCGGCATTTCCGTTCGCACGCTTCCCCGGAACCGACCCGGTGCTCGGACCTGAGATGAAGTCGACCGGCGAAGTCATGGGAATCGATACCGACTTTGCGATGGCGTTCGCCAAGGCACAGTTGGGAGTCGGCACGGTGCTGCCGATGGCGGGGACGGTGTTCCTGTCGGTCAAGGACAGCGACAAGCCCGTCATCCTTGAAGCGGCGCGCGAGCTGGTGGCAATGGGGTTCGGCCTGATCGCCACCGAAGGCACGGCGCGGTTCCTGCAGGACGAGGCGATTGCGGTGACGCCGGTCAACAAGGTCGCGCAGGGGCGGCCGCATATCGTCGACCGGATCAAGGACGGCGACGTCGCGTTTATCGTCAATACCACCGAGGGTGTGCAGTCGTTGAAGGACAGCCAATCGATCCGCGCCTCGGCGCTGTATGGGAAGGTGCCCTATTTCACTACCGCCGCAGCCAGCGTTGCTGCCGTTCAGGCGATTGCAGCGTTGAAGCAGCGACCGCTTGAAGTGCGGTCGTTGCAATCCTACTATTCAGCGCTCGACTGAGCTCCCCGGACAAGGACGCAACCGACAGCGGTGGGTTCAACCACCGGCGGAGAAGCGTCGAAGAGGGCGGACGAAAGGTTTTAGACGATGGCGACGGTCGATAAGTTTCCGATGCTTGCCGAAGGGCACGCACTGCTGATGGTCACCCTGCGTGATCTGAAGGAAAAAGAGCGTCCGCAGAACGTCCAGGACATCGAGGAAGCCCGCGCGCACGGCGACCTTTCCGAAAATGCCGAATATCATGCCGCCAAGGAACGCCAGGGCCAGATCGAGGCGCAGGTCGTCGATTTGGAAGACAAGCTCGCGCGCGCAATCGTCATCGATCCGACGACGCTGTCGGGGGACAAGGTCGTCTTTGGCGCGACCGTCGCGCTGATGGATGAGGACGACAAGCCGGTCACCTATCAGATCGTTGGGCAGACAGAGGCGGATGCCAAGCGCGGTCGGATCTCCTATTCGTCGCCGCTCGGTCGCGCGCTGATCGGCCGCCGTCTGGGCGAGGAGGTCGAGGTCGCGACTCCGTCGGGCGACAAATATTATACCATCACCAAGGTCGAGTTCATTTGAACCGAGCGGCGCGGTGAGGAGCCCGGCGTGAAGCCGTTTCGCCCGCCCGGCGCGCCGGTGACGCGTGCGGTCCTGATCGTTTGCGTGGCGTTGCAGGGCATCGCGATGATCGGCGGTTCTGCGTTTGCCGAGCAGGTGATCATGCAGGCGGGGCTGATCCCGGCGCGACTGAGCGGCGCAGTGATCGGCGTGCCCGGCAGCTTGCCGGCGCCGCTGACACTGCTCAGCTCGATGTTCCTGCACGCCAGCTGGCTGCACCTTGCGCTCAACCTCGTCTTTCTCGCCTGGGTCGGCAAATATTGCGAATGGGTGCTGGGCCGCTGGCGGTTCGCGGCGCTGTATCTGGTATCGGGGATCGCGGGCGGAGTGCTGCAATATCTGACGGCGCCGATGTCGCTGGCGCCTGTCGTGGGCGCGAGCGGGGCGATTGCCGGCGTGTTCGGTGCCTATGCGGTGCTGTTCGCCCGCAGCCGCGTCGATGCGCGCACCGTGCTCGGCGTCCGATTGTCGTCCGAGGCGCTGACCGCAAGCTGGTATGCCGCGACATGGATCGGGTTGCAGCTGTTGACGGCGCTGGCATTCAACACCGGCGGGCAGGGCATCGCAATTTGGGCCCACATCGGCGGTTTCATTACCGGACTGTTGTTCGCCCAGCCGTTCAACCAGCGCGGTCGCGACCTGATCTAGGCGTGCGGCTCGAGCAGCCGATGCAGGTGGACAACGACATATTTCATTTGTGCATCGTCGACGGTCCGCTGCGCGCTGGCGCGCCACGCGGCTTCGGCCTCGGCATAGCTTGGGAAAATACCGACGATGTCGAGACCGCCGACATCCTCGAAATCAAGACCACGCGGATCGCTGACGCGCCCGCCGAACACCAGGTGAAGCAATGTCGACATGCGCGCGGCTTAGCCTGACACCGCGCGCACGGCTAGTCCAAGTCGCCGTTTCGGCGCGAAAAATTCAGCTCGCCGGGCGGGCGTTGGCGGTTTTCATGAAGTTTACCAGCGCATCAAAGCCATTCTTTGCGATATAGGATGAGAAGTCGGCTTCCTGCGTCAAGGCGAGGTTGACGCCCGACACGGTGACGTTGCTGATCAGGAATTTCGGGCCGGTCTTCTGGATTGCCCAAATCACATCGAATGGCTGGCGACCGGGCGTCTCGATGCGCGAATAAACATCGACGACATTGGTCGAGCCGTGCGGCACCGTGCGGACGATTTTGACCGTTGCATTGGCATAATCGTACAGGCGATCGGCGTACAGGTTGACGATATAGACCGGCAGCACCTCCTGATAGGCGGCGAGCTGCGCAGGCATGATCTGATTGCGGTAGCGGCGGATCAGCCGATTGCCGGCCTCCTCGACGGCGAAATTGTCGCGCAGCATGGTGCGGAACTTGGCGCGGACTGCCGGTCGCGATCCGGTTTCGCGCAACACCGCAAACGCGCGCGCCGCGAGGTCATCGATGAACATGCCGGCGGCTTTGGCGTCGGCAGGGGTTGCCGGACTTGCGACCGCGAGCGTCTGCGCAGTGACGGGAAACGCGGGCAGCGTCAGCAGCAGCAACAGGAAAGCCGAACTCGAACGCATCGAAATCTCCAGACTGGGGAAGCGGTGCATCTAGCGCAGCACCGATGAACGCGACATGTGCCGACGGTCAGTCCGAATAAGGTTCGGCCAACTCACGTTCGAACTCGGTGATCGGCAGCAGCGAGCCGATAATCGCTCCGGCTGCCACAGCCACCATCATTGTCAGCAGCGGACTGGTGCGCGCATGCCGCTCGATCCGCCCGTCGCTGGGCTCGGCGCGCACTGCATGGTCGGCATGCCAGCGGTCATCGACCGAATTCGCGCCGTAACCGTCGTCATAATCCGGATACGCGGCAAATTTATCGCCCAAGTCGATTTTCGCGCGACCGATGTACGACCGCCCGAGCAGCGCCGCGCCGAGCGCAACCCCGATCCCGGCGATGCTTGCAGGATTGTTGCGCACGACCTTGCCGATCGATGCAAATGCATCGGCACCCTGCGCTTCGACCCCGGCGATTGCGGTTTCGAACAGCGCGCGCGGCGACAGGCGTTGCTGCAGGTCTTCGACCGTCGCAGCGATGCGTTCGCGCGTTTCCAGCGCTTCTTTTTCGAACCGGGCGACATCGTCGACCATGCGTCATTCCCCTCGCAGTGTATCCAGGCCGTCCGCCACCCGGTCGGCGGCGCGTGACGGTGACAGCTGGCGCGCGCCCAGTGCCATCAACGCGATCGCCACGATCGCAGCGCCGAGCGCGACGGCTGCCGCAGCCCAACCTGCACCAAGCACCGGCGTCAACCAACCGACAATTGCGCCCAGCATTGTGAAGATCGCGCCGAGCATCAGGACCATGCCGATGCCGACGGCGATTGCCCCGCGCATCGCACCGTGCAGGCTGCTGACCACCTCGCTGCGCGCGAGGCGAAGCTCGGTGCGGAACAGGTGCCCGGCGTCGGTGACAAGGTTGCGAAACAGCTCCGCCAGCGACGGCCCGGCAGGTGCAGGGGGGCGAGTCAGGCTGGCCATGGTTGCAGGTCCTTGTGGGTCAACGGCGCGTTGCGGCGGGTGCGGTCGCGCGCAGATAGCGCGACAGCACGAAGCCACCGGTGACCGCGATGGCCACCGAAAGCATCGGATTGCCGCGAACAAAGGCGCGCGTGTCGTCGGCGATTTCGTCGAGCGACTTGTCGTCGACAGAGCGTGACCACACCGCGACCGTTTCGGCGGCCTTGCGGACATAATCGGCTACCGGCGCGGCCCCGCCGTCGTGCAGCCGCTCGGCGATGTCGTGCGCGGCGTTGACGAGGCCGTCGATTGCCGACGTCAATTGTGCCTTGCCCTCGTCGACGATGCTGTGGACCGGGTTGCGCAGCGGCGCCGACCGCGGCGCCGTTGTCGGTTCCGCATCGAGCGCGTCGGGTTGCCCATGCAGATGCGGCATGCCCGCCGAGGTCAGGGTCGAGGTGGGGATGCCGTCGTCCATAATCATGTCCTTCCACTGCAATCGGTCGCGCGGGCTGAACGTGACAGCCGTCGGCAGGTTCCGTGCTACAACTAAGCGGTTCGTTATGGTGTCGTAAAGACAACGCTGCGTTGTTGTTTCGCCCATCGATAGCTAGAAGCCGGGCATCGTTCAAATGGAGCCGCGCCCATGACCGCCATCGTCGACATCCACGCCCGCCAGATCCTCGACAGCCGCGGCTGGCCGACGGTCGAAGTCGAAGTGCTGCTCGACGATGGCAGCGTCGGACGCGCTGCGGTCCCGTCGGGCGCGTCCACCGGCGCACATGAGGCCGTCGAACTTCGCGACGGCGATCCCGGCCGCTACCAGGGGAAGGGCGTGCTCAAGGCGTGCGCGGCGGTCAACGGCGACATCGCCGACGCGCTGCTCGGCATCGATGCGGAGGAGCAGGGCGATATCGATGCCGCGATGATCGCGCTCGACGGCACACCGAACAAGCGGCGCTGCGGTGCCAATGCGATCCTTGGTGTCAGCCTGGCTGCGGCAAAGGCTGCCGCCGAAAGCCGCGGGCTGCCGCTGCACCGCTACATCGGCGGCGTTTCGGCGCATGTGCTGCCGGTACCGATGATGAACATCATCAACGGCGGCGCGCATGCCGACAATCCGATCGATTTCCAGGAATTCATGGTGATGCCGGTCGGGGCCGAAACGCTCGCCGAGGCGGTGCGCTGGGGGTCGGAGATTTTCCATACACTCAAGTCCGAGCTGGCGGCGGCGGGGCATTCGACCGCGGTCGGCGACGAGGGCGGTTTTGCGCCGAACCTTGCGGGCACCACTGCGGCGCTCGATTTCATCATGCGCTCGGTCGAGAAGGCGGGCTTTCACCCCGGTGACGATGTGATGCTGGCGCTCGATCCGGCGGCGAGCGAGTTTTTCAAGCACGGCCGCTATGAATTGACAAGCGAAGGCAAGTCGCTGACCCCGCACGAGATGGTCGATTATTATGCCGACCTGTGCGCGCGCTATCCGATCCTGTCGATCGAGGACGGCATGGCAGAGGATGATTTCGAGGGCTGGAAGGCGATTACCGACAAGCTCGGCGCGACGCATCAGCTGGTCGGCGACGACCTGTTCGTGACCAATTCGGAGCGGCTGCGCGACGGCATCAAGCGCGGGCTGGCCAATTCGCTGCTGGTCAAGGTCAATCAGATCGGCACGCTGACCGAAACGCTGCAGGCGGTCGAGATGGCGCACCGGGCGCGGTACACCTGCGTGATGTCGCACCGTTCGGGTGAAACCGAGGATACGACGATCGCCGATCTTGCGGTGGCAACCAACTGCGGACAGATCAAGACCGGCAGCCTTGCGCGGTCGGACCGGCTGGCAAAGTACAACCAGCTGATCCGTATCGAGGAGGAGCTTGGCGACACCGCGCGCTATGCCGGGCGGGCGATCCTGCGCGGCTAGGCGGAGACCGTCACGCGCTGGCGTCGGGCCGCCAGCGCGACCACCGCAACAAACGGAACAAGCCACGCGATCCGGCCCTGATACCGGTCGAAAACGCCCGACAGCGTTCCCGAGACGATCGCGTTGAGCGCCACGCCGGTAATCACCAGCGCCGCGACCGCGACGACATCGGGAGCGGCTTTCGACGGCCGCGCGGGCACGCTGCGCCACAGCGCCACGATCAGCCCGGCAAACCCGGCGAGATACGCTGCGAGCGCCAGCCGCGCCATCGGACCGAACGGAAAGCTGTGCATCGCGATGCGGCTGGCGGGATAATCGCGCATCGACGGCGTCATCAGTGCGTCGATCGCGGTGCTCGCCGGAATGCCGATCGCAAAATCATCCATGCCGACGGTGAAGAACTGCTGCGCCGACCCGCGCATCGCCTCGAGCGTCGCTGCGACCGGGCGCGCGGCAAATGCGCCGTGCAGCACCTCATTCTGTTCAGCCGCGATGGCGCGGCGGTCGAGTTCGGGGGCGCTCGAATAAATATTATGCGCACCCCACAGGAATTCGTCGGGCGCAAGCGGCAGGCGCGCGCGATACCGGCACAAGGCAAACCGCGGCGGATCACAGTTTTCGGCGAGA
Organism: Sphingomonadales bacterium; assembly: GCA_038225475.1. Classification (GTDB taxonomy): domain Bacteria; phylum Pseudomonadota; class Alphaproteobacteria; order Sphingomonadales; family Sphingomonadaceae; genus Polymorphobacter_B. The sequence goes on from JBBRRA010000008.1 coordinate 107,730, forward strand.
TAATCGATCAGCACCGGGCTCTCGCCGTAGCGCGCCAGCAGGAAGGGTACGCCGACCGATTCCTTGCCGGAATAAAGCTTCACCGCCACCTCGACGACGAAGTGCCCCGCCGCGCCGATCAGACAGCAGCCGGCGAGCACGATCAGCGATACCCGGCGGAAACCGAAGCGGCTTTCGAGCAGCAGCGCGGCAACCGTCATCAACATGCCGACGGCAAGAAAGGCGCGGTGGAAAAGCATCGCGCCGGTAATCAGCACCAGCCACAGCCACAACTCGCGCCGCGGCAGCCCGGGGGTCGCAAGCACGAGCGCAAACCCGAGGATCATCAAGCCGAGAAACACGTCGGGCATCAACGCCACGCTGAACACTGCGAGCCCGCTTACCGCCGCCAGCGCCGCCAGCGTCGCCAGCGCAGCCGCCCACTGTACGCCCAGCCGGTGGAGCGCGAGCAGCAACGCGACGGCGACAATCAGCGCCTGTGCGGCGACCGCAAGCCAGGTCCCGCCCAGCGCGATCAACATCGCGATCGGCACGCCGTAAAATGGCGACCGCGCGGTGGTGATGCCGTTGCGGCCATGTTCGGCACCCGGCGCGGCAGCGGCAGCGGGTGCAGCATCGGCAGCGGCGGCGCGCTTATCGGCAACGATTCCCGCCGCATGCAGCGACACCGCGCCCGCGCGCTCATAACCGATGCTGTCGGGGAACAGGATGGGCTGGCCGTTGAGCCATGCGGGCCACAGCAGCAAGATCGCGATGAGGCCAGCGCCGACGGCAAACTGCCAGCTCGCGCGGGTCACTGCATTTGGCACGTTTGCTTTACTCCGCCGCGTCGCAGCACTGCCCATCCGGTACAGGGTTGGCAAGGTTTTACGATCGCAACCGCCGCGATCGAGTATTAATATGCGGCAATTCCACTCGATGCTTGAATTGTCCTGACCTGTGTGGTTAGATTCGCACATGACCGATCGTATTGCGCCTTTCGAGCTGGTGCGTCGCGCGACGCTGCCGGCGGTGTGCATCCTGATCATGGGCTATTTCGCGTTCCATGCCGTTTCGGGCAACACCGGTTTGATGGCGTGGCAGGGGTATAAGGTCGAACGCGCGGTTGCCGAACAACGCGCCGCCGCCGTTCGCGCCGATAAGCTCGCGCTTGCCCGGCAGGTGGCGCTGCTCGATCCAGCGCATGTCGATCCTGACTATGCCGACGAGCTCGTCCGCCGCAATCTCGGTGTGCTGCGCCCGGACGAAGTCATTGTACCGCTGACGGAGCCGGGGACCGAAACTCGTTGAACTGACGCGCCGCTCGACGCATAGGTGCGGCCGAGTTGTTCATGCGAAAGGCGCGTCCCCTTGGCCAAAGCTGCAGTGCGCGCGCCCGATCCCGATAGCCGCATTCGCGAGCGCCCGCCGGTACCGGTCCGGTACCCGGCCAGCGGCGAGGAACTGCTCGCCTTCTACCGCGAGATGGTGCTGATCCGCCGCTTCGAGGAGCGCGCCGGGCAGCTGTACGGCATGGGTATGATCGGCGGGTTTTGCCACCTGTACATCGGCCAGGAAGCTGTTGTCACCGGGATGCAATCGGCGCTCAAGGCCACCGACTCGGTAATCACCGGCTACCGCGACCACGGCCATATGCTCGCCGCCGGAATCGACCCGAAGGTGGTCATGGCCGAATTGACCGGACGCGCTGCCGGCATCAGCAAGGGCAAGGGCGGCTCGATGCACATGTTCTCGGTCGAGCATGGCTTTTACGGCGGCCACGGCATTGTCGCGGCGCAGGTGCCGCTCGGCACCGGGCTGGGCTTTGCACACAAATACAAGGACGATGGCGGGCTGGCGGTCACCTATTTCGGCGACGGCGCGTCGAACCAGGGCCAGGTGTACGAAAGCTTCAACATGGCCGAGCTGTGGAAGCTGCCGGTGATCTACGTCATCGAGAACAATCAATATGCGATGGGTACCAGCGTCAATCGCTCCTCGTCCGAAGACCAGCTGTTCCGCCGCGGCGAGAGCTTCCGCGTGCCAGGCCTGCAGGTCGACGGTATGGACGTCTGCGAGGTGCGCGGTGCGGCGAACGTCGCGGTCGACTGGGTGCGCAGCGGCAAGGGGCCGATCCTGCTCGAAATGAAGACTTACCGGTACCGCGGTCATTCGATGTCCGACCCGGCGAAATACCGCAGCCGCGAGGAAGTCGCCGCCGTGCGTGAAAAGTCCGACCCGATCGAACATGCCAAGCAGCGGTTGATCGAAATGGGTGCCGCGACCGAAGCGAGCCTCAAGGACCTTGAGAAGGAAGTCCGCGCGATCATCGCCGAAGCTGCCGACTTCGCCGAAAATGCGCCCGAGCCCGACGCAAAAGAACTCTACACCGACGTCCTCGTCGGGAGCCACGCATGACCGAGATCAAGCTGCCCGCGATGTCGCCCACCATGGAGGAGGGCACGCTCGCCAAATGGCTGGTGAAGGAAGGCGACACGGTCAAGCCCGGCGACGTGCTGGCCGAAATCGAAACCGATAAGGCGACGATGGAGCTCGAGGCCGACGAGGGCGGCGTGGTCGAGAAGCTGCACGTCGCAGGCGGCTCCGACGGGGTCAAGGTCGGCACGCTGATCGCCACCATCCGCGGCGAGGACGAGGCCGCCGCTGCCCCGGCCGCGAAACCGGCTGAGATACCGAAGCAGGCGGACGCGCCGCCCGCTACGGTCCCGAAGGAAGGTCACGCGCCCGCCAGCCTCGCCGTCGCTCCTGAAATCTCCGGCCCGACGCACCGCCAGACCGTCCGCGAGGCGCTGCGCGATGCGATGGCCGAGGAAATGCGCGCCGACCCGCTGGTGTTCGTGATGGGCGAGGAAGTCGCCGAATATCAGGGCGCGTACAAGGTCACGCAGGGTTTGCTCGAGGAGTTCGGCCCCAAGCGCGTCGTCGATACGCCGATCACCGAATATGGCTTTGCGGGCCTTGGCACCGGTGCGGCGATGGGCGGATTGAAGCCGATCGTCGAGTTCATGACGTTCAACTTCGCGATGCAGGCGATCGACCACATCATCAACTCGGCTGCCAAGACCAATTACATGTCGGGCGGCCAGATGCGCTGCCCGATGGTGTTCCGCGGCCCCAATGGCGCTGCGTCGCGCGTCGCGGCGCAGCACAGCCAGAATTATGCGCCGTGGTACGCCAGCGTGCCCGGCCTGATCGTCATCGCGCCGTACAGCGCGGCGGATGCCAAGGGGCTGCTCAAGGCCGCGATCCGCTCGCCTGACCCGGTGGTGTTCCTCGAAAACGAGCTGCTCTACGGCCACAGCTTCGACGTGCCCGACGGCGATGTGGTGGTCGAGATCGGCAAGGCGCATGTCGTGCGCGCCGGGACCGACGTGACGCTGGTCAGCTATTCGATCGGCGTCGGCATCGCCCTCGATGCCGCGACCAAGCTCGCCGAGGCCGGCATCGATGCCGAAGTGCTCGACCTGCGCACGCTGCGCCCGCTCGACCGGGGCGCGGTGCTGGCGAGCCTCAAGAAGACCAACCGCATGGTGGTGGTGGAGGAAGGCTGGCCGACCTGCTCGATCGCCAGCGAAATCGCCGCGATCGCGATGGAAGACGGCTTCGACGACCTCGACGCGCCGGTGCTGCGCGTGACCAACGTCGACGTGCCGCTGCCGTATGCGGCTAATTTGGAGAAGCTGGCGATCGTGAAGGTCGAGGATGTGGTGACGGCGGCGAAGAAGGTGACGTACCGGTGAGCAAGACTGCCCTTCGAACCCTATTGGGAACCTTTTTATTAGCGAGCGGCTTCTCGACGCCTTGCTTTAGTGAGGATTCGCCAAGCATTACCGTCGCCAGTCTTCGAACACTATGCGATAGTTCTGATCATGATGGTAAGAACGCGTGCTTAATGTATATATTCGGGGTCGTCTCCGGCCTACAAAACGCTCCTGCTATGTATCAAGTTTTGCATCATGATACGGTTAAACCCCTATTGTGCATCAATAAGGGGTTTAGCAATGAAATGGTGACTGATGCTGTTACAACATGGATTAAGGATCATTATAATAGCGGCTTTGCAAACGAAAAACGCGGAGACACAGCGGTAGCTGTAGCCTTGGTTAATTTATTTCCGTGCAAATAAATAGCGATTCTTGCAGGTAGCTATATGCCCATCGACATCACCATGCCCGCACTCTCCCCGACCATGGAGACCGGCACGCTTGCCAAATGGCTCGTCAAGGTCGGCGACAGCGTCAAGTCGGGCGACGTGCTCGCCGAGATCGAGACCGACAAGGCGACGATGGAGGTCGAATCGATCGACGAGGGCACCGTCACCGAATTGCTGACCCCCGAAGGCACCGAGGGCGTCCCGGTCGGGCAGGTGATCATGCGGCTGAGCGGGGAGGGGGAGGCGGCGGTGGTTGCCAAGCCTCCCGAAGCGGCAGCTCCGGCCGCCCCCGCAGCAGCAGCGGCACCGAAAGCGGTTGCGGCAGCGGCGGTTGCGCCGCCCGCGACTGCGGCTGCGCGGGGCCGCGAGGCTGTGGGGGAGGGGGATGCGCCCGCGCCTGACGGCACCCGTATCAACGCCTCGCCGCTCGCGCGTCGCCTTGCGCAGGCGCAGGGGATCGACCTGGCGAGCATCCGCGGCTCGGGCCCGAACGGGCGGGTCGTGAAAGCCGATCTCGACGGGGCGACGGCCGCTCCCGGAGCGGCGCACGCCACGCCTGCCGCCGCGCCGACGGCGGCACGGCAGGTCGTCATGCCCGAAGCAGCGCCGAAATCCGCACCGACCTACCCGCCGCCCGAAGGCGTGCCCGCCGAGGCGGTCAAGCTCAGCTCGATGCGCAAGACCATCGCGCGGCGGCTGGCGGAATCGAAGGCGACGGTGCCGCATTTCTACCTGACGGTGGATGTACGCCTCGATGCGCTGCTGAAGCTGCGCGGGGAATTGAACGCCAGCCTCGAAAAGTCCGGCGTCAAGCTGTCGGTCAACGACCTGCTGATCAAGGCGCTCGGCCTCGCGCTGGCGCAGGTGCCCGACGCGAACGTGCAGTTCGCCGGCGACACGCTCTACAAGTTCGGCCGCGCCGACGTGTCGGTGGCGGTGGCGATCCCCGGCGGGCTGATCACGCCGATCATCGCCGACGCCGCGAACAAGCGGCTGAGCGTGATTGCGACCGAGATGAAGGACCTCGCCGCGCGCGCCCGCGACGGCAAGCTGAAACCGGAGGAATATACCGGCGGCACCGCGTCGATCTCCAACCTCGGCATGTTCGGCATCAAGCAGTTCGACGCGGTCATCAACCCGCCGCAGGGCCTGATCCTCGCGGTCGGCGCGGGCGAGGCGCGACCCTATGTGGTCGACGGCGCGCTCGGCATCGCTACCGTGATGAGCGCCACCGGCAGCTTCGATCACCGCGCCATCGACGGCGCGGTGGGGGCAGAGTTTATGGCCGCGTTCAAGATATTGGTCGAAGCGCCGTTGGGTATGCTGGCGTGAGCGAACCCTTCGACCTCGCCATCCTCGGCTCCGGTCCCGGCGGCTATGTCGCCGCGATCCGCGCGGCGCAGCTCGGCCTGAAGGTCGCGATCGTCGAGCGCGAGCGGCTCGGCGGTATCTGTTTAAACTGGGGGTGCATCCCGACCAAGGCGCTGCTGCGGACATCCGAAATCTACCATTACATGCAGCACGCCGACGCTTATGGGCTGTCGGCGACCGGCGTGTCGTTCGACCTGCCGAAGGTCGTCGAGCGGTCGCGCAAGGTGGCGGGGCAATTGAACGCCGGCGTCAAGGGGTTGATGAAGAAGCACAAAGTCACGGTCGTCGAAGGCGAGGGGCGGCTGACCGGCGCGGCGCAGCTGACGGTCAGGACCGGCGACCAGGAACGCGTGCTCGATGCGAAGAACGTTATCGTCGCGACGGGCGCGCGCGCGCGCGACCTACCCGGCCTGAAGGCCGACGGGCAGCGCATCTGGACCTACCGCCACGCGATGGTGCCGCCCGCGATGCCGACCGACCTGCTGGTGATCGGCTCGGGCGCGATCGGCATCGAGTTCGCCAGCTTTTACAGCGACATGGGCGCAAAGGTTACCGTCGTCGAAATGCTCGGCCGCGTGCTGCCGGTCGAGGATGCCGACATTTCGGCGCACATGCTCAAAACGCTGACCAAGCAGGGCATGACGCTGCTGACCAGTGCGAAGGTCTCCGACGTCAAACCCGACAAGGACGGCGTGTCGGCGACGATCACCACCGCCGATGGCAAGGCGGCCACCAACCGCTACAGCCATGTCATCGTTGCCATTGGCATCGTCGCCAATACCGAGACGATCGGGCTCGAGGCGTTGGGTGTGCAGACCGAACGCGGGCACATCGTTGTCGACCGCTTCGGCGCGACCAACGTGCCCGGCGTCTGGGCGATCGGCGATGTCGTCGGCGCACCGTGGCTGGCGCACAAGGCAAGCCATGAGGGGGTCGTTGCAGTCGAGAAGATCGCCGGGCTCAACCCGCATGCGCTGTCGACCGCGAACATCCCCGGCTGCACCTATAGCCGCCCGCAGGTGGCGAGCGTCGGCATGACCGAAGCCAAGGCAGCGACAAGCGGGCGCAAGCTCAGGGTCGGCAAATTTCCGTTCATCGGCAACGGCAAGGCGATCGCGCTCGGCGAGGCGGAGGGGTTCGTCAAGACGGTGTTCGACGCCGAAACTGGCGAGCTGCTCGGCGCGCACATGGTCGGTGCGGAAGTCACCGAGTTGATCCAGGGCTATGTGATCGCGCGCGAGCTCGAGACGACCGAAGCCGAGCTGATCGGCACGATCTTTGCGCACCCGACGCTGAGCGAGATGATGAACGAAAGCGTGCTCGGTGCCTATGGGCGGGCGCTGCACTTTTAGAGCCGGTAGCGCAGTCCGAGCGATAGCGTGGCGCGCGGGGTTAGCTGAAAGCCGTGAATTCGCTCGTACAGCGGCAGCTGCACGAAGCCGAAGCCGGTCAACCGCCGCGCCAGCCGGGCCGAGACGCCGGGGCTGAGATAGACCAGTTCGCCGCCGCTGTTGTCGCGGTCGGACTCGACCCCGCGGTCGAGCCCGGCAACGCGCACATTGAGCTGAAGTTGCGGTGTCAGGGCGGCCCAGCGGGTATAGTCGAGGCCGGCGGACGCGGTGCCGGTGATGCCGGGGCGAAAGTGCGCGCGGCCGTCGATCGGCACATCGGCCTGCACCTGGATGAAATAGTCGAGCCGCGCTGCAACGCCGCCGAAGTGGTAGGCACCGATGATCGCGTCGGTCGTGCCGCTGCCGTTCTGGAGGCCCCGATCGAGCAATTCACCTGCCTGCGGCCCGGCGTTGAAACGCGTGCGAAAATTGCCGGTCGGCAGTTTCAGGCCAAGCGTCACGCCGGTAACGCCGCCGCCACCAAATCCCTGATAGCGAACCGTGATCCGCGCGTCGCCGATACCCTGGGTGAGCGAGTGCGACGCCGCACTATCGCCCTCGGCCACGGTCAGGTGCGGCCTGATATTGAGCGGCAGCTGAACGTTGATGCCCCAGTCGGGGCTCCAGCTATGGTCGACGCCAAGCGTGACATAGTGGTTATCCGTGAAGCGCTCGATCTCGCGGTCGGCGGGCAGCGCGACCGCACCGACCCGCCCGGTGCCAGTGCGCAGGTCGGTCTGGGCGATATAGTCGTAGCGCAGATCGATGTGCGTGCCGGGCTGACCGGTCAAGCCCTGGGAAATCCAGTCGGAAGTCAGCGTGCAGCCGCAGCTTGAACAGGCGGCAGCGGCGATAGCGGAATTTAACAGTACGGCGCAAAGCGCCGCGCGAAGCGTGATGATCATGGGAAGCACTCCGGCGGGACGCGCGCGCAGGGCAGCAGCGTCGGCTGGGTTGAAATACCGGCGGTGGAGACAGCTAGAGCGCGGCCGGTGGCCCGGTAGCGGACGGCGGCGGCGCGGCCAGCGCGGGTACAGCGCCCTCTGGTACGCGGGCTGATAGCGGGACGCTGCTATGCGCCGGCTCGGATGGTATCCCCGCCGTCGTCATCGGTAGGTCGGTCGGCGCGCTCAGTCCGGCGAACGGGCAGTCATGGCCTGCGTCGGCGGGCGGCGTGCCCTCCGGCGTAGCCGCACCAGCTACAGCGCCATGGCCGGTGCAGATTACCACCACGACACCGTGCGCCGCCGCCGCTGGCATGAAGCCCGCCGGCAGCAATGCGCGCAACAGCAACGCTGCAAACGCCAGCCGGATACCCCAGACGCTGGCGCGCGGCATCACCATTCGAGCGGCGTGGCCTCGAAGCGGCCCGTCGCGGTGTCGAGCACCCGCAATAGCCCGTCGGCGATCGAGAAATGCGTGCCGTGCAACTGCAGCGTGCCCGCGGCCTCACGCGCCGCAACGAACGGGAAGCTGCGCAAATTGGCGAGGCTGAGGCGGATGGCGGCGAGTTCGAGCGCCTCGGCGGCATCGACATCGGCGCTGAGCGCGGCGACGGCGCGGATCTGGTCGCGTGCCGGTTCGATGATCGCCATCCAGCGCCCGATGAACGCGCCATGGCCTTCGGCCTTGTCATCGAAACGCCCATCGAGCGATGCGGCAATGCCGCCGCACTGGGCATGGCCAAGCACCACGACATGTTCGACCTCGAGCTGCGTCACGGCAAATTCGATGGCGGCAGACGCGCCGTGCTGGCCGCCGTCGGGCTCGTAGGGTGGCACCAGGTTGGCGACATTGCGCACGACGAACGCCTGCCCCGGTTCGGTATCGAAAATCCGCGTCGGGTCGACCCGGCTGTCCGAACACGCAATGACCATGATCTTGGGCGACTGCCCGACGTTGGACAGCGCATCGAAGCGCTGGCGCTGTTCGACATACGCACCGCTGCGGAAGCGCCGATAGCCGTCGAGAAGTTCGGCAAAGTCGGACATGGCCCCTCCATTGATTGATGCGACGCGTGGGGTAGCCGAGCCCCGGAGAAGTGACAAGCCGCCACGCCCCGGCTTTGGTTGGCACCGGGGCTGTGACACGCTATCTACCGCGCATGACCCAGCCCGAGCCGCTTGCCCGCATCAAAAAGCCAGATTGGTTGCGCGTTCGCGCGCCGACGTCGGTGGCGTTTGCCGAGACGCGGTCGTTGATGCGACGGCTCAACCTCACCACCGTCTGCGAGGAGGCGGCGTGTCCTAACATTGGCGAATGCTGGACCCAAAAGCATGCCACTGTGATGATCCTTGGCGATACCTGCACGCGCGCCTGCGCGTTCTGTAACGTCAAGACCGGGCTGCCGCAGGCGGTCGATGCAGCCGAACCCGAGCGGCTGGCCGAGGCGGCGGCCGAGCTTGGCCTCGAGCATATCGTCATCACCAGCGTCGACCGCGATGATCTGCCAGACGGCGGCGCGCGGCAGTTCGTCAAGGTGATCGAGGCGCTGCGCGCGCGGGCGCCCAACACGACGATTGAAATCCTGACGCCCGATTTCCGGAACAAGGCGAGCGTGGCGGTCGAAACGATCGTCGCGGCGCGGCCCGACGTCTATAATCACAATCTCGAAACGGTGCCGCGGCTGTATCCGACGATCCGCCCCGGTGCGCGCTATTATCATTCGCTGCGGCTGCTCGAGCAGGTCAAGCGGCTCGATCCGACTATTTTCACCAAATCCGGTCTGATGGTGGGACTGGGCGAGGAACGCCTCGAGATGCATCAGGTCATGGACGACATGCGCTCGGCCGATATCGATTTCCTGACGGTCGGCCAGTATCTGCAGCCGACGCCGCGTCACGCCATGGTCATCGAGTTCGTCACCCCCGACACGTTCCGCAGCATCGCCTCGATCGCGCGCGCCAAGGGGTTCCTGCTCGTTGCAGCGACGCCGCTGACGCGGTCGAGCTATCACGCCGGCGCGGACTTTGCCCGGATGCAGCAGGCCCGCCGGGCGCAGCACGCCTGATGCCGCGCCATGTCGAAACCCGCGTGCTGCCCTACACGCCCGAACAGGTGTTCGATCTGGTCGCCGATATCGGTCGCTATCCCGAATTCCTGCCGTGGATCCAGGCGATGCGGATCACGTCGAACGACGGGCACAAGGTCGTCGCCGACATGGTCGTCGGTTTCAAGATGGTACGCGAACGCTTCACCAGCCGCGTGACGCTCGACCGGCCACTGACCATCCATGTCGATTATATCGCCGGGCCGCTCAAATATCTGCGCAACGACTGGCGGTTCGAGGCCGCACCCGGCGGCACGCTGGTGCACTTCGCGGTCGATTTCGAATTTGCCTCGCGGCTGTTCGAACGGCTGGCCGGGATGTTCTTTTCAGAAGCTTTCCGCCGGATGGTGGCCTCGTTCGAAGCGCGCGCGGCAGTGCTTTATTCGGCCTCGAGCGCGCCTGTCGCCCCGGGCATCAACAGGTCGAGCGCTACCAAAACTGCCTGACGCCGGATTTCGGTGCGCCCAAGATCGCCGAACAACCGGGTGTCGGCGACCACCACATCGGGATCGCCGTCGCGTGTCGCCCGGGCAAACACGACCATCCCGACCGGTTTGCGATCCGATCCGCCGCCCGGCCCGGCAATTCCGGTGACTGCGACAGCGACATCGGCATGGCTGTGCTTCAGCGCGCCCTGCGCCATTGCCCAAGCCACTGCGACGGATACCGCGCCAAAGGTTTCGAGGATATCGAGGTTGACGCCCAACGCTTCGAGCTTGGCCTCGTTCGAATAGGTGACATAGCCGCGATCGACGACATCCGAGGCGCCGGCGATTTCGGTCAGTGCGCCGGCGACCAGACCGCCGGTGCATGATTCGGCGGTAACCACGGTCAATCCGGCCGCCCGGTTCGCCGCCACAACGGCTGCCGCCAGGTCGAGAACTTGCCTATCGAGCATGGGGCACCCTGACTGTCGCCATTGCCTGCGAGGCGATGCCTTCGCCGCGTCCGGTGAAACCAAGCCCTTCGGTCGTCGTGGCCTTCAGGCTGACGGCGTCGAGCGGTAGATCGAGCAACTGCGCCAGCCGCGCGCGCATCGCCGCGCGGTGCGGCCCGACCTTGGGGCGCTCGGCGATGATCGTGACGTCGACATGGTCGATGATGCCGCCTTTCGCCGCGATCAGCCCGGCTGCGTGTGCCAGAAACCGGTCCGACGATGCGCCGCGCCACTGCGGATCGCTTGGGGGGAAATGCTCGCCAATATCGCCTGCGCCGATGCAACCGAGCAGCGCATCGGTGAGCGCGTGCAGCCCGACATCGGCATCGCTATGGCCGATCAGCCCTTGCGCGTGCTCGATCCGCAATCCGCACAGCCATAGATGATCGCCCGGCCCGAAGCGGTGGACATCGAACCCCGACGCACTGCGGCTGATCATGGCTGCGGCCAGCCAGCGTTCGGCGCGGTCGAAATCTTCGGCATGGGTCAGCTTGAACGCCATTTCATCCCCCGCGACCAGTGCAATCCGCATGCCTGCGGCAAGGCCGACCGCGACATCGTCGGTGGCGGCGGCATCGGCGCTGCGATGCGCGGCAAGGATTGCCTCAAAATGAAAGCCTTGCGGAGTCTGGACCCGGTGCAGATCGGCGCGATCGACTTCGGTGGCAACCGCGCTTGTGCCGCGCCGCAGCGAATCGACCACCGGCAGTGCCGGGGTCGCGCCCGGAGCCGACTCCAATCCGGCAAGAACGCGGTCGATCAGCCCCGCACTAACGAACGGCCGGGCTGCATCGTGGATCAGCACGCGCCCTGTTACACCCCGCGCCGCGAGCGCCTCGAGCCCGGCAAGGACCGACGCCTGCCGCGTGGCGCCGCCATGCACCGGCGCGGGCAGGCGGAGCCCGGCGGTGGCTTCGGCGTACAGCGCCGCATCGTCGGGATGAATGACGACCTGCACATCGCTGACGCCATCATGTGCCGCGAACGCATCGATCGACCGCCGCAACAGGGTGATGCCGCCAACGGTGCGATATTGTTTGGGCAGGCCGTCACCGGCACGACTGCCTCGGCCGCCAGCGACAATCAGGGCATGAACAGTCATCGGTCCAGTCTCACATCAGCCGCGGCGCATAGCGTTCGATAAGCTGCTCGCGCACCAGCAGGGCGATCAACGCGTCGCGCTCGGTGGCCGGAATGTGCGGGTAGCGCGCGCCAAGCTCCTGCGCCGAAAACGCCGGGCGCGACAACGCATATTCGGCCGCTGCGAACCCAAGGCCAAGCGGCTGCTCCCCGCGCGCGGTGACCAGCACGGCCCCGGCGGCGAGGTGACGAACCTCGGCTGCGCGCGCGGTGCGCGCATAGGACACCAGCGCGGGCGGGACGGGCAGGGTAACCCGATGGACGGGGTTAGACCGCGCGCGCTCGGCATCGATCACCGCATTGCGGAAACCCGAGCTTTCGACGAGCGCTGCAAGCTGCTGCGCGAGCGTGGTCAAATGTGCGCCGAGTGCGGCCGGTTCACGCCGACCGTCGGGCAGATAGGCGCGCATTGCGGGGTCACTCAGCGCCGCCGCTTGCAGCAGTTCAAGCACCAGCGCGCCCGAATGCGGTGCTGCCGAAAACGTCACATGCAGCGACGCGCCGTCGTGTGCGAGCGCGTCGTGATAGACGCCGCGCGGTACGTACAGCACGTCGCCCGGCCGCATGCGCACCGTCATCGCCAGCGGGCCGCGCGCGGCGTCGATGCGTTGCTGGGCTTCTTCGCCTCCCGACGCGAGCGCCTCGAGCGGATTGTCGGCGCGATTGGCATAAATCTGCCAAACCTTCTCGCCCTCGCACTGCACCGCGAAAACCTCGTGCAGGTCGAAATGCGTCGCAAAGCCCTGGACACCCTTGAACGAGCAATAGACGTTGGCATTGGTCAGCGCCGCGAAATGGTCGCCGAGCAAATCGGTCACGACCCGCAGTTCGGGCGCGATCTGCTCGACATCATTGGCAACAAGGCTGGCACCCATCGCGAGGAACACCTCGACCTTGGCCGGGTCGGCGCGCCGCACCGGGCCGGCGAGCGTCGGCACGCTGTCCATGAAGAAATCGGCAAGCACCGGGCGTCGGTTGAGGATCAGGCTCAGATTGCCCTCGGTCCAATGCGGCGCGATGCCAAGCAGTGTCGAAAGACGCGGCCAGTCGAGCAGCCGCTTCGATGCCGCTCCGCCTGCCGGAATATGCACCGGCCGCCGACCGAAATATTCGCGCATGAACGTGTCGATGCCGATCGGCGCAAGCAGGGCGGCGAGGTCCATCGCCGCCTGTTACGGAGCCATGTCGGACTTTGCAAACGGCGCGCGCGGCGGCGACGCATTGCTTGCGTGGAAAGCCGAAATCCGCTAGCGAGCGTGCTTGTTTTTTAGGCATTTTCGCTTTGCAACCTCTTGCCCCAATCTCGATCGGGCCGGTCACGGTCCTATCGCCGGTCATTCTCGCACCGATGACCGGCGTGACCGATTTGCCGTTCCGTCGGCTGGTCAAGCGCTTCGGCGCCGGACTGACGGTCACCGAGATGATCGCAAGCGAGGCGATGGTGCGCGAAACCCGCCAGTCGGTCCAGAAGGCCGCGTGGGACTTGAGCGAGGAACCGGTGTCGATGCAGCTTGCGGGCTGCGAACCGCGCGTGATCGCCGAGGCCGCCAAGCTCAACGCCGACCGGGGGGCCGCGATCATCGACATCAACATGGGCTGCCCGGTCAAAAAGGTCGTCAACGGCCATGCCGGTTCGGCGCTGATGCGCGACCTGCCGCTGGCGGCCAGCCTGATCGCCGCGGTGGTCAAGGCGGTCGACGTGCCGGTTACCGTCAAGATGCGCATGGGGTGGGATCATTCGAGCCTCAACGCGCCCGAACTGGCTCGCATCGCCGAGGACCTTGGTGCAGCGATGATCACCGTGCATGGCCGTACGCGCTGCCAATTGTACCGCGATACCGCCGACTGGCGCTTTGTCGCGCGCGTCAAAGAGGCGGTCGACATTCCGGTGATCGTCAACGGCGATATTTGCACGCTCGATGATGTCGATGCCGCTCTGACGCAGTCCGGAGCCGACGGCGTGATGATCGGGCGCGGGGCTTACGGCAAACCGTGGCTGCTGGGCCAAGTGATGCATTGGCTGCGCACCGGCGAGCGGCTCGATGATCCGGTTTTGTCGGAGCAATATACCCTAATTACCGAGCATTACACGGCTATGCTCGACCATTATGGCATTCACATCGGTGTAAACCTGATGCGAAAGCATTTTGGCTGGTATACCAAGGGCTTGCCTGCCTCGGCTGAATTTCGGAACGCGGTCAATCAACAGGCCGATCCGCGCGTGGTCGAGGACATGCTGCGCGACTTTTATTTGCCGTTGATCGAAACCGCACCAGCCCGGCTGGCGGCATGAGCCTGCTGCCGCTGCGGCGCAAGGCGGTCGCGCCGGTGCTGCCGCCGATCGACCTGCTGACGATGCTGCCGGTTCCGGTGCTTGTGCTCGATCCCGACGACCGCGTTGCGATTGCCAATGCCGCTGCCGAGGCGTTTTTCAATACCAGCCAGGCATCGCTGCGCGAGCGGGGCTGGAAGGCGCTGCTGCCGCGTGAAAGCGTCCTGCTCAAGCTGATCGCCGAAGCTCGTACGCTCGCTGGCGGGTTCGCCGCGTATGACACCGATCTGGTCTTCATTGGCGGTCGTAGCATTCGTGCCGATGTCCTTGTAACGCCTGTCCCCGATGCGACCGGGTGGATCATCGTCAGCCTGCAGACGCGCAGCGTCGCGACGATGGTCGATCGGCAGATGGTGCATCAGGGCGCGGCGCGCTCGGCGATTGGCGTCGCCGCGATGCTGGCGCATGAGATCAAGAACCCGCTGTCGGGCATCCGCGGCGCTGCGCAGTTGCTGGCGCAGACCGCCGACACCGATGGTCGCGAACTGACCACGCTGATCTGTACCGAGGTCGACCGCGTCAAAACGCTGATCGACCGGATGGAGGGGTTCACCGACACGCGCACGCTCGCCAAGGGGGCCGAGAATATCCATGCAATCCTGAGCCATGTCGTGCTTCTTGGACGGCAGGGCTTTGCGCACAGCCAGACCATCCGCGAGCGCTATGACCCGTCGCTGCCGCTTGTGGCCGGCAACCGGGACGGGCTTATTCAGGTGTTCCTGAACTTGGTCAAAAACGCTTCGGAAGCGATTGGCGACACGGGAGAAATTGTCATCACGACCGCATACCGTCACGGCCTGCGCGTTGCCGCGGCCGGGTCGGCGCAGCGCATTTCGTTGCCGCTTGAAGTCTGCATCATCGACAATGGCCCGGGCGCGCCCGCGTCGGTCGCCGACCATATGTTCGACCCGTTTGTCAGTTCGCGCGCGACCGGGACCGGGCTTGGGCTGGCGCTGGTCGCCAAGATCGTCGGCGATCACGGTGGCATCGTCGAATATGACCGCATCGGCGAGCCGCCGCGCACGATCTTTCGGGTGTTGCTGCCGACTGCGGATGGCCCGGCATGACCGGCCCCGCAACGATCCTTGTCGCCGACGACGACGCTGCGATCCGTACCGTGGTGCGCCAGGCACTGACCCGCGCGGGTCATATCGTGCGCACGACCGAAACCGCGGCCGGGCTGTGGAAGCTGATCGATGACGGGCAGGGCGACTGCGTCATCACCGATGTCATCTTGCCCGATGCCAACGGGCTCGACGCAATTCCGCGCATTCTCGCGCGGCGGCCGGGGCTGCCGGTGATCGTGATGAGCGCGCAGAACACGCTGTCCACGGCGGTCCGCGCGACCGAGCAGGGGGCGTTCGACTATCTGCCCAAGCCGTTCGACATCGACGAGCTGGCGCGCGCCGTAGCGAGCGCGCTGGCCGCGAGCGGCACCACCGACGAGCCGCCCCCGGTGCCGGAGGACATGCCGCTGATCGGCCGCTCGCCGGCGATGCAGGAAGTGTACCGCATCATTGCGCGCGTCGTGCCCACGGCGCTGACGGTGATGATCCTCGGCGAGTCGGGTACCGGCAAGGAGCTGGTGGCGCAAGCGATCCACGATCTCGGGCCGCGCCGCACTGCACCGTTCGTGGCGATCAACATGGGCGCAATCCCGCGTGAATTGATCGAGTCCGAGCTGTTCGGCCACGAGCGCGGCGCGTTTACCGGGGCAGCGGGACGGACCGCTGGCCGGTTCGAACAGGCGCAGGGCGGCACGCTGTTCCTCGACGAAATCGGTGACATGCCGCTCGAGGCGCAAACCCGGTTGCTGCGCGTGCTGCAATCGGGCGAATACACCACCGTCGGCGGCAGCCGGGTGCAGCGCGCCGATGTTCGCGTCATCGCGGCAACGCACAAGGACTTGCGCGGCGCAATCGACGCGGGCGAATTTCGCGAAGATCTATTCTACCGGCTCAACGTCATTCCGCTACGCCTGCCGCCGCTGCGGGCGCGCCGCGATGATATTCCAGTTCTGGCGCGGCATTTTCTCGACCGCGCCGCCGCCGAAGGACTGCCGCGCAAGGCGCTCGATGCGGGTGCGGTCGATGCGGTCCAGCGGCATGATTGGCCCGGCAATGTCCGCGAGCTGGAAAATTTGATGCGGCGGCTGGCGGCGCTGACCCGCGGCGACACGATCGACGCCGCAGCGATTGCCGACGGGCTGGGCGAACCGGGGCGCGTGGCCACAGCACCGACAGTCACCGCCGATGGGCTGGCAGCATCGGTCGAGCTGCATCTTGCGCGCTACCTCGCGGTCTTTGGCGACGACCTGCCGCCCGATGGCATGTACGAGCGCGTGCTTGCCGAAATCGAACGCCCGCTGCTCCGCCTGTCGCTCGCCGCAACGCGCGGCAACCAAATCCGCGCCGCGCGGTTGCTCGGGATAAATCGCAACACGCTGCGCAAAAAACTCACGCAGCGCGGCGTCGATCCGGCGGCACGACAGACCGACTGAAGCGCGCGCCGGGCGGCTGGTCGCTTTATTGCAACGCATGTGTTCCGTTTACCACGGAAACCGTTTAAGCATCATGCGATGCAGTTGCCGTCCGCTTCGCGCACCCGTTCGCTTCGCCGCCGCTCGTTGCGACGGCGCATCAACCGCTGGGCGACGCGCGTCGATCTTTATCCACGGCTCGAACTTGCCGTCGGCCTGCTCGTCGTGCTGCTGGGGCTGTCGAGCTACGCCGTCCTGACCCGGCAGCGCGCGCCGGCTGCGGGCTTCTCGCCGCAAATGATGACGTTGCTGCTGGTCGCGAACCTGTTGCCGCTGATGGCGCTGATCGTGCTGATCGCGCGGCGGGTCGCTATTTTGTGGAGTAACCGGCGCGCCGGAGTCGCGGGCGCGCGGCTGCATGTCCGGCTGGTGGCATTGTTCGCAGCGGTCGCCGCGGTACCGACGCTGCTTGTAGTGGTGTTTGCGTCATTGTTGTTCCAGTTCGGCGTGCAATTCTGGTTTTCCGACCAGGCGCGCGCCGTGTTCGAAAACAGCGACAAGCTGTCCCGCGCCTATCTCGACCAGCAGAACCAGCGCATCATCGAGGACCTGCCAGCGATGGCGACCGACCTCAAAAATTATGCCCGGCAATTCGGCCTCCCGTCGCGCGACTTTACCGAAGGCCTGCTGTACCAGATGCAGAGCCGTCATCTGAGTGCTGCCACGGTGTTTACGCCGGCCGGCGCGGGGTATCGGACGCTGGCGATCAGCTTTATCGGCAAGCCGTTTTCGATCCGGTTGCAGCCGCAGGATATCGCGCATGCGCGCGCCGGCGAAGTTCGCGTCATCGCCAAAGCAGTCGATCGGATCGAGGCGGTGATCCGCATCGATGATGCCCAGCATTATCTGTATGTCAGCTCGCCCGCCGATCCGCGCATGCTCGCGCAGGTTACCGGTTCGCAGGATGCGCTGCGCCAGTACCGCGCGCTGGGCGCGCGCAGTCGCGCGATGGAATGGCGCTTCAACGGCCTGCTGATCATTATGACATTGCTGATCCTCGCGGTGTCGATCTGGTTCGCACTGTGGCTGGCGAACCGCATCGTCACGCCGATCGGGCGGCTGGCGCGCGCTGCCGAACGGATCGGTGCAGGCGACCTTGATGCGCGGGTGCCGATCCGCGGCTCGCCCGACGAGATCGGTACGCTGGCGCGCGCGTTCAACCGCATGACCGGACAGCTCAAGGCGCAACAGACCGCGCTCGTCACGGCAAACCAGCAGCTCGACGTGCGGCGGCAATTTACCGAGGCCGTGTTGTCGGGGGTATCGGCGGGCGTGCTGTCGATCGACGGCGACGGGTTGATCCGGTTGGCGAACCATTCGGCTGCAGCCTTGCTCGAGGCGAGCGAAGCGGCGCTGAAGGGTCAGCGGCTGACCGACGCCGTTCCCGAACTTGCGGCGCTACTCGATCGGGCATCGGGGCAGGGCACCGCCGAGGGGCAGGTCGAGATCGTTCGCGGCAACGACACGCAGACGCTGGCAGTTGAAATCGCTGCCGAAACCGGCGGCAGTCGGGGCTTTGTCGTGACGTTCGACGATATCAGCGCGCAGCTCGCCGATCAGCGCCAGGCTGCATGGGCCGATGTCGCACGGCGCATCGCGCATGAGATCAAGAACCCGCTGACGCCGATCCAGCTTTCCGCCGAGCGGCTGCAGCGTAAATATGCCCGCCAAATTACCGAAGATCCCGAAACCTTTGCCAGCCTGACCGGAACGATCGTCCGCCAAGTCGGCGATTTGCGGCGCATGGTGGACGAGTTCTCGTCGTTCGCACGCATGCCCAAGCCGGTGTTCAAGCCCGAATCGTTGAGCGAAATCGCCCGCCAGACCTTGTTCATGCAGGAAGTAGCGTATCCCGGAATCACCTTCGAGCTTGTGCTGCCCGACGCGGTGCCGCTGCTGATGTGCGATCGGCGGCAAGTTTCGCAGGCGCTGACCAACGTGCTCAAAAACGCCGCCGAAGCGGTCGCAACGCGGCTCGAGCAGTCGCCGGAACCGCCCGGGCATATCGCGCTCGAAATCACGATCGATAATCGCCGTACGACGCTGTCGGTGATCGACAACGGCATCGGGCTGCCCGTCGAGCACCGCGACCGATTGACCGAACCCTATGTCACCACGCGCGCGCGCGGCACCGGACTGGGCCTCGCGATCGTCAAAAAGATCATCGAGGAGCACGCCGGCAGCCTCGAACTGTCGTGCGGACCCGGCGGCGGCACGATCGCCCGGCTGTGCTTCAACGAAGCGCAACTTGCGGAACAACTTGCAGCAACCGACGCGGAACCGCTGCGGCAACAACAGGGCTAATAGTGAATGGCGCTTGAAATCCTCATTGTCGACGACGAAGCCGATATTCGCGATCTGGTCGCCGGCGTGCTCGGCGACGAAGGGTATTCGACACGCACCGCCGCCGACAGCGACAGCGCGCTGGCGGCGCTCGCCGACCGCCGCCCGTCGCTGCTGGTGCTCGATATCTGGCTGCAGGGGTCGCGGCTCGACGGCATCGAACTGCTCGAGGAGGTCAAGCGCCGCGATCCGACGCTGCCGGTGATCATGATTTCGGGTCATGGCAATGTCGAGACGGCGGTCGCCGCGATCAAGCGCGGTGCCTATGATTTCATCGAAAAGCCGTTTCAAGCCGACCAACTGCTGCTGATCATCCAGCGTGCGACCGAAACCGAGCGGCTCAAGCGCGAAAACGAGGAACTGCGCGAACGGATCGGTTTCGACACCGAATTGACCGGCAGCTCGGCGGTTATCAACGGCGTCCGCGCGACGATCAAACGTGTCGCCGCGACCGGCAGCCGCGTATTGATTACCGGCGCGGCGGGATCGGGCAAGGAGATCGCCGCCCGGCTGCTCCACCAGTGGAGCCCGCGCGCGCAGTCACCGTTCGTCGTCGTCAGCGCAGCGCGGATGGACCCCGAGCGCGTCGAGGAAGAGCTGTTCGGCCGCGAGGACGGTGGCCATGTCAACCGGTCGGGGCTGTTCGAACAGGCGCACGGCGGCACTTTGTTCCTCGATGAAGTCGCAGACATGCCACTGACCACGCAGGCAAAGATCCTCCGCGTGTTAACCGAGCAGAATTTTCAACGGATCGGCGGGTCGCGCTGGGTCCGGGTCGATGTCCGCGTCATCAGTGCGACCTCGCGCGACCTGCCCGCCGAAATCATTGCCGGGCGCTTCCGCGAAGACCTGTTTTACCGGCTCAACGTCGTGCCGGTGAAGCTGCCCGCACTCGCCGAACGGCGCGAGGATGTGACTGAACTGGTCAGCTATTTCCTCGCGCGCTACGCCGCCGAACGTCGCGTACCGACCCCGGCGCTATCGGAAGACGCGCTTGCCGCGCTGCAGACCTATGACTGGCCGGGCAACGTCCGCCAGCTTCGCAACGTCGTCGAGCGCACGCTGATTCTTGCGCCCGCCGACCGGATCGCGCAAATCGACATCGACATGCTGCCGACCGAAGTGACTGCCGAACCGGGCAAGCTCGTGCCGGGGCAGGCGGCGAAGTCGATCATGGGAACGCCGCTGCGCGAAGCGCGTGAAGCGTTCGAGCGCGAATATCTGCGCGCGCAAATCCGGCGGTTTTCAGGCAATATCTCGCGTACCGCCGCGTTCATCGGGATGGAGCGTTCCGCATTGCACCGCAAATTGAAGGCGTTGGGCCTGACCGAGGGTGACCGGACAGACGGCGAAAGTGTCGATATCGCATAGCATTGCACCCACAACGATCCTGTGAGACATTTGCAATGCCGAGGGGGCGTTGCGCATGAGACTGCCAATGGTCGCGATCGTCATTGGGCTGCTGATCGGGATAGCGGCGACCGTCTTGATCCAGCCCGCGACCGCCGCCGGATCGGCGCTGCTGATTATCGTCGCGACGTTGGTGACCACGCTGGTGGTGATGGTGGTCAATCGGCTGACGACGCATGATGATCCGCCCAAGCCGGGTGACAAGCCATGACCCGCTACGGGGCTATCGTCGCGAGCGTTGCGTTGGTCGCAATGGCATTGACCGGGTGCGCGTCTAGCACGCGATCCAGCTATGGTGCGATGCCACCTCCGCCTCCGCCTCCGCCTCCGCCGCCTCCACCGCCACCACCTCCGCCGCCACCGGTGCCACCGCCTCCGCCCGTCGGCGGGGGTTCGAGCGGGCAGTTGCCCGAAGGTTTCCGATCGAGACTGGCGACCCGGCTGTTTGCCGATCCGTCGGTGCCGCTGCCGATGAAAAGCGGCGCGCTTGCAATGTTGATCCTGCCCAACGACGCGGCGCTGTAGCAGCCCCGGATCGAGGCCGTCTGCCGGGCATTTATCGCGGTTCTCGATGATAGCGACGCGACGACGGTCGCTTTGCCTTCGGCAATGCAAATGGTCACTGTCTGGCCGGTAACCGGTGAGTCGCTGCGGCTGCGCTGGTTCGCCTATATTGCGCGGCACGACGATACCGCTGCGCGGCGGATTTGTCCCGATGCGGCGGCGCTTTATGACTATACTACCGCGTCGGCGTGGCGTGCGAAGGCGCAGCCGCGCATCCGCTTCACAGGTCGGGGGCCGGTGCTGGTCGCCTGGGCTCCGGCGCGGCTGGCGGGCGATCCTCGCGCGCCGGTGCTGACGTTCGACCTGTCGCGGATGGAGACGCCCGACGAACTCGTCGCTGCGCTCAAGGTGTGGAAGACCGACATAGAAAACGATCCGCAGCTGTGGGCGCACGGCTGGGACATGCAGCGCTGGCGGCTGACCTCGGCAGCGATTTCGGATCGGTACGGCAAGCAAATCGGTGATGCGATCAAGCTGGTCCCGTGGCTGCACGCCAATGCGGGCGGCGACCCCGATCAACAGGCGATGATCGCCCCTTGAGCCCAACCGCCGGTATCGCTACATCTCGCTTTGCAGTGCATTGCAGCATTGGCCGACGTCGATAACGGCGCGGGCGCAAACCAGTGAAGTTTGCCAATAGCCAGAAAGGCACCGGATATGGCCGATAAAGCCAACAATCTTCAGGACGTGTTCCTCAATACCGTTCGCAAGACCAAAACCCCGGTGACGATGTTTCTCGTCAATGGCGTCAAGCTGCAGGGCGTTATCACCTGGTTCGACAATTTCTCGGTGCTGCTGCGCCGCGACGGTCATTCGCAGCTGGTGTACAAGCACGCCATCTCGACGGTGATGCCGGCGAACCCGATCCAGCTGTTCGATGCCGAAAAGGTCGAACTCGACGAAGCCGGCGCGATTTGAGCGATACCCCCCGCGTCGACGCGCCTGCGGTTCAGCCAGGCTTCGATATTCAACGCGGTGTGCGTTTCGGCGCGCACACCGTCGTTATCCTGCCCGAGCGCGACAAGGACGGGAAGCTGCCGCGCGGCTCCGACGCGCGCCTTGCGGAGGCCGAGGGGCTGGCGCGCGCGATCCAGCTCGATATCGTCCACTCCGAAATCATCAAGATCCGCAAGGCTGCGGTCTCGACGCTGTTTGGCAAGGGACAAGTCGAACGCATCGCAGCTGCAGTCGCGGCGCATGATGCCGAAGTCCTGATTATCGACGGTGTGTTGTCCCCGATCCAGCAGCGCAATCTGGAAAAGGCATGCAAGGTCAAGGTCATCGACCGCACCGGGCTTATCCTCGAGATCTTCGGCGAGCGCGCGTCGACCCGCGAGGGCGCGTTGCAGGTCGAAATTGCACACCTCGATTACCAGGCGTCGCGACTGGTCCGGTCATGGACCCACCTTGAGCGCCAGCGCGGCGGCTTCGGCTTCCTCGGCGGTCCCGGCGAAACGCAGATCGAGGCCGACCGCCGCCTGATCCGCGACCGCATGGCCAAATTGAAGCGCGAGCTCGACGATGCGCGCCGCACGCGCGGGCTGCACCGCACGCGGCGGCAGGAGGCACCGTTCCCGGTGGTGGCGCTGGTCGGCTATACCAATGCCGGTAAGTCGACGCTGTTCAACCGCCTGACCGGCGCCGAGGTGATGGCCGAGGATTTGCTGTTCGCCACGCTCGACCCGACAATGCGTGCCACCGAACTGCCCGGCATCGACAAGGTCATCATGTCCGACACCGTCGGCTTCGTCTCGGCGCTGCCGACGCAGCTGGTTGCCGCGTTCCGCGCGACGCTCGAGGAGGTGATCGAGGCCGACGTCATCGTCCATGTGCGCGACATCGCGCATCCCGACTCCGATGCGCAGGCCGAGGATGTCGCTGCCGTGCTGAGCGGGCTCGGCGTCATTGACAACCCCGACGCGCCGCCGCTGCTCACGGTGTTCAACAAGATCGATCTGTTGGATGCCGAAGCCCGCGCCGCGCTGCTTGGTCGCGCCGATGCCGATGTGGTCGCGATTTCGGCGGTGACCGGGGAAGGGGTGGAGGCGCTGCGCCTCGCCATCGCCGAGCATTTGCAACGCCGCACGCAAACCTTCGACCTGACGCTGGGGCCGAGCGAAGGCCGCCGCGTTGCGTGGCTGTACAGCCATGGCGAAGTGCTCGAGCGGACGGGCGGCGAGGATGGCAGCACGCGGTTGAAAGTCCGGCTGGGCGAGGCGGAAAAGGCGCGGTTCGATGCCGGTTGAAATCGATCGATTGCGGATCCCGGTCGCTCGATAGGCTGCGCAGATCGCGATTGTGGCGGATCAACCGCAACGGAGTCGGTCGTGACAGTAGCTGTTTAAGTCCCGGCAGCTCCAGTTGAGCGAAGGCTCGCAAGTTTCGCGGCGTCCCACAGCGCCTGCTTTGCGTCCATATCCAGCGCCGTAAAGTCGGGCGCAGCCGCCTCCATCGCCTTGAACCGCGTCTCGAACTTGGCGTTGGCACCGCGCAGTGCCACCTCGGGGTCGACGCCGTGGTGGCGGAGGTAGTTAACGACCGCAAATAGCAGGTCGCCGCCTTCGTCGATGCGTTCCGCGGCGTCGGCGGCAGCGTCGAATTCGGCGAGTTCCTCGGCGATCTTGGCGTGCGGGCCGCTGGCGTCGGGCCAGTCGAAGCCGACGCGGGCGGCGCGGCGCTGCAGCTTGTCGGCGCGCATCAGTGCGGGCAGCGCCAGCGCAACGCCCGCCAGCGCGCCCAAGCGCGGCTTTTCCGCGGCCTTGATCGCTTCCCAATTGCGCACGACCGCCGCTGCATCGGCGACGCCTGCATCGCCGAACACATGCGGATGGCGGCGCACCATCTTGTCGGCAATGCCGCGCGCCACATCCGCTAAGTCGAAATGACCGGCCTCGTTCGCCATCTGCGCGTGGAAGACGACCTGAAGCAGCAAATCGCCAAGCTCTTCGCACAGCGCCGCCATGTCGCCCGCCGCGACGGCATCGGCAACCTCATAGGCTTCCTCGATCGTATAAGGCACGATCGACGCGAAGTCCTGGTCGAGATCCCATGGACAGCCGCTGTCGGGATCGCGCAGCCGCGCCATGACGGCGGCAAGGCGCGCAAATTCTTCGGACGCGGGCAGGGGGCTGGTCACGCTTCCGGCCTAGACAAGCGCCGTGCCACCGGCAAGATGCGACACGGATTCGAACGGGGACCATGGTGACAAAAACAACCAAACGGCAGCTGTTGGGCGGTTTCGCCGCCGTCGGTGGCGCAGCGCTGCTCGCGGCGTGCAGCAAGCTCGACACGTTGAACGCGCTGAATGGCCTGACGCCCGGCGATAGCGGCGTGGTGCGTGTCGTCGACGGCGCAGCGTTCGGCTCGGATACGCGGCAGCGGCTCGACGTTTACGCGCCGTCGCGGCCGGTGCGTGCCGATGTGCCCGCATTGCCGGTGCTGATCTTCTTTTACGGCGGCAGCTGGAACAGCGGCGCGCGCGGTGACTATGCCTTTGCTGCGCGGGCGTTTGCGGCCCGCGGCTTTGTCGTCGTCGTGCCCGATTACCGGCTGGTGCCGCAGGTTGTATTTCCGGCATTCGTTGATGACGGCGCTGCCGCGCTGCGCTGGACGGTCGATCACATCGCCGAATTCGGCGGCGACGCGCGGCGCATCGGCGTCGCTGGGCATTCGGCAGGCGCGTATAATGCGATGATGCTCGCGCTCGACACCGGGTTCGCGCGGCGTGCCGGCGTCGGAGCGGGCGCAGTGCGTGCCGTGGTCGGCATTGCCGGGCCATATGATTTCCTGCCGCTCGACAGCGCCTCGACAATCGCAGCGTTCGGCCAGACACCCGATCTCGACCGGACGCAGCCGGTGCATTTCGTCCGCGCCGATGCGCCGCCAGCATTGCTGCTGACGGGTGACGCCGACGACACCGTGCGGCCGCGCAACGCGATCCGGCTCGACGCAGCGCTCAAGCGCGCGGGCGCGGTGTCGGAGCTCAAGATTTTCCCCGGCCTCGGTCACATCGGGATCGTGCTGGCACTATCGAAGCCGTTTCGCGGCAAAGCCGACGTCCTCGGGGCCGCTGTCGAGTTTCTGCACCAGCGCTTGGCTTGAGGGGGCATCGCCGTCGATAACATCAAAGTCCGATAATCATTATTATGTTAAATCGGACGTGATTTGTGAGGTTGCGAAGGCGGCACAAATCATTCACCTTGTCGCCATGTCGATCAGCTATCTCATCTATTCGTCGCGGCCGTTTGGCTTCGATACCGCGGCGTTGAACGCTATCCTGCTGACGGCGCGGCGTAATAACGCGCGCGACGGCATTACCGGCGCGCTGATCGTGCGCCACGATCTATACCTGCAGTGGCTCGAAGGGCCGAAGGACGCGCTGGTGGCACTGTTTCGGCGAATTACGAGCGATGATCGTCACCTCGACATCGTCCAGCACGACGCCGGCGATGCGCCGACGCGAGCGTTTGCGGCGTGGGCGATGCGCGACGATCCGGCAGCTTCGTGGATGTGGAGCCCGGCCGAAGTCGAAAACGACGCGCTGCGCACCGCCACGCCCGGTGACATTCGGGCCATTTTCGCGCGCTTGTCCGCCGATAATCGCGATCTCGACGACGTCGCCTAAGCGGACAAAAGCGCCTAATCGAACGAAATCGTCAGCCCGTCATAGCCTGGCTCGACGCCTGGCGGCAGTTCGGCGACCAGCGTTCGATAATCCATCGTCCCATCCATATGCGTCAATACGGCACGGCGCGGCGTGGCGCGCGCGATCCAACCGAGCGTTTGCGCCAGATCGCTATGCGTCGGATGCGGCACGCGGCGCAGCGCGTCGACCACCCACAGGTCGAGATTCTGCAGCGCGGCAAAAGCCGCATCGGGCATGGTCTTGACGTCGGTCGAATAAGCGATCGCTGCACCCTGCCCCTCGATCCGATAGCCGATGCTGTCGACCCCGCCGTGGTGCTGGCGAAAATGCGTGATCGTTAGCGGCCCGACGCGGAGTTCGCGCGGCAGGACGTGCGCGTTGCACGTGGCAGGATAGCCGCCGGAGCCCTTGAAAACATAGTTGAAACGCCTGGTAAGCGCGTTCAACGTCGCTTGGTCGGCATAGCAATCGACCGGCCGCCTCGCATTATGAAACAGCTGCCGCAGATCGTCGACACCATGCGCATGATCGGCGTGGTCATGCGTGTACAAAACCGCATCGAGGCGTCCGACGCCGGCATCGAGCAGTTGCGCGCGGAGGTCGGGCGTTGTGTCGATCAGCACGCGTGTGGCACCGCATTCGACAAGCAACGACACGCGGCGGCGACGGTTACGCGGCTCGGTCGGGTCGCAATTGCCCCAATCGCCGTGCCCATCGGCTCCACCAAGCCGCGGCACACCCGTCGAAGTACCCGAACCGAGCAGGGTAATTTTCACGGGCGGACAGCTTTATCAAATAATTCGAAGAAGTTCCGGGTCGTTGTTTCCGCGATTTGCTCGATTGGCTGACTGCGCAGGTCGGCGAGGAATGCTGCGGTGTGCGCGACGAACGCGGGCTCGCACGGCCGCCCGCGCATTGGGATCGGTGCAAGGAACGGGCTATCGGTTTCGATCAGCAACCGCGAGGCGGGCAGGTCCTTGGCGACCGCCTGTAACTCGCGCGCGCTGCGGAAGGTCAGGATACCTGATAGCGATATATAGAAACCAAGCGCAAGCGCCTGTTCTGCAAAGGTTGCACTTGCGGTGAAGCAGTGGATGACACCGGTAAAGCGCCCCTGCCCCATTTCATCGGCAAGGATCGCAGCGGTATCGGACTCGGCGGCGCGGGTATGGACGATCAGCGGTAGTTGCGTCGCGCGCGCCGCTGCGATGTGTGCGCGAAAACTGGCGCGCTGCTGGTCGCGGTCACTATGGTCATAATGGTAGTCGAGCCCGGTTTCGCCGATCGCGACAACGCGCGGGTGCCGGGCCGCATCGATCAGCCGCGCCGCGCCGATGTCGCTGTGGCCGTAGGCCTCGTGCGGATGAATACCGACTGACGCCCAGATGTCGGCGTGTCGATCGGCAACGCCGATCACATCGTCCCATTCTGCGACCTTGGTCGAGATCGCCAGCATAGTGCCGACCCCTGCCGCACGCGCTCGGTCGATGACACCGGCCTGATCCTCGACGATGCCCGGATAATTCAGGTGGCAATGCGAATCGACCAGCATCAGGCGGCGTCCGGCGCGACCCAGCGGGGGAAAATCCCCGCCGGTTCAGGCAGCGGGGTGCCGGATATAACGCGCGTATCGAGCGAAGCGAACGTGCGCGCATCGGGTGCGACCGCAAGCTGGTCGAGCAACGCCGCCATCGATGCCGGCATGATCGGTTGCGCAAGAATAGCGATCCGGCGAACAGCGTCGACCGTGTGGGCGAGCACAGTTGCCATCCGATCCGGGTCGGTCTTGCGCAACGCCCATGGCGCGGCGTCGGCAAAATAACCGTTGCTGGCGGTTACCATCGCCATCACCGCCTCGGCGGCGCGATGCAGTTGCAGGTTCGTCATCGCCGTGTGATAGGCAACGGTCTGTGCGGCCAACACCGCTTCGAGGTCAGCAGTCTGCTCATCGTCTGCGTCAGCTGCTGACGATAAGCCGTTGAGGTTTTTTGCAATCATCGACAGCGATCGTTGCGCCAGATTGCCGATACCATTAGCCAGATCGGCGTTGCTGCGTTCGGCGATAGCGGTTTCGCTGTAACTGCCGTCGTCGCCGAACGCGACATCGCGGAGCAGGAACCAGCGCAGCTGGTCGACACCGTAGGTTGCCGCGAGCTTGAACGGATCGACGACGTTGCCGAGTGATTTCGACATTTTCTCGCCGCGATTGAGAATGTGGCCGTGACCGAACACCATGGTTGGCAACGCCAGTCCCGCCGACCAAAGGAATGCCGGCCAATAGACCGCGTGGAAGCGCACGACATCCTTGCCGACGATGTGCAGGTCCGCTGGCCACCATTTATTATCAGCCGGATACCCGGCGCCGCTCAGATAGTTTGTTAAGGCGTCGATCCAGACATACATGACATGTCCGGGGCTGTCGGGAACCGGAACGCCCCAGTCGAAGCTGGTTCGCGACACCGACAGGTCGCGAAGCCCGCCTGCCACAAACGCGCGCATTTCGTTGCGGCGGCTGGCGGGTTGAACGAACTCCGGGTGCGCATCGTAGAGCGCAAGAAGCTTGTCCTGATACTTCGACAGGCGGAAAAACCAGCTTTCTTCGACGGTCCATTCGACCGGCGTGCCCTGCGGCGACAATTTGAGCTTTGCGCCCGTCGCGTCCTCGGCGTCGATCAGCTCGGCAGCTTCGTAATAAGCTTCGTCTCGAACCGAATACCAGCCTTCGTAGCGCCCCAGATAAAGATCGTCATTTGCAGCAAGCGCGCGCCACAGCGTCTGGCACGCCGCCATGTGATCGGGATCGGTTGTGCGGATAAATCGATCATGCGAAATATTAAGAAGCGTAGCCAATTGTTTGAATGGGCTTACCATTTCGTCGACATAAGCGAGCGGCGCGATGCCCGCGGCCCGCGCCGCTTGCGCCACTTTCAAACCATGTTCGTCGGTCCCGGTCAGGAACCGGACTTCGCGGCCGCTCAGCCGGTGAAAGCGCGCAATCGCATCGGTTGCCACAACCTCATAGGCATGGCCCATGTGCGGGCGTCCGTTGGGATAGGAGATCGCCGTCGTAATATAATATTTGTCGTTTATTTTCATGCCTGAAGAACGCGCTCCTGCTAACGCTCGGCAAGTCCGGTGACCAGTCCGGCGAGCTCGAAGGCAACGCTTTGTGGATCGAGCGACAGCGCGGCCGCCGAGCTGGCAAGCGCGGTCGCTTTCTCCCATACCGCCAGCGCGCGTGCAAGCCGCGCGCCGCTGCGGCCCCGTGCCGCCTGCGCGATATAGGCGGGCGCGAGGTCGAGCAGCGCCGCATAGCGCAGCGCCGCTGCCTTGCTCCCGATCGATTTCGAAAATGCCAGCGCGCGCGCCGTCGCCTCGCCCGGTGTTGCACTCGCCAGCAGCGCAAGGTCGGCAGTCAGCGTGTCGATCCCGGCATCGGCGAAACGCATGGCGCGACCGGGACTGCCACCGGCGATGCCCACGAGCGCATCGCGCGTCGCGGCATCGGCACCAGGCAGCGCGTCGCGGAGAACGCGTTCGACATCGCTATCCACCAACGGCTGAAACCGCAGCGTCCGGCAGCGCGACCGCACCGTCGCCAACAGGCGGCCCGGCGCGTGGCTGACGCATAGGAACAGTGTTTGTGCCGGCGGCTCCTCGAGGTTTTTGAGCAGCGCGTTCGCGGCCGCGCGGTTCATGTCGTCGATGGCATCGACGATGATCACCCGCCACTCCCCAAGCGCCGGGGTCGAGCGGAACAGCGGCTGCAACGCACGCACTTCATCGACGCGGATGACCGCCCGCAATTTGCCCGTGGTATCGAGCGTGCGTTCAAGACGGCGCAGGTCGAGATGGCTGCCGGCTGCGATGAGTCGCGCCGTCGGGTGCTCGGCATCGACATCGAGGCGGTCCGTATCGATGGCGGATCCGGTTCCGGCGGTGCGCGCGAGCAACCACAGCGCCGCCGCATCGGCGAAGCTCGCCTTGCCAACACCCGGCGGTCCGGCGAGCAGCCATGCGTGGTGCATCCTTCCCGCAGCGGCGGCTTCGCGGAACGCCGCGCTGGCCTCGTGATGCCCGATCAGCATAGCGGCGCGACCATCGCCCAGACGCGCGCAGCGATGGCGTCGACCGTGCCGCTGGCGTCGATCAGGCGGCAGCGCGCCGGCTCGTGGGCAGCAAGGTCGCGGAAGCCGGCGGCGACGCGTGCATGAAACGCAGTGTCATGCGCTTCGAACCGCGCTTCGCCACCAAGCCGCGCCGCCGCCCGCTTCAGGCCGGTCGCGACGGGCAGATCGAGAATCAGCGTCAGGTCGGGCCACAGATTGCCGGTGGCGAAGCGGTGCAGCGCGCGCAGGTCGGCATCATCGGCCCCCTTCCCCGCGCCCTGATACGCCAGCGTCGAATCGATAAAGCGGTCGCAAATCACCCAGCGCCCCGCCGTCAGCGCCGGGCGAATGCGGCGCGCAACGTGATCGGCGCGCGCCGCATTGACCAGCAATGCCTCGCTCGCCGCGTTCCAGCGGTCGGCAGCCCCGGTGACGAGCAGGCTGCGGATCGCCTCCGCACCGTCGGTTCCCCCGGGTTCGCGCGTGGTGTCGACGTCGATCCCGGCGGCGCGCAACCGATCGGCGAGCAACGCCGCCTGTGTCGACTTGCCCGCGCCCTCGCCGCCTTCGAACGTGATCAAGCGGCCGACGCGCACCTCAGCCCTTCGAAGTGTAATGCCGCCACGCCGCGCCCAGCCGCCCGAACGGCCCGGCCTTGCCGACCGCGACCGCCGCGACCAGCGGCAGCCGGGTCTCGGGCTGACCGGGGACTGTGACGACGAGGTCGGCGATATGCGCGCCCTTGGCGATCGGCGCCTTGACCGGGCCGTCATAGACGATCTTCATCTTGCGCTCGCTGCCATAGCCGCGCGGCACGGTCAGCCGCAGGTCGGCCGCAGCCGTCAGCGGCACGGTGTCGGCATCGCCGAGCCAGACTTCGGCGGTCCCGATCGACGCGCCGGCCTTGAGCAACGGCACCTGCGTCCACGCCTTGAAGCCCCATTCCATGAACGCCACCGATTGCGCGATGCGCTCGTTGAACGAGTGCAGCCCGGCGATCACCATGACGATGCGGCGGCCGTCCTGAACCGCCGACCCGGTAAAGCCATAGCCGGCCTCGTCGGTGTGCCCGGTCTTGAGGCCGTCGGCACCCGCGACTCGGCCCAGCAGCGGGTTGCGGTTGGCCTGGGTGATGTCGGCCCCCTGCCCTAATGTTTTGCCCCAGGTAAAGCTGTTAACCGGATAAAACTGCTTATATAAATCGGGGAAATCCTTGACCGTGCGCTCGGCGATGATCGCCAGATCGTGCGGGGTCACGCGCTCGTCGGGGTCGGGCCAGCCATTGGTGTTGGCAAAGTGCGAGCCGGTCAGGCCGAGCTTTTTTGCCGTGCGGTTCATCAAGGCAACATATGCTTCCTCGGTCCCGGCCAGCCCCTCGCCGAGCGTCACGCAAGCGTCGTTACCCGAAAGCGTAATGACGCCGTGCAACAAGTTGGCAACGCTGACATCTTCGTTGACCGACAGGAACATCGTCGAGCCTTGCGAGTGCCACTTTGTCCACGTTTCAGGGCGAACCCGGATGTTCTGGTCGAGCTTCGCCTCGCCGCGCTTGATCATGTCGAACGCGACATAAACCGTCATCATCTTGCCCATCGACGCCGGCGGCATCGGCGTGTCGGCGTTCTTCGAGTACAGCACCATGCCGTTCGACAGATCCTTCATATACGCCGAGGTCGCGGGCGTCGTGAACGACGGCGCGCCCTGCGCCACGGAAGCGGTGGGAACGGCGATCAGCAGCAGTGCGGTGAGCGAACGCATGGGCAGGTGTACTCCGTAAGAATCAGCGGGCGGCAGTGTCGCAGGGACAATCTGTTGAGCGGTGTAGCCCGCCGTCTGCGCCGGCGCCAGTATCGGCATCGCTTCGAAGCGCGAACCATCGGCACCGAGGCGGACACGCCACAGCCCGGCTGCAGCGCGCCGCGCTATTCGAGCGCATCACCGAGCAGCGCCACCGACAGCGCATAGAAATTGGAGCAATTATAATCGAGCAGCGCGCGGTAGTTATCGAAGGTCAAATAGGCCGGCGTGCCCGCGCCGTCGGGCTCGATCAGCGTTGCGCGCGTGGCGTCGGCAGGCCACGCGCCCGCATCCATGGGTGTCAGGCCGAGCGCGCGCCATTCGCCGATCGTCAGCCAGCGGCTGTGCTTGCGCATCGGGCGGATGCAGGTCGACGGCTCGACCGGGTTGCGGATGCCGTCGCGGTCGAACCGGGGCGGCACCTGAACGCGCATGCCCCACCGCTCGCCGCGCACCCAGCCCGCATGTTGCAGATAGGTCGCGATCGACGCCGCAACGTCGGCGCGCGATGCCCAGATGTCGGCGCGCCCGTCGCCGTCGCCGTCGGTCGCATTGGCGAGGAACGCGCTCGGCAGGAATTGCGGCTGGCCCATCGCGCCTGCCCAGCTGCCCTTCAGTTGCGCCCGCGTCGCGCGATGTTCGGCGACGATCCGGACGGCGGCTTCGAGCTCGCGTGTGAACAGCGCGGCCCGGCGGCCGTCATAGGCAAGGCTGGCGAGCGAGCGCGGCACATCGAAACCGCCGACGCTGCCAAAGCCGAAATCCGACTCCATGCCCCAGATTCCAAGGATGATCGCCGCCGGAACGCCGGTCCGCGCACTGATCGCGGCGAGTTCGGGGGCGAGCGATGCCGCAACCGTTCTCCCCCGCGCGACCTTCGCCGCATCGAGATGACGGTCGAGATAGGTCGCAAACACCGACGGCTTCCACGCGCTGTCATCGGGCTGCGCCCGGTCGAGCGCCACGACATGCGGATCATAACGAAGCCCGGCAGTCGTTGCGTCGACCGCGTCGGCCGGCAGCCCTTTTGCTACTGCGCCGCGCCGGAATTCCGCCAACCATGCCCCGAACCCGGCGTCGGGCGCATCCGGAATGACCTGCGCAGCGGCCATACTGGCCAGCAGGACGAGAGGCAAAAACAACGGTCTCACGGGCACGGTGATGCCACACGCCTGCCCCCACCGCCACGTCGAACTTGCACCACCGTGCAACATGCACGATGACGGCGATTGGACGGGTGGCCGAGTGGTTTAAGGCAGCGGTCTTGAAAACCGCCGTGGGGGGAACCTCACCGTGGGTTCGAATCCCACCCCGTCCGCCAGTTTGCGGCTACACGCAACGGCCCCGGTCAGGGTCGCAGCGATGCGCAGTCGTAGACGAAAAATCGGTTGGTGAGCAGTCGGCGGCGGTGTTCGCCGATTGTCCGAACATCGTCGAACTGCGCCGGGGCACGCCA
>JBBRRA010000009.1:0-89077 GCA_038225475.1 Sphingomonadales bacterium
AATCCTGCCCGCGCGCGCGGCGGTCTAACCCCACTAACTTGACCAGCGCGCCGAGGAGAATTGCAAAATCGCCCGCCAAATGCAGGCTGGCCGGCGGGTGATGCCGCGACGGTGATCGAGAGGGTGATCGAGGGGGTGATCGAGGGGGTGATCTAGGGGGTGATCTAGGGGGTGATCGCTCATCGGGATTTAGTACCAGATGGGTGCGTAATTGTCAATCGAGCGCAATGCCGGACGATCGGCTCCGCGCCGGTCCAATCGGGCCATCTGCCGCCCTTCGCACCCCCGCCGAACTACGCTACGACGGGTGCCACCGAGCGGGGAGCTGCGGATGCGCGAGAAGGAATTGCGGCTGGCGCTGGTCTGCTACGGCGGCGTCAGCCTAGCGATCTACATGCACGGCATCACCAAGGAAATCTGGAAGCTGCTGCGCGCCTCGGCAGCGCGGAACGGCGATGTTGCCGGGCTGAACGATACCGAGCTGGTGTACCGTGAGCTGCTCGACCTGATTGCCCCGGCACTGGATTTGCGCGTGCTGGTCGATATCGTGGCGGGGGCGAGCGCCGGTGGCATCAACGGCATCCTGCTGAGCCATGCGATTGCGGGCGGGCATGATATGGAGCCGCTGCGCCAGCTATGGCTCGACAATGCCGATGTCGACCGGCTGCTCGACCCGGCGGCGACCGCGCACCGCTGGAGCAAATGGTGGGCAACGCCGCTGGTGTGGTTTGCGCGCGCCAAGGGCTACGGCATGGCCGACGACGTGGTCGATCCGCAAGCCCGGCGCGAGGTGCGGATCAAGCTGTCGCGGTTCATGCGGTCGCGCTGGTTTCAACCGCCGTTTTCGGGACTGACCTTCACCAGCATGCTGTACGACGCGCTGATGGCGATGGCCGAGCGCCCGCCGGGGCCGCCGCTGATCCCGCCCGCGCAGCCGCTCGACCTGTTCGTCACCGTCACCGATTTCCACGGCAGCCCCGAGCATCTCCAGCTGCATTCGCCGCTCGACATCGTCGAGACCGAACACCGGCTGATCATCGGTTTTCACTGTAGCGCCGCACAGGGCGATCAACCGCGCAGCATCGGCGCGGCTGCTGAACTGGCGTTTGCGGCGCGCGCCACGGCGTCGTTTCCCGGCGCGTTTCCGCCCGCGCAGGTCGGCGAGATCGACGCGGTGCTGCGCGCGCACGGCGACCGCTGGCCGGGGCGGCTGGCGTTCCTGACGCGGCTGTTTCCACGCCGCGCCGCCGCCGGCGAGCCGTTCGAGACCGCCAGCCTGATCGACGGCAGCGTGCTCAACAACCGCCCGTTTGGGCCGGCGATCGAGGCGCTGCGCCACCGCCCGGCGCACCGCGAAGTCGACCGGCGCTTCGTCTATATCGACCCCAAGCCCGGCATGCACGGCGGCGACGCGAGCAGCGACCGCCCGCCGGGGTTCTTCACGACGATCCTGCGCAGCCTTGCCGATATTCCACGCGAGCAGCCGATCCGCGACAATCTGGAGGCGATCGAGGCGCTGTCGTCGCGCGTCCGCCGCTTGCGCCATGTCGTCGACGGCATGCAGCCGGTGGTCGACGAGGCGATCGAGCGCGCGGTGGGGCGGCGCTTCTTTTTCTATCGGCTGACGCCCGAACGGCTGTCCGACTGGCGGTCGCGCGCGCAGACGCAGGCGGCGCGCGAGGCGGGGTTTGCCTACGGCGCCTATGGTCAGCTCAAGCTGGGGCAGGTCATCGAGAGCATTGCCGACCGGCTGCTGACGCTCGGCAATGTCATGCTGATCGGCATGCGCGCCGAGGATGTGCGCCACGCGATCTGGGCACAGGCGCGGGCGCAGGGCTGGGACCAGGTTGCCGAGGCGAGCACGCGGCGCGGCGCGCAGTCGGACTTCGTCAGCTTTCTGCGGCGGTTCGACGTCGAATTTCGCATCCGCCGCCTGCGCTTCCTGCTGCGCCGCCTCAACGCGCTCGCACTGCTGCAGACCCGCGTGCCCGACCGCCGCGCCGTCGAGGCGATCAAGGCGGCGCTGTACCGGCTGCTCGCCCCCTATCTCGAGCGGCGGCGGAGCGGTTTTTACCCCGATTCGGTCAAGGCGGCGGCGGCGACTGCCGATACCGACAGCACGGCCGCGCTGGCGGCGTACGAGGCCGCGCTCGACCTGCGCGCGCTCGATAGTGCGACCGATGCGGCGCTGGTCGAGGTGTTTGCGCTCGCGGTGTCGTCATCGATGCGGCGGGTGCTGCTGCGCGCCTATCTCGGCTTTCCGTTTTACGACATTGCGATGCTGCCGCTGCTGCAGGGCGACGGCATCGACGAGTTCGACGAGATCAAGGTCGACCGGATTTCGCCCGACGATGCGGTGGCGATCCGCACCGGCGGGCATGCCGCGACGCTGAAGGGCACCCAGTTCAACGCGTTCGGCGCGTTCTTCAGCCGCGCCTACCGCGAGAACGACTATCTGTGGGGGCGGCTGCACGCTGCCGACCGGCTGATCGATATCGTGGTCAGCACGCTGCCACCCGAAGCGACGCTGCCCGAAGGGCGCGCCGAAGCACTCAAGAATGCGGCGTTCCGCGCCGTGCTCGCAGCCGAGCGCAAACACCTTCGCGCCATCCCCGAATTGTTCGCCGCGCTTGAGACCGAAATCGCCGGGGTGGCGGAGCGCGCCGCAACCGCATAAAGCCGATTTGGATGGATAGTGCGATCGCCACGCTTGTCACCAGCTGCGCGCGCCGGGCGTGGCCCGTGGTCGTCGCCGGGTTGTTGCTGACCGCGCTCGCCGGATGGTTTGCCGCGACGCATTTCGCGATGACCGCCGACACCAGCCAGCTGATCGCCGCCAAGCTCGACTGGCGGCAGCATGAAATCGGCTTCGATGCGGCGTTTCCGACGACGGTCGATACCGCCGTCATCGTCATCGACGGCGCAACGCCCGAGCTGGCCGAGGCGGCGACCGCCGCATTGACCCGCGCGCTGACGGCCGATCCGGCGCGGTTCCGGTCGGTCCACCGGCCCGACGGCGGCGCGTTCTTCGACCGGTTCGGCCTGCTGCTGCTGCCGCCGCGCGAGCTGCAGGCGACCGCCGACCAGTTGATCGCGGCGCAGCCGCTGCTCGCGCCGCTCGCTGCCGACCCGAGCCTGCGCGGCGTGATGACCACGCTCAACACCGCAGCGCAGGGCGACACCGCGCGGCTGCGCGGCCCGCTCGCGGCGTTCGACGCTGCGCTCCGCGCCGTGTTGCAGGGCCGCGACCCGCGCTTTTCGTGGCGCGCGCTGGTCGGCGGCAAGCCCGATCCGCGCACGCTGCGGCGCTTTATCACGCTGCAGCCCAAACTCGATTTCGGCGCGGTCGAGCCGGGGGCCGACAGCCTCGCCGCCATCCGCGCCACCGCGCAAAAGCTGCAACTCGACCGCGCGCACGGCGTGCGGGTGCGGCTGACCGGCCCGGTCCCGCTTGCCGACGAGGAGTTCGCGACGCTCGGCGAGCGCGTCGTGCCGATTACCGCAGCGATGTTGATCGCGGTGGTCGGGCTGTTGTGGTTCGCGCTGCGCTCGACGGGCATGATCGCGGCGATCCTCGTGACGACGATCGCCGGACTGGTGATGACGGCGGCGCTGGGGCTGGTGACGGTGGGGCGGTTCAACCTGATCTCGGTGGCGTTCATCCCGTTGTTCGTCGGGCTCGGCATCGATTTCGGCATCCAGTTCTGCGTGCGGTTTCGCGCCGAGCGGCTGCACGAGCGCGATGCCGTCCGCGCGCTGACCGCCACCGGGCGCGCGCTCGGCGGCTCGCTCGCGCTGGCGGCGGCAGCGACGGCGGCGGGGTTTTTCGCGTTCCTGCCGACCGACTATGTCGGCGTGTCGGAGCTGGGCGTCATCGCCGGCGCCGGCATGGGAGTGGCGTTTGCGCTCAGCCTGACGCTGCTGCCCGCGCTGCTGGTCGTGCTCCGCCCGCGCGCGGCGGGCGCCGAGGCCGGCATCGCCGCGCTCGGCCGCTTCGAGCAGGTGGTGGAGGCGCGGCGGCGGACGATCCTGTGGGCGGCGGGCGGCGTCGCGGTGCTGTGCCTCGCGCTGCTGCCACTGCTGCGGTTCGATTTCAACCCGCTGCACCTGCGCTCGCCGCATGTCGAATCGATGGCGACGGTGCTCGACCTGATGCGCGACCCGGCGAACACGCCGAACACGATCGACGTGCTCGCTGCCGATCCGCAGGCCGCAGCGCGGCTCGCCGAACGGCTGTCGCGGCTCGCCGACGTGGCGCAGGCGGTGACGCTGACCAGCTTTGCGCCTGCCGATCAGGCAGCGAACCGCGCGATCCTTGCCGATACCGCAATGCTGCTCGACACGGTGCTGACGCCGGTGTCGGTCGCGGCGGCTCCCGACGATGCCGCGACGGTAGCGAGCATCGACACCGCCGCACAGGCGCTGCGCGGGCTTGCGCTGCCCGAAGCGCGCGCACTGGCGATGACGCTCGACCAGCTTGCCGCGGCGCCGCCAGCGGTGCGCGCGCGCGCCCGCGCCGCGCTGATCCCCGGGCTCGATGCGCTGCTTGCGCAGGTTCGCACCTCGCTCGACCCAGGCCCGCTGACGCTGGCACAGCTGCCGCCCGAACTGGTCCGCGACTGGCGCGCCGCCGACGGCCGGACGCGCATCGAGCTGTTTCCAAAGGCGAACGACAACGCCGCGCTGGCACGATTCTCCGACGCCGTGCTGGCGGTCGCGCCCGATGCCACCGGCACGCCGATCGGCATTCGCTATTCGGGCCGGACGATCGTCGCCGCGTTCATCCACGCTGGAGTGCTGTCGCTGATCGCGATCGCGGTGCTGCTGTATGCGGTGCTGCGCCGGGTTCGCGACGTGCTGCTGACGCTCGCGCCGATCCTGCTCAGCGGGCTGCTGACGATGGCGACGTGCGTCATCACCGGGCTGTCGCTCAACTTTGCCAACATCATCGCGCTGCCGCTGATGTTCGGCATCGGCGTGGCGTTCCACATCTATCTGATCATGGCGTGGCGCAGCGGTGCAGTGCATCTGCTCGGGTCGAGCCTCGCACGCGGAGTGTTATTCAGCGCGCTGACCACCGGCATCGCGTTCGGCGCGCTGGCACTGTCGAGCCACCCCGGCACCGCGAGCATGGGGGTGCTGCTGATGATTTCGCTCGGCTGGACGCTGGTCGCGGCGCTGGTGTTCAAGCCCGCGCTGCTCGCGGCGGTTACGGCTTCGGCGTCGCTGCCATCGCGTCGAGCTTTTTGACCAGCGCTGCCGCGCCGCCGCTGGCGATCGTCGCGGCAAATTCGCTGCGGCGGATGCTGAGCTGGCTGATACCGCCCTGGTAGTAGACGTCGACCGCCTTCCACGCGGTGCCGCTGCCACGCATCCGGTATTCGATCTGCGCGGGTTTGCCGCTCGGCACGACGATCTCGGTCTTGACCACCATATCGGCAGCGCGCGGCACCGTGGCGGGCGCGACGACGAACTTCTCGCCACCGAAGCCGTTGAAGTTCTGTGCATAAGACGCCGCCGTCATCCGCGTGAACGCCTCGGTCAGCGCGCTGCGCTCGGCGGCGGAATAGCCGGTCCACGCCGGGCCGACGGCAAAGTGCGTCATCTCGGTGACGTCGAACGCCTCGCGCACCGCCGGCTCGAACCGCTTGGCACGCCCGTCGAAGCCCAGCGCCTTGGCGTTTTTCATGATATCGAGCGTCGTAGCGTAAAAATGCTCGATCGTCGCCACCGGAGTCGCTGCCGCCGCCGGCATCGCACCCCCCGCCAGCAGGACCGCCGCCACGACCATTCGCATCGTCATCATTCACTCCATCGTCAAACCGATGCCGTATAGACGGCAGGACAGATGACCGCAGGCTGAAGCGCGAGGCGTTGCAGCCCTGCTGCACTTGCGCTAACACGCGGCAACATTTCGAGGAACCACATATGGGCATTCCGTTGATGCAGGCCGCCAAGATCGGCGCCTATATCGTCAAACAGCATCTCAAAGGCCGCAAGCGCTACCCGCTGGTGCTGATGCTCGAGCCGCTGTTTCGCTGCAATCTCGCCTGCTCGGGCTGCGGCAAGATCGACTATCCCGGCGACATTTTGAACCAGCGCATCAGCTATGAGGATGCGATGGCGGCAGTCGACGAGTGCGGCGCACCCGTGGTGGCCATCGCCGGCGGCGAGCCGCTGCTGCACCGCGACCTGCCGCGCATCGTCGAAGGCTATATCGAGCGCGGCAAGTACATCATCTGCTGCACCAATGCGCTGCTGCTCGCCAAGCACATCGACAAGTTCAAGCCGCACCCGCAGTTCAACTGGCAGATCCATTTGGACGGCGACCGCGAGATGCACGACAAGTCGGTCGCGCAGGTCGGCGTCTATGACAAGTGCATCGAAGCGATCAAGCTGGCGAAGGCCAAGGGCTTTCAGGTCAGCCTGAACTGCACGCTGTATAACGAAGCCGATCCGGCGCGCGTCGCGGCGTTCTTCGACACGATGCGCGACCTCGGCATCAACGGCATCACCGTGTCGCCGGGCTATGCCTATGAGCGCGCGCCCGATCAGGCGCACTTCCTCAACCGCAACAAGACGCGCGAACTGTTCCGCAAGATCTTCGAGCGCGGCAACGGTGCCAAGGCGTGGCCGTTCACGCAGTCGATCCTGTTCCTCGACTTCCTTGCG
Organism: Sphingomonadales bacterium; assembly: GCA_038225475.1. Lineage (GTDB taxonomy): Bacteria > Pseudomonadota > Alphaproteobacteria > Sphingomonadales > Sphingomonadaceae > Polymorphobacter_B. Next base: position 6,673 of record JBBRRA010000009.1, read on the forward strand.
GGCAACCAGACCTATAAGTGCACGCCGTGGGGCAACCCGACGCGCACCGTATTCGGCTGGCAGAAGCCCTGCTATCTGCTCGGCGAGGGTTATGAAAAGACTTATGCCGACCTGATGGCGAACACCGCCTGGGACGATTACGGCGTCGGCAATTACGAAAAGTGCGCCAACTGCATGGTCCATTCGGGCTTCGAGGCGACCGCGGTCACCGACATGATCAAGCACCCGATCAAGGCGGCGCTGGTCGCCATCCGCGGCGTCAAGACGACCGGCGAAATGGCACCCGATGTCGACCTGACGCACGCGCGCAAGGCCGAGTTCGTGTTCTCAAAGCACGTCGAGACCAAGCTCGCCGAGATCAAGGCCCAGAAGCCCGTCACCCGCGAGGCTGTCGAGCCGGCGGAGTAATTCGCGCAGCGCGCGGCTGGTATCGCGCGCAAGACGGAGCAGGTCCGGCAGCTGCGACGGCTGCCGGGCAAGCGCCGCCAGCACCGCCGGAAGATTGACCGAGCCATCGGGGTTGAGCGGCACGCAGGCGGCGGGCGGCAGGTCGCGGCCGGCTGTGTCCGAGATCGCCCGCAGCACGCCGAAGCGCAGCCCGTGGCGAGCAGCGACGCGCGCCGCGACGTGCGATTCCATGTCGACCGCAGCCGCACCGGTCGCAGCGCGCAGCGCGGCCTTTGCGGCAACGCTGGTGGCGGCAAGCTCGACGCCGACGACCCCTGCTGAAACCACATCGCCAACGCGCAACGCCGGATCGAGCGCGCCGGCAATTCCGATGCTCCACAGCTTCGCCGGCCGCCGTGCCGCAATCCGCGCCTCGAGCGCCGCTTCAAGCACCGCGCCGTGCCCGCCGCACGCCACCGCGACCAGACCGGTCCGCGCGATCAGCTTCGCCTCGCGCTGCAGTCCGGTCGCCGCAAGGATATAGCTCACATGCCGAACGCGACGCGCTGCGTGTTGCTGCGCGAAAGGTTGCGATACCGCGCCAGCGCCCACAGCGGGAAATATCGCCGATAGCCGTGGTAGCGCAGGTAGAAAACGCGCGGGAAGCCGCCGCCGCTATACGTCTCCTCGGCCCATTCGCCGGCCGCGTCCTGGTTTGCCTCGAGCCACGCAATGCCGCGCGCGACACATTCGGACTTCGCCTCGCCCGCCGCCATCAGCCCGAGCAGCGCCCATGCCGTCTGCGACGCAGTCGACGCGAACGGCCGGTAACCTGCGTAGTCGAGTGCATAGCTGTCGCAATCCTCGCCCCAGCCGCCATCGGCATTCTGGATGCGCGCCAGCCAGCCGACCGCGCGGCGCACCGGCTCCGCCGCCGGATCGACCCCGGCGGCGTTGAGCGCACACAACGCCGACCAAGTGCCGTAAACGTAATTCACCCCCCAGCGCCCGAACCACGACCCATCCGGCAATTGATCGCCGTAGAGATAGCGCAGCGCGGCGTGCATTCGCGGCGAGTCGCGTTCGCCCAACTGCGCGAACATCGACACGCAGCGCGCGCTGACATCGACCGTCGGCGGATCGAGCAGCGCGCCATGGTCGGCAAACGGGATGTTATTGAGATAATGATCGGTGTTGTCGGCGTCGAACGCGCCCCAGCCGCCGTTGGCGCTTTGCATTCCGGCGGTCCATTCGACGGCGCGGTCGATACGGTCGGGGAAACGCTTGACGCGGTCCATCGCCATGACGACCACGGCGGTATCGTCGAGGTCGGGATAATGCGCGTTCCGGTACTGAAACGCCCATCCGCCGGGGCGCAGGCCGGGGCGGCGGTCGGCCCAGTCGCCTTTCGCCTCGAGCTCCTGCAGCGGGGCCAGCCAGTCGAGCGCGGCGTTCGCCGCCGCCGTCGCCGGGGCGCTGCCGACTTCGAGCATCGCATGCGCCGCGAGCGCGGTGTCCCACACCGGCGACACGCACGGCTGGCAATAGGCCTCGTGCTCTTTGACCACGAGCAGCTTTTCGACCGAGGCGCGGGCAGTCTTCCGGCGCGGATCGTCCGCGGGCACACCCAGTGCTGCGTACATCATCACGCTGTTCGCCATCGCCGGGTAAATCGCGCCGAGCCCGTCCTCGCCGTTGAGCCGCTCGTCGACGAAGGCCACACACGCGTCGAGCGCGCGTTGGTGGAGCGCGCGCGGCCAATGCCCGTCGGCGGCCTTGAGCACCCGGTCGAGCAGCCCGAAGCCCCATGCCCACAGCCGCTTTTGATGCCCGGCGACGGCGGGCGGCTTCGCATCGGTGAACAGCTCGGCGATGTGGACGCCGCGCGCGTTGACGGCACGCGCCTTGACGCCGGCAAGCACCAGCAGCGGCACGATCACCGTCCGCGCCCAGTACGACATCCGCGACAGGTGTACGGGAAACCAGCGCGGCAGCAGGATCAGCTCGGCAGGCAGCGTCGGCACCGCCGCCCAGCTGCCGTCACCGTACAGCGCGAGCAGGATGCGCGTAAACACGTTCGCCGCGCCCGCGCCGCCGCGCGCCAGCACCGCCGCGCGCGCGCGCGCCATATGCGGCGCGTCGGTGTCGTCACCGATCATCTTGAGCGCGAAATACGCCTTCACCGTCGCCGACAGGTCGAGCGGCCCGCCATGATACAGCGGCCAGCCGCCGTGCGCGCCCTGAATACGCCGCAGATAAACGCCGAGCTTGCGCTCGAGCTCGACGTGCGCCGCCTCGCCGAGATGGTGGACGAGCAGCACATATTCCGCCGGGATCGTCGCGTCCGCCTCGAGCTCGAACACCCAATGCCCGTCGCCGCGCTGATACCCCAGCAACGCCGCCGACGCCCGCTCGATAGCAAGGTCGAGGCCGTCAGGCACAGCGGTGAGGCGAGCGGTCGCAGGCATGGGGGTTAGATGCCAAAATGGAGGGCGGGGGGCAAGGGAGGGGTCTGTTACCGCCCGATTGTTCGAAATTTTGTGCTGGTCATTGGGACCTCAAACACCCCGTTTGCCGTGGTTTTCATATGCGAAGTCATTTGCGGCCAAATCGTCAGCACACGCGCCGCTTGCTTATGAAGCGGCAGTTTCTGGAGTGCTGGCGAGAGAAAGAAACCTACTAAACCCGCGCGGATGAACAGGTCGCGTGATGGCTTCTTTTTGGCAATGTTCATGTCCGCCGATAGAACTGCCCATCCGCCTTCTTGGCCAAGCTTTGTGATCCACTCCTCATCGGTCAAGTTTGAGCGACCGAACTTTTCTCGAAGCGCAACTATAAAATCGTCTGGAGCGAAGATGACGTTTAGCGCCTCGGCGAGGCGTTGCGGCAAATTGTTATCAACCAAGAGCTTCACGCCGCGAGCTTGTCGACCTTGCGTTGCTCGAAGCTTAGCGCATCCTTGATGACAGCTGGCCGAAGCTCGAACAACTTAGAGACTCGTTCGATTGAACCCTCTGCCTTCACAGCTTGCGCAATCCGCAAAGTTGTTACTCCTGTTGTTGTCTCAATCGGCTGCCCGAACGAGCGAGCAGGGTCGAGAACAATCGTATGTTTATTGGGCAGCAACCACCATCGTGATGCGGCGTCTGCGTCAAACTCGAGATCGACAAAAGACGGTGCAACTATCTGCCGGAATACAAGCTGTCGCTGCTTGAGATCGAGCAACGTTCCAGCGTTATCATCGCCTATTTGTTCGAGAAAGATCCGCTTACCATCTGATTTGAAAAGTCTCGTTGAAAAAGGGTGGTCATCCTTAACAATTTCCCTTGCCTGACGCAGGCACTCTCGGATTGTTGGCAAGCCAATTTTCATTTTGCGCAAACCACGTACAATCCGCGCCTCCATGAGGTCGCGAAATCCTAGAAGTGGCTCATCCTGATCGATGCCATATTGTGGACGCCACAAGGGTTCTTGCTCCGTCAACGGCCCGTGGTGGTCATACGAATAACCGAATAGCCAACAACGGATCGTAACCGGCGAAACGCCTAGAAGCGCGCTGGCCTCGCTCAGCGAGTAAGCTCCTATTCCGTAGGCTGCAGTCGTCATGCGTGATTCTTACCACGCATATTTTCAGATTGTCGCCGCTTCATTTGCCCCCCCACCGCCGTCACCCCCGACCTAATCGCGCCTTCGATCGTCGCCGGTAGCCCCGTCTGTGTCCAGTCGCCCGCCAGCGTGACGTTCGCCCACTGCGTTGCCGCGCCCGGGCGCTTGGCGTCCTGTTCGGGCGTCGCGGCGAAAGTGGCGCGGTTTTCCTTGATGACTTGCCAGCGCGGCATTTCGGCGGTGAGCGCATAGGCGCGGCACACGTCCGCCCACAGCGTTGCGGCGATCGCCTCGCGGTCCTGCGCGGCGAGCGCGTCGGCGCCGCTGACCGTGACCGAGATGCGGTCGGCGTGCGCCAGCACCCATTCCGCCGTCCCGCCGAGCACGGCGAGGATCGGCGGCGCGTGGCGCGGCGGCGCCACGGCGTAATGCGCGTTGACGATGGCGTGAAACGCGTCGGGCACGGTCAGCCCGGGGAGCAGTTCGGCCGCAACCCATGGCGGGACGGCGAGGATGACGCGGTCGCCCGGCTGCAATGCGATCGCCGCATCGCCGATGGGCAGTGCGGTCGCGCGGGCGTCGGTGATGGTCAGGCTGCGTAGCCGGGTGCCCAGCCGCACCTCCGCGCCGCGCGCGCGCAGATAGTCGATCGCCGGATCGACAAACGCCGCCGCCAGTGTCGGCACCGCGACGCGCGGCGCATAGGCGTTGCCGCCCGCCGCAAGCGTTTCGCGGACGATCGCGCCTGCCAGCCGCGCCGAGCCGTCGGCCGCAGGCGTGTTCAGCGCCGACAGGAAGAAATTGTTGAGCAGCCGGTCCCACAGCGGCCCGGTGGTGGGGATGACCTCGCCCACCGTCTTGCCCGGATGATCGCGCAGCAGCGCGGCGAGCTTGAGATAATCGCCGAGACGCGTTCCCGGCACGCGCCGCCCCGGCAGCACGACCCACCACGGCAGGCGACTGCCGTTGGGACGCAGCGTCCAGCGCTTGGCCGAGCGCAGGTCTACATAATCGAACCGTGCCTCGGCGAACCCTTCGAGCCGGTCGCTGGCGCCGATCAGCGCGAGATAATCGTTCACCGCATGGTTGCCCGATGCGACGAGGTGATTGCCGTTGTCGATGGTCAGACCGGTCGCGGTGTCGAAGTAGGACCGGCAGCGGCCACCCGCCTGCCGCGCAGCCTCGATCAGCACGACATGCTGCCCCGCCGCGCTCGCGCGCACGGCGGCGGACAACCCCGCCAGCCCTGCGCCGATGACGTAAACGACGGCTGCGTTCAACCAATCAACCCGTGGCGCAGGACGAGCCAGAGCAGGTTGCGCTTGCCGATACGGACGCGGTGACGCGGCAACACCCAGCCTTCGACCTGCATCCGCCCGAGCAGATGCGCATAGACTTCGGCCATCAGCCGCGGCGTCCGCAGCCGCCCGCCGCGCGTTTCGCGCATGATGCGCCGCGCCTCGTCGAAATGGCTTTGCGCGGTCGCCGCCAACTGGCGGCAGACGATGTCGATGCCCGGATGGCGCACCATGATGCGCGGATCGCCGATCGGCACGCCGGCATCGCCGAGCAGTTCGGCGGGCAGGTACAACCGCCCGATCGCGGCATCCTCATCGACGTCGCGGACGATATTGGTGAGCTGCAGCGCGCGACCGAGGTGGTGCGCCACCGCGACCCCGGCTTCGGGCGTCATCGCGAAAGTGTGCACCGACAGCCGCCCGACGGCGACCGCGACCCGGTCGCAATACACGTCGAGCACCGCCTGCGTCGGCGCGACGATGTTCGCCTCGACATCCATCAGCATGCCGTCGATCACCGCAAGGAAATCCTCCTTGGGCAGCGCAAAGCGCTCGATCGCCTCGGTCAAAAACGCCAGGCGCGGCGGGCGGGCGCCGGCGTAAAACGCATTGAGATCGACGACCCAGCCATCGAGCTCGGCGCGGCGTTCGGCACGCGGGCGGTCGTCGGCATCGGCGATGTCGTCGACGATCCGGCAAAACGCATAGATTGCGAACATGCCGCGGCGTTCGGCCTTGGGCATCAACCGCATCGCGGCATAAAACGAGCTGCCCGATGCCTTGGCGGCGGTGGTGGCGGCAGTGGCGGGGACGGCGATCGTGTTCATGAACGTCCTCCTCCAGCAACGGCACGCAATCCCTTTATGCCAAAACGGCGCGCCGCCAAAGCCCCCATTGCTGCAGCTGCGATCAGCAGTGCCGCAAGCTTGCCGTGATGCAGCCGTGGCCCGAACGGATCGGCGCGCAGCCGGGCCACCAGATCGGTCGCGAGCCGGTGGATGACCGCGACTTCGAAGGCTAGCCCATGATCGACGATGCCATCGGCGAACGCCGCCGCTTCGGCGAGCAGCGCATCGATCGGTGGCAGCAGCGCCCGGATGACGCCGGCGAGCGCGGGCGAGGCCTGCGCCAGCGCCGCCGCACCCAGCCCCGCCGACGCCAGTGCGTCGGCGGGCACATAAACCCGGTCCATCGCGGCAAAGTCCTTACGCGCATCCTGCAGGTGGTTGATCACCTGCAACGCCGCGCACAGCGCATCCGACGAGGGATACAGCGCCGCCGATTCGCCGTGCACATCGAGCATGAAGCGCCCGACCGGCATCGCCGAGTGACGGCAATAGTCGATCAGGTCGGCCCAGTCGGCATAGCGCGACTTCGTACAGTCGCGCCGAAACGCTTCGAGCAGGTCGAGGCCGTGGGTCGGCGGCATCGCGCGCGCCGCCAATGCCGTGCGCAGCGCCAGCGCCGACGGCTCGCGATCGGCTTCACCATTCAGCGTGGCGCGCATCGCCTCGAGCCGCGCGAGCCGGTCGGCGGCGGCGGCTCCGGGCCGGTCGGCGATATCGTCGGCAGTCCGCGCGAAGCCGTAGAACGCCATCACCAGCGGGCGGTGCCGCGCTGCAATCAGCCGCGATGCGACGGGAAAATTCTCGCCCTTATGGTCCTTCGACGGCGTTTCGGTCATGGCTGCGCCTGCGCGCGCCCTTTCCACATGCCGCCGCGCCCGCGCGCATGCTCGAACGCCGAATCGAGCGTGAACGCCGCATAGGTCAGCGCGATCAGCGGTAGCGCCACGCTCCACCACGGCGAGACGCGGTAGTAATGCAAAATCGGCAGCATCGTCAGCGCCATCACCGCCCAGGTGATCGCGCCGAGCGCCTGCGCCGCGCCCGTTGCAAACAGCACGAACGCCGGCGGCGCGACGTACACGAGCGCCATCCCGAGCGTCGTCCCCACCAGCAGCCGGCGCGAATACCCCAGCTGCGCATATGCCGAGCGCGCCACCATGCGGCGAATGTCGCCAAAGCCGTACGGTCGCAGGCTGCGCGAGCGCGTGCTGAGCCCGAGCCAGATCGGGCCGAGCGGCTGCACCGCGCGCGCCAGCGCGCAATCATCGATGATCTCGGCGCGGATCGCGGCAATCCCGCCCGCGGCGGCGAGCGCATCGCGGCGCACCAGCACACAGCCGCCGGCGGCGGCCGCGACCGGCCCCGGCGCGTTGACGCGCTTGAACGGAAACAACATAGCAAAGAAATAGACGAACGCCGGGATCAACGCGCGTTCGGCAAGGCGCGCGCAGTGCAGCCGCGCCATCGTCGACACCAGCAGCCGCTGCTCGCCGACCGCGCGCGCCACCAGGTTTCGCAGCGTTCCCGGCGCATGCCCGATGTCCGCATCGGTCAGCCATAGATATTCGGGGTCGCCCGCCTGCGCGACGCCGTGCGCGACCGCCCACAGCTTGCCCGTCCAACCGGGGGGACGCGGCGGCGCAGTCAGGATCGTCAACCGCGTGTCGCCGTCGGATGCATCGCGCGCGACTTCGGCGGTGCCGTCGCTGCTGGCATCGTCGATCAGCCGGATCTCGAACGGCCCCGGATAATCCTGCGCCAAAAGCTCGGCGATGGTGACGGCGATGACATCGGCCTCGTCGCGCGCCGGCACCACGGCAACCACGGTCGGCCACAGCCTTGGCCGCTCGGGTCGCGCGCTATTGTCGGTCTCCTCGAACCGCCAGAAGCCGCGCTGCAGCAGGACCGCCCAGATGAACAGCGCGAGCGCGGCCACCAGCGTCACCGCAGATACCCCGCCGCGCCGAACCAGCCGAGCGCATCGTCGATCGCGCTTTGATACGGTCGCGCGGCATAGCCCAGCTCGCGCTCGGCCTTGGTGCTGCTGAAATACATCCGGTATTTCGCCAGCCGCAGGCCGTCCGCCGTCAGCATCGGTTCCTTGCCGGTCACCTGCGCCCACGCTTCGGCCGCCCAGGCGAGCGGAAACAGCGGCCCACGCGGCAGGCTGAGCGTCGGCGGCTTGCGCCCGGTCCGCGCCGCAATCGCCCCGAGCATCGCCTGCAGGCTCGCATCCTGCCCGCCAAGGATATAGCGTTCGCCGACGCGGCCAAGATCATGCGCGAGCAGCTGCCCCGCCGCGACGTCGTCGACATGGACGAGGTTGAGCCCGGTATCGACGAACGCCGGCATCCGGCCCATCGCCGCCTCGACGATGATGCGCCCCGTCGGTGTCGGGCGGATATCGCACGGGCCGATCGGTGTCGACGGATTGACGATCACCGCCGGCAGGCCGTGATCGCGCACCATCGCCTCGACCAGACGCTCGGCGGCGACCTTGCTGCGCTTGTATGCGCCGATGGCATTGGCGGCGTCGAGCGGCGCGGTCTCGTCGACCGGCGCGCCGTCACCGCGCAATGCCAGCGTCGCGACGCTGCTGGTATAGACGATGCGCGCCACCCCGGCGTGCAGCGCGGCCTGCATCACGGTGCGTGTCCCCTCGACATTGGTGCGCTCGATTTCCGACGGATCGCGCGCCCACAGGCGGTAGTCGGCAGCGACATGGTACAGGCTGGTTACGCCCGCCATCGCGGCCGCGACGGCGACATGATCGCGCATGTCGCCGGTGGCCACCTCGGCATCGAGCCCGAGTAAATTGGCGTTCGGTGTGCGCACCATCGCGCGCACCGCCTCGCCGCGCGCCAGCAAGGCCCGGACGACGGCGGACCCGACGAACCCCGCCGCGCCGGTCACCAGCGTCGTCAATCGCCCGCCATGCGCCGCGCGCGCCACAGCGCCCCGCCCTCGCTCGCCTGCCAGATCAGCAGTACCGGCAACGCGATCGCGGTGTCGCGCGCGCGCTTGAGCAACGACAGCGCCAGCCCCGTTTCGGGCGGCAGTCCGAACAGCGGCGCCAGCAGCACATACGCGCCCTCCTGGATACCCAGCGCGCCGGGCACCATGAACGCGGCGCTGCGCAGCGCGAAAATCAGGCTTTCGATCACCAGCACGGTCGGCAGCGGCACCGATTGCCCCGCCAGCCGCAGCGCCAGCCACGCCCCGCCCGCGCTCAGCAGCCACGCCGCCAGGTTGAGCGCAAACGACAGCAGCAACCGGGCATGGCGTCGGTAGATCGCATCGAGTTCGTGCCGCACCGCGCCGAGTGCCACCGCGCTGCCGGGAACCATCCGGTCGAGCAACCGCCCGGCAAACGCCAGCAACGGGCGCTGCGCCAGAGCAAAAGCGCAGCCGGTCAACAGGATGAGCGCGCCGCCGACGTAGACCGCGTGGCCGATCTGGTGCGGGTTCGGGTCGCCCGCCAGCCGCGCGACCAGCGCGGTCACCCCGGCAAGCGTGAACACCAGCTGCGCCGCCATTTCGGTGGTCAGGTCGGCGACCATCGCGGCATAGGCGAGCGGCGCGGCGATGCCGCTTGCGGTCACCGTGCGGCCCCCGACAACCAAGCCGCCGATCTGCGAGAACGGCAACAGGTCGGTCGCCGCTTCACGCGTCGCACGCCCCCAGATGAACGCCGGCAGCTGCGCCAGCGTGCATTCGGGCAGCAGCACCCACCACGCCGCCCCAAGCACGCCGAGCACCAGCAGCGTATAGCCGGTAAAGATCAGGAAACCGCCGACACCGATCGCGCTGACCGCTGCCCACACCGGCGCAAAGCCGATCTGCCCCAGCAGCAACGCCGCCAGCGCCAGCCCGACCAGCGTCGAGAGCAGCAGAGCCAGCCGCATTCAGGCGGGCTTTGCCGGCTGCGGCAGGAAGCGCAGCGCCAGCCGCAGCATCGCCGGCACGAACCGCGGACGGATCAGCCGGGCATCGTAGACGCCCAGCCGCCGGTCATTTTCGGCGAGGCAGATCCGCGCCAGATCGGGAAAGCTGATCTCGACGCCGAGTTCCTTCGAGCCGTTGAGCGTGAAATTGCTGTCCTGCGCGACGCTGTTGTCGCCCATGCCCTTGGCCATGTCGATGCGCTCCCAGATCAGGAACGCCCAGACCGCCGCGACCTTGGCGGCGAAATACGGCCGCCGCCACCACGGCATCGTGCGCCGCGACCATGCCACCCAGTTGACGAAGAACAGGATATGCCGCCCCTCCTCGCGCATCACGGGTTCGAAGGTGTCGACCAGTTCGGGTGGGAAGAAGCCCGAATCCTGCGCGATCTTGAACAGCCCAAAGCCGAAGAAGCTGTCGATGCATTCCGAAAAGCCGGTCACCATGAACGCCCATTCGGCGTCGCGCGGCGTGACATACGCGGGCTCGGGCTCGAGCCGGATGCCATAGGCGGCAACCATGTCGGCAAGGACGGTCTTGTGGCGATTTTCCTCGAACGCATTCATCTCGACCGCCGCCTTGAGCAGCGGATCGGTGACGCCGCGCGCAAAAGTGGCGACGTTCATGCTGGCGCGGCCTTCGGTAGCCACGGCGATGTCCCAGATCGGCAGGCCGACGATCTTGCTGCGCGTCGCATCGTCGAGCACCGGCCAGTCGAGCATCGCCGGGCGGTACGGATCGTGCGTGTCGAGCAGGGTGCGACAGAACAGCGTTTTGTGCGCATCGCTGCCGAGCGTGATCGGCGTTGCAGCGTCGAAAATCGCGTGGGTCGTCATCTCGTTCATGCGGCAAGCCTTTCGCTGGTGAAGTCCGCGAAACTCCCCAACGGCCGCTTGGCTGCGGCGGCGCGCACGGCCGGGTCGGTCAAAGCCGCCAGCTCGTTGACATGCGCATAGCCCGGACCATGCCCGGCGAAACTGTCGCTGGTCGCCGGATGCAGATAAATCTCGTTCAACCCCGGCGGCAGCGCGTCGATCAGCGCGGCGACGCGCGCGGGCGTCATATGGCCCGACCAGCGCAGCCCGAACACCGCATCGGGAACCAGCAGCCCGGCGCGCCGCAACTGCCGCCGCATCAGCAGCGCCCACGGCGTCGCGACGTCAGCGCCGACGTTTGCGCCGGGCTCGGCGGTGCGCAGCACGCCCGCGGGCTCGATCGGGGCGCGCACGCCGCGCATCCCGAACCGCTGGCCGATCCGCACGATCAGCGCGGCGATCACCGGGTGCAGGTGGAAATGCTTGTGCGCATTGACGTGATCGAGCTGCAGACCGGTGGCGGCAAAGCCCTCGAACTGCGCGGTAATCTCGGCCTCGAGCTGTGCCCGAACCCGGCTGGAAAAGGCAAACGCCATGCCGGCCCGGACCATGTCGTCACGGAAGCGGCCCTGCGCATCGATCAGGCCGGGGACATCGCCCGGCGGCAGCACCGGAACGCCGTCGACAAGCGTCAGGTGCAGCCCGACGCCGAGGCTGGGCGTCGCATGCGCCAGCGCCACGGCATCGGCAAACGCGGGCGCGCCGACCATCAAACTTGCAGCGGTCAGAATCCCGTCACGGTGCGCGATCATCACCGCTGCATTGACTTCGGCCGCCTGGCCGAAGTCGTCTGCCGTGACGATCAGCCCGTTCACGCAACGGTTTCCTTGCGGTGGCGCAGGAAGTGGAAGAATTCGACGCCTTCACGCAGGCGGCGCTTCATCATGTCGCGGTCGCGAAGCATCTCCCAGACGATGTCCTTGATCTTCGAGAAGCGGAAATAATAGCGGCGGTAGAAGACCTCGACCGTGTCGAAAATCTCCTCGCGCCCAAGGTGCGGATAGCTGAGCTGCGCGATCTGCTCGCCGCCCTCGGTCAGCAGCTCGGCGGTGTTGTCGAACCAGCCGTTTTCGGTCGCCTGCTTGTACAGGAACGTGCCCGGATACGGGGCCGCGAGCGACACCTGGATCGTATGCGGATTGAGGTCCATCGCATATTTCATCGTCTCCTCCATCGTCTCGCGCGTCTCGCCGGGGAGACCGAGGATGAAGGTGCCGTGGATGACGATGCCGAGCTCGTGGCAATCCTTGGTGAACTGCCGCGCGACTTCGGTGCGCAGGCCCTTTTTGATGTTGATCAGGATCTGCTGATTGCCGCTCTCATAGCCGACCAGCAGCAGCCGCAGCCCGTTGGCCTTCATGATCTCGAGCGTGCGGCGCGGGACATTGGCCTTGGCGTTGCACGACCAGGTGACGCCCAGCTTGCCGAGTTCGACCGCCAGCGCCTCGACACGCGGCGCATTGTCGGTCAGCGTATCGTCGTCGAAGAAAATTTCCTTGACGTCGGGCCATGTCGCGATCGTGAACTTCACTTCCTCGACGACATTGGCGATCGACCGCACGCGGTAGTTATGCCCGCCCACCGTCTGCGGCCACAGACAGAAAGTGCACCGGCTCTTACAGCCGCGCCCGGTGTAAAAGCTGATATATGGGTGGAGCAGATAGCCGCCGAAATATTTCCGGTGGTCGAGGTCGCGCCGGTAGATCGGCGTTACCCACGGCAGCGTGTCCATGTCGGTGACCACCGCGCGGTCGGGGTTGCGGTGGATGGTGCCGTCCTTGTCACGAAAGCTGATGCCCGCGACGTCGGCGAGCGGCATGCCGTCGGCGATATCCTTGATCGTGAAATCGAACTCGTTGCGGCAGACGAAATCGACCGCGGTCGACGCGGCGAGCGATGCTTCGCTCTCAACGGCGACCTTGGCGCCGATCAGGCCGATCAGCGCCTTTGGGTTCCGCGCGCGGATCAGCTCGGCGGTGTGAATGTCCTGCCGGAAACTCGGCGTCGAGGTGTGGAGAACGATCAGCTCCTTGTCGTCGACCTCGTGCGCGATGTCGTCCCACGACAGGTCGTGCGCGGGCGCGTCGATCAGCTTCGATCCTTCGACCAGCGCTGCGGGCTGCGCCAGCCAGGTCGGATACCAGAACGACTTGACCTCGCGCTTCATCTGATAGCGCGCACCGGCACCGCCGTCATAGCCATCGAACGAAGGAGCCTGCAGGAACAACGAACGCATTTCTTCTCACCTTTTCCCGAGCAATGTGCCATCGGCTGCGAGCCGGTGGCGCGTGCCCCGCCAATCGACACTGCGGACGAAATAGCTCGCCGCCCACACCGCCAGCGATATCGTATCACGCAGCGGCAACCACCAGACCGGTCCGGTATCGGTCGCCGTGAGGCGGTCGATACGATATTTTTGCCCGCCCCGCACCCCCAAAGCTGCGGCGAGCACGACCAGCGACACCGGCGACAATCCGGCAAGCAGCGTTCCTGCCAGTGCCAGCGGTACATAGAATGTCACCAGCTGCCCGGCATAACCGACGCCGGCATCGACCGCCCGCGTCGTCCGCGCCCAGCGCAGTTCCTGCCGCCAAAGCTGGGCAAAGCTCGCTTCGCGGTGCGCATGCACGACGGTGAGCGGCGGCACCGCGATCGTCAGCCCGAGCGCGCGCACCGCCCGCCCAAGCTCGTAATCATCCGCCAGCGCGTCGGCGATGCTCGCAAAGCCGCCGATCCGCGTCAGCGTTTCGGCGCGCAGCGCGATCGTCGATCCCATGCACGGATGCGCCAGCCCGAGTTCGACCCCGAGCGCCACGCCCGGCAGGAATTGATAGCTCACCGCCATCGCCGCCAGCCGCGCCCAGACACCGGTCACCGACGGCGCGCCGGTATAGAATGCCGTGACCGCGCCGACCCCCGGCGCACCGAGCGCCGCCGTTACGCGCTCGAGCCAATCCGGCGCGACCAGAATATCGCTGTCGGTCAGCACCAGCACACCGTGGCGCGCCACCGCCGCCATGTTGATCAGGTTCGAGACCTTGTGATTATTGCCGTGTTCGCGCGGATCGACGACGGTGACGATGTCGAGCCCCGGGTGCGCCGCGACCAGCGCTGCGACCACCGGCCCGGCGCTATCGTCGGCGGTATGCAGCCCAAAGACGAATTGCACCGGCGCGGCATATACCTGCTCGACCAGCGCCTGCAGTCGCGCGGCGAGTTCGGGTTCGGCACCGTGCAGCGGACGCAGCACGGTCACCGCGACGGGCTGCGGCGCGGCATGGTCGCTGCGCAGCCGCCGGTCGAGCGCCCAGATCGCCAGCAGGCCCGCCGCCGTCCCCAGCGCCGCCAGCGTCAACAGCACGCCGGCAAGCGAAATCATCCGCGGCCGGTGCGGAGCTTCGCCTGCACTTGCCCCAGCAACGCTTCGGCCTCGGCGCGGCGGCCGCGATCGGCGACGGCATGGTCGTGGCGCGGCAACAGACGAAGCACGAAATGCAGCACGTCGATCGCTTTGAACGGCTCCTTGCCGGTGGCGAGGAAGTCGGCATAGGCAAGGTTGACCGCAATGCTGTCAGGCGCGACCTGCAGCGCGCGCTTGAGATAGCGCGACGCCTTGGCCCGGTCGCCGAACGCCACCGGGAATCCCGGCACCTGATAATAAAGCGTCCCGAGTTCGCTCAAGCCGAGGCCGTTTGCGGCATTCGGGTCGATCCGCTCGGCGGCTTCGAGCGTCGTGCGCGCTGCCTTCACCAAGGTATAGCCCGCCATGCCGCCGACGACGCCGGCCTTGGCGGTCTGCGCCACCGCGCGCCAGACCAGCGGCTCGGCACTGCCCGGATACCGCAGCGCCAGCGCATCGGCTTCGGCCACCACACCGTCGAACGCCGCCGCCTGCGCGGCTTTGCCGTTGATCTCGTAATTGGCGTGCGCCCAATGCGCCTCGATCTGCACGACGCCGTCGTCGAGCGGCGCGGCCACGGCCGGGGCCGCACTCAACGCCAGCGCGAGGGCAAGAAACTTCAGCATCAAGGCTCTTTCGTCGAAATATTGGATGGTGCGCTGCCGCAAAGCACATTTAAGATGGCCAAACCATGACGGAGGCGTCAGGATCTGCGGAACCTGCGACGAGTGTGGCAGCGATGCCACCCTGTGCGCCTTGCAACGCGGCAACCTGCATGCTAACGCCCCGCTCGCTCATCCAGGGGGTCGTTCGGCCGCCACTTCGGGTGTGCGCCACTTTCCGCATTGATCGCAAAGACGGGCCAAACTCTTGCAAAACACGGGCGGCATTGTTGCTGGATTGTCGGGGCGTTATGCCACCGCGCTGTTCGAGCTGGCACAGGGGGCCAAGGCGCTCGACGCGGTCGCCGCAAGCCTTGCGACGCTGCGGCGCGGTTTGGCCGAATCGCCCGATCTGGCGACGTTGACGACCAGCCCGGTGATCGACCGCACGTCGGCTGCACACGCCATCGCTGCTGCAGCGTCCGCGATGGGGCTCGACGCGTTGACCACCAAATTCCTCGGCGTGCTCGCTGCCAACCGGCGCTTGTCGGCGCTGCCCGCGATCATCACCGACTTCAATGCGCTGACCGCAGCGCAGCGCGGCGAAGTTTCGGCACAGGTCACCAGCGCGCACCCGTTGAGCGACGAGCAGGTCACCGCGCTCAAGGCCAAGCTTCGCGCCGGGCTCGGTGCCGATGCCGCACTCGACCTGCGGGTCGATCCTGAAATTCTCGGCGGGCTGATCGTGCGAACGGGCTCGCGCCTGATCGACAGCTCGCTCCGCACCAAATTGAACACGCTCGCAAGCGTGATGAAAGGCTGACGATGGACATCCGTGCCGCTGAAATCTCGAAGGTCATCCGCGACCAGATCGCCAATTTCGGCACCGAAGCGCAGGTTTCCGAAGTCGGCCAGGTTCTGTCGGTCGGCGACGGCATCGCGCGCGTCTTCGGGCTCGACAACGTCCAGGCCGGCGA
This sequence comes from Sphingomonadales bacterium, assembly GCA_038225475.1. Classification (GTDB taxonomy): domain Bacteria; phylum Pseudomonadota; class Alphaproteobacteria; order Sphingomonadales; family Sphingomonadaceae; genus Polymorphobacter_B. The sequence goes on from JBBRRA010000009.1 coordinate 22,611, forward strand.
GATGGTCGAATTCCCCGGCGGCATCAAAGGCATGGCGCTCAACCTCGAAGCCGATAACGTCGGCGTCGTGATCTTCGGGTCGGACACCGGCATCAAGGAAGGCGACACCGTCAAGCGCACCGGCACCATCGTCGATGTGCCGGTCGGGCGTGGTTTGCTCGGGCGTGTTGTCGACGGCCTCGGCAACCCGATCGACGGCAAGGGGCCGCTGACCGACGTCGTCCGCAGCCGCGTCGAGGTCAAGGCACCCGGCATCATCCCGCGCACGTCGGTCAACGAGCCGATGCAGACCGGGCTGAAGGCCTTGGACGCGCTGGTCCCCGTCGGTCGCGGTCAGCGCGAGCTGATCATCGGCGACCGCCAGACCGGCAAGACCGCCGTCGCCATCGATACCTTCATCAACCAGAAGGCCGCCAACGCCGGCACCGACGAATCGAAGAAGCTGTATTGCATCTATGTCGCAGTCGGCCAGAAGCGTTCGACCGTGGCGCAGATCGTCCGCGCGCTCGAAGAAAACGGCGCGATGGAATATTCGATCGTCGTCGCCGCGACCGCGTCCGAGCCCGCACCGCTGCAGTTCCTCGCGCCCTACACCGGCTGCACGATGGGCGAGTTCTTCCGCGACAACGGCATGCACGCCGTCATCGTCTATGACGACCTGTCGAAGCAGGCGGTCGCGTACCGTCAGATGTCGCTGCTGCTGCGCCGCCCGCCGGGCCGCGAGGCATACCCCGGCGACGTGTTCTATCTCCACAGCCGCCTGCTCGAGCGCGCCGCCAAAATGGCTCCGTCGCACGGCTCGGGGTCGCTGACCGCGCTGCCGATCATCGAGACCCAGGCCGGCGACGTGTCGGCGTATATCCCGACCAACGTCATCTCGATCACCGACGGGCAGATCTTCCTCGAGACCGAGCTGTTTTATCAGGGCGTCCGCCCGGCGATCAACGTCGGGCTTTCGGTGAGCCGCGTCGGCTCGGCGGCGCAGACCAAGGCAATGAAGAAGGTCGCCGGGTCGATCAAACTCGAGCTTGCGCAGTACCGCGAAATGGCGGCGTTCGCGCAGTTCGGTTCGGACCTCGATGCGTCGACGCAAAAGCTGCTCAACCGTGGCCAGCGACTGACCGAGCTGCTCAAGCAGGGCCAGTATCAGCCGATGCCGTTCGAGGAGCAGGTCGTGTCGATCTTCGCCGGCGTCAACGGCCACCTCGACAAGGTACCCGCCAAGGACGTGACGCGGTTCGAGGCCGGGCTGCTCAGCCATGTCCGCACCGATCACGCCGCCGTGCTGACCGCGATCCGCACGTCGAAGGACATTTCGGACGACACGAAGAAGGCGCTGAACGACTTGATTGCCGAGTTCGCACGGACGTTTGCGTAGTCACCCGGCGCGTCCTTCCCGCGCCAGTGGAACCTAGACGTTCGGCACTCCGGGTTCCGGCAGTCGCGGGAATGATGCGAAAGTAAGAGAGACGATGGCCAGCCTCAAACAGCTGAAAATGCGCATCACTTCGGTGAAGTCGACGCAAAAGATCACCAAGGCGATGAAAATGGTCGCCGCGGCGAAGCTGCGCCGTGCGCAGGAGGCGGCCGAAGCCGGGCGCCCCTATGCCGAGCGGATCGCCGCCGTGCTCGCGTCGCTGGGCAGCCGCGTCACCGTCGGCCCCGAATCGCCGCGATTGCTTGCGGGGACGGGTGCGTCGCAGACCTATCTGCTGATCGTCACCGGTTCGGAGCGCGGGCTGGCGGGCGGCTTCAATACCAACATCGTGCGGCTGGCACGCAAGCGTATCGAGGCGCTGGTGGCGCAGGGCAAGACCGTCAAGCTGCTCGTGGTGGGTAAAAAGGCGCGCGCGCAGCTGTTGCGCGATCACCGCGACAAGATCGTCGAGGTCGTCGATCAGACGCACATCAAGCGCGTCGCTTTCACCGATGCGCAGATCGTTGCCGACAGCGTGTTCCGCCGCTTCGAGTCGGGCGAGTTCGATGTCGCCGAACTGTTCTTTGCGCGCTTCCGCTCGGCGCTGGTGCAGGAGCCGACGCAGCTGCAGCTGATCCCCGTGCCGCTGCCCGAGGCCGCCCCGGCGCTGGCCGACGCCCCCGATGCGGCGGTCGAATACGAACCCGATGAGGAAGCGATCCTCGCCGAGCTGCTGCCACGCAACATCGCGGTGCAGATTTTCCGTGCCATGCTCGAGAATGCGGCGTCCGAACAGGGCAGCCGCATGACCGCGATGGACAATGCGACGCGCAACGCCGGCGACATCATCACCAAGCTGACGATTACGTACAACCGCACGCGGCAGGCGGCGATCACCAAGGAATTGATCGAGATCATTTCCGGCGCCGAAGCGCTTTAGAAATTCCAGGAGCATCCGTCATGGCCACCACCCCCACCACCAACAACATCGGCCGCGTCGTGCAGGTCATCGGCGCGGTCGTCGACGTGCAGTTCGATACCGCGCTGCCCGCGATCCTGAGCGCGCTCGAGACGCGCATCGGCGACTTGCGGCTCGTGCTCGAAGTCGCGCAGCATCTCGGCGAGAACACCGTGCGCACCATCGCGATGGACGCGACCGACGGCCTGGTGCGCGGGCAGAGCGTCACCGACACCGGCTCGCAGATCCGCGTGCCGGTCGGCCCCGCCACGCTGGGCCGCATCCTGAACGTCATCGGCGAGCCGATCGACGAGCGCGGGCCGGTCAACGCCGAGATCACCATGCCGATCCACGCCGAGGCCCCGCTGTTCATCGACCAGTCGACCGAATCGAGCATCCTCGTCACCGGCATCAAGGTCATCGACCTGATCGCGCCCTATGCAAAGGGCGGCAAGATCGGGTTGTTCGGCGGCGCGGGCGTCGGCAAGACCGTGCTGATCCAGGAGCTGATCAACAACATCGCCAAGGGCCACGGCGGCACGTCGGTGTTCGCCGGCGTCGGCGAGCGGACGCGCGAAGGCAACGACCTGTATCACGAGTTCCTCGAGGCCGGCGTCATCGCCAAGGATGCCGACGGCAACGCCACCAGCGAAGGCTCGAAGGTCGCGCTCGTCTATGGTCAGATGAACGAGCCGCCGGGCGCGCGCGCGCGCGTCGCGCTGTCGGGGCTGACCAACGCCGAATATTTCCGCGACGTCGAGGGGCAGGACGTGCTGTTCTTCGTCGACAACATCTTCCGCTTCACCCAGGCAGGTTCGGAAGTGTCGGCACTGCTCGGCCGCATCCCGAGCGCGGTCGGTTATCAGCCGACGCTCGCCACCGACATGGGCCAGCTGCAGGAGCGCATCACCTCGACCAACAAGGGGTCGATCACCTCGATCCAGGCAATCTATGTGCCCGCCGACGACTTGACCGACCCGGCGCCTGCCACGTCGTTCGCCCACTTGGACGCGACGACGACGCTCAGCCGTTCGATCGCCGAGCTCGGCATCTATCCCGCCGTCGACCCGCTCGATTCGACCAGCCGCGTGCTCGAACCACGCACCGTCGGCGAGGAGCATTACGCGGTCGCGCGTTCGGTCCAGGAAGTGCTGCAAAAGTACAAGTCGTTGCAGGACATCATCGCCATTCTGGGCATGGATGAGCTGTCGGAAGACGACAAGCTGGTCGTCAGCCGCGCGCGCAAGGTGCAGCGCTTCCTTAGCCAGCCGTTCCATGTCGCCGAAATCTTCACCGGCAGCCCCGGCGTCTTCGTCAACGTCGAGGACACGATCAAGGGCTTTAAGGCGATTGTCGCTGGCGAGTATGACCACCTGCCCGAAAACGCCTTTTACATGGTCGGCACGATCGAGGACGCCGTCGCCAAGGGCAAGAAACTGGCGGCGGACGCAGCTTAAGCAGGTTTCGGGGCGAGCGGGACTTCCGGTCGCAAACTACCCCGCCCCTCCCCTCCCTCTCGCGCAAGGCGAGGGGGGACGTAAGGTGACAGACATATGGCCGACACGCTCCATTTCGAACTCGTCTCGCCCGAACGCCTGCTGCGTTCGGTCGACGTCTACATGGTTGTCGTTCCCGGCACCGAGGGCGACTTCGGCGTGCTCGCCGGTCATGCGCCGTTGATGTCGACCATCCGCCCCGGCGCGATCATGGTGTATCCGGCGTCGATGGACGATGTTCCCGAACGCATCTTCATCGACGGCGGCTTTGCCGAGGTCGGCAGCAACGGGCTGACCATTCTTGCCGAAAGCGCGGTACCGGTCGGCGACATCGACGTCGAAGCGACCGCAGCCGGGCTCGCTGCGGCGCGCGACGCGCTGCGCAGCGCCAGCGGCGATGCGGCCATCGATGCTGCACAGGCGCGCGTCGACCGCTTCGAGGCGATGCAGGCGGCAGTGGTCAACTAGGCGCAGCGGTTTCCAATGCTGTAACATTCCGGTAATATTGATAGTGTGTGACTTCGGGTGACGCAGGGAATCGATACGGAATGAGCAATTGGACACTCGACGACATCGCCTGGCACCGCTTCGACGCGGCCGCCGTCGATGCCGACCTGCTCGCGGTGGTTAAAACCGCAGCGCTGGTCGAGGCGAACGCGGCGGACTATGTCGCCTATCTAACCGACGTCTTTGCCGGCGACACGGCGTTTCTGACGGCGATCGAGACGTGGGGCATCGAGGAGCAGCAGCACGGTGCCGCACTCGGTCGCTGGTCCGAGCTTGCCGATCCAGGGTTCGACTTTGCCGCCGCGCTGACGGCGTTTCGCGCGGGCTATCAGATTCCGCAGGGCGTCACGCAATCGATTCGCGGCAGCCGTACCGGTGAACTGGTCGCGCGGCAGGTGGTCGAAACCGGCACCTCGTCATTTTATTCAGCGATTCGCGATGCAACGTCGGAGCCGGTGCTGAAAGCCATTGCGGGGCGCATCGCGGCGGACGAATTTGCGCACTACCGGCTGTTTGCGACGCATTTCGCGCGCTATCATGCCAGCGAGCCGCTGGCGCTGCCAACGCGCCTCAAGGTTGCCGCCACGCGGTTCGCCGAAGCCGAAGACGACGAACTCGGCTGGGCATGGTTTGCCGCAAATGTGCTGCCGAGCGACGCCGCCGCGGACTATGCAAGCCATGATTATCCGCACGAATATTGGCGGCGCGCGGTGCAGCTGTACCGCCGTCCGCACATCGACAATGCGGTGCGCATGATGCTCCGCGCCGTCGCATTGCGCCCCAATGGCGCGCTGTTCCGGATGACGTCGGCGTCGCTTTGGCGGCTGACGCAGTGGCGCGCCGCCGCGCTGGCAAAGGCCGCCTAGCGCGCCGCCGGCTTGCGAAAGCGAAAGACGAAGCGGTCGGTCTGGCCGCGGATCGCGGGGTCGAACACCAGCTTCAGATGATCGTCGTTCAGATTGCCGAGCAGCGGCGACGCGGCTTCGAACACGAAACCGGCGCGCTCGAAATCGGCGCGCACCACCGCCGGATCGATCCGGTGCAGCGCATCGACGACCTTGCGCGTGTCGCCGCCGGGGTTGGCGACGTGATCGACAACGCCGACAATGCCGCCGGGACGCATCGCAGCGAAGATCGTTTTCAGGAACGCCGCCGGGTCCATCGCCGGAAAATGATACTTTTCGCTCGCCCAATAGGTGTCATGATACGTCAGGTGCATCAGCACGAAATCGAGGCTGGCGGGTGCAAAATGCCCATCGGCAGGCATCGCCGCAACCAGGCTGACGGTCGGCACGCGCGCGGTCAGCGCTTTCCATGCATCGATCGCGCCGGGCTGCGCCAGGAACGGCGGCGGCTCGAGCGCAACCACCGTGCCGTGTGAACCGATCGCGTTGCCGATGATTTCGGAATAATAGCCCGACCCCGCCATCACATCGAGCACATGGTCGCCGCGCCGCAGGCCGAGGAATTTGAGCACCTCGACCGGCTTGCGCCCCGCATCGAGCTTGATCGCATCGGCGGGGCGGTCGGTCATCGCCACCGCAGGCACGATGCCCGGCGGCGACCCCGGCGGGGGTTCGGCAGCGGCGAGCGGGGCGGCAGCGAACAGCGCGGCGGCAAACAGCAGGCGAAGCGACATCGGCAGCCCCTTTAACAAACGATGCGCCGACGATAAGCGCGTCGCGGCATCGGCGCCAGCCTCAGCGGCGGCGCAGAATGACATACCATGCGCCGCCGCCGCCGTGCCGCGGGTGCGCGGGGCGGAGGGCGGCGATATACGGGCGCAGCGCCGCGTCCTGCAGCCAGTCGCGCAGGCTGGCGCGGATCACGCCGCGCGGGCGGTCGCCGTCATCGGTGCTGCGCGCGCCCTTGCCGGTGATGACGAGCAGCACGCGCAGCCCGCTAAGCGCGGCGTCGGCGATGCAGGCCTGCAGCAGCGCATGCGCCTGAGCCCGCGCATAGCCGTGCAGATCGAGCGTGAAATCGGGCTCGAGCCGCCCGGTACGCACCTTGCGGTCCCAGCCGCCGTCGAGCGTCGCGGCATCGACTGCGACGCGGTTTGCGGCGGGCGCGCGCTTGGGCGGCGGTGCCGGTTCGGGCGATCGCGGGCTGTTCGACGCGGGCGGGCGCGGCGCGGGGGCGGCGAGCGGGCGCGTCCGCCCCGGCAGCGGGCGCACCGAGGCGGCAACGCGCGCCCAAAGCGCACTTTCTTCGGGGCCAAGGCGGCGCATTATCCGGTGACGCGCCGCGCGGCAGCGAGCGGGATCAGCAGCGTCGTGCTGCCCGTCGCGGTGATCCCGCCCGCCACCGCACCCGCCGCATCGCCACTGCCGCGAAACAGGTCGAGCCGGTTGGCGCCCTTGATCGCGCCGCCGGTATCCTGTGCCACCATCATCCGGCGCAGCGCCGCGCCGCCGACGGTCGATTCGAGCCACAACGGGCCGCCCAACGGCACGAAGCGCGGGTCGGCAGCGACGCTGACTTCGGCGGTGAGCGGCACGCCGAGCGCGCCCGGCGGCCCGGCATCGGGCGGCAGCGTCAGCGCGCGGAAAAACACCTTGCTGCGGTTTTCGCGCAGCAGGTCGCGCGCTTCGGCCGGGTGCGCGCGCATCCAGCCGATGATGCCCGCCATTGTCGCCTGCCCGGGGGCGAGCGCGTTACGGTCGCGCAGCCGCTTGCCGATCGCCGTGTACGGCAGCCCGTTCTGCCCGTCATACCCGACGCGGAGCACGCTGCCGTCGGGCAATCGCAACCGGCCCGAACCCTGAATTTCGAGGAAAAACGCCGCATAGGCATCCGCCGCCCACGCCAGTTCGAGCCCGCGGCCGGCAAGCGCGCCGTCGTCGATCGCGCCGCGGTCCGGATAGGGCACCAGACGCCGGTCATCGACCCGTCCGCGGATGCGCTTGCCCTCCAGCGCGAGATCGAACTGGCCGAGATCGGCCTCGACCGGATCGGGCGGGCGGCGATACAGCGGGACGCGGTAGCCCGGCGCGCGGGTCCGCGACGCGGCAAGCTCGGGCTCGTAATAACCCGTGTTGAGCCCGCGACCGTCGGCAACGCGGACGGCGACGAAATACCGCGTGAAAAACCGGCGCGCGTCGGTGGTATCGGCGGCGGCGCTGCACGGTTCGGCCCAGTCGCCGGGCTGTGTAAGCCCGCTGGCATCGATGCGCTTGAGCAGCGCCGGGCAGCCTTGGCGGAACGCGCCGAGCGCGGCTTCGGCACCGTCGAGCGGTGGCATCGCGGCGCGCTGCACGCCCGCGGAAAGCGCATTGGAGACGGGCAGACCCGGAGTTTGACGCACCGGGAGGACCGGTTGGCGGGTCGCGCAGCCGGCGAGCAGCAGCGCTGCCGTCAGCGCCGCGCGGGCGCTCACGCCTCGGCGTCGGTGGCGATCAACAACCAGGCGGGGTCGGACGAGCCGATGTGGCGGCTGAACGTCCACACATCGCGGTTCGACGCCGCAGGCGCGTCGCTGCTGGCGATTTGCGCATCGAACGCCACGGTGACTTCGGCCATCTGGCCGATCATCTGCGCCACCGTCAGATTAGCCGAATCGATCTTGACCAGCCGATTCGGGATCGCGGTTGCGCCGCGCTGCTCGATCGCCCGGCCGAACTGATGCAACACTTCGTCTGAAACCAGTCCCTCCATCGCCGACGCATCCGCCGCCCAGAATGCCTCGAGCACCAAGCGGTACGCGGCCTGCGCGCCGGTCAGGAATTTTGCCGGATCGAAACTGCCATCGGCATCGGCAAGCTTTTGCAGCGCCGGGGCCAAGGTCGCGTCGGTACCGGCGGGAACCGCGACGATGCCGCGCGGGCGCGTCGGCTGGAACGCAGCGGGCGAGTTGACGACGTCGCCGGGAACCACACCGGTCACGGGCTTTTCATGGCCCGTCCGTTTGCCGAGCACGCTGACGAGGCGCAGCCCGATGAAACCGGCGAGCATCGCCAGCAACAGTATTTCGATCCAGGTTCCGCTGTCGGACATTACACACGCCTCGGGCTTGACCGCGACACCTTAGCAAGCTGCCGCGCTGCGGTCCATCACGCGCCGCACCCCTGTGACATAGGCGGCGCGCGCGGCGATGCAAGCGTCGCCTTGCGCACACGCCACCCGAATGATAGCGGCACCGGCATCTTTATCCAGCCACAGAAAGCGATCCACGACATGGCCGACGAGACCCAGGGGCAAGACCTGCCCGCCACCAACGGCCTCGATGAAGCCGCGCTGAGCGCCCCGCAGGTCGGCATCCTGACGCAATATGTGAAGGACCTGTCGTTCGAGAACCCCAACGCCCCCGCGTCGCTGCAGTCGGAAAGCGCGCCGCGCATCGAAATCAACGTCAACGTCAACGCGCGCCGCGCTGGGGACGACATCTATGAAGTCGAAATCAAGATCGAGGCGCGCGCGTTTGCCGACGACAAGACCGCGTTCGTTGTCGACCTGCTGTATGCCGGGCTGTTCGGGCTGCGCAATATTCCGGCCGAAGCGCTCGAGCCGTTCCTGATCGTCGAGGCACCGCGCCTGCTGTTCCCGTTCGCGCGGCGGATTGTTGCCGATGCGACGCGTGACGGCGGTTTCCCGCCGCTGATGCTCGAGCCGATCGATTTCGGCGCATTGTACATGGCGCAGCAGGAGCGCGGCCAGCAGGGCGCGGCGGCGGTCAACTGACCTTGGCCCGGCCCGCTCCGGCAGCGGGGAGCAGCCCATGTCGCTAGTCCGCGCCACCGCCACCATCGGCGGGTTGACGCTGATCAGCCGCGTGCTCGGCTTTATCCGCGACATGCTGTTCGCGCAGTTCGTCGGGGCGGGGTTGGCGTCGGACTGTTTCCTGATCGCCTTCCGGCTGCCGAACCTGTTTCGCGCGCTGTTTGCCGAGGGTGCTTTTTCGGCGGCATTCGTGCCGATGTTCAGCCGCACGCTGGGTGAGAACGACGGCGAGCTCGGCGCGGGGCGGGCGTTTGCCGAAGAAGTCCTGGCGGTGTTGCTACCGGTGCTGCTGGTGTTTACCGCCGCGATGATCGTCTTTGCGTGGCCGGTGGTGTGGCTGCTAACCGGCGGGTTTCCGGGCGCTTCGCCCGAAAAGTTCGGGTTGGCGGTCGAGTTCACCAAAATCACATTTCCCTATCTGCTGATGATTTCGCTGGTGTCGCTGCTCGGCGGCATCCTGAATTCGATCGGGCGGTTCTGGGTCAATGCCGCGGCACCGATCCTGCTCAATGTCGCGCTGATCGCGGCGCTGCTGTTGTTCCACGGCCATAGCGACGTCTATAGCGCGCGGCTGCAATCGGCGGCGGTCAGCGTTGCGGGCGTGCTGCAGTTCGTCTGGCTGCTCTGGGCGTGCCACCGCGCCAAGATCGACCTGCGGCTGCGGCTGCCAAGGTTGACGCCGAAGGTGCACGCGCTGCTGCGGCTGGTGGGTCCGGCAGCGGTCGGCGCGGGGGCGGTGCAGTTCAACCTGCTGATTTCGACGGCGCTGGCGGCGCGGTTCCTCGGCGAGGGTGCGGTCTCGTATCTGTATTACGCCGACCGGCTCAACCAGCTGCCGCTCGGGCTGGTCGGCATCGGCGTCGGCACCGCGCTGCTGCCGACGCTGGCGCGGCAGCTTGGGGCAAAGCAGGACGCGGTCGCGCTGCACACGCAAAACCGTGCAGTCGAGATCGTGCTGCTGCTGACGCTGCCGGCCGCCGCCGCGCTGGTGGCAAGCGCGCTGCCGATCATCGCGACCTTGCTCGAACATGGGCGTTTCGGTCACGCCGATACCGTCCGGACCGCCGCCGTGCTGGCAGCATTTTCGCTGGGGTTGCCGGCGTATGTGCTCATCAAGGTGCTGACGCCGGGCTTCCATGCGCGGTCGGATACGCGCACACCGGTGCGGATCGCGATGCTGTCGATGCTGGTCAACCTCGTCGGTAATCTCGTGTTGATCTGGCCGCTGGGCTATGTCGGCATCGCGTTGTCGACGGCGGTGGCGGCGTGGCTCAACGCGGGGCTGCTGTACCGGACGCTGCACCGGCGCGGTCAGTTCGGCATCGATGCGCGGCTGCGTAGATCGGCCCCGCGGCTGCTGCTTGCGACCGCGGCGATGGTCGGCGTGCTGCTGATCGCCAACCGGATCGTCGCGCCCTATATGGCAGCGCATCTGATCGAGCGCATCGTCGCGCTGACGCTGCTGGTCAGTGTTGGCGGGGCGGTTTATGTCGGCGTCGCGGCCGCCCTCGGGGCATTTTCGCTCGCCGATATCAAGGCGCAGCTGACGCGGCGTCACCAGCCAGGGCGAGTTACATGAAACGCGTGTTTTCGGGCATCCAGCCGACGGGCAATCTCCACCTCGGCAATTATCTCGGTGCCATCCGCAACTGGGTGGCGATGCAGGACGCCTATGAGTGCATCTATTGCATCGTCGACCTGCATGCGATCACGCTGCCGCAGGACCCCGCCGCACTGCGGGCGAATACGCGCGAAATGTGCGCCGCGCTGCTCGCATCGGGGATCGATCCGGCAAGGGCGGTGCTGTTCAACCAAAGCCAGGTGCGCGCGCATGCCGAGCTGGCATGGATCCTCGAATGCACCGCGCGCGTCGGCTGGCTCAACCGGATGACGCAGTTCAAGGACAAAGCAGGCAAGGGCGGCGTCGAGGGATCGTCGGTCGGACTCTATGTTTATCCGGTGCTGCAGGCGGCCGACATCCTCGCCTATAAGGCGACGCATGTGCCGATCGGCGACGACCAGAAGCAGCATCTCGAGCTGGCGCGCGATATTGCAGCGAAGTTCAACACCGACTTCGGCGTCGCGCTGTTCCCGCTGCCCGAGCCGGTGATCGGCGGTGATGCGGCGGCAAAGGCAGGCGCGCGCGTGATGAGCCTGCGCGACGGCACCGCAAAAATGTCGAAATCGGACGCCTCGGACGCCAGCCGCATCAACCTGACCGACGATGCCGCGACGATTGCGACCAAGGTCAAGCGCGCTAAGTCCGACGCCGATGCGCTGCCCAGCGAAGCTGCGGGGCTCGCTGACCGGCCCGAGGCGCGCAACCTTGTCGGGCTGTACGCCGCGCTGGCTGAATCGAGCGTCGACGCGGTGCTGCACGAATTCGGCGGCAAGGGCTTCGGCACGTTCAAGCCGGCACTCGCCGACCTGATGATCGCCAGGCTGGTACCGATCGCCGAGCGCTTCACGCGCCTGCAGGCCGACCCCGCGCACCTCGATTCGGTGCTGCGCGACGGAGCTACGCGCGCACGCGCCATCGCCGACCCGGTGCTCGCCGAAGTCTACCGCGCCGTCGGCTTTCTCGGCGCGGACTGAGCCCGGCGCATCGGCACAATTGCCGCAGCGGCTGCGAGGGAACGGAGCGTGTTGCCGCGTATTTTACGGTCAATGATTGCACTGGATTAAGTCCGGGTTCATCACGACAGGACGACCATCGACCCATCGCGGTTTTTACAAGGTTCATCGTCATGCGCTTGCGTGCCACGCTTCCGGTTTTGCTGCTGTTGCTTGTCGCTGGTTGTGCAACGCCGTTCGAGGCGCGCGTTGCGCGCTTCCACGCGCTGCCGGCTCCGGGTGGGCAGACCTTTACCATCGCTGCCGTCGATCCTGCCAAGGCGGGCGGACTCGAGTTTGCCACCTATGCGAATCTGGTCCGCCAGAAATTGACGCAGGTCGGCTACACCGAAGCTGCCGATCCACGCAGCGCGACGCTGGTGGCCGAATTCGACTTCGGCGTCAGTATGCCGCGGGAAAAGGTGATGACACGTCCGGGCTTCGGCTATGGCGGCTTCGGTTATGGCGGCTTTGGCGGGTTCGGCGGGTTCGGCTATGGCGGCTTTGGATATGGCTATGGCGGCTACGGTCGTTATGGTGGCGGCTATCGGTTCAGCCCCTATCTCTGGGGATATGATCCGTTCTTCAACGGCCCGGAAGTCTATTCGGTAACGCGGTTCAATGCCTTTGCCGATGTCCGCATCAACCGCAGCGCCGATCATGTCAGCGTTTTCGAAGGCCGCGCCGAAACCGTCAGCGAGACCAACAACCTGACGCGGCTGGTGCCCAACCTGGTGACCGCGCTATTCACCGGCTTCCCCGGCAATTCGGGCGAGACGGTGCGCGTCCGTATCGACACCGAGCATCCGAACACGCCGCCGGTGGTGCTGCCGCGCTGACCGGAACTGCCATTATCGTTACTTGAGTGATAACGCGATCGGCCTAGACTGCGGGAATGCCGACGCTCAGGACCTACCTCGTCATTGTCGATAACACACCGGAAAGCCGCGTAGCGATGCGCTACGCGGCGCTTCGGGCATCGCATGTCCAGGCGCGCGTCACGCTGCTCCACGCCATCCCGGCCACCGAGTTCATGCAATGGGGCGGCGTGCAGGAAATCATCCAAGCCGAAGCCGAAGCCGCTGCCGAGGCTCTACTCGCCAATATCGCCGACGAACTGTTCGCGCTGTCGGGCGAGCGACCATCGATCATCGTGCGCCAGGGCGTCACCACCGACTTGATCATGGCGACCGTTGCCGCCGATCCGTCGATCCACGCGCTGGTGCTCGGGGCGGCACCGAAGGGGACACCGGGGCCGCTGGTCGATTTCTTCGCCGGCGAGCGCGCCGGGCAGCTGCCGTGCCTCGTCATGATCGTGCCGGGCGGTGTCGGCGACGACCGGCTTGCCGAGTTGACTTGATCTTGCGGTCGCGAAGCGCCACATGCGGTCTGAACCCGAGAGGCCGCCCATGTACATCGAAACCGAACGCACGCCGAACCCGGCAACGTTAAAGTTCCTTCCCGGTCAGCCGGTGATGACCAGCGGCACGATGGGGTTCGTCACGCCCGAGGATGCCGCCGCCTCGCCGCTCGCCGCCGCGTTGTTCGCGCTCGGTGATGTCGAGGGCGTATTTTTCGGGCATGACTTCGTCTCGGTCAACAAGGCCGAAGGCTCCGCCGACTGGGCGGCGCTCAAGCCGCAGGTGCTCGGCATTCTCGTCGATCATTTTTCAAGCGGCGCGCCACTGCTGACCGGTGCAGCCGAACCTGCGGTGATCCTGAACGACGATCCCGCCGATGCCGACATCGTCGCGCAGATCATCGACTTGCTCGACACGCGCGTCCGCCCGCAGGTCGCCAACGACGGTGGCGACATCATTTATCGCGGCTTCGACAAGGGCGTCGTGCTGCTCCAGATGCAGGGTGCGTGCTCGGGCTGCCCGTCGTCGACGGCGACGCTCAAGGGCGGCATCGAATCGCTGCTCAAATATTATGTCCCCGAAGTCATCGAAGTGCGGGCAGTCTGATGGCGGGCGCAGCCCTCGATACGACGGCGCAAGCGCAGCTGTTCGGCGATGCGCGTACCTATTACAGCTGGGCCGACACGCCGGTCACTGATACCGATCTGCGGGCGCTGCACGACTTGGTGAAATTGGGGCCGACGTCGGCGAACTGCTCGCCGATGCGGCTGGTGTACTGCCGGTCCGACGCCGCTCGCGCCAAGCTGGCGGCCTGCGCGAGCGCCGCCAATGCGCCCAAGATTCTCGCCGCGCCGGTGACGGCGATCGTCGGCATGGATCTGCGCTTTTACGACCGGCTGCCGCAACTGTTCCCGCACGCCGACGCGCGCGCATGGTTTGCCGGCAACGATGCCCTGATCCGCGAGACGGCGTTTCGCAATTCGTCGCTGCAGGGCGCGTATCTGATCATGGCGGCGCGCACGCTGGGCTTCGACACCGGACCGATGTCGGGGTTCGACCGGGCGGCGGTCGACGCGGCATTTTTCGCTGGCACGCCGATCGAAAGCAATTTCCTGTGCTCGATCGGTTTCGGTACCACCGAAAAGCTGTTCCCACGGTCACCGCGACCGGCGTTCGAGGATGTGGTGACGCTGGCTTGATGGACGCCGCCGCGTGAGGCAATTGGTGATCGAGACCTCGGCGGGCGCGCTGTCGGTCGCGCTGCTCGACGGCGATGAAATCCTCGCTGAGCACCACCGGATCGTCGGGCGCGGCCATGCCGAGCATTTACTGCCGGCAATCGCCGAGGTGATGGCCGGGCAGCCGCACCCGGACCGGATTGCCGTCGATACCGGCCCGGGCAGCTTTACCGGACTGCGCGTCGGCATTGCCGCAGCGCGCGCGCTCGGGCTGGCGTGGGATATCGAGGTGGTCGGCATCACGGCCACCGCGCTGATCGCCGCAGCGGCCTTTGCGGCGGCTCCGCGGCTCACGGCGCTCGGCGTGGTGATCGACGCCGGACGCGGACGACTTTATGTCCAGCGGTTCGACCGCGAAACCGGCGCAAGCGGGGCGATCGAAGTCCTGAGCCCCGCCGAGGCGCGCATGTCGCTGCATCCGGTGCGGCGGCTTGCCGGCTCGGGGGCTGCTGCGGTCGGTGCGCCCGGTGATTTCGACATCGTCGCCGCGGGCGAGCCGCGCGCCGCCGATGCGCGGTGGCTCGCCGAGCCCGCGACGCCTGCGGATACCGATCCGCTTTATCTGGGGGCGTTAATGCCCGCCGTGGCCGCATGACCGTGCTGCCGACCGAAACCGTCAACGCGGCCGCGCTCGAAGCGATCGTCGCATCGTCGTTCGATCCGCGCTTCGGCGAGGGGTGGTCGGCGACACAACTGGCGGGCACGCTGGCGCTACCGGGCAGCTGGGCGCGCGTCGCCGCCGACAGCGCAGGGTTCAGCCTGTGCCGAATGGCGGCCAGCGAAGCCGAGTTACTGCTGGTCGCGGTATTGCCGCTGTGTCGCGGGCGCGGCATCGGCGCGATGCTGGTACAGACCGCCAAGATCGACGCCATTAATCGCGGTGCTGAAACGATGTTTCTTGAAGTACGCGACGGCAATCTAGCAGCACGGCAACTTTACGAACGTGCAGGTTTTGTCGCAGTGGGACGGCGGCGCGACTATTACCGCGGTACAGGAAGCGAGCGTTTCGATGCTTTAACCATGCGCTTCGACTTGAAATCGGTTCTCGGCTGATCGCCGGGGACTTGCAAAGCGGTCGGTTAAGAGCCATAGCGATGATTGAAGCTATGTCTTCCATTCACACATCAAGGTATTCAAATGTCGGATCGTACTGCCGTTCACACAGAGTTGCTGTCGCTGACTGCCGACATCGTCTCATCGCAT
This sequence comes from Sphingomonadales bacterium, assembly GCA_038225475.1. GTDB lineage: Bacteria > Pseudomonadota > Alphaproteobacteria > Sphingomonadales > Sphingomonadaceae > Polymorphobacter_B. The sequence goes on from JBBRRA010000009.1 coordinate 38,123, forward strand.
GTTGCGAACAACACCGTTGCGGTCTCTGATTTGCCGCATGTCATCGAGAATGTGTTCTCGACATTGTCGCGCCTCGGGACTGCGCCAGCCGAACCCGAAGTTAAGCAGGAGCCGGCGGTGACGGTCCGTGCGTCGATCAAGCCGGACTATATTGTCTGCCTCGAAGACGGCAAGAAGCTCAAGATGCTCAAGCGTCACCTGATGACGCATTACGGCCTGACGCCCGACACTTACCGCGCCAAATGGGGCCTTGCCGCCGACTATCCGATGGTTGCACCAAACTATGCCGCGCAGCGTCGCACGCTCGCCAAGAAGATCGGCCTCGGCACCAAGCGCACCGCGTCGCGCAAGTAATCGGCTGCGGCATCGCCGGTCGCCGGTGATGCCGCACACCCTTGCCGGTGCCACTGGCGCTGCCTAGTATCGCCAAGCGAAAGGCAGGTCATGCGCGGCAAGATCGACATTGAAGCGCTCTGCGCCAGCAAGGGCCTGCGGATCACCGAGCAGCGCCGGACGATCGCGCGCGTGCTTTCCGATTCGGAAGACCATCCCGACGTCGAGGAAGTTCATCGCCGGTCGGCGGCGCTCGATCCGCGCATCTCGATCGCGACGGTCTATCGAACCGTGCGCCTGTTCGAGGAAGCCGGCATCCTCGAACGCCATGATTTCCGCGAGGGGCGCGCGCGCTACGAAGCTGTCCCCGACGAGCACCACGACCATTTGATCGACATCGAAAGCGGTAGCGTCGTCGAATTCCATGACGACGAGCTCGAGGCGTTGCAGGCGCGCATCGCCGCGCGGCTTGGCTATCGTCTGGTCGATCACCGCATGGAGCTCTACGCGGTGCGCGACCGCCCGGCCGAGCCCTGACGCTGACGACGATCAGCCCCGTCCGGCCGGAACGCGAGGCGAACGCCTATGCGTACCGTCTTGGTCCGGCGCGGACGTTGATCGGCACCGCAGCGGCGGTTGGCGTGATCGTTCCGGTCGAACTGCTGATGCGGCGGCTGTCTCGGCGCAGCCGACCGCGCTTGCCGTGGTTATTTCACCGGGCGTTGACGCGTGCGCTGGGCATCCGCGTGGTCGTGCACGGCCACCCGGTACGGCGCAGCAGCGTGCTGTTCGTCGCCAACCACCTGTCATGGACCGATATTCCGGTGCTCGGCAGCCAGGTGCTGGCGTCGTTCGTGGCGAAATCCGAAGTCGGTGGCTGGGGCATGATCGGCTGGCTGGCGGGGCTCAGCCGGACGCTCTATGTCGAGCGCGAGCGTCGGCAAACGACGGGCGAAGCACGCTCGGCGATCGCAGCGCGGCTGGCGGCGGGCGATAGCGTCATCCTGTTTCCCGAAGGCACCAACAGCGACGGCATCGGCGTGCTGCCGTTCAAATCGTCGCTGTTTGCCGCGCTCGAAGGCCATGGCGGCGAGGATTTCCTGATCCAGCCGGTGACGATCGCCTACACCCGGCTGAACGGCATGCCGATCACGCGCGAGCGACTGCCCGATATCGCGTGGATCGGCGACACCGAACTTTGGCCGCATGCGATGAAATTCATGACGCTTGGCAAGGTGCGGGCCGAACTGCGTTTTCACCCCGCCGTACGCGCCGCCGATTTCGCCAACCGCAAGGCGTTGGCGCAGTATTGCCACGCATTGATCGCGGCGAGCTATTCGGGAATGATGCGCGGACAGGCGGGATGACGCCGCGCCCGCAACCGCCTATACCGGTCGCACCCTTCCCGCAGGAGCAGCGCGCGCCCGTGAGCCAGAGCTATACCGTCAAGACCTTCGGCTGCCAGATGAACGTCTATGATTCGGAGCGTATCGGCGAACTGCTCGAGGCCGATGGCATGACGGCCGCCGCCAATCCCGACGCGGCGGATGTCGTCATCCTCAACACCTGCCACATCCGCGAAAAGGCGGCGGAGAAGGTGTATTCGGACATCGGACGGCTCAAATCCGCCAAGCGCGGTACAGCTCCGCAGCCCGTCGTCGTTATCGCCGGTTGCGTCGCGCAGGCCGAAGGCGCGGAGATTTTCCGCCGCGCCCCGCTGGTCGACGTCGTCGTCGGGCCGAACGCCTATCACCGGCTGCCCGCGATGCTGCGAGCGGGCGGGCGCACGATCGATACCGACATGCCGCTCGAATCGAAATTCGACGCGCTGCCGCCGCGCCGCCGAACGTCGGCTGCCAGCGCGTTTCTAACGGTCCAGGAAGGCTGCGACAAATTCTGCACCTTCTGCGTCGTGCCCTATACGCGCGGCATGGAGGTCTCGCGCCCGGTCGGCGAGCTGATCGCCGAGGCGCAGATCCTGATCGCCGGCGGCGCGCGCGAAATCACGCTGCTGGGGCAAAACGTCAACGGCTACCGCAGCGGCGGCGTCGGTTTTGCCGCGCTGATCCGCAGCATTGCCGCGCTGCCCGGACTGGTCCGCCTGCGCTATATGACGTCGCACCCGCGCGACATGGACGACGATCTGATCGCCGCGCATGCCGAGGTGCCACAGTTGATGCCGTTCCTGCACCTGCCGGTGCAGGCGGGATCGGATCCGCTGCTGCGGCGGATGAACCGTGCGCACACGGTCGACAGCTATTTGCGCACGCTCGATCAGCTGCGCATCGCGCGGCCCGACATCGGACTGTCGAGCGATTTCATCGTCGGCTTTCCGGGTGAAACCGATGCCGAGTTTGCCGCGACGCTGGCGCTGGTCGAGCGCGTTGGCTACGCCCAGGCATACAGCTTCAAATACAGCCCGCGCCCCGGCACCGCTGCCGCGACGATGGCCGATCAGGTTCCCGAACCCGTCAAGGAGGCACGATTGGCCGAGCTGCAAGCAACGATTGCCCGTGGGGCATTGGCGTTCAACCGTGCGAGTGTCGGGCGAACCTGCGACATCCTGCTCGAGCGCACCGGCCGCCGCGACGGTCAGCTGATCGGCAAATCGCCATGGCTGCAATCGGTGTTCGTCACCTCGCCGGGGTTGCGGATCGGCGATTTCGCCACCGTCGAACTGACCGAGGCGCAGCCCAACAGCGTCGAGGGCACGCTCGTCGCGCGCCAGCTGGCCGCCTGATGCCCAAGAAAAACCCGCCGCGCGGCCCGTCGCGCAGCCCCGCCAGCCCCGCCCCGCGTTCCGGCGCGTCGCCGACGCCCGCCGGCGGTGCCGACCGCGTCCGCATCGGGCTCGAGTTCGACCGCCCGGCGCTGATGCAGTCGCTGTTCGGTCAGCATGACGAAAATCTGATCGTCATCGAGCAGGAACTCGGCGTCTATCTGAGCGCGCGCGGCCATACCGTCATCATCGAGGGCGAGGCCGACGCTGCGGCGCGCGCACGCGATGTGCTCAACGTGCTGTACGACCGGCTTGCCGGTGGTGCCGAGCTCGACCGCGGCGACATCGCCGGCGCGGTTGCGATGAGCACCGCGCCGTCGATCGCCGGGCTGACGCGCGCCGACGACGCGCTGCTGTCGACCACCGTCATCCGCACACGGCGCAAGACCATCGCGCCGCGTTCGGCGATGCAGCTGCGCTATATGGAAGCGCTTTCGCGCGACGACGTGATTTTCGCGCTCGGACCGGCGGGCACCGGTAAGACTTATCTGGCGGTCGCGCAGGCGGTGGCGCAGCTGGTCGCGGGCTCGGTCGACCGGCTGGTGCTGTCGCGCCCGGCGGTCGAAGCCGGCGAAAAACTCGGCTTCCTGCCCGGCGACATGAAGGACAAAGTCGATCCGTACCTGCGCCCGCTCTACGATGCGCTGTACGACATGTTGCCCGCCGAACAGGTCGAGCGGCGGCTGAGCAGCGGCGAGATCGAAATTGCGCCGCTGGCGTTCATGCGCGGGCGGACGCTTGCGAGTGCATTCATCATCCTCGACGAGGCGCAGAACACCACGCCGCTGCAGATGAAGATGTTCCTGACGCGGTTCGGACAGGGGTCGCGCATGGTCGTCTGCGGCGACCCGAACCAGGTCGATCTGCCCAATCCGTCGCAATCGGGGCTGGCGGATGCGGTGCGAAAGCTCGACGGGATCGAGGGGATTTCGTGCATCCGCTTCGCCTCCCGCGATGTTGTCCGCCACCCGATCGTCGGGCGCATCGTCGATGCCTATGAAGGCCCGCCGCAGGATGGCTGAGGCGTGCTGATCGTCGAGACCACCGTCGCCGCTGGGGACTGGGAAGGAACGACCGACTGGGCGGCGCTCGCCGACCGCGCCTGCCGCGCCGCACTGACGCTGACGCCGCACGCGGCGCTGGCCGACGGCGGTTTCACGTGCGAAGTCGCGGTGCGCCTGACCGACGATGGCGAAGTCGAGGGGCTGAATTCGCAGTATCGCGGCAAGCAGCAGCCAACCAATGTACTGTCGTTTCCGATGGTGCAATCCGACCTGCTCGACAGTATCGCCGATTCGGACGACGGCGAAGTCCTGCTCGGGGACATTATTCTGGCGGCCGGGACTGTCGCGCGCGAGGCCGCCGATCAGGATATTGCGCGGCACGACCATGCTGCGCACCTGATTGTGCACGGCATGTTGCACCTGCTAGGTTACGACCATGACGATGACGGAGCTGCCGAGCATATGGAAGCGATCGAGACCAGCGCGTGCGCCGCGCTCGGGCTTCGCGATCCCTATGCGGCGCGCGATCAATGAGTGACCCTGCCTCTAGTATCGACTTCGGGTCGCGCATCTGGCGGTCGCTGCGCGAGCTCGTGGTCGGTGCGGCGGCTGAACCGACGTTGCGCGAAAGCCTCGAGGAAGCGATCGACGAGCATGTCGCGGGTCCCGGCAATACCGACGACCTGACGCCCGTCGAGCGGACGATGCTCAAAAACCTGCTGCATTTCGGCGAGCACCGCGTCGATGATGTGGCGGTGCCGCGCGCCGATATCGTCGCGTTCGACATCGCCGACAGCTTCGCCGAACTGGTCGAGCTGCTGCGCGATGCCGGCCACAGCCGCGTGCCGGTGTACCATGACAGCCTCGATACCGTGATCGGGATGATCCATGTCAAAGACGTCTATGCGGTCATCGCCAAGACTTTCGACGACAGTGTCTCGTCAAAGCCGTTCAAGGATCTCGACGTGCGGACGCTGCTGCGCACGGTGCTGTATGTACCGTCGTCGATGCGCGTGCTCGACCTGCTGGCGCGGATGCGCGCCGGGCGGACGCATATGGCCGTCGTCGTCGACGAATTCGGCGGCACCGACGGGCTGGTAACGATCGAAGACCTCGTCGAGGAAATCGTCGGCGATATCGAGGACGAGCATGACGAGGACGGGGCCAAGCTGCTGCAGGCGATCGGCGACGATATGTTCGAGGCCGACGCCCGCTTGCCGCTGAGTGAGCTCGACGAAACGCTGGGCCAGGATTTCGCGCACGACGAGATCGGCGAGGAAGTCGATACGCTCGGCGGCATGGTGTTTATGCTCGCCGGCCGTGTCCCCGCGCCCGGCGAGACGATCCGCCACCCGTCGGGGTGGCGCTTCGAAGTCATCGACGGCGATCTGCGCATGGTCCGGCGGCTGCGCTTGTACCCGCCGATCGTCGCCGCGTCGGCCTCCTGAACGTGCCGCGATGCGCGCTTCGCCCTGTCATCGCCGCGCGTTAAGCAGCTGCGCATGACCCCGCGCCGCCGCCTGCTGCTTGCCTTTCTCGCCGGTGCGGCCGCTGCGCTCGGCTTCGCGCCGTGGGGACAGTGGCTGTTGACGATCGGCGGCGTCGCGGCGCTGGTCTGGCTGATCGACCGCGCGCCGACGCGCCGCAGCGCCTTCGGGGCAGGCTGGTGGTTCGGCGTCGGTCAGTGCCTGGTCGGGCTGAGCTGGATCGCCACTGCGTTCACCTATCAGGCGGCGATGCCGCCGTGGCTCGGCTGGGTTGCGGTCGGCGGGCTGGCGATGTTCCTGTCGCTGTACGCCGGTCTCGCGGCGTGCGTTGCGCGCGCTGCCGCACCAGCGGGTCCGGCGCGCGCGCTGGTGTTCGCCGCGGCGTGGATGACGGGCGAATGGCTGCGCGGGCATGTCCTGTCGGGGTTCGCCTGGAACCCGCTCGGCGAAGCGTGGCTGCCGGTGCCCGGGATGCCGCAGGCGGCGGCTTATGTCGGGGCGCTCGGGCTGTCGGGGCTGATGGTGGTGGCGGGTGCGGCGCTGGCGCTGGCGTTCAAGCCCCGAACGCGCGTCTTTGCGGGGAGTGCGGCAGCGGTCTTGGTCGGGCTCGGCACCGGGCTCGCGCTGACGACCCCGTCGCCGCAGGTCGCGCTGACCGCGCCCGTCGTCCATCTTATCCAGCCCGATATCGGCCAGGGCGACAAGTGGAATCCCGCGGTCGAGGAAGCGCATTTCGCGCGCTATCTCGACCTTAGCCGCCGCGCATTGCAGCGTAGCCAGCGCCTGCCCGAGGCGTGGGACCGCGCACCGCAGCCGCGCCCGCGTGCGCCGCAGCTGATCATTTGGTCCGAATCGGCGGTACCGCAAATCGTCGAGGAAGATCCCGAGGCGCGCGCGCGGCTGGCGGCGATCCTTGCGCCGGGCGACCTGCTGCTGTTCGGCGGCGTGGCGTTGATCCGCGATGCCGACGGCAAGGTAACGGCGGCAACCAACAGCCTTTATGCGATCGATTCGGCGGCGCGGCTGCACGGCCGGTATGACAAGGCGCATCTGGTGCCGCTCGGCGAATATGTCCCGGCGCGGCCGCTGATGGAGGCGATCGGGCTGGCGCGGCTGGCCCCAGGCGCCTTCGATTTCCACGCCGGGCCGGGGCCGCGCACCCTCGCGCTGCCGGGCTTCCCAAGCGTCGGCGCGCAGATCTGCTATGAGATGATCTTTCCGGGCGAAGTGGTGGAGACCGGCACGCGCCCGGCATGGATCGTCAATATCTCGAACGACGCATGGTTCGGCCCGACCGGCCCGCCGCAGCATCTGGCACAGGCGCGGCTACGTGCAATCGAGGAAGGCCTGCCCGTCGCGCGCGCCACGCCGACCGGCGTTTCGGCAATGATCGACGCGCGCGGACGCGTCACCAAGGCGGTCGCGCAGGGGGTTGCGGACGTGGCCAGCGCGCCGCTGCCACCGCCGTTGCCGCCGACATGGTTTTCGCGGCTGGCGCACTGGACGACGCTGGGGTTCGGGCTGCTGTTGATTGGCGGGGCGTGGGGCTGTTCGCGCTTTCGCTACACGGCAACGCGCGGGGACTGAGGCGGCGTCAGCCGGGTGAGGCTTGCCGAAACCCAGCGCCGCAACGGTCGCTCGATCGCTTGATGGACGACCAGCGCTGCTGCGACGATCACCACGATAACCACCCCAAATTCGGATTCGGCAGGCCAGCGATCGCGCCACCCGGTCGCCGACGCGACTTTGCCCATCAGGGCGAGCGCCGGGAAATGCAATAAATACAGTGCATAAGAAGCGTCGCCGAGCCGAAGCAGGCAGGCGGGAACCGCGATGGCGCCGCGGCGCTCGGCATACAGCATCGCCGCAAGTGCTGCCGCCCAGCCGAACCCCACCAGGACTTGCACCGCCGCGCCGCCAACGCCTTGCGCCGCGACCACGCTCCACAGCAAAATGCACAGCGGCAGTACCATCAGCAGGCGCGGCGTTGCGGCGCGCGCATGGCCGGCCCAGGCTCCGACGACCACCCCGAACAGAAATAGCAGATTGAGCGGCGAGAGAACATAATCGGGCAGTGCATCGACCCGGCCGCCGATCAGCGGCACCAGTGCCAGAAGGACCGCGCAGCAGGTTACGGCGTAACCAGCGCGGCGGTGCGCGATCGCGATGGCAAACAAGATATAGAACAGCATCTCGTGATAGAGCGTCCACGCCACGGTCAACACCGTGCGATGGCTATCGGAACCGGTTAACAACGCAGACGCGATGATCGTATCCATGTCCGGGTAGTTTCCAACCCGAAAACCCCCTGGCAGCAAGCCGATCACCAGCACAAATCCGCCGATCAGCAGATAGAGTGGATAAATACTTACAACCCGCTTTCTTATAAAAGCCGCGAGCCGATGCCGGTTGCCGATGTCATCAAAATGATTCATCGCAATCACAATGCCACTGGCAACGAAAAAGAATTCCACGCGTCCGTAGGGAAAGTCGAGGATGCCTTTAAAGAGTTTTACGTGCCAGTAGTTTTGAGATTCAAATAGCCCGCTGGCGTGATGAAGCACGACAGAGATAGCAACTAAACCACGTATTGCTGTAATTATCGATGACCTGCCGGATTTTATTGTATACTCGATACGCATATCCAGCGATGTCCATCAACAATGCGGGCAAAGGCGTTGCCCACAGCATTAAACGCGGCATTTGACCGGTCGCCTTAAGCGCCCGTCTGATAGTTTCTACGGACCGGATCAAGAAAATCCCCCGGCATCGACCAGTGACGTACCCGGCTGCTTCTGAAGAACCGCGCGCGGTCGAGCTTGCTGCGCGTCATATAACGAAAACCTTATACGCTTGCCCCGACGCGCCTGCCCGGCTAAGCCCTGCGCACCTTTCCCCGGCGATGGACCCTTCCCTCATGGCGCGCAGTTCGTTTCTCTTCACCAGCGAATCGGTTTCCGAAGGCCATCCCGACAAGGTCGCCGACCAGATTTCCGACGCCGTCGTCGACCTGTTCCTCAGCCGCGATCCCGTCGCGCGCGTCGCCTGCGAGACGATGGTGACGACGCAGCGCATCATCCTTGCCGGTGAAGTCCGCTGCGACGCCGACGTGTTCCCGAGCCTCGACGAGATCGAGGCCGCCGCGCGCGCCACGGTGCGGCGCATCGGTTATGAGCAGCACGGCTTCCATTGGCAGACTGCCGATTTCGCTTGTCACCTGCACGGCCAGTCGGACCATATCGCGATGGGCGTCGACGAGAGCGGCAACAAGGACGAGGGTGCCGGCGATCAGGGCATCATGTTCGGCTATGCCAGCGACGAAACGCCGTCGCTGATGCCCGCGACGCTGCATTATTCGCACCGTATCCTCGAGCGCCTTGCCGAGCTGCGCCACAGCGGCGCTGCCCCGTTTCTCGAGCCCGACGCCAAAAGCCAGGTGACGCTGCAGTATGAAAATGAAATCCCCGTGCGCGCGACGCAGCTCGTGGTTTCGACGCAGCATGCCAAGGGCTATGATCAGGCCAAGCTGCGCGCCTATATCAAGGATGTGATGGCGGACGTACTGCCAACCGGCTGGATGCCCGCCAGCGACGACGCGATCCATGTCAACCCGACCGGGCTGTTCGAAATCGGTGGCCCCGACGGCGACGCCGGGCTGACCGGGCGCAAGATCATCGTCGACACCTATGGCGGCGCATCCCCGCACGGCGGCGGCGCATTTTCGGGCAAGGATCCGACCAAGGTCGACCGCTCGGCAGCGTACATCTGCCGCTACCTCGCGAAGAATGTCGTTGGCGCGGGCCTTGCGCGCCGTTGCACGATCCAGATCAGCTATGCGATCGGCGTCGCCGAGCCGCTGAGCTTTTATGTCGATACGCACGGCACCGGTTCGGTCGGCGACGACCGCCTCGAGGCGGTACTGCCGACGCTGCTGCGGCTGACCCCCAAGGGCATCCGCACGCATCTGGGGCTCAATAAGGCGATCTACGAGCGCACGGCGGCGTACGGCCATTTCGGCCGCGAGCCCGATGCCGACGGCGGCTTCAGCTGGGAAAAGCTCGACCTCGTCGGCGCGCTCAAGGCCGCAGTGTGAGGCTGGCGCTGGCGCTGCTGCTGACCGCGAGTGCGGCCGACGCGGCACCGCTGACGCCCAAGCAGACGCTGGCGGTCTATGCTGCCGCCGGACTGACCGTCAAAGGCACCACCGTCACCGGGTGTGCCGGCGACACCGCCGATGCCAAGGGATCGCGCTTTGCCGTCACGCAGATCGACCTTAACGTCGACGGCCGCGCCGAGGTGATCGTCAGCGAGACCAACAGCAGCTGTTTTGGCACCAGCGGGCACGGCTTCACCATCGTCGGGCAGGATATCGGCGGCCGCTGGCACCGGCTGGGCGGCGGCGTCGGCATCGCAACCGTGCTCCATACGCGCCACATCGGCTGGTTCGACATCGGCATCAAGGCTCCCGACGGCCCGAGCGAACTGCACTGGGCCGGGCTGCAGTATAAGTGAGCGGTGACCCGACCACGTTGCGGCGACTGTACGGGCGGCGGCAGGGGCATAAATTGCGCGGCGTGCCGGCCGGGCTGGTCGAGACGCTGCTGCCGCAGGTCGAGGTGCCGCCAACCGGCGCGGTCGATGCGCCCACGCTGTTCGGCGATAACCGCCCGCTGTGGCTCGAAATCGGCTTCGGCAAGGGCGAGCATCTCGCCGAGCTGGCGGCGGCGCACCCGGAAATCGGCTTTATCGGCTGCGAGCCGTTCCTGAACGGTGTGGCGGGCGCGTTGCACGAGATCGACGCCCGCGGGCTGACCAATGTGCGGCTGCATATGGGCGACGCGCTCGAGGTGCTCGAACGTATTGCCGAAGGCGGGCTGGCGCGGGTATTCCTGCTCCACCCCGACCCGTGGCCGAAGCCGCGCCACGCCAAGCGGCGGTTCGTCAATCCGGGGCCGCTCGACGTCATCGCCGCTAAGCTGATGCCCGGTGGCGAATTCCGGCTGGGCACCGATCACCCGGTCTATTGCCGATGGGCGCTGATGCAGATGGCGCGGCGGACCGACTTCGACTGGCTGGTCGCCGACGCCGCCGACTGGCAGCTGCGACCCGCCGACTGGCCCGACAGCCGCTATGCGGTCAAGGCGCGCGCGCAGGGACACGAGATCTGGTATTTCCGATATAGGCGGGCGGCATGAGTGGCTTTGCCCCCGGCTTCGGTGCAACGCTGGGCTTTGGCACGCGCCCGGTGCTGCTGATCGTCGATATGGCGATGGCGTATTTCGCGCCCGCCTCGCCGCTCTATGCAGGCGTCGAAACGGCGCTGGCTGCGACCGTGCGCGTGCGAGCCGCCGCAACGGCGGCGCGCGTGCCGGTCGTGTTCACACGCGTCGAATACGGCCCCGGCGGACGCGACGGCGGGCAGTTTTACCGCAAACTGCCCGTGCTCGCCTGTTTCGACCGGGGCAATCCACTCGGCGACTTCCACCCCGACCTGCAACCCGGGTCCGACGACATCGTCATCACTAAACAGTATCCGAGCGCATTTTTCGCAACGCCGCTCGCGCCGATGCTGACCGCGATGCACGTTGACACCGTGCTGATCGCCGGGCTGACGACATCGGGTTGCGTCCGCGCCAGCGCGCTCGACGCGCTATGCCACGGCTTCATCCCCGGCGTGATCGCCGATGCCTGCGGCGACCGCACGCCCGCGGTGCAGGCCGCCAATCTGTTCGACCTGCAAGCCAAATATGCCGATGTGATCGACAGCACCGCCGCGTGCGCCTATTTCAGCGGGCTGACACCAGCCTGAAGGCCGCCGATGCAGTATCTCGATTTCGAAAAACCCGTTGCCGAGCTCGAAGCCCGCGTCGTCGAGCTGCGCGCGATGGGCAATCCCGAAGGCGATGCCGAGGCGGCGCGCATGTCCGAACGCGCCAACCGCCAGCTTGCCGATATCTATTCACGGTTGACGCCGTGGCAAAAGACGCTGGTGGCACGCCACCCGGGGCGGCCGCACTTCAAGGACTATGTCGCCGGGCTGATCGAGGATTTCACCCCGCTGGCCGGGGACCGGCAGTTCGGTGAGGACGCCGCGATCGTCGGCGGCATGGGGCGGCTGGCGGGCCGCGCGGTGATGGTCATCGGCCAGGAAAAGGGCTTCGACACCGCGACACGGGTCAAGCACAACTTCGGCATGGGCCGCCCCGAGGGCTACCGCAAGGCAGTGCGCCTGATGCAGCTGGCGAGCCGGTTCGGGCTGCCGGTGGTGACGCTGATCGATTCCGCGGGGGCGTATCCCGGCGTCGATGCCGAGGAGCGCGGGCAGGCGGAGGCGCTGGCGCGCGCCACTGCCGCCTGCCTCGATCTCGATGTGCCGATGGTTGCCGCGATCGTCGGCGAGGGCATGTCGGGCGGCGCGATCGCGCTCGCCACGGGTAACCGCGTCGTGATGTTCGAACACGCCGTCTATGCGGTGATCTCGCCCGAGGGGTGTGCGTCGATCCTGTGGCGGGCCGGCGACAAATCGGCCCCCGCCGGACCGAGCCGCGCCGCCGATGCCGCCGAGGCGATGAAGATTACCGCGAGCGACCTGAAGCGGCTCGGCGTCATCGACCGCATCATCTATGAACCGCGCGGCGGCGCGCACCGCGATCCGGCGACCGCAATCGCCCGGCTGGGCACCGCAATCACCGCCGAGCTCGAATCGCTGAGCGGTCAGGCCCCGGCGGCGCTGCGGGCCGGGCGGCGCGCGCGTTTCCTCGCCATCGGCAAGGCGGCGTGAGCGACATCGATTGCCCCGGCGCGCTGGTCGCGACGGGGTTGCCGATCAAGCTGGTGGTCGCCGCCGCGCTGATCGATGCCGACGGGCGCGTGCTCGTCGCCGAACGGCCGCCGGGCGGGTCGCTCGCCGGGCTGTGGGAGTTTCCCGGCGGCAAGATCGAACCCGGCGAAACCCCCGAGGCCGCATTGGTCCGCGAATTGGCCGAGGAGCTGGGCATCGACACCGCCGCAAGTTGCCTGGCACCCGCCGGGTTCGCGAGCCACGCCTATGCCGATTTTCAGTTGCTGCTGCTGCTGTACGCCTGCCGTAAATGGCGCGGCAGCCCGCGCGGGGTCGAAGGCCAGCGACTGCAATGGCGGCGCGTGCCCGAGCTGTTCGCGCTCGACATGCCGCCCGCCGACCGCCCGCTGCTCGGCCTGCTCGCGGCGCTGCTTTAATCTATCCGTCGATGCTCACCAGCTGTTTTGTAAACTGGATGCGAACGACGTGCTGCCACCGGTTCGCGCTGAACGCCACACCGGCAGTCGAGTTGACGATCAGCACCCGCCGGACGGTCCCATCGACGACGATGTGCTTGCCTTTAAGATAGGTTTCGGGCGGCGCGCCAAAGCGTTCTGCGAGCTCATGGGCGATGTTGGGTGCGATTTCGAAGGTGAGATCGTCCGATGCGCGATAGTCCTCGCCGGAATTGAGGAACAACACGTCGCGGACCATGCCGGTCGAAGCGACGGTCATCTCGAATCGGCCCGACCCGCCGTTTTTGAGCGCGTCGGCGAGCGCTACGGCGGCTGGCGGTGCCAGCGTTGGCCGTTCGCGGCCGTGCGCCGCTGTCGACAGCGCCAATCCGATCAGAATTACCCATTTAAACATGCTGGTTTTGCTCCGCTGGTCGCCGAGCCTTATGGCCAAGCCGGGTGAAATGCCAGCCCATGCGGGCCGACCTCGACCGCGGTTGGCAGCGGCGACCGACGGCACAGGGGCCGGCCACGTGACCGTCATGCCACCACCGGAAAATCGGCAAGCGCGCTGTCGGCGAGCGACGCATTGTCGGTCGCGCGGCCCAGCACATAGGTCAGCCAGCCGGTGCGGACCGGGCGTCCGTCGGCAAAGTGATTGCCGACCGCCGCCTCGCACCAATGTTCGAGCTGCGCGAGCACCAGCCGCGACGGCGCATCGAGCCGCCGTTGTGCGATGTCGCGGTAGCAATTGTCGAGCGCCGCACGTGTGGCGGGTGCGAACATGCCCCAGCTGGCGGCGAGTGCGGTCCGCAGTTGCGCGGGCGTTGGCGGCGCATTGGGGGCCTGGTCGTTCCACGCATGCTCGACAAGGCAGCGCGTCAGCACCACCGTCGCGATCTGGCCGACCGGCGTGCCGCCGACCAGCTGATCGATCGCGGTGCGCGGCAGCGCGCGGACATAGACGAACAGGTCGATCGAGGCGAGCAGCTGCGCTGCCGCGACTTCGGCAACCGCCTGCCCGGTCTTGTTGCGCGACGATCCGAACCAGCCCACCATTGCTGCTCCAATAACGGCAGCGCCGGCAGCTGGTTGCCGGTTGGCCGGTGTATCGCCCCCCCGCACGGGTTTACCAAGCTTTCCGCAGCCTGCACAGGCGCATCTCTGCGACGCCGACGGCAGCTTTGATCTGGCGCGCGCGCACCCTATTTATGCGCCAGTCATCCCCACCCGGAGAAGTATCATGCCCGATGCGACGCGCCCCGAACCCGAAATCCCGATGCCGGTCGAACCGGAGCCCGATACCGGTCCGGCACCGCTGCCGACGCCCGAAGTCGGCGGGCGCAAGGGGCTCGACCCGACGCGCTACGGCGACTGGGAAAATAAGGGCATCGCGGTCGATTTCTAGCCTTCGGACCGGAGCGGCCGCGCCAGCAGCCGCTCGATGACTTCGGCCACCGCCGCGCGCCCGGCGAGCAGGTCGGCAACCGCGGTGACGATGGGCATTTCGACGCCTGCCGCGTGCGCCGCGGCGACGAGCACCGGCGCGGTGGCCGCGCCCTCCGCCACCGTGCGGCGTTCCGCCAGCACATCGGCGGCACGGCGTCCCGCGCCGAGCGCCGCGCCAAGGCTGAGATTGCGCGATTGCAGCGAGCCGCAGGTCAGCACGAGATCGCCGAGCCCCGACAGCCCCGACAGCGTTTCGGCGTGCGCCGCCCGCGCGCGGCCGAAGCGCAGCATTTCGGCAAAGCCGCGGCTGATCACCGCTGCCCGCGCATTTTCGCCGAGCCGCGCGCCGAGCACGACGCCGCACGCGATTGCCAGCACATTCTTGACCGCGCCGCCGATCTCCGCGCCGGTCACGTCGGCGCTGAGATAGGGCCGGAACGCCGGACGCGCGAGCCGCGTCACCAGCTGCGCGCCAAGCGCCGCGTCGGTGCACGCCAGCGTCACCGCCGTCGGCAGCCCGGCGGCGACTTCGCCCGCAAAGGTCGGCCCCGACAGCACCGCGAGCGGCCAGCCGGGCAAAGTTTCGGCGGCAACTTCGGACATCAGCTGCATCGTGCCCGCTTCGATGCCCTTCGCACACAGGATCAGCGGACGCGGGGTCAGCGCCTGCAAGCCGCCGAGCAGCGCACGGACATGCTGAGCGGGTGCCACCACCAGCAGCGCATCCTGTGCCGCCATCGCCGCGAGGTCGCCGGTGGCGGTAATCAGCGGCGACAGCGCCACGCCGGGCAGGAACAGCCGATTTTCGTGCGCGTCGTTGATGCCCGCGACCACATCGGCCTCGCGCGCCCACAGCAGCGTCGGTGTGCCCCCGGCGGCGGCCACGGCAGCGAGCGCGGTGCCCCACGCGCCGCCACCCAAAACCCCCACCCTCATGCGCGCAGCCTCATGCTTTCACGCCAGCGCCGCGCGCCGGTTCGGCGGTCGGATCGAGCGGCCAGCGCGGGCGCGCGGGCGCGTCGAGGCCGTCGATCAACCCCAGCCGCAGCCGCTCGGCACCCGCCCATGCGATCATCGCGGCATTGTCGGTACACAGCCACGGCGGCGGCGCCACGAAGCGTAGCCGCTGCGCCGCCGCCAGTTCGCTGAGCGCATGGCGCACCGCGCCGTTCGACGCGACGCCGCCCGCCACCACCAGCGCCGTCGCCTCGGGCATCGCCGCGAGCGCGCGGCGCGTCCGGTCGGTCAGGCAGTCGATGACCGCAGCCTGGAAGCCCGCCGCCAGATCGGCGCGGTCGGCATCGGTCGGCGCGGGCAACGCCGTCCATGCGCGCAGCACCGCGCTTTTCAGCCCGGCGAACGAAAAATGCGGCTCCGGCGTCCCGAGCAGCGGGCGCGGCAGCCGGAACCGCTGCGCAGTACCGCGGGCGGCGGCGCGCTCGACCGCCGGGCCGCCCGGAAAGCCGAGGCCGAGGATCTTCGCAACCTTGTCGAACGCCTCGCCGACCGCATCGTCGATCGTCGTCGCCAGTCGCCGATAGCGTCCGACGCCGTCCACGGCGAGCAATTGGCAATGTCCGCCCGACACCAGCAGCAGCAGATAGGGAAACGCCAGATCGGCCGCGATCAGCCGCGGCGACAGCGCATGACCCTCGAGATGATTGACCGCGATCAGCGGCTTGTTCGCGGCAAAACTCAGCGCCTTGGCGGTCACCAGCCCGATCATCACCCCGCCGATCAGCCCGGGGCCGGCGGTTGCGGCGATCGCATTGACGTCGGCGAGCGTCATCTGCGCGTCGGCAAGCACCGCGGCAATCATCGGCGACAGCCGTTCGACATGCGCGCGCGCTGCGAGTTCGGGGACCACGCCGCCGAACGGGCGGTGCGCGGCGTCCTGGCTCGCCACGGCCTGCGCGACGATCGTCCGGTCGGCACGCACCAGCGCCACTGCGGTTTCATCGCAGCTCGATTCGATGCCGAGGATTAGCGGGTTCATCATCTTGCCTTTGTGCG
The DNA here is from genome assembly GCA_038225475.1 of Sphingomonadales bacterium. GTDB lineage: Bacteria > Pseudomonadota > Alphaproteobacteria > Sphingomonadales > Sphingomonadaceae > Polymorphobacter_B. Next base: position 54,424 of record JBBRRA010000009.1, read on the forward strand.
GGCGTCCTAGCACAAGCGTCGGCGTATGACAGAAACCTTGCGTCTTGGAACCCGCGGCTCGCCGCTCGCACTCGCTCAGGCCCACATGACCGCAGCGGCATTGACCGCCGCGCACGGGGTCGCCGTCGAGATCGTGCCGATCGTCACTACCGGCGACCGGGTCCAGGACCGGCCGCTTGCCGAAATCGGTGGCAAGGCGCTGTGGACCAAGGAGCTCGACGCGGCGTTGCTCGATGGCCGGATCGATTTCGCAGTGCATTCGATGAAAGACGTCGAGACGCGGCTGGCCGACGGCATTGTTATCGCCGCGATGCTGCCGCGCGCCGATGTCCGCGACCGGCTGATCGGTGCCGCCAGCATTACCGACCTGCCGCAGCGCGCGCGGATCGGCACCTCCAGCCCGCGCCGTGCCGCGCAGTTGCGCAGCCTGCGTCCCGATGTCGAAATCCTGCCGCTGCGGGGCAATGTCGCGACCCGGCTCGCCAAGCTCGACGCGGGCGACCTCGATGCGACGCTGCTCGCCGCCGCCGGGCTCGACCGGCTGAACATTGCGGCGGGGACCGCAATTCCGCTCGAAACGCTGCTGCCTGCCCCGTCGCAGGGCGCGGTCGGGATCACGGCGCGACAGGGCGACACCGCGACGCTCGCGCTGCTCGGCGCGATCGACGATGCCGCGACAAGCACCGCTGTCGGGCTCGAGCGGCGCTTCCTCGCGTGCCTCGGCGCCGACTGCCACAGCTCGGTCGCCGCGCTCGCCGAGATCGACGGCGATCAGGTGCAGTTCCGCGCCGAAATCCTGCTGCCCGACGGCAGCGAGCGGCGCGGCAGCGCTTTCATCGTCGCCGCCGCCGACGCGGCTGCCGAAGTCCCGCACCTTGCCGCGCGGTTGCTCAACGCCGCCAGCCCGGCGCTGCGCGCGCTGTTCGACCCTGGCTGACGCCGTGCGCGTGCTCGTCACGCGGCCCAAGCCCGCAGCGACGCGCACCGCCGCCCGGTTGCGCGCGGCCGGGCATGACGTAATCGTCGCGCCGTTGCTCGACCCGCGCGCGGTGGCGTGGGCGTTGCCGTCCGCACTGCCGCAGGCGGTGATCTTCACCAGCGCAGCAGCCGCGCGGCTCGCCGGGCCACTGCCGCCCGCGTGGCTGGCGCTTCCGGCATATGCGGTCGGCGAGGCGACTGCCGCCGCGGTGCGCGCCGCGGGGTTCACTGCCGTGACCGCGGCAGGCGGCACGGCGGCGGCGCTGTTCGCCCACGTCGCCGCCAACGGCGTGACACACGCGCTCCACCTCGCCGGGGCCGATCGGATGACGGTCGCGGTGCCGCCGACGCTGCGGGTCGATACCGCGGTCGTTTATGCCGCGCGGCTTGCCGACGCGCTGCCGCCGGCGGCGGTTGTAGCCCTGTCGGCAAGCGCGCCGCCGTTGACGCTGCTTTATTCGCCGCGCACCGCTGCGCGCTTTGCCGCATTGGTCGATGCTGCGGGCATCGACCGCGCGTGCCTTGCCGTCGTGGCGATCAGCGTATCGACAGCGGCGGCAGTGGGGCCCGGCTGGGCAGCGGTCGTAACCGCCGACGCTCCCACCGAGGCGGCGCTATTGGCGGCAGCGGGGCTGGTGTGCGACACAGGGCCCGACAGCCGAGAAGGATAAGCATGGAGCCGTTCAATGCCCCCGGCCCGGCGCCCGCAAGCCGCGAGCGCCTCGACCGGCTTCGCGAGCGCACCGCCGCGCCGCCGCCACGCGCGCCGCGCACGGTTGCGCCATGGGTGCTGAGCGCGGCGTTGCTGGCGTTTGCGCTCGGGCTGATCGCCAATCCGTGGTTCGAACGCCGCGTCCGCAGCCAACTGCCAGGGTTCGCCGAAGCCGCGCCCGCCAGCCCCGAAGTGCTCGCCGCGCAGCAACGCACGGTGGCGGCGTTGCAGGCGCGCGTGGCCGCACTCGAGACCCGGTCGAAAGCGTCGACCACGGCAGTGCCGTTGCCCGGTGCCGCCCCGGCGAACGAGGGCGAGCGGCTGGCCCGGCTCGAGGCGCGGCTCGACAATAGCGAACGCACCGCGCCCGCTTCGGAAGGGCGGATGGACAAGCTGGCGGGCGAAATCGCGACGCTGACCGGGCGCGTCGACGCCAGCGCGGCGGCGACGCAGGCGACACTGACCAGCGCGACCACCGCCGCCGACCGCGCGCAGACCGTGCTGCTGCTGGCGGCGACGCGCCGCGCGCTCGAAGGCGGGGCACGGCTCGGGGCGATCGAGCCAGCGCTGCGGCATCAGCTCGGGGCCGCCAATCCGCAGCCGGTCGAGGCGATCGCCGCGCTCGGGACCGCGCCGGTAACGCTTGCCTCGCTGCGCCAGGGGTTCGACACGCTCCGCCCGCAACTCGGCGGCGCGCCGGTGCCTTCGGCACCGGCGGCAGGCTGGCTCGCGAGCCTGTCGGCGACATTCGATTCGATGGTGCACGTCCGCGATGCGTCGCGGGCCAATCCGACCGAGGCACGCGTCGAGCGGGCGACGGTGGCACTCCGCAGCGGCGATGTCGGGGCGGCACGCGACCAGATTGCGGCGTTGCCCGCCACCGAACGCGCGCGCGCCGCCGGGTGGCTGGCGACGGCCGACCGTTATCTGGCGGGGATGCGGTCGCTCAATGCGCTTGAAACCGCAGCGCTCATGTCGCCGCGCTAGGCCGCAGCGCGGCATCCAGCGCGGCGCGGTCGAGCACGCCTTCCCAGCGCGCGACGACGATGGTGGCGACCGCGTTGCCGACGAAATTGGTCAGGCTGCGGCATTCGCTCATGAAGCGGTCGACGCCGAGGATCAGCGCCATCCCCGCGACCGGCACCGACGGCACGATCGCGAGCGTCGCGGCGAGCGTGATGAACCCCGCGCCAGTGACGCCCGCCGCGCCCTTCGACGACAGCATCGCCACACCGAGCAGCAGCAGCTGATCGCCGAGCGACAGGTGCACATTGGTCGCCTGCGCGATGAACAGCGCCGCAAGCGTCATATAGATGTTGGTACCGTCGAGGTTGAACGAATAGCCGGTGGGCACGACCAGCCCGACCACCGATGGCGGACATCCCGCCACCTCCATCTTGGCGATCAGCGCGGGCAGTGCCGATTCGGACGACGAGGTGCCGAGCACCAGCAGCAACTCGGTCTTGAGATAGGCGATCAGCCGGAAAATCGAGAACCCGCACGCCGCCCCGACCGCGCCGAGCACGACCAGCACGAACAGCAGCGACGTCGCGTAAAAGGTGCCGACCAGCAGCGCCAGATTGGCGAGCGTGCCGACGCCGTACTTACCGATCGTGAACGCCATCGCGCCGAACGCGCCGACCGGCGCGGCCTTCATCAGGATCGCCACCACCCGGAAGATCACCGCAGTGACGTCGTTGAGCAAGCCGAGCAGCCGGTCGCCGCGCGTACCGATCAGCGCCAGCGCCACGCCGAACAGGATCGCGACGAACAGCACCTGCAGGATATTGCCCTCGGTCAGCGCCGACACCATCGTCGTCGGGATGACATCGGTCAGGAAGCCGGTGACGGTGGTGGCATGCGCCTTGGCGGCAAAATCGGCGACCTTGGTCGCGTCGAGCGTCGCGGGGTCGATATTGAGCCCCGCACCGGGCCGAACGGTGTTCGCAACGATCAGCCCGACGATCAGCGCAAACGTCGACATCACGAAGAAATACACCAGCGCTTTGCCCGCGACGCGCCCGACACTGCCAAGGTCGCGCATCCCGGCGATCCCGGTGACGATGGTGAGGAAGATCACCGGCGCGATGATCATCTTGACGAGCTTGATGAACGCATCGCCGATCGGCTTCATCGCGGCACCGGTCTGCGGATAGAAATGCCCGAGCAGCACACCCGCGACGATCGCGACGATGACCTGCGCGTACAGCGACCGATACCACGGCGTTCCCGGCGAATCGGCATCGACAGCAGCAATGGTGGGTTCGATCATGCCAGTTCCCAGTCGCCAGGCCACGCCGGATGCGCAAGGCAGGCCGCAACCCTAGCAAAGCCGCCGCGCCGGCACGAGCGCTCAGTCGCGGTGGTACGGATGCCCCGCGAGCAGCGACGTCGCGCGGTACAACTGTTCGGCAAGCATGGCGCGGACGAGCAGATGCGGCCAAGTCGCTGGACCGAAACTCAGCAGCAGCGTCGCGCCGTCGCGAACCGGCTGCGGATGCCCGTCGGCCGCGCCGATCAGGAAGCGCGCCTCGCGCATGCCCGCGTCGCGCCACGCCTCGAGCCGGGTGGCGAGCGCGCGCGACGGCAACGCCTGCCCGCGTTCGTCGAGGACGATCGTGACTGCCGGCTGCGGCAGGTCGGGCACCTTGCCCGCGCCCGCATCGGACAGTTCGGTCAGCGCGACCGGCCATGCGATGCGCTTGAGATACCGATCGACCAGATCCGCCTCGGGCCCGCGCCCGATGCGGCCGTAGGCGACGATATGGAGCTTCACGCCTCGGGGACGGGTGCCGGTTTTGGCGGCGCGCGCCGCTCGCTCGTCGACCCCGACGGCCCGTCGAACGCCCACATCTTTTCGAGATTGTAGAAACTGCGCACTTCGGGCCGGAACAGATGGACGATCACGTCCTGCGCGTCGATCAGCACCCAGTCGGCGGTCGGCAGCCCCTCGATTCGCACTTCGCGGCGAAGCTCGGCCTTGACGCGCTCGGCGATCTTGGCGGCCATCGATGCGACCTGCCGCGTCGAGCGGCCCGACGCGACGACCATGTGATCGGCAATGCTGGTCTTGCCGGCAAGCGGGATGGTGACGACTTCGACCGCCTGGTCGTCGTCGAGCACGCTCAGGATCAGCGCGTGCAGCGCCTGTACGCCGGGGTCATCGGCGTTGACGGCACGGGGAACGGCGCGGGCCGGGGCCACAGCGCGCGCGCCGGTGGCATTCATGGGAGTCAAATCAGCGTCCTCGATGGTGTACGAACCGAGCTGGCCCAGTCGGGATTACGCGCGCGCAGCTGGGTCGCGGAAAGCGGGCTCAGCCGGATGTCGAGCATCACGATCGCCGGTAACTCCCAGTCACGCCAGGCCTTCGCGCCGGATGCCCGGTGCCGCCAGCGCCTGAGCCACGCCGTTGCCGGCGCCCTCAAACTACCGCCACCATAGCCCGGACGCGCCACCACGGCAATCGGCACCGTGCGCGCCAGCCGCCGCCATGCCTTCCACCGGTGGAGCTGCCCCAGATTATCCGCCCCCATCAGCCAGATAAAGCGCACCTTGGGATAGCGCCGCGTTAGCGCGGTCACGGTATCGACGGCAAAACGCGTTTGCATCTCGGCCTCGATTCCCGACACATGCAGACGCGGATGCCGCGCCACGGCGCGCGCCGACGCGATCCGCACCGCGTGCGAGGCCATGTCGCGCGTGTCCTTCAACGGATTTTGCGGGCTGACCAGCCACCAGACCTCGTCGAGCCCGAGCAGCCGCATCGCCTCGAGGCTGATGTGCCGATGCCCGGCATGCGCGGGGTTGAACGACCCGCCGAGCAGTCCGATCGCAGTCAGCGGGATTTCCAGTTTTGTGCGCTGTGATGCACGCGCACAACCGCCACCGGTCTTGAAGCGCGGCAGCGCGCGTTCATGCGATCGCCGCGCTTCAACCGCGCACCTGCCCGTTGCCATGCACCCGATATTTATACGTCGTCAGTCCTTCGAGCGCGACCGGCCCGCGCGCGTGGAGCCGACCGGTAGCGATGCCGATTTCGCCGCCGAAGCCGAATTCACCGCCATCGGCAAACTGCGTCGAGGCATTGTGGAGCACGATCGCGCTGTCGACTTCGGCGAGGAAGCGCGCCGCGACGGCGGCGTCTTCGGTAACCACCGCGTCGGTATGATGCGAGCCGTGCCGCGCGATATGCGCAATCGCCCCCGCCACGCCGTCGACCAGCGCCACCGAGATGATGCTGTCGAGATATTCGGTGTCCCAATCGGCGTCGGTCGCCGCGCACAGCCGCGGGTCGAGCGGCAACAGCGCGCGCGCCACACGCACTTCGCACCCGGCATCGAGCAGCGCGACCAGAATCGGCGCGGGGTCGGGATAGGCGCGGTCGATCAGCAGCGTTTCGGCTGCGCCGCAGACCCCGGTACGCCGCAGCTTGGCATCGAGCACCAGCGCCAGCGCCTGTTGCGGGTCGGCGGCGGCATCGACATAGACATGGTTGATCCCGTCGAGGTGCGCCAGCACCGGTACCCGCGCATCGGCCTGGACGCGCGCGACGAGCCCCTTGCCGCCGCGCGGGATGATGACGTCGATCAGCCCGTGCGCGGCCAGCATCGCGCCGACTAGCGCGCGGTCGGGGCTGGCCACGAGTTGCACCGCGGCGGCGGGCAGCCCGGCGGCAGCGATGCCGGCGATCAGCGCGGCGTGCACCGCGGCGTTCGACCGCGCTGCCTCGCTGCCGCCGCGCAGGATGCACGCGTTGCCTGCCATCAGGCACAGCGCGCCGGCGTCGGCGGTGACGTTGGGGCGGCTTTCATAGATGATCCCGACCACGCCGAGCGGCACGCGGACACGCTCGAACCGCAGGCCGTTGGGCGTGGTCCACCCGTCGATCCGCTGCCCCACCGGATCTTCCAGTCCGGCGATCGCCTCGATCCCCGACGCCATCGCTTCGACCCGGTCGCGCGTCAGCAGCAAGCGGTCGCGCAGCACGGGCGATAGTGCTGCCGCCGCCGCCATGTCGAGCGCGTTCGCCGCAAGGATGGTGGCGGCAGCGTCGCGAATCGCTGCCGCGGCACGGCGCAACGCCGCCGCTTTCGCCGCCGTCGGCGTCTGCGCGAGCATCGCCGCCGCCCCGCGCGCCGCCGTCCCCAGCGCCTGCATCGTCGCGGTTGCGCTCATAGCAGGACCAGATGGTCGCGGTGAACGAGCGCAGCGCGCGGCGCATAGCCGAGCAGTTGCGCCTGCGCCTCGTTGCGCGTGCCGATGATGCGCGCCGCATCGCCGGCGTCATACCCCGCCAGCCCGCGTGCCACCGCGCCGCCGGGGCCGATAATCTCCACCGCGTCGCCGCGCGCGAACTGCCCCTCGATGCGGACCGCACCCGCCGCGAGCAGGCTGCGCCCCTGCCTCAGCGCAGCGGCGGCTCCGGCATCGACGAACACGCGCCCGGCCATCGTCAGCCGCCCTGCCAGCCACGCCTTTTTGGCGCGCGCGCCTTCGCCGGCAATGAACACCGTGCCGCGGGCGCTATCGTCGAAGCGCGCCAGCGGCTGGGCAACGCGCCCGTCGACGATGGCGAGGTGAATCCCCGCCGCAAGCGCGATCTTTGCCGCCTGCAGCTTCGCCACCATGCCGCCCGAACCCAACCCCGAACGGCTGGTCGGGGCGGCCATCGCCTCGGTCGCGGCGTCGAGCATGGTCACCGTGTCGATCAGCGTCGCGGTCGGATCGCTGCCCGGGTCGGCGGTGTACAACCCGTCGATGTCCGACAGCAGGATGACCCCCGCCGCGCCCGCCGCCTGGCCCGCGCGCGCGGCCAGCCGGTCGTTGTCGCCAAAGCGGATTTCGGCAGTCGCGACACTGTCGTTCTCGTTGAGCACCGGCACCACGCCGAGCGCGAGCAGCCGGTCGAGCGTCGCTGCGACATTGAGGAAGCGCCGCCGGTCTTCGAGGTCGCCGAGCGTCAACAGGATTTGCGCTGCCTGGATGCCGCGATTGCCGAGCAGGTCGGCATAGCAGCCGCTGAGCATGATCTGCCCGCACGCCGCTGCCGCCTGCGCATCCTCGAGGCTGGCGCGGCCGCCCTTGGGCAGGCCGAGGCGCTTGGCACCGAGTGCGACCGCGCCCGAGGAAACGATGACCACGCCCTGTCCCGCCGCGCGGCGCGCCGCAATATCGTCGAGCACGCCTGCCAGCCAGTCGCGCCGGACGTCGCCATCGGCGGTGACCAGCAGCGACGAGCCGATCTTGACGACCAGCCGCGGGCACGCTGCCGGGGCAAAGCGCGCGACGCGCGCGTCTAGGAGAACGGCGTCCACGCGACTTGCCTCGCGCCATCGGCCTTGGCGCGCCCGACCGCCTCGACCAGCCGGTCGAGCACCGGTTCGAGCCCCGAGCGCGTCGCCGCCGACAGCAGCAGCACTTCGCCGCCGGTGACCTTGGCGAGCGCCTTTTGCCGTTTGGCGAGCAGCTTGGGCTCGACAAGGTCGCATTTACTCAACGCGACGATCTCGTCCTTGTCCTCGAGCCCCGCGCCATAGGCATCGAGTTCGTCGCGGACGACGCGGTAGTTTTCGGCCGGATCGGGCTCGTCGGCGGCCACAAGATGCAACAGGATACGGCAGCGCTCGATATGCCCAAGGAAGCGGTCGCCGATCCCGACGCCGTCGGCGGCACCGGCGATCAACCCCGGAATATCGGCGAGCACGAATTCCTGCCCCTTATAGCCGACCACGCCGAGCTGCGGCTTCAGCGTCGTGAACGGGTACGCCCCGACCTTGGCATGCGCGTTGGTCACCGCGTTGAGCAGCGTCGATTTGCCCGCGTTCGGCATGCCGAGCAGCCCGGCGTCGGCAATCAGCTTGAGCCGCAACCACACCCATAGCTCCTCGCCGGGCGCGCCGGGCGAGAACTCGCGCGGCGCGCGGTTGGTCGAGCTTTTGAAAAACGCGTTGCCCTTGCCGCCTTCGCCGCCGCGCAGCACCACGAGCCGCTGCCCGACTTCGGTGAAGTCGGCGAGCATTTCGCCCTGATCGTCATCGAAGATCTGCGTGCCGAGCGGCACCTTGATCAGCTGATCGTTCGCGCCCGCGCCGGTGCGGTCGCGGCCCATGCCGTGCTGGCCGCGCCCGGCCTTGAAATGCTGCGAATAGCGAAAGTCGATCAGCGTGTTGAGCCCGGCGACGCTTTCGAAAATGATATTGCCGCCGCGCCCGCCGTCGCCGCCGTCGGGGCCGCCGAATTCTTCGTACTTTTCACGGCGGAACGATACCGCGCCGTCGCCGCCCGCGCCCGAGCGCAGGTAGATTTTTGCTTGATCGAGAAACTTCATGGCCGACCCTGTGGCGCAAACCGGCGGTTTTGGCCAGCCTCAGTCGCCCGACTGGGCAAAGCGCAGCGTGAAATGCGCCCCCGGCCCGCTGCCCATCTCGATCGTGCCACCAAGCTGCCCCGCCATGGCGCGCAGCAACCGCTGACCCGTGCCCGTCCCCGCGGGCGGGCGTTCGGCATCGATGCCGACGCCGTCGTCGTCAACGCCGAGGACGAGCTGGTCGTTCTCGGCGCGCAGGCGCACGCGAATGGTTCCCGTGCGGTTATCGGGGAACGCATATTTGAGCGCGTTCTGCACGAGTTCGTTGATGAACAACCCGAGCGTTACCGCGCGGCCCGATTCGAGCGGTACCGCCACGGCATCGCAGCGGATTGAAATCGGGCGGCTGCCGACAAGGCTTGCCGCCAGCCCGGCGCACAGCTCGGCGACGAAGCTGCGTGTATCGACCACCGAGCTTTCGGTACCCAGCTGCAGCCGCGTGTAAACTTGCCCGAGCACGGTCAAGCGGCCCGCCGCCGAGGTGAGCGCCAGCTGCGCATCGTCGAGCGTGGTCGCGCGGCGCGCTGCCATGTCCATCAGCCCGGCGACCGATTGCAGGTGGTTCTTGATGCGGTGATTGATGTCGTAGAGCAGCAGTTGCTTGGCATCGTCGGCAGCGCGCAGTGCCTCCTCGGCGGCCTTCCGATCGGTAATATCGCGCGAAATGCCGATCAGCCCGAGCACGCCGCCGCTGACGTCGAGCCACGGAAATTTGGTCGACAGGAAGACCTTGGTCGCATCGCCCGGCAGCGCCACACGCTCCTCGACGACTTCGCTGGTGCGCGACACCATGACGGCGCGGTCGGTCGCCTCGATCGCGGCGGCGAACTCGGGGGCGAGAAAATCACGGTCCAACCGCCCCGGAGCCGCCGCGACGGTGGTGCCGAGCAATCGCGCGCTCGCCGTGTTGACATGGACAAACCGCCCATCGATGTCCTTGACATAGATCGGATCGGGCGTGCCCTCGAGCACGGCATCGAACAGGATGCTCTGCTGTTCGAGATCGGCCTGCGCGTGGATCAGCGCGGCGTTGACCTTCGACAGCCCATCGAGCGCCTCGCGCATCGCCTCGACCACCGACCCGATCGCGAGGCCGCTCGCGATGAAGATCGCCACCCACAACACATCACGCAGATCATGCGGCGGCGCGTTCGCCGCTGCGCCGAACATATAGCCGACCACGAGCACGGCCGCGAACAGCGTCGCGAACACGCTGCAGCCGTGATCGAGCATCACCGCGATGACGAGGATGGTCGGGAAGAACAGCAGGAACGGATATTGCTGCCCTTTGGGCAGGATCGTCACGACGCCGAACACGCCGACGACGATCAGCGCCGCGATCGCATAGCGCAGCACGGTCGGGAGCTTGCCGAGTCGCGGGAGGTGCATCGAAAGACGACGTATCATAGCTGAATCATCGTTTCCAGAACGTAACGATCACGCCGCGCGCACGAAAAAGGGGGCCGCCAAAAGCGACTCCCCTGTGTAACATCAATAATGCGTTCGTCTATTCGGCCGCGATGCTGACCGCATCGACGCTGACATATTTGCGGCCCTGGCGGCCATCGTGGAACATCACCACGCCGTCGCTCAATGCGAACAGCGTATGATCCTTGCCGAGCCCGACATTGCGACCCGGATAAACGCGGGTGCCGCGCTGGCGGACAATGATGCTGCCGCCGGTGGCCTTCTGGCCGCCGAACAGCTTGACGCCGAGGCGACGCCCGGCCGAATCGCGACCGTTGCGTGAGGAGCCGCCAGCTTTCTTATGTGCCATCTTGCCTTACTCTCGCTTAGCCGACGCTGACGATCTTGAGGACCGTCAACTGCTGACGGTGACCGTTCTTGCGGCGATAATTGTGCCGACGACGCTTCTTGAAGATGATGACCTTGTCACCCTTCGTCTGCGCGATGATTTCGGCGGTAACGCCGCCCGCGGTGAGCGCGCCGCCATCGCCGAGCATCAGCGTCTCGAGCGTGACGGTATCCCCCGCCGCGCCGTCGAGCTTCTCGACGATGATCTTGTCGTCGGCGGCAACCCGATACTGCTTGCCGCCCGTGCGCACCACTGCGAACATCGTTAGGAACCTTAAGTTCAGAAATAAGAGTGCCCGGTACCCGATGGGGTGCCGTGCGGAGCGAGCGTGCTAAGCGAGACCGGCGCGGTTGTCAACGCTTGCGCGGCCGGCGTGCTAGTCGGTCAGCTCGCTCCACACATCCTTGAGCTTGGCAAAGAAGCCGGTCTGGCCGGGCGTATTGCGCCCCTCCTCCTCGGCCTCGATCAGCTGGAATTCTTCGAGCAGCTCGCGCTGCCGCCGCGTCAGCTTGACCGGCGTCTCGACATCGACCTGCACGACGAGGTCACCAAAGCCGTGGTTCATCCCGTTCGACGCCAGGCTGGGCATGCCGCGCCCGCGCACGCGGAACTGCTTGCCGGTCTGCGTGCCCGCCGGGACCTTGATGACTGCCGCGCGCTTGTCGAGGCACGGCACCTCGATCTCGCCGCCGAGCGCTGCGGTGGTGACCGAGATCGGCGCTTCGGCAAACAGCGTCGTGCCGTCGCGCTTGAACAGCGTGTGCGCCTTCAGATGGACGAAGATATACAGGTCGCCCGCCGGGCCGCCGCGCGTGCCCGCCTCGCCCTCGTTCGCCACCCGGATGCGCGTGCCGTCGTCGACCCCGGCGGGAACCTTGACCTCGAGCGTCTTTTCGCGCTCGACCCGGCCCGCGCCGCGGCAGGTCGAACATGGGTCGGTGATGACGCGGCCGACGCCCTGGCATGACGCGCAGGTCCGTTCGACCATGAACAGCCCCTGCCGCATGCCGACCTTGCCCTGCCCGCCGCAGGTCGCACAGGCCTTGGCCGAAGTGCCCGGCTTGGTCCCGGCGCCGCTGCACGGCGCGCAGGTGACCGAAACCTCCATCGTCAGGTTGGCGGCCTTGCCGGTATACGCCTCCTCGAAGCTCATCTCGAGATCGTAGCGCAAGTCGGCCCCGCGGTTGTTCGGCTGCCGCCCGCGCCCGCCGCCCATGAACTGACTGAAGATATCCTCGAAAATGCCGCCAAGGTCGTCCGGCTGCGGGCCGCGCCCGCCGCCCTGCTGAAACGCCGCCTTGCCGTAGCGGTCGTAAGCGGCGCGCTTTTGCGGGTCTTTCAGGCAGTCATACGCCTCGCTGATCGCCTTGAAGCGCTGCTCGGCCGCAGCGTCGCCGGGGTTCTTGTCGGGATGCCATTGCATCGCCAGCCGCCGATACGACGCCTTCAGGACGGCGTCGTCGGCACCGCGCTCGCATTCGAGCAGTTCGTAATAATCGATGTCGAGGCTCATCACACTTCCCTGCTCCCCTCCCCTTGCCGGGAGGGGTCGGGGGTGGGGACGCATCGCTTAAATGCCGCCGCGCCGCGCACCCCCACCCCCGGCCCCCTGCCGCAAACGGCAGGGGGCGTTGCTGGCTTACTTCTTCTCGTCGTCGACTTCGCTGAATTCGGCGTCGACGACATCGTCGTGCTTTGCCGCTGCTTCGGGCTGCGGCGCGCTTTCGGCAGCATAGACCGCCTCGCCGAGCTTCATCGCGACCGTCGCGAGTGCAGCGGTCTTGGCGGTCAGCGCTTCGGCGTCGCCGCCGTCGAGGATGCCCTTCAAGTCGGCGACCGCCTTTTCAATATCGGCCTTCACCTCGGCCGAAACCTTGTCGCCATGCTCGGTCAGCTGGCGCTCGGTCGAATGCACAAGGCTGTCGGCCTGGTTGCGGGCTTCGGCGACTTCACGGCGCTTTTTGTCTTCGGACGCAAAGCGTTCGGCGTCCTTGACCATCTGTTCGATGTCGTCCTTCGACAGCCCGCCCGACGGCTGGATGCGAATCTGCTGCTCCTTGCCGGTGCCCTTGTCCTTGGCGTTGACCGCCACAAGGCCGTTCGCATCGATGTCGAATGTCACCTCGATCTGCGGCAACCCGCGCGGCGCGGCGGGGATGCCGACCAGATCGAACTGCCCAAGCAGCTTGTTGTCGGCAGCCATCTCGCGCTCGCCCTGAAAGACGCGAATGGTGACCGCCGACTGGTTGTCGTCGGCGGTCGAATAGGTCTGCGACTTCTTGGTCGGGATCGTCGTGTTGCGGTCGATCATGCGCGTGAACACCCCGCCGAGCGTCTCGATGCCAAGGCTCAGCGGCGTCACGTCGAGCAACAGCACGTCCTTGACGTCGCCCTGCAGCACGCCCGCCTGGATCGCGGCACCCATCGCGACGACTTCGTCGGGGTTGACGCTGGTGTTGGGCTCCTTGCCGAACAGTTGCTTCACGAACTCGCGGACGCGCGGCATCCGCGTCATGCCGCCGACGAGGATGACTTCGTCGATTTCGCTGGTCTTGACGCCGGCTTCGCTGATCGCGTCGAGGCACGGCTTGCGGGTGCGCTCGATCAGGTCGAGCACCAGCTTCTCGAGGTCGGTGCGCGTCACCGTCTTGACGAGATGCTTCGGGCCGGTCGCATCGGCGGTGATGAACGGCAGGTTGACCTCGGTCGAAGCGCTCGAGCTCAGCTCGATTTTCGCCTTTTCAGCCGCTTCCTTGAGCCGCTGCAGCGCCAGCTTGTCCTTTTTCAGGTCGATGCCCTCGGCCTTGCGGAAATCCTCGGCAAGGAACTCGACCACCTTGGCGTCGAAATCCTCGCCGCCGAGGAACGTGTCGCCGCTGGTCGATTTGACTTCGAACACACCGTCGCCGAGTTCGAGCACCGACACGTCGAAGGTACCGCCGCCAAGGTCATAGACCGCGATCGTCTTGGCACCCTGCTTGTCGAGACCATAGGCCAGCGCCGCCGCTGTCGGCTCGTTGATGATGCGCAGCACTTCGAGGCCGGCGATCTTGCCGGCGTCCTTGGTCGCCTGACGCTGCGCGTCGTTGAAATACGCCGGCACCGTGATGACCGCCTGCGTGACGGTTTCGCCCAGATACGCCTCGGCGGTTTCCTTCATCTTCTGCAGGATGAACGCGCTGATCTGCGACGGCGAATAATCCTCGCCGCCGGCACCGACCCATGCGTCGCCGTTTGGACCCTTGACGATCTTGTACGGAACGAGCGCCATGTCCTTCTGCGTCATCGGATCGTTGAAGCCGCGACCGATCAGGCGCTTGACCGCAAAGATGGTATTTTCGGGGTTGGTGACCGCCTGGCGCTTCGCCGGCTGGCCGACAAGGCGTTCCTTGTCCTTGGTAAACGCGACCTGGCTCGGTGTCGTGCGCGCGCCTTCGGCATTCTCGATCACCTTGGGCGCACTGCCCTCCATGACGGCAACGCAGCTGTTGGTGGTGCCAAGATCGATCCCGATGACTTTTGCCATGTCTGTCCTCATGCGAAGCGAGTGTCAAAAACGCAACCACGGCCCGCCCTCGAAGAAAAGCGACGCGCTCGTGACTGCGGCTGACGGCGCATATAGGGAGCGTCAAAATGCGCTACAAGCGTCGATCGCGACCGCGCCGGACGCGGTGTCACATGGACGCCGGGCGCGACAGTTCTTATCTCCCCAACTCACGAGCGGGAGTCGGACATGGTTTCAAAGCTGATCGGGCAGCTGGCGTGTGCGCTGGCGGTGGTACTGCTGGCGGGTGCTGCGCTGTCGGGTGCCGCGGGTTCGATTGCGATCGCCGACGCCGCGACCGCGCCGAAGGCCGGCACCGCGCCTCAGGCTGGCACCGCACCGCAGGTCAGCGGCGCATGGGTGCAGCTGTCACCGGTAGCCGGACGCCCGGCTGCGGGGTATTTCACGCTGCGCGGCGGCAACGCCGACGACCGGCTGGTGTCGGCGGCATCGCCGCGCGCGTCGCGGGCCGAGCTGCACTCGTCGGCGATGGCGAACGGCATGATGCACATGGGCAGCATGGCATCGGTTGCGGTGCCCGCGCACAAGGCCGTCGCGTTCGCGCCCGGCGGCAGCCACGTCATGCTGTACGACGCGAAGCCGATCGGTTCGACGCTGCCGCTGGTGCTGACCTTTGCCAGCGGGGCCGCCATCAGGATCGACGCCGAGACGCGCGCTGCCGGGCGCTGAACGCCCGCTGACGCCGGGCGAGCGCGCGATCGCCGCGCGGGTGTTCGGCACCGCGATCGACTTCGACCGGGTGACGATCCGCCATGCCAAATGGTTCGCGCTGCAACCGGCATGGATCGTCATGGCCCCCGACGGGCACATCTGGTTTCATCCCAACGGCGGCGTGTGGCGCAGCGACTTCGCCGCCGAAGCGCTCGACCTGCGCGCGCTGCTGATCCACGAACTCGTCCATGTCTGGCAACATCAGCACGGCATCCGGCTACCGCTGCAGCGCCCGCCGTGGCCGCGCTATGCCTATGGGCTCAAACCCGGCAAGCGCTTCGGCGCCTATGGCCTCGAACAGCAGGCGTGCATCGTCGAGGATGCATACCGGCTGAGCGAGGGCGGCGCGGCCCCCGCAACAGCGGCGGACTATGCGGCGGTTTGGCCGTTCGTCACGCCGTGTCCGCCTTGGCCTTCGCCACGCTGACCAGCGACGGGCGCAGCAGCCGGTCCTTGATGACATAGCCGGCCTGCAATTCCTGGACGATATGACCGGGTTCGTGCGCGTCCGATTCGACTTCGATCATTGCCTGGTGGCGATTGGGGTCGAGCCGCTGGCCTTCGGTTTCGACGCGGGTGATCCCGTGGCGCGACAGCACCGACAGCAGTTCGCGCTCGGTCGCCTCGATGCCGTTCTTGACCGCCTCGAACGCGGTTTCGGCGGGCAGCGCTGCGACCGCGCGCCGCAGATTGTCGGCAACCCCGAGCAGGTCGCGCGCAAATCCGGTCATCGCATAAGTGCTCGCGTCGGTCTTTTCGCGCTCGAGCCGCCGCCGGACATTTTCGGTTTCGGCCGCCGCGCGCAACAGCCGGTCCTTCAGGCTGACGATTTCCTCGTTCGCGGCGTTCAGCTGATCCTCGAAGCCGGGCGCGCCGATGTCGGCCTCGCTCGCGGCGGTGTCATCGATGTTTGTTTCGTCGTTCATGAAATCAACCTGCTCAATGTTCGTGCGGTGTAATCCACCATCGGGACGACACGCGCATAATTCAACCGCGTCGGGCCGATGACGCCGACCACGCCGACGACGCGCCCGCTGCCACCGCGATACGGCGCGGCTATAACGCTCGAACCGCTCAGCGAGAACAGCTTGTTCTCGGCACCGATGAAAATCTTGCACGCGTCCGACCCGCGCGCGAGGTCGAGCAACCGCGCCAGCTCCTCCTTGCCCTCGAGATCGTCGAGCAGCAGGCGAACCCGGTCGAGGTCGGTCGCATCGCCCGCCAGCAGCTGCGCCGACCCGCGGACGATCAGGATCGGGCGCGCCGCGCCGTCGGACGTCCACGATGCCAGCCCGGCCTCGACCAGCGCATGCGTCAACGTGTCGAGCGCGGCGCGTTCTTCGGTGATTTCGGTGCGCAACCGGGTCGCAGCATCGGCCAGCGTCAGGCCGCCGAGCCGCGTGTTGATATAATTCGCCGCCTCGATCAGCGCCACCGGCGGCAGCCCTGGCGGCAGGTCGATGACGCGGTTTTCGACCGAGCCGTCGCCGCCCACCAGGATCGCCAGCGCCTTGGCCGGAGACAGCGGCACGAAGCTGACCTGCCGCAGCACGGTTTCGGCCTTCGGGACCAGCACGATACCCGCACACGCGCTCAACCCGGAAAGCATCGCCGAGGTGCGCCCGAGGATGTCCTCCATCGACGACGGCCCGTGCGGCCCCTGCATCTGCGCGTCGATCGCGCTGCGGTCGGCCTCGCTCGGCTCGCCGAGCTGCATCATGCCGTCGACGAACAGCCGCAGCCCCAGCTCGGTCGGCAACCGCCCCGCCGAACTGTGCGGTGCGGCAAGCAGGCCGAGCTCCTCCAGATCCTGCATGACGTTGCGGATCGACGCCGGCGACAGCCCGAGCGCGCCGAGTTTCGACAGCGTCCGCGACCCGACCGGCGCACCGGTATCGAGGTAGGATTCGACGATGGTTCGGAAAATCTCGCGCGCGCGGTCGTTGAGCTCGGTGATCGAGAGCGGCTGCATGCCACACTATGTAGGCGGTACGGGGGTTTCGCTCAACGGTGAGCAGGGTGTAGGGCTGCACCGCACCGACCATTATCAGGAAGACCACGCCCATGCGCCCCTCCGGCCGCGCCCCCGATCAGATGCGCACCATCGAAATGACACCCGGCTTCAGCGCGCACGCCGAAGGCTCGTGCCTCGTCAAGTTCGGCCAGACGCATGTGCTCGTCACCGCCAGCGTCGAAGACCGCCTGCCGCCGTGGCTGCGTGGCAAGGGCGAAGGCTGGGTGACGGCTGAATATGGCATGCTGCCGCGCGCCACGCACACGCGCGGCCAGCGCGAGGCCGCGAAGGGCAAGCAGTCGGGGCGCACGCAGGAAATCCAGCGGCTGATCGGGCGCAGCCTGCGCGCCGTCACCGATCTGAAGCTGCTCGGCGAACGCCAGATCACGCTCGACTGCGATGTGCTGCAGGCCGATGGCGGCACGCGCACGGCGGCGATTTCGGGCGCGTGGGTGGCGCTGCGGCTCGCGGTCGACGGGATCATGGCGAAGCACAATCTGACGCGCGATCCATTGACCGCGCAGGTCGCCGCGGTCAGCTGCGGCTTCCATCAGGACACCGCCGTGCTCGACCTCGATTATATCGAGGATTCAGCCGCGCAGACCGACGCCAATTTCGTGCTCGTCTCGGGCGGCGCGATCGTCGAGGTGCAGGCGACCGCCGAAGGCGCGCCGTACGACGAGGAAGGGCTGCTCCGCCTGCTGCGGCTCGCGTGGATCGGCTGCGCGGACATCTTCGCGGCGCAGTTGAAGGCGGCGGGGCGTGCGTAAGCTATCCCCCGGCCGCGTCGTGCTGGCGACGCACAATCCCGGCAAGGTGCGCGAGATCGGCACGCTGCTGCGCCCGTTCGACATGGACGTGGTCGCCGCCGGCGACCTCGGCCTGCCCGAGCCGGTCGAGACCGAGGACAGCTTTGCCGGCAATGCGCTGCTGAAGGCGCGCGCCGCGTGCGCCGGATCGGGACTGGTGGCGATCGCCGACGACAGCGGGCTGTGCGTCGATGCGCTCGGCGGCGCGCCGGGCGTCTACACCGCCGACTGGGCCGAGACGCCGGACGGGCGCGACTGGACGCTGGCGATGCGCAAGGTCGAGGAGTTGTTGCAGGCGCAGGGCCCCGACGTGTCGCGCGCCGCGCATTTCGTCTGTACGCTCGCGCTGGCGTGGCCCGGCGGCGAGACGGCGCTGTTCGAAGGGCGCGTTGCGGGCTCGCTGGTCTGGCCGCCGCGCGGCCCGCTCGGTTTCGGCTACGACCCGGTGTTCGTGGCGGACGGCATGGACCAGACCTTTGCCGAGATCGACCCTGCGGTGAAGCACGCGCTGAGCCACCGCGCACAGGCGTTCGAAAAGCTGGTCGCGGCGTGCCTGCGCTAGACCCGCTCGCGGTCTATATCCACTGGCCGTTCTGCGTCTCGAAATGCCCCTATTGCGATTTTAACAGCCATGTCCGCGCGGTGATCGACGAGGACGCGTACCGGATAGCCCTCCTCGCCGACCTTGCGCACGAAGCCGCGCTGACGCCGGGCCGCACCGTCGGCAGCATCTTTTTCGGCGGCGGCACGCCGTCGTTGATGGACCCGGCGACCGTTGGTGCGATCATCGATGCGGTCGCGGCGCACTGGCAGGTCGATGCTGCGGTGGAAATCACGCTCGAAGCCAATCCGTCGAGCGTTGAGGCGGCGCGCTTTGCCGGGTTCGCCGCCGCCGGGGTCAATCGGGTTTCGGTCGGCATGCAGGCACTCGACGATGCCGCGCTGGCCGCGCTCGGCCGCCCGCATAGCCTTGCCGAGGGGCTCGCCGCGCTCGACGTTGCGCAAACCCATTTCGCCCGCGCCAGCCTCGACCTGATCTATGACCGCCCCGGCCAAAGCTGCGCGGCTTGGGAGGCCGAACTGACGCGCGCGCTGCGCTTTGGCACCGAGCATCTGTCGCTGTACCAGCTGACCATCGAGCCCGGCACGCGCTTTGCCACCGACCATGCGCGCGGCACGCTGGTACTGCCGCCCGAGGACACGTCGGCCGACCTGTTCGAGCTGACCGCCGCGATGACCGCCGCCGCCGGACGCCCGGCGTATGAGGTTTCGAACCACGCGCGCGCCGGGGCCGAAAGCCGCCACAACACCGCCTATTGGACCTATGCCGATTATATCGGCGTCGGCCCCGGCGCGCATGGGCGACGCGCGGGCGCAGCGACGATGCGCCACAAAAAGCCCGAAAACTGGACCGCCGCCGTCGCCGCGCATGGCCATGGCATGGTCGAAACGCGCATCCTGCCGCCGCCCGAACGCGCCGGCGAGGCGCTGTTGATGGGGTTGCGGCTGACCGGCGGCATCGACGCCGCGGTGTTCGCAGCGCGCACCGGGCAGCGGCTCGAGGCGAGCCTCGACCCGTGCGGGGTGGCGCGGATGACCGACCTCGGCCTGCTCGAAACCGACACGCGCGGACTGCGGCTGACGCCCGCCGGACGCCCGCTGCTCAACGCCGTGCTCGCCGCGATCAGCTAGCCGCGCGAAAAGCTGCGCGGCGCGATCAGTTAGCCGCGCGGAAGCTGCGCGGCGCGGGCGCGACGGTGCCGGTGCCGACCTGCTGGACTTCGAGGCCGCGCTCGGCAACGCCGCCGCTGCCGAAGCGGAAGACGCCGTCGATGCCCGAATAGCCATCGGGCGCGGTCAGCAGCGCGCGCGGGAACGGCTGACCCAGCGGCCAGCGCCCGGCGACGCTGTTGACCAGCAGCACCGCGTCATAGCCAAGGCTTGCCAGCCGCGACGGCGTGCTGCCGTATTTGCCGCGATACCGCCCGGCCAACTGCCCGAACTTTTCATCGGCGACGCTGGCGAACAGCGCGCCGTGCAGCCCGCGCGCAGTACGGATCGCGGGTTCGTTGTTCCACAGCTCGGTACCGAGCAGCTGGACGCTGCCGACCGGCACACCGAACTGCACCAGCGCGGGCACCACGGCGGATGCGACCGCGCCCGAATCGGCGATCAGCAGCGCCTGGAACCCGACCGGCGGCAGCTTGGCGGTCAGCGCAACCACGCTGCCATCGGGGCGGAGCGACGCGCTGCGCCCTGCGGCGGCCTTGCGCGCATCGAATGCGGTGACGGTGCGGACCGCGGCCAGCAGCTTGGCGGGCTCGCGCGTATAGGTGGTGACCGCGACCGCCTTGCCGCCGTTCGCCTCGACCGCGCGGACGAACGCGGTGGCGGCGCGCTGGCCGTAAACTCCGGCGGGCACGAGTGCGGCAAAGCGTTCGATGCCGCGGCTGCGCGCATAGCCGACGACGCGCGCGATCGACTGGCCCGGCTGGAACCCCATCACAAAGGTATCGTCGCCCGCAAGCGCCGCGTCGTTCGAAAAGCTGACCACGGGAATCCCGCCCGCGACGCCCTGCACGGCGCGCACATCGGCGGCGAGCAGCGGCCCGAGGATCAGCCGCGCGCCCTCGCCGGTCGCCTTGGTTGCCGCCGCCGCCGCGCCGCCCGACGCGGTGTCATAGATGCGCAGGTTAATCCGGCTGTCGCCGACATCGAGCAGCGCCAAGTTCGCGGCGTTGGCGATCGACTGCCCGACGGCGGCGTTCGAGCCGGTCAGCGGCACCAGCAGCGCGACGCGGTTCTGCGCGGCCTGCGGCGGGGCGACCGGCTTCGACGGCGCGGCAATGACCGGCGGCGGCGCGGCGGCGGTCACCGGGCGCGGCACGCTGCGGTTCGAACACGCCGCGACGACCGCGAGCGTCGCGACCGCGCCCGCCCGCGCAATACGGCCAAACAGCGGTTGCACGGCGCGCGCACGCCAGCCCATGATAGCCATATGTTGCAATCCCTCGACCCAGATCCACGCCTCGAACCGCCGGGGCTTTACATTGTCGCGACCCCGATCGGCAATCTTGGCGATCTTAGCCCGCGTGCGGCGCGGATCCTCGCGCAGGCTGCGCTGATCGCTGCCGAGGATACGCGCGTCACCGCGCGGCTGCTCGCGCATATCGGCGCCCATGTCCCGATGCAGGCCTATCATGACCATAATGCCGATGCGGTCCGACCCACGTTGCTGGAACGCATTCGCAACGAGGTGGTTGCATTGGTGTCCGATGCCGGGACGCCGCTGATTTCCGACCCGGGCTTTAAGCTGGTGCGCGATGCGCGCGCCGCCGGGTGCAATGTCGTCACCGTGCCCGGCCCGTGCGCAGCGGTCGCGGCGCTGACGCTCGCCGGGCTGCCGACCGACCGTTTCCTGTTCGCCGGGTTCCTGCCGGTCAAGGCGGGCGCACGCGACGCGGCGATCGACGAGTTCGCGGCGTTGCGCGCCACGCTGGTGTTCTACGAATCGGCGGGGCGGACGGCGGCGACGCTGGCGGCGCTGAGTGCGCGACTCGGCGCGCGCCCGGCCGCCGTGGCGCGCGAGATAACCAAGAAGTTCGAGGAAACCGTCGACGGCGACCTCGCCACGCTCGCGGCGCGCTTTGCGTTGGTGCCGCCGCGCGGCGAAGTGGTGATCGTCGTCGGGCCGCCGACGGTAACGCCCGCCGCGAGCGCCGAAACGCTCGACGCCGCACTCGCACGCGCCATGCTCGGGCGTCCGTTGAAGGAGGCGGTCGCCGATGTGGCAGCCGGGCTCAACCTGCCGCGCAAGGCGGTCTACGCGCGCGCCTTGGCGCTCCGCGATGGTGACGCGCTCCGCGATGGCGACGCGCTCCGCGATGGCGACTGAAGCCCGGCTCGCCGCCGAACGCCGCGGGCGTCGTGCCGAAACGATCGCCGCATGGTGGCTGCGTTGCCACGGCTACCGCATCGTCGCGCGGCGGGTGCGGACGCCGGTGGGCGAGATCGATCTGGTCGCGCGGCGCGGCCGCACGCTGGCTTTTATCGAGGTCAAGGCGCGTGACCGGCTCGACAATGCGCTTGCGGCGCTGCATCCTGCTGCGCTCGCCCGCGTAGCACGCGCGGCGAACGCGCTGACGGACCGGTATGGACGCGGGTGCACGACGGTCCGGATCGACGCGGTGCTGATCGTGCGCGGGCACTGGCCGCGGCATTACCGCGGTGTCTGGCGAGGAGGGTGAGCATGGGCGACGAACTCGAACGGATCGGACTGCTCGACGACGAGACGATCGATCTCGCCGAAGCGGCGCTGCTGCTCGCCGCGCCCGACCATGCCGATGTCGATCTCGACACCGTCCGCGCGCGACTGACCGGGCTCGCACTGCGGCTGCAGCGCGATGCGGCCGGGGTCGCCGACCCGCGCGCGCGCGCGGTCGCGCTGACCCAGCTGATCGCGCATTCCGAGGGGATGACCGGCGACAGCGCCGATTACGACAACCCCGCCAACGCCGATTTCATCGCGCTGTTCGAACGCCGCCGCGCGCTGCCGGTAACGCTGTCGATCCTGTACGTCGCGGTCGCGCGGCGCGTCGGCTGGAACGCCGATCCGCTCGGCATCCCCGGTCATGTGCTGGTCCGCGTCGGAACCGAGCCGACGCTGCTGCTGATCGATGCGTTCGACGGCGGGCGGTTGCTCGGCCCCGACGGGTTGCAGGCGGTCCTGGCGCGAACGCTGGGCACGCAGGCGCTGATCGAGCCCGAACATTTGCTGCCGTTGAGCAACCGTGCGGTGCTGGTGCGGCTGGTCGCCAACCAGGCGACACGGGCGCGGCGCGGCGGCGATGTCGCGCGCGCGCTGACGCTACACGAGCGCATGACGCTGATCGCGCCGGGGTTTACCGGGCTGTGGTGGGAACGCGCGCGGCTCGAACAGCTGCTCGGCCGCGTCGGTGCGGCGCGCGCCTCGCTCGGCGCCATGCTCGAAACGACGCGCGACGCGACCGTGCGCGCCCGCATCCGCGCCGCGCTCGAGGCGCTGGCACGCAGCAACAGCTAGGCTTGCGCAGCGGCGCGCCGGGTGCTTCAACCCGCGCGCGCCTTCACCGAAAGCCCCCGCCCATGTCGCTCCGCGTCGCGGTCCAGATGGACCCCATCGAAACCGTCAACATCGGCGGCGATTCGACCTTTGCGCTCATGCTCGCCGCGCAAACGCGCGGTCACCGGCTGTGGCATTATCTCAGCACCGACCTGACCTATGACAGCGGACGCGTCCGGGCCCGCGCCCGCGCGTTGACGGTGGCGCGCGACGCGGGCGCGCATTTCCACTGGACCGGCGAACCCGCGATGCTCGACATCGGCAGCGATACCGATGTCGTGCTGATGCGGCAGGACCCGCCGTTCGACATGGCGTACATCACCGCAACGCACCTGCTCGAACGCGTGGCGCGCGATACGCTGGTGGTCAACGACCCCGCCAGCGTCCGCAATGCGCCCGAAAAGCTGTTCGTGCTCGATTACCCCGAGCTGATGCCGCCCACCATGGTGACGCGGCGGCTCGACGAGGCGATGGCGTTCCGCGAACGGCACGGCGAGATCGTCGTCAAGCCGCTGTACGGCAATGCCGGCACGGCGGTGTTCCACATCGGCAAGGCCGACGCCAACCTGCCCGCGTTGATCGAAATGTTCGGCCATGTCTGGCGCGAGCCGTTCATGGTGCAAAAGTTTCTTCCCGACGTCAGCGCCGGCGACAAGCGCATCGTGCTGGTCGACGGCGTCGCCACCGGTGCGATCAACCGGCTGCCGAAACCGGGCGAAATCCGTTCGAACCTTGCCGCCGGCGGGTCGGCCTATGCAACCGAGCTCAGCCCGCGCGAACAAATGATCTGCGCCGCAATCGGCCCCGAGCTGGCGCGGCGCGGGCTGATCTTCGTCGGCATCGATGTCATCGGCGGGTATCTGACCGAGATCAACGTCACCTCCCCCACCGGCATCGTGGCGATCGACCGGTTCAATCGAACCGATACCCCCGCGTTGATCTGGGATGCGATCGAGGCGCGGGTGGCGGCGCGCGGGTGAGCGGGCGAACCCGCGCATCGCGGCCGTTCTCCCGCCGCATGACAGCGGCATCATATGCCGTTAAACTGCGCGCGACTGTCTGCTAAGGGCTGTAACCATGAACATCCAGACCAAGATCGACACTCATTCTGCACCGCGCTGGCCCGCGTTCGACTGGCAGGACCCGCTGCTGCTCGACAGCCTGCTCACCGACGAGGAGCGGATGATCCGCGATTCGGCGCGCGCGTTCGCCGACGAGCATCTGATGCCCGCAGTGCGCGAGGCGAACCGGCACGAGAAGTTCGACCCCGATCTGATGAAGAAGTTCGGCCGCTACGGCCTGCTCGGCCCGACGATCGAGGGCTATGGCTGCCCCGGTGTCAGCTATGTCGCCTATGGGCTGATCGCGCGCGAGATCGAGCGTGCCGATTCGGCATACCGGTCGGCGATGTCGGTGCAGTCGAGCCTCGTGATGTACCCGATCCACGCCTATGGGACCGAGGCGCAGCGCCAGCAGTATCTGCCCGGGCTGGCGAGCGGCGACCTGATCGGGGCGTTCGGGCTGACCGAGCCCGATGCCGGATCGGACCCCGGCAGCATGACCACGCGCGCCGTCGCCACCGCCGACGGCTATGTGCTCAACGGCGCGAAAATGTGGATCACCAATTCGCCCGTCGCCGACGTGTTCGTTGTGTGGGCCAAGCTTGACGACGTGATCCGCGGTTTCATCATCGAGCGCGGAGATGCCGGGCTGTCGACACCCAAGATCGAGGGCAAGTTCGCGCTGCGCGCCGGGGTCACCGGCGAAATCGTGCTTGCCGATGTGCACATTCCTGCCGACCGCCTGCTGCCCGGCGTCAAGGGGCTCGCAGGGCCGTTCGGCTGCCTCAACAACGCGCGCTACGGCATCGCCTGGGGCGCGATGGGCGCTGCCGAGTTCTGCTGGCACGCGGCGCGGCAATATACGCTCGACCGCAAGCAGTTCGGCCGCCCGCTGGCGCAGACGCAGCTGGTGCAGAAAAAGCTCGCCGACATGCAGACCGAGATCACGCTGGGGCTGAATGCCGCGCTGACCGCCGGGCGGCTGCTCGACGCGCACCGGCTGGCGCCGGAGGCGATCAGCCTGATCAAGCGCAACAATTGCGGCAAGGCGCTCGATATCGCGCGGCTGGCGCGCGACATGCACGGCGGCAACGGCATTTCGGACGAATATGGCGTGATCCGCCACGTCATGAACCTCGAGGCGGTCAACACTTACGAGGGCACGCACGACGTCCACGCGCTGATCCTCGGCCGCGCGCAGACGGGGTTGCAGGCGTTCTTCTAAGCTATTCGACCTTGAGCAGCTCGACGTCGAAGATCAGCGTCGCGTTCGGCGGAATGTCGCTGCCTGCCCCGCGCTCGCCGTAGCCGCGGTCGGGCGGGATGACGAGCGTGCGGCGCTCGCCGACCTTCATGCCCGCGACGCCGTCGTCCCAGCCGCCGATGACTTCGCCCGCGCCGTAGGTAAAGGTGAACGGCATGCCGTGGTCGCGCGACGAATCGAACTTCTTGCCCTTGACGCCGTCGCGGTACAGCCAGCCCGTGTAATGCACCGTCAGCCGCTGCCCCGGCGTGGTGACCGCAGCGCCGGTGCCGGCGCGAACCGTGGTGATCTGGGTTGCGGCTTGCGCCGTCGCACCGCAGGCACCGCCCAACGCAAACACTGCGCCGATGGCCATGAATTTACGCAAAAAGTTCATCGTCAGCTCCTATCGCTCGTACTTAACAAAGAATGTCGGCCGGGCGATTCCGGCTCGGGGAGGCGGTTGGAGTATCGGTTATGGTCAACGATCTGCAACAGTTTCTATCCGCCAATTTGTTTGGCCTGACGGTGGCGAGTGCCGCGATCGCGGCGCTGGCGCTGGGAGCGGTGCGCTACGGTCGCCGCCACGAGGCGCGGACGCGCAAGCGCGGCACCGGGCTGTAACGCGCGGATGAATTCGGTTTGACGCGCCGCCCCGACCGCGCGAAGGAGCGCGCAGGTTCGACCATAAAGGCGCAGGCCGACAATGTCCGATAGCGGTTTGGCGTCCGAAATCTGCCCGGTCATCCTGTCGGGAGGGGCGGGAACGCGGTTGTGGCCGCTGTCGCGCGCGCTGCACCCCAAACAATTGCTGCCGGTGGCAGCGGCGCAGTCGATGCTGCAGGCGACCGCGCTGCGCGTCGCGGGCGCGGCAGGGTTCGGCGCACCGATCGTGGTCGGCGGCGAAGCGCACCGGTTCATGATCGCCGATCAGCTGCTCGCCGCCGGCTGCACACCGCGCGCGATCCTGCTCGAGCCCGCCGGGCGCAATACTGCAGCGGCGATCGCGCTCGCCGCGCATGCCGTGCCGCCCGAAACGCTGCTGCTGGTGATGCCGTCGGACCATGTCATCGCCGACACGCCGGCGTTTCACACCGCTGTCGCCACGGCGCGCGCCGCAGCCCTCGCGGGGCGGCTGGTGACGTTCGGGATCCGCGCCGCCACCCCCGAAACCGGTTTTGGCTATATCGAGGCGGGCGCGGCGCTGGCGGATGCGCCGGGCGTACGCGCCGTCGCGCGGTTCGTCGAAAAGCCCGACCTCGCGACCGCCCAGGCGTATGTCGACGGCGGGCGGCATTATTGGAACAGCGGCATCTTCCTGTTCACCGCGCGCGCGTTTCTGGACGCGCTGATGCGCCACGCGCCCGATATCGCCGCCGCAATCGATACCGCAATGGCAACCGCCACCACCGACGGCAGCTTCGTGCGCCCCGACAGCGCGGCGTTCCTTGGCTGCCGCAGCACCTCGATCGATTATGCGGTGATGGAGCCGAGCGATGCCGCCGCGGTCGTGCCGGTCGATTTCGGCTGGTCCGACGTCGGGTCGTGGGATGCGCTGTGGGCGATCAGCGCGCACGACGCGAACGGCAACGCCGCCACCGGCGATGTCGTCGCGGTCGATAGCCGCAACAGCCTGTTGCGGGTCGAGGATGGGCCGATGATCGCCGCAGTCGGCATCGACGACCTGATTGTCGTGTCGACACGCGATGCAGTGCTGATCGTGCCGCGCGCGCGGGCGCAGGACGTCAAGGGCATCGTCGACGATTTGCGCGCCGCGGGCCATGTCAGCGCCGACAGCGCGCCGGTCGTCCACCGGCCGTGGGGCACATATCAGACCACCGATTCGGGGCCGGGGTTTCAAACCAAGCGCATCGTCGTCAAGCCCGGCGGCATCCTGTCGCTGCAGATGCACCACCACCGTGCCGAACACTGGATCGTCGTCGCGGGCACGGCGCGCGTCACGATCGACACGCTGGTCAAGCTGGTCCACGAAAACGAGTCGGTGCACATTCCGATCGGTGCGGCGCACCGCCTCGAAAACCCCGGTTCGCTGCCGTTGCAGCTGATCGAAGTGCAGTGCGGCGGCTATCTCGGCGAGGACGACATCGTCCGGTTCGAGGATGTCTATGGCCGCGCCGGCACCACCGCCTGAGCGACACCGCCTGAACCGCGCCGCCGGAATTACATCGGCGGCACGACGCCGTTGACGCCGACCGCGACCTGATTGGTTGCCAGCCGCCCGTCGGGCAGCTTTTTGGTGAACGCGAACAGGTGCGCGCCGGGCACCAGCTGCGCCAACGTGCCGTCGGCGAATGCCACGATCGGTACCGACTTCGGCACATACACCTGCTGCTGGCCGCCCTTATAGTTGACCATGATCGTTCGCCCGCGCGAGCCCTTGACGCTGCCGACGTCGCCGTTGGTCATCGAGCTGTTCTTGCCCAGATCCCACGCGCGGTGCCCCTCGCCCAGCCCGCGCATGCTGGGCGGAAAGACATGGACTTCGACCGCCTCGAGCATCGCGCCGTGGCGGGGTTTGGCCGCGGTGCCGATGAAGCTGCCGGGCTGGATCGCATCGATGCCGACCACCGACAGCGCGGCGACCTTCGCATCGGGCGCGAGCACGATGGTCAGCTTCTCGCCGGTCTTCGAGGTGACGCCGAGCACGGTGCCGGTAACGCTGTCGATCGTGCCGCGCACCACCACCGGCGGTGCAGGGGCCATCAGTTCGGCGTGCGCGGTGGTCGCGGCGAAACCGAGCAGGACAGCGGCGAGCAGTTTGCGCATGGTGAGTCTCTCCCTTGATCCCGATAGCCTAGCGGTATCGGGCGCACTATCAACCGTCACATTGATGTCATAGCGACGGCACAACAACCTTTGGGGGCTGCGGCGATGCGTTTATATAGGATGATGACAACCGTGCTGGCGCTGGTCGCGGCAGCCCCGGCAGTGGCGGGACCGCCGCCGGTCGCGCCCAAGCTGTACGTCGTCATCGCGATGGATCAGTTCAGCGCGGCGCTGTACGCGCAGTATCGCGACCGCTTTTCGGGCGGCCTGAAACGGCTCGGCTCGGGCGTGGTCTTCGCCAACGCCTATCAAAGCCATGCCGCGACCGAGACCTGCCCCGGCCACTCGACGCTGCTCACCGGCCGCCACCCCGCCGCCACCGGCATCGTCGCGAACAGCTGGTATGACCGCGACACCAAGAAAAGCGCCTATTGCGTGTTCGATCCCGCCGGGCGCGTGCCGCAGCGCGACGGCCAGCCGCGCGGCCCCGCCAATCTGAAGGTGACGACGTTCGGCGAGTGGCTGAAGGCCGCCAACCCGGCGTCGCGCACCTATGCGGTATCGGCGAAGGACCGCGGCGCGATCACCATGGCCGGGCACGACCCCGACGGCGTCTTCTGGTGGGACGATGAAAACGGCTTCACCACCTATGTCCCCAAGGGCACCAGCGATCTCGACCGGCTCGAACCCGTCGCGGCGTTCAACAAGGCGTTCTTCGCCAGCTGGAAGAAATCCGGCGCGCCGGGCTGGCGCAAGCTCGATGCGCGCTGCGCCGCCGCAGTCGAACCCGACCGCTTCGGCGGCGTGACGATCGACCACCGCGTGCCGCCTGCCGGCTGGTCGCCCGCGCCGCACTATATCGATTTCGGCACGCCCGATTTCAAAAAGCGCTTTCGGGCCTCCCCCGCGATGGACCGCGTGACGCTCGACCTTGCCGCACAACTGCTCGACCGCGCCAAGCTCGGTCGCGGGGCTGCGCCCGACGTCCTCGCGATCAGCCTGTCGGCGACCGATTATGTCGGCCACCGCTATGGCAGCCAGGGCCCTGAAATGTGCCAGCATCTGATGGAAGTCGACGCCGCACTCGGCAGCTTCTTCACCAAGCTGGAGGGGCTGCATGTGCCCGTCGTGGTGGCGCTGACCGCCGACCACGGCTCGGTCGATGCCGCCGAGCGCACTGCCGAACGCGGCGTCCCCGCGCTCCGGATCAGCCCCGACAAGATCGGTGCCGAAGTGTCGGCACTGGTGCGCGCCAAGCTCAACCTCGATTTCGAGCCGTTGACCGGCGGCGGCGAGCAGATCGTCATCGCCGGACCGCCCGAGCGCCGCGCCGAGATCGAGGCTGCAACGCTTGCCGCGCTGCGCGCCCGCCCCGAAGTCTATGCCGCATTTGCACGTGCCGATGTGCTCGCGTCGATGCCGCCCAAGGGCAAGCCCGCCGACGAGATGACGATCGCCGAGCGATTCGCGCTCAGCACCGATGCCGTCCGCAGCGGCGACATCCAGGTGGCATTCGTGCCCTATGCGACGTTCGGCGCGCCGCTGACCGAGGGCGACACCGTCGCCGGGCACGGCACCGTGTGGAATTACGACCGCCGCGTGCCGCTGCTGTTCTGGTGGCCCGGTGCCAACGGCTTCGAGCAGCCGCTGCCGGTCGAGACCACCGACATCGCGCCGACGCTTGCGGCACTGGCGGGCGTCAAGATGCCCGCCGTCGATGGCCGCTGCCTCGACCTCGACCGCGGTGCCGCCGACAGCTGCAAGCGGTAGCGCGCCAACCTTGACAAATTGCGCCATTTGGGTTAACTGTTGATCGCCAATGACGTCGGTGGGCGACTGCGGAAATGGCTCGCGTTGGTCGGCGAAATTCGGTTTTCCCTCCGACGCCGAGTAAAGTTAGACGGGTTAGCCGGGCGCGGGCGGGCTAGACCGCCAACCCGGCACGGCGCAGCGCGGCGGGCGGCACGCGCGTTGCCGCCGCCAGCCCGCGCAGCGTTGCCGGCACCAGCGTCAAGCCGGCGAGCAGCAGCGCGCGGCCGACCGGCGTCTGCGCACCGCGCTGCAGCCATGTTGCCCGCGCCACCTGCGCCGCAACATCGCGCCGCAGCCTCGCCTGATAGTCGGCCGCCGACGCGCCGGCGGCCACCGCCTGCGCCGCCAGCCGCGCCGAATGGAGCGCGATCGACATGCCGTCGCCCGAAAACGACGGGATCACCGCCGCCTGGTCACCCAGCCGGAAATGCCCGAGCGCATCGGCCGCCGCGACATATCCATAGGGGACGCCCGCGATCGTCAGCTGCCGGGCCCGCTGCGGCACGGCGTCGGCCAGTCGCCTTGCAATGCCCGGCTCGGCAAGCAGCGCCGCGAACAGCCCGTCCCAGCTGGCTCCCGCCGCCTGCCAGCGCGCCGCATCGACGAGCAGGCATAGGTTGACGACATCGTCCTCGACCAGCTGCAGCCCGGCATAGCCGCCGTCGAACAGCACCACCTCGATAAAGCCGCGCAGCGCCGCGCGCACGCTGGCGGGCACGCGGAAATATTGCTTGAAGCCGATCAGCCCGGTGATCGCCCCACCGGTATCGCGCCGCGCCCCACGGATGTCGTGCTTGCCGCTGGCCAGCAGCACCGTGGCATCGCTGATCACCCCCGCGCTCGTGCTCACCCCAGCCTGCGTCAGCGCACGCACCGTGACCCCGCGCTCGACCTTGGCACCCGCCGCCGCGGCATGGTCGAGCAGCACCGCATCGAGCCGCCGCCGGGTCAGCCCGAGCGCGACGAACGGCAGCCGCGCCTCGGCCGCACGCTGGCGATACACCAGCCGCACGCGGTCGATCGGCGCGCCGCCAAGCCGGGTCACATCGAGGCCAAGCTTGGCGAGGTGCGCCTGTGCCTCGGTCGACAGGAACTCGCCGCAAATCTTGTCGTGCGGCTCGGTCGTGCGCTCGAGCAGCAGCGGCCGCGCGCCGCCCTGCGCCAGCAGCGCCGCCGCCGCGCCGCCCGCCAACCCGCCGCCGGCGATCACGATCGGGCTCACTTCAGGCGCCCGACGCACAGGCGGAACGGCACCAGCCAGCGCAGCGTGACCGCCGACCGCTCGATGCCCGCCGCGGCCAGCAGCCGGACCCAGTCCCCGCGCCGGAAACTGCGTGCGACCGACACCGGCCCGTCGTGACGCACGAACCGATGCCAGCGCGCCGCCCAAGCCAGCACGTGAAATCCGTAAAAGGCGAGCCAATGCCGATGCAGGTCGTTAACGAACCAACCCTTGATTGCGGTCGCCTCCATCCAGCGCAGAAAGCGCACGACTTCCGCATCGCGCATATGGTGCGCCACCAGCGAGCTGATGATGAAATCGGGCGGCGGGAGCAGTGCGGCGGCAAACACATCGCCAGTCCGATAGTCGATATGCATCGCGGCATCGGTCGCCGCAGCCGCTGCCGGTGCGCCGCGCGGATTGAGGTCGATCCCGGTCAGCACCGGAACCAGCCCGCGCCGCGTCGCCCATTGGTGGACCGCGCGCAGCATGTCACCCTCGCCGAAGCCGACATCGAGCAGCGTGAAGCTGTCGCCCGGCTGCAATGCCGCCGTCGCGCGCGCCAGCCAGCGCAACGTCGGCGGCCGAGCAAGCGTGACGGTGTTGACGCGCGCCAGATCGGCAAGGCATGCGGCGAACTCGGCGGCGGTCACATGCTCGCCGTCCATCAGCTCAGGTTCGGTCGAGCGCGCGGCAAAACTGCGCACGCGCCTCACCCGACCGTCTTGAACCGGAAGCTTTCCGCCGCCAACCCCGGCCCGAAGGCCACGCCAAACCCGTCGGCGGCGCGCGCCACGCTGGTCCCGACACCGCCGAGAATACGCTCGAGCACGAACATCAGCGTCGCCGACGACATGTTGCCGAAGTCGCGTAACACCGACCGCGACCAGTCGAGCTTGTCCGCCGCGAGCTCGAAGCCAGTTTCGACCGCATCGAGAATCGTCCGGCCCCCGGCATGAACCGCCCACAGGTCATAGTCCGCCGATCGCAGCCCGCGCAGCAGCCCCTTGTCGTCGTTGCGCTCGTTTTCGAACTTCAAGGCCCGCGCAATCTTGCCCGGCACCTCGCCCGACAGATGCATGTCGAACCCCTGGTCGCCGACCCGCCATGTGATCGCGTGGCCCGAATCCTCGATCGTCGTCGCGCGGAAGTCCTTGAGCGCGATGCCGGTTTCGTCGGCAGTCACCAGCGTCGCAGCACAACCGTCGCCGAACAGCAGCATCGACAACAGCTGCTCGAGGTTGGCAGTTTGCTGGAAGTGCAAAGTGCACAGCTCGAGATTGACGACGAGCACTCGCGCCGACGGGTCCGACCGCACGAAGTGATGCGCCAGCCGCAGCGAATTGACCGCCGCATAACAGCCCATGAAGCCGACGCCGGTCCGTTCGACGCCGGGGTCGAGCCCGGCCGCCTTGACGATCAGCTGGTCGATGCCCGGCGCGATGAACCCGGTGCACGACGCCACCACCAGATGCGTGATGCGGTCGCGCTCGCCGTCGATACCCATCGCCTCGATCGCCTGCAGTGCCAGCCCCGGCGCGGTCTTTTCGAAACGCGCCATCCGCGCGGCGGTCCCTGGAAATTCGCCGGGGGTGTAAAACCCTTCGGTGTCAGCGACGAACCCGTCGGGGTTTTCGACCGGCTCGAAGAACGAATAGCGCCGCTCGATGCCGGCTCGGCTCACCATGCGTTTGAAGATCGCACTGTCGCGGCGCTCGGTGATGAACCCCTGCACAAAGCGGACAAAGGCCGGATGAACGTCGTTCGGCGGAACGGCAGTTCCGATCCGGTTGATATGGGCGACGGCGGTCATCGATTTCTCCAGCAGCGGCTTAAGCCTACTCCCGCGCAACAACTCGGGACAGCGGTTAAAGTTACGCTGGAGGCTTGGAGACGGCGCGCAGCTGCGGCACAATAGCACGGATGACCGACACCTTCACCGATGTCCCCGGCCTGCGCGTCGGGCACGCACACGATGTCGCGGCACGGACCGGCGTGACGGTAATCGTCCCGATGGCTCCCGTGGTGATGGCGGTCGATGTTCGCGGCGGCGGTCCCGGCACGCGCGAGACGGACGCGCTGAAGCCGCATACACTTGTCGAACGAGTCCACGCGCTCGTGCTCAGCGGCGGCTCGGTATTCGGTCTGGCGGCCGCCGACGCGGTCGCGGTTGCGCTGTCGCGTCAGGGCATCGGGCTGCAGGCGGGACCATTGCCCATCCCCGTCGTGCCCGCAGCGATCCTGTTCGATCTGGGCAACGGCGGCGACAAGCAATGGGGCGAGCCACCCTATGTCGGTCTCGCCCGGGCCGCGCTGGCAACGCTTTCGACAAGTGCGCCAAGCGGGGCAATCGGCGCCGGCTTCGGCGCTCGCGCTGGCAGCCAGGCGGGCGGCATCGGCAGCAGCAGCCTTGCGGTGCCCGGCGGCTGGCGCGTCGGCGCACTCGTTGCGGTGAACAGCTTCGGCGAGGTCTATCGCGACGCGCCGCCCAACGGTGACGTGCCGCTGCCCAAGCTGACGCCGGGGGTCGGGCTGGCGGCTACGCAGAACACCTGCATCGGCGCCGTCGCAACCGATGCGCCGCTCAGCCGCGGGCAGGCCGAACGACTGGCAATGATGGCGCATGACGGTCTGGCGCGCGCGATTCGCCCAATCCACACGCCCTTCGACGGCGACACGCTGTTCGCACTCTCGACCGCGCCCGCCGACGCCGGGGTCATCAGCGCGGTCGAACTTGCAATTTTAGGGACGCTCGCTGCCGACTGTGTCGCCCGCGCGGTCCGCCGCGCGGTTTTCGCCGACCTACGCTAGACTTAATGCACTCCGCCACGGCAAAGCACTGCCAGCGCGTCGCTACGCACGATCAGCGCGCCGGTCTCGCGCAACGTGGCGGTGACGTCACCGCCACGGGCTGCTGCGACCGCAAGCTCACCGGCGATTCCTTCCAACCGATCGTGCAGCGCCGCGACCTGCCCGCCAAGTTTTTCAAGGCGTCCAGACTCCAGCTGCAACGTCGCCTGCGCCGCTTGGTCGCCTCGGGCGGCGGCATTTGCGGCGCTGTCGGTCAGTTCCCGTTGCGTTGCAGCTCGATCTTCAAGATTTTTGAGATCACGGACGATGACCACGAGCCGAGTTGCCGCATCGGCTGCCGCCGGAGATCCGACGGCGGAAGCCTCTAAAGGTGCTACGGTGGGGATTGGCGCCGTTTCGATCGAGCGCTTCGCTAGACTTGGCCATGCGCCTCCGGGAGCAGCACAAGCGGCTACTGCAGCGCAGAACAGGAGTGGCCATCGCTGCATGCGCCTCTCCTAATGTCGACCGACCAGCACTGCAAGCGCTTGCATCGCCGCGACGTTACAGCTAATCGGACCTCGCATGCGCCCGTAGCTCAGCTGGATAGAGCATCAGACTACGAATCTGAGGGTCGGACGTTCGAATCGTTCCGGGCGCACCA
>JBBRRA010000010.1:0-87777 GCA_038225475.1 Sphingomonadales bacterium
ATTGATTTACATTACCCAACTGCTGAACAAAAATCTCCCGCTGCTGTTCTTTAAGCTATCTCGCTGTTTATCCGCCATTATCAGAGGAAATCAGCCAAATCTAAGCCGAGACAGGTTCGCATGGGACTGCGTCGCGCACCAATCACCGATCCGATGGTGGCGATGCGCGCAGCCGCATCGTGGCGTGATCGAAAACCAGCGCATCCGCCTCCTCCACAAGATGGCCGAAGCTGCTCGCCGCCATGCCCGGTCCGGCGGGAAACAGCGCGGGCGAATCGCGGTACGCCGCCGGCATCAACGCGCGCGCTGCAGCATTGGGGGTGGGGAAACCGGTCAGCAGCGCGAGATCGCGCGCCGCCCCGGCGCCGAGCAGAAAGTCGATGAACGCCTGCGCTGCCGCCGGTCGGCGCGACGCACGCGGGATCGCCAGCGCATCGGCACGCAGCAACCCGCCCTCGCGCGGCACGACGAACCCCAGCCCCGCGGTATGCGACATGGCGGCGGCCAGTGCTGCATTGTCGACCATCGCCACATCGACGCGGTCGGCGGCGAGCATGTCGATGCCGTCGTTCGTCAGATACGCAACCGCCGGCTTCTGCGCGATCAGCATTTCGGTGACCGTGCCGATCGTCGCGGGCGTCAACGGTTGCCCGACGAATTTCGCGCCGAGTGCGAGCAACGGGGTCGATGCCGGCAGCAGCGCGATGCGGTGGGCATAGCGCGTCGATGCGAACGCCAGCCGCCAGCTGTCGGGAACCGCGCCCGCCGGTTGCAACCGCGCCTGTCGGTAGCCGAGCCCCGTGACCGTCCAGCTGTACGGGACCGAATGGCGGCAGCCACGGTCATAGGCCGGGTCGCGCCAGAACGGCATCAAGTTGCGCAGGTTGGGCAATGCCGCTGGATCGAGCGTGCGCAGCAGCCGCGCCGCGACCAGCCGCTCGACCCCGGTGTGCGACGGCACGACGACGTCATAATCCTCGGAGCCGCCCGACAGCTTGGCGAACAGCTCGTCGTCGGTGGCGAACACCGATTGTTCGACCGCGATGCCGGTGCGCCGCTCGAAGGCGCGCGCGGTGTGCGGGCCGATGAAGCTGTCCCAGTTGTAAAAGCCGATCGCGTCGCGGTCGCGGTTCTGGCAGCCCGCAGCGGTGAAGCTGAACGCGGTTGCGGCCCCCATACCGGCGAGTACCGACCGCCTGCTGTGTCCACCGCCGCTCATGCCGACCGGAGCAGCCAGTCAAAGTCGAGCGGCGTGACGACGGCGTTGAAGCGCGCCTGCTCGGCGCGTTTGATCGCGGCATAAAGCGCCACCGCCCGGTCGCCGAGATAGTCGCGCAACATCGCCGACCGGTCGAACCGCTCGATCGCATAGGCCCAGTCGGTTGGCAGCCGCTCGCCGGTCGCGCCGTCGCCGGTGACCGACACCGGCGGGCCGGGATCGATGCGCTGCGTACGGCCGTCGTGCATCCCGCCAAGTGCTGCTGCGGCGGCGAGATAGGGATTGGCGTCGGCGCCGCTGATCCGGTGTTCGATCCGGCGGCTGGCGGCAGTTCCGGCCGGCACGCGCAGCGGCGCGGTGCGGTTGTTGACGCCCCAGCTGGCGCGGAGCGGGTTGTCGCTGTGCCGGTGGAAACGGCGGTAGCTGTTGGCGTTGGGCGCAAATACCGCCATCGCGTCGCCCATCGCCGCCGCGGCGCCGCCGATGCAATGGCGCAGCGCCGTCGTCCCGTCGGCGGCATCGGCGGCAAAGATGTTGCGGCCATCGGGGTCGTTGATGCTGATATGGAAATGCAGCCCGCTGCCCGCGTTCGCGGCGAACGGCTTGGCCATGAACGTCGCGGTGCGGTCGTGCGCCGCCGCCAGCCCCTTGGCGGCGCGCTTGAAGCGCACGGCGTCATCGCACGCCGCAAGCGCATCGGCGCGGTGGGCAAGTGTTACCTCGAGCTGGCCCGGCGCATATTCCGAAATCGCGGTTCCGGCCGGAACGTGCATCGCATCGCACGCTGCCCAAAGCGCACGCAGGTAACCGTCGTTGAGATCGTCGCCGTCGAGGCCGAATACTTGCGCATTAGTGGGCCGGCGGCCATCGCTGCCGACGGGTTGCTGGATGCCGCCATCGGCGGCGCGGACCGCATCGACAAGGTAGAATTCGAGCTCGCACGCTACTACCGGCGTCAGCCGGTCGGCGGTGAAGCGGTCGAGCACGCGCTGCAGGATGTGGCGCGGATCGAGCGCGCAGGGTGCGCCGTCGAGCTCGTGCATCGTCAGCATGACTTGCGCAGTATCATCGCAGAGCCACGGTGCGACGCTCAGGCTACCAGCCACTGGCCACGCAAGGCGGTCGGCATCGCCGTCGAGCCAGCCAGCGGTGTCATCCTCCAGATCGCGCCCGGTAACGTCGACGACCAGCACCGATCCGGGCATCAGGCAGCCGTGCGCATAGACTGCCGAAATCTCGGCGCGGCGAACGCGCTTGCCGCGCGGCACGCCCGCCAGATTGGTGAAGAAGATTTCGAAAAAGGCCGTGCCGGGGTGCGCTTCGAGGAAGGCGTCGAGGTCGGCCGGGTCGGCTGCGGTGGCGGGGCGGTGCATCGTCCACGTCGCGTAGCGTGAAACGACCGCCGCCCGCAACTCGCGGTCTAAAGAACGTGAAACACGTACAGCAGGATAATCACCGGAATCGGCACGCCCAGCAGCCAAAGACATCCACCCTTCATCGCGACACTCCCGTTGCGGACAGGCGCGGTCGCGCCTGTTTCTGGGGGTGTAACGACGTGGCTAGGCGGCGGTTCCGGCGAACAGCTTCTTCAGGTCGGACTTCAGGATCTTGCCATTGGCGTTGCGCGGCAACGGGCCATCCCAGAACCGCACCTCGACCGGCACCTTGAACGCCGCGAGCCGCTCGGCAACATGCGCGCGCAGTTCGGCTTCGTTCGCGGTGGCCCCCGGGCGCAGCGTCACCACTGCCGCCGGTTCCTCGCCAAGGCTGTGGTGCGGGCGCGCGACGATCGCGGCATCCATCACCGCAGGGTGATCGTACAGCGCGTTTTCGACTTCGACGCAGTAGATATTCTCGCCGCCACGGATCAGCATGTCCTTGGCGCGGTCGATGATGAAGGCAAACCCTTCGTCGTCGATCCGCGCGAGGTCGCCGGTGCGGACCCAGCCATCGACGAACGTCTCGGCAGTCGGCCCGGGCTTGCGCCAATATTCCTTCACGACATTGGGGCCCTTGCCCCATAATTCGCCGACCGAGCCGGGCGGCACGATGTTGCCGTCGGGATCGGTGACCTTGAGTTCGCATACCGGCACGGCGGGGCCGCAGCTGTCGGGGCGGTGCTGGTAATCCTCTGCCATGTGGTGTGTGAAGGTCGCGCTGGTTTCGGTCATGCCCCAGCCGTTACCCGGCTGCGACGCCGGGAACGCCAGCTTAATCTGCCGGACCAGCTCGGGTGCCGACGGCGCGCCGCCATAGGCCACGCTCTCGAGGCTCGACAGGTCATAGTTGCGCCGCGCCGGATGCTCGATGATCTGCCACGCGATCGTCGGCACGCCGCCGCAGCTGCTGATACGCTCGCGCTCGATCAGCTGCATCGCGCGCTCGGGGTCCCATTTGCGCATCATCACCAGTTTCGCTCCGGCGAACAGCGCGGGGCACATGATCGCATGGCTGCCGGTGGCGTGGAAAAACGGCACCGACAGCAGCGTCGACTTTTGCGGCGCGGCGGGGTCGGGCGCGGGCGGCATCTCGCCACGCCGCAGATAGCTGCGCGCCGCCGAAATGCCGCTCGCCATGATGTTCGAGACGATGTTGCGGTGCGTACCGAGCGCGCCCTTGGGCTTGCCGGTGGTGCCGCTGGTATAAAAGATCGTCGCGTCGTCTTCGGGGTGGAGGTCGACTGCGGGCAGTGTGCCCACCGGCAACGCGGGCCAGCTGTCGGTGGTGCCGATGACCGCATCGAGCGCCGTTACCCGCGGATCGGCGGCAGCTTCGGTGGCGCGCGTCACATAGATGCGCGACAGGTCGGGGCAGTTGGCGAGGTGTCCCGTCAGCCGCGCCAGTCGCTCGCCGTCGATGATCAGCGTCTTTGCGCCCGAATCGGTCAGCCCGTATTCGAGCTCGGCGCCGGTCCACCATGCGTTGAGCGGCGTGACGATCGCGCCGAGCAGCTCGGCGGCGAAAAACGCCACCGGCCATTCGGGGATATTGCGCATCACGATCGCGACGCGGTCGCCCTTGACCACGCCGTCGGCCGCGAGCTGCGCGGCAAGCGCCAGCGTGGCGCGGGCGAACGCTTCAAACGTCACGCGTTCATCCTCGTGCACCAGAAACACCCGGTCGGCGTGCGTGCGCCCGGCAAGGAAGACCTCGCGCAACGTCGGCGGCGCGTTCTTCCACGTGCGTGTCGGGACGCCGCGGATCGTCAGCGTCTCCATCTCGAACGGCGCGCCGGTGGCAGTAAGCGCGGCATGCGCGGCATCGATCGACATGGCGGGCCAGGCGGTAGTGGTCATCATCGTCCCCAGGTGGCTTTTGCTTTGCGCCTATCAAAGCGCATCGCGGCGGCGCGCGCTAGGGGGTGAAGTGCACATCGTCGCCGGGCTCGGTGCTGGCCCATGACCGGCGCAGCACCGGATTGAGCAGCGCATAGGTAAGCAAGCCGACAAGGCAGACCGCGCCCAGCCAATAGGGATAGGATCCGCCAAGCTCGTACAGCCCGATGCCCGCGGCAGGCGCCAGCACGAAGCACGACCCGTTGATCGCGGTGACCGCGCCGGCGACCGCGCCCTGTTCGTCGGCACCGACCATCAGCGACGCGCCCGCCGTGAAGCCCGGGCGCGCGAAACCATAGCCGAGGCTGGTCAGCCCGAACGCGACGACGATGCCCTCATAGTCGCTCGCCAGCGCGATGCCGAGCGTGCCGAGCGCGGCCAGCCCCGCGCCCCAGCGCATCAGCCCGCCCGGCGTCATCCGCAACGTCCGGATCAGCCCCCATTGCGCAAGCAGCGTTGCGCCCGCGCCGACCATGAACGCGATGCCGACCGATTTTGCCGCCGCCGCGGGGGCTCCGCCGACATGGTCGATAATCAGAAACCCGAGCGCCTGCCCGGTCGCGGCCTGGATGCTGCCGCTGGCAAAGCCGTACAGCATGAACGGCAGGATGCGCGGATCGCGCCAACTCAGTCGCGGCGCGCGCCCGACATCGGCGGCGACGGCGCTCGCACCCGTCGCCCCGCCAAGGATCGTCGGCATCGACGACGGCGCGCCGTGATGGTCGCGCGTCGGCATCGGATGGTCGCTCGGCAGCAACCGCCACAGGATGACGCCGACCACCGCTGCAATGCCGGCAAAGCCGAACATCGGTCCCGACAGCCCGAACGGCGCAATCTGCAGATACGGCGCGATCCCCGGTCCAAGGATGGTGCCGAGCCCGAAGGCGCTGGTCAGCATCGCGAGCGCCGCGGTCCGCTCGCCCTCCGAACTGCGCGCCGCGACATAGGCCTGCGCAGCCGGGTTCGAAGCGGATCCGAACAATCCGAACAGGCTGCGCAGCGACGCGAACAGGATGAACGTCGCGATCGGCGCGATCCATCCCGAAAGCCCGGCAAAGATCGTGAACGCGCAGCCCAGCATCGAAACGCCGAACCCCGCGACGCCGACCTGCATCAGCCGCTTGCGCCCCTGGACGTCGGACGCGCGCGCCCAATAGGGGGCCGAAAACGTCCAGAGCAGCGCCGAAAACGAAAAGATCACCGCGACCAGCAGGTCGGGAATATGGATCGCGCGCGCAATCGACGGCAACACCGATTGCAGCGCGGTATTCCCCGCCGCCACCGTCAGCAGGACGGTGAACAGCACGGCAAAATCGCGGCGGGGAAGCGCGGATGCGGTCATCCGCGCCTGCTTGGCGAAAACCGCTGGCCTTGCCAACCCCGCCGCTGAACGGCTGCGATCGCTAAATTACCAGATGCGCACGCGCTGCTCGGGCGTCAGGTACAGTTTGCCTTCGGGCTTGGGCTGGAACGCGGCATACCACGGGTCGAAATTGCGCACCGTCGCGGTGCGCTGCGGCCCCGGCGAATGCGGGTCCGACGTGACCTGCGACAGCAACGCGGCGTCGCGCGTCTTCGACCGCCAGACCTGCGCAAAGCCGAGGAAGAACCGCTGGTCGCCGGTCATGCCGCCGATCACCGGCGCGGGCTTGCCGTGCAGCGACAGGTGATAGGCGTCGTACGCGATCCGCAGCCCGGCGAGGTCGGCGATGTTTTCGCCCAGCGTCAGCCCGCCCTTGATGTGCGTGCCGGGCAGCACCTCATAGGCGTCATATTGCGCGATCAGCTTGTCGGCGCGCTCCTTGAACTTGGCGGCGTCCTCGGCGGTCCACCAGTCGCGCAGCTTGCCGGTCGAGTCGTACTTGCGACCCTGATCGTCGAAGCCGTGGCTGATTTCATGCCCGATGACGACGCCGATGCCGCCGTAATTGACCGCCGGATCGGCATTGGGATCGAAGAACGGCGCCTGCAGGATGGCCGCCGGGAAGACGATCTCGTTCTTGGGCGGGTTGTAATAGGCGTTCACCGTTTGCGGCGTCATGCCCCATTCGGTGCGGTCGATCGGCCCGCCCAGCTTGGCAAGGTTGCGGCGATATTCATGCGTATAGGCACGGTCGGCATTGCCGAACGCATCGTCGGCGCGCGCTTCGAGCGTCGAATAATCGCGCCATTTGACCGGATAGCCGATCTTGGGATCGAAGCTCGCCAGCTTGATTTCGGCCTGCGCCTTGGTCGCCGGGCTCATCCAGTCGAGCGTCTGGATGCGCGCCTTCATCGACGCGCGGATATTGGCGACCAGCGCATCGGCCGAAGCCTTGGCGGCGGGCGGGAAATACTGCGCGACATACAACCGCCCGACCGCTTCGCCCATCGCGGCGTTGACCGAACTGACACCGCGCTTCCAACGCGGTTCGAGCATCGGCTGGCCGTTGAGCACGGTGCCGTTGAAGGCAAACGCCTCGTTGACGAACGCCTTGGGCAGCACCCCGGCGCGCGCCTGCAGGACGTGGAACATCAGATAGTTCTGCCACACCGCGATCGGCCGGTCGGCGGCAAGCTTGGCCATGCCGGTGAACGCCGTCGGCTGGCCGACATCGAAGCGCGTTTCGCTGCCAACACCGATTGCGGTGAAAAACACCGGCCACTCGAACCCGGGCGCTTCGGCGGCAAGGCTGGCGGGGTCGCGCAGGTTGTAGGTCTTGTCGGGGTTGCGGTTTTCGATGCGTGTCCAGTGGACCTGCGCGATGTCATGTTCGAGATCGAACACGCCCTGTGCGCGCGCCGCCGGGTCGCTCAGTCCGGCAAGGCGGAACATCGTCGCGATATGCGCCAGATATTTGGCGCGGGTCTCGGCGAACTTCGGCGTGTCGACGAGGAAATAGTCGCGGTCGGGCAGCCCGATGCCGCCCTGGCGCATGCCGACCATATAGCGGTCAGGGGCCTTGGGGTCCTGCTGGACGCCGACGCCGAACGGAATCGAAATGCCCTTCTGCGCCAGCGTACCCATCGTCTGCGCGAGGTCGGCGCGCGTCTTGATCGAGGCAATGGCATCGAACATCGGCTTTAGTGGCGCGGTGCCCTTCGCCTCGAGCGCGGCCTCATCCATGTACGCGGTATAATAGGCACCGACGCGCTGCGCATCGGTGTCGGTGCTGCTGCCCTTGGCAGCGGCCTCGATGATCGCGCGCGAGCGGTCGCGCGACCGGTCGGCGAGCACGTCGAACGCGCCGAACCGCGCCTTGTCGGCGGGGATCGGGGTCGCCTTGGCCCAGCCGCCATTGGCATATTCGAAAAAGTCATCGCCGGGCGCGACAGTCTTGTCCATGCCGGCAGTGTCGAAACCGAAGCTGCCGAGTTCGGGCTTGGCGGCGGTCAGTGCGACGGCGGCCCCTCCCAGCACAAGCGCAAGGGCGGTGGTCGTCAGGATCAGGCGCATGAAATCTCCCCTAGGTCAGTATTGCTGCAGCTTAATCGCCGCGGCGCGCGCCGCAAGGCCTATCGTTCACCGAGCGGATGGCGGGCATTGACCAGCTCGACGAGATGTTTGGTCTGGACGTGCGTATAGATTTGCGTCGTCGCAATATCGGCATGGCCGAGCATCAGTTGCAGCGCACGCAGGTCCGCGCCGCCTTCGAGTAGGTGCGTTGCAAACGCATGGCGCAACACATGCGGGCTGATCCGGTCGGGCGGGATGCCGGCAGCTGCGGCAAGACCGCGCACCAGCTGGAACAGCCGCACGCGCGACAGGTGCTTGGCGCCGCTGGGAAACAGAAAGCGCGCGTCGGTGGGGACATTGGCCGAATGCGCCAGCACCGCCGCCTCGGCGCGCCGCCCGATCGGGACCAGCCGTTCCTTGTCGCCCTTGCCGGTCAGGATCGCATGGCCGCGCCCGGCGCGGATCGCATGGCGCGGCAGCGACACCAGCTCGGTCGCGCGCAGCCCCGACCCGTACAGCAGCTCGATCAGCGCGCTCAGCCGCAATGCCGCCGGGGTCGTATCGGTCAGCCGTTCGGCAAGCGCTGCGAACAGCCGCTCGACATCGCCGTCGCTCAGCGATTTCGGCAGCGGGCGCGCCGGGGCAATCGTCGGCAGCGCCAGCGTCGGGTCGTCGCGCCGCAGCCCGTCGGCAACCAGGAACCGAAAAAACCCGCGCAGCGCCGAGGTTTTCCGCGCCAGGCTGGCGCGCGCCAGCGGGGCCCATGCCGCCGCCAGCCGTGCCAGATCGTCGGGCGACGCGGCGGTAAGTGCGCCGCCCAGTACCGCACTCGCACCGTCGAGGTCGCGGCGATAGGCAAGGATGGTGTTGCGCGCCGAGCCTTTTTCGGCGGCGGTCATGTCGAGGAACAGCGCGATCGCGCGGGCGTCGGTAAGCGCTGCTGCGGTCACCCGCGCATCACGGCTTCGGCGGCGAGCAACTGCGCCTCCGCCGACCGGCCGACGCGCGCATAGGCGGCGATGATATGCCCGAAATGCGCCGCGGGCACACCGCCCCACGCGGTCTGCAGCCCGGTTCCGGCGAGCACGGCGACTTCGCCCGGGCGTCCGGCGGCGGCGGCTGCGTCGATCGCGCGCGTCCAGCTGTCGGTAACCGGCGTCAGCCCCAGATCGGTGCGGACCGCGTCCCAGCCGCTGTCGCTCCGCGTTCGGCCGAGCGCATCGAGTGCCGCCAGCAGCAGCGCGGCGCGGTGGCGGGTTGCAGCGCGGGTGTCGCCGTTGGCGCTGGCCAGCCAGTCGGTCATCGCCTTGGGCGTCACGGCGACAGCACCGCCCGCCGCGAGCAGCGCCCAGACCCGCCCGCGCGTCGCGGCGTCGCCGTTCGCGCCGACGCGGGCCCAGCGCGCCGCCGCCGGAGCCAGCCCGGCGCTCAGCATCGATCCGACGATATCGGGTGCATCGGCGGCAAACGCGCTGTCGACCGGCAACCGTGCGGCAGCAAGCGCGGTTTCGACATGCGCGCCGTAGCGGTCGCCCTCGGTGCTGCCGCTGCCCCAGATCGACCGCATCGCGGCGACGCGCTCCGACGTGGTTGCCGCAACATAGGCGCGGCGCAGATCGGCGGCGGGACCGCTGCTGGCGCCTGCATCGATGCTGCGCAACGCGACGATCTCGCTGACGCTGGCGATGCCGAGCCCGGCGGCCGGGCGGGCAGCGGCGGCGCGCGCCTCGGGTGCCATGCCGCTGGCGCGCCACACCCAGCCATAGCTCGCGCCGCGCGTCGCTGTGGCAAGCTTGGCGAGCAGTTCGGGCGGCACCGCGACGCCCGCCGCAGTCGTGACGCCGAACCGGTACGGCGTCAGCGCATCGATTTCATCCCACGCGATGTTCGCAGCGCGGCCACCGCCGCCCGCGATGGTGGCGACGCGCTCGCCGAGCATGACGTCGAATACATCGACATCGCCGGTGTCGCGGACCGCGTCGAACCCGCGCGCCGCGCTGACATCGTCGCCCTGCAGCGCGGCGCACATCGCTTCGCTCAGCGGCCAGAGCGGGTCGCGCGACACCGCAACGCCGGTCGCGGCGATCGGGCAGATTCCCGCCGGATCGGCGGCGGCGAACTGGACCTGGCCGGCAACGCGGAACAGCGTCGGCGTGAACCGGTCGGCGGGGACAAAATCGACCAGCGCCTTGGCGCCGTCGACTTCGCCCATGCGCAGCAGCAGCGCGGCACGCGCGGCGATCCAGTCGGCGGGGTTGATGCCCACCGGCGTCGCGCTTTCGCTCAGCAGCGCGCGGCGCAGCACGATATGCGCCCAGCGCGACGCGATCGGCGCAT
This sequence comes from Sphingomonadales bacterium, assembly GCA_038225475.1. Taxonomy (GTDB): domain Bacteria; phylum Pseudomonadota; class Alphaproteobacteria; order Sphingomonadales; family Sphingomonadaceae; genus Polymorphobacter_B. The sequence goes on from JBBRRA010000010.1 coordinate 10,328, forward strand.
CGACGCGGCGCATCAGCCCGGCAACGAAGCGCGCGTTGCTACCGGCGAACGCGCCCATGCCATAGCCGCCGATCGCCGGCGTCAGCGGGCCCGCGACATCGACGGTGCGCCCGGTCGCGCTCGGCAGGTCGAACGGGTCGGGCGCAGCCGCAGCAGTCGATGGCAGCGCGCCTGCAACCAGCGCATCCGCCGCAGGCGTCGCTGCAAGCGGCGTCGCAGAAGTCGGGGCGGCCGCGTCAGGCGCGGTTGCGGCAGGCACCGCCGGTTTCGGGGCGGGCGCGGCAAAGCTGTCGGGCAGCAGCGCCTTGGGCCCGGCCTCGCCGGGCGGCGTCTGCCCGGTGCTCGGCCATGCCAGCAACGCCGCGCCGGCCAGCGCCAGCGCGACCGTGCGTTTAGGCGGCCGGGCTGCGGTCATTGGGCACCGCGACCTCGATATGACGGGTGGGTGCGGGCAGGTCGGTCAGCATCAGGGTGACCACGCCGCCGACGACCGCAACCAGCACGATCAGCACGATCCACGTCATCACCCCGCCCGAGGATCGACCGTTACGGCCACGGTTTCGCAAAGGCTTCATCTTGTCCATCGGCGGTGTATAGCTGGGCATAGGATGAAGTGCGACGCAAAAATCTCGAATCCCACGACCATTTCGGGCGGGCGGCCGCAACGGTCGGTGGTGCTCGTCGGGCTGATGGGCGTCGGCAAGTCGACCGTCGGGCGGCGGCTCGGCTTGCGGCTCGGGCTGCCGTTCGTCGATGCCGATGCCGAGATCGAGCGCGCCGCCGGGATGCGCATCGCCGAGATGTTCGAACGCTACGGCGAGGCGTATTTCCGCGACGGTGAGCGCCGCGTCATCGCCCGGCTGCTCGGCGGCCCGGTGCAGGTCATCGCCACCGGCGGCGGCGCGTTCGTCGATCCCGCGACGCGCGCGCTGATCCTTGAAAAGGCCACCGCCGTCTGGCTCGATGCCGATATCGCCACGCTCGTCGAGCGCGTGCGCCGCCGCAACACCCGCCCGCTGCTCAAGGGGCGCGAGCCGGCGACGGTGCTCGCCGAACTGGCCACCGTCCGCAATCCGCTTTATGCGCAGGCGCAAGTCCATATCAACAGCCGCCCCGCGCCGCACGAAGTGACGGTGCAGGCGATTATCGCCGCGCTGGCGCAGCAGGTCCCGCCGCTTTGACCACCGTCACCGTCGACCTCGCCGCGCGGCGCTATAGAATCGAAATCGAGGCGGGCCTGCTCGGCCGCGCCGCCGCAAACATTGCCGCGCTAGGGCCGCAAACGCGCTTTGCCGTGGTCACCGATGCGACCGTCGCGGCGCTGTATCTCGACACACTGACCGCCAGCTTCGCGCATGCCGGGCTGTCGCTCGAACCGATCATCGTGCCGCCCGGTGAGGCCACCAAAAACTGGGCAACGCTCGAAGCGGTGACCGAACGGCTGCTCGACCTTGGCGTCGAACGCGGCGACGCGGTGCTGGCGTTCGGCGGAGGGGTCATCGGCGACCTCACCGGCTTTGCCTGCGCGATCCTGCGGCGCGGCTGCCGCTTCGTGCAAATCCCGACGACGCTGCTCGCGCAGGTCGACAGCTCGGTCGGCGGCAAGACCGCGATCAACGCGCGCGCCGGCAAAAACCTTGTCGGCGCGTTCCACCAGCCCGCGCTGGTGCTGATCGACCCCGATTTGCTCGACTCGCTCGGCGCACGCGACGTCCGCGCGGGCTATGCCGAAGTCGTCAAATACGGGCTGCTCGGCGACGCCGCGTTCTTCGACTGGTGCGAGCGCCACGCCGCCGCGTTGTTCGCCGGTGACGCCGAAGCGCGCGTCCACGCGGTCGCCGCAAGCTGCCGCGCCAAGGCCGCGATCGTCGCTGCCGACGAGCGCGAAACCGGCACCGCGCGCGCGCTGCTCAACCTCGGCCACACCTTCGGCCATGCCCTCGAGGCCGAAGCCGGGTTCGGCCAAGCGTTGCTCCACGGCGAAGGCGTCGCGATCGGCATGGCGCTGGCGTTCCGCTTTTCGACCGAGGCCGGGCTGTGCCCCGCTGCCGACACCGCGCGCGTACTCGCGCATTTCGCCGCCGCCGGGCTGCCGACGCACCCGCGCTTCGCCGCGATCACCGGGCCGGCGGCACCGCTGATCGACCATATGCGGCAGGACAAGAAAATGGCGGGCGGCACGCTGGCGTTCATCCTGACGCGCGGCATCGGCCGGGCATTCGTCGCGCGCGACGTCGCGCTCGCCGATGTCGAGGCGTTCCTCGACCGCGTGCTGGCCGAAACCTGATGGCCAAGATGCGCGCCAAATCGGACCTGCCGACCAAGCTTTGCGCCACCTGCAAACGGCCGTTCAGCTGGCGCAAGAAGTGGGAGCGCGACTGGGAGAATGTCCGCTACTGCTCGGACAAATGCCGGATGCAGGGCAGCTGACGCGTTGTCCGGACGGATGGGGCCAGGGTAGCGCACCATGCCACCATCGACACTTATTAGATCGCCGACCTGCGCCAGACCCGCGTTGCTCGCACGGTGTCTGAGCCCGGCAGCCCGGACGGTATGATTGACAATATCGCCTATTGGGTTATATTGTGCGGATGACTAAAAATGCCCGGCCTGCGCTATGCCTCGTGCTCAACTTCGGTCGCCTCGCGCCAACACGGCCGCGCTGCGCACGGTTCCAGGCATTGACGGCTATCGTCGGACACGTCAGCGTATCGGCTTGGCGTTTGCGACGGCCCGGCCCGAAGCGCTTTGGTCGCGGAATAACGCAAAACACCAGCGGGCGTTGGTAAAGTTAGACGGGTTAGAGAATTCGGACACAAACGCGCAAGCGACTCGGGGAGTGAGCCATGGCTACCGCATTCAAGACTGTCGATTCGGTTCAGGACAGCGTTTCTGCCGAGGAGTGGGCGATCCGGACCGATCTGGCGGCGGCGTATCGGCTGGTCGCGCATTACGGCTGGGACGATCTGATCTTCACGCATCTGTCGGCGCGGATTCCGGGGCCCGAGCATCATTTCCTGATCAACCCGTATAATCTGATGTTCGAGGAGATTACCGCGTCGAGCCTCGTCAAGATCGACGTCGACGGGCGGCCGGTGATGGAAACGCCGTATATGACCAACCCGGCGGGGTTCACCATCCATTCGGCGATCCATATGGCGCGCGACGATGCGCACGCCGTCATGCACCTCCACACGCCCGCCGGGCAGGCGGTCGCGGCGCAGGCCGAAGGGCTGTTGCCGCTGACGCAGACCGCGATGCTGGTGCGCGAGACGGTCGCCTATCACGACTATGAAGGCGTCGCGACCGACCTCGAGGAGCGTGCCCGGCTGGTCGAGGATCTGGGCACCAAGGATGCGATGATCCTGCGCAACCACGGCACGCTGACCGTCGGCGCCAGCGTCGCGCAGTGCTTCGTCAAGATGTATTTCCTCGAACGCGCCTGCGCCGCGCAGGTGATGGCGCTCAGCGCCGGGCGCGACGGGCTGTACAATCCCCCGCAGGGCACCCCCGAAAAGGCCGCGGCACAGGGGTCGTCGGGGCTGGGGATCATTGCCGACAAGCTGGCGTGGCCGGCGTTGCTGCGCAAGCTCGACCGGATCGATCCGGGGTTCCGCGCCTAGCGCCGGTCGCCCGGCAGGAACGGCGTGACCGCGAGCCACAGCCAGCCGAGCAGCATCGCGGTGCCGCCGGCCGGCGTCACCGCGCCGAGCCAGCGCGGGCTGCCGAGCGCGAGCGCATCGAGCGTGACGGCAAAGATCACGCTGCCCGCCAGCAGCGCCCACGCGCCGCGCCGGACGTGGGCCGAATCGCGCCAGCCGAGCAGCGCGAAGACGGCGATCGCATGCGGTAGCTGAAACTGCACCCCGGTCTGCAGCCAGCCCTTTGCCTGCACATCATGGACGCCGTGGACCGCCGCTGCACCGACCGCGATCGCCATCACCGCGCTCAGCGCGGCGCACGCCGGCAGCCAGCGGGTAGCGGTCAATTCGCCGCCCGCAGCAGCTCGCGCGCAATGATGACGCGCATGATCTGATTGGTGCCCTCAAGGATCGAATGGACCCTGAGGTCGCGCCACAGCCGCTCGACCGGATAGTCCATCAGATAGCCATAGCCGCCGTGCAGCTGCAGCGCCCGGTCGACCACGCTCGATCCGGTATCGGTCGCCAGCCGCTTCGCCATCGCTGCGAACCGCGTCTTGTCCGGCGCTCCGGCGCTGACCTTGGCGGCGGCCTGATACAGCAGCGCCCGCGCCGCGCTCAGCTCGGTCTCCATGTCGGCCAGCGTGAACTGTGTCGCCTGAAAGTCGACGATCGCCTTGCCGAACTGGTTGCGCCCACGGGTATAGGCGACCGCCTCGTCGAGCGCGCGCTGCGCCCCGCCAAGGCTGCATGCGCCGATGTTAAGCCGCCCGCCGTCGAGCCCGGTCATGGCGATCGCAAAGCCCTGGCCCTCGTCGCCGACGCGGTTCGCGACGGGCACGCGGACGTCGTCGAAGTTGACCTGGCTCGTCGGCTGGCTGTGCCACCCCAGCTTGCGCTCGGGCGCGCCGAAGCTGACGCCGGGCATATTTCGGTCGATGACAAGGCACGAGATGCCGCGCGGGCCGTCGTCACCGGTCCGCACCATCGTGACATAGACGTCGTTGGTCCCGCCGCCCGAGATGAACGCCTTCGCGCCGTTGACGACATAGTGATCGCCGTCGCGGACCGCGCGCGTGCGCAGTGCGGCGGCGTCGGAACCCGAACCCGGCTCGGTCAGGCAATAGCTGGCGATCTTGTCCATCGGCACCAGTGCCGGCAGATAGCGCGCCTGCAGCTCGGGCGAACCGAAGCTGTCGATCATCCACGCCGCCATGTTATGGATCGAGATGAACGCCGACGTGCTCGGGCAGCCGTACGCCATCGCCTCCATCACCAGTGCCGCCTCGATCCGGCCCAGCCCGATGCCGCCGTTCGCCTCCGACACATAGAGCGCGCCGAAACCGAGTGCGGCGGCGGCGCGGATCGTGTCGATCGGGAAGATATGATTCTCGTCCCAGTGTGCCGCGTGCGGGGTGATGTCGCTCGCGGTAAACCGGCGCGCAGTCTCCTGGATTTCGCGCTGGTCGTCGGTCAGGTCGAATTGCATGGGCGGCTCCTCAGCCGGTCTCCTAGCATCGGCTGCCGCCCCCGTCAGTATCGCTATCGCCGCGCCGCGCACCGCTCTATGGGCAGGACATGGACACCCGCACCGCAACGATCATCGTCGACGATCTCGTCGCGCTTCACACCGCCTCGGTCGCAGCACTGCGAGCTGCACTCGGCGACTATCTCGCCAACGGTACCGTCCCGGCTGCCGGCGCGCGCGCGCGGGGACTTTTCGCCTATCCCGAGCTGCGGCTGCGCTATACTGGCGGCGGCGCGCCGCGGCTGATTCGCGCTTATGCTCGACTGACGGTGCCGGGCGACTATGCGACGACGATCACACACCCCGAGCTGTACCGCGAGTATCTGGTGCAGCAGCTTGACCTGCTGATGGCCGACTTCGGCGTGACGGTCACCGTAGCACCCTCGGCGGTCGAGATTCCCTATCCCTATGTTCTCGATGGTGCGGACGATTTGCGGCTCGATACTGCCGCAGCCGCCGAACTCGCGCGGCATTTCCCGACCACCGAGCTGGCGCACATCGGCGACGAGCTTGCCGACGGGCTGTGGGAGACGGCGAGTTCGGGCGTGCGGCCGCTCGCGCTGTTCGACGCGCCGCGGACGGATTTCAGCCTCGCCCGGCTCAAGCATTATACCGGCACGCCGGCGGGCGATGTGCAGCATTATGTGCTGCTCACCAATTATCACCGCTATGTCGACGAGTTCGTCCGCTGGGCTTGCCGTCAATTGTCGGAGGACACGCCCTATACGGCGCTGTCGTGCAGCGGCGGCACTGTCATCGGGCGCGACGATCCCGATCCGGCGCGCGCGATTGCCGACGGGGCGTGGCGGCGGCACCAGATGCCGGCTTATCACCTGACCGCGCCGGGGCGTGCGGGGATCAGCCTTGTCAACATTGGCGTCGGCCCGGCGAATGCCAAGACGATTACCGACCATCTCGCCGTGTTGCGGCCCGAGGCGTGGCTGATGATCGGTCACTGCGGCGGCCTCCGCCCCAGCCAGTCGATCGGCGACTATGTGCTTGCCCACGCCTATCTGCGCGACGACCATGTGCTCGACGATGTCTTGCCGCCAGAAATCCCGATCCCGCCGATCGCCGAGGTGCAGCAGGCGCTGTCGGCGGCCGCGGCGCGCGTTACCGGTCTCAGTGGCGATGCGCTGAAGCCGCGTCTCCGCACCGGCACCGTCGTGACCACCGACGACCGCAATTGGGAACTGCGGTTCAGCCGCTCGGCACTCCGCTTCAATCAAAGTCGCGCGGTCGCGGTCGATATGGAATCGGCCACCATCGCCGCCCAAGGCTACCGATTCCGGGTGCCGTACGGCACGCTGCTGTGCGTGTCGGACAAGCCGCTGCATGGCGAGATCAAGCTGCCGGGCCAGGCCAACCGCTTTTACGAAGGTGCGATCAGCGAGCATCTCCAGATCGGCATCGAGACGTGCGACCTGCTCCGCGCCGCCGGCGACCGCCTGCATTCGCGCAAATTGCGCGCGTTCGACGAGCCACCGTTTCGTTGAGCCCTAAGGCGCTGGGACCATCAGCAATCCGCGCTTGGCATGCGTTGCAGGATCGATCGTGTCTTGCGCCGCATACAGCCGCTCGACGGAAACTAACCACGGGCGGTAGTCGCCGTTGACGTCGCCGACGAATACCAGGTCGCGACCGGTCATATAGCCGAGCACCGGCGAAAAATGGCCGTGGCCACGACCGAATAGCGGCTCGCGCGTGAAATTGACGACGTAGCGCCGGGCCGGATCATTCGACTGTGCAATTTCCTTCCGGAATGCGGCAAGCGACAGTCCGCGCAGCACCGTTACCGGCTTGCCGGTCCGCAGCTTGAGGAGCGCCGCCTCCTCGTCGAGCGTCACTCCGCCCGGCAACAGTCCGAAGATCGATCGAACACCGGTCCCATCGAGGACATGCTCGGCACTCATCGTCCGGCCTTCGGAGCGGAGCAGGTCGGCGATGCTGGTCGGGCCGCAGACACTCGGGTTTCGCTGATAGACGAAGCCATTGGGTCCGTAGCGGCGCGCGACGGGCATCGCCCAAGCCTGCTGCATCAGTGCGGGGTCGTGGTAGATGGCAAGCCGCTCGATCGAGTTTGCTGCGGGCGCGGCGGGGCGCAGCAAAATGGCAATGACCAGCCCCAGCACAACAGCTGCCGCCGCCCCCAGCCACCAGCGCTTGCTGCCCCACGACACCGTCCGCCGCCGGCTTAGGCGAGCTTGACCAGCATCTTGCCGGTGTTGCCGCCCGAGAACAGCCCAAGAAACGCGTCGGGGGCGTGTGCGATGCCGTCCATAATCGTCTCCTCGACCTTGATCTTGCCCTCGGCGAGCCAGCCGCCCATGTCGGTCAGGAATTGCGGGCGCAGGTGCGCGAACTGGATGACAATGAAGCCTTGGATCTTCAGTCCCTTGCCGACAATCTGAATCATGTTGCGCGGGCCGGGCGTCGGCGTCGTGTCGTTATAGCTCCCGATCATGCCGCACTCCGCAAAACGCGCGAGCGGCCGTGCACATTCGATCGCAACTTCGAGATGTTCGCCGCCGACATTGTCGAAATACACGTCGATGCCCTTGGGTACCGCAGTGCGAACCTGGTCGAGCAAGTCACCGTGCTTATAGTTGATCGCGTGATCGACGCCGACCGATCGCAGCCAGTCGCACTTGGCATCGGAACCCGCAGTGGCGACGACGGTGCAGCCCTTGATTTTGGCAATTTGTGCAACGATCGACCCAACCGCGCCCGCTCCGCCCGAGACGAAAACCGTCTCGCCGGGCTTGGGCTGACCGATCTCGAGCAACCCGCTGTACGCCGTCAGCCCGGGCATGCCCATCACACCAAGGAATGCCTGTGGCGGCACGTTGGTCTCGGGCAATTTCTCGAGGCCGGCCGCTGGCGCGACGAAGCCTTCGCGCCAGCCCAGCATCGACGACACCAAGTCGCCCTTGGCAAAGCCGTCGGCGTTCGATTCGACGACTTCGCCGATCGCGCCGCCCTGCAGCGCCTCGCCGATCTGGAACGGCGGGACATAGCTGGCGCGGTCGTACATGCGCCCGCGCATGTACGGATCGACCGACATCCAGTGGTTGCGCACCAGCACTTCGCCCGCGCCTGGCGCACCCAATTCGACTTCGGCAATGTCGAAATCATGTTGCTGCGGCATGCCGACGGGGCGGCTTTTCAAACGAATTTCGCGCGACTTCATCGACGTTCTCCCCAGGACGATGGTTTCGTCCCAGCTATCGTCCAGCAGGCGCACCATGTCCATGCCGCGCCTGCGTAGCCGCGTCGGTTGCAGCGTCGAACGCCAGCAGTATCGATCCGTGGCGCGCTTTATGCGGGCGCGCTGGCGCAAAGATGTCGAGACCGGGCCAATCGCCGGGTGTTTCGGCAGTGCCGCGCAGGAACGCCGATAGTGCGTCGCGGGCCGCGGCAAGCTCGGTCGCGTTACGCCCGATGACATTGTTGCCGAGCAACGACGCCGCCGCCTGACCCAGGGCGCAGGCGCGCACCTCCTGCCCGAAGCGCCCGACTCGCCCCGAACTGTCGAGATCGAGATCGACCGTGACACGGCTGCCGCAGATCGGCGACACCCTGGTCACGGTCACCTGCGGCTCGTTCAGGCGTTCGGCAAATGGTACCGATGCCGCGAGCCGCAAGATTTGACTGTTGTACAGGGGTTCGGTCATCCCGCCGATATAGGTTACTTCACGTCCGCATACAGCCGTACCAGTCGATACAGATAGTCGCGCCCGTCATACACCGAGCGAACACTGATATGCTCGTTCAGCCCGTGAATGCCGCCGAAGTCGGCGTCTTCGAAGATTCCGGGGATGCCGTAGGTCGGGATGCCGCGCGCGAACAGGAAGATGCCGTCTGATGCGCCGGTCGACATCGTCGGCACCATCGGCACGCCGGGGAACATCTCGGCGGCAAGCTTGCGCGCCGGCTCGACGACCTTCGGATCGAGCGGCGGCGACCCCGGGGTCGGGCGCACCGGCGGTACCAGCGTCACCTTGACCGCCGAATCGGCAATCGTTGTCTCGATTGTTGCACGCACCGCATCGACCGTTTCGCCGGGTGCGATCCGGCAGTTGATGTTGGCTGTCGCCTTTTGTGGCAGCGCGTTGTTGGCGTGCCCGGCCTCGGCCAGTGTCGCGACGCAGGTGGTGCGCAGCATCGAATGATAGGTCGCATCCTTGCCAAGTTCGGCGCTCGCGGCTGCGTCGTTCGGGTTGGCGACGATCGCCTTCATCGCGGCGCCGACTGGTCCGGGATTAAGCGCCGCGCTCTGCGCGAAGAAAGCCGTCGAAGTCGCGTTCAGATGGACGGGGAATTCGAGCCCGTCGAGCTTGACGACCGCTTGCGCCAACTGGACGATGGCGTTGGGCTTGACCGGGCGCGAGCTGTGGCCGCCGGGATTAGTGACGGTCAGCGTGTAGTTCTGCGTCGCCTTTTCGCCGACCGTCATATCGAGGTGGGCACGTTTGCCCTGCGCATCGAGCACACCGCCGCCGCCTTCGTTAAGCGCAAATTCGGCGTCGATAAGGTCGCGCTTGTGGTCGGCGAGATATTGCGCGCCGTTGAACGCATAGGTCGTTTCCTCGCCGCAAGTGAGCGCAAGTTTGACCGTGCGCTTCAACCGCTTGTCGGTTTTCAGCCGGATCATCGTATCGGCCCAGATTGCTGCCTGCGCCTTGTCGTCGGACGCGCCGCGCGCGTAAAAATAACCGTTCTCCTCGACCAGTTTGAACGGATCGCGCGTCCAGTCCGACGCCTTTGCCTCGACCACATCGATATGGCCGAGCAACAGGATCGCCTTGGCCCTGGGATCACTGCCCGGGAGGACCGCGACGATGCCGCCTTCCTTCGGTTTTTCAGGCGTACTGAACAGCGTGATGTCGGCATCGGTGTAGCCAGCGGCCTTGAGCCGTGTCGCCAACTGCGCCGCGGCAACCGTGCAGCTGCCGGCCGACAGCGTCGTGTTAGTCTCGACCAGTTCCTGGTAAAGCGCGCGGAACTTCGCCTGATCGGGGCGCAGCGCCTGCGCATTTGCCGCCTGTGCGATAAGTGCCGCCGCGGCAACGCCTGCCAACATCATTCCCAATCGCATCGAATGTGCCCCCCTATGTAATCTGCGCACTCAACGTGCCGCGCCGTCTGCGGCATGGCAAGTAGTCAGCGTCGCGCCGCGAGGATCGTGTCGAGCCGCGCCGTGCCGGTGCCAGTCCGTTCGAGATGCGGATAGCGCAGCCCGCCATGATATTCGATTATCACGGTGCGAAAACGGTCGCCCGATTTGACCAGCAGCTCGATCGGCGTGGTGCCGGTCTTGGCCGCGGTGATCGCCGCCTTGAGCAGATCGGGGTCGTACGCCTCGCCGCCGATGGCCATCAGCTGCGTGCCGATTGTCAGCCCTGCCTTGAACGCCGGCCCTTCCCACTGCACTGCACCCAGTGTGCCGTCCTTATCGACCGCGATCCCGAGCGAATAGGTCAGGTCGGTGCGCTTGCCGAGCGCGTCTGCACCCTTGGCAAGGTCGCTCGGTGTATCGGTGTAGACCAGCCGGTAGCCGCCGCGCGTCAGCCCGTCGAGCGGCGCTCCGGGGCCGTGCCCGTCGAGGCGATTGTGTAGAAACGCGGCCCAGTCGTACGGCTCGACCGCATTTAGGCCAGCGGCAATATCATCGAATGTATACGTTGCCTCGGTGAAGCTGCCGTCGTCGATGCCGAAAAAGGCGCGTGCGAAATCATCGAGCGAGCGCTTGCCACCCGACCGCTCGCGGATCAGCGTATCGGCATCGAGCCAGGTCAGCAGGCCTTCGTTGTAATAGTCTTCGCTGCGCTGCCAGCTCGTCCATGGTTCGGGGCGGCGCGACGCGGTGATCGGATCGTTGGTGGTATCTAGCAGCGGCTTCCATGCCCTCCCGACACGGTTGTCGAGGCTCGCCGCGATCAAGGCAAGCGCATCGCGCGCCTGCGCCGCCGTTTGCAGCCCCGATCGCGCCGACAGCATCACGCCCCAATATTGCGTCTGGCCTTCATAGACCCACAGCAGGCTGTTGCGCATCGGCTGCGCGAAATCAGGGATCCAGGCATCGGCACCGCGCCGGAATTTGCCGTTCCAGCTATGCGTGAACTCGTGCGGCAACAGCTCGCGGAGCGTTGCACCTTTGTCCCATTCGGTAAAATAGGTCGCGTTGGTCGCATTTTCGCTCGACCGATGATGCTCGAGGCCCTGCCCGCCGAGATGCGCGCTGAGCGCCAGCAGGAAGTCATAGTGATCATAGTGATGCGAGCCGAACACCGCATACGCCTGCTTGACCAGTTCGCGGTGGACGCCAATCTGCGCCTCGCTCGCCAGCAGTTGCTCGGGCCGGTCGGCAAACAGATCGAGATGCACCGGTACCGGCGCGGCGCTGAGCTCGATCCGGCGGAAATAGCGCCCGGCATACACCGGCGAATCCATCAGGACATCGAATGGGACGGTCTTGAACTGCGTCGTGGTCCCCGCCGCCGAAGCGGTTTCGAGCGCGGTGCCGAGCTGCCACCCGGCGGGCAGCGTCAGGCTGGCAGAAATCGGTATTGCGCGGGTGAAATAGCCTGCTGGATACAGCGCAACCGACGTCCACGGCATGTCGAGCATGACCGGCGTCATCTCGTTGCGTCCCTGTTTGGCGTCGGTCGCCGACAGATATTGGAAATCGACGTCGATCGATGTTACGCCCGCAGGCACGTCGAAATGGAACGCGTACACATCGACTGGATCGCGCCGCCATTCGATGCGGGCACCGCCGGTGGTGATAATCAGCCCTGCCAGACGATCGATCGGTCCGCGCGGGCTGTGCGTGCCCGGCAACCATTGCGGATAGCGCAGCACCAACGCGCCGCCGGTAACCGGGATGTGTTCATGGACCCGGAAGATGTGCCGCTCGGTGTCGCTCGCATCGACGGCCAGCGTGATGGTGCCCGGATAGGCGCGGTCCTGCGGGGCCAGCACCGGCGGCGGCAGTGCGGTCGGTTGGGCAAGCGGGGCGGCAGTAAGCGGAGACGACAGCAGCGCGGCTGCGGCAAACAAAGTCTTCAAGGCTGGGGCTTTCGTGGCGGTTATATGACAGAGACTAGCGCGGTCTGCGCGTCAGGCAAACGGGTTCTTGCTCCCTCGCAGTGTCAGCCGGATTGGCACACCGTCGAAACCAAGTTCTTCGCGCAGGCTGTTCACGAGATAGCGCTTATAGCTGTCGGGCAGTTCTTCGAGCCGATTGCCGAACACCACGAACGTCGGTGGGCGCGTCGCGGCCTGGGTCACGTAGCGCAGCTTGATCCGGCGCCCACCGGCAGCAGGAGGCGGGTTGCGGCTCAACGCCGCTTCGAACCAGCGGTTGAGCGCGGCGGTCGATACCCGGCGGCTCCAACCGTCGCGCGCCTCGAAGCTCGCCTTCATCAAGATGTCGAGGCCTTTGCCGCTCAGCCCCGAAACCGCGACCAGCGGCACGCCCTTGATCTGGCTGAGCCCGTCGTCGAGCGCGCGCCGTACCCCTTGAAACAGCGACGACTGGTCGGCTGCGACGTCCCATTTGTTGAGCGCCACGATCAGCGCGCGGCCTTCGCTCAACACCATATCGGCGATGCGCAAATCCTGCGCCTCTAGACCGAGCAGCGAATCGAGCAGCAGCACCACCACCTCGGCGAAATCGACCGAGAATTTGGTATCGACCGCCGCCATGCGTTCGAGCTTGTCGGTGACTTTCGATCGACGCCGCAGCCCGGCGGTATCGAACAGCCGGATCGGCTGCCCCTCCCATTCGGCGTCGATAGCGATCGAGTCGCGCGTAATCCCCGCTTCGGGCCCGACCACCAGCCGGTCTTCGTTCAACAGCTTATTGATCAACGTCGACTTGCCGGCGTTCGGCCGCCCGACGATTGCCAGCTTAAGCGGGCCGTTGTCCTCGTCGAGCCCCTCGCGCGCAGCCTCGGCGGCTTCTTTGATCAATGGATCGAGGATCGGCAGCAGCGCCTCGAACAGATCTGCCATGCCTTCGCCGTGCTCGGCTGAAATCTGCACCGGCTCGCCAAACCCGAGGGCATAGCTTTCGGCAACGCCGCCCTCTCCCGCCCGGCCTTCGGCCTTGTTCGCCACCAGAATGAGCGGGGTGTCGTGCGCGCGCAGCCACTGCGCAAAATGCCGGTCGAGCGGGGTAATGCCGGCGCGCGCGTCGAAAACCAGCAGTGCCACGTCGGACGCGCCGAGCGCCGCGTCGGTCTGGGCACGCATTCGGCCCGCAAGGCTCGCCGCATCCGCATCTTCGAACCCGGCCGTGTCGACGATCTTGAAGTTTAGATCATACAGCATCGCATCGCCCTCGCGCCGATCGCGCGTCACGCCGGGCGTGTCATCGACCAGCGCGAGCTTCCTTCCGACGAGGCGGTTGAACAGCGTCGATTTGCCGACATTGGGACGGCCGACGATAACGACGGTGGGGGCGCGGGTGCTCATAGCGTGCCCTGTAGCGCAGTTTGGCGGCGAGCACGAATATGTCGTCGGCGGAGTGCCGCTGTAACTGGCGCTGTGTTAATCTGGGCGTGGGGGCGCGATGCAAGGGAGTCGATTCCATGGGTATCATCACCACCCCCGATGGCACGGATATCTTTTACAAGGATTGGGGCGACGGCCAGCCAATCATGTTCCACCACGGCTGGCCGCTGAGCGCCGACGATTGGGACAGTCAGCTGCTGTTCTTCCGGTTGCAAGGGTACCGCGTCATCGCGCACGATCGCCGCGGGCATGGGCGCTCGACCCAAACCGATTCCGGGAACGACATGGATACCTATGCCACCGATGCAGCAGCGCTCGTCGAGCACCTCGGTCTGCAGGATGTTGTCAATGTCGGTCATTCGACGGGTGGCGGCGAGGTCGCGCGCTATGTGGCGCGCCATGGGCAGGGGCGCGTTGCCAAAGCCGTCCTGATCAGCGCGATCACGCCGGTCATGGTCAAATCGGACAGCAATCCCGGCGGCACGCCGATCGAAATATTCGACCAGTTCCGCGCGGGCATGGCCAATCGCGCGCAATTCTAAGTCGATATTCCGACGGGGCCATTCTACGGCTTCAACCGCCCCGGGGCAAAAGTCAGCCAGGGGTTGATCGACAATTGGTGGCGGCAGGGCATGATGGGCAGCACCAAGGCGCATTACGACTGCATCAAGGTATTTTCCGAAACCGATCTGACCGACGATTTGAGGCAAATCGACGTCCCGGTTCTGGTCATGCACAGCGAGGACGATCAGATCGTGCCCTATGCCGACTCCGGGCCGCTCGCCGCCAAGCTGCTCAAGCACAGTACCTTCAAATCGTATAAAGACCTGCCGCACGGCATGCCGGCGACGCATGCCGACCTCGTCAACGCCGACATTCTGGCATTCATCAAAAGCTAGACCGCGAGTTGCCCCGGCACGCGCCGCGTGCCGGGGCAACTCGGCTTAGCGGTACGCCGTCAGACGGCCCTTGTCGTCCATCACAAACACCATGTTGCTCGCCACCACCGGCGGCAAATACGCTGGTTTGGCGAGTTTGACCGCCGACAACAGTTTGCCGGTGTAGGGCGATACCGAAACCAGCTCGCCGTTCGATCCGGCGAGCAGCAGGCGATCCGATGCCAGCACCGGGCCGAACCATTGGTACGCGGCCTTGCCCTTTTTCTTGTCGCCGGCCTTTTTATAGCGCGGCAGCTGGGTCACCCACTTGATCTTGCCCTCGCCGCGGGTCAGGCAGACGAGCTCGCCATCGAGCGTCACGGCATACAAAAAGTCGCCCGCCACCCACGGCGTCGAGATGCCGGCGAAGTTACGCTCCCAGACGCGTTGTCCGGTCGCGAGTTCGAGGGCAGCCATCCGACCGCCGTGGCCGATTGCGAACACCCGGCCGCGGTCGATGACCGGCGACGCATCAATGTCGGTCAGCGCGTTGAGCGCTGTGGTGCGCCCGGTGCGTGCCAGCGCATCCGCCCACACCGTGCGCCCGTTTTCGGCGCGCAGCGCGTTGAGCTCGCCGCTCGAATAGCCGACGACGACAGTGTCGAGCGCGACTGCCGGAGCGCCGGCCCCAAGCAGCCCGGCGACCTCGACCGTTCCCGAAACCGACCACCGCGTCTCGCCCTTGTCAGCCGATAGCGCAAACAGCTGATTGTCCTGCGTAATTGCGTAAATGGTGTTGCCGGCAACCGTCGGTGCGCCGCGGAACGGCGTCATCAGTTCGACGCGCCAAAGCTGCTTGCCGGTTGCCGCATCGAACGCCGCGACGACACCGTCGCCGGTATCGGCAAAGACGCGGCCGTCGCCCGCGCTGACGCCACCGCCGAACGCAGCATTCGCTTTCTTCTTATAGACGACGCGCTGCGACCAATCGATGTGGCCGGTCTTGATATCGAACGCGCGGACTTCGGCACCGGTATCCATGGTAAAGACGCGCCCGCCCATTACGATCGGCGCTGCGTTGAGGCGCCGCGTGTCGGTGCTGCCCTTGCCGATCGACGCGCGCCACGCCACCGACAGCGATGCCGGCAACGTCAGCTGGCCGTTGGTCTTCGCGGCCGAGCCGCCGGGCTGCGCCCAGTCGGCATTGAGCTGCGGCGCGGGCAGCGCGACGGCGACGTCGGCAAGCTCGGGCTCGGCAACGACCTTGGTCTCGAAATCTAGCACCGGGACGCGCACGCCCGTCGTCGGCGTCTTGGGCTTTTTGCCAAACCCCTTCAGGCCGCCGCACGATGACAGCACTGCCGCAGCCGTCACCAGCATGATCGTTGAACGCAATTTCACCGGGCGGTTCCTGACGCTGAGGGGGTGCGGGGTGCCGGGTCGTCGATCGCGACGCCGAGCGAAGTCGCCAGTTGCGCTGCGCGGCCGCGCAGCGATACCGGGGCCGATGTGTCGCGCGCAATCGCCGAGAACAGTGGCCCGGCAAGCGCCGGCTTACCGGCGCGCAGCTGCGCGATCGCGGTCATTTCTCCGGCGACTGGAAACCACGGGTTTCCGGGCACTGCGAGCGCCTGCAACCGGGTGATGACATTGGCGGGCGCGAGGGTGTCGAATTCCAACCGCGTTGCCTTGACGGTGGCAAGGTCGCGGAACGGCTGGGCGACGCCGGAATCGGCGGCAATCGCATGATACAGTGCCAGCGCTTTCCCGGTATCATTGGCCTGCGTGGCAGCTGCCGCTTGTGTCAGTTGTGCCAGTGCGCGGTAACCCGGCTGTGGCGACTGCGACAGCTTGGTGAGCATCGGCGCAGCCCCAGCGGCATCACCAGCATCGACCTTCGCCAGCGCCTGCGTCAGCTGTTCGCCGGCGGCACCGGCGTTGCGCGTCTGTTCGGAGCGCCAGTATAATAATCCACCGACAGCGGCGAGCAGCACGATCACGCCGATCGCGGCAAAGCGGCCATAGCGCGCCCACAGTCCGGCGACCTGGCTGCGGCGATATTCTTCGTCGACTTCGCGCAGGAAGGCGGCGTCGGTAACGTCAGGCTTGACCAAGTCGATCTCCAGTTCGAAGCGCGGCGGACCTTAGCGAGGGTGCGCACCGCGCGCAAAGAGTTACGCCGGGGGCGTGATTCCGTACAATTGTGCCGCTGTCGGAAAGCTGCGGTCGCGAACGGCCGCAGCGTACGTCGCCGCAGCACTGTCGATGCGCGCTGCGAAATCGTCGAAGCGTTTCACGAAGCGTGGAGTGCGCTCGAACATGCCCAGGATATCGTCGATCACCAGCACTTGCCCGTCGCATGCGACCGACGCGCCGATGCCGATGGTCGGGCAGGGAACGCTGGCAGTGATCGCGGCTGCAAGCGGCTCGACCACGCCTTCGATGACCATCGCGAATGCGCCCGCCGCCGCGATTGCCTGCGCATCGGCAGCGATCTTGTCGAACTCAGCCGGGCTTTTACCACGCGCGCCGTAGCCGCCGAGCGCGTTGATCGCCTGCGGCGTCAATCCGACATGTCCCATCACGGGCACGCCGCGCGCCGTCAGGAACGCCACCGTCGCCGCGATCGCCGTGCCGCCCTCGAGCTTGACGGCGGCTGCGCCGGTTTCGGACAATACGCGAGCTGCGGTCAAAAACGCCTGTTCCGGACTGGCTTCATAGCTGCCGAACGGCAGGTCGACGACGACGACACTGTGATAAGACCCGCGCACGACGGCAGCGCCGTGCGCGCACATCATCTCGACGGTTACCTTGACCGTGCTGTCGAGACCGTAAACGACCTGCGCGAGGCTATCGCCGACGAGCAGCAGGTCGCAATGCGGATCGAGCAGCTGTGCCATGCGCGCGGTATAGGCGGTCAGCATCACGAGCGGCTCGCCACCCTTGCGGCCGGCGACCTGCGGAACGGTCAGCCGCTTCATCGGAGCGGGCGTCGGGGTCGCCCGGCTGGTGGCGGTATCGAGCGTGTACTGCGCAGACATGCTCGCTCCGTTAGTGGGTTTGTAACGCGCCGACAATGGCGAGTGCGGCTGAATAGCGCGTGTATGGCGGGAACCGTTTGCTTCCCCGGCCATTGTCGCGGGTGAATGACCCCGCCGGAGAACGCCGCCATGACCGATGCGATCGACCGAACCCGCGGGCTGAATCGCCGGTCATTCCTCGCTTCCGGCGCAGTTACCGCAGCAACCGTTGGAGCGGCCGCCACGATGACTACAGTTTCCGCCGAAGCCCGGCCGCCCGCAGCAGCCCCGCCGGCGCGGATGCCGATCACGCTCGATATCAACGGTCGCAAGCGACATTTTCAGCTCGATCCGCGGACGACGCTGCTCGACACGCTGCGCGATCATGCCGGATTGCCAGGATCGAAAAAAGGCTGCGATCAGGGACAGTGCGGTGCCTGCACGGTGCATATCGATGGGCGTCGGACGTTGGCGTGCCTGACATTGGCCGCGGCCGTGCAGAACGCGAGGATCGTGACGATCGAGGGCTTGGGTGCCGATGGTACGCTGCATCCGATGCAGCAGGCATTTATCGACAATGACGCGTTCCAGTGCGGCTATTGCACGCCCGGCCAGATCATGTCGGCGGTCGCCTGTGTCCGCGAAGGCCATGTCTCGAACGATCATGAAATTCGCGAATATATGAGCGGCAATTTGTGCCGTTGTGCGGCCTATCCCAACATCGTTGCTGCGATCCGTCAGGCCGCGCCGCAGATGGATAAAATCTGATGCGCCCGTTTGCCTATATCCGCGCCGACGACGCGCAGTCGGCGGTCCGCCACGCGAGTGGCGTTGCGCCGTCGCACATCGGTAATCCGGTCCAGTATCTGGGCGGCGGCACGACGTTGCTCGACCTGATGAAACTCGATGTGATGCAGCCGACGACGCTGATCGACATCAGTACGCTTGATCCGGCGCGCTATGGGCAGGTCGAGAAGACTGCTGGCGGCGTTCGCATCGGTGCGCTGTCGCGCATGGCGGATGTTGCGTCCGACCCGATGCTGGTTCGCGATTATCCCGTTGTAACCGAGGCGCTTTGGCTCGCCGCATCGCCGCAACTGCGCAACATGGCACGCGTCGGCGGGAATGTTCTGCAGCGGACCCGGTGCAATTATTTCCGTGATCCGAGTTTTGCCCAGTGTAACAAGCGAAATCCCAGTTCCGGCTGTTCCGCGCTCGACGGTTACAATCGTTCGCATGCGATTTTGGGGACGAGCGAGCAGTGTATCGCCATGTACCCAGGTGACTGGGCGCAGGCGTTGATCGCGCTGGATACGACCGTCGAAGTGCTCGGTAACAACGGTGCGCGTGTCGTGCCTTTTGCAGCGCTGCACCGGCAGCCGGGGCAGACGCCCGATGTTGAAACATCGCTCGCCCCTGGAGATCTCATTACCGCGTTTGTAATCCCCGGTGGCCCGTGGCGGCGATCGCTCTATCGCAAGATTCGCGACCGCGAATCCTACGAATTTGCGCTCGCCAGCGCCGCGGTCGCACTCGATCTCGATGGTGACCTGGTCCGCGAGGCGCGGATCGCGATCGGAGGTGTCGCAACGGTGCCGTGGCGCTCGATAGCGGCCGAAGCGTTCCTTCGGGGTAAGCGTGTTAACGAAGCAAATGCCGAAGCTGCCGCCGAGATCGCTTTTGCCGGGGCTCAGACCCGAGCGCACAACGCCTATAAATTGCCGCTGGGTAAGGCGACGCTGGTGCGTGCATTGCTCGAAGCGAAGGAGCTGTCCGCATGAGCGCGATGACCCCCACACCGCCCGTTCCCGCACCGCTCAATAATATGGGGGCGCCGACCGCGCGCTACGAGGCGCATGCTAAGGTCACCGGGCAAGCCATTTATGCCGCCGATATGGGCCCCGCGAACCCGGCATTCGGCTTTCTGGTCACAAGCGGCATCGCGCTGGGGAAGATCGTGCACATCGACGACGGTGCTGCGCGCGCTGTTCCGGGCTTGATCGAGATTTTCACCTATCGGAACGCTCCTGCGCTGCAGCCGGTCAAGCACTTTGCCCAAGGCGGTCGGGTGGCCGATTCGGTTGTGCCGTTGGCGGGTCCGGAGGTGCACTATGCCGGCGAAATCGTCGCGCTGGTGGTTGCAGAGACCTTCGAAGCCGCGCGAGAGGCTGCGCATCGGCTGCACATCGACTACACCGAGCAGCATGCCGCCGCTGGATTCGGCAGCGGGGGCTCGGACGAAAAGCCATTCGCCGCGGTATCGAAAGAACACAAAGACAAAACCGCCGGTGACTTTGAAGGTGCGTTTTCTGCTGCGCCGGTGAAACTCGACGCACGCTATTCGACACCAACGCAGCACCATAATCCGATCGAATTATTTTCGACCACGGCGGTTTGGAACGGCGACATGCTGACGTTGTTCGAGCCAAGCCAGTTCGTTTGGGGGCTGAAAGCCGGCGTCGCGGAGCAACTCGGGATCGATGCGGGAAAGGTGCACGTCATCAACCCGTTCGTCGGCGGGGCCTTTGGCTCGAAGGGGATTATGACGCAACGCACTGCGCTGGTGGCGGCCGCGGCCCGGCAGCTTCGGCGACCGATAAAGCTTGTGGTCATGCGAAATCAGGGCTTCACGACTGCGACGTACCGCGCCGAAACGCGGCATCATATCCGGCTTGGTGCCGAGAAAAACGGCCAATTGACCGCCTATGCGCATGAGGGCTGGGAAGTGACGAGCCGCGCCGACGACTATGCAGTCGCGGGAACCGAGAATTCGGTCGAAATCTATAATGCGCCGAATGTCTGGACTAAGGTCAACATCGTCAAGGCGGATCGCAACACCCCCGGCTTCATGCGGTCGCCGCCTGAAGTGCCGTACATGTATGCGCTAGAATCGGCGATCGATGAGATGGCGCACCAGCTCCAGATCGATCCGGTCGAGTTTCGCCGCATCAACGACACGCAGGTCAGCCCGATCAACGGTGCCCCTTACACCAGCCGGTCGCTGATGAAGTGTTTCGACCAGGCCAGCGCGGCGTTCGGCTGGCACAAACGCCAGGCCAAACCCGGCATCACGCGGGATGGCGATTGGCTGATCGGCTACGGCTGCGCGACGGCGGTTTATCCGACGAACATGATGCCCGCGACGGCGCGTATCCGTCTGGCGGCGGATGGCCATGCAGTCGTGCAGATTGCGGCGCACGACGTCGGTACGGGGGCTTATACCGCGATGCAGAACATCGCATCGGAACATCTGCGACTGCCGGTCGGGAATATTCGTGTCGAGATGGGCGACAGCGCATTGCCGCCCGGCCCGGTCGCTGGTGGGTCGATGACCACTGCCAGTGCGGGTTCAGCGGTACTCGCGGCGTGCACGCAGATTGCGGCGCGGTTCGGCAACACGATGCCCGCGCCCGCCGAGTTACCGGACGCCTTTGCCCGACTCGGGACGCAGAGCATCGAGGAATATGCGGAATATTCGCCGCCAGCTGCCGCTGCCGCCGGGATCAAGGCGTTGTACAATGGCAAGATGGGCGGCGGCGGCGAGCAGCAGAAGGGTGGCGACAACAAGAAGCCGCTGATGATGGCGTTTGGCGCCAACTTCGTTGAAGTCCGCGTGCACAGTCGTACGCGCGAAATCCGCGTCCCCCGCATGACCGGGGCGTTTGCCGGCGGGCGTATCGTCAATCCGCGAACCGCGCGCAGCCAGTATCTGGGCGGAATGATCTGGGGAATGGCCTCGGCGTTGCTCGAAGCGACCGAAATAGACGAAAAGCGCGCACGCTATGTCAACGACAACATCGCCGAATATCTGGTGGCGGTGAATGCGGACATTCCACATGTCGACATCATTCTGGTTCCCGAAACCGACACCAAGGTCAATCCGATGGGCGTTAAGGGCATTGGCGAACTGGCCAATGTCGGCATGCCGGCGGCGATCGCCAATGCCGTTTATAACGCCACCGGCAAGCGCATCCGTGACCTGCCGATTACGATCGACAAGTTGATCTGAAGCTCCATCGGCGGCGACCGGTCGCACGAGGGGGCGTTGCAGGATAGGGTGCAAGCCTATACGCACCTGCAATCCGCTGCGTCGTCGAAGGAACTGACCGATCGTGTCCATGTCGCTACTGTCCGCCGATCCCGATACGCACAATGCCACGGTGCTCGATGCGCCCGACACGACCATCGATGCGCGCGAAATGTTCGGCGTCGACATGGATCTCGCCGTTCCGGCGTTTAGCCAGGCCGACGAGCGCGTGCCCGATCTCGACCCCGACTATGTGTTCGACCCCGACACGACGCTGGCGATCCTTGCAGGCTTTGCGTTCAATCGTCGCGTGATGATCCAAGGGTATCACGGCACCGGTAAGTCCACGCACATTGAACAGGTTGCGGCGCGGCTCAACTGGCCGTGCGTCCGGATCAACCTCGACAGCCACATCAGCCGCATCGACCTGATCGGCAAGGACGCAATCGTGTTGCGCGACGGCAAGCAGGTCACCGAGTTCCGCGAAGGGCTGCTGCCTTGGGCGTTGCAGACGCCGACCGCACTCGTCTTCGACGAATATGACGCTGGGCGCCCCGACGTGATGTTCGTCATCCAGCGCGTGCTCGAGGTGGAGGGCAAGCTGACGCTGCTCGACCAGAACCGCGTCATCCGCCCGTCGAAGTGGTTCCGGCTGTTCGCGACTGCAAACACAGTCGGTTTGGGCGACACGACCGGGCTGTATCATGGCACGCAGCAGATCAACCAGGGTCAGATGGACCGCTGGTCGATCGTCACCACGCTCAACTATCTGCCCGCCGCAACGGAGGCGCAGATCGTCATCGGCAAGGTGCCGGGGTTCGACGCGAAGACAGTGGCGAACATGGTGAAGGTCGCCGACATGACGCGCGCCGGCTTTATGGCGGGTGACATTTCGACCGTGATGAGCCCGCGCACAGTGCTGACATGGGCCCAGAACGCGACAATCTTCCACAATCTGGGCTTTGCATTCCGGCTGTCGTTCCTGAACAAGTGCGACGAGGCGGAGCGCTCGATCGTGGCCGAATATTACCAGCGGGTGTTCGGCGAAGAGCTGCCGGAAAGCGTCGCGGTAAAGACACGGCGATGACCGATTGGCACCTTGCCCAGGTCAATGTCGGGCGGATGCGCGGGCAGCGCGGTGACCGCCAGGTTGCGGGCTTCTATGCCGAGCTCGACCGGATCAATGCGATTGCCGACGCCAGCCCTGGTTTTGTCTGGCGGTTGCAGGGTGACGGCAACGATGCAACCGACCTGCGGCCGACGCCCGACGCGTCTTTCCTGATCAATATGTCGGTCTGGGCCGATGCGGACGCGCTGTTCGCCTATGTCTACCGCACGGCACATGTTGGCGTCATGGCCGGGCGGCGCGAATGGTTCGAACGCATGGACGGCGCGTATCAGGCGCTGTGGTGGATCGAAGCGGGGGCGCAGCCGACGATTAGCGACGCGCTCGCCAAGCTGTGGCTGATCGATAATTTTGGCCCGAGCGCACAGGCGTTCACCTTCAAGACGCGGTTCCCCGCGCCGGGGCTCGTCGGTCCGCCGGTCGATATGAACCCCGATCCATGGTGCGCGGGCCGCGCCTGACGATGCCGCAGCCTGAAAATCCGCTCGAAGACTTTCGCCTCGCACTCGCGGCAACGCTGCGCGCGTTAGGGCACGAACCGGCGTTCGATCTGGCGTACACCGCCGACAAACCGTCCTGCTACGGCGATCAGGCGCGGGTGCCGCAGCCCGGTCGCGCACTCGCGGCCGATCAGATCGCCGAAGTGCGCGGCTGGGCCGACAGCTTTGCGCTGCGCAAACGCCACCATGACGCCAAGCTGCATGCCGCCGGCCTGCCCGAAGCGGGGCATCCCGAATCGGGCGTGGCGCGCGATATCTTCAACGCCGTCGAGCAGGCGCGGATCGAGGCGATCGGCGGTGCCGACATGGCGGGTGTGGCGCTCAACCTTGCGCGGATGACCGATCAGCGCATCAAGACCGACCCGATCGTCCGCGCGCGCACCCCCGAAGAAGTGCCGATGGCGACCGCGCTTGGCCTGCTGGTGCGCGAGCGACTGACCGGCCTGGCGCCGCCGAAGCTTGCCGATAGCGCGCTGGCGCTGGTGCGCGGCGATATCGAGGCGAAAGCGGGTGTTCACCTCGATGCGCTGGCGGCAACGATTGGCGATCAGGCGGCATTCGCGCTGCTCCTGCGACGCGTGCTTAACGATCTCGGGCTCGGCACCGATCCGGACGCCGAGTCCGAAAGTGAGGATGAGCCCAGCGACGAGGCCGCCGACGACGATAGTCCCGGCGACGACGGCGAGGAACAGGATGACGAGGGCGATGGCGGTGCCGATGCGTCGGTTGAAACGCGCGCCGAAGAAAGCTCCGAGCCTGCCGACGACAGCCAGACGCGCGAAGTCGACATGGATACCGATGCGGTCTCCGAGGCCGAGATGGGGGAGGAAGGCAAAGAAGGCATGACGCCGTGGCGGCCCAATGCCGCGCTCAGCGACCTGCCGCACGACTTCGACTATCACGCGTTTACGACGGCGTATGACGAGACGGTATCTGCCGAGGAACTTTGCGACCCCGAGGAGCTGACACGGCTGCGCGGCTATCTTGATCAACAGCTGCTGCATCTGCAGGGGGCAGTGACCAAGCTCGCCAACCGGTTGCAGCGGCGGCTGCTCGCCCAGCAGAACCGGGCATGGGATTTCGATCAGGAAGAGGGGCTGCTCGATCCAGCGCGACTGGTGCGCGTCGTGACGTCGCCGGCGCATGCGCTGAGCTATAAGGTCGAGCGCGATACCAAGTTCCGCGATACCGTGGTGACGCTGCTGATCGACAACAGCGGGTCGATGCGCGGACGGCCGATCTCGATTGCGGCGATCTGCGCGGATATTCTGGCACGGACGCTTGAACGCTGTGCGGTCAAGACCGAAATCCTGGGCTTCACCACGCGGGCGTGGAAGGGCGGCCAGAGCCGTGAAAAATGGCTGGCGGAAAGCCGTCCGGCGAAGCCCGGCCGGTTGAACGACCTTCGCCATATCATCTACAAACCTGCCGATGCGCCGTGGCGGCGGGCGCGGAAGAACCTTGGGCTGATGATGCGCGAGGGTCTGCTCAAGGAAAATATCGACGGCGAGGCGCTGCTTTGGGCGCACCAGCGACTCCTTGCGCGCAGCGAAGATCGCCGCATCCTGATGGTCATCTCGGACGGCGCGCCGGTCGACGATTCGACGCTATCGGTCAATACCGGCAATTATCTCGAACGCCATCTGCGCCAGGTGATCAAATGGATCGAGACGCGTTCACCGGTCGAGCTGATCGCGGTCGGGATCGGCCATGACGTCACGCGTTACTATGAGCGCGCGGTGACGATCATGGATGCCGAGCAACTCGGAGGCACGATCATCGACCAGCTGGCGCAGCTGTTCGAGGAAGACGCAAAGGCCGCAAAGGCGACACGGCGGTAAATAGTCAGCCCGCCCCCGGTTGCCGGGAGCGGGCAGCCAAATCAGCAGCCGCGATGCTGGCCGCGTCCGATCACATTGCCCGCCAGCGCGCCGACGCCGGCACCCAGCAGCGATCCGCCGACGCCGCCGCCCAGCAGTGCCGTCCCGGCGCCGCCGCCGACCGCGCCGATTACCGTGCCGCGATTGCCGGCGCGACGCTTGTCGGCCCGGCACTGGTCATAAGACGAGCGGGAATGGCTGTAGCGGTCGCGGTGGTGAACGCCGTGACTGTCGACCCAGGCGCTGGCGGGCATTGCCGCTATAGCGATCGTGGCGGCCAGCAAGGGAGTGATGAAACGCATTAGATAATCCTTGATTGAAACGCGGAGGTGTAACGAACGCGAGTGATCGCAGTTCCTTAAAGCGTCGCGAGGATGACTGGCCGATGACCGGTCGTCGTTCAGAAGTAGTTCACTGCGGTCTTGGCACATTGGCCTCGTCAACGAAGGGAGTCGAAATTATGCGTGAGCTGATTATTGCGCTGAGCCTCGCCGCGACGCTGGCAACGCCGACGCTGGCCGATGGCTGGCGCGACCATGATGGCGATCGGCGCGGTGGTTATCACGGCGACTGGCGCGGCGACGGTGATCGCTACCGTGATCACGAGCGCTCAGACCATGAACGCTGGGAACATCGCGGATATTACGGCCGCCCCGCTTATTATGGCGGTTATTACGGGCGGCCGGCCTATTATGGCGGAGGCTATTACAACTATCCGGTTTACGAGCAGTCCTACTATTACGCTGCGCCGCCAGTGTATTACCGTCCACGACCGGTCTATTATGGCTACGGCGGTGGTTATCCGGTGCGCTACGGCTATGGGTATCGGTGCAATACCGGCACCGGCACGGTGCTAGGGGCGGTCACCGGCGGGTTGATCGGTAACGCAGCGGGGTCGCGCCGCGACCGCGGCTTGGCGACGGTGCTTGGTGCCGGCATCGGCGCGGTAGCGGGAACAGCGATCGAGCGCGACAGCCGCGGCTGCTAGGCCGTGCGGATCACCTGCAGGAAGTCGGTGCCGTAAGCCTCGAGCTTGCGTGCGCCGACGCCGCTGATCTGGCCGAGCGCTTCCAAACTCGTGGGACGCTCGGCCGCCATTGCACGCAGCGTGGCATCGTGAAAAATCACATAGGGCGGCATGCCTTGCGCGCTCGCCAACTGCCGTCGAAGCGTGCGCAGCGCGTCGAACAACGGTTCGTCGGCGGTCGGAGTAACCCCTTGCGTACGCCCGGTCCGCCGCCGCTCGGGGGCCGGATCGTCGCGGATCTCGAGACTGGCGCGACCCTTGAGATAATCGACCGCGCGCGGTCCGAATTCGAGGCCCTGATGCTCGCCGCGTTGCAACGCTTCGGCGGTCATCAACTGCCGGACGACGGCCTCCCATTGCGGCTTGCCGAGATCCTTGCCGATGCCGAACACCGAAAGCTTGTCGTGGCCAAACTTTGCGGTGCGCTCGCTGCCCCGCCCGTGCAGGACATCGATCAGATGCCCGACCCCGAACCGCTCGCCCGTTCGCTTGACCGCCGACAGCAGCATCTGGGCGGCGATCGTCGCGTCGCGTAATTTGGGCGGCGACAGGCAATTGTCGCAATTTCCGCACGGCGCGGGCTCGGGCTCGCCGAAATAGGTCAGCAGCGGAATCCGTCGGCAGCGGCTGGTCTCGCAAAAACTCAGCAGGGCGTTAAGGCGCGTCAGTTCGGCCGCTTGGCGCTCGGGGCCGGCGTCGCTGCCGTCGATGAAGCCGCGCTGGCGCGCGATGTCATCGGCCCCGTACAGCAGATGCGCGACCGCTGGATCGCCGTCGCGCCCGGCGCGCCCGGTCTCCTGATAATAGGCCTCGATCGATTTCGGCAGGCCAAGGTGCGCCACGAAGCGCACGTCGGGCTTGTCGATACCCATGCCGAACGCGATCGTTGCGACCATTACCATGTCGTCGGCGGTGACGAAGCGTTCCTGATTGGCGGCGCGCACGCCCGCCTCCATGCCGCCGTGATAGGCAAGCGCGTTGATGCCCTGGCTGCTCAGCCAGTCGGCAGTCTGCTCGGTCGCGGCGCGCGTCGGGGCATAAATGATGCCGCATTGTTTGGGATGCGTGTCGAGAAAGTCGCGAAGCTGGCGGCGCGGCTCGGTCTTGGCGACGATTTCGTAGCGGATATTCGGTCGGTCGAACCCGGCGAGCACCATGCGATCGGGCGCAATACCAAGCTGCGTCAGGATATCGGCGCGCGTTGCGACGTCTGCCGTTGCGGTCAGCGCAATGCGCGGCACACCGGGAAGCAGGTCGCACAGGCTGCGCAACTGGCGGTATTCGGGACGGAAATCATGTCCCCACTGGCTGACGCAATGCGCTTCGTCGATTGCGATCAGCGCGATCTCGATGCGGCTGATGAGCTGACGGAACCCCGGCTGCGCGGCGCGTTCGGGCGAGACATACAGCAGGTCGATCTCGCCGTTGCGCAGCGCCTCGATGGTGTGCGCACTGTCGCCCGACTGGCTGTTGAGCGTTGCGGCACGCACGCCGTTAGCGGTCAGCGCGCGCACCTGATCGTGCATCAGCGCGATCAATGGCGACACGACGATGGCGCAGCCGGGGCGATAGATCGCCGGCACTTGAAAACAGATCGATTTGCCCGCGCCTGTCGGCATGATCGCCAGCACGTCGCGGCCTTCGCACAGGTCGCGGACGATGCCTTCCTGGTGCGGGCGAAAGGCAGGATAGCCGAAAGTGTCGAACAGGATCGCGTCGGGGCTGGGCATCGCGGCAGTCTTAGCCGCGCCGTTGTCACGCGACTAGCGCGGTTCGCGCCACATACACCAGAAATGCGGGCCGTTTGGCACATCGAACTGATGCGTCACGACAAACCCCAGCGCCGTGTACAGCCCAAGATTGCGCTCGGTCGCGGTTTCGAGCGCGGCGGGCATGCGTTCGGCATCGCAGCGCGCCAGCCGGGCGCGGGCGGCCGCTCCCCCAAAGCCTTGGCCCTGCCGTGCGGCGTCGGTGCCGAGGAATTCAAGGTACCAGTGCGGCGTCGCTGGGTGATGCGCCTCGAGCAGCCCCTGCAGCCGCAGCGCGCGTGGCAGCGCCGTGCCGAATGTCGCCAGCAGCGGCAACGCGAGCCGCAGCATCGTAGCGGTCGATGTCTGCCACGCGCCCGGCGGACGCCAGACCGCGGCGGCTGCATTGTCTCCGGCAATGTCGGTCAGCGCCGGATCGGCCTCGCTCCGCAGGATCAGGTCGAAAAAGCGCGGCAGCCGCGCGGTCCGCGCGGCGCGGTCGGGAAAGACGTGGCTGAGCGCCGGGTCGTTGGCGAACGCGCTGGCGAGCACCGCCGCGATACGCGGGCGGTCGGCGGCGGCGGCAGGGCGCGTCGTTGTCAGCGGGCAGCCTTGCGGCGCGCGATGACCTTGATCTCGGTGATGCCGGTGTCCTCGTACAGTCGCGACACGCCGATCGCCGTCCACGCCGGGAACGGCGCACGGACATAGCGGTTCTTGACCGTGCTGATCGCGCCGACCTGCGCAATAAGGTCGGTGTGGAAGGTGGTCATCTCGACGACATCGTCCCAGCTGGCACCGGCGCGCTGCAGGATCGTCCCGATCTGGGCGAAGGCGCGTTCATAGGCCGGGACGAAGCTCGACTCGCCAGCCTTGGGTGCAGCGATAACGCCCGACAGATAAACCATGTCGCCTGAAACGACGGCATCGGCATAGCCGAACTGCTGCTGCGCGGCCAACGCGGCGGGATCGGTCGGCATGATGACTTGCGCAGGCTCGCGCGCAGCGGCGGACGCGGCGATAAGGGCAACGATCAACAACGGTGCGGCGTGGCGCAAGGCGCATCTCCCCAGACTGCCGACCGAAGTGTGTCAGGTGCTGGGGTGCCGCGCAATGGTCCCGAAACGACAACGGCCGGGGATGACCCGGCCGCCGTTCGATTTGGAACCCGGCCTCAGGCGGCGGGGGCAGCGGTGACCGCGGCTTCGGCCGCGATCTTCTTCTTGATCTCGCGCTTGAGCTTGACGGCGCGGTCGCTGAGCTTTTCGGCCTTGGTCTTGATCAGCCAGTTGTCGAGGCCGCCGACATGCTCGACCGAGCGCAGCCCGTTCATCGACACGCGCAGCTTGACCGAACGCCCGAGCACGTCGGACATCAGCGTGACATTCTGCAGATTGGGCAGGAACACCCGCTTGGTCTTGTTGTTGGCATGGGAAACATTGTTTCCGACCTGGCGACCCTTGGCGGTCAGTTCGCACACGCGCGACATCGTTTACGTCCTTCGAAGCACGGAAAGCATTTCCGGAAAGGCGAGGCACATAGCGGCTGGACCCCGCGCCGTCAACCGCTGCGGTGCTTCAACCACTGCCAGATCAGCGGTACGACCACTGCCGCCGTGACCCCGGCGAGCACTGTCGCACCGCCGGCGAAGGCAGCGGCGCGCGGGTCGCGGCGCTGGATCGCATCGGTGCCGACGATATGCGACGAGACCCCGACGGCAAGTCCGGTCGCGGCCGATCCGGTGATGCGCAGCGCGCGCAGCAGCGGTGGTACCGTCACCGCGCCGACCACGCCGGTGAACACCGCGAGCGCCGCCGCCAGTCCGACCGGGCCACCCGCGCGCGTCTGGATAAGGATTGCGAACGGCGTCGTCACCGTCTTGGTGACCAGCGCGTCGCGCAGCATCGGTTCGAGCCCGAACGCCCATGCCATGCCGACGGCGCTGGCAATACCGACCAGCGTGCCCCCGAGGACCGCGATCAGCAGCGCGCCGAGCTGCGCGCGCAGTTGCACACGGCTGGCGTGCACCACCGCACCCAGCGCGACGATCGCCGGACCCAGCGACCAGCGCAGCGGCGCGGCGAGCCGTTCGAATGCCGCGATGTCGAGCGGCGCGCGCCAGCATGCTGCGGCGACCAGCAGCGCGGCAATCAGCACCGGGCTCATATACGGCGGCGACCCGACCAGCGCCGTGGCGCGCCGAACCGCGATGAACAGCAACGGTACCCCGATCGTCACGGCGGCGGTCGGCAGCAGCGTCATGCTTTGCCGCCGGCGGCGCGAAACAGCCACGCGGTTGCCAGCGCGGTCAACGCGGTGCTCGCCACCAGCAGCACCGCAAGCCGCACGCCGCCGCGCGCCGCAACGTCGCCGAACAATGCCACGCCGACCAGCGGTGCCACCAGCAGCGCCCCGATCAGGCTGGCCACCAGCCGAGCCGCGCCGAGTGTCCAGTCGAGCCAGGTCGTGCCGAGCAGCAGCGCGGTGTACACCAGCATGCCGATCACCGGGCCCGGCACCGCGATCCCGGTGCGGCCCGCGACCAGCGCGCCGCCGCTGCTCAACGCGGCAAGTACCGCCAGCCCGCCAATAAATTCTATCGCCTTGTGCACCCGGCATCTTTCGTCGTTGGGATCGACGCCCTACACACAGTGGACGGCAGGCCACCCGCCTGTATGGAACAGGACCTGCGCGACATGCCTTATTTCGCGATCCACTGCATCGACAAGCCCGAAAGCGCGACCCTGCGTGCCGCGACTCGCGCCGACCATCTGGCGCATGTCGGGACCGCCGGCGAGCGGCTGCTCGTCGCCGGCCCGCTGCTCGGCCTCGACGGCACGCCGATGGGGTCGCTGCTCATCCTCGATTGCGCCGACCGCAAGGCCGCCATCCAGTTCGCCGCCGCCGACCCCTATGCACTTGCCGGGCTGTTCGCCAGCGTCGCGGTAACGGCGTGGAAAAAGGTGTTTCCGGCGTAAAATATCGCGTAAATCGGACGAATTCCGCGATTATCCGTGCGTGCGCGGCTTGCGCGGCCGATTCGATCGGCGTGACACGTCCCAGCAAAACTTGTGTCATGGTGTGTCAGTCGTGTTAGCCGGTTTCGGCTGGTCGGCGTGTGAGGCGCGTTACATTTCCCGACCGTCATGCCCGCATTCGTAGGATCGGTGCGCCGCCAAAAATACCTCATAGGCGTTATGTACCATAACGGTTCAAGGAATGCAAGTTCATCATTCGATGTTTCTAGTCCCCGTAAGTCGGTGCATCACTTCACAGCGGCAGCCAGCGCATCAACGTCGGAATCCGCAAAGACCCTGATGCCATTGGCGCGGAGCAGGGCCGTGGTGACACCTATGCCGAGGTGTCGATGGCGACCAAAGCTCCCGTCATAAATAAAACTGCTTCCGCAGGACGGACTCCCGTCGGCCAGCAGCGCAAAACCGCAGCCACCTGCGCGCGCTGCAGCTACAGCGGCGGCAGCGCCGACCATATAAAGCTCGGTGACGTCAATTCCGCCTTCGGTAACCACGCGCGCAGCACCCGCTAAGACATCGCTTCCCGTTTGGTGGTTGCTGATTTCAGCTGCTGGCCTGGGCACGCCCAGCCCTGCCACGAGCTCGGGGCAAATCGGCACCAAACGCCCGGCGGCCTGCCACTCTGCGATGATCGACTGCGCCAGGGTTCGGGCCCTGCCATCATAGCGGACCGGCTCGCCGATAAGGCAGGCACTAATGAGAATTCTGGCACGCGGCATTTTGGCAGCCCTGTTCCTCGCAAGCCCCCGCCTATTCCAGCGTTACACCCTGCGCGGTCAGCGCGGCGGTCAGCGCGGTGCGCACATCGGTTCCCGGCGCGTCGAGCCAGCCGGTCATCGCGGTCCGCAGCGGCGCGAGGTCGACGGTGCGAACCAGCGCCTTGACCGGCAGGATCGCGGCGGGGGTAATCGACAGCCGGTCGATGCCGAGCGCGAGCAGCGCCAGCGCCTCCAACGGCCGTCCGCCCATCTCGCCGCACACCGTCACCGGCACGTCGGCAGCGATGCAGGCACGCACGACGCGGCGCAGGAAACGCAGGATGGCAGGTGACAGCCAGTCATACCGGTCGGCAAGGCGTG
This sequence comes from Sphingomonadales bacterium, assembly GCA_038225475.1. GTDB lineage: Bacteria > Pseudomonadota > Alphaproteobacteria > Sphingomonadales > Sphingomonadaceae > Polymorphobacter_B. The sequence goes on from JBBRRA010000010.1 coordinate 42,337, forward strand.
GGTTGGCGCGGTCGGCGGCGAACAGGAACTGCGTCAGGTCGTTGGTGCCGATCGAGATGAAATCGACGCTTGGGAGCAGTACGTCGAGAACTTCGGCGAGCGCCGGCACCTCGAGCATCGCTCCGTAGCGCACGGTGGCGGGCAGCGGCCGACCGTGCCGAACCATCCACGCGCGCTGTTCCTCGACGAGCGCTTTCGCCGCGTCGAACTCCCATGGCTCGGACACCATCGGGAACATCACATGGAGCGTGCGCCCGGCGGCGGCCTCGAGCAGCGCGCGCGCCTGGACTTTCATCAAGCCTTTGCGGCCGAGCGCGAGGCGCAGCGCGCGCCAGCCCATCGCCGGGTTTTCATCCTCGGCTTCGTCGTCGTGCATATAGGGCACCGACTTGTCGCCACCTATGTCGACGGTGCGGAACACCACCGGGCGCTGATCGGCGGCATCGAGCACCGCCTTGTACAGCGCGGTCTGGCTTTGCCGCCGGGGCAGCGTCGCCGACACCAGAAACTGGAACTCGGTGCGAAACAGCCCGATGCCATCGGCGTTGGTCTGTTCGAGCGCGGCGGCGTCGGTTTTCAGCCCGGCGTTCATCATCAGCGCGACGCGAACCCCGTCACGCGTCACTGCCGGAAGGTCGCGGAGCGCGGCATAGCCCGCCTGCCGCTTCGCCTTGAGCGCGGTCGCGGCGGCAAAGGATTTGACCATCGTTGCGGTCGGCCGCACGAACAGCGCGCCGTTTCCGGCATCGAGCACCAGTTCGTCGCCGTCGGCGATCGTCGTGCGCAGGTCGCGGACGCGGCCCAGCACCGGAATGCCCATCGCGCGCGCCACGATCGTGACATGCGCGGTCAGCGAGCCTTCCTCGAGCACCACGCCCTTGAGGAAGCGCGCGTCATATTCGAGCAGTTCGGCCGGGCCGAGGTTGCGCGCCAGCAGGATCGCATCGGCACGAAGCCCCGATTGTGCGGCGGTACCCAGCTGCCCCGACACGATGCGGATCAGCCGGTTGCTCAGATCGTCGAGGTCGGTCAGCCGCTCGCGCAGATACGGATCGGCGATCGAGCGCATCCGCGCGCGCGTGCGCTGCTGCACCCGGTCGATCGCCGCCTCGGCGGTCAGCCCCGAATCGATCGCCTCGTTGATGCGGCGCGACCAGCCCTCGTCATAGGCGAACATCTTGTACGCCTCGAGCACATCGTCATGGTCGCCGCCGCCGAGAAACTCGACCTGGTTCATCATGCCGTCGATTTGCTCGCGCATCTTGATGAACGCGCCATAGACGCGCGCGCGTTCGACTTCGATGTCGTCGGCGACGGTATGTTCGATGACGACGCGCGGCTGGTGCAGCACGGCATGGCCCTGCGCCAGCCCGTCGACCAGCTTGAGCCCGGTCAGCCGCACCGCGCCGCTGGCCGCGCTGCGCGCTGCGGCGACCTGCGCATCGTCGATCAGCCCGGCACCGGCGATCAGCTCGGCGAGCACCATCGCGACGGTCTGCAGCACCTCGATCTCGACTTCGGCATAGTCGCGCGGGTCGGTATGCTGGACGCAGAGCACGCCGACCGATGCCTCGCGGCGCACGATCGGCACCCCGGCGAAGCTGTGGAAAATGTCCTCGCCGGTCTCGGGCTTATAGGCGAAGTCGGGGTGCGCGCGCGCCTCGGCAAGGTTGAGCGGCTCGCGCGTCGCCGCGATCGTGCCGACCAGCCCTTCGCCGGGCGCCAGCCGCGTCACATGCACCGCCGACTGCGCCAGCCCCTTGGTGGCAAACAGCTCGAGCACGCCGTCGCGCAGCAGATAGACCGAGCAGACTTCGGAATGCAGCTGTTCGGCGATGACGCCGACGACCTGATTCAATTTCGCCTGCGCGTTGGTTTTCGACGCCATCACGTCGTGCAGGCGGCGCAGGATGATCCGCGAAGGCGACACCGACGCCATCAGGCAGCGCGCGCCGACAGTGCGGCCTCGGCCTCGGCGACCAGTTCGGCGATGATCGTCGCCACCGGCAGTTCGGCGGTGACCATGCCGACCGATTGCCCCGCCATCAGCGAGCCGGTGTCGACATCGCCCTCGACCACCGCGCGGCGCAGCGCCCCCGCCCAGTAATGTTCGATCTCGAGCTGCCCCGCGGCAAGTTCGATCAGCCCGGCATCGACACGCGCGGCGACTTCGCGCTGCTTGGCGTTGAACGCGTCCGACCCGGCATTCTTCAGCGCGCGCACCGGAATCACCGGCAGCCGCGGATCGATCTGGACGCTCGACACCGCGTCGCGCGCGTTGGCGCGGATAAAGGCGCGCTTGAAATTGGCGTGCGCGACGCTTTCGGTGGCGGCGGCAAAGCGCGTGCCGAGCTGGACGCCGCTGGCCCCCATTTCAAGATAGGCGGCAATCGCCGACCCGCGCCCGATGCCGCCCGCGACGAACACCGGGACCGCGTCGATCACCGGCAGGATTTCCTGCGCGAGCACACTGGTCGATACCGGGCCGATGTGGCCACCGGCCTCCGACCCTTCGATGACCAGCGCATCGACGCCGGCGCGGACGAGCTTTTTGGCGATCGCGGGCACCGGTGCAAAGCACATCAGCTTGGCCCCGCTCGCCTTGATCGCCTCGATCGCGCCGCCCGGCGGCAGGCCCCCCGCGAGCACGACATGCCCGACCCGGTGGTTGGCGCACACCGCGATCAGCTCGCTCATCAGCGGGTGCAGCGTGATCAGATTGACGCCGAACGGTTTGTCGGTCAGCGCGCGGGTCGCGGCGATCTCGGCATCGAGCAGGGCGGGCGTCATCGATCCGCACGCGATCACGCCGAAGCCGCCGGCGTTGCTGATCGCCGACACCAGATGCCGCTCGCTGACCCACGTCATCGCGCCCGCCATGATCGCGGTCGGCGTGCCGAGGAACGCGGTGCCGCGCGCCCACAACTGGTCGAGCCGCGTCATGCCGCATCCAATCCATAGGCGGTGTGCAGCACGCGCACCGCGAGTTCGGTATATTCCTCGGCGATCAGCACGCTGACCTTGATCTCGGACGTGGTGATCGCCTGAATGTTGATGCCGCGGTCGGCGAGCGCGCGGAACATCGTGACGGCGACGCCGGCGTGGCTGCGCATGCCGACGCCGACCACCGAAATCTTCGCGACCGCATCGTCCGACAGGATCTTGGCATAGCCGATGCTGTCCTTCATCCGCGCCAGCACGTCCTGGCTCAACGCCAGTTCGGTGCGCGGCACGGTAAAGGTGACGTCGGTGGTGCCCGCGACATAGGCGATGTTCTGGACGATCATGTCGACGTTGACGTTGGCATCGGCCAGCGGCCCGAAGATCGCCGCGACGATGCCCGGGCGGTCGGGCACGCCCGCCACCGTGATTTTGGCTTCGTTGCGGTTATAGGCGACGCCGGCGATCAATTCCTGTTCCACGATTTCATCCTCATCGACCACCATCGTCCCCGGCGTATCGTTGAACGACGATAGCACCTGAACGCGCACTTTTTCCTTCATCGCAAGCTCGACCGATCGCGTTTGCAACACCTTGGCTCCGACGCTCGCGAGTTCGAGCATTTCTTCATAGGTGATCTGCGTCAGTTTGCGCGCCTTGGGAACAATCCGCGGATCGGTGGTATAGACGCCGTCGACATCGGTATAGATATCGCAACGGTCGGCCTTGAGCGCGGCCGCAAGCGCCACCGCACTGGTATCCGAGCCGCCGCGCCCCAGCGTGGTGACGCGACCGTCGAAGCCGATGCCCTGAAACCCCGGCATTACCGCGACGCTGCCGCTGGCCATCGCGGCGCGCACTTCGCTGGTGTCGATATCCTGAATGCGCGCCGAGCTGTGCGCGTCCGACGTCCGTACCGGCAGCTGCCAGCCGAGCCATGACCGCGCGGGAACCCCGGCCGCCTGCAGCGCGATCGCCAGCAGCCCGGCGGTGACCTGTTCGCCGCTGGCGACGACGACGTCATATTCGCGCGCATCGGCAAGCGGCGACGCTTCGCGGCAAAACCCGACCAGCCGATCGGTCTCGCCCGCCATTGCCGAGACGACGACCGCGACCTCGTTGCCACGCGCGACCTCGGCCTTGACGCGCGCTGCGACGCCGCGAATGCGTTCGGTCCCGGCCATCGAGGTGCCGCCGAATTTCATGACGATGCGAGCCATGCGGCGCTATCGAATCCTAACTGTGGCACTGCGCTGGGTTGCGGTGTGTGGCGCGGTGATAGAAACATGGCGCGCATTAGGCAACCGAACGCCGCGACGAGGGACACCATGGCCAGCGCGCCCAGTATCAATCCGGCCGAGGCCGCGTTCTTCGGCAAGCTGGCCGCCGACTGGTGGAACCCGCACGGCAGTTCGGCGATGCTGCACCGGATTAACCCGGTGCGGCTGGGGTATATCCGCACGCACGCGGTGACGCATTTCGCGCGCGCCGCCAGCGACCGCCACGCGCTCGCCGGGCTGCGCGCGCTCGATGTCGGCTGCGGAGCCGGGCTGGTCACCGAGCCGCTGGCGCGGATGGGGGCGACCGTCACCGGGCTCGACGCGGCGGCGGACAATATCGCGGTGGCGACATTGCACGGCGACGGGCTGGGCATCGACTATCGCTGCGGCGCGGTCGAGGCGCTTGCCGCCGAGGCGGCGCGGTTCGACCTGATCACCTGCCTCGAAGTCATCGAGCATGTCGCCGACCGCGCCAGCTTCCTCGCCAGCCTTGCGACGCTGCTCGCCCCCGGCGGGCTGCTGATCGTGTCGACGCCCAATCGCACGCCGCTGTCGTATGCCACGCTGATCGTCGGCGCGGAGCGCGTGCTACGCACGATCCCGCGCGGCGCGCACGACTGGCAGCAGTTCGTGACGCCCGATGAACTGACCGCCGAGCTTGGCACGGCCGGGCTGCGCGTCACCGATTCCACCGGGCTGACATGGCGGCCGGGGGCAGGCATTGCCCTCGGCCGCGATGTTTCGGTCAACTATCTGCTGACGGCGGTCGCCGCTTAGTAGAAGCGGTTGGGAACAACCTGCAGCACCGCGCCGTCGCGGAAGCGGATCAACACGGCATCAGAACCATAGCGAACCCAGCGCACGCCGCGATACGGCACCGGCGGCAGGCGATAGGCGAACGGATCGGCGATCCAGTACCGCTGCTCATAATAGGAGCGCGGGAAGATCGATCCGACCGCCCAGCTGCGATAGGCATAGCCGCGTGGGGCGTAATAGCGCCCGGCCTCGAACCGGTCCTCGCGGCGTTCATTGCGGTACCGCTCGCCGTCGCGGTGATCGCCGTCGCGGCGGTCCCAGTTGCGGTGGTCACCGTCGCGGTGGTCGCGGTGATCCCAATCCCGGTGATCGCCGTCCCGGTGGTCCCCGTCACGGTGGTCCCCCTCACGGTGATCGCCGTCGCGGTGCTCATAGCCGCCGTCACGGCGGTCGTGTTCTTGCGCCGGGGCCACCGCTGGCATGGCGAGCGCCGCCAGCGTCAGCGCCGCGACAAAATAGGTACGCATGGTCTACTCCTTGCAGGGCAAGCCCGAAGCCGGGCTCAGCGCACTTAATGCGATTGCGCCTTAACCGGTGCTTGCCAGCTGCAGCGCCACGCCGGCGGCCGTCCCCAGCGCAAGCACCCCCGCGAGGCCGAGCCGGGTCCGGGTCAGCAGCAGCAGCGCCGCCGCCGCAAGGATCGCCGCCGCAACATCGATGCCGCCCGACGGCACCCACAGTCGCAGCGGCCCCCAGTGCCGCGCCTCGACACGCTGGAACAGCACGTGCAGCGCGAACCACAGCGCAAGGTTCGCCATCACGCCGACGATGCTCGCGGTGATCGCCGCCAGCGCGCGCGACGGGCCGGGACGCGTGCTCAACCGGTCGAGGTGCGGGGCGAGCGCGAACACCCACAGGAACGACGGCACGAACATCACCCACACCACCAGCGCCATGCCGAGCGCGGTGCCGATCCACGCGCTCGGCCACGGCCCGGCAAGGCCATGCCCGGCGACGCCGCCAACGAACTGGAACACCAGCACCAGCGGCCCCGGCGTGGTTTCGGCCAGCCCCAGCCCGTCGAGCATCGCAGCCGGTGTCAGCCAGTGCCACGCGCCGACGGCGGCCTGCGCCACATATGCCAGCGCGGCATAGGCACCGCCAAAGCTGAACGCCGCGACGCGCATGAAAAAGCCGCCGAGCAGCGTCAGCGGATGGCCGGGCCCCAGCCACAGCGCGCAGCCAGCGACCGGCGCGCTCCACAGCAATGCCCAGCCTGCCGCGACCAGCGCCGACCGCCGCCAACTCGCGGTATCGGTGGCGGCTGGCGGCGGCGCATCGGCGCTGCGCCCGGCCCAGCCGATTGCCCCGGCGATCAGCACGACCAGCGGGAACGGCGCATCGAGCAGCCACAGCGCCGCAAACGCCGCCGCCGCGAGCGCCCATGCCCGGCCCCCATGCAGCGCGCGCCGCGCGATCCGCCACAGCGCCTGCGCGACGACGGCGACGACGACCGCCTGAATGCCGCGAAACCCCGCGATGACCAGCGGCTGCGTGCCGAATGCCAAATATCCCGCCGTCAGCAGCGCCATCACCAGCGCGCCCGGCAGCACGAACAGGCTGCCCGCAATGACACCGCCGCGCACGCCGCGCAGCCGCCAGCCGCACCAGACGCTGAGCTGCTGCGCCTCGGGCCCCGGCAGCAGCATGCAAAAGTTGAGCGCGCGCAGGAAGGCGTCGTCGTCGATCCAGCCGCGCCGCTCGACCACTTCGCGGTGGATCAGCGCAATCTGCCCCGCCGGCCCGCCGAAACTGAGCAGCCCGATGCGCAGCCAGAGCTGGGTGAAATTCGGGTGGGAATCAGGCGGCATGTCGCCTGCCTGATGTCACATCCGCGCCGCTTCGTCATTCGCGCTTTCGCGGCACCGACGACTAGAGAAACCGCGCCACCACGTCGCGGTAGCTGCGGCTGACTTTGACCTGCGTGCCCGAGCCGAGCACGAGGAAACATTCGCCGTTGGTATGCGGCTTGACCGATTTGACGTTGTCGAGGTTGACGATCGTCGAGCGGTGGATGCGCTGGAAACGGCGCGGGTCGAGGCGCTTTTCAAGATCCTTCATCGTCTCGCGCAGGATCAGCGTCTGGTCGGCGGTGTAAATGCACATGTAGTCGCCCGCGGCATCGATGCGCTCGATGTCGTCGACCTCGACGCGGAAGATCTGCCCGCGGTCCTTGATGTTGATGACGCGTTCGAAGCGGTTGGCGGCGGGGGTGTCATTGCCGTTCGTCTCGGGCATCGCCTCGGGGGCCACCTCGGCGAGGATTTCCTTCAACCGCCCGCTTTCCTCGCAGCTGCGCTTTTCGGTCAGCCGCAGCCGCACGCGCTCGATCGTCGCTGCCAGCCGGTCCTCCTCGACCGGCTTCATCAGATAGTCGACCGCATGCGCTTCGAAGGCCTTCAGCGCGTGTTCGATATAGGCGGTGACAAACACGAACAGCGGTGGCTCGACTTCGGCGAGGCCGCTGATCACCGAAAATCCGTCGAAGCTCGGCATCTGGATGTCGAGGAAGACGAGGTCGGGCTTGAGTGTCTTGATGGCGCGAACCGCCTCGCGTCCGTTGACGCAGCGTTCGATGATCTCGACGTCGTCGAAAGCCGCCAGCCGCAGCTCGAGCCCCTGAATGGCGAGGCGTTCGTCGTCGACCAGGATGGTGCGTATCGTCATAGTGCCGGTTCCTCGGGCGGGCCAGCCGAAGCCTAGGCCGCCAGGTTGCTCTGCACCCCCGCGGGTCCATCGTTCGACTTGCCTTCGAACGTCTGGAACGGAATATCGATGAGCACGATCATGCCATGCGGATGATTATGCTCAAGTTCAAACCGATGATCGTCGCCATACGCCTGCACCAGCCGGTCACGGATGTTGGGCAGGCCCACGCCTGTTCCCGATGTAGGCAGTTGTTCCTCGCCTTGCAACGTGCCCGACGGGCCGGGGCCAGTATCGGCGACGGTAATCACCAGTCGGTCGCCCATCCGCCGGGCGTCGATATGGATGTCGGCGCCGTCTTCCTGTGGGGTAACGGCATATTTGATCGCATTCTCGACGATCGGCTGGAGCAGCAGCGACGGCAGCCGCCCGGCCATCGCATCGGGGGCGATGTCGAAGCGCGTCCGCAGCCGCTCCTCGAAGCGCGTGCGCTCGATGTCGAGGTACAGCTTGAGCGCCTCCGCCTCCTGCGCCACGGTCGCCAGCCCCTCGCGCTCGCCGACCAGGCTGTAGCGCAGGAACGACGACAGCCGCGACAGCATCGCATTGGCCCGCTCGGTCTGTTTCAGCAGCACCAGCGTCGAGATCGAATTGAGCGTGTTGAACAGGAAATGCGGGTTGAGCTGATAGCGCAGCATCTCGAGCTGCGCCGAGTTCGCCTGCGCCGACACCTTGAGCATCCGCTCCGACTGCGCCGCGAGCAGCAGGTAATAGTTGATGCCGTAATACAGCCCGGTCCACGCCGCGAGCACCGACGAATCGAGCAGGATCGCGCCGAAGAACTCGATCCCCTGCGGCCGCAGCCCCGGCGCATAAAAGGTCGCGTGCGCCCAGACTTCGAGCACCGAAAACAGCGCCGAACCGACCGCCAGCAGCAGCAGCGTCAGCGTCCAGATATACACCGGGCGCATCGCGATGGTGCGGCGGTACGCGGCCGCCATCAGCAGCGTCAGCGAAAACCCCGTCGCGGTGACGATGATCGTCGGCAGGATGAACGCCAGCCCCATGCGGTTCGCCAGCCCGCCGAGCGTGCGCAACACGAAATACGCCGTCCAGCCGCCGCCCTGAAGAATCCAGAACGCGCGGTTCTTGTCGGCAAAGAACGTCTGGTTGCGAAGCGAGGTCAGCGGCATGTGAACGCTTCTAGCAGCTTGGCACCGCTAACGTCAGTCCTCGGGTGCAATCGTCACTGCAAGTCCGTCGAGCGCCGCGGTAAAGGCGATCTGGCACGACAAACGGCTGTTTGCCGTGCGGTGGTCGGAGCTGTCGAGCAGGTCGCCCTCGTCGGTATTCGCCGGGCCGACGGCGGCGATCCACGCATCATCGACGACCACATGGCAGGTCGCGCAGCTGCAGCAGCCGCCGCACAAGGCCAGCAACTCGTCGATACCGCCGTCGCGGATGATCTCCATGACCGAATGGCCGGCGGTGGCGGTCAGTGTGGAGGTACGGCCGGCGCGGTCGGTGACGAGGATCTTGGACATCGGGGGTTCCTGTCGACGGATGGAAGCTTGCTGCCTATGAACAAGGTCGGGGACCGGATCAAGGAGTGGCCATGGGCCTGAGTGCCGCACAGCTGAAGGCCGGGCTCGATGCCGTTGCGGCGCGCGAACCGCGGATTGCGGCAGCACTGGCGCGTGCGGGCTATCCGGAGGAACGCATTCGGGGGCGCGGCATGGTGACGTTGCTGCGCACCATCGTCGGGCAGCAGGTGTCGTTCAAGGCCGCCGACAGCATCTGGGCCAAGTGCGAGGCGATCGTCGGCGATGTTGCCGACCCGGCGCGCTGGCTGGCGCTGTCGGAGGCGGAGCTGCGCGCCGGCGGGCTGTCGCGGCAAAAGATCGGCTATATGCACAGCCTTGCCACTGCCACCGCGAGCGGCGCGCTCGATTTCGACGCACTCCCCGCCGACGATGAGGCGGCGATCGCCGCGCTGGTTGCGGTCAAGGGCATCGGGCGGTGGTCGGCGGAAATCTATCTGCTGTTTTCCGAAGGCCGGACCGATATCTGGCCGGCAGGCGACCTTGCGGTGCAGATCGAGGTCGGGCGGATCATGGGGCTGGACGCCAAACCGACCGAAAAGGCGACGCGCGCGATCGCCGAAGCATGGGCCCCGCACCGCGGCGCGCTCGCGGTGTTCATGTGGCACAGCTATATGACGCCGGTGATCTGAGGTGGTCGAACGCCTGACCAGCCCCGCCAACCCGACGCTCAAGCGCATCCGGTCGCTGCGCGAAAAGAAGTTCCGCCGCAGCGAGGGGCTGTTCCTTGCCGAGGGGCTGCGCATCGTTGCCGAAGCGGTCGAGGCCGGGGTGGTTCCCGAAATGCTGGTGTTCGCCGACGATGCCGCGGCGCATCCGCTGGTCGAGCGGCTGGTGGCGATTACCGAGGCCGCAGGCGGGCACGCGATCGAAACCGACCGCGCGATGCTCCACAAGCTGACCGAAAAGGACAATCCGCAGGCGGTGGTCGGCGTGTTTCGCCAGCGTCTGACCCCGCTCGACCGGCTCGATCGCAGCCTAGCGCCGATCTGGATCGTCGCGCAGGCGTTGAAGGACCCCGGCAACCTTGGCACCATCCTGCGCACCGGCGATGCCGTCGGCGCGGGCGGCGTCATCCTGCTCGACGACGGCTGCGACCCGTTCAGCGTCGAAGCGGTGCGCGCCTCGATGGGCGCAGTGTTCACCCAAGCGCTGGTACAGACCAATGGCGCAGCGTTTTTTAATTGGGTCCGGCGCGGGCCGGGGCAGGTCATCGGCGCGTCGCTCGACACCGCGACCGACTTTCGCCACATCGTCTATGCCGCGCCGGTATTCGTGCTGATGGGCAACGAACAGGCCGGCCTGCCGCCCGATTATGAAGCGCAATGCGACGCGCTGGCAAAGCTGCCGATGCGCGGCAAGGCCGACAGCCTGAACGTGGCGGTAGCGACGGCGGTGCTGCTGTACGAGGTGCTGCGGCAGGTCGAGGGCTAGTATTCAGCCGCCGGTTTTGTGCGGCCGGTGCTGGGCAAGCGGCGCCATCGCGCTGGCAAACGATGGCTGCTTGCGACGTCGGCTCATTCTGCTGCCTCGGCGCGTGGCGGCGGCAGCAATTCGAGCGCGCTGGTGACGCGGACCGCGGCATCGACCTGGCCCAGCCGCGCGACGGGCTTCTTGCCTTCCTCGACGCCGAGTTCGGTGAAGCGTCGCGCCTTGGGCAGGACATTGCCTTCGAGGCTGCCGACGAAGCTGTTGTACGCGCCGACCGCCTGCCCGAGGTTCTTGCCGATGCCCGCGACATGGTCCGCCATCGTCGCGAGCGCGGCGTGGAGGTCGGCCCCGAGCTTGCCGATTTCGCGCCATTCCTTCGATTGCTGGTCCTGCTGCCACGTCAGCGCGACGATCTTGGCGATCGCCAGCAGGTTGGTCGGCCCGGCGAGCAGGATGCGCTGCTCGCTCGCCCAGGTGAACAGCGACAGGTCATGCTCGAGCGCCGCCGACAGGAAGTTTTCGCCCGGCAGGAACATCACGACGAAATCCGCCGACTGACCGAAATCCTTCCAATAGGCCTTTTCTCCCAACCCCTTGGCGTGGATGCGCACGGCGGCGGCATGGCGCTTGTACGCTGCCCGCCGCGCATCCTCGGTATCGGCCTCACCCGCCGACAGATAGTCGTTCAACGAGCATTTCGAATCGATGATAAGCTGCCGCCCGCCGGGCAGGTTGATGATCGCATCGGGGCGTTTCGCGCCGGTGTCGCTCGCGATGCTGGTCTGGACGTTGAAGTCGATGCCTTCGCGCAGGCCCGCCATTTCGAGCACGTTGCGCAGCTGCTGCTCGCCCCAGCTGCCGCTGGTCTTGCCGCTCGACCGCAGCGCCGACACCAGTTTCGAGGCTTCGTCGCTAACGCGCTGCTGCCCCGCGGTGACCGCGACCAGCTGTTCCTTCAGCCCGCCATAGGCTTCGTTGCGCTTGGCCTCGATGTCGGTCAGGCTGGCTTCATATCGCACCAGCGTCTCGGCGACCGGCGCGAGCAGCGCCTTCATGCCGGTTTCGCTGAGCTCCTTCTGCGCCGCGAACCGCTCGTCGGCGCGCTGCAAAAACTGCGCCTGCGCGGTTTCGAGCGCGCGTCCGGCAACGGCGGCGAACTGCGTTTCGAGCTGGGTCTTGCGCTCCTCGAACTGGCGGTCGCGCTCGGCCTGCTGCGCCTCGATTGTCGCCAGCTTGAGCGCCAGCGCGTCGCGGCCAGTTTCGGGGTGGTCGACCACGCCCAAGCGCTCGCGGTCATTGCGACGGTCGGCCTCGATCTCGGTCAGCTTGAGCCGGTTGATGATATCGGCGTCGCGCAGTTTGGCCAGGTCGGCGACCGCAAGGTCGCGCTGGACAAGCAAGGCTGCCGCCGGCCGCGCCGCGAACCACCAGCCGATCATCAGGCCGACGACAAGCGCGCCGACTGCATATGCGAAAAGCGTGAGATCCATGTCTCAGTCCCCCAGTTGCCGGGTTGCCGCGCCATAGCAAAGTGCGGCATTCTTCGCCCAATACACCCGCGCGCACAATAGAATCAGACATGTTTCAATTGTCTGAACACCTTGGGAGAGAAACATAATGAATGACATGAAAATTGCGGCCGAAGGACTGGCTTTCCCCGAGGGCCCGGTGTGGATGCTCGACGGTTCGGTGATCGTCGTCGAAATCAAGGCCGGACGAATCGCGCGCGTCCGCCCCGATGGCCGGACCGAGACTGTCGCAACGCCGGGCGGCGGTCCGAACGGACTTGCAGTCGGCCCCGATGGTGCGCTGTATCTTTGCAACAACGGCGGCTTCGGCTGGAGCGGGGCCGAAATGGGCATGATGATCCCCGGCGGCGCGGCTGCGGACTATGCCGGCGGCCGGATCGAACGCATCGACATCGCCACCGGTAAGGTCGAGCGGCTGTACGACACCTGCGACGGTGTACCCCTGTCGGGGCCGAACGACATCGTGTTCGACGCGCACGGCGGCATGTGGTTCACCGACCTTGGCAAGCACCATCCGAACCATACCGATCATGGCGGGCTGTTCTATGCGCACGCCGACGGCAGCAGCATCGTCTGCGCAGCGCGCGGTCCCAACATGAACGGTGTCGGCCTGTCGCCCGACGGCAAGACGGTTTATGCCGCGCTCACCTATGAGCGGTTGCTGATTGCGTTCGACGTGACCGGGCCGGGCACCGTTGCGCCGTCGGCGCTGGCGGCGGCGCAGGGGCGCGTTGTGACCAGTTTCCCCGGGCGCGTGCTGCTCGATTCGCTCGCCGTCGAGGCGAACGGCAACGTCTGCGTCGCGACCCTGCTCGACCGGCCCGGCATTTGCGCGGTCGATCCGGCAACCGGCGCGCAGGAGGATCACGCGTTTCCCGATCTGCTGACCACCAACATCGTGTTCGGCGGCGACGACATGATGGATGCATGGGTCTGCCTGTCGGCGACCGGCAAGCTGGCAAAGGTGCGCTGGCCGCGGCCGGGTCTCAAGCTCAACTATTACGCATGAGGACGCGGCACATCGCTGCCAATAGGCAGACGTTCGCGGTCGACGAATGCGGCGACGGCGATGCAGTCGCGCTGTGCCTGCACGGCTTCCCCGAAAGCCGTTTCTCGTGGCGATTCCAGCTGCCGGTGCTGGCGGCGAGCGGCTGGCGCGCGGTCGCGCCCGACTTGCGCGGCTACGGCGACAGCAGCCGCCCGGCGGCGCAATCGGCGTATCACCTCGATCATCTCGTGGCCGATGTCGAGGCGCTGTTCGAGGCGCTGGGGTCGAAGCGGCGGCTGCTCGTTGCGCACGACTGGGGCGCGCTGATCGCGTGGACCGCGGCGATCCGGAAAGTTCGGCTCGACGCGCTGGTGGTGATGAACGTTCCGCACCCGTCGGTCATGCGCCGCGTCCTCGGCCACAGCTGGGCGCAGCGGCGGCGGTCATGGTACGCGCTGTTCTTTCAGCTGCCGTGGCTGCCCGAGGCGTTGCTGACCGCCAATGGCGCGCGCGGCATCGCGCAGGCGTTTACCGGGATGGCGGTCGACAAAAGCGCCTTTCCGCCCGAAGTGACCGCGCCCTACCGCGCGAATGCGCTGCGCCCCGGCGCGATGACCGCAATGCTCGATTACTACCGCGCCAACTGGGCGTCGCTCGGCCGCGAGCCGCCGGGTGTCATCGAGGTGCCGACGCTGATGATCTGGGGCGAGGAAGACACCGCCCTGGGCCTTGAGCTGACCGAGGGCTATGCCGGGCTGGTGCGTGATTTCACGCTGGTGCGGCTGCCGGGGGTGTCGCACTGGGTGCAGCAGGAGGCTCCCGAGCGCGTCAATGCCGCGATGCTCGACTGGCTGCGGGCGCGCGGACTAGCGCCGCCGGGCGAAGAAATCGCGTAGCAGCGCCGCCGCCTCGCGTTCGCCGATGCCGGGGTAAGTCTCCGGCGCGTGATGGCAGGTGGCGTGGGTGAAGATGCGCGGGCCGCTTTCGACGCCGCCGCTCTTGGGGTCGCTGGCCCCGTAATAGAGCCGGGCCAGCCGCGCAAAACCTATTGCGGCGGCGCACATCGGGCAGGGCTCGAGCGTGACATGCAGGTCGCAGCCGACCAGCCGCTCGCTGCCGAGCGCGGCGCACGCGGCGCGGATCGCCAGCATTTCCGCGTGCGCGCTCGGGTCGTGAAGCTCGCGGGTACGGTTGCCGGCAGCGGCAATGATCGAACCGGTGGCGTCGGTAATCACCGCGCCGACCGGAACCTCGCCCCGCGCCCCGGCGGCGCGCGCCGCATCGAGCGCGCGCGCCATGGCGGGGGAGGCGGGGAACGACATCGTCAATCCCTACGCCGCCCCCGCACCGCGGGCTAGTTCTTCGCGGCGTCCGCCTTTTCGACATGGATCGTCGGCAGCGTCACCGTCTTGTCCTCGGTCTGCACCGTTGGGACCTTGACCGTGGTGTCCTTGGTGCCGACGTCGAGCTTGGCGGTATCGACCTGGAACTTCGGCAGGCTGCCGCCGGTGGTTTCGACCTTGGGCAGGCTGCCGCTGGTCAACTGGTCGATATTGATCAGCTTGAACGCAAACGCCGCAACCACGGCGGCGACGATGATGATGAGCGCGATCAGCCAGCCCATATTGTTGGTGCGGCGCACCACGACGGTGCGGTCGGTGCTGACGATCGGACGACCGTCGGCGGTCACACCCTCGACGCGCTCCGTTTCGTATTCGGCCATGCTATTTGCTCCCTCTGGTTTCGTGCGCACTCAACGCGCCGCCGTAACCAAAGGTTGCTCTGAATACAGCTGATCCGCGATTGACTCGCTTCATCGCCTGCGACACCGTTGGTCACGAAATCGGCGGGGGCCCATGTGTCTGAAAAATTTTGTTTTGCCTGCGGGCAGTCGATCGATGCGCGCGCCGAGATTTGCCCGAAGTGCGGAGTCAGGCAGAGCCCGATATCTACGCCGATCTCGTCGTCATTAGCACCTAACGGGAAAAATAGGGTGACTGCTGCCCTTCTAGCTTTTTTTCTTGGCGCCTTCGGTATTCACAAATTCTATCTGGGCCGGCCCGGCTGGGGTATCCTTTACCTACTATTTTTCTGGACCTTTATTCCTTCAATTCTCGGCTTCATCGAATTCATAGTTTACCTGACGATGACAGATCAGGCATTTAACGAAAAGTACGGCAATCGTTAAACGTCTTTGGTTCAGCCGTTGGCGACCTTGCGGCTGGCGCGCTTGCGCTCGTTGGGGTCGAGATGGACCTTGCGCAGCCGGATGAAGTTCGGCGTCACCTCGACCAGTTCGGTGTCGTCGATGTACGCGATCGCCTGCTCGAGCGTCAGCCGCTTCGGCGGGCTCAGCACGATCGCATCGTCCTTGCCGCTCGCGCGGAAGTTGGTTAGCGCCTTCGACTTGAGCGGATTGACTTCGAGATCGTCGTCGCGCGCGTTCTCGCCGATCACCATGCCCTGATAGACCGCCTCGCCCGGCTCGATCATCAGCGTGCCGCGCGGCTGGAGGTAGCCGAGCGCATAGCCGACCGCCTCGCCGGTCTCGGTCGAGATCAGCACGCCGTTGCCACGGCCGCTGATCGGCCCCTTGTACGGGCCATAGCTGTCGAACAGCCGGTTCATGATGCCGGTGCCGCGGGTGTCCGAAAGAAACTCGCCGTGATAGCCGATCAGCCCACGTGCCGGCGCGCGGAAGGTCAACCGGGTCTTGCCGCCGCCCGACGGGCGCATGTCGGTCATCTCGGCCTTGCGGCTCGCCATCTTCTCGACGACGGTGCCCGAATATTGCTCGTCGACGTCGATGACGACCTGCTCGTACGGCTCGGTGCGCTTGCCGTGGTCGTCGAGCGCGAACAGCACGCGCGGACGGCTGATGCTGAGTTCGAAGCCCTCGCGGCGCATCGTCTCGATCAGCACGCCGAGCTGCAACTCGCCGCGACCGGCGACTTCGAACGAATCCTTCGATGCGCTTTCGGTGATCTTGATCGCGACGTTGCCCTCGGCCTCGCGGATCAGCCGGTCGGCGATCATCCGGCTGGTGACCTTGCTGCCGTCGCGGCCCGCGTACGGGCTGTCGTTGACGCTGAACGTCATTGCCAGCGTCGGCGGATCGATCGGCTGCGCGTGCAGCGGCTCGGTGACGCTGATATCGGCGATGGTATCGGCGACGGTCGCCTTGGTCAGCCCGGCGATCGCGATGATGTCGCCGGCATGCGCTTCCTCGACCGGCACCCGCTCGAGGCCCTGAAATGCGAAAATCTTGGCGGCGCGGCCCTCCTCGGCGACGGTGCCATCGGGGTTCAGCGCGCGGATCGGCATGTTGAGCTTGAGCGTGCCCGACAGGATGCGCCCGGTCAGGATGCGGCCGACGAACGAATCGCGGTCGAGCAGCGACACCAGCATCTTGAACGGCCCGTCGACATCGGCGGCGGGCGGCGGCACGTGGCGGACCACCGTCTCGAACAGCGGTGTCAGGTTACCCGAGCGGACATCGCTGTCATACCCGACATAGCCGTTGCGCCCCGACGCGAACAGCACCGGGAACTCGAGCTGCTCGTCGCTGGCTTCGAGCGTGACGAACAGGTCGAACACCTCGTCGAGCACTTCCTGCGCGCGGGCATCCTGCCGGTCGATCTTGTTGACGACGACGATCGGCTTCAGCCCCAGCGCAAGCGCCTTGCCGGTGACGAACTTGGTCTGCGGCATCGGGCCTTCGGCAGCGTCGACCAGCAGGATGACGCCGTCGACCATCGACAGGATGCGCTCGACCTCGCCGCCGAAGTCGGCGTGGCCGGGGGTGTCGACGATGTTGATGTGCGTGACTTCGCCGGTCGCGGGATCGGGCCATTCGACCGACGTGCACTTGGCAAGGATGGTGATGCCGCGCTCGCGCTCGAGATCGTTCGAATCCATCGCGCGCTCGGCAACGCGCTGGTTGTCGCGGAACGTGCCCGACTGCCGGAACATCTGGTCGACAAGGGTCGTCTTGCCGTGGTCGACGTGCGCGATAATCGCGACGTTGCGCAAACGCATGAGGGTAATCCTGAGAATTGGGAGCAAAGGTGTGCGCGCCCCTTACGCGAACTGCTGCGCCGCAACAAGGTGGTGCGCAAACCTTGGCAATGCGGTTGACTTGCGCGGCCCGCCGCGCGAGTCTGGCCGGGCTTCGGATAGGCGAGGGGTCGCTGCTGCCCGAGCGGAGGATGATGCGTGGAAAGCGAAGCGACACCGGCTGCCGACGTTCATCTTGCACCGCGACGTGTCGGTGCAGTGCTTGGCGAGGCGCGCACCGCCGCCGGGCTGGAGCTTGCCGACATCGCCCGCGACACGCGCGTCCCGGTCCGCCATCTGCGCGCGATCGAGGCCGATGATCACAGCGCACTGCCCGCGCTGCCCTATGCGATCGGCTTCGTGAAGTCGTTTGCGCGCGCCGTCCATCTCGATGCCGAGGCGGTCGCCACACAGTTCCGCAGCGAAACCAGCAAGACCGCACATGTGCCGGCAACCGCGTCGATCGAAGTGCTCGACGAACGCCGGATGCCGCCGCGCGGACTGCTGGTGCTAAGCATTGTCGCGGTGCTGGCGATCGTCGCGGCGGTCGTCGCGTACAGCGCGGGGATGTTCACGCCGTCTCATTCCGCCGTCGTGCCGACCGCGGAAGCGCCCGCTTTGCCGCCACCGCCAGCGGCGGTAACACCAGCCGATGCCGCCGCGCCGGTCGCAGCCGCGCCTGCTTCGGCAGCAGCACCAGCGCCCGTGATCGCGCCCGGCCCGGTGTCGATCACCGCGACCGAGGACGCGTGGATCAAAATCTACGACAAGGCGACGCGCACTTCGGTCAAGGTCGGCAACCTCAAGGCGGGCGAACGTTTCGACGTGCCCGCCGAGCCTGCCGGGTTGATGCTGTGGACCGGGCGAGCCGGGGCGCTCAAGGTCAGCGTCGGCGGTCGCGAGTTGCCGCCGCTCGGCGGGCCTGCGCAGACGGTCAAGGACGTCAGCCTTGCGCCCGCCGATCTGATCGCGCGCGCCGCCGCAGCAGCGGCACCCGCATCCGCACCCGCCGCCGCCCCGGCGCAGTGATGCGCGCGTTGCTGCTGTGTGCGGCGCTGACGCTTGCGGTGCCAGCGGTCGCGCAGGACCTGCCCGACGCGGCGCTGACCGCACGGCGGGTCGGCGCGCTCGAGGCGCAGATGCGCGCGGTGCAGCGCAAGGTGTTCCCGGGCGGCGATCCAAAGTTCTTCACCCCCGATATCGCGCCCGCTGCCGCTGCGCCGCCGCCCGAGGCGCAGGGCAATCCGGCATCGGCACCGCTCGCCGACCTGAATGCGCGGGTCGACGCGCTCGAACGCCAGCTCCGGTCGCTGACCGGGCAGGTCGAGGAAAATCAGAACGCCGTGCGCCAGCTGACCGACCAGCTGACCAAGCTGCGCGGCGATAGCGAGTTCCGGCTGAACGCGCTCGAAGGCGGCGCGCGGCCAGCGATCGTTCCCGATGCGACTGCACCGCTGCCGCTGCCGGGGCCCGCAGCAAAAGCCACAAAGTTGCCTGCGACCAAGCCCGACGCCAAGCCGGTCGCCGGGGATCCGGTCGAGGCGGCATGGCGCGCCGCCTATGCGCACTACACCGCAAAGGAATATGACGCCGCCGAAGCCGGGTTCACCGATTTCCTTGCGGCCAATCCAAAGGCGGCGCGCGCGGCATCGGCGCAATATTGGCTCGGCCGCAGCTATGCCGCGCACAGCAGCAGCGCGCAGGCGGCAAAGGCGTTTCTCGACGGCTATCAGAAATATCCGAAGGGCGATCACGCCGCCGACAGCCTGATCGGGCTTGGGAATGCACTGACTGCGCTCAAGAAGCCCGATCAGGCGTGCCGCGCGCTGAACGAGCTGCAGTCGGTCTATGGAACCGCGCTGACCGCCGCGCAGAAAGCCCAGGCGGTGCGCGCGCGCACCGCGGCGAAGTGCGCGGCCTGAGCCAGCGGTTCGCGGCCGATGTCGCAGCCGTGCTGGGGCGTGACCTCGCGCCGGGCGAAGCATTCGCGGTGGCGGTGTCGGGCGGCCCCGACAGCCTCGCGCTGCTCGGGCTTGCGGCGGCGGCGTTCGGCGAGCGCGTTTGTGTCCTGACGGTCGATCACGGCTTGCGCGACGCGGCCGCGGCCGAGGCGGCAGGCGTCGGCGTCCATGCCGCCGGGCTCGGCGTGCGGCATGCGACACTGCGCTGGACCGGGGCCAAGCCCGTGGGCAATCTGCAGGCGGAGGCGCGCGCGGCGCGCTACCGGTTGATGGCGGAATGGTGCGCGGCGCACGGTGTCGCGTGGCTGGCGACGGCGCATCATGCCGACGATCAGGCCGAAACGCTGCTGTTGCGGCTGGCGCGCGGGGCCGGGATCGGCGGGCTGGCGGGTATTCGCCGGTCGCGCGCTGTCGGCGGCGGCGTCACGCTGGTTAGGCCGCTGCTCGGCTGGCGGCGGCACGAGCTTGCCGAAGTCGTCGCGGCGGCGCGGTGGCAGGCGGTCGACGATCCGGCCAATCATGCGACGCGCTTTGACCGGACACAGGCGCGCGCGCTGCTGGCGGCAACGCCTTGGCTTGCCGCCGACCGGATGGCGGCGGCGGCGGCGCATCTCGCCGATGCCGAAGCGGCGCTCGACTGGACCGCCGGGATCGCCTGGGCGGGGCGCGCCGTCGTGCGCGCAGCGGGTGTCGACCTCGATGCTGCCGGGCTGCCGCGCGAGCTGCAACGGCGGCTGCTGGTGCGGGTGGTCGCGGAACTGGCACCGTCGGCGATCCCCGATGGCCCGGCGATCGACCGCTGGGGTGCAACGCTCTGTGGCGGTGGCAGCGCGACGCTCGCCGGAGTCGCGGGGCGCGGCGGGACGCTTTGGTGTTTCACACCGGCACCGCCACGCCGTAAATGAGCGTATGAATGCGGCTGGTGGTCGCTTTTGTCGCGTGCGGCGCATCGGGTGATTGCACGAACGCGTAACATGCCTATCTTGTCCACAGAGAAGTTTTCGCAAAAAGGCACTGCCCGATGGCCGAACAGCCCAAGCGTCCGCAAAATCCCTGGGTCAAAAGCCTTGGCCTGTGGGTGGTTATCCTGCTGGTTCTGGCGGTGGTCGTCACCGTCGTGCAGGGGCCATCGACTGCAACGGCGGCCGGGGCGCTCGGCTATTCGGACTTCCTGACCAAGGTCGACGAGGGCACCGTCAAGTCGGTCGACATCCGCGGCAATGAAATCAGCGGCAAGCTGGCGAACGACGATGAGTTCAAGACGTACAACCCCGGCGACCTCGAACTGGTCAACCGGCTGCGTCAGAAGGGCGTCAAGTTCGATGCCAAGCCCGAGGAGCAGCGGTCGCTGCTGAGCCAGCTGTTCGTTTCAATGCTGCCGTTCGTGCTGATGATCGGCATCTGGATTTTCGTGATGCGCCAGATGCAGAACGGCGCGGGCAAGGGCGCGATGGGCTTTGGCAAGTCGCGCGCCAAGCTGCTGACGCAAAAGGAAGGTCGTGTCACCTTCGATGACGTCGCCGGCATCGACGAGGCGCGTGAGGAGCTGCAGGAGATCGTCGAGTTCCTGCGCGATCCGTCGAAGTTCAACCGGCTGGGCGGCAAGATCCCCAAGGGCGCGCTGCTCGTCGGCCCTCCGGGTACCGGCAAGACGCTGCTGGCGCGTGCCATCGCGGGCGAAGCGAACGTGCCGTTCTTCAACATTTCGGGTTCGGACTTCGTCGAGATGTTCGTCGGCGTCGGCGCCAGCCGCGTGCGTGACATGTTCGAGCAGGGCAAAAAAAGCGCGCCGTGCATCATCTTCATCGATGAAATCGACGCGGTCGGGCGGAGCCGCGGTGCCGGCCTTGGCGGTGGCAACGACGAGCGTGAGCAGACGCTCAACCAGCTGCTCGTCGAGATGGACGGCTTCGACGGCAACGAGGGCATCATCATCGTCGCGGCGACCAATCGCCCCGACGTGCTCGACCCTGCGCTGCTGCGCCCCGGCCGTTTCGACCGGCAGGTGATCGTCGGTCGCCCCGACATCGAGGGCCGTGAAAAGATTCTCGCCGTGCACATGAAGAAGGTGCCGCTCGCCCCCGACGTCAATCCGCGCACGATCGCGCGCGGCACGCCGGGCTTTTCGGGTGCCGACCTCGCCAACCTCGTGAACGAGGCAGCGTTGCTCGCCGCACGCCGCAACAAGCGGTTGGTCGCGATGGCCGAGTTCGAGGACGCCAAGGACAAGGTCATGATGGGGGCGGAGCGCCGCTCGATGGTGATGACCGACGACGAAAAGAAGATGACCGCGTATCACGAGGCCGGCCATGCCGTTGTCTCGGTGCACGAAGCTGCGTCGGACCCGATCCACAAGGCGACGATCATCCCGCGCGGCCGTGCACTCGGCATGGTCATGCGGCTGCCCGAGCGCGACCAGTACAGCTATCACCGTGACAAGATGTACGCCAACCTCGCGGTTTCGATGGGCGGGCGGGTCGCCGAGGAACTGATCTTCGGCCATGACAAGGTGTCGAGTGGCGCGTCGTCGGACATCAGCTATGCGACCGACCTCGCCAAGAACATGGTGACGCAGTGGGGCATGTCCGACAAGCTCGGGCCGCTCAAATACGGCGACAACCAGGAGGAAGTGTTCCTCGGTCATTCGGTGACGCGGACGCAGAATGTCAGCGAGGAAACCGCGCGGATGATCGACAGCGAAGTAAAGTCGATCGTGACGCACGGCTATGACCGCGCCAAGCAGCTGCTGTCGGACAATATCGATCAGTTGCACGCGCTCGCGGGCGCGCTGATCGAGCTCGAGACGCTGAGCGGCGACGAGATCAAGCGTATCCTGGCGGGCGAGACGATCGATCGCGGCACTGCCACGCACACGATCCCGATCGCCAGCAACGCCGGGCCGTCGGCAATCCCGAAGACCGGACGTCGCGGCGGCTTCGAACCGAACCCCGCTCCGGGGGTGTGATCCGCTGCCCTCTTCCGCCTTGGGCGGGAGAGGGCAGGGTCATCCCGCCCATGGGTCGTAGCTGCCGAACGTCCAGACGTGCCCGCCGCAATCGCGGACATCATAGGCGCGGCCGCCATAGGGCATGTCCTGAATCGGCACGATAATTTCGGCACCCGCCGCGACGGCGCGCGCGAAATGCGCGTCGGGGTCGTCGAGCGTCACCGAGATCGTCATCGTCACACCGCCGGCCTCCGCCGGAGTCTTGCGCCGGTAGAGCTTGTCGGCGCGAACGCTGCCGAGCATCACCATATTGCCGTCGAGCAACAGCTGTGCATGTGCGATGCCGCCGTCGCCATCGGGCACGACCAGCTGGCGGGTGAAGCCGAACGCGCGCTCGAGCCAGTCGATCGCGGCGGGCGCGTCGGCATATTGCAGTCCGGGGATGATCGCATGATGGACGGGCATCGGCAGTTTTCCCTTCGCTTTCGAACGCTGCGCCCCGCCGTCGCGGAACAAAGCCGCGCGCCGCGCCTTCCCTGCACGCATACCAACAACCGCGCCGATGGAGACCGACTATGAAAATCCTGATGATCCTGACCTCGCACGACCAGTTGGGCAATACCGGACAGAAAACCGGCTTCTGGCTCGAGGAATTTGCCGCGCCTTATTATGTGTTCAACGATGCCGGAGCGGAGATCACGCTGGCGTCGCCCAAGGGCGGTCAGCCACCGCTCGATCCCAAAAGCGATGCTGCCGATGCGCAGACCGATGCAACGCGGCGCTTCCGTGCCGACACGGGTGCAACCGCCGCGCTCGCCTCGACGCACGTCCTGTCTGAGGTCGCGGTCGCTGACTATGACGCGGTGTTTTATCCCGGCGGCCATGGTCCGTTGTGGGATCTCGCCGATGACGCAACCTCGATTGCCCTGATCGAGGCTGCACTTGCTGCCGAAAAGCCGGTGGCGCTGGTCTGCCATGCCCCGGGCGCGCTCAAGAACGTCCATGCCGCCGACGGGTCGCCGCTGGTCAAGCGTCGTAAGGTAGCGGGCTTCACCAACACCGAGGAGGCCGCGGTCGGCCTGACCGATGTGGTGCCGTTCCTCGTCGAGGACATGCTCAAGGCGAACGGCGGCGTGTACAGCAAAGGCCCCGACTGGGCCTCTTATGTGGTCGAGGACGGGCTGCTGATTACCGGGCAAAACCCCGCGTCGTCGGCCGAGGCGGCGCGGATGTTGCTCGCCAAACTGGCGTAAGCCTTATCCGGTCGGCGGGCGGGTCGTCAGCAGCGACGGGCGTTCGGCATGGCGGCCATGCAGCGCCGCCAGCCCCGGCTGCGCCCGCCAGTCGATGCCGGGGTGGCGGAAATCGAGATAGTCGAGCGCCACGACCAGGCAGATGTCGTGAAAGCCGAAGCTATCCTGCCCGACGCCCGCGTGCGCGGCCGCCAGCGCCGCGACCGCGAGGTCGATCGCGACGGTGGCGCGCTGCAGCGACGGCACGGTCGCTGCAGCGAGCTGCGATGCGCGGGCGAAGACCAGCGCGACGGCGGCATCGAGGATACCGTCGGTCAACGCCTCGAACGACCGCATCCGCCAATGCACCATGCCGGACGACGGCATGAGCGCCTGCTCGGGGGCCTGCGCGAGCAGATAGCCCGCGATCACCGGCGAATCGATTAGGCTAGTGCCATCGTCGAGGATCAGCGCCGGAACCTTGCGCAGAGGGTTCGCCGCAACGAGCGCGGGCGGATTTTCCATCGGTGCGGTCAGCACGACGCGAAGGTCGAGCGCCAGCTCACTGGCGACCGCGCGCAGCTTGCGGGCATAGGGCGAGGTCAGCGAGGCGAGCAGGTGCATCAACGGTCTCCGGTTTGACCGCGCACGAATAGCCGCTATCGACAATCGATGACCAGCCCCGGCCCGCTCGATGACCTGTTGATTGTCGATCTGTCGCGCGTGCTCGCCGGGCCGTATGCGACGATGGTGCTCAGCGATCTTGGCGCGCGCGTCGTCAAGGTCGAGCGCCCGGGCGAGGGCGACGACAGCCGCCAGATCGGGCCGTTCCAGAACGGCCAGAGCGCTTATTTCGCCAGCATCAACCGCGGCAAGCAGTCGATCGCGCTCGATCTTGGCGTGGCCGCCGACCGTGCGGTGTTCGAGGCACTGCTGGCGCGAGCCGACGTGCTCGTCGAAAACTTCCGCCCCGGCGTGATGGACAAGCTCGGGTTCGGCTGGGACACGCTGCACGCGCGCTTCCCGCGGCTGATCTATGCGGCGGCAAGCGGCTTTGGCCACACCGGGCCCGACCGGGCCAAACCTGCGTACGACATGATCGTGCAGGCGCTCGGCGGCGTGATGTCGGTGACCGGCTGGCCGGGCGGGCCACCGACGCGCGTCGGCACTTCGATCGGCGATATTACCGCCGGGCTGTTCACCGCCATCGGCATCCTGAGCGCGCTGCACCACCGCGCGCGCACCGGCACGGGGCTGTTCGTCGATGTTGCGATGCTCGACGGGCAGATCGCCATTCTTGAAAACGCCGTGGCGCGGTTTGCCGTCAGCGGCGTTGCACCCGGACCGCTCGGCGCGCGGCATCCGTCGATCACGCCATTTGCCGCTTATGCCTGCGCCGGCGGCCATATCGTGATCGCCGCAGGCAATGATATGTTGTTTCATACACTGGTTCGCGCGCTGGGTCTTGGCGACTTGCGCGATGATCCGCGGTTTCTGACCAATGCGCTGCGCACCGACCATGCCGATGCGCTGGCAGCGATTTTCGAGGCGCGACTGGCGGAGGCTCCGGCGGCGCACTGGCTGGCGCTGCTCGATGCCGCAGCGATCCCCTGCGCGCCGCTCAACGATGTCGCGGCGGCGCTGCGCCATCCACAGGTGGTCGCGCGCAACATGGCGATCACCACGGCGTTTCCCGACGGCACCCCGCTGCTTGCGGCGGGTAACCCGGTCAAGCTGTCGGGCTATGCCGATCCGGTGGTGCGCACCAAGGCACCCGGCCTCGACGAGCATCGCGCGATGATCCTGAGCGATCTCGGACTGTGACGGCGGACGATATTGCGCTGGCGCACCGGCTGGCAGACGCCGCGGCTGCCGTCATCACGCCCTATTTCCGCGCCAGCGCGCCGGTCGAAACCAAATCCGACGCGTCGCCGGTCACCGCTGCCGACCGCGCCGCCGAGGCGGCGATGCGCGCGATCGTCGAACGCGAGCGCCCCGGCGACGGCATCATCGGCGAGGAATATGGCGCGCAGCGCGCGACCAGCCGGCGGCTGTGGGTGTTCGATCCGATCGACGGCACGCGCGCGTTCATCGCCGGTCGCCCGACATTTGCCACGCTGATCGCGCTGCTCGAAGACGGCGTGCCGGTGCTCGGTGTGATCGACCAGTGCATCGCGCGCGACCGCTGGGTCGGCGTCATCGGGCAGCCGACGACGCTCAACGGCAACGCCGTCCGGGCGCGGGCGTGTGATGGGCTGGCGCAGGCGCACCTCGCGACCACCTCGCCTTATCTGTTCGATGCGGGCGGCGCGGCGTCGTTCCAGCGGCTGCGCGGTGCCGCGCGCGACGTACTCTACGGCGGGGACTGCCATAATTACGCATTAGTCGCGACCGGATGCCTCGACCTTGTCGTCGAAAGCGGGCTCAAGCTGTACGACTGGGCGGCACTGGTACCGGTGGTCGGCGGCGCGGGCGGCATCATGTGCGACTGGGCGGGTGCGCCGCTGCGCCACGGCAGCGACGGGCGCGTGATCGCGGCGGGCGACGCGCGTGTCGTCGCCGACGTGCTGGCCCGGCTCTAGCCCAGCGCGCAGGATTTTTGCCGCAGGACATAAAGATATCTTTATGCTTGCTCGCCGGCCCCGTCGTCGCTATCTGCGCCCGGTATCTCCATCCCAAGGACAAACCCATGGCCACGCAAGCGCACGCGACGTTCAACGACTTTCACATTGCCGACATCAGCCTTGCTGCGTGGGGCCGCCGCGAGCTCGCGATTGCCGAGACCGAGATGCCCGGACTGATGGCGTTGCGCCGCGAATTCGGCCCGACGCAGCCGCTGCAGGGCGCACGCATCGCGGGCTGCCTGCACATGACGATCCAGACCGCCGCGCTGATCGAGACGCTGACCGCGCTCGGCGCGCAGGTGCGCTGGTCGTCGTGCAACATCTTCTCGACGCAGGACCACGCCGCCGCCGCGATCGCCGCGTCGGGGGTAGCGGTGTTTGCGACCAAGGGCGAAACGCTCGCCGAATATTGGCAGTATGTCGACAGCATCTTTCAGTGGCCGAATGGTGAAACCGCAAACCTTATCCTCGACGACGGCGGCGACGCGACTTTTTACATCCTGAAGGGTGCAGCGCTCGAGGCCGGCATCGACCTGCCCGAGCCGACCAACGAGGAAGAAGTCGAGTTCTTCGGCCAGATCCGCAAGCGCGCCGCCGCATCGCCGGGCTTTTTCAAGCGCACGCAGGACGCGCTGAAGGGCGTGTCGGAGGAAACCACGACGGGCGTTCACCGGCTGTACGAAGTCTCGAAGGCGGGTGGGCTGCCGTTCCCGGCGATCAACGTCAACGATAGCGTCACCAAGTCGAAGTTCGACAACCTGTACGGCTGCAAGGAATCGCTGGTCGACTCGATCCGCCGCGCCACCGACGTCATGCTCGGCGGCAAGGTAGCGGTCGTTGCGGGCTACGGCGACGTCGGCAAGGGTTCGGCGGCATCGCTGCGCAACGGCGGCGCGCGCGTTATCGTCACCGAAGTCGATCCGATCTGCGCGCTGCAGGCAGCGATGGAGGGCTATCAGGTCCTGACGATGGAAGACGCCGCGCCGATCGCGGATATCTTCGTCACCGCAACGGGCAATTCGGATGTCATCACGCTCGATCACATGCGCGCGATGAAGGACCGTGCGATCGTCTGCAATATCGGGCACTTCGATGCCGAAATCCAGATCGGTGCGCTGGCCAACATGGTTTGGGAAGAGGTCAAGCCGCAGGTCGACGAGGTCGTGTTCCCCGATGGCAAGCGGCTGATCGTGCTGGCGAAGGGCCGGCTGGTTAATCTGGGCTGCGGCACCGGCCACCCGTCGTTCGTGATGTCGGCGAGCTTCACCAACCAGGTGCTCGCGCAGATCGAACTGTGGACGCAGGGCCAGAAGTATTCGAACCAGGTTTATGTCCTGCCCAAGCACCTCGACGAAAAGGTGGCGGCGCTCCACCTCGAAAAGCTCGGCGTCAAGCTGACCGTGCTGACCGACAAGCAGGCGGCGTACATCGGCGTGTCGGACCACGGCCCGTTCAAGCCCGACCACTACCGCTATTGATCGGCAGCAGCGCTTGCCCGCAGATTGCGCGGGCAGGCGCTGCTGGCTACGGTCGCGCGATGCAGCCGCGTCGCGCCCCCGCCGGTAACGATTTGGCAAGCCGCCGCTGGTGACCATGCTTGCCGAAAGCGACCTTACCGCGCTGGCGGCGCGCCTCGCCTTGGTCCTGCGCGCCGGCGACATCGTTGCGATGTCGGGCGATCTCGGCGCGGGCAAGACGACATTTGCGCGCGGCGTGCTGCGCGGGCTCGGCTGGGCGGGCGAGGTGCCGTCGCCGACGTTCACGTTGGTACAGCCGTACGATACCACTCCCGAAGTCTGGCACATCGATTTGTACCGACTGAACGGTCCGCGCGAGGCCGATGCGCTCGGATTATGGGAAACCGATGCCGTGCTGCTGATCGAATGGCCCGAGCGGCTCGAAGGCGATTTGCCGCCCGAAAGCCTCGGTCTGCATTTTGCGGCAAGCGGCGAGGCGACGCGGCGCTTGACAGTTACCGTGCCGCCGTCTTGGGAAGGCCGATGGCCCCCCCGATGATTCCCCCCGCCGCCGCGCCCGGCTTCCTTCAGGACCATGGCTGGGGCGGCGCGACGATCGTGCCGCTGGCTGGCGACGCGTCGTTCCGCCGTTATTTCCGCGTCCACGACGGCGACCGCACCGCGGTCCTGATGGACGCGCCGCCCGCGCACGAAGACAGCCGCCCGTTCCTCGGTATCGGCAAGCACCTCGTCGATCTTGGCTTTTCGGCGCCGCGGACGCTCGCGGTCGATCTCGACGCCGGGCTGATCCTGCTCGAAGATTTCGGCGACGACCGCGTCACGCCGGTGCTCGAGGCCGCGCCGCGCCGCGAACGCGCGGTGTATGCGGCGGCGATCGATGTGCTCGCCGCGCTGCATGCGCATCCGGCACCCGATATTGCGCCCTATGGACCGGGCGAGCTGCGCCGCGAAGTTCGGCTGTTCCCCGAATGGTACCTGCCCGCAGTCGGCCTGCCGGAGGCTGCGGGATATGATGCCGCGTGGGACGCTGTCTGGCCGGCGCTGCTCGATGCGACCGCCGCCGACCCGGTGCTGACGCTGCGCGACTATCATGCCGACAATCTGATGCTGCTCGACCGGCCGGGGCTGGCCGGGCTGGGGCTGCTCGATTTTCAGGACGCGCTGGTCGGCCACCCGGCGTACGACCTGGTTTCGCTGTTGCAGGATGCGCGGCGCGACGTGCCGCCCGCGCTCGAGGCGGCGATGCTGACGCGCTACCTCGATGCGCGCGCGGTTGCCGACCGCGACGGCTTTCGCGCGGTGTACGAAATCCTCGGCGCACAGCGGAATACCAAGATTCTCGGCATCTTCACCCGGCTGCGTGACCGCGACGGCAAGGCGGGCTATGTCGAGCGCCACCCGCGGCTGTGGGGGTATCTCGACCGCAATTTCGCGCATCCGGCGCTGGCCCCGGTCAAGGCTTGGTTCGATGCCGCCGTGCCCGCGGCCAAACGCGCCGCCGCATGGGTATGAAACGCTTTTCGGCACCGCTCGCGCTGCGTGCCGAGCCGCATGTTGCGGTGCCGCACACCGCGATGGTGCTGGCGGCGGGGCTCGGCAAGCGGATGCGCCCGCTCACCGCGACGCGCCCCAAGCCGCTGGTCGAGGTCGCCGGGCGCACCTTGCTCGACCGCGCGCTCGATCATCTGCGCGCAGCCGGCGTCGCCAAGGCGGTCGTCAATGTCCATTATTTTGCCGATCAGATCGAGGCGCACCTCGGCAGCCGCGACCAGGCGCTCGAGATTACGATTTCGGACGAACGCGCGCTGCTGCTCGAAACCGGTGGCGGAGTGACCAAGGCGCTGCCGCTGATCGACGGTGACCCCTTTTTTGTGATCAACAGCGACAATCTTTGGGTCGACGGGGCAATGTCGTCGCTCAAGCTGCTCGCCCAGCGCTGGGATGCCGACGCGATGGACGCGCTGTTGCTGCTGGTGCCGCTGGCGCGCGCGTCGTGCCATGCCGGACGCGGCGATTTCACGATGGACCCGGTCGGACGACTGGCGTGGCGGCGCGAGGGGCGGATGGCGCCGTTCGTCTATACCGGGCTGCAGATTGTCGCGAAGCGGCTGTTCGACGGCGCGCCTGCGGGATCGTTCGGCTTTCGCACGCTGTGGGACAAGGCGCTCGCGGATCGGCGGCTGTACGGGCTGACGCATCCGGGGCTGTGGAGCGATGTCGGCACGCCGCCGGCGGTCGCGGCGACCGAGACGCTGCTGGCAGCAGGGTGAACGGCCCGGCGGTCTTCACGATCCCGGCGCATGTCGCGTTCGTCGATGCGTTGGCGCAGGGGCTGCTCGACCTGACCGCGGGCGATCCGCTGGCATTGGCACGCGCGCAAGTGTGGCTGCCCAACCGGCGCGCGGTGCGGGCGCTGACGGCGGCGTTCGTGCGGTTGTCGGGTGACGGGCTGCTGCTGCCGCGGATGACGCCGCTCGCGGCGATCGACGGCGACGACGGCAGCTTTGCCGATGATCTCGATACCGCTGCCGAACTGCCGCCGGCGATCGATGCGTTGCAGCGCCGCCTGTTGCTGGCGCAACTCGTCCGGCGCTCGCGCGGCGGCGGGATCACCTCGATCGAGGCGCTGCGGCTTGCCGATCAGCTCGCCGCCGCGTTCGACGCGATCGAGTTCGAGGAGGTCGACCCGGCGGCGATCGCGCGCGTCGTGCCGGAGGGGCTGGCCAAGCACTGGGACCAGACACTCGAGGTTTTCGGCATCCTGCTCGACCTGTGGCCGCCGCTGCTGGCCGCGCAGGGTGCGCTCGATCCGGCGACGCGGCAGCGCGCGCTGCTCGCCGGGCTGCTCGACCGCTGGACGGCGGGCGACACCCCGGCGGGGCTCGTGGTCGCGGCCGGGATGACCGCCGCTGCGCCGCCGGTGGCGCGGTTGCTCGCCCGGGTCGCGCGGTTGCCGCAGGGGATGATCGTGCTGCCGGGGCTCGACACCATGATGCCGACGGCGGAATGGGATGCGGTGCGCTGCCACCTGACCGACGGCGATAGCGACACCCCCGACAGCGAGGGGCATCCGCAATATACGCTGAAGTGCCTGCTGCAGCAGCTCGGCGTGGCGCGCGGCGAGGTGCTCGACTGGCCTGCGACGGCGCGCGCCGATGGCCCGGCGGCGCGGACGCAGGCGGTGGCACGCGCGATGAGCCCGGCGGCGTTCACCGCGACGTGGCGCGAGACACAGATCGCGCCCGAACTGTTCGCCGGTGTGCGGACCGTGGTCGCGACCGACGCTGCCGAGGAGGCGCAGGTGATCGCGCTCGCGCTGCGCCGCGCGCTCGAAACGCCGGGGATGACCGCGGCGCTGGTCACGCCCGATCGCGGACTGGCGCGGCGGGTGGCGGCGCATGCGCAACGCTGGGGCATCGAAATCGACGATTCGGCGGGGACGCCGCTGCGTCTGACGCCGCCGGGAGCCTTGCTGCTCGCGCTGGTCGAAGCAGCGGCGCGCGGCTTCACGCCGGTCAGCCTGCTCGCGGTGATCAAGCATCCGCTGGTGCAGCGCGGCGACGCGCGGCTCGATTGGCTGACAGCAGTACGGCGGCTCGATCTCGACCTGCGCGGCGTGCGTCCCGCGCCGGGGCTGGCGGGGATCGCCGCGCGCGTCGCCGAGCATGACGCCAAACGCGCCGCGCTGCTGCCATGGTGGACGGTGCTCGAGGCAGTGCTCGATCCGCTCGAAGCACTGTTCGCGCAAGCCGAAACCGCGCTGACCGCGCTGGTGGCAGCGCTGCGCGTGGCGGGCGAGGCACTGTGCGGCGACGAGCTTTGGCGCGGTGCCGACGGGCGGGCGCTCGCCGATCTCGTCGCGCGGCTCGAGACGCACGGCGACGCGCTGGCGGCGTTTGCGCCGGGCGACGCGCCCGCGCTGCTCGCGGCGTTTCTCGGCGAGACATCGGTGCGCAGCGCGTATGACAAGCACCCGCGGCTAAGCATCTATGGCCTGCTCGAGGCGCGGTTGCAGCGGGCCGACCTGATGATCCTGGGCGGGCTCAACGAGGGCAGCTGGCCGCCGCTGCCGACGCCCGACCCGTGGCTCGCCCCGGCCATCCGCCGCACGCTGAGACTGCCCGCGCTCGACCGGCGCATCGGGCTTGCGGCGCATGATTTCGTTGCCGCGATGGGCGCGCCGCAGGTGCTGCTGACGCGCGCCCGGCAGGGCGATAGCGCGCCCGGCGTGCCGTCGCGGCTGTGGCTGCGGCTGCAGGCGCTCGCCGGCGATGCGCTCCAACCCGATCCCGACCTGCTCGGCTGGGCGCGCGCGCTCGACCGCAGCGCCATGGTGCGACCCGCCGCGCGTCCGCAGCCGGCACCCCCGGCGGCGCTGCGTCCGCGCAAGATTTCGGTGACCGCCGCCGAACGGCTCGCGGCCGACCCGTTCAGTTTCTATGCCGCCACGATGCTGCGGTTGCGCGCGCTCGATCCGCTCGATCAGGATCCGAGCGGTGCCGATCGCGGTATTGCCGTCCATGCGATCCTCGAACGCTGGGTCAAGGCGGGCGATCTCGACCCCGCCGCGCTGCACGCGCTGACCGATGCCGAGCTGGCGCGCTGGGCCGGGCATCCGCTCATGCGCGCGCTCTGGGCCCCGCGCGTGCGCCGCATGATGGACTGGGTGGTAACCACGCTCGGCGAATGGGAGGCGGCGGGCTGGACCCCGGTCGCCGCCGAAACGCAGGCGAGCACGACCTTTGCCAACGGCATCACGCTGACCGGTAAAGCCGACCGCATCGACCGCAACCGCGCGGGCGAACTCGCGGTCATCGACTATAAGACCGGCGCGGTGCCCAGCCATGCGCAGGTCGCGGGCGGCTTTGCGCTGCAGCTCGGGCTGCTTGCCGGGCTGGCGGAAAGCGGACGTTTCGACGGCGTCGCCGCGGGAGCCGCGACGGCGCTGCGCTATTGGAAGCTCGGCGGCGGCACCGATCCCGGCAAGGCGCATGACCCGCTGCTGCACAACAAGCAGCAGACGCCGGCGGCTGACCATATCGCGATGGTGCAGGCGCGTTTCCTAACGCTGTGCGACGAGCGGCTGCTCGGCGGCATGCCGTTCACCGCGAAGCTGCATCCCGAATATGCGGAAAAATACGCGGACTTCGACCAGCTGGCGCGCGTCCTCGAATGGCGCGGGCGGCCCGAACGATGAAGCCGCTGAAGTCGCTCACCGAGGCTCAGGCCGCCGGCGCTGCACCGCCCGACAATGCGTGGGTCACTGCATCGGCGGGAACCGGCAAGACGCAGGTGCTGACCGCGCGCGTGTTGCGGCTGTTGCTCGGCGGCACCCCGCCCGACCGCATCCTGTGCCTGACGTTTACCAAGGCGGCGGCCGCCGAGATGCAGGGGCGCATCTTCGAACGGCTCGCGGGCTGGGTGACCGCGGGCGACAATGCGCTGAAGGCCGATCTGGACGCGATCCGCAGCCCGACCGACCCCGCGACGCTGGTGCGGGCGCGCCAGTTATTCGCGCGCACGCTCGAGGCGCGCGGCGGGCTGAATGTGCAGACGCTGCACGGCTTTGCGCAATCGCTGCTGGCAAGTTTCCCGCTCGAGGCCGGGATTGCCCCGGGGTTCGAGGCGCTCGACGACCGGTCGGCGATCGCGCTGCGCGGGCGCGTGCTTGCCGAATCGATCGATGCCGCCGATGCGTCGGGAGACGCCGGTTTCGCCGACGACATCGCGGCGCTCAGCATCGCCAGCGGCGAAGCGCGGCTGGGGTCGATCGCCGCGACGCTGGTCAAGCACGGCGAAGCGATCGCCGCGCTCGGCCCGCCGATGGGGTTCGAGGCGCGGCTGCGCCGTATGCTCGCGCTGCCGGTCGACGGCAGCGCCGCCGACGTTATGGAGCGCGCGGTCGCACGGCTCGACCATGACGGGCTGCGCGAGATGGCCGCGGTTTATCGCGCCAACAAGGGCGTCAAGTCGCAACTCAAGGCCGAGCAGCTGTTATGGTGGCTCGACTGCTCGCTGGCGGCGCAGGCAGCGAATTTCGACGCGCTGCACCGCGTGTTCCACAAACTCGATGGGCTCCCGTTCGCCGACCTCGTCCCCGGCGGGCAAAACGCCGATCCGGCAGACAAGGCGTTGGCCGAAGCGCTGTGCGCGGCGGTCGGCGACATCGGTGAGGTGAGTGCGAAACTTGCCGCCGCCGCCAATGCGGCGCGCCACCTGCGCGTCGGGGCGCGGCTGGCGGGCGCTTACGGCGACCATAAGAAGCGCGCCGGGGTTATCGATTATGACGACATGATCGCGCGCGCCGCACGGCTGCTCGTTCAGCCCGAAATCGGCGCGTGGGTGCGCTATAAGCTCGACGCGCGCGTCGATCACCTGCTGATCGACGAGGCGCAGGACACCAATCTCGATCAATGGTCGATCATCGAGGCGCTCACCGACGAGTTTTTCGACGGCGAGGGTGCCCGCGAGGCGCATCGAACACTGTTCGTCGTCGGCGATTTCAAACAGGCGATCTTCAGCTTTCAGGGGTCCGACCCGCGCGTCTTCGGCGACCGGCGCGAGCTGTTTCGCGGGCGCGCGACCGATGCGCAGCTGAGCTGGCGCGACGTGCCGCTCAGCCGGTCGTTCCGCTCGGTCCCGGCGGTACTCGAAGTCGTCGATGCGGTGGTGCAGACGCTGGGTGCCGAGGCGTTCGGTCGCGACGAGCCGATCCCCGCGCATGTTCCGGCGCGCGGCGATCTGCCCGGCGCGGTCACGCTGTGGCCGCCGCTCGCCCCCGATGTGGCCGACGAGGCGGCGGACGAGGTCGCGTGGCTGCCCAAGGCGCAGGTACAGATGGCGCACAAGCTCGCGCAGCAGATCGCGAACTGGCTCGATCCCGCCACGCCGCTGCAGCTGCCCGCGCGCGACCGCGCGGTCGAACCGCAGGATATATTGGTGCTGGTGCGTAGCCGCGGCGAGTTCGTCGGCGCGCTGGTTGCGGCGTTGCACGATCACGGCGTCCCCGTTGCGGGCGTCGACCGGCTGCGGCTGACCGCGCCGCTCGCGGTGCAGGACTGCCTCGCGCTGATCCGCTTTGCCTTGCAACCGAACGACGATCTCAGCTGCGCCGCGCTGCTCACCTCGCCGTTCCTCGGGCTCGACCAGGACGCGTTGTTCGCGCTTGCGCATGGCCGCAGCGGCAGCCTGTGGGCGGCGGTCAATGCGGCGGGCGGGGCGCCGGCGATGTGGCTGGGAAAGGTGCTGGCGCTTGCCGACTTCTCCGCGCCGTATGAATTCCTCGAACAGATTTTGTCGGGGCTGGACGGGCGGCGGCGGCTGTTGTCGCGGCTGGGCGGCGAAGCCCGCGAGGCCATCGCCGCGCTGCTGACGCAGGCGCTGGCGTTCGAAGCGGCGAATGCCCCGTCGCTGCAGGGCTTTCTCGCGTGGGTCGAAGCCGACGACATCGACCTCAAGCGCGACCCCGAGGCCCCGGTCGATGCGGTACGGATCCTGACGGTCCACGCGGCGAAGGGGCTGCAGGCGCCGGTCGTCGTGCTGGCGGACGCCACGGCGGCAATGCCGCGCGAACAGGGCGGCCATGTGCTGCTCGCGATGGGGGACGACGAAACGCAGCGCGTGCCGATCTTCCACGGCGGCAAGGCCGGCAAGGTCGGCCACATCGCCGAACGCGCGGCGGAGGCCGATGCCGACCGCGCTGCCGAACACTGGCGGCTGTTGTACGTTGCGCTGACCCGCGCCGAGGATTTGCTGTTTATAGGCGGCGCGCTCGCCAAGCCGCGTAGCGACGCCGATGCGAAACTGCCCGCCGACAGCTGGTATGCCATCGTCGAGCGCGCCGTCGCCGAAACCTTTGGCCCGCTGCCCGAACCCGATGCGCTTTGGGGCAGCGTCCGCCTGCACCGCGCCGGTTCGGCCCCGCCCGTGCCCGACGGCGTCGCGGTGGCAGCGGCGGCGGAACATCCGCTGCCCGAATGGGCGCTGGTTGCAGCGGCGCCCGAAGCCCGTCCGCCGCAGCCGCTCAGCCCGTCGGCGATCGCTGCCGACGACATTGCGCAACCGCCGCCGGGCCCGGCGGCGCAAGCCGCAGCGCAGCGCGGGCAGCTGCTCCATGCGCTGTTCGAACGGCTGCCGGGCATTGCACCGCCGCGCCGCGCCGCAATCGGCGCGGCGTGGCTCGCGCGGCAGGTGCCCGACATGGCCGATGCCGAACGTGGCACGCTGCTGACCAGCGCGCTCGGGATCATCGAGGCCCCGCATTTCGCCGCGCTGTTCGGTCCCGATGCGCTTGCCGAAGCGCCGATCGCCGCCGTCGTCGGCACCAGCGTCATCGCCGGCAAGGTCGACCGGCTGCTGATCGAGCCGCACCGGGTCCAGCTGATCGACTTCAAGACCGGGCGCGCGGTGCCCGCATCCGCCGAGGCGGTACCGCCCTATTATCTTCGCCAGATGGCGGCCTATGTGCTCGCGCTCGAAAAAATCTTCCCCGACCGCACGGTCGAAGCGGCGCTGTTGTTTACCGCGACCGCGACGCTGATCGTGTTGCCGCCGGCGCTGCTGGCGGCGCACAAACCCGCGCTGGCTTGAGCATCGTTTAGAATCGCTTGGGGTCGCGACCGTTGATCGTGAGCGGGCGCACGCCTACCTAGGGACCGTCATCAAGGAGAGATCGCCATGGCCGCCAAGCATGTTACCGACGCCTCGTTCCACGCCGATGTGATTGCCGCCGACAAGCCGGTGCTGGTCGATTTTTGGGCCGAATGGTGCGGGCCATGCCGCCAGATCGCGCCTGCGCTCGAGGAGATCAACAACGAACTCGACGGCGTCGACATCGTCAAGCTCAACATCGACGACAATCCCGAAGCGGCGGCGCGCTACGGCGTGCGCAGCATCCCGACGATGATCCTGTTCAAGAACGGCACGCCGTCGGCGACTAAAATCGGCGGCGACGCCAAGTCGAAGCTTAAAAGCTGGCTCGAAAGCGAACTCGCCTGAGGCTCACGCGGCGCGCAGGATCTGCCCCATGCGCGGAAAATGCACCGCGACGGTCCCAACCGCTGGATCGTCGCGGTGAATGACGATCGCGGTCGGAGACAGGTGCAGCAAGGTGCCAGCGACCGGGTCGGCGCCGGGGTCTTCGGTGCGGACCGTCACCGGCTGACCCGCGCCGAACCCCGATGCGGGATCGACTGACCCGGTGGCGACCGGTGTCGCGGCACGCGCCACATCGAGTGCATCGGCAGCGCTGATCGTTGCTGCGGGCGTTTCGCTGATCGCCGAAACGCGCGCCGCCCATGCTTCGCGCGCCGCATTCGGGTCGAGCGCGATGTGAAAGCGCTGCGTGAACGCGAGGTCCATATGGACGATGAGGTCGGCATAGCCTGGCGCACCGCCGCCCAGCCAGTCGCGGCCGTCGCGCAGCGTCGCATCGATCCACGCCATGCCCGCGGCGAACTGCGCGCGCAGGTGCGGGTTCATCGCTGCCAGCCGCGCGCGGTCGAGCCCGAACAGCGCATTGCGGTCGTCCCAGAATGGCTGCGGGATCGCGCCTTCGGGCAAAGCCCCCATCGCGGCACCGACGGTGGCCATGAAGAACGCCCCGCCGGCCCAGCCGCCGATGACGCGCGCCAGTTGTCCCAGCGGCTGCGGAAACAGCGTCGGTCCGGCTTCGGCCTCGATCCGATCGATCGCAGCGGCGCTATCGCAGTAGATATCGGCCCCGACCTGCAGCACCGGCGTCTTGCGGTAGCCGCCGGTCAGTGGTGTCAGCTCGGGCTTGGGCGCCATGTTCGGGATGATGACCGACTGCCACGCGACCCCCTTCACCGCAA
The DNA here is from genome assembly GCA_038225475.1 of Sphingomonadales bacterium. Classification (GTDB taxonomy): domain Bacteria; phylum Pseudomonadota; class Alphaproteobacteria; order Sphingomonadales; family Sphingomonadaceae; genus Polymorphobacter_B. The sequence continues at coordinate 79,699 of JBBRRA010000010.1, forward strand.
GCGCGCGGCGCACCATCTGGCTGAACGGCGACATCTCATAATGGTGCAGGATAATCGCCATGGCATCGCTCCCCCTCAGCTGCGGTAGTCCGCGTTGATGCTGATATAGCCGTGCGTCAGGTCGCAGGTCCACACGCGCGCGCGGCCCTCGCCAAGCCCGAGATCGACCGCGATCGCGATGTCGCTGCCGGCCAGATGCGCCGCGACCGGAGCCTCGTCATAATCCGCGACGACCATGCCGTGCGCGGCAACGAGCGTGGTCCCGAAGCGGATGCTCAGCCGGTCGCGGTCGGCGGCCTCGCCCGCCTTGCCGACCGCCATGACGACGCGTCCCCAATTGGCATCGCCGCCCGCCACCGCAGTCTTGACCAGCGGCGAATTAGCGACCGACAGCGCGATGCGCCGCGCGGCGGCATCGCTTTCGGCCCCGCTGACATCGACCGTGATGAACTTCGACGCGCCTTCGCCGTCGCGCACGACCTGCGTCGCAAGATCGCGGCACAGCGCGGTCAGTGCGGCCGCAAACGCGTCCGCGCCGCTGTCGTCGACCGTCGCCAGCGGTGCATTGGCAGCCGCGCCGGTGGCGAACGCGAGCACGGTGTCCGACGTCGAAGTGTCGCTGTCGACCGTGATGCAGTTGAACGTGGCATCGCTTGCACTGCGCAGCATGGCCTGCAGCAAAGGCGCAGCAATTGCTGCATCGGTGAAGATGAAACCGAGCATCGTCGCCATATCGGGGGCGATCATTCCCGACCCCTTGACGATGCCCGCCAGCGTGACGCGGACCCCGCCGACGATCGCATGCTGCACCGCACCCTTGGCAAAGGTGTCGGTGGTCCCGATCGCCAATGCTGCAGCTTCCCAGTCGCAGTCGGGCGCAGCAAACGCCGCTGCCAACCCGGCTTCGGCCTTGTCGGCGGGCAGCGGCACGCCGATCACGCCGGTCGAGGCGACATAGACTTCATGGTCGTCGCAGCCGCTTGCCGCACGCGCCGCCGCAATGACGCGCGCCACCGCCGCTGCGCCCCGGCCACCGGTAAATGCGTTCGAGTTACCGGCATTGACGATCAGCACCCGTGCCGCCCCGTGCGGCAGCGCGCCCCGACACCAGTCGACTTCGGGCGACGGGCATTTTGATTGCGTCAGGACGCCTGCCACCGTCGTGCCCGGCGTCATCTGCATCAGCGTCAGGTCGGCGCGGTCCCACGCTTTATAACCAGCGCGCGCCACCGATAGCCGGACGCCGGCAATCGGTGGGATTATCGGAAAGGCGGCAGGGGCGAGCGGCGAGCGAGGCATGGCGAGCAGCTTTCGGCTATTGGCGTGGCGATGCCTGCGCCTTATCCGCTACCCTGCACCGCGAACAGCCCCGGAGGCACGAATGGACCGGACACTTTATTCCTATTGGCGGTCATCGGCATCGTACCGCGTGCGGATCGCGCTGGCGCTCAAAGGCCTGCCGTATGAGACGCGCGCGATTGATCTCAGCCGCGGTGCGCACGGCGGGGTCGGTTTTGCGCTGCTCAATCCGCAGGGCATGCTGCCTTATCTGATCGACGGATCGGCGGGATTGAACCAAAGCCTCGCGATTATCGAATATCTCGACGAAACCTATCCGGATCCGCCGCTGCTGCCGAAAACGCCGCTCGAGCGTGCCCGCGCCCGCAGCGCGGCGCTGACGATTGCGTGCGACGTCCACCCGCTCGGAAACTTGCGGGTGATTAACTATCTTAAGGACGTATTGAGCGTGCCGTCGCTCGCCGTCGAGGCGTGGGTACGGCATTGGATCGAGACCGGATTGAGCGCGCTGGAAGAAGTGGCGAGCGGCTCGACGGGCCGGTTTCTGTGCGGCGACGAACCGACCATCGCCGACATCTGCCTCGTTCCGCAAATGTACAATGCGCGGCGATTTCAAGCAGATGTCGCGCGCTTCCCGGCGCTGTCGGCGCTCGACCAGCGGTTGATGCGGTTGCCGGCGTTCGCAGCTGCGCGCCCGGCAGCGCAGCCTGACGCACCGGCGGCCTGACCGACACGAGATTGTCACAAAAATAAACGTGGCAGCATGCCAAAACTGGCAGAATTCGGGGCGTGAAGGTTAAGGAACCTCTTGTAATCGGCTCGCGATGCGTTGATAACGCCGTCGCGGGAATAGGGCATTTCGACGTAGGGGCTTTCACTATGGCACGTTTCGGTTCGGTCGCTGAGTTTCGCACAACGGCCAGCGGGGCGCGCCGCAGCGGTTCGGCGGCTCGCGGGGCCTGGGCACTGCGTAGCGGCGTCTCGCTGCTGGGCGTCGCGCTTGCAGGGGCAACGCTGCTCGCCATTCCGGCACTGGCGCAGACCGCCGATCTTGGCGGCGCGACGCTCGCCAGCCCCGATTTCAACATCGCCCCCGGCAATGTCCTCGCCTCGACCGTGCAGAACGGCACACTGCAGCTCAACAACACTTCGGCGCTGACTTACGCCGGTATCCTGCAGGACGGCCCCGGCGTCTTCTCGCTGCAAAAGCTTGGCAACAACGTCCTGACGCTGACCGGCACCAGCACCTATTCGGGTGAAACGCTGATCAACACCGGCACGCTCGCGGCCGGTGCGGCGAACGTGTTTTCGGCGAACTCGATCGTTCGCAACCAGGGCGGCACGCTCGACCTCGGCGGCTTCAACCAGACCGTCGGCGGCCTGACCGCGTCGGGCACCGTCCTCAGCAGCGGCGGCGGCGCAGCGACGCTGACGATCAATGTCGCCAGCGGCACCGTCGGCAACCTGTTCGGCACCAGCATCATCCAGAACGCCGGCGTGATCTCGGTCGTCAAGACCGGCGCGGGCGAGCAGGACCAGAGCTTCGCCAGCACCTACACCGGCGGCACGACGCTGGTCGGCGGCACGCTCGGCGTCGGTAACAGCGCCGCGATCGGCACCGGCACATTGACCTTCAACGGCCCGGCTGCGCTCTCGATCCTCGCCCCCGGCATCACGATCGCCAACAACATCGTGCTGACGTCGAACGGTGTCATCAACCGTTCGGGCGACCAGTCGACCCTGTCGGGCGTCATCAGCGGCGGCGGCTCGCTGACCTATTCGGCCACCGGCGGCTATGTCACGATCACCGGCACCAACAGCTACACCGGCGGCACCATCATGAACGGCGGGTTGATCCTCGCCGCCAATAATTATGCGCTCGGTGTCGGCAATACGACCGTCAACAACATCACGCAGTTCGGTTCGATCGGCAGCCTGACGATCGGCAACAACTTCGCGCTCAACGCGCAGTTGCGCCTGATCGCGCCGGATTCGCCATCGGTATTGACGCTCGGCGGCCAGTTCACTGGCGCCGGCGGGCTGTGGCTGCAGTCGGGCACCGGTACCGTCGTGCTCAATCTCGCCAATACATACACCGGCGGCACGATCCTCAGCAGCGGCCGCTTGCAGGTTGCCGACAACCTGTCGCTGAGCACCGGCGACGTCTTCGTCTCGGCCCCGGCAACGCTGGTCGCCGGCGGTGCGGGGCTGAATACCGCCAACGGCATCGGCCTCGGCTCGACCTTGTCGGTCGATTCGAACGGTTACAGCTACACCTTGTCGGGCGGGATCGGCGATGCCGGCCCCGGCGGCGGATTGCGCAAGATCGGCGCCGGAACGCTGACGCTGTCGGGCGTAAACGGCTATACCGGCGGCACTGAAATCGATCAGGGCATCGTCTCGATCGCCAGCGATGCATCGCTCGGCGCGGCGTCGGGCGTGCTCACGCTCGCTGGCGGCAACCTGCAGGTTACCGGCACGGCGGGCGGCACCTCGACCCGCGGCGTCGTCGTCAACGCGCCCGGCGGCGCGATCGACGTTGCCAGCGCCGCAAATAATTACACGCTCGCTGGCATCGTGTCGGGCGCGGGGCAGCTCGGCAAGGTCGGCCTCGGCACGCTGACGCTGTCGGGTGTCAACACCTATACCGGCGGCACCGCGGTGACCGCGGGTACGCTGGCACTCGCCAACTCGGGTGCCGTCGGCACCGGGACGCTGGCGGTGACCAATGCCAAGCTGCAGGCGGCCGCTAACCTCGGCCTCGGCAATGTGGCCACGTTCAACAACGCAGTGGTCGATACGCAGGGCTTTACCGTCGCGCTGACCGGTCCGATCGGTGGCTCCAACTTCACCAAGATCGGCTCGGGCACGCTGCTGCTGTCGGGCACCAACACCTTCACCAGCGGTGTCACCGCGAGCCAGGGTACGCTCGCCGTCGGGTCGAGCTCGGCGCTCGGCACCAATTCGGTCGGGCTGTTCGGCGGCACGACGTTGCAGGCGGCAGTCGACGGGTTGACGCTTGCCAACGGTATCCAGCTCGGCGGCGCGACGCCGATCACCATCGATACGCAGGCGAACACGCTGACGCTGACGGGGAACACGATCTTCGGCAGCACGCCGATCGTGCTCAACAAGATCGGCAGCGGCACGCTCGTCGAAACCGGCACGATCGGTGCCGGCCCCGCCGACTCGTTCAACATCAACGCCGGCAAGCTGACCTTCAATGGCACGCTGACGGGTGGCGCGCTCAATGTCGCCAGCGGCGCGACCTTGACCGGTACCGGCACCGCATCGGGCGGCACCGTGACCATCGCGAATGGCGGCATTCTCGCCCCCGGTGGCGCAACGCCCGGCACGCTGACGGTCAACAACCTCGTCCTCAACAACGCCTCGGTGCTCAACTATCGCTTTGGCCAGGCCGGCGTCGTCGGCGGTGCGAACAACGACCTGATCATCGTCAACAATAATCTGGTGCTCGACGGCGTCCTCAACGTCACCGCGGCACCGTCGTTCACCAATGGCACCTACACGCTGTTCACCTACGGCACCGTGACCGACAACGGCCTGACGCTGGCACCGCTGCCGTCGGGCTTCACCGGCACCGTCGTGATCAACCCCGGCGCGGTGGTCCTGCAGGCAGTGGGTAACTTCCTGCAATATTGGGACGGCACCGGCGCGGTTGCCGATGGCATCGTCACCGGCGGCAGCGGCACGTGGAACAGCGGCAGCTTCAACTGGACGAATGCCACCGGCACGTCGAACTCGGTCTGGGCCGGGCAGGCTGCGGTGTTCGGCACGGTCGGCGGCAACGTCAACGTCGTCGGCTCGCAGAATTTCGTGCGCCTGACCTTTGCGGTCGATGGCTATCACCTGTCGGGCAGCGGCCTCGTGGTCGGTGCGCCGGGTGAAATCGACACCACCGCGAGCACGACGACTGCAATTATCGACAACGCGATTTCGGGGGCCGGCAGCCTGACGAAGCAGGGCGCAGGCACGCTGGTGCTCAACGGTGCCAACAGCTTCACCGACCTCGGCATCAGCGGCGGCAAGGTCGTCGTCGGCACCAACACCGCCGCCGGTCTCGGCGGGATCAGCATGGCGGGCGGCACGACGCTCGCGGCGGGTGTCAGCGGGCTGACGCTGGCCAACGCCATTTCGACCGCAGTTGCGGGCACGATCGATAGCGGCGCTGGCGTGTTCACGCTCGGGGGCCCGATTGCTGGCCCGGGTTCGATCACCAAGATCGGCGCGGGCAACCTCGTGCTGAACGGCAATAACAGCTTCAACAATCTCGGGATCAGCACGGGCACGGTGACGGTTGGCACCAGCACTGCGGCGGGCGTCGGCGGCATCAGCCTTGCGGGCGGCACGACGCTCGCGGCCGGGGTGTCGGGGCTGGTGCTCGGCAACGCGATTTCGACCGCGGGTGCCGGCACGATCGATTCGGGCGCGGGCGTCTTCACGCTTTCGAACACGATCGTCGGGCCGGGGTCGATCACCAAGGTCGGTACCGGTAATCTGGTCCTGAACGGCAGCAACAGCTTTACCGATCTCGGCATCAGTGCGGGGACCGTCACCGTTGGCACCAACACTGCGGCGGGCACCGGCGGCATCTCGATGGGCGGCGGCACGACACTGGCTGCGGGCGTCTCGGGTCTGGTACTGACCAACACGGTCGCAACGGCGGGCGCCGGCACGATCAATTCGGGCGCGGGCGTGTTTACGCTTGGCGGTCCGATCGCGGGCCCTGGCTCGATCACCAAGACCGGCGCGGGCAACCTCGTGCTCAACGGCAACAACAGCTTTACCAACCTCGGCATCGCGTCGGGCATGGTGACCGTCGGCACCAACACTGCGGCGGGTAACGGCGGCATCTCGATGTCGGGCGGTACCACGCTCGCTGCCGGCGTTTCCGGGCTGGTCCTGACCAACGCGGTCTCGACCGCAGGTTCGGGCACCATCAACGGCGGCACCGGGATTTTCACGCTCAGCGGCCCGGTCGCGGGTCCCGGCTCGATCACCTCGACCGGCCCGGGCAACCTTGTGCTGAACGGCAACAACAGCTTCACCAACCTCGGCATTTCGTCGGGCACGGTGACCGTCGGCACCAGCACCGCAGCCGGCATCGGCGGCATCTCGATGGGCGCTGGCACCACGCTTGCGGCGGGTACCAGCGGTCTGGTGTTGACCAACGCGGTTTCGACGGCGGGCGCGGGCACGATCAATTCGGGCACCGGCGTGTTCACGCTCAACGGCCCGATTGCAGGTCCGGGGTCGATCACCAAGACCGGCAGCGGCAACCTCGTGCTCGGCGCGGCGAACAGCTTCACCGACCTCGGCGTCAGCGCTGGAACCGTCACGCTCGGCAACAACCTGTCGGCGGGCAGCACCGGCGGCATCAGCCTTGCGGGCGGCACGACGCTCGCTGTGGGCGTGTCGGGGCTGGTCGTGACCAACGCGGTCTCGACCGCCGGTGCAGGCACGATCGACTCGGGTTCGGGCGTGTTTACGCTGGGCGGCACCATTGTCGGCCCGGGGTCGATCACCAAGATCGGTAGCGGCACGCTCACGCTCGGCGGCACCAACAGCTATGCGGGCACGACAACGGTCGCGGGCGGCACGCTTGCGGTCAACGGCATCAACAGCGGCGGCGGTGCGGTCACCGTCCAGTCGGGGGCAACGCTCACCGGTGGCGGCAGCATTGCGGGCACGGTGACGGTTGCCAACGGCGCCACGATCGCGCCGGGGAACGGCATTGGCACGCTGACGGTCGGCGGCCTGTCGCTCGGCTCGACGTCGAACCTCAACTATCAGCTCGGCCAGGCCAATGTCATCGGCGGCGCGTTCAACGACCTGATTCAGGTCAATGGCAATCTGACGCTGGCGGGGCAGCTCACCGTCGCCAACTCGGGGTCGTTCGGCAGCGGCGTCTATCGCCTGATCAACTATACCGGCGGCCTGACCGACAATGGCCTGACCATCGCCAGCTTGCCGGGCGTTTTTGCGGGCACGATCCAGACGGTCGCACCGGGCGCTGTGAACCTGCTGATCACCGCACCGGGCGCGCTTGTGCAATATTGGGACGGGGCCGACACCACCGGCAACGGCGTCATCAACGGCGGCACCGGGACGTGGAACGCTGCCGGCACCAACTGGACAACGCCTGCACCGAGCACGATCAATTCGGCATGGGCCGGCGGCGTCGCGGTATTCAGCGCGGTTTCCGGCACGGTCAGCGTGGTGGGCACGCAAGCGTTCCAGGGCCTGCAGTTTGCGACGAGCGGCTATACGCTCAACGGCGGCACGCTGGCGGCAACCGGCGGCGCGTTCGTGTCGGTTGATACCGGTATCGCCACGATCAACTCGGTCATTTCAGGCCCTGGGTCGTTGACGAAGCAGGGCGCGGGCAACCTCGTGCTCGGCGCGGCGAACAGCTTCACCAACCTCGGCATCAGCGCGGGAACGGTGACGCTCGGCAACAATCTGTCGGCGGGCAGCACCGGCGGCATCTCGATGGGTGGCGGCACGACGCTGGCCGCAGGCGTGTCGGGGCTGGTCGTCACCAATGCGATCTCGACGGCGGGCGCGGGCACGATCGACTCGGGCGCTGGCGTGTTCACGCTCGGCGGTCCGATCCTCGGCCCCGGCTCGATCACCAAGATCGGCGCGGGTAACCTCGTGCTCAACGGCAACAACAGCTTCACCGACCTCGGCATCAAGACCGGGACGGTCACCGTCGGCACCAACACTGCGGCGGGCAACGGCGGCATCTCGATGTCG
>JBBRRA010000011.1:0-69935 GCA_038225475.1 Sphingomonadales bacterium
GAAATGGCGCACCCGACACGATTCGAACGTGTGGCCTCCACCTTCGGAGGGTGGCGCTCTATCCAGCTGAGCTACGGGTGCATCTCAATTTCGCCTAGCCCGACTGACCTGTGCGGGTCAACGGATTCGGCCTTCACAAACCAGTCCCACATCGCAGTGGCCGGGCGACTACGCCCTGCTATCCGCTGTTCCGCCCCCGTTCTCCGAAAACTGCTTACGCGGTGCTTACGCGAAAATTTTTCGGGGTTTGGCGGCGTTCGTGGAACCTCTCAAGCTACTGTTTTAACAAACCTTTCTTCAGTTACTCACTCACGAAACACCCTTGACATCAGCCTTCGGAGGGCAGTGCTCTATCCAGCTGAGCTACGGGTGCAACGCGCGCATGCCTAGCAAAGCCGCGCGGCTCGCGCCAGCCCCGTCCGGCTATCGGGCTTTCGGGACCGGCGTATAGGGTGTGAACAGCCCGAGGCCGCACGACGCACCGCGCCGCGGACCGCCGCTGTTGTACAAAACCGTGATGATATCGACCGAGCACAACTGGCTGAGCGACGTGGCATAGGTAAACGCGCGCTCGAACCCAAGGCCGGGGCAGGCATTGGGCAGCGTGTTGCGGAGCACGCGGCGGTTGTTCATCACAAAGTCGATGGTCCGGTCATCGACGACGCGCGCCTCGCGGATGCCCGTCAGCTGAATGCAGGATACCGGCGCGGCGGCGGCAACTGCGGCGGCCGGGGCGGCCGGAACCGGAACCACCGCCGCCGACGGCGCGGCGGTCGGCGTGCCGGTCGAGCAGGCACCGAGCGCGACCAATGCTGCCACTGCCACCCACGCTCGTCTGCGCATCGCTTGCTCCTCGCACCCTTACCGATTTCGGGTCAGTCTATACTTGATACGCAACGCAACGAATACAAGCGGCTCAGGTCGTCGATTTCGCCTGAACGACCGCTGAACTGGGGGCGGCGGTCTTGTCGGGAAAAGCGCACAGGTCGCGGACCGGGCATTGCCAACATTCGGGCCGCCGCGCCTTGCAGACATAGCGGCCGAGCAGGATCAGCCAGTGGTGCGCGTGCCGCAGGAAATGCGGCGGGATCGCGGTCATCAGCGCATCCTCGACGCTGCGCACGGTCTTGCCCGGGGCCAGCCCGGTGCGGTTGGCAACGCGGAAGATGTGCGTATCGACCGCACAGGTCGCATCGCCGAACACCTCGTTCAACACGACATTGGCGGTCTTGCGACCGACGCCGGGCAGCGCCTCGAGCGCGGCGCGGTCGTGCGGAACCGCCCCGCCATGCTGTTCGACCAAGGCGGCGCTGAGCGCGATGACGTTCTTTGCCTTGGTGTTGAACAGCCCGATCGTGCGGATGTGCTGCCGCAACGCGGCTTCGCCCAGCGCCAGCATCGCGGCCGGGTCCTGCACGCTTTCGAACAGCCTCGCGGTGGCGCGATTGACGCCGACATCGGTCGATTGCGCCGACAGCACGACCGCGACCAGCAGCGTATAGGCGTTGACATAGGCGAGCTCGGTCGCCGGTGCCGGCGTCGCAGCGCTCAGGCGGGCGAAAAAGGCTTCGGTCTGCTGCGGCGTCATGGCAGCCGCGATGTGCGGGCAGACGGCGTGCATTGTCCAGCGCTTGCGCTATCGTGCCGCGTATGACGACTGCCTATTTCGACCTGCGCCTGACCCCGAACCGGTCGCTCGACCGGCGTCAGGCGGCGTGGCTGATCGGCGGCGTCGGCGCGACCTTCGCGTTGATGGGGGCGCGGCTGTGGCTGGTCGGCGCGTGGCCGGTGGTGCCGTTCATGGTCATCGACCTCGCGCTGCTGTGGTGGGCGTTCAAGGCCAGCTATCGGTCGGGACGCGCGTTCGAGACGCTGCGGCTCGATGATGCCAGCCTGCTGGTTTGCACCGTCAGCCATCAGGGGGCCGAGCGCCGCGTGACGCTCGAACCCTATTGGACGCAGGTCAGCCTCGAGCGTATTTCGGACCTTGAAAACCGGTTGTGGCTCGCCTGCCGCGGGCGACGGGTGCGCGTCGCCGAATGCCTGTCGCCCGCCGAGCGCGAGGCGGTGCACGCCGTGATCGCCGACGGGCTGCGCCGCTACCGCGGCAGCTAAAAGCCGAGCACCTGCGCCATCGTATAGCGCCCCGGCGGGCGACCGGCGAGCCACGCCGCCGCGCCAACAGCGCCGCGTGCAAAAATATCGCGCGACTCGGCGCGGTGCGTCAGCTCGATGCGTTCGCCGTCGCCGAGCAGCAGCACGCTATGATCGCCCGCCGCCGAGCCGCCGCGCATCGACGCAAAGCCGATTTCGCCGCTGCGCCGCGCGCGGTTGCGGTCGCCTTTCGCCTCGACATCGGCCAGCCGCACCCCGCGCCCACGCGCCGCAGCATCGCCCAGCAACAGCGCGGTCCCCGACGGCGCATCGCGCTTGTCACGGTGGTGCAACTCGGCGATCTCGATGTCCCAACCGGTACCCAATCGCGCTGCTGCCTGCTCGACTAGCGCGGCAAGCAGCGTCACGCCGAGCGCGGTGTTCGCCGCCTGCAGCACCGCGATATGGCGCGCCGCGCGGTCGATCGCGGCATGGTCGGCAGGCGACAGCCCGGTGGTGCCGACGACCAGCGCGCACGAGCCGAGGCATGCCGAATCGAGATTGCCCGCCAGCGCGCCGGGGGCGGTAAAGTCGATGAACACGTCGCAATTATGCGCCAGCGCCGAGCTGTTGGTGCAGACGCTAAGCCCGCCAGGCAATGCGCTGCCGACGGCCGCATGCCCGGCGCGCTCGACCGCGCCCGCCAGCCGCAGCCGCGGATCGGCCGCCACCGCCGCGATGATCGCCGCACCCATGCGCCCGCCCGCGCCGAGCACGCCGACGCGGATCAGCGAGGAGGATGCCGGTTTGCCCACGGCCATATCTGACCACCGATGGCACCGGGGTTCAATGGCGAATGCTAGTCCGCTGCCGCCGCGTGTTCGATCCGTTCCATATCAGCATCGCTCAGCCCGAAATGATGGCCGACTTCGTGCACCAGCACATGCGTCACCAGCGCGTCCAATGTCTCGCCGGTTTCGATCCATTCATCGAGCAGCGGGCGGCGGTACAGGAAGATGACATCGGGCATCGCGCCGGTCGGCTGGTCGCCCTTCATCCCGACATGGCGGCCCCAGTACAGCCCGAGAATGTCGAACGGCGTTTCAAGTTCCATTTCGGCCATCACCTCGGCATCGGGGAAATCCTCGATGCGCAGCAGCACGTCCGCCAGCCAGACGCGAAACTGGCTGGGCAACCGTTCGACCGCCGCCTGCGCGAGCGCGTCGATATCGGCAAGGGTCGGCGGGGTTTGACGGACGGCCATGCGCGGGTCGATAGGCGGTCATGCCGCCGTTGCCAAGCCGGAGACCCGTATGATCCCCCGCCTCACCGAAGCCGAAATCGCGCTCGCACTGACCAGCCTGCCCGGCTGGAACCGCGACGGCGAATTCCTCGTCCGCCATTACAAGTTCAAGGATTTCACGCACGCGTTTGCGTTCATGGCGCGCGTCGCGCTGCTCGCCGAAAAGGCCGACCATCATCCCGAATGGTCGAACGTCTATAACCGCGTCGACGTCCGTCTGACGACGCACGACGCGGGCGGGCTGACCGGTCGCGATACTGCGCTGGCGGCAGCGATCGATTCCTAAGCGTTGGGCGCGGGAACGACCATCGAGGTGGCGGGTGCCGGCTTGCCGGTCTTCGGCCCCGACGCGGTCATCACGACCGATTCGCCCGCGCTCGGCGGAACGAAATAAGCCGCGATCGCGGTAACGATCACCGTCACGATCGTGGTGATCGCGGTCGCCACTTCGGGTGCCAGCTTGGCACCGCCATGTTCGAAGCCGGCAATCACCAGCGTCGCCAGCGCAGCCCCGAACGCCGAAGCGCCGGTCGCAGCAACGGCTTTGTTGGTCGGGGCACGTGAAATGATGACGTCTGGCGTATCGGTCATGGCAAATCCCTTTTTAGAAAAAGAGGCGCACGCGACAAACTCGAACCGGCTGCCAAAATAGCGCGTTGACCGGCGGCGCACCACCCGGTCGTATCGATGTCTGCAGCAATCTGCCCCGGCCAAGTAAACAATCGGTCACAAAAGATATATATTCGTCACAAACTGTGCGGCGCCCGCACAAAGCAAATTGACGCAGGGCACTGCGCGCGGTTGTGCAAATTTCCCGATCGAATAAAGGAAGCAGGCGACGCGGCGTAGACGGCATTGGGCCGCCTACTCCAATCGCGGTGCTCGCATCGACATCTTCAGCTATGCTTTCGTTTATTCGAAAGTGTGGTGAACTGTTGCGACTGCATCCTATCTTTATTCAGGAGTTACTCTGATGCATGATATCGTTGATACCGCGGTTGCCGCCGGTTCGTTCAAGACGCTGGTCGCCGCCGTGACCGCAGCCGACCTCGTCGCGACGCTCAAGAGCAGCGGCCCGTTCACTGTGTTCGCACCGAGCGACGATGCGTTCGCCAAGCTGCCCGCCGGCACCGTCGAGGAACTGGTCAAGCCCGAGAACAAGTCGAAGCTGACCGCGATCCTGACGCTGCACGTCGTGTCGGGCAAGGTCATGGCCGCTGACATCACCGGCCCGATGACGCCCGCGTCGGTCGGCGGTGAGCATCTGCACATCGACACCGCGCACGGCGTCACCGTCAACGGCGCGAATGTCGTGTCGGCCGACATCGAGTGCACCAATGGCGTGATCCACGTCATCGACGCCGTGTTGATGCCCAAGGGCTGATCGAACACCGACGAAATAAGCGGCCCGGCCTGGTAACAGGCCGGGCCGTTTTATGTCTGCTGCGCCGGTGGAACTGCGCCTGCGGCTTAGCGTGGGGCCATCCGGATTGCGCCGTCGATGCGGACGTCCTCGCCGTTGAAATAGCTGTTGCGGCACATCTCGAGCGCCAGGCTCGCATATTCGGGCGCGTTGCCCAGCCGCTTCGGGAACGGCACGCTGGCAGCAAGCGCGTCCTTCACATTCTGCGGCGCGGCGTTCATCAGCGGCGTGTTGAAGATGCCGGGCAAAATGGTGTTGACGCGAATGCCCTCGCTCATCAGGTCGCGCGCGATCGGCAGCGTCATGCCGACCACGCCGCCCTTCGACGCGCTGTACGCCGCCTGCCCCATCTGCCCGTCTTCGGCAGCGACGCTCGCGGTGTTGACGATGCAGCCGCGCTCGCCGTCATCCATCGGCGTCAGCGTCAACATCCCCGCCGCCGATTTGGCGATGCAGCGAAACGTGCCGATCAGGTTGATCTGGATGATCATGTTGAACGCATCGAGCGGGAAATGCTTGATCGACCCGTCCTCGCGGCTGCGGCTGGCGGTTTTGACCGCGTTGCCGGTACCGGCACAGTTGATCAGGATGCGCTCCTGCCCGTTTGCGGCGCGCGCCTGCGCAAAGCCCGCATCGACCGAGTCGTCGCTGGTCACGTTGACGTGGCAGAACACCCCGCCGATGCTGTGCGCCACCGCCTCGCCCTTTTCGGCGTTCATGTCGAAGATCGCGACCTTGACACCTTCGGCCGCGAGCGCGCGCGCCGTCGCCTCGCCCAGTCCCGATGCTCCGCCGGTAACCACCGCCGCACAGCCGTTCAACTTCATCGCGTCTCTCCCAAGGATTTGCACCGCACCTTATGAAGCGCGTGCCGCCGCGGCAAGGCGGCGACCGACCTGCGCTTCGCGATAGGCAAGGTAGATCGTCACTGCGAGGATCACCGCGCCGCCGACGAAGGTGCCAAGGTCATAATGTTCGCCGAACAGCCCGATCCCGAACGCGGTGATTAGTCCGAAGCGGACGAAATCATACGGCAGGATCGCTGACGCCTCGCTGAGTGAAAATGCCCGGCTGAGCGTCAGCTGGCCGATCGCCGCCACCACGCCGATCGCCAGCAGCACCGGCCAGACGTGCAGCGACGGCCAGCGCCAAACGAATGCCGCGACGCCGAGCGAAGGCAGCACGGTGAGCAGGAAGCTCCACGCCGCAACCGCGCGCGAATCGTCCGAGCCGACAAGGCTGCGGATCGCGACAATCGAAAAGCCGGTCGACACCGCCGACACCATCGCCGCTGCAATCCCCACCGTCAGCGGCGCCGCACCGGGGCGCAGCACGATCAGCATGCCGCCAAAGCCGACCAGCAGCGCCGCGATCCGCCGCGCATGGATACGCTCGCCGAGCAGCAGCACCGCAAGCAGTGTTGCAAACAGCGGCGCGGTATAGTTGATCGCCAACACGGTCGCGAGCGGTGCGCTGGCGATCGCGAAAAACGTCGCCAGCGTTGCCACAAGGCCCGAAGTGGCGCGGCGCAGATGGATTGGCATGCGCGCCGATTTGAGCAGGCCGGGATGGCGCAGCAGCATCGGCGTCAGCACGACGCAGCCGATCGCGTTGCGAAAGAACACGATCTCGAACGGGTGAAGCTCGGCGCTGGCGATACGGATCAGCGCCCACATCGTCGCAAACGCCACGCACGACACGATCATCCATGCGGGGCCGCGCGCGTGCGGAGGCAAACGGTCGATCGGCGTGGTCACCAGCGCTGTGTGGCGCGCATCGGCTCAGCCGTCCAGCAGTCTCGAAAGCTGCGCGACATCGGCGTCGAGTTCACGGTCACCGGCGCGCAGCTCGTCGATGCGCTTGACCGCGTGCATCACCGTGGTGTGATCGCGACCGCCGAAACGCCGCCCGATTTCCGGCAGCGAGCGCGGCGTCAACCGCTTGGCAAGGTACATCGCCACCTGCCGCGGGCGGGCGACCTCGCGCGCGCGCCGCGCCGACAGCATGTCGCCGGGCTTGATGTTGTAATAATCCGCGACGCGCCGCTGGATCTCGTCGATCGTCACCTTCTTTTCGTGGCTGCGCAGCAGATCGGCGAGCGTTTCGCGCGTGAACTCGAGCGTCACCGCCTTGCCGACCAGCCGCGCATAGGCGACGACGCGGTTGAGCGCGCCTTCGAGTTCGCGGACGTTCGAGGTGATCTTGCGCGCCAGAAACTCGATGACTTCGGCGGGAACCGCAACGTTCGGCCCGAGCTGATCGGTCAATGCCGCGACCTTGGTATGGAGGATGTTGAGCCGCAGCTCGTAATCGGCGGCGTTGATATCGGCGACCAGCCCCCATGCCATCCGCGACAGGATGCGGTCCTGGATGCCCTCGAGGTTCTGCGGGCTGCGGTCCGATGTGATGACGAGGCGTTTTCCGGCGCTGATAATCTCGTTCATCGTGTGGAAGAATTCTTCCTGCGTCGACTCCTTGCCGGCGATGAACTGGACATCGTCGATCATCAGCAGGTCGACTGAGCGCAGCCGCTGCTTGAAGGTGATCGTGTCCTTGGCACGGAGCGCTGCAAGGAATTCGACCATGAACTTTTCGGCCGACAGATAGGCGACCTTGGCATTGGGATTGCGCGTGCGCAGCTCGCCGCCGATCGCGTGCATCAGATGCGTCTTGCCGAGCCCGGTAGTGCCGTGCAGGAACAGCGGGTTGAAGCTGATCGGTCCGCCTTCGGTCAACGTGCGCGCGGCGTTATAGGCAAGCTCGTTCGACTTGCCGACGACGAAGTTATCGAAGCTGTAGCGCGGTTCGAGCGGCAGCCCGATGCAGGCCGCGCCCGGTTCGGCGGCGACCACCGCGACCGCGGCCGCGACCGTACCGCCTTTGAGCGCGGGCACGACGCGCAGCGCCACATGGCGCACATCGGGGCGATACGCCGACCACAGGCTGCGCAGCCGCTCGAGGTAGTTGGTCTGGATCCAGTCGGCGAGAAAATGCGTCGGCAGCGCGAGCTGGACGACATCGCCGTCGATGCCAATCAGCACCGTCGGGCGCAGCCAGTTGTCGAACGTCCGCGTGCCGCACTCGGCCTCGAGCGCCGAGCGAATCGCTGCCCACATCGCCGCGAGCGCGCCATCGGCATTTTCGGCGGGCGGGACTGCGGCGAGGGCGGCTCCCGAAAATGGCAAGGCACGCGAATCGGTTGGGGAGGGAAGCGTTGCCATTGCCGTCTGTTGCGCTCCTGCCCACGTGGCGCTGGGTCCGCTGACCCGGCGCACTGCCTGTTAAACCGGGTGTTCCCCCGGCTGTTCTTCGTCTTCGAGCGACCAAGCCTGCACTGGTGCAGGCGCAGTTTATCGCCCCCGAAAACGACCCCGATGGCCGTCCGGATGAAGCGAACTTCACCGATTCGATCTACGCATTCCCCTTGCCGGTCTTGCGACCGAAACCGACACTAACCACCGTGCGTGAGGCCGATCAAGGGCTGGAAACTACCGGAATCGCAAATAAATCCGTTGACACGCAACTCTGCGGAATCGTGTCGGGATCGTGCAAATGCCTGTTTTTCAATGACACTATTGTGACCGATCCGTAACCACCCGAGTCGCGGCGGTCCATGCAACTTGGCACAACACGCTGTTGCACAACAAAAACGGCCGCCCGACTCGGGCGACCGTTTGTTACACTTCGGCGTCTGTGTGACGCCGTGATGACATTAAGATGTCAGGCGGGCGTCGCCAGAGCGCGTACGCGCTTAACCAGTCGCGACATTTTGCGCGCGGCGGTGTTCTTGTGGATAACGCCCTTGGCAACGCCGCGCATCAGCTCGGGCTGCGCGGCATTGAGCGCCGCACCAGCGGCATCGGCACCGCCGGTCGCAATCGCGCTCTCGACCTTCTTGATGAAGGTGCGGATGCGGCTGACACGCGTCTTGTTGATCGCCGCACGGCGATCGTTGCGGCGGATGCGCTTTTCGGCTTGCGGAGTATTCGCCATTCTCGTCCTCGGTATCGTTGCGTGCCACGGCGACGCGCCGAAGCCGGGCACAGGCAAGCCTGCGCCGAAGAGCGGGCTGGTTATAGCGAACGCGCGCGCGGGTCAAGCTCAGCGGTGCGTAAACGCCGGGGGACGCTTGTCGATGAACGCCGCCATGCCCTCTTTTTGATCGGCGGTTCCGAACAGCCCATGGAATAGCCGCCGTTCGAAGCGCACGCCCTCGGCCAGCGTCGATTCGAACGCTCGGTCGACCGTCTCCTTGGCAGCCATCACCGCCAGCTGGCCGAAGCCCGCAATGATCTCGGCCGCCGCCACGGTTTCCTCAACCAGCGTCTCGGGCGGATAGACGCGCGCCACCAGCCCGATGCGCAGCGCCTCGGCGGCGTCGATCATCCGCCCGGTCAGGATCAGGTCCATCGCCACCGCCTTGCCGACGGCGCGCGTCAGCCGCTGCGTGCCGCCGGCACCGGGAATCACACCGAGCTTGATCTCGGGCTGGCCGAACTTCGCCGTGGTCGCGGCAAAGGCGGTGTCGCACATCATCGCGATCTCGCAGCCGCCGCCGAGCGCAAAGCCGTTGACCGCGGCGAGCGTCGGCTTGCGTGTCCGGGTCAGAGCCTCCCACGTCGCGGTGATGAAGTCCTCGCCGTACGCATCGGCGAACGTCTTGGGGGCCATTTCCTTGATGTCGGCGCCTGCGGCGAACGCTTTGCCAGCGCCCGTCAGCACGACCGCGCCGACCCCGGCGTCGGCCCCCAATTCGGCAAGCGCTGCGCCGAGCTCGCTGGTCAACTGGTGGTTGAGGGCGTTCAACGCCTCGGGCCGGTTGAGCGTGATGACCCCGACCCGCCCGCGGCGTTCGACGAGGATGGGCTGATAGGTCATGGCGTTCACCTTTGGCACCAGCTGCAGAAAAAGCTCGACCGCCCGCTCTGGACGAGCCGTTTGACCGTGTGACCGTCGCGCGGGCACGGCAACCCTTCGCGGCCATAGACTCGGAAGCTCTTCTGAAAATAGCCGAGCGTGCCGTCAACCTGCGCAAAGTCGCGGAGTGACGATCCGCCGGCGCGAATCGCATCGTCGAGGACGGCGGAGATCGCTGCGGCGAGCGCCGCAATCCTCGTCGCGCTGACCGAACCGCCCGCCCGCGCCGGATGGATGCGCGCGCAGTTGAGCGCCTCGCAGACATAGATATTGCCAAGCCCCGCAACGATGCGCTGGTCGAGCAGCAGCGCCTTGACCGGCGCGGCGCGGCCCGCAAATGCCGCGATCAGGTGCGCGGTCAGGTCGACCCCGAGCGGCTCGGGACCGAGCGCGGCGAGCGCCGCGACCGCGCCGAGGTCGGCAGTGCGCACCACATCGAGCGACCCGAAGCGCCGCGCATCGTTGAACGCCACCACATGCCCGTCGTCGGTGGTGAACACGGCATGGTCGTGCTTTTCGATCGCGCTCGGGTCGAGCCGCATCCGCCCCGACATGCCGAGGTGAAAGATCAGCGTATCGTCGCGGTCGGTGGCGATCAGGCCGTATTTCGCCCGGCGACCGATGCCGGTGATGCGCGCGCCGGTCAGCCGCTGAACCAGCCCGTCGGGAAACGGCCAGCGCAGCCCGTCGCGGTGCAGTTCGACCCGCGCCAGCCGCCGCCCGTCGAGGACGCGCCGCACGCCGCGCACCGTGGTTTCGACTTCAGGAAGTTCGGGCATGGGCGCGGCATATGGCGTGTTTGCCGCTGACGCAACGCTCGGCTAAGGCACGTCGCATGACCGACACCGTCAGCTACGGCTTCCAGCAAGTCGATCCGGAAGAGAAAACCCGCCGGGTGACCAGCGTGTTCGAGCGCGTCGCCAAGCGCTACGACATTATGAACGACCTGATGTCGGGCGGCCTGCATCGCGGTTGGAAGGACGAATTCGTCCGGATGGTGCGCCCGCGCGGCGGCGAGGCGATCGTCGATATGGCGGGCGGCACCGGCGACATCGCGTTCCGGCTGGCAAAGGCGGGCGCGCATGTCACCGTCGCCGACATCAACCCTGCGATGCTCGAAGTCGGGCAGGCGCGCGCAGCGAAGCGCAGCCTCGACGGGCTGGTCTGGACCGAGCAAAACGCCGAGACGCTGACCTTCGCCGATGCCAGCTTCGATGCGTATACGATCGCCTTCGGCATCCGCAACGTCACCGACATTCCCGCCGCGCTGCGCGAGGCGCACCGCGTGCTCAAGTTCGGCGGACGGTTCTTTTGCCTTGAATTCTCGACGACCGAATGGCCGGGGTTCGGGCGCATCTATGATGCCTATTCGCACCGTTTGGTGCCGCAGATCGGCAAGCTCGTCGCCCGCGACGAGGAGGCGTACCGCTATCTCGTCGAAAGCATCCGGCGGTTTCCGCCGATGGCCGAGTTCGCCGCGATGATCGGCACGGCGGGTTTTGCGCGGGTGACGACGCGGCCGATCCTCGGCGGGCTGGTCGCGGTCCACAGCGGCTGGAAGCTGTAGCGCCGCTGTGACGAGTGGGATCGTTCATGGCTGGCGGTTGCTGCGCTGGGGTCGGACGCTGGCGCGGCACGGCGCGCTGCGCGGCCTTGAAAACGCGCCCGACGTGCCGCCGGGGGTGCGCCGCCTGGCGCGGGTCGCGCGGCTGGGGACGCGGCAGCCCGCCGCCCCCGCCTATGCCGATGCATTCGAGGCAATCGGCCCGGCGGCGATCAAGCTGGGGCAGGCGCTGGCGACACGGCCCGATTTGATCGGCGCGGCCGCCGCGCTCGACCTGACGCGGCTACAAGATGCATTGCCGCCGCTGCCGTTCGCACAGATCGAGGCGGCGCTCGACGAGGCGTTCGAAGGGCGCACCGCGATGCTGTTCCGCTCGATCGACCCGGTCGCAGTCGGCGCGGCGTCGATCGCGCAGGTTCACCGCGCGGTGACCAGCGACGGGCGCGACGTTGCGGTCAAGGTGCTGCGGCCCGGCATCGAACGCGGGCTGGCGCAGGCGATCGAAACGTATGAATGGGCCGCCGTGCGCGTCGAGCGGCAGGGCGGCGAGGCAGCGCGGCTGCGCCCGCGCGCGGTGATCGCCAGCTTCAAAAGCTGGACGCTCGCCGAACTCAACCTGCGGCGCGAGGCGGCAAGCGCGTCCGAACTCAAGGCCGCGATGGCCGCCGAGCCCGATTTCGTCGTGCCCGGCGTCGATTGGGCGCGCACCACGCGGCGCGTGCTGACAATCGATTGGGTCGACGGGGTCAAGCTGTCCGACAGCGCGCGGGTCGCCGCCCTCGCGATCGACCACCGCGCGCTGGCGGCGACGCTGGTGCGCAGCTTTTTGCGGCAGGCGATCGGCGACGGCTTTTTCCACGCCGACCTGCATCAGGGCAATTTGCTCGTGCTGCCCGGCGCGGACGGCAGCGCGCGCATCGGCGTTATCGACTTCGGCATCATGGGGCGGCTCGACCGCCGCGCCCGCGTCTATCTGGCCGAGATCATCTATGGGCTGCTGATCGGCAATTACCGCCGCGTCGCCGAAATCCATTTCGAAGCGGGCTATGTGCCCGGACATCATGACGTCGGCGAGTTCGCCACCGCGCTGCGGGCGGTCGGCGAACCGATCCGCGGGCTGGCGGCGCGCGACATCTCGATCGCCAACCTGCTCGACGGGCTGTTCGCGATCACGCGCGCGTTCGACATGGCGGTGCAGCCGCACCTGCTGCTGCTGCAAAAGACGATGGTGATGGTCGAAGGCGTTGCGCTCGGCCTCGATCCGCATGTCAACATGTGGGAGATCGCTGCGCCGTTCGTTCGCGACTGGATGCGCGCCGAGCTGGGGCCGGAAGCGCGGCTTGCCGACTGGCTCGTCGCCAATACGCGCGCGCTGCGCCAGCTGCCGCGGTTGTTCCGCCAGTTCGTCGCTGCGCACCCGATCGACGGGGCCGCCCCGGCCGGGCCGCTCGACGACTGAGCGCGGCGTTGCTGCGCACTTGACGGCACCCTATATCAAGTGGTGTCATACGACCGACACACGATGTGTTGTAAAGGACGTGGACGAACAGGACGGCCGCACAGCGACGCGGTCTTGAGTGCGACAGGGCTTCGGCGAAACAGCGGCCGCTCCGGCAACAAAGGAGCGGTGTGTGTATCATCCCAATGTGCTGTCGCCGCCCGAAAGCTGCCCGGCGCTGGTCCTGAACGCCGACTACACTCCGCTATCCTATTATCCGCTCAGCCTGTGGTCGTGGCAGACCGCGATCAAGGCGGCGTTTCTCGAGCGCGTCGATATCGTTGCGCAATATGACCGCGAAATCCGCTCGCCGAGCTTTGCGATGAAGCTGCCGTCGGTGATCGCGCTGCGCCAATATGTGAAGCCCGCCACCCACCCGGCGTTCACGCGGTTCAACCTGTTCCTGCGCGACAAGTTCGCCTGCCAATATTGCGGTGCGGGCCACGAACTGACGTTCGACCATATCGTGCCGCGCGCCTATGGCGGCCGCACGACGTGGGAGAATGTTACGACCGCTTGCGCGCCGTGCAACCTGCGCAAGGGCGGGCGCACCCCGGCGGAAGCGCATATGAGCCTCAACCACCGCGCGTTTCAGCCGAACACGCACCAGCTGCAGGAGCATGGCCGCGCGTTTCCGCCGCACTACCTGCATGCAACCTGGCGCGATTATCTGTATTGGGACAGCGAACTCGAAGCCTGAAGGTTCGCAGATGTCCAGTATCGCCGTGTCGCCCAACGAAAACCATTTCATTACCCGCATCGGCTGGCTGCGCGCCGCCGTGCTCGGGGCGAACGACGGCGTGCTGTCGACGGCGAGCGTCATCGTCGGCGTCGCGGCGGCGAACCCGGCAGGCAGCCAGGTGCTGCTCGCCGGGATCGCCGCGCTGGTGGCAGGCGCGATGTCGATGGCGGCGGGCGAATATGTCTCGGTCAGTTCGCAGTCGGATACCGAAGCTGCCGACTTGCACCGCGAGCGGCTCGAGCAGATCAGCGACCCCGACGGCGAAGCGCAGGAGCTCGCCGATATCTATGTCGCGCGCGGCCTCGACCGCGCGCTGGCGCATCAGGTCGCAGCACAGCTGATGGCCAAGGACGCGCTCGGCGCGCATGCCCGTGACGAGCTCGGTATCACCGACGTGTCGAGCGCCAACCCGGTACAGGCCGCTCTGGCGTCGGCGGCGACATTTACCATCGGTGGCATCTGGCCGGTGCTCGCGGTGCTGGTCGCGCCGCCCGCAGTGCTTCTGTACGCGGTCGTCGGCGTGGCGCTGCTGGTGCTTGCAGCGCTTGGCGCGGCGGGTGCCAAGACCGGCGGCGCACCGCTCGGGCGCGCCACGGTCCGCGTGCTGTTCTGGGGCGCGCTGGCAATGGCGGTCACCGCCGGCGTCGGGCGGTTGTTCGGCGCGGTGGTCTAGCCTTCGGCGACACGCAGTTCGAGATAGACCGATCGCCCCGGCGGCAGCGTCTCGGGCGGCGTGCCCGCGACCCGCGCCGCATCGCGCCGGGCGCGGTCAAGGATCGCTGCGGATACCGGGGCGTCGTGATAGACGGTGTCGGCCTGCGCGAGCAGGCGCAGTTGCCGCAGCGTCAGGTCATCGGCATCGGGCGATGCAAGCGCAACGACATCGAGCCGGTCGGCGCTCGCCGTCATGGTTCCGAGCGCCGCAACCGCTGCGACCGGGTCGGCATGATCGGCGAGTGGATCGAGCGGGCCGCCGGGGGCGAGCGCCCGATCCCAAAGCCGCCGCCGCGCCCCGACGGTCGGATGGGTCACCGCGACTGCGGCGCGCGCGCCAAGGATCGCCTGCGCCAGCGCACCAAGCCCTGTGGGAAACAACGCCTCGAGCCGTTCGCGCAACGCCTTCGACAGGCTGGCCGACGCCCCGCCGCTGCTGACCGCGACGAGCACCGGCGCGCGGTCGATGATCGCAGGCACCGAAAAATCGCACAGCGCAGGCTTGTCGACAACATTGACCAGCATGCCGCCGGCCCGCAGCCGCGCCGCCACGGCGCTCGCTTCGACACTATCGTCGATCGCGACGAACGCCAGCCGCGTCGCTGCGTCCGCGGTGCGCACAACGGTGCCGCCCGCCGCCGCGATCAGCCGGGCCTTGGCATCTGCCGCATCGCCGTCGCCGACGAGCAGCACCGGCCGTCCGCGCACATCGACGAAGATCGGCAGCGCGTCGATGGCTACCCCCGGCTCGCCAGATAGGCGGCGACCTGCGGGCCGACATCGGCGCGTTCGAGCGCCAGCGCGATATTGGCAGTGACATAGCCCGCCTTGTCGCCGCAATCGAAACGCTGCCCGGTAAAGGTCAGCGCGTGGAACGGTTGCACCCCGATCAGTTCGGCCATCGCATCGGTCAGCTGGATCTCGCCGCCCGCACCGCGCTTGTGCGCCGCCAGATGCGTCATCACTTCGGGCTGCAGGATATAGCGCCCGATCGCCGCCAGCCGCGACGGCGGGTTCGACTTGGGTTTCTCGACGAGGCCCTTGACCTCGGTCAGCAGGCCGCGCGTCGCGCCCGGATCGACGATGCCGAAGCGGTCGGTGTGCGCTGCAGGCACTTCGAGCACAGCGATCACATTGCCACCGACCTCGCGGTACGCATCGTTCATCGCCTTCAGGCACGGCAGTTCGGGCGACCACAGCAATTCGTCGGGCAGCAGCACCGCGAACGGCTCGTCACCGACGATCGCGCGCGCGCACCAAACCGCATGCCCCAGCCCGGCAGGCTCCTGCTGGCGGACATAGACGACCCGGCCCGGCTCGAGCTGCGTTTCGGCGAGCACCGCGAGTTCGGCGGTCTTGCCCTTGGCAGTCAGACTGGCGACGAGTTCGCCCGCGATATCGAAATAATCCTCGAGCGCGCCCTTGCCGCGCGCCGTCACGAACACCATCCGCTCGATCCCGGCGCTGAGCGCCTCCTCGACGGCATATTGGAGCAACGGCTTGTCGACGATGGGCAGCAACTCCTTGGGCACCGCCTTGGTTGCCGGCAGGAAGCGCGTACCCATGCCGCCAACGGGGAAAACAGCAGTGCGGACGGGGCGAATGGTCATCCGGTCTCCTTAAGCCACGGGGCGATGCGGTCGAGCCCGATCAACGCATCAAGGTCGGCACGCGGACGCACGACGGCGTATTTATTGCCGTCGACCAGTACTTCGGGAACCAATGGGCGGCTGTTATAGGTCGATGCCATCGTCGCGCCGTATGCGCCCGCGGTCATGAACGCCACGAGGTCGCCGGGTTCGAGCGGCGCGAGCGTTCGGTCCTCGGCGAAGGTATCGCCGCTTTCGCACACCGGGCCGACCACGGTCGCGGTCATCGTACCGGGGCGCGGACGAATGCTGCGAATGTCGTGCCACGCATTGTACAGCGTCGGGCGCAGCAGGTCGTTCATCGCGGCATCGACAACGACAAAGCGGCTCGACGCGCCCGATTTCACCGTGATGACGCGCGCGACGAGGATCCCAGCGTTGCCGACGATCATCCGCCCGGGTTCGAACACCAGCCGGACACCCCAGCCCTGCGTCGCGCGGACCACCATGGCACCGTAGTCGGCGGGCGTCGGCGGTGCGGGTTCGCCCGCCTTGTACGGAATGCCGAGCCCGCCGCCGAGGTCGATGCGTTCGACCGGGTTGCCTTGCGCGCGCAGCGTCGCCGCCAGTTGCCCAAGCAGCGCGAACGTCGCCTCGAGCGGGGCAAGGCTGGTCAACTGGCTGCCGATATGCGCGCCGATGCCGACCGGCCGCAACCCGGGCAGCGTGGCGGCGAGCGCATAGGCGGCAGGAATACGTGCCAGCGGGATGCCGAACTTATTCTCGTGCCCGCCGGTCGAGATCTTCGCGTGCGTCAGCGCATCGACCCCCGGATTGACGCGCAGTGCCACCGCCGCGGTGCGCCCGAGCGCGCTCGCGGTGCGGCTGAGCACGCCGAGTTCTTCCTCCGATTCGACATTGAACTGATAGATGCCGGTATCGAGCGCCTGCGCCATTTCAGCTTCGGTCTTGCCGACGCCCGAAAACACGATGCGGTCGGCAGGCACGCCGGCCGCGACCGCACGGCGCAGTTCGCCGACCGACACCACATCCGCGCCTGCGCCGGCGCGGGCGAGCGTTGCGATGACGCTCAAATTGGGGTTGGCCTTGACTGCATAGGCAATCAGCGGCGCGTCGACACCCGACAGCGCTTCGGCAAAGACGCGGTAATGACGTTCGATCGTCGCGGTCGAATAGCAATAGAATGGCGTGCCGACCGCAGCCGCCAGCGTTTCAAGATCGATGTCCTCGGCGAACAGCACGCCGTTTCGGTCGGTGAAATGGTCCATCGCCTCAGCGCTTCGGCGGCAGATCGAATTTGTCGGGCTGGCGTTCCTCCGACCGCGTCAGCGGATCGTCGACCCGGCGCGGCGCGGCCTGGGTCGCGCGCGTCAGCTGCTGCTCGGGCGTCGGCGCGGCGGTCGCGGCATAGGGCAGTGGGCGCGCGACATGGCCCGGACGCATTTCGAGCACGCCGCGCTTGCCGCACGCCGCGCACAGCAGCAGCAACAGCAACGCGCGCTTCATAGCTGCGCCCGCGCGGCGGCGACAGCGGCGAGGACGTTCGCCGGAGCGGTCCCGCCGAAGCTGGTGCGGCTGGCGACCGAGGCGTCGACCGACAGCACATCGAACACCCGCGCATCGATCCGCGCGTCGATCGCCTGCAGCGCGCCAAGGCCGAGGTCGGCAAGGCCGACGCCGGCAGCTTCGGCGGCGCGGACCGCCTGCCCGGTGATGTGGTGCGCCTCGCGGAACGGTACGTCGCAGACGCGCACCAGCCAGTCGGCAAGGTCGGTCGCGGTCGAATAGCCCTGCATCGCGGCGGCGCGCATCGCGCTGTCGTTGAAGCGGATCGTCGTGACCATGCCGGTCATCGCCGCGAGGCTGAGCGCGAGCAGGTCATAGGCTTCGAACACCGGCGGTTTGTCGTCCTGCATATCCTTTGAGTACGCCAGCGGCAGGCCCTTCATCGTCACCGCAAGTGCCGTCAGGCAGCCGAGCAACCGCCCGCTATGGCCGCGTACCAGTTCGGCCGCATCGGGGTTGCGCTTTTGCGGCATGATCGACGAGCCGGTCGAAAACGCATCGGGCAGCACGACGAAACCAAAGGGCTGGCTCGCCCAGATGACGATTTCCTCCGCGAGCCGCGACAGATGCAACCCGGTGAGCGTCACCGCGCCGAGGAATTCGAGCGCGAAGTCGCGGTCCGACACGCTATCGAGCGAGTTTGCCGTCGGCCGGTCGAAACCGAGCGCGGCGGCGGTCATATCGCGGTCGATTGCAAACCCGGTCCCCGCCAGCGCTGCCGCGCCGAGCGGGCATTCGTTGAGGCGGCGGCGCGCATCGGCAAAGCGCCCGCGGTCGCGCCGCGTCATTTCGACATATGCCATCAGATGATGACCGAGCGTCACCGGCTGCGCGATCTGCAGATGCGTGAAGCCCGGCATCACCGTTGCAGCATCGGCCTCCGCCCGGTCCAGCAAGGCCGTCTGGAACGCTGCCAGCCCCGCGTCGATCTTGTCGATCGCGTCGCGCACCCACAGCTTGAAATCGGTCGCGACCTGGTCGTTGCGCGAGCGCGCGGTGTGCAACCGCCCGCCAACCGGCCCGACAACTTCGGTCAGGCGGCTTTCGAAGAACATATGGATGTCCTCGACATCGGCACCGACTTCGCCAAGCCCCTTGAACGCGCGCGTCGCGGTATCGAAAAAGCTCGCATGGATGAAATCGAGTCCGGCATCAATGACGGCGGCATCGGCGCGGCTGAGGATGCCGGTTTCGCCGAGCATCGCGACATGCGCTTTCGAACCGGCAAGGTCCTGTTGCCACATGCGCTGGTCAACCGGCAGCGAGGCGTTTATCTCGCGCATCACATCAGACGGGCCGCCGCCGAAGCGACCGCCCCATAATTGATTGGAATTGACGTTGCGCGTGGTTATCGGATCGCTCCTTGTCACCGCGCTGATCGCAGGCGGCGTCGCGGCTGCGGATATGCCAAAGCCGAAGTCGCCGCAAGGCGCAGCGCTGGGCAAGATCGACCGCAGCCATGCCGGATCGGCCGCGCCCACCGACCCGTTCGAGGCCAAGGGTGGCAAGTCGACCAGCCTTGCCGCGTTCCGGGGAAAGCCGGTGCTGGTAAATCTATGGGCAACGTGGTGCGCGCCGTGCAAGGCAGAGATGCCCGAGCTCGACGCGCTGGCCAAGGCCAAGGTGGGCAGCGTCACCGTGCTGGCGATCAGCGCCGATCTCGAAGGCTGGCGTGCGGTCGACAAGTTCTTCACGCCAGGGCGGTTCAAGACGATTGCGCCCTATCTCGACCAGCCCGGCGCGATCCCGCAGGCGCTCGGCGCGAAAGGCCTGCCGCTGTCGATCCTGTACGACGCGAAGGGCCGCGAGGTGTGGCGGGTCAACGGCCCGATGCAATGGACTTCGCCCGCCGTCGCGGCTGCCATCGGCTGAGACCTGCATCGAGCAGGATCGGCACGGCGACATGCGGCAGCGTCAGCACCGACAGCGTCATGAAGATTGCGGCGACGAAGCGCGCCGGCACGCCGGTGGCGGGCACGACCGCGAATAGCCCCGCGACAATCGCGAACGCCAGCGCGGTGACCGGGATCACCACCGGCAACCAGTGCCGCGCGCGCGACCAGCCGAGCAGGCGCAGCCGCTGGGCAAAATGCTGCGGCGAATGGAACAGGCAGAAATAGACTGCGAACCCCAGCGCCGGGGGTAGCACCGCGAGCGCCGCAAGGCTGGCGACCGCGCTCGCCGCCGTCCGGTACGCGCCGTTCGCAGCCATTGCGGCGATCGCGGCGATTGCGACAACCAGCGCGACGGGAGCCACCACGAGCAGCGCGTCGGCCACCAGCGCCGCTGGCGGCGTCCCCGTCAACGCGACGAAAATCGCGGCGATCGCGGCTTTATGAAACAGCGCGGGCATGGCGAGCAGCGCAAGCGCCGTCCCATGCTGCAGGAACGGCTGCTCGGCAGCTTGCCAATCCTCGCCGAAATGCACCACCGCGATCATCAGGAAAAACGCGAGCGCAGCCACCGGGGCCGCCCACCACGCCAGCGCCATGACGGCGGCGCAGGCGAGATACAGCGCGGTCATCGCGGCGAACTGCTGGCGCCCGATCCGGTACGACCGCGCGAGGGCTTGCAGGTCCATCGCGCCGTGCGGCAACCCGAACACTGCGATCGCCGCCCCCGCCGCGATCGACATCGCCGGGGTTTCAAGCCAACCGCCGATCAGCATCGGATACCGGCCGAAAGCACCGTCGCCCCGGCCGGGGCGGAAAGCCACAGCCGGGGCGCGCGGGTCATGCGTGGACTGCGGCGTGCGTCGCCGTGCCAGCCTCGTCACGCTCGACCGCGCTTTTGCGGACGGCGATGTTGTAGACGAGGATGCCCAGACCGACCTTCGAGATGATGTCGGCGAGAGTATAGCCGATCTGAACGCCGGTGGTCACCGCACCGCCGCCAAGGCCGGTGAACGGCAGCATATAGACCAGCGGGTAAAAGCCCCATGACGCGAACGTAAGAAGCCGCGCCTGCTTGATCAGGCCGCGCACGCTTTCGGGCTGGCGGTTGATCGAGTCGCCGAGACCCTTGAACAGTGTCCAGACGATGTACAGGAACGGCAGCGTCGACAGCGTGCCCCACAGCGCGCGCGTCGCGTTGTCGGCAGCGATCTCACCCGGATAGCCGAGGATGATCATCAAAGCAGCAGCCGCACCGAGCCGCAACGACCGCGACGTGGTCTCCGCCTGCGACAGGCGCATGACCAGCACCAGTTCGATCAGCAGCAGCGGCACGGTCAGCAGCCAGTCGACATAGCGATAGGCGTCGTTGAACGCGAAACCGGTGACCGTGATCGTGCCGCTGCGGACGATGTAGGCGGCTTCCCAGCTGTTGAAGATGCGGAAGTAATGATAGGCGGCGATCGCGGTCACCAGCCCCGAAATCGTCAGCGCGGTCTTGTAGTTGATGCTGACCTGCGAACGGCTGATCCAGAAAAACAAAGTTGCCGCTGCCATCGCAGCAAGCGTGAACGAGAATGCGTTATAGACAAACTCATATTGGGATAAGCTAATCGGCATCTAATGCCCTCCATAATTATACACGACCTGACGAACACTGCGCGAGCAAATGCCGCAATATGCTTCGTCCGATCTTGTGCAGGCGTTATTAATCAAGCGGATTGTTACACGGGTACACACATCGTCCCCGCGCTATCGTCGCGCCGCGCGCGAGTGTCAATGGCAGTATTGTCGCTGCGCGGTTTTGACCTGTGGCATGCAGCCACAGCGTGCGGCGGTCGGCGACGCCCGCGCTAGTCGCGCAGCAGCTCGTTGATCGCCGTCTTGGCGCGCGTCTGGGCATCGACGCGTTTGACGATCACCGCGCAGGCCAGCTGCGGCCCCGGCGAGCCGTCGGGGAGCGGTTTGCCCGGCAGGCTTCCCGGAACCACCACCGAATATGCCGGCACACGGCCGACGAACACTTCGCCGGTGGTGCGGTCGATGATCTTCGAAGTCGACGACAGGAACACCCCCATCGACAGCACCGCGCCGCGTTCGACGATCACGCCTTCGACCACCTCGGAGCGCGCGCCGATGAAGCAGTCGTCCTCGATGATGACCGGATTCGCCTGCAGCGGTTCGAGCACGCCGCCGATACCGACGCCGCCCGACAAATGGACGTTGGCGCCGATCTGCGCGCAGCTGCCGACCGTCACCCAAGTGTCGACCATGCTGTTCGCGCCGACGTACGCGCCGATGTTGACGAAGCTCGGCATCAGCACGACCCCCGGCGCGATATACGCGCCGCGCCGCACGATGCTGCCGGGCACCGCGCGGAAGCCGGCGGCGTCGAAATCGAGACCGTCGAATTTCGACGGCACCTTGTCCCACCACTGCGTGCCGCCCGGTCCACCGGGGATCGGCGCATTGGCGTTGAGCCGGAACGACAGCAGCACCGCTTTTTTGAGCCACTGCGCGACTTGCCAGCCGGCAGGCGACGGCGCGGCGACACGGTACGTTCCGGCATCGAGCCCGGCAAGTGCGGCGGCGACGGCATCGCGCAATTCGCCGGTGGTGGCGGGCGAGACGCTGTCGCGCGCCTCCCACCCGGCGTCGATTATGCGCGCCAGATCGGTCATGCGGCTTCCCCCAGTTCGGCGACCACCTGCGTCAGCCAGTCGCCGACGTCGGCGATCACATAGTCGATATAATCCGGCGTGGTCGGCTTGGGCCCCTGCTCGGAGCCGTTGTCGACCCAAACCGTGGTCATGCCGATCGCCTTTGCCGGCACCAGGTTGCGCGCCATATCCTCGACGAACAGCGCGCGACGGGGGTCGATCGCATAGGCCTCGCACAGCCCGTCATAGGCGTGCCGGTCGGGCTTGGGCCGATAGCCGGTGGCGTGGATGTCGTGGATCACCTCGAACGATGCCCCCAGCCCGAGCCGGTCGAGCACGCGCTTCGCATACGGCGTATCGGCGTTGGTGAAGATCAGCTTGCGCCCCGGCAGCGCCGCGACCGCCGCGACCAGCGCCGGGGCGGCATCGACCACGCCGACGTCGATGTCATGGACATAGTCGAGGAACACATGCGGATCGACGGCATGCTCGATCATCAGCCCCTTGAGCGACATGCCGTGCGCGTGGAACCAGTGTTTTTGCACGCGCCGCGCTTCGGCGGCATCGACGCCGAGCAGGTCGCCAATGAACCGCCCCATCTTGACGTCGATCTGCGCGAACAAATTGGTCCACGCCGGATATAGCGTGTTGTCGAGATCGAAGATCCACGCGTCGATGTGCGCGAGCGGGTGCGTCACAGCGGGTACGACATCGCGACATCGGCGCGCGCATAGGTGCCGCCGAATTCGTCGAGAACCGCCGGGTCATGGACCCAGCCGAGCTTTTCATACAGATGGATCGCCGCCGCCTGCCGCGCATTGGTCAGCAGGTACAGCCGCTCGATCGGCAGCGCGCGCGCCGCGTCGATCATGTGGCGCAGCAACGCCTCGCCGACCTTTTGTCCACGCACCGCCGCGCTGACGCCCATCTTGGTCAGCTCGAAACAGCCCGGGGCCATTTTGATCAGCGCACAGGTCCCGACCACATGGTCGCCAAGGCAAGCGAGCCGGATCACCCCGCCGCTGTCGAGGATCGCGGCGCGCGGGTTTCGCAGCACATAGATATCGTGCGGCTCGAGCACGAACCGTTCGCCGATCCATTCGGCGTTGATCGCGTAAAAGGCTTCGGCATGCGCGTCGGCATAGTCGACGAAATGGAGGTTCGGCGGGGTCATGGCGCGCGGCTTATGCAGGGTTCGCGCACAGCCTGTCCACCATTTGCTCCACCGCCGCGATGCGTCGTGCCGTTGCCGCCCGAAAGCGTTTGAGCGACAATGCCGCCATGCGCACCGTCATCCCCATCCGTCCCGTTCCGTCCGCCACCGACGCCACCGTGCTGCCGCACAATATCGAGGCGGAGGCGGCGCTGCTCGGCGCGATGATGATCGACAACCGGCTGGTCGAGGATTTGCACAACCAGTTGGGGGCGCAGCATTTCTTCGAACCGCTGCACGGCCGGATCTATGACGCGATCTGGATGCTCGTCGAGCGGCGGATGGTGGCGACGCCGGTGACGCTCAAACCGCTGTTCGACGCCGATCCCGAACTGCAGGCGATCGGCGGCAGCGCCTATCTCGCCAGCCTGACCGAACAATCGGCAGCGCTGATCGCGGCAAAGGATTTTGCGCAGCAGGTCTATGATCTGGCGCTGCTGCGCGAGATGATTCGCGTCGGACGCGACATGGCGAACGTCGCGTTCGATACCGCGAGTGGCCTGCCACCGCTGCAGCAAATCGAAGACGCCGAAGCGGCGCTATACGCCATCGCCGAAAAGGGCGAGGTATCGGGATCGACCCGGACGTTCGCGCAGGCAGCCAAGCTTGCGGTCGACATGGCCGACCGCGCGTACAAGTCGGGCGGCTCGCTGTCGGGCTACACCACCGGGCTGGTCGAAATGGACAAGAAGATCGGCGGGCTGCACAATTCCGACCTGATCATCCTTGCCGGGCGTCCGGCGATGGGCAAGACCGCGCTGGCCACCAACATCGCCTTTGCCTGCGCGCAGCGCGCGCTCCGCGACCGCGCCGACGGTGTTCCCGATGACAAGCGCGGCGGCGCGCCGGTGGCGTTCTTCAGCCTCGAAATGTCGGCCGATCAGCTCGCCACCCGCGTGCTCGCCGAACAATCGGGCATCAACTCCGAATCGCTGCGAATGGGGCGCATCACCAGCCAGGAATTCATGAGCCTCGCGCGCGCCTCGGGACAGCTGTCGGACCTGCCGCTGCTGATCGACGATACGCCCGCGCTGTCGATCGCGGCGCTGCGGACGCGGGCGCGGCGGCTCAAGCGCAAACACGACATCGGGCTGATCGTCGTCGACTATCTTCAGCTGTTGCAGGGCACCGCCAAATCGTCGAACGAAAATCGCGTGCAGGAAATCTCTGAAATCACGCGCGGGCTGAAAACGCTGGCGAAGGACCTCGGCGTGCCGGTGCTGGCGCTGTCGCAGCTGAGCCGTGCGGTCGAAAACCGCGAGGACAAGCGCCCCGTGCTTAGCGACCTGCGCGAATCGGGAACGATCGAGCAGGACGCCGACATCGTGCTGTTCGTCTACCGCGAGGAATATTATCACTCGTTGAAACAGCCCGACCAGGAAGACATCGAGAAGTTCGCCAAATGGCAGGAGCGCGCACAGCGGCTGCATGGGCTTGCCGAAGTCATCGTCGCCAAACAGCGCCACGGCTCGACCGGCACGATCCCGCTGACGTTCCACAAGACGACGACCAAGTTCAGCGACCGCGCCGACGGCGACCATCTGCCCGAACGCTACGAATAAGCACAGCGACCATCGGCGCGGCGTTTGCCACCCGCGCCCGCGCTGGCTAAGCCGGGGCGATGCTGCCAGCGAACCTCCGCCTAACCGTCGATACTGCCGCACTCGCCGCCAACTGGCGGACGCTCGCGCGGGAAAGCGGGCGCGCGGCGTGCGGCGCGGCGGTGAAGGCGGATGGCTATGGGCTTGGAGGGCGCGCGGTTGTCGCCACACTGGCGCAGGCCGGCTGCCGGGATTTCTTCGTGGCAAGCTGGGACGAGGCGGCGGCGCTGGCGCCGGTGCCTGCCGGCTGCCGCGTTGCGGTATTGCACGGCGTCCAGGACGGCGAGCTCGCGGCCGCGCTCGCTTCCGCCGCCGTGCCAGTGCTGAATTCACCGGCGCAGGTCGCGCGCTGGCGGAGCGCGACGTCGCGGCCGTGCGACGTCATGGTCGACACCGGCATGAACCGGCTCGGGCTGACCCCGGCGGAGGCTGCTTCGGGACTGCTCGATGGATTGAAAATCGACACGCTGCACAGCCATCTCGCCTGCGCCGACACCCCCGGAAATGCGCGCAACCGCGAACAGCTGGCGGCGTTCCGCGCCGTTGTCGCCGCCGTTCCGGCCCGCCGCGCCAGCCTTGCCAATTCGGCGGGCATTTTTCTGGGCGGCGACTTTGCGTTCGACCTGACGCGACCGGGGCTGGCTTTGTACGGCGGCGTGCCGTGTGATGCCGCCACCGGGTTGGTGCAGGTAGCCCGCCTCGAGGCGCGCGTCGTCCAGTGCCGGACGGTCGCTGTCGGCGACCGCGCCGGCTATGGCGGCGACTGGACCGCGGCGCGCGCCTCGCGGCTCGCGGTGCTCAACATTGGCTACGCCGACGGTTATCGGCGCAGCTTTGCCGGCAACGGCAGCGTGCTGGTGCACGGCGTGCGCCGTCCGCTCGCCGGGCGGGTGTCGATGGACCTGACGACGGTCGATGTGACCGATGTCGATGTGGCCGAAGGCGACTGGGTCGAGGTCGAATTCGATCTTGCCAGCGCGGCGCGTGCCACCGGCATCGCGCAATATGAGTTGCTCACCGGCCTTGGCCACCGCTATGCCCGCGTCTACACATGACCAGCGCTTTCCACGATATTTTCGGCGTGCTGCAGGCGATCGGGCGCTTCGTGCTCGCGGGGCTCGGCTCGATCGGGCGGCTCGCCATCTTTGCGTGGACGGTGCTCAGCCGCGCCGTGCTGCCGCCCTATTACCCGGCGCGGCTGGTCGAGCAGATGCTGGTCATCGGCTATTTCTCGCTCCCCGTCGTCGGGCTGACCGCGCTGTTCACCGGCAGCGCGCTGGCGCAGCAGATCTATATCGGCGGCAGCCGCTTTAACGCCGCCTCGACGGTCCCCGCAGTCACCGTCATCGGCATCGTCCGCGAGCTCGGCCCGGTGCTCGGCGGGTTGATGGTCGCCGGACGCGTCGCCTCGGCGATGGCGGCCGAACTCGGCACCATGCGCGTCACCGAACAGATCGATGCGCTGAGCACGTTGCGCACCGACCCGTACCGCTATCTGATCGGGCCGCGCGTCATTGCCGCGGTACTGGTGATGCCGGTGCTGGTGCTGGTGTCGAACGCGCTCGGCGTACTTGGCGGCTACACGCTTGCCGTCCAGCGGCTGGGGTTCAACCCGGCGCGCTACCTGACCACGACGATGCAATATCTCAAGACCGACGATGTCGTGTCGTCGATGGTCAAGGCGGCGGTGTTCGGTTTCATCATCGCGCTGATGGGCTGTTACCACGGCTTTCATTCGAGCGGCGGCGCGGCGGGCGTCGGGCGCGCGACCACCAACGCCGTGGTGTCGGCGTTTATTTTGATCCTGTTGTCGAACCTGATCATCACCGTGATCGTTTTCGGATCATGACAGCAAAAATCAGCCTGCGCAGGGTGACCAAGCGTTTTGGTCCAAAGGTTGTCCTGAACGGCGTCGATCTCGATGTCGCGGCGGGTGAATCGCTTGTCGTCATCGGCGGCTCGGGCACGGGCAAATCGGTGCTGATCAAGACCATCCTCGGGCTGTTGCGCGCCGACGCCGGGTCGATCATCGTCGATGGACAGGAAGTCACCGGGCTGCGCGGCAGCGCGCTGGCGGCACACCGCGCGCGCTTCGGTATGCTGTTCCAGGGCGGCGCGCTGTTCGATTCGCTGCCGGTCTGGCGCAACGTTAGCTTTGCGCTGCCGGGCGGACGGACCGCCGAACTGCGCGCCGCCGCGCTCGATAACCTTGCGCGTGTCGGACTGGGTGCCGATGTCGCCGAGCTGCGCCCGTCGGAACTGTCGGGCGGCATGCAAAAGCGCGTTGCGCTGGCGCGGGCGATCGCAGTCCGCCCCGAGATCCTGTTTTTCGACGAGCCCACCACCGGGCTTGACCCGATCATGGCAGATGTCATCAATGATCTGATCGTCGAACTGGTCCGCGAGCTTAAAATCACCGCAGTCACCATCACGCATGACATGGCGAGCGTGCGCAAGATCGCCGACCGAGTCGCAATGCTGTACAATGGTCAGATCATCTGGTCGGGACCGCGCGCGGCGATCGATGCCAGCGGCAATGCCTATGTCGATCAGTTCGTCGGCGGGCGCGCCGAAGGTCCGATCCAGATGCAGCTGCGCCGCGCATGACAAACGTTACGGACCTGATACGATGGCTCGCGGCGGCGGGTGGGGGCGACGCGCTGGCGCTCCAAAGCCTCTACGATGCGACGTCGGCGAAGCTATACGGGGTTATCCTGCGTATCTTGGTCGATCGGCAAGACGCCGAAGATGTGCTGCAGGAGGTTTATGTGACGGTTTGGCGCAAGGCAGCGGAGTTCGACCCCGCGCGCGCCAGCCCGATCACGTGGATGGTGACGATCGCGCGCAACCGCGCCATCGACCGGTTTCGCTCGCGCGCCAGCCGTCCGACCACCGGGCTCGAGGCCGCTGCCGAGGTGCGCGATCAGTCGATTTCGGCCGATTTGGTGATCGAGGCTTCGCAGGATGCCCAGCGATTGGGGACCGCGCTCGCCACGCTCGATCCGCGTCACGCCAGCGTCATCCGCAGCGCCTATTTCGAGGGCCTGAGCTATGACGCGCTCGCCGCCCGCGAAGGCGTTCCGGTCGGCACGCTCAAAAGCTGGGTCCGTCGCGGGCTGATCCGCATGCGCAGCGAGCTGACGCCATGACCGGCCCCGATGATCGGGTTGGCGACGGCATGACGCCCGACGAGGCTCTCGCAGCGGATTATGCGCTGGGGTCGCTCGACCGTGCGGCACGGCGCGATGTCGAGCTTCGCATGGCGCGCGATCCGGCGTTTGCGACAATCGTCGACGGCTGGCAGGCGTTGCTCGTGCCGCTGGCCGACGAAGTCGCGCCGGTCACGCCGCCGGCTGCGGTCTGGAACCGCATCAGCGCGACGATCGCGCCGGTCGCAGCAGTCGCCCCGGCGCGGTCGTTCTGGTCGAGCTTGCCGCTATGGCGGACGTTGACGGCAGGCGCGACCGCCGTCGCTGCGGTTGCCGTGTCGCTGCTGGTCGCCCGCCCCGACCCGGTGCCACCGCCGGCACCGGGCACGCTGCTGACTGCAGCGATGGCGGCAACCGACAAATCGGCTCCTGTGTTGCTCAATGCCACCTTCGATCCGGCGCGCGGTGCAGTGATTCTGACCCCGGCGGCGGCGGACGCGAGTGCGGGCAAGCAACCCGAATTATGGGTCATCGTCGGCACCCATGCACCACGGTCGCTCGGCGTCATCGATATGCGCGCGCCGCAAGCGCACGCGATCCCCGCCGACTTGCGCCCGCTGCTGGGTCAGGGCGTGACACTGGCGATCAGCCTTGAACCAGCGGGCGGTTCGCCGACCGGGTTGCCGACGGGACCCGTTGTCGCAGCCGGCAAGCTCGCGGCGATTTGATCACGAAGCTGCAACGATTTGCATGTCACCTCCGTAACTCGGCCTGTCCATCCGATGGGACGAGATTGAAGGAGCGAAGTATGTCGATTTCCAAGACCGCGATCAGTGCCGCGCTGTTCGCCGTTGCCGCGGCCGGCCTCAGCGCCGGGACTGCCGATGCCAAGATGATGCGTTCGAAGACCGTCATGGTCGGCGGCGCGCCGATGTATCCGACCAAGAACATCATCGAGAACGCCGTCAATTCGAAGGATCACACGACGCTGGTCGCCGCCGTCAAGGCTGCCGGCCTTGTCGAGACGCTGTCGGGCCCGGGGCCGTTCACCGTGTTCGCGCCGACCAACAAGGCGTTCGACAAGCTGCCCGCCGGCACCGTCGCGACGCTGGTCAAGCCCGAGAACAAGGACACGTTGACCAAGATCCTGACCTATCACGTCGTCAGCGGCACGATGACCGCCGCCGACCTGACCGCCGCGATCAAGGCCGGCCACGGCAAGGCGACGCTGACCACCGTTCAGGGCGAGCCGCTCACCGCCATGCTGCACGGCGGCAAGATCATGCTGACCGATGCCAAGGGCGGCATGTCGACCGTGACCATCGCCAACGTCATGCAGTCGAACGGCGTCATCCACGTCGTCGACACCGTGTTGATGCCGTAACCACACTGATCTTGCCAAGTTGCGTTGCGTATCGGGGGCGGACCGCAAGGTCCGCCCTTTTTTGCTTTTGGCGGTGCGACCCGGCCTGCTATTCCGCCGCCTGCAATTGCTCGGCCTCGGCTTCGGCCTGTTGCAGGTTCCACATGTCGGCGTAAGCCCCGGCGGCAGCGAGCAGCGCGGTATGCGTGCCGCGTTCGACGATCCGGCCTGCCGCCATCACGATGATCTCGTCGGCGTCGACAACGGTCGACAGCCGGTGCGCGACGACCAGCGTGGTGCGATGCGCCGCGACGTTGCGCAGGCTCTCCTGAATTTCGGCCTCGGTCGCCGAATCGAGCGCGCTGGTCGCCTCGTCGAGGATCAGGATCGCGGGGTTCTTGAGGATCGTTCGCGCGATCGCGACGCGCTGCTTTTCGCCGCCGGACAATTTCAGCCCGCGTTCGCCGACCATGCTGGCATAGCCGTCGGGCAGCGACAGGATGAAATCATGGATCGCGGCACCGCGCGCCGCCGCCTCGATTTCGGCCTGGCTCGCACCGGCGTGGCCGTAGCCGATGTTATAGCCGATGGTGTCGTTGAACAGCACGGTGTCCTGCGGCACGATCCCGATCGCGGCGCGCAGGCTGTCCTGCGTCACCTGCGAAATATCCTGCCCGTCGATCGTCACGCGGCCACCGCCGATATCGTAGAACCGGTACAGGATGCGGCTCAGTGTCGATTTGCCCGCGCCCGAATGGCCGACCACGGCGAGCTTGCGCCCCGGCGCGATGTCGAAGCTGACGTCGTGCAGGATCTGGCGGCGGCTTTCATAGCTGAAATCGACATGGGCGAAGGTCACGCGGCCGCCGCTGACGACCAGCGGCTTTGCGCCGGGCGCATCGGCGATCTCGGCCTCGGTATCGAGCAGCTTGAACATCGCCTCCATGTCGATCAGCCCCTGCTTGATCTCGCGGTAAACCATGCCGAGCATATC
The DNA here is from genome assembly GCA_038225475.1 of Sphingomonadales bacterium. Taxonomy (GTDB): domain Bacteria; phylum Pseudomonadota; class Alphaproteobacteria; order Sphingomonadales; family Sphingomonadaceae; genus Polymorphobacter_B. The sequence continues at coordinate 30,304 of JBBRRA010000011.1, forward strand.
GAGCGGCCGGAACAGCTGCGCGAGCAGCGTATTGACCAACACGACATCGCCGACGCTGAACCGGCCCTTGCTCCAGCCCCAGACGGTGTAAGCCATCGCGCCCGCCATCATCAGGTTGGTGATCAGCGACTGGCCGATATTGAGCCACGACAGCGAATTCTGGTTCTTGATCGCCGCCTCGGTCCATTTCGACATCGCGAGGCCATAACCGCGCGCCTCATGCGCCTCGGCGTTGAAATATTTGACGGTTTCATAGTTGAGCAGCGCATCGACGGCGCGCGCGGTCGCCTTGTTGTCGGTATCGACCATCTCGCGGCGCAGCGCATTGCGCCATTCGGTCAGCCGCTGCGTGAAGACGATATAGGCGACGACCATCACCAGCGTCGCAGCCACCATGCCGAGCCCCAGCTTGACGCCGAAAATGATGCAGGTCGCGCCAAGCTCGAAGATCGTCGGAAAGATGTTGAACAGGATGAAGTACAGCATCGTGTCGATGCTTTTGGTGCCGCGCTCGACGGTCCGCGTCAGCGCGCCGGTGCGACGTTCGAGGTGATAGCGCAGCGACAGCTTGTGGATATGGACAAACACATGCTGGCTCAGCGTCCGCGCCGCGGTCTGCCCGACGCGCTCGAAGATCGCGTTGCGGATATTATCGAACAACACGCCTGCAAACCGCGCGCCGGCATAGGCGACCACCAGCGCGACCGCGATCAGCACGCCCTCGCGCGCGCCGGTACTCATCCGGTCGATCGCACCCTTATAGGCGAACGGCATGATCAGCACGATGCACTTCGCCGCCAGCACGAGCAGCAGCGCGATGATGACCCGCCACCGCAGCGCCGCGTTGTCGGCGGGCCACAGATACGGCAAAAACCGTTTCAACGTCGCGAGGTCGGGCGTCGGCCCGGGGGGTGGAGCGGAGAGCGCTTGCATGGCCGCTAACATGGGATGTGGGGCTGCCGAGCGCAACGGACTTCCCGCGCGCATCGAGCAAGCAGGCGCGCGGCCCTAGTCGAACAGCGAACTGACCGAGCTTTCCTCGCTGGTGCGGCGCATCGCTTCGGCGAGCAGCGGCGCGATGGTGATAATGCGGATTTTCTTCGCGCCCTTCACTGCTGCCAGCGGCGCGATCGAGTCGGTGATGACCAGTTCGGTAAGGTCCGAGCCTTCGATCCGCGCCACCGCTCCGCCCGACAGCACGCCGTGGCTGACATATGCCGCCACGCTGGTCGCACCAGCCGCAAGCAGCGCAGCGGCGGCGTTGCACAGCGTGCCGCCGGAATCGACGATGTCATCGACCAGCACGCAGGCATGGCCGCGCACATCGCCGATGATGTTCATGACTTCGGACTCGCCGGGCTTTTCGCGGCGCTTGTCGACGATCGCCAGCGGCGCGTTGCCGAGCCGCTTCGCCAACGCGCGCGCGCGGACCACGCCGCCGACATCGGGCGACACCACGGTCAGATTGCCCTTGGGCAGCCGCGCCTCGATATCGGCGCTCATCACCGGGGCGGCGAACAGATTATCGGTCGGAATATCGAAAAAGCCCTGGATCTGCCCGGCGTGGAGATCGACCGACAGGACGCGGTGCGCGCCCGCCGTGGTGATGAGGTTGGCGACCAGCTTGGCCGAAATCGGCGTGCGCGGGCCCATCTTGCGGTCCTGCCGGGCATAGCCGAAATACGGCACCACCGCCGTAATCCGCCGCGCCGACGAGCGCCGCAGCGCATCGATACAGATCAGCAACTCCATCAGATTGTCGTTGGCCGGAGCCGCCGTCGCCTGGACGACGAACACATCCTCGCCGCGGACGTTTTCGTGGATTTCGACAAAGACTTCCTCGTCGGCGAAACGCCGCACGCTGGCCGAGGTCAGGGGAATATCGAGATAGGCGGCGATCGCCTGCGCGAGTTCGGGATTACTATTTCCCGCCAGAATCTTCATGTGCACGGCCCCCGGGAAGTTCCGCGCGTCTTAGCCGGGCAGTCACCAAACGGCAACATGCCTAGGTCAGCGCGATCAGCGACAATTGCCGCCCATAGTCGGGTTCGCCGCAATGTGTGGTGCGGCGGTAACTATAAAAACGGTCGGGATTGGCATAGGTATCGAGACCGATCGCCTCGACCCGAGCCAGCCCTTCGGTCGCCAGCCGCGCAACGAGAAACCCTTCGAGATCGAATTGCCGGTGACCGGCCCGCCCTCTGCCGAAGAACGCGTCGAACGCCGGATCGACCGCGGTGAACCGCGCCGCGAACGCGTCATCGACTTCATAACTGCGCCGCGCGATGCACGGGCCGATCGCCGCTGCGATGCGCTCGCGCCGCGCGCCGAGCGTCTCCATCGCCGCGACCGTCGCGCTGCAGACGCCGTAGAGCGCACCGCGCCACCCGGCGTGCGCGGCCCCGATCACACCGGCTTCGACGTCGGCGAACAATACCGGCGCACAGTCGGCGGCCAGCACGCCGAGCGCCAGCCCCGGCCGGTCGGTGACCAGGCCGTCGGCACGCGGGCGATCGGCGTCGGCGAAACCGGCGGTGATCGTCACCACTTCGGCACTGTGCACCTGGTGCAGCGTCGCGAGCGTCGCTTCCGGCGCGACGGCGGCAACCGCGCGCGCCCGGTTTTCGGCAACGGCGGCGGGGTCATCGGCCGATCCGAGCCCGACGTTGAGGCCGGCATAAATGCCGCCCGAGACGCCGCCCTCACGTCCGAGAAAACCGTGCCGGGTTCCCGCCAGCGCGGCTGCGGTGACGACGCGAACCATCAGTCGAGCACCAGCTTGCAGATGATATCCTCATCAGCGTGATCGCCGACCATGAACGTGTACGGCATCACCTCGACAAAGCCGAAGCGCCGGTAAAATGCCCGCGCGCGCGGATTGTCGATGAACACCGACAGCCACAGATCCTGCGCGCCCCGCGCGCGCGCGGCTTCGATGACCCAGTCCATCAAAACCGGCGCGACGCGTTTCCCGTGCCATTCGGCATCGACATATAGTTGGTACAGTTGCAGCGCGCGGCGGCCAGTGACGGGCACGGGCAGCAGCACCCGGTCGATCCGCGCATAGCCGATCGCGGTGCCACCGGCTTCGGCCAGCCGGATACTTGCGTCGCTGGCGATCACCGCCGCCCAGCGCTCGGGCGTGTGATGCTGCAGGAACGTCGCCAGATTTTCGGGCGAATACAGGTGTCCGAACGTCGCCGTGAAGGTCCGCGCACCAAGGTCGGCAAGGCTTGCCGCATCGGCGGGACCGGCGTCGCGGAAGCTGATCGTCATGCAAATCCTCCCGGTTCGGGCCAGCCGCCGCCGGTGAGCGCAAGCACCTTGAACAGCGTGCCCATTGCGTCCGGCGCGGTCAGCCGCACGACCCCGGCGCGCAATGCCTCAGCCTGTAACGGCGTGGCGCGGGCGGTCAACCGGTCGAGCCGCGCGCCGATGCCGAGCGCGTTCAACCATGCGCCCTGCCCGACCGGGCCAGACGCGCGCACATTTGCGGCACCCGCAAGCGCGGTGAAGTCGACATGCGCGGTCAGGTCGGCATCGCCCGGTGCCGCGAACGGATCGGCGAACGCCTGCGCGCGCACCGCCTGCAGCGTATCGCCGGTGACCGGCCCGGCGTGGCCATAGTCGATAATCAGTGCCGCGCCGCCGCGCGCGCGTAGCCGATGACCGATCTCGGCGGCGATCGCGGTCGCGGCCGGCGAGGTCTCGACAATGCTGCCGGGCGCTGCATCGCGCACTTCGGCAGCAACCAGCGGCGTCGTATCGGCGGCACCCGCGACCGGCACGAACCGCGCCCCGTCATGCGTTACCAATTGCTCGCGCCACCCGGTCACGGTGCGGATGAACTGCCGCACCGGCAGCGCATCGAAGAATTCATTGGCGATCACCAGCAGCGGCGCATCGTCGGGGACGTCGCCGAGCGTGTCGTGCCAGTGCGCGCCCGCAACGCGCGCCGCCTGCTCGGCGCGCAGCACCGGGCTGGTCTCGACGAAATGCACCCGCGCGGCTTCGGCAAAGCCCGGCACCCCCGCCGTCGCCCGGCGCATGTCCGCCATCAGCGTGCCGCGCCCGGGCCCGAGTTCGACCAGCCGGACCTGCGGCGGCGATCCGGCGCGCAGCCAAAGATCGGCGCACCACAGCCCGATCAGCTCACCAAAAATCTGACTGATTTCCGGTGCGGTGGTGAAATCGCCTGCCATGCCGAGCGGATCGCGCGTTATGTAATAGCCGTGCACCGGATGCCCGAGGCACAGCGCCATCCACCGCGCCAGCGGCATCGGGCCGGACGTGGCAATCTCCTGCGCCAGCGCGGCGGCGAGCGACGTCACGCGGTCTGCAGCAGCCCAAGGCGGTCGGCGCGCGCCCGGCTGGTCAGCATCAGATACAGTCCGATCAGCACCATCGGCGCGCACAGCCACTGTCCCATCGTCAATCCGAACGCGAGAAAGCCGACCTGCGCATCGGGCTGGCGGAAGAACTCGATGCCGAACCGCACCGCGCCGAAGCCGGCGATCGCAGCCCCCGCGAGCATCCCCGGATAGCGGCGCGCCGGGGTTCGCCAGAACAATATGCTGAGCACAAGAAGCAGCAACACCCCCTCGCCCGCCGCCTCGTATAGCTGGCTCGGGTGACGCGGCATCTTGCCTGCACCGGGGAAAATCACACCCCAGCTGGTACCGGTTTCGCGGCCCCACAGCTCACCGTTGACGAAATTCGCAAGCCGCCCGAACAACTGCCCGATCGGCGCGACGCACGCGACATAATCGACGATCCGCAGCGCCTGCAGGCCCTTGGCGCGCGCGAACAGGATGATCGCGATGATCGCGCCCGCCGCGCCGCCGTGGAACGACATGCCGCCCTCCCAGACGCGCACGATCGCGGCCGGGTCAGCGGCGAATTTGGCCGGATCATAGATGACTACATAGCCGAGCCGCCCGCCGAGGATGATGCCGAGCGTGACCCAGGTGATGAAGTCATCCGCCTGCAGCCGGGTCAGCGGTGCGTTGCCGGCGTCGATCAGCCGGCCGAGGTACCACCAGCCGCCGAGGATGCCCGCGATATAGGCGAGGCTGTACCAGCGCAGCGCAAAGTCGAACCCGAAGACGTGAAACTCGCGCAGCGTCGGCGACAGCCCGAGGCTGGCATAGTCGAGCGCCGCATGGAATGTCCCGAGCATGTGCGCCAATTTTCCCTTTGCCCGCTGCGACCGCGCGCACCATAGTCGCGGCCAACAAGAACACAATTGTCCGTTCTAAACTTGGGAGGCGCGTGATGACCGACACGCTCGACGATTTCCGCTTAGAAACCCGCGCGTGGCTGGCCGAAAACTGCCCGCCCGAAATGCGGCTGCCGATCGACAGCGACGGCGACGTCTGCTGGGGCGGCCGCCGCGTCAAGTTCAAGTCCGAAGCGCAGCGCCTGTGGCTCGAGCGCATGGGTGCCAAGGGCTGGACGGTGCCCGAATGGCCGCGCGAATATGGCGGCGGCGGGCTTTCGAAGGCGCAGGCCAAGATCGTTGCGCAGGAACTGCGCGCGATCGATGCGCGGTCGCCGCTGGCGTCGTTCGGCATCTGGATGCTGGGGCCGGCGCTGCTCAAATATGGCAACGAAGCGCAAAAGCTCGAGCATCTGCCCAAGATCGCGCGCGGCGAAATCCGCTGGTGCCAAGGCTATTCCGAACCCGGCGCAGGGTCCGATCTTGCCGCATTGCGGACCAGCGCCGAGGACAAGGGCGATCATTATCTCGTCAACGGCCAGAAGGTCTGGACGAGCTATGCCGACCGCGCCGACTGGATCTTCTGCCTTGTCCGCACCGATCCGGCCGCGCCGAAGCATCTGGGAATCAGCTTTTTGCTGTTCGACATGGCCAGCCCGGGCGTCAGTACGTCGCCGATCAAGCTGATTTCAGGCTATTCGCCGTTCTGCCAGACGTTCTTCGACGATGTGAAAGTGCCCAAGGAAAATCTGATGGGCGTCGCCGGCAAGGGCTGGGACATCGCCAAATATCTGTTGACGCACGAGCGCGAAATGATCGGCGGCTCCGACGCTGCCCAGGCCCGCGATTCAGTGGCGCAGATTGCGCGCGCAAAGCTTGGCATGGCGGACGGCAAACTGAGCGATAGCGGGCTGCGCACCGACATCGTCCGCCACGAGATCGACGCGTGGGCGTTCGGGCTGACGATGGAGCGCGTAAAGGACGAAACGAAAGCCGGGCAAGGCGTTGGCGCGCTGTCATCGATGCTCAAATATTATGGCACCGAGCTCAACAAGCATCGGCAGGAATTGCTGATGTCGGTGAATGGCTCGGACGGGCTGGCATGGGAGGGCGACGCCAAGCACGAGGGCGACCTCGCGCGCAGCTGGCTGCGGTCGCGCGCCAACAGTATCGAGGGCGGCACCAGCGAGGTTCAGCTCAACATCATCGCCAAGCGCGTGCTCGAACTGCCGGGCGTGTAAGCGCTGCTCGCCCCGGCCGGGAGGGGGGCCGGGGGCAGCTCCGACCGGGGAACCAGGGTTGCGGGCCTCGACGCCCCAACCCCTGCCCCAAAGGGCGGAAGTAAAAAAAGATAAGGGGAGTTTCGACTTGGCTTTAGTCCTGAACGACGATCAGATGATGATCCGCGAGTCCGCTGAGGGTTTCTTCAAGACCGCCGCACCGGTCGCCGAGCTGCGGCGGCTGCGCGACAGCCACGACGCGGTGGGGTTCGATCGCGCGACCTGGGCAAAAATGGCCGAGATGGGCTTTGCCGGCGTGCTGGTGCCCGAGGCGCACGGCGGATCGGGGTTCGGCTATGTCGCGGCCGGACTGATCGCCGAGGCGACCGGGCGCAACCTGTCGATGTCGCCGATGCTGTCGACCGCAATCCTTGCCGCGACCGCGCTGGTGCATGGCGGGTCCGCCGATCAGCAGGCGAAATATCTGCCCGGGCTTGCGGCGGGTGAATGGCTGTGCGCGCTCGCCGCCGACGAGGCTGCGCGTCACGCCCCCGCGCATGTGACCACGCGCGCCGAAGCGTCGGGCAACGGGTTCAAGCTGAACGGCCATAAGGGTTTCGTGCTCGACGGCCATGTTGCCGATACGCTGATCGTCGCGGCACGCACCAGCGGTGCCGACGACGACCATGACGGCATCACGCTGTTCCTTGTCGATGCCAAGGCGGCAGGCGTCGCGGTCGCGCGGCGGTCGATGGTCGATAGCCGCAACGCCGCTGCCGTGACGCTCACCGATGTGCAGGTCGACGGTGCCGATGTGCTGGGCGAAGTCGGCGCGGGGATGGACATCCTGACGCGCGTGCTCGACGCCGGGCGCGCCTGCCTTGCAGCCGAAATGCTCGGGGTGGCGCACGAAAGCTTTACGCGCACGGTCGATTACCTGAAGCAGCGCGAGCAGTTCGGCGTCAAGATCGGCAGTTTTCAGGCACTGCAGCACCGCGCTGCGCATCTGTTCTGCGAAGTCGAACTGGCGCGTTCGGTGACGCTGCGCGCGCTGACCGCGCTCGATGCCGGCGAAGACCGCGCGCCGATGTTCGCCAGCCTTGCCAAGGCCAAGGTGGGCGAGGTCGCCAAGCTCGCCACCAACGAGGCGGTGCAGATGCACGGCGGCATCGGCATGACCGACGATTTCGATATCGGCTTTTTCATGAAGCGTGCGCGCGCCGCCCAGGAAACCTTTGGCGACATCGCCTTCCACGGCGACCGGCTCGCCAGCCTGATGGGATATTGAGATGACGTCGGCTCTCGACAGCGCGCTCGATGCGGTCATCGACGCGATCATCGCCCCCGGTGGCCAGCTTGAAGTCACCACCGCAAGCGTGCGCGGTACCGACTATCCGGTGTTCAAGACCGCCCCCGCCAACATGCGCGATTTCCTCGCCTATTTCTTCGCGCAGCAGGGCGACAAAGAATTCCTCGTCTACCGTGACGAACGCTACACCTTCGCGCAGGTCCATGCCGACGCCGTGCGCGTCGCTGCGGTGCTGCAGCATCGCCACGGCATCGCCAAGGGTGACCGCGTCGCGATCGCGATGCGCAACTACCCCGAATGGATCACGAGCTTTGTCGCGGTGCTCCATCTGGGCGCGGTCGCGGTGCCGATGAACGCGTGGTGGCAAGCGAGCGAGATCGGCTATGGCCTTGCCGATAGCGGCACGCGGCTGGTCATCGCCGACGAGGAGCGCGCGCGGCGGCTGGCAACCCTCGAGGCGCACCCCCCGGTGCTGACGGTGCGCACCAGCGCCGCCGTCGCCGGCGAACTCGGTTTTGCGCGGCTGGAGGACGAGCTGATCTCGTCACCGCCGACGCCCTGGTTCCTGCCCGAGATCGCGCCCGAAGACGACGCGACGATCATGTATACCAGCGGCTCCACGGGCAGCCCGAAGGGTGCGGTTGCGACGCACCGGTCGATCGTGTCGGGGTCGCTCAACTATCTGGTCGCGGGACTGGCATTGCTCCAGCTCGGCGCGCAAATGGGGATCAAGCCCGCCGACCAGCAGGTCATGCTGCTCAACGTGCCGCTGTTTCACATCACCGGCTCGGTCCCTGTGCTGCTGGTGTCGATTGCGATCGGGCGCAAGATGATCATCATGCACAAATGGGATGCGGGCGAAGCGCTGCGGCTGATCGAGCATGAGCGTGCGACCTATTTTGTCGGCGTTCCGACGATGAGCCTCGAACTGATGCAGCACCCCGACCGCGACAAATACGACCTGTCGAGCCTGGTCGATATTGCCAGCGGCGGTGCGCCGCGACCGCCCGAGCATGTCGACCGGCTGGCGTCGAGCTTTCCCGGCAAACATCCGGTGCAAGGCTATGGCCTGACCGAAACCAACGGCGTCGGTGCGGGCAATTTCCGCGATAACTACCGCAACAAGCCGGCGTCGACCGGGCGGGCATCGCGCCCGCTGGTCGACATTCGCATCGCCGACGACGACCTGACGCCGCTGGCGCAGGGCAGCGTCGGCGAAGTCTGCATTCGCTCCGCCGCCAACGTCCGCGGCTATTGGAATAAGCCCGAGGCGACCGCTGCCGCATTCACCGCCGACGGCTGGTTCCGGACCGGCGACCTTGGGTATCTCGATGCCGACGGCTATCTGTTCATCGTCGACCGCAAGAAGGACATCATCATCCGCGGCGGCGAAAACATCAGCTGCCAGGAAGTCGAAAGCGCGATCTACGCCCACCCGGCGGTGGCCGAAGCGAGCGTTTTCGGGGTGCCCGACGAGCGGCTCGGTGAACTGGTCGGCGCGGTGGTCTATCCCAAGCCCGGCGCGGCGCTCGAGGCCGATGCACTGCACGAATTCCTCGGGCGGCAGTTGTCGGCGTTCAAGGTGCCCGCCAAAATCTGGCTAGTTGCCGAACCGCTGCCGAAATTGGGCAGCGCCAAGATCGACAAAGTGACGCTGCGCGCGCAATATCGGGCGCGACTGAACTCAACGGAGACGGTGTGATGTTCACCACCATGCTCGAAGGCACCCAGGAAGACTGGAGCCACATCGCGCGCGAACATATGATCCACCAGACCTCGGCAGCGCCGATGCAGATCATGGATTCGATGCGGCGGCTGGCCGATATCAAGGTCGGTTTCGCCGCCGACCAGCTGACGCATTGCCTGATGACGGCGACGCTGGCACGCGCCGACGACGCCACCGACGAGGAGGTGGTCGCTGCGCTCACGCACGATCTCGGCAAGCTGATGAGCATCCCCAACCACGGCGCGATCCAGGCCGAAGTGCTCAAGCCCTATGTCTCGGACGCGATTTATTATGCGGTGATGTGGCACCAACATTTCCAGGGTGCGTATTACTATCCTTATCTCGGCAAGCCCGCCGACATGCGTCAGCAGTTCAAGGACGAGCCATGGTTCGCCTTTGCCGAAAAGCTCGTCGACCGCTGGGATGCACCGGCGTTCGATCCCGAGTTCGCGGTCGACAGCCTCGAGAGTTTCGAACCGCAGGTGGTCAAGGTCTTTGGCGCGCCCAAGCGGGCATTCTGACCGCGCCGCCGCGCGCCGGGCGGGGAGGCTAGTCGGTTGACCGATAACGAGCCGCAACCACCGCACGACATCGCCCGGATCGCCCCGGCGGAGGTCCCGGGCCTGAACGGCCTGCTCGGGCTGGCAGTCGGCGTGGTGGTCATCGCAGCACTTTATTTCGCGCGCGAAGTCCTCGTCCCGATCATGCTCGCGGTGTTGTTGTCGTTCGTGCTTGCGCCGGTCGTGTCGCTGCTGCGCCGCCTCCACCTGCCGCGTGCGCTCGCCGTGGTGGTCACGGTGATGTTCACCTTCGGCGTGATCGGCTTGCTCGCCGGGATCATCGGTACGCAGATCGCCTCGTTGACCGGTGACGTCCCGCGCTATGCGGCTTCGGTCGAGCACAAGGTGGCGAATTTCCGCGAAACCACGATCGGCACGCTGCCGCGGCTGATCGGCAAGCTGGGGCGGCAATTCGACCGAGCCAGCGGCAATGTCGATGCGGCTCCCGTCCGCCGCGGCATCCCCGTCGGGACCGCGGCCCGACCGATGCAGGTCGAGCTGCAACCGCCGCCGGCAACACCGTTGGGGCTGGCGCGCTCGTTGCTGGGGCCGATCGTTGGGCCGCTCGAGACGACGATCATCGTCGTGATCGTCGCAATTTTCATCCTGTTGCAGCGCGAGGACCTGCGCGACCGGCTGATTCGATTGCTCGGGTCGAACGACCTGCACCGGACGACAACCGCGATGGACGACGCCGCCGCGCGGTTGGGGCGCTATTTCCTGTTTCAGGTCGGCCTCAACACGGTATTCGGCTGCGTCATCGCCGGCGGGCTGGCGGTGATCGGCGTGCCGTTGCCGTTGCTGTGGGGGGTGCTCGCGGCGCTACTGCGGTTCGTGCCCTACATCGGCTCGGTGCTGGCGGCGCTGCCGCCGATGGTGCTGGCGGGTGCAGTCGGGGTGGACTGGTCTATGGCGATCGAGACCGCGCTGCTGTTCGTCGTCGCCGAACCGCTGATGGGCTATGTCATCGAGCCGATGATCTATGGCCGTTCGACAGGGCTGTCACCGGCGGCAGTCATCGTCGCAGCAATATTCTGGACGTGGTTGTGGGGACCGGTCGGGCTGGTGCTGTCGACGCCGCTGACGCTTTGCCTCGTGGTACTCGGGCGGCATTTCGAAGCGCTCGAATTCCTCGACGTGCTGCTTGGCGATCGCCCGGCGCTATCGCCGGTGGAAAGTTTTTACCAGCGCCTGCTCGCGGGCGATGCCGACGAGCTGCTGCACCAGGCCGAGATCCAGCTCGGGGAGCGCTCGCTGCTCGACTATTATGACGAGACCGCGCTGCCGGGCCTGCGCCTCGCTGCAATCGACGCCGACCGCGGCGTCCTGACTGCCGCGCGTCTTATCCGCGTGCGAACCGCCAGCATGGCGCTGATTGCCGATCTCAGCGAGCATCTCGATCAGGTTCCAGCGCCGCCACGCCAGCCGCCGCCAAGGCCGGTTGCCGAAAGCCGCGTCGACCGCAGCGATCCGGTGCCCGACCTTACGTTCGAATTGCCGGCGGCTTGGACGCGCAGCGGCGCAGTGTTGTGTATCGCCGCGCGCGGCGTGCTCGACGATACCGCAGCAACGATCATGACGCATATGCTTGGCAAGCACGGGCTTGGTGCCGCGGTTGTGGCGCATGACAGCGTGTCGCGCGAGCGCCTGCCGTCGCTCGAGGTCAGCGGCGTGCTGGCGATTTGCGTCTGCGGGCTCGAACTGGGCAGCGCTCAGCCGAACCTGCGCTTCCTGATGCGGCGGTTGCGTCAGCGGCTGCCCGGAGTGCCCGCGATGGTCGCGGTTTGGCGCAGCGGTGAGGACGATCCCGACGATCGGCTGGCAATCGGCGCCGATGACTATGCGGTATCGGTCCGCGACGGCCTGCGGCTGGTTCGCCTGCTCGCCGAGCGCGCGCATGCCAGCGACCGGCAGATGCTCGATTCCGCCTTCCAGCCTGGCGGCACCAGTGTCCCGGCCTAGCGGCTAGGTGGGGTCGGTGGTGCCCATGGCGATCATCCGCAGCGCGCCGATGCCGGGCACGAAGAAATATTCGCCGCCGCGCGTCGCGACAAACTGCGGCAGACCGACCGCGATGAACGGCACTGCATTCGCCGGTCCGGCCGGAACGACATGCTTGTCGGGCGCGATGTCGGCGCTGAGCTGCGCGCGGTTGCCGATCAGCGGGCAGCCATCATTGCCTGCCTCGAAATCAAGCCCATAGTTCATCCACTGTTGCTGGATGAATTCGAACTGGCGGAACAGGCTGGCGCAGATGCCCATGAAAATCACGCCGCGCTCGCCGTCGGCCTGTTCGTACGGCAGCCCCCGGCGCAACAGTCTCCGGCGGTTGGTCAAGGTGCTCGACCCGGTGGTGGGGCCAACTTGCGGGTCGAGCATGTCGCGCGCGTTGGCCCGGCGCACATGCGCCCCGAGCGGACAAACGCCGCCGCCGACATCCGCGCCGTAGCGAAAGCCGTTGAGCATCATGCGATACGCGTTGACCCGCGCCTGTTCGACACTGTCGCGTGGCTTACGCAACGCGATCGCGATACACGCCGCTGCCTCGACCCCCATGGCCTGCGAGTCACGATAGGTCGGCGCCGCGAGCAGTGGAATGCCGTTGCGCCAGCGCCCGACGATCTTGGCGCGCACGGTTTCGCCCGCTTCCTCATCGTCGGTCACGCCGGTCACTTGCTGCCAGATCGCCGCCTGACGCGTCATCTCGGCTTCGAACGCGGGCACGTCCTGCCGCAATTTGCGATAGACCATGAAGGTGCCGTTGCGCGCAAACGCCTGCGGTTGCGTCGTCACCGGCAGTTCCTGTCCCTCGTCGACATGCCCCAGAATGAACTCGCCCGTGGCCAGCGCCGACCAGCTAGTTTTGACGTCGAAAATCCCTTCGGCAATCTTGCCACCGCCTTTGACGGCGAGCGCCGCCGCGGCACCGTCGAACTGCCCATCGAACACCGGATCGCTGATGCCGTCGGTGAAGCCGAAATGTTCGAGCGGCACCGGAACCTTCGTGCCGCCCGGCCCTGCCGCCATCCGCGCCGTCGAATCCTGCCAGCGCAGCGTGCCGTCCGCGCCGTGCCCGGTCAGCAGCGTTACCCCGCCCGCCGAGGTCAGGCTTTCCAGCCATTCGGTCCACGCCGCAAGCTCGGGCAGCGGCGACCCATCGGGGTTGGCCGCGACGTTGAGCGACACCCAAAGATGTACCGCGGGCCGCGCCGCATCCTCTGCCGCATGCCAGATCGGATCCCATCGCGCCGGCGCGCTTTCGCCGATATCGCCAAGGATCGCCGCGCGGCATCCCATACCATCGATGAACTCGTCGGGAAGCAGCCGCAGCGTGTGCGTCGGCAGATCGAGCGCATGCAGCCCGAGCCAGCTGAAGCCGATATTAAGCGTAATCGGCGGCTTTACGACGGCAGCCGTGACGTCCGGCGCGTCAACCTTTGCCCACGGCTCGGCGGTGGTGACGCGCGGCACCACCGCATCGACGAAACGGCGGCCGGCAGCAGCGTCGGCGATGTGAAAGAATAAATGGCGTGAATGCGGAAAGCCGAAGCGACCATAGGGCCGGTGAATATTCCCCTGAATATCCGCAAGGTCGAGCTTACCCACCGCTACCACCGCACCGCGGGCGCATGAAGCGTGCCCGGTGACTGCGTCGGCAGCGCGGCCGCGGGTTGGGTCGAGCGCAGGAAATCACCGAACCGCGACTGCAGCGCGGCGTCGTCGCAGCCCTGCACGTCGATGGCAAAGCGGGTGAATTGCTGCTGCAGGAACAGCGCCTTCAGCACCGACGGCAAGTCGCTTCGCGGTGCGGTTGCAAACGGCTTTGCGGCGCGGTCGAGCACGACGCGATACAGGATTACCAGCACGACTGCGACTAGCACCGCCAGCACGGCAATAACCCCTGCCCCCCACAACGCAATACGCTGGATGAAGCCGCCATCGCTGCCGAACACCGCCAGCAGCCCGGCGATCACCAGTGCCGCAACCCAAGCCGCGAGGACATAGCCGCCGATCGTGAGCAGCCGCTTGATCACCCCCATCGGCAGACCCGATTTGGCCGCAACCGCAACGGTATCGGCGTGATAATCGTTGAACGGCATCGTCGTCTCGATCTCGGCTCGCACAAGATAATCGTGAAACGCCGCCGCGCTGTCGATGCCGTCGAATCCGGTACAGTGCCCGAAGATGTCGGCGAGCTCGGCGCGCGCGGTCGACCACAATGCCTCGGCATAGGCGCGGCGCGCCGCAGCTGCATCGGTCGGTGCGTCGATATCGGCGGCAAACAGCAAATACGCCGACCCCAGCCGATCGACCGGTTGCGGCAGCAACGGATTAGCGCCGATATTGAGCAACGAGTTTCCCGACACCCGCCCGTTGAACGCCGGCTGGTCGATAATCACCAGCCGCGCAAAATGGTTGAGCGTATTGCGCGCGAACGGCGACGGTGCCGGCGCGATCGGCGATGCGGCGGTCTGGCTTCCCGTCGGCAGCAGCGCGAGTGTCTGCGCGAGCACATGACGATGCGAGCGCGACGCCTGCGTTACCGGATCGATGATCGACGCATTCCGGATCGGGGCCAGCACGGTCAGGAAATAATGGCCGCCGTCGAGGCTGGGCATCAGGCGCTCCGCAGCCGCTGTGCAAAGTCGCGCCGCGCCATGTCGGCCTTTTGCGTCGCCACCGAGGCGATCGGCGCATAGCCCGGCGCAGCGAGCGAGGTGGCGACGCTGCTCAGCGCGGCACGATATGCAGCAGCAAACGTCGCTGCATCCGAGGTTGGGTGGCTCTGCGCAAGCGCGGCGAGCGCGCGTTGGACCCGCAGCGCCGCCTTAATGTCGCGCTGCGCCGCACCGGGCGTGGCGTTGTAGTAATAATGCGTATGGATCTGGTTCGCGCCGATATAATCCTTGAATGTCACGATCGGAATCGAGTGCGGATATTTGGTGCTGGCATACCAGAACAGGTCGAGCCCGCCTGGAATTCCGTCTGCGAAAGCATCGATATACTGGTCCCATGTGCCGTTGAAGTTCGACAGGAACAGCATGTAGTCGTTTTCGAGGACCTCGGCGCCCTGCCCGAGGTTCGGCCATTGGTCGCGCCGGATCAGCACCCAGCGCGCAAAATGGATGAGTTTGAGCCCGAGCAGCCCGCTGAGTTGCGCCGGCATCGTCCGCGCCGCCATGAAGATCAGGCGCTGCAGCCAGGTGCGCGTCGGCCGGATCGGCGTCAACACGTTCATCGCATAGGCTTTGCCAGCGATATTGGACAACAGCAGCCCCTTCGAACAACAGTCGCTTTCAGACGTCGGTCGCTGCGTCATAGTGTAGCGCTGCCGCCGATTCGAAGCGAGTCGTTTCGGTTGGCACCGGGCATGCGCCGCGCCGTGCGCAAAGGGTGCTGATTACACGACCCGCGACGTCAGCAGCCGAGCAGATCCGCGAGCGCTTCAAGGCTGTCGACTTCGAATTCCCAATCCTGCCGCGCATCGGCATCGGGAGCGCGGCGGCCGCCATATTCCTGCGGCCGCGATACAAACGCCGTCGCCAGTCCGCTCGCGCGCGCCGCCGCAAGATCGCTGTGATGTGCCGCGACAAGACACAATGCGCCGGGCTCGATCCCGAGCAGGTCGGCCGTCCCGAGATAGGCCTGCGGTAGCGGCTTGAAACACTGCGTCGCATCGGCACCAAGGACCGCGTCCCACGGCAAGCCGGCACGGCGCGCCATCTCGAGGATCAGCGCGACATTGCCGTTCGACAGCGTGACGATCGGAAACCGCCGTTTCAACCGCAGCAAGCCGGGCACCGCATCGGGCCATGGCAGCAACCGCCGCCATGCCTGCGCCAGCATCGTCAGCCGCGCGTCGCCGACAGCTGCCCGGTCGACACCCAGCGCGGACAACAGCTGCTCGAGCGTTTCGCGATTGAGAATATCGAGCCGGGTATAAGGCCGCTGCCCGGACCGGCATGCCTCGAGCGCGGGCTGGTACATCCCACGCCACGCATCGGCGAAAGCAGCGGCGTCGATATCGTCGCGGCCGATCTCTGCAAAGCATGCCGCCGCCTCTCGCGCGATCCCCGACCGCCAGTCGACGACCGTCCCAAAGACATCGAACGCCAACGCCTCGATCGCGCGCACCGGGGTGTCGCCGCTCGTGCCGGTCATTTGTCGCCGGTGAAGCGTTTGACCTTCACCGGCAGATCCTTGCCCTTGGTCCGGCGCGAGGGGATTTGCACGGGGTTGCGCTTTTTCCATTGCGCCCAGGTCATCGGACCGTCGGGCGTATCGATCATCTCATCATCCATCGACATCGTCGTTCGCCCTTGGCCAGCTTCGGCAACAGCGTATCACTCCGCAATCGTCCCGGCGAATTCGCTCGCTTCACCAAGCCTTGGCACCAGCGCGAGCCAATCGCGCGCCAGCAGCCGCGCCTGCCGTCCGCGGAGCGCCGCGATCGGCCCGCCATGCGTCACCACCGCAACCCGGCAATCGGGCAGCCGGGACCAGGCCCGCACTGCGCGGTCGGCGAGTTCGGCCGTGGTCTCGCCGCCTCCGGGTCGGAAGCTGTCGGGGGCATCGATCATCCCGTCCATCGCGTTGCCGCTACTTCGATAGATTGCCGCCCAGCTGCGTCGCTCCCATTCGCCGAAATCGCGTTCTTGCCAATCGGCGTCGGTGTGCAGCGTGGCGCGGGTCACGCCCGCCAGCCACCGCGCCAGACGTTCCGCGCGGCGCAAGCCCGAGTGAATAACCACGTCGGGTTTCCATCCGGCCAGCGCGCGCGCAACATCGCGGGCGTGCGCCGCGCCCGCACGGCTGAGCCCAGGATCGCTGACCCCATAGCAGCGGCCGCGCCACGCGCGCGCGACTTCGGTATGCCGGATCAGCAGCACGGCGCGGGTCATCGCAGCGCGGTGGCAGCAAGCAGCATCAGCAGCTGCCCGGCATAGGCGGCAAACCCGAGGCAATCGCCGGTGCTGCCGCCGATGCGACGGCGCAGGACAGCGCGGAACCAGAACACAAACGCCGTTGCGCCCAGCACCGCCGCCGCCATGCGAAGCGGCTCGCCCAAGGCAAACGGCAGCAATGCGGGGGCCGCAGTCAGGATCGCAAAGCCGGCCCGGCGCAGCGTGACCTCGCCCGCGATATCCTTGGCGAGGCCAGTGCCCGCCGGTGCAGGGGCGATCAGCAGCATGACCGCGACCGCGACGAGGCGGCCGAAACAAGCCGAGGCGATAATCGCGAGCGCTGCTACAGCCGGCGGGAGTTGCATCAACACGGTAGCCATTAGTGCCGCGCGCGTACCGACGGCCAATATCAGTCCCAGCGCGCCGTAGCTGCCGATGCGGCTGTCCTTGAGGATGCGGCGCACGTCGTCGGGCGACTGGCCGCCGCCGAACGCATCGCAGAAATCGGCGACCGCATCCTCGTGGAACGCGCCGGTCAACCGCGCTTCGACAATGAGCGCGAGTGGTACTGCGACGAACGCCGGCCAAAGCTGAAATGTGGCGATTGCAACCGCAGCAGTCACGCTGCCCACCAGCGCGCCGACCAGCGGGAACCAGCCGATCGAGCGGCGCAGCCCAACCTGTACCACAGCCGCCGATAACCGGTCGGTCGCCGACACCGGGATGCGCGTCAGAAACTGGACCGCCAGCAGCGGCGGTGCCCACCACGGGCATACCGCGCCGCTCACCCGCCGAGATCCGCCAGCAACGCTACGTCGGTCAATAATGCCGCCGCGCTGTCGAGCAGCGGCAGCGCCACCAGCGCGCCGGTGCCCTCGCCGAGCCGCATCTGCCAATCGAGCAACGGCTCGAGATCGAGCGTCGCCAGCGCGGCGCGGTGCCCCGGCTCGGCGGATTGATGCGCGGCGATCATCGCGCGCGCCGTGCCCGGTACCAGCCGCTCGGCAACCAGCGCCGCGGCTGTCGCGACATAGCCGTCGAGCAGCAGCGTCGCGCCTCGTGCCGCGCCGGTGGCGAAAAATCCCGCCATCGCGGCGATCTCGAACCCTGCGACATCGGCAATCGCGCGGCGGGCATCATCGGCGAGCAGTGCGCCGGCGCGCGCGGTGGCCACATCGACCACGCGGCGCTTGGCGATCATCGACACATCGTCGGCCCCCGCGCCGCGCCCGACTGATATCTCGATGCCGATGCCCGTCAATAGCACTGTCAGGCACGCCGCCGATGTCGTGTTGCCGATGCCCATTTCGCCCGCGATCAGCAGCGCATACCCCTCGTCGTGCGCGCGTTGCGCCTCGGTCGCGCCGACGCGCCACGCCGCATCGAACTGTGCCAGCGTCATCGCCGCGCCGACGGCAAGGTCGTCGGTGCCGGGGGCAACGCTTGCGGCGTTGAAGAATGGCGGCGGCGCGCCCGCTGGCGGTGAAACGGCACCGACGTCCACCACACGCAAGTCGCAGCCATGCGCCGCCGCAAGCGCGCTGCTTGTCGCCCGTCCCGCGAGGATGGTGCCCAGCATCAATCCGGTCACCGCCGACGGCCACGCGCTGACGCCTTGCGCCACCACGCCGTGATCGGCGGCGAAGAGCACGATGCGGCGCGGCCGCGTCTGCGGGTCAAGCCGTTGCTGGATGACTGCCAGCTCCACCGCAAGCGTCTCGAGCCGACCGAGGCTGCGCTGCGGCTTGGCGAGGCTATCGAGCCGCGCCCATGCCGTGGCTTCGTCGATCATCGGGCACCCCCTTCGGTGGCAAGGCAGTCGCCGGTCATGGCCCGCGATGCGTTGGGACGATGAAGCGCTGGCCTTCGGGCGTCGTCCCGAAGTGCGCGGCGACGCCGTAGGTTTCGGCGATCAGCGCGGTAGTCAGTACGGTGTCGGGCGCACCCTGTGCCACCACCCGCCCGGCGCGCATCAGCAGCACAGCATCGGCAACGCGCGCCGCATGGTTGAGGTCGTGGAGCACGACGACCACACCCGCCCCGGTGCGCGCCACAGCGCGCAGGCAATCGAGCCCGTCGAGCTGGTGCGCCGGATCGAGATTGGCGAGCGGTTCGTCGGCGAGCAGCCATTCGGGCTCGCCCGCGAGAACGCGTGCCAGCAACACACGCGCGCGCTCGCCGCCCGACAGCGTATTGACGCCGCGCGCTGCAAAGCGCGTGCAGTCGGTGGCCAGCATGGCGCGGGTTATAGCGGCGCGGTCGGCGTCGCTTGCCGCCCAGCGCCCGCGATGCGGAAAGCGGCCGAGCGCCACCAACGTCGCGACATCGATGTCCCAATGCACATCGGCGGTCTGCGGCAGAAAACCGATGCGCCGCGCAAGGTCACGGCGCGACAGCGCGGCGCGGGGCACGCCGCCGAGCAGCACGCTGCCGCTATCGGCATCGCGCAATCCGCCGAGGCAGGCGAGCAAGGTCGACTTGCCCGCGCCATTGGGGCCAAGGACGGCGGTGACGCTGCCCGGGCGGAACGCCGTGCTGACACCGTCCAGAATGCGTGTTCCACTGAGGGTCAGCGACAGGCCGGCGGCGGCGAGCATGCTCATGCGAGGCCCCGGCGCAGCTTGAGCAGCAGGATGAGAAAGAACGGCCCGCCGAGCATCGCCATCGCGATACCCAGCCGCAGCTCGCTCACCGTCGGCGCGGCGCGGACAAGGCAATCGGCGAGCACGAGCAGCAGCGCCCCGCCGATTGCCGACGGTAGCAGCACCGCCGACGGCCGGTTGCCGACCAGCGGCCGCACCAGATGCGGCACGATCAGCCCGACAAAGCCGATGATCCCCGCCGCAGCCACCGACGCCCCGACGCACAAGCCCACGCCGAGCACGATCAGGATTTGCAGCCGCAGGGGATCGACCCCCATCGACCGGGCTGCGCTTTCACCGAGCGTCAGCGCATCGAGCGTGCGCCCGGTCAGCGCCAATAATAGCGCGCCGACGCCGATCACAGGCAGCGCAATCGCCACATCGTCCCAGCTGCGATCGGTCAGCGCGCCCATCAACCACGTGACGATCTGCGACGTCGCGAACGGCGTCGGGGCAAGGCTGATTGCCAGCGCCGTCATCGACCCCGCAACGCTCGACAGGATGATCCCGGCCAGCGTGAACACGATAACGCTGCCCGATTGGCCGACGAGCAGCGCCAGCAGCGCCATCGACACAGCCGCGCCGGTAAGCGCAAACGCCGGCAGGAACCAGAACGCCGTAGAGCCGAAGAACAACGAGATCACGGCCCCGAGCGCTGCGCCCGCCGACACCCCGAACAGCCCCGGATCGGCAAGCGGGTTGCGCAAATACCCCTGCATCGCCGCCCCCGACAGCCCGAGCCCTGCCCCGACCGCTGCCGCCAGTATCGTTCGCGGCAGCCGCAATTCCATGATGATGAGCCAGCGCGGATCGCCGCTGTGCCACGCCGAGAACGGCACCCAGACCTTGCCGGCGATCAGCGACAGCAGCATCGCTGCGGCCAGCCCGGCGACCAGCAACAGGGTGGCGCGTGCGCCCTTCACTGCGCGCGCTTCACAGCGACCGCCTGACCGCCGACAGGCGCGCCACGGCATCGATGATGGTCGGGCCACCGCAGTGCAACAGTCGTTCGGGATAAGCACGGACGGCAATTCGGCGCGCGAGCGGTTGCATCACCGGATGGCCGAGCATGCGGTCCGAACGATCGGCATCACCGACCGAGAACAGCACTTGCGGCGGCCGCGCGACGAGATATTCGAGCGGCAGCACATCCCACTGCTGCAGCCCAAGATCGGCACTAAGGTTATGAAAGCCGCTGATCCGCAGCAGTTCGTCGGCGAGCGTCCCACGACCGGGCACGAGGCCGCCGCCCTGCCAGATCAGCGCGGGGACCGCCGGACCGGTGGCGTGTGCGCGTTGGACCGCCGCATCGACCCTTGCCACCAGCGCCGCGCCGCGTCGCGGATGGCCGACGAGCGCGGCAATCTCAACGATCTGCGCGTTGCTCTCGGCGATGCTCACCGGAACGCCAAGCTGCACCAGCTTGATCCCCATCCGCCGCAACGCCGCGATCGTCGACGGCGCGACATGCCCGCCGGCGATCACCAGATCGGGTGCGAGCGCAACCACTTCTTCGGCGGTGCCCGAGGTTGCCGTGAAGCGCATCGCCTGCGCGATCGGGATCGAGGTGGCGCGCGGATCCTGCGAATAGTGACTGATCCCGGCAATCTGCGCCGGGTCCGCCACTTCCATCAGCACCGCATCGACGCAGGGATTGATCGAGACAATGCGCGGCGCAGCCTGCGCCCGGCCGCCGAGGATCAGCACCGCGAGCAGGCCCAGCCGGATCAATATTCGACACCCTTTTGCGCCATGAAGCCCGCGTTGAACGGGTGCTTCACCTCGTCGAACTCGGTGATCAGGTCTGCGATCTCGAGCAGTTGCGGCTTCGCGTTGCGGCCGGTGATGCAGATATGCTTGGTCAGCGGACGATCGGCGAGGAACGCGACGATTTCATCGACCGGCAGCGTGTCGTCGCGCAGCACGATGTTGAGCTCATCGAGAATGATGAAATCATAGGCGGGATCGAGGATCAACGCCTTCGATCGCTCCCATGCGGCGCGCGCCGCCGCGATATCGCGCGCCCGGTCCTGCGTATCCCAGGTGAACCCCTCGCCCATGACTTCAAAGCTCAGCAGGTCGGGGTTGGCCGTGAAAAAGTTCTTTTCGCCGGTTTCCCAACTGCCCTTCACATATTGCACGATACCGACCTTCATGCCCCAGCCAAGGCTGCGGATCGCCATGCCGAACGCCGACGACGACTTGCCCTTGCCGTTACCGGTGTGAACCAGCAGCAGCCCGCGTTCGAGCGTGTGGCGCGCCTGCATCCGCTCGCGCGCCACCTGCACGCGCTTCATCCTCGCGTTATGGCGGGCAAAATCCTCGTCGGTTTCGGTCATGCCGGAATCCCTGTCGCCGCTATCAATAGTGTAACCGTACACCGACATAGCCCGCGCGGCCCGGTGTGCCATATTGATAGATCGTCTCGTATTTTTCATCGAACAGGTTTTCGATACGGCCATAGACTTCGACGCCGTGGCCAACGGGCATTGCCATGCGAATGTCGGCGAGCGCATAGCCTGCGACGCGGTTGGTGTTGGCGGCATCTTCGAAGCTTGCGCCGACCATCGTCACCGTCGCACCGGTTTCAAGGCCGAACGACCAGCGATAATCGGCGAGCACGCTGGCGCTGTCCTGCGGGCGGCGCAGCAGCCGATTGCCGAAATTACTGCTGCCGGCAGACCGGTTCCGCGCCGCGATATGGCTGTAGCTGGCAGTCAATCGCAAGGCGTCGAACGGGTGCAGCGCCAGTGCCAGCTCGACCCCCTCCGACCGCGCGCGGGCGACATTGTCATAAGTGCCATAGGGCCGGTTGAAGCAAATGCCGGTGAACGGCTTAAAGCAGCCGATGAAGTCGATCAGATCGGTGCTGTCGCGATGGAAATAGGTGGCACTCGCTTCGATGGCACCGTCCAGCAGACGCTGCGTCACCCCCGCGTCCCAGCCCTTCGACCGCTCCGGGCGCAACGCCTCGTTGCCGTAGTCGCCCTGCAGCTGATACAGCGACGGCACCTTGAAGCCTTCGCTATAGCTGGCGCGCAGCGTCGTGCCCTTACCACCCGGCGTCCACACGCCGCTGCCGCCAAAGGTGGTGGCACCGCCGAAGCGGTCGTGATCGTCATGGCGCACGCCCGCCGTCAGCGTCAGGTTGGGCAGCGGTGTCGCCAAAATCTGGCCGTACACGCTGTCGAGCCGGGCGCGTCCGAACGTCTGCGGGCCGCCATAGCTCGATGTCGCATAGCGCGAAATTTCGCGCTCGAACCCGCCGGTTGCCTGCCAGCCCTTGGCGATATCGAAAACGCCCTGATATTCGAGCCGCTGGTTCCGGCCGTCGCCGGCAAAGGTTTCGACAGGGTCGCTCGTCGGATCGATATTGCGGCGCCGGGTATCGGTATAGGCAAAGCCCAACCGGTTGTGGAAACGCCCGTCGAACAGCGCGACGTTGAACCCGGCATAACCGACCAGGTCGCGTGTCCGCGCGGATTCGAGGGTATCGCCGAAATCGTAAGTCGGCGGTGCATAGCCGTCGATGGCCGCCTTGCTGTTCGAATAATAACCACGTGCCTCGACCGAGACGGCGTCGCTCAGCGCCAGACTGACCTTGGCATTCGCACCAAAGTTGCGAAAGCCGTCTTTCTCCTTGCCGCCGAGCGCGGCGTCATACGCCGAGATTCCATCGGTGCGAAAATATCCGGCCCCGACGCTGGCCGACACCGGCCCGGTTTTGCCCGAAAAATTGCCGACGACCTGCCCGGTGTTGCGATAGCCATATTCGCCGCGCAGATTGAGCGTCAGCGTTTCGGTGGGCGGCGCGGTGATCATGTTGACGACACCGCCGATCGCCTGGCTGCCCCACAGGACCGATTGCGCCCCGCGAACCACCTCGATCCGCTCGATATTGCCAACCAGCAGGTTGCCGAAGTCGAAGCCGCTGCCGGGCGACGAGGGATCATTGATCTTGACGCCGTCGATCAACGCCACCGTCTGGTCGCTTTCGGCCCCGCGGATGAATACCGAAGTGGTCCCGCCGATCCCGCCGTTACGAGCGATGGTGACGCCCGGAACGGTCCGCAGGATATCGACGACCGTCGCGGTCTGGCGGCGCTGCAATTCCTCGGCTTCGACGACAGTCACGGTCTGGCCGATCCGTTCGAGCGGTTGCTCGGTTCGCGTTGCGGTGATCACGATGGTGTCGGGCGCTTCGTCAGCGAGCGCGGGAGCAATTGCGGCAGTGGTTACGAGCAGGAATACGGAAATTCGGCGCATGGAGCCTCCTTGTACAACAACAAGGGGTTAGCCCGCGCCGAAGACGCGACTGATGAGCCTGTGAAACGGTCGAAACCCTCCACGCGCGCCACCCCGTTCGATGTCGTCACGCGAGGCGAACCTCGATCACGCGAAAAACCCCGTCCGCGTAAAGGACCGACTGCGACAGGCAGGTCTCCTGGCTCCCGGGTCCTGACGATCGCCCCGCCTTCCCGGCTGCTTGCGCAGCCAGTGGCACGATGGGGCGACCGCTCGCCGGTCACAGTTGCGGGCACAGCCCCGGATTGCAGGCGAAAATCCTGCTTCCGGGTTCCCTATTATTTCCATTTCTGGAAACCTGACGCATAGCCCCGATAGAGTGATCGTCAGCGAAGGGCAAGCGTGACCGGCAACAGCGTAACATTCCTCCTCGGCGGTGCGCGATCGGGGAAAAGCCGATTGGCGCAGGAATATGCCGAAAGCTTCGGTGGGCCGCTGATCTATCTCGCGACGGGGCAGCCGTTCGACAGCGAGATGGCGGACCGTATCGCGCGCCACCGCATCGACCGCGGCCCACGCTGGCGCACCGTCGAATGTCCGCTCGAACTGCCTGCGGCCGTGACGCGTGAAGCCGTCGACGGTGCAGTCGTGCTGGTCGATTGCCTGACCTTGTGGGCGAGCAACCTGCTGCTCGCCGATGCCGACGCAGCCTCCGCTTGCGCCGCGCTGATTGCAGCGCTTGCCACGGCCGACGGCCCGGTGATTTTGGTCAGCAACGAAGTCGGCTTGGGAATTGTCCCCGATAACGCGCTCGCACGCCGCTTTCGCGACGATGTCGGACGACTGCATCAGGCGGTCGCGGCAGTGGCAGATACGGTCTATTTCGTCGCCGCCGGGCTAAAATTGCAGCTTAAATAGCGGCGGTGCCGATGCGCGAGAATCTGCCCGGCGACCCGATACCGACGCCTTTGGATGACCCGGCCGGGTAAGCAAGTCGGCCTGTGCTTTTGCCCGCCACCTTCGTTCGGAGACGACAGCGGTGTCGGGACGCGCTATGGTCGGACATGGCATCCAATCACTGCGTTGACTGCATGGTGCGTGACCGGGCGCTCTGCAGCAGCCTGTCCACACCAGAGCTGGCGCGGCTCAATTCCGTTACCCGTCATCTCACCGTCGCGAGCGGCAGCACACTGATGTTGGCCGGGGATGACAGCCTAGTGTGCGGCAATATCCTGTCGGGCGTGATGAAAATGACTGCAGCAGCAGCAGACGGGCGCGAACAGGTCGTCGGGTTGCTTTACGCTGCGGACTTCGTCGGCCGGCCCGAGACGGGCGAGCTGCCGTTCACCATTACCGCCCTCACCGAAACCCGGCTTTGCGTCTTTCCGCGCAGAATGATGCAAGCCATGCTCGACGAGCACATTTTGATGGTACGCCTGTTGCTGCAGCGAACCGCGGCAGCGCTCGACGAGGCCCGATCCCGGATGCTGATGCTGGCGCGCGGCACGGCTGAAGAGAAGATTGCGGGATTTCTCATCGAAATGATCGATCGCTCCGCCGATGTGCGCCGACCGTCGTCCGAAAACGCGTCGCCGACCTTCAACCTTCCGCTATCGCGCGGTCAGATCGCCGACGTCCTCGGCCTGACGATCGAAACCGTCAGCCGCCAGATGTCGCTGCTGCGCATCGCAGGCGTTATCTCGTTGCCCGGGGGGCGCGCGATAACGATTCATGATCGCAGGCAGCTCATTGGGCGCGCGATCGCCGCTTAGACGCCGCCAAACAGGCTGTGCCGGATCGCATGACGCGCGGCCGGAGTAAGCCGTTCGTGCGCAAGCAGAAGAATTGTCGCCTCGCGGAAATCGATCGCCCGGCGGCAACCGTCGAACAGGCAGCGCATCATATAGCTAAGCGTATCGGGCGTCGCAGCCACGCCGACCAAAACGGCAAGATCGAGCGCATCGTGCAAGTCCTCGGCATGCAGCTGATCGACCGCCTGCCGCTGGCAAAGACGACTGAAGGCGGTCTGGTTCGCGGCGTTCCCTCCGGAAACGATCAGCTTAGCCAAAGTTGCATTCTCTGCGGCTTCGTGGCGGCGCAATGTGTCGGCAAGGGTGCCGCTCACGCTCGCGGCGCCAAGGATCGCGCTGGGGTCTGGAAGCCCGTTGGCCCAAGCTTCGAGCGCCAGGCAGAGCTCGCGGACCACGGCGTGCTGCGCAATCATCGGCGCGACGTCGGCCGCGCCCATCGTCTCGAACCGCGGCGTGGTCTGTGGAACCGTGCTTCCCTTTTCGCTGTCGACCATCCCGGTTCTCCAAGTTCGATAATTAATCCGGCGGAGCGAAGCGTGCTTTGACGTGGATCAAAGGGCGACGGCGAAACTTGGCGTAGGTTCCTCCCAAGGCAGGGAGCGAACGGATGAGCGACGACGTACTGTTCCACGACCAGATCGATGTGCTTCGCGGCGAAGGTGCACCCCGGTTCTGCGCCGACCTCGAGCGACCGAACGGCCGGTTTGGGCGTGCGGCACGATGCGCGCCGCGCTCGACCAGCGCGGCATGTGCGGCGGCGACTGGCTGCGCGACAACGACGGCATCGACGTTCAGCCGATCAATTCCCCAACCGTCGCCGGTCCACAGCGACGACGATATCGACAAGCTCGTCGGTGCGCGGTCGGAAATCTGGAGCCCGTGCGCGCTGTCCCACGTCGCCGAAGCAGCCTGAGGAACCAAATGATGCACCTCGCCATCCTTCGATCAAATATTGCTGCGCTGGCGGCGCTCAGCGCACTCGGCCTCGGCACGGCACCCGCTGCGGCTGTGCCAAGTTTCGCGGTCCAGACCGGGCAGCCGTGCCAGGCGTGCCACGTCGGTGGGTTCGGCCCGCAACTGACCCAGTACGGGCGCGAGTTCAAGATAGGCGGTTATGCAGCGCGCGCGGTAGCGTGGAATATTCCGCTGGCGGCGCAGGTAATCGGATCGTTCACCGCGACGAAGAAAGCGCAGGCGGCACCGCCGGCAGCCGGCTTTCACGCCAACAACAACCTCGCGCTCGACCAGGTCGGCATCTTTCTTGGCGGCGGCATTGGCGAACACTTCGGCGGATTGGCACAGGCAACCTATAGCGGCACCGACCACCATTGGGCGTGGGACAATGTCGACCTTCGCGCTTTCACCCATGCCACCATTGCCGGAACACCGGTGATCGTCGGCAGCAGTTTAAATAATAACCCCGGCATCGACGACCCGTGGAACACCCTGCCAGGATGGGGCTTCCCCTATACCGGCTCCGCCCTGCTGCCATCACCGGCAACTGCACCGTTGTTCGCCGGCGGGCTGGGCCAAGGGGTCATCGGCCTGACCGCTTATGCGTGGATCGATGGCAAGGTCTATGTCGAGGGCGGTGGCTACAAGACGCCAAGCGTCGGCACGTTGCGCTGGCTCGGGTCCGACCCATACTCGCCGGGCGACATCGACGGCGTCGCTCCGTATGGCCGCATCGCCTATCAGCGCCAGCTCGGCGGCGGCGACATCGAGGTCGGGGCGTTCGCCCTGCGCGCCAGCCTGTTCCCCGGCCGCGACCGCACGACGGGGACCACCGACCGCTATACTGACACCGGCGTCGATGCGTCGTTTCAGTTGCCGCGGGCCAACGGCGACATCGTCTCGGTCAACGCGCGTTATACCCATGAGGATCAGCGACTCGGCGCATCGCAGGCGCTGGGTACGGTTGGCAGCACCGGCGGCAACCTCGACGATTTCCGTATCGACGGGTCCTATTACTACCGCAACAAGGTCGGCGGCACCGTCCAGTTCTTCCAGACGACCGGATCGAGCGATTTCGTCCATTTCGGCGGGCGCACCGGGCGACCCGACAGCGACGGCTTCGTTTTTCAGATCGACGGCACGCCGTTCGGCAACGGCTCACCAGTGGGATCGTGGTTCAACGTCCGGCTTGGGGTGCAGTACACCGTCTATACCCGCTTCGACGGCGCGCGGATCGATTACGACGGCAGCGGCGCCAATGCTGCAGACAATAACAGCCTGAGGATCTTCGCATGGTTGGCCTTATGATCACGCGCGCGCTTGTCACTGCGGTCGCCCTTGTGGCGGCGGCTCCGGCGCTGGCCGACGCGGCAGCGGGGCAGAAGGCCTTTGCCGTCTGTTCGACCTGCCACGCGGTGACCGCCGGCAGGAACGGCATCGGGCCGAGCCTGTACGGCATCGTCGGCCGTCCGGCGGCGGCGCTGGCGGGCTATAAGTACAGCGCGGCAATGACCAAGTCGGGCCTCATATGGACCCCGGATACGCTGCACACCTACCTCGCTGCGCCGGGCAAGACCGTGCCCGGGACCAAGATGACGTTCGGCGGCATCAAGGATGCGGCGAAGCTCACCGATGTTGTGGCGTATCTCGAGACGCTGAAGTGAGGGGGGTCTCCGCATGACCTATGCAACAGCAATGGTCGCTATCGAACTTGGGCGCTCGAACGCGCGGTTGCTGGCGTTCGCTGCCGATTTCGCCGCCCGGACGGGTAGTGGTCTCCTCGGTATCGCCGCCTGCCAGCCGATGGTTGGAATGTACGATCCGTCGATGGTGCTCGGCAACTATATGCAAGCCGACCGCGACGAACTTGAAGCGGAGATGCGAGCCGCTGAAGTTGAATTCCGCGCCGCGCTGGACGGGCGTGGGATCGCGCTCGAATGGCACGCAATGCTGACGATGACCTCGCTGTGCGAATACACGGTCGCCCGCGCGCGTGCCGCCGACATCATTCTGTGCGCAACGGGCGACGACGCAATGACAATCGCATCGCGGCGCGCCGGGATCAGCGACATGGTCATGCACGCGGGACGGCCGGTTATGCTCGTCCCCGCGCCCGTCGAGCGCCTCACGCTCGATCACGCGGTGGTCGCGTGGAAGGACACGCGCGAGGCGCGACGCGCGGTCGTCGACGCGCTGCCGCTATTGAAAATGGCCGGCAAGGTCACGGTCGTCGAAATAGCCGACGCCGCTGAACGGAGCGATGCGACGCTCCGGCTGGGTGAAATCGTCCGCTGGTTGAAGCAGCACCGGATCGCTGCAGTCGCCGCGCCGGTTCTTGCCGTTGGCGACAACGCCGGCCAACTGGCTCGTTTCATCGCTGATACCGACGCCGACCTTACCGTTGCCGGGGCCTTCGGCCATAGCCGGATGCGCGAGTGGATCTTGGGCGGCGTCACGCGCGATTTCCTCCTGTCACCGGCGCGGTGCACGCTGTTGTCGCACTGATCGCCGCAGGGCGATCGGCATCGACCGTTTCACGCGGCCGGCAAATGCCGCAATGGGCCGGGCCGAAAAACTTGCAATTATACAGGTCGGCTATTGATCCAGATCAATGCCCGATCGGCCCCGATTGGTGATGCAAGCTTCGACGAATGATCGGGAAGAACATGGACGCGACACTGATCAAGACCGGCGGCTGGTTTCTCCTCGTACTGCTCGCGGTTGCGGCGGCCAACGGTGCCGCTGACGGCGGCTTTGCAATCCACATGTATATCGTTGCCGCCGTCGGTGCGTTTCTTGCGGTGGCGACGTTGGTGCGGGGCGATCATGCCCGGATCCCCGCCGTCGCGGCAGACGAGTCTGGCAGCTACTATGACGAGGTCATCCGCTGGGGCGTTATCGCGACGGTCTTCTGGGGTGTCGTCGGGATGCTCGTCGGTCTGGTCATCGCCTCCGAACTCGCGTGGCCGGCTGTCAACCTGCACTCGGAATTCACGACTTTCGGCCGGTTGCGCCCGCTGCACACATCGGCGGTGATCTTCGCCTTCGGCGGTAACGCGCTAATCGCGACCAGCTTCTACATCGTCCAGCGCACCTGCCGCGCGCGGCTCGCCTTTCCGGCACTCGCCCGCTTCGTGTTCTGGGGCTACCAGCTGTTCATCGTTCTCGCCGCCACCGGCTATGTCATGGGCATCACCGAGGGCCGCGAATATGCCGAGCCCGAGTGGTACGTCGACATTTGGCTAACGGTCGTCTGGGTCAGCTATCTCGTCGTTTACGTCGCGACGATCATGCGGCGCAGCGAGCCGCACATCTACGTCGCCAACTGGTTCTACCTCGCCTTCATCATCACGATCGCGATGCTCCACCTCGTCAACAACATCTCGATGCCGGTGTCGCTGCTGGGGTCAAAGTCGTATTCGGCGTTCTCGGGTGTCCAGGATGCGCTTGTCCAATGGTGGTACGGCCACAACGCAGTCGGATTTTTCCTGACCGCCGGCTTCCTCGGCATGATGTATTATTTCGTGCCGAAACAGGCCGAGCGCCCGGTCTATAGCTACCGGCTGTCCATCCTGCACTTCTGGTCGCTGATCTTCCTGTATATCTGGGCCGGGCCGCACCACTTGCATTACACAGCGCTGCCCGACTGGGCGCAGACGCTCGGCATGGTGTTTTCGGTGATGCTGTGGATGCCGTCATGGGGCGGCATGATCAACGGCCTGATGACGCTCAACGGCGCGTGGGACAAAATCCGCACCGATCCCATCATCCGCCTGATGGTCGCAGCGCTCGCCTTCTACGGCATGTCGACCTTCGAAGGGCCGATGATGTCGATCAAGTCGGTCAATTCGCTCAGCCATTATACCAATTGGACAATCGGCCATGTCCATTCGGGCGCGCTCGGCTGGAACGGTATGATCACCTTTTCGGCGCTTTACTTCATGACGCCGCGGCTGTGGGCACGGAGCCGCCTGTATTCGGTGCGCGCAGTCAATTGGCACTTCTGGCTCGCGACGCTCGGCATTGTCCTTTACACCGCATCGATGTGGGTGGCGGGGATCACCCAGGGCCTGATGTGGCGCGAGTACGGGCAAGACGGCTACCTCGTCTATGCCTTCGTCGAAGTCGTCGCGGCGATGCACCCCTATTACATCATGCGCGCGGCGGGCGGCCTGCTGTACCTTTCGGGCACGCTGGTGATGGCGTGGAAT
This sequence comes from Sphingomonadales bacterium, assembly GCA_038225475.1. Classification (GTDB taxonomy): domain Bacteria; phylum Pseudomonadota; class Alphaproteobacteria; order Sphingomonadales; family Sphingomonadaceae; genus Polymorphobacter_B. Next base: position 61,105 of record JBBRRA010000011.1, read on the forward strand.
ATCGGCATGACGATCGCCGGCCGCCTGCGCGACGAAGCGCCGATGGGCGGACCCGCGTTTGCCCCGGCGCGCGACCATCCGCTCCTCCCCATTCCCGCTGAATAAGGCCGCGCCCCGATGGTTTCCGCCTACGTCCGCCACAAGGTCATCGAGCGCAACGTCACGCTGCTTGCGGTCCTCGCCTTTGTCGCGGTTGCGATCGGCGGGGTCGTCGAGATCGCGCCGCTGTTCTGGATCGACACCACCGTCGTCAAGGTCGAGGGCGTCCGCCCCTATACGCCGCTCGAACTCGCCGGGCGCGACATCTATATTCGCGAGGGCTGCTACGGCTGCCACAGCCAGATGATCCGCCCGTTCCGCGACGAGACCGAGCGCTATGGCCACTACAGCCTCGCCGCCGAAAGCATGTACGACCACCCGTTCCAATGGGGGTCGGAGCGGACCGGGCCCGACCTTGCCCGCGTCGGCGGGCGGTATTCGGACGAATGGCACGTCCAGCATCTGACCGATCCGCGCGCGGTCGTGCCGCAATCGATCATGCCGCCGTACGCCTTCCTCGCCGACCGCGACCTCGAACCCGACAAAATCGCCGGACACCTTGTTGCGCTCCGTCGGGTCGGCGTTCCCTATACCGATGCCGATATCAAGGCGGCGGCGGTCGACCTCGCGGCGCAGGCCAACCCCGACGCCTCCGCAGGGGACCTGCTCAAGCGCTATCCCAAGGCGCAGATCCGCGATTTCGACGGCGACGCCAAGCGCCTGACCGAAATGGACGCACTCGTCGCCTATCTTCAGTCGCTCGGCACCTCGGTGGACTTCGCCGCCGCCGCCGCCAAGGAGCAGCCGCAATGAGTTACGACGCACTGCGCCACGCCGCCGACAGCTGGGGGCTGGTCTTCATGGGGATCGTGTTCGTCGTCGTCTTCGGCTGGACGTTCCGCCGCGATGCCCGCACCGCACACCAGCGCGCGGCGATCATGATTTTCGACAATGAGGACGGTCGTGATGGGTGAACTTCAGCCCGGAGCCGGCACCCGTACCGTCGATAGCCGCGTCGACGCCGCCACCGGTACGCCGACCGTCGGCCATCAATGGGATGGGATCGAGGAGCTCGATACGCCGATGCCGCGGTGGTGGCTGCTGACCTTCTTCGCCTGCATCGTTTTTGCGGTCGGTTATGCGATCGCCTATCCCGCGATCCCGCTCCGCCACAGCGCGACGCCGGGCCTGCTCGGTTGGTCGAGCCACGGCGAGTTGAACACCGCGCTCGCGGCGGAGGCGGCGCGGCAGGCCCCGACGCGGCTCGCGCTTGCCAGCCTGCCGATCGAGCAATTGCCGGGCAATCCGGTCCTGCTCAACGCCGCCGAACGCGGTGGCGCGTCGGCGTTCAAGATCCACTGCGTCCAGTGCCACGGCGCCGGGGCGGCGGGGTCGAAGGGCTATCCCAACCTCAACGACGACGATTGGCTGTGGGGCGGCGATATCGCGACGATCGCGACGACGCTCACCCACGGCATCCGCTATCCCGGTGACGACGAAACGCGCGTGTCGCAAATGCCCGCCTTCGGCCGTGACGGTATCCTCAAGCCCGCCGAGATCGCCGACCTGGTCGCGCACGTCCGGGTGATCTCGCATCAGGATCTGCCCGACGCCGCATCGATACGCGGCGCGGTACTGTTCGCGGCGAACTGCGCAGTCTGCCACGGCGACAAGGGCACCGGCGGGCGGACCGTTGGCGCGCCGAACTTGACCGACGCGATCTGGCTGTACGGCGGCGACCGCGCCACGCTGACGGCGACCATCACCAACGCGCGCGGCGGGGTCATGCCGGCGTGGGGCCAGCGGCTCGATCCGGTGACGATCAAGATGCTCGCGGCGTATGTCCATTCGCTCGGCGGCGGCGAGGCGAACCCGGTGGTCGCCGACGCCACCGCCGCGCCGGCCGGATAAGCGGATGGCAACAGTCGAGCCCACGCTCGAGCCGGACTTCTTCGTCTCGCGGCAAAGCGTCTTCCCCAAAGCGGTCGACGGCCCGTTCCGGCGCTTCAAGTGGCTGGTGATGGTCGTCGCACTGGCGGTTTATTATATCACGCCGTGGCTGCGCTGGGACCGGGGGCCGTTCTCGCCGCATCAGGCGGTGCTCGTCGACCTTGCGCATCGGCGCTTCTACATGTTCCAGATCGAGATCTGGCCGCACGAATTTTATTACGTTGCCGGTCTGCTGATTATGGCGGGCATCGGCCTGTTCCTCGTCACGTCGGCGGTCGGACGCGCATGGTGCGGCTACGCCTGCCCGCAGACGGTGTGGACCGACCTGTTCGTCCACGTCGAGCGCTTCATCGACGGCGACCGCAACGCCCAGATCAAGCTCGAGGCCGCGCCGTGGAGCGTCGGCAAAATCGGCCGCCGCGTCACCAAGCACGCGATCTGGCTGGCAATCGCGGTGCTGACCGGCGGCGCGTGGATCTTCTATTTCGCCGATGCCCCGACTCTGGCGCGCGACCTTGCCGCCGGGACCGCGCCCGACGCCGCATTCGCGACGATCGGCGTGTTGACCTTCACGACTTACGTCCTCGGCGGGCTGATGCGTGAACAGGTGTGCATCTACATGTGCCCATGGCCGCGCATCCAGAGCGCGATGCTCGACGAACAGTCGCTGATGGTGACGTACAAGGCGTGGCGCGGCGAACCGCGGTCGCACGGCGTCAAGCGACAGGCAGTCGAAATTGCCGATATGACGCTGCCCGCGACCGGCGACTGCATCGATTGCAACGCCTGCGTCGCGGTGTGCCCGACCGGCATCGACATCCGCGAAGGACCGCAGATCGGCTGCATCACCTGCGGCCTGTGCATCGACGCGTGCGACAAGGTGATGGCGCGCGTCGGACATCCGGCGAAGCTGATCGGTTATACCTCGGTCGCTGACACCGCGATCGCGGTCGGCGGCGGCACGCCGTTGTCGCCGCTGCGGCGGCTGCTGCGCCCGCGCACGCTGCTCTATCTGCTGGTGTGGTCGGGTATCGGCGTAGGCATGCTGTTCTCGCTCGGAACGCGGAGCCGTCTCGACCTCAGCGTTATCCCCGACCGTAACCCGCAATGGGTCCGCCTTGCTGACGGCAGCATCCGCGACGCCTACACCGTCAAGCTGCGCAACATGGAGGACCGCCCGCGCGACGTCGAAGTCCGGGTCTCCGGGCTTCCTGGCGAACGCCTGTGGAGCGAAGCCGGTAGCCGCACCACTGCCAGCGACCGCGTCCAGCTCCATCTCGACGCCGATCAGGTCGTCGAGACGCGCCTGTACGTCGCCGCACCGCGCGCCGATACGGCGCACGTTCCGCTCACCTTCGACGTCCACGCGCTCGACCGCGAAGGCGGCTCCGACCACACGGCCACGAGCTTCGACCGCCCGGGAGATGAGTGATGCAGCGCCTGTTCACCGGCTGGCACATGACCGCAATCATCGTCGCGTTCTTCGGCATCGTCATCGCGGTCAACGTCGCAATGGCAACCTTTGCCATCCGGACCTTCAGCGGCACCGTCGTCGACAACAGTTATGTCGCCAGCCAGCAGTTCAATAGCTGGCTCGCCGCGAGCCGGGCGCAGCGCGCGCTCGGCTGGTCGGTCAAAATCGGCCTCGACCCCGCCCGCCACGTCCGGATCGCGGCGAATGTCCCAGCCGACGCGCTGCTGACGGCGATCGCGGTCCACCCGCTCGGCCGCGTCGCCAATCAGAGCCTTGGCTTCGACGCGACCGGCGAGGGAGGCTTCGTGTCGCGGACCATCCTGCCCGCCGGGCGCTTCATGGTGCACCTCAAGGTCCACGCTGCCGGACACGAGGCCGACTTTGCCACCGCAGTCGATCCATGACCGCTGCATCGACGACGAGCGTGTTCGCCGTCGAAGGACTGCGCTGCGCCGGGTGTATCGCGACGCTCGAGAACGGCCTCGCCAAGGTGCCGGGGATCGGCGCGGCGCGGGTCAACTTCACGACGCGCCGCGTCAGCATTGCGCACGACGCGGCAGTCGGCGACGACACGCTGCAGTCGGCGATCCAGCGCCTCGGCTTCGTTGCCGAGCCGTTCGTTGGCGAGGCGACCAACCCCGCCGACGCCGAAACGCGCCGGTTGCTCAAGGCGCTTGGGGTCGCGGGGTTCGCAGCGATGAACATCATGCTGCTGTCGGTGTCGATCTGGTCGGGGGCCGACGGCGCGACGCGCCTGATGTTCCACTGGCTGTCGGCAATGATCGCGCTGCCCGCCGTCGCCTATGCCGGACGGCCGTTCTTCACCAGCGCGTGGGCGGCGTTGCGGCACGGTCGCACCAATATGGACGTGCCGATTTCGATCGGTGTTGTACTGACGTGTGCGGTGAGCGTGTTCGAAACCGTGACCGGCGGCGCGCACGCCTATTTCGACGGCGCGACGATGCTGCTGTTCTTCCTGCTCGCGGGGCGGTTCCTCGACAGCGCGATGCGCGCGCGGGCGGGCGACAGCGTCGCCGCGCTGCTCCGTCAGACTGCGCCCGGTGGTCACGTTGTCGGCATCGGTGGCGCGACGACGTGGCGCGCAGCGGCCGAGCTCGCGCCGGGGATGCGGTTGATCGTTGCCGCCGGCGAGCGCTTCGCGGCCGACGGAACCATCGAGTTGGGGACAAGCAGCATCGACCGTGCGCTCCTCACCGGCGAAAGCGAGCCGGTTCGCGCAGGGGTCGGCGATGCGGTGCTGGCGGGGACGATCAACCTCGACGCGCCACTGACGATTCGCGTTACCGCGGCGGAAAGCGATTCCGTCATCGCCGAAATCGCCCGGCTGATGGCGACCGCGACGCAGGCGAAGTCGCGGTACGTCCGCATCGCCGACCGCGCGTCGCGGCTTTACGCCCCGGCGGTCCATAGTCTCGCCGCGCTCAGCTTCATCGGCTGGATGATCGCCGGGGCGGGGTGGCACGAATCGCTGCTGATCGCGGTCGCGGTGCTGATCATCACCTGCCCGTGCGCGCTCGGCCTCGCGGTGCCGATCGCGCAGGTCGTCGCAAGCGGCGCGCTGATGCGCGCGGGCGTGTTGATCAAGGACGGGTCGGCGCTCGAGCGCCTCGCCGGTGCCGACGTCGTTCTATTCGACAAGACCGGCACGCTGACGCTCGGTCGCCCCGTCCCCGCCGGTGCTCTGCCGCTTGACGTCGCCGAGAAGGCCGCCGCGCTGGCGCTTGCGCAGGCCAGCCGCCATCCGCTCGCCCGCGCCCTCGCCGCAGCACTGAAGTTGGAGGGCGTTGCTGTCGCCTCCGCGCATCGCCTCATCGAGACCTCGGGAGCCGGGGTCGAGGGCGAGATCGACAGCGCGCGCGCACGCCTTGGTCGCCCCGGCTGGCTCGGCGGCGCGGCGTCTGGCGAGACGTTGGTAACGGCATTTCAGCTCGGCGACGGACCGGTCCGGCTGTTGCGTTTCCACGACAGCGTTCGGACCGATGCGCGCGCGACGCTCGACCGACTGCACAGTCTCGGGCTGCCCGCCTCGATCGTCTCGGGCGACCGCGCCGCCGCAGTCGATGCCGTCGCGCACGCGCTCGGAACGTCCGCGCGCAGCGAGCTCGACCCCGGCGGCAAACTTGCGCTAATCGACGGCCTGCAGCGCGACGGCCACCGCGTTCTGATGGTCGGTGATGGCTTGAACGATGGCCCTGCGCTCAAGGCCGCCTATGTGTCCATCGCGCCGTCGTCCGCGAGCGACGTTGGCAAGACCGCCGCGGACGTCGTCTTTCTTGGCGACCGACTGATGCCAGTCGCGCTCGCGGTCGCGGCGGCGCGGCGCACGATGGCGGTGGTGCGGCAGAATTTTGCACTGGCAATCGGGTACAATGTGCTTGCCGTCCCGGTGGCGATCGCCGGGCAGGTGACACCTCTTGTCGCGGGGGTCGCGATGTCGGGCTCGTCGCTGATCGTGATGGCCAACGCCCTGCGGCTGCGGAACGCGGCGCGGTGATCGGGCTGGCGATCCTGATTCCCGTCGCGCTGGGCCTTGGGCTGGCAGGACTCGCAGCGTTTTTCTGGGCGATCCGGTCGCGTCAGTTCGACGATCTCGACGGCGCGGCGCTGCGAATATTGATCGAGCATGACGGCCCCCGCCCGCCCGACGACGATGGAGTTGATATTAACGCCAGCCGCTGAACAGCAGACCAACCGCGCCTGTCGGGGATCAATCCGCAACCTGCCGACGCCGCCCTATTCGCGATTAACTATTCTACAAGAAAACCGAGTGACTGCCAAATGCGCCGATCAACTCATTCCCACTCGATTATTCGGGTCTGGGTTATCCATTTGTTTTCACTAGATAGAAAATATTTTCATCAAAAATATACCGTCACGGAAACTGGCAAAAAGCTACGCTTCTGATTTTTCGGGATAAATCCAGCGTTGTCCGCGACATGCACATTTCGAGATGTATCGTTGTCTATCGGACAGAAAATGAGATCAACCCAACAGATTCATGCACCTGAAGCTTGGCTAGAAAATACCGTCACGGCCTGAAAACACAACGCGTATCTCGGTGACCAAGCTTTAGGAACAATGGCCCTACTAGGGTCGTGATGGCGACACTCGCGAATCCTTATCCAGGCCACTCTGCCTCCGCGGAAGACGTCTTTCTCCTAGCAGAGGAGTATCGCCGGGCGGCACAGGTTCTTCTTGGCCTAGGCCGAACTGGCGAACCGCTATCACGTGCGCCCTACCGGCTCATCGCCATCCACGCGATCGAGCTCTACCTCAACGCCCTCTTGCTGATTGAGGGCTTGGACGCCCCGAGAGTGCGCGGCCTCCAACACGATCTCGCGGCCCGAGCCAAACTTGCACTGCAATCCGGCCTCGCACTTCGCAGTCGAACCGCGGCCCATCTCGAGGCCATGGCGAAAGGGCGTGAGTATCTCGTCAGTCGCTATGGGACGGATCAAGCAAGCACGTTATCTCAGATCAACCGACTCCAGGCCACATTGGAAGAAATTGGAGACAAGGTCGGGAAAAAACTGAAGCGCAATACTGGATGACGGGCACGCCCTTGGTCCGAAAAGAGAGCGATACCTATGTCCATCGACCGTCTGCGCACCATCGTCGAGCTTTCCGTTCCCACTCTCTTCCGTCAGATCGCTGGCGGGCGAGTGCAGTGTGAAAGCGAAGCGACCTTGCAGCTCCACCTTGGCAGGATCATCGCCACCGCCGCCGATCTCGAAATCATCAGCGAGCGCGAGACGTTCTCCGTCGAACTGGAAAAGCCCTTGCGCGGTGCTGGCGGCAAGCGCGGTCGGATAGACGTATGGTTTCGGCTTACCGATGATGGCGGTCATGCTTGGCGTTGCGCAATCGAGCTCAAATTCTTCAAACGCGAAAATCATCGCGAACCCAACAACCGCTATGATGTTTTCAAGGACATCGCGCGCCTGGAGAGCTGCGGCGATGTCGCCGATCTCGGCTACATGCTCGTTGCCACCGACCACCAGCACTACATCGCCCAAGACGCCTATTCTGACGCCACAAGCGACTTCGATTTCCGTGACGGCGCTGTCTACGCCGCCGGGACAGAGCTGACCTACAAAACCGGCGGCTATGGCTCGCCAATTACCTTGGCCCGTGACTACCGTTTCCGTTGGGCAGAGGCGACCACCTCGCTTCATTATCAGCTGATCGAAGTGTCACCGTAAGCATTGGAAGCAAAGCGGATATCCGACACGGCGAGCCTCAGCCACCGGGTCCGCTTTAAGATGAGCCCACGCCCTGAAGATGGTTTGGCATTGCCTTCCGCTCACCCTAGAACCGGGGGCCGGTCAATTCAGAATCCAGGCGAAGTGGGGAACATGTGCAGGGTAATATTGACCACGTTGGCTTCAGGTTTCTCGAGCAATTCTGGCCGGACCTGTACGAATCGTCCTGCAAGGCCGAGCGAGCCGCGACGCAAGAGCCGGATGTAGCCGCGATCAGGTTGCGCGCTTTCACTGAGACGATGGTTGCGCTCCTACTGGATCATCTCGAGCTTGGCGACGACCAGACCACACAGTTCGACCGTCTGGTCCGGCTCGAAAAAGAGGACCTGCTGGACCGTCTACTGCTTTCCAAGTTCCACACGATTCGCCGTCTGGGCAACAACGCTGCGCATAACCGCAAGGTCACACCAGAACAGGTCGAAACCATGCTGGAAGACGCGTGGTCGCTCGGCTGTTGGTTCTGCCGTTTCATGAGGCCTGACGTTGTATGGTTCACTCCCCCGCGGGGAGCCAACTATCCAGTCGCAAAGTCCCCTGCGGCACCAGATGCGATCGAAGGGCCTTCACAGCCGCTTAACACGGCAACCATGCCGAGCCGGGTGTTGGCCTTCCCAACCGACCGTATCCAACGCGTCCGGGAAGATGTCGCGAAGGCGATGGCCCAGATCGACCCTCGGGCACGACCGCTCCGCACGCGTATCAGCATGTTGGATGCGTTCTCTGTTGACCTGAACGAGGATCAGCGTGGGTGTCTGTCCGCTCTATCCACGTTCCTTGATGACCGCGAACAGCGCCTGTTTCTCTTGAAGGGTGACGCAGGGACCGGGAAGACCTTCTTGGTCAAAGGTATCACCGAGTACCTGGCTGCACAGGGTCGTTCCTTCCAACTTCTCGCCCCGACAGGCCGGGCGGCGAAAGTGATGCTAGAAAAGACCGACCGCGAAGCTAGGGTCAGGACCCATTGATCTGAGCGTCGCGATCTGATTCAGGCTCCGCAAGGAGACTGCGGATGAGCGACCTGTACTGGCTGACGGACGAGCAGATGGCTCGGCTTGAGCCGTATTTTCCCAAGAGCCACGGCAGGC
>JBBRRA010000012.1:0-61404 GCA_038225475.1 Sphingomonadales bacterium
CCCTAGTGATCGTTGGCGAGCCTCGCGGCAGGCGCGGCCGCAAAGTCGACCTCCGGGACCGACGCTGCCAGCCGTCCGGCGAGCATGGCGACGCTGCGCGCCTCGCGGTTGCGGATGCGCAGCGTGGTGTAGCCTGCCGCGTTGGTACGCGCGTCGCGCGGTCCGTCGCGTTCCGCGCGATGCGTCGCATCGTCGAGTTCGACGAGCAGATGGACAAAGCCGTCATCGTCGAACAGCACGAAATCGACGATCTTTCGGTCGAACCCGTTGCGCGTTGCAGTGCGCGCCGACTGGTCCGCGCCGACCGTTTGCAGCAGCGCCCCCATCGCCACCTGCGGCGCAACGTGCAACGGCACGGCAGCGTGACGAAGCACGTGCCAGAATATCTGTTCGTTGGGCGTCATCAGCGGCTTACGAACGATTTGCGCCCCGCCGCGGCCGCGTGGCGAGCGCTTCGCACCGTCGAGAAATGCGTTGGCAACCGCCAGCACGATGACGGCAACAATCACCAGTCCGATTATCGATCCCATGCGCGCGCTCCCCTGCCCGCAGGCCGCATAGCAGCAAGGTATTACGCGTTTCTTGAACGGCGACGCCGCATCGACTAGGCCGTGGAGGATGACCAGCCCCGTCCGCATCGCCGTCCTTGGGGCGTCCGGCTATACCGGCGCGGACCTTGTCCGGCTGGCGCTGACGCATCCGAATATCGAGATTGCGGCGTTGTCGGCGAACGCCAAGGCGGGGCAGACGATGGCGAGCGTGTGGCCGCATTTCGCCTATCTGCCGCTGCCGGTCCTGACGCGGGCCGACGCGATCGACTGGAGCGGCATCGACGTCGTGTTCGGGTGCCTGCCGCATGCGGCATCGGCGGCGCTGCTGTCCGAAGTGATCGGACCGCGGATCATCGACCTGTCGGCCGATTTCCGGCTGCGCGACGCCGCGACCTATGCCGAATGGTATGACGGCGCGCACCCGGCCCCGGCGCTGCTGGACCATGCGGTGTACGGGCTGACCGAATTTGCGCGCGCCGCGCTGCCGACGGCGCGGATCGTCGCCTGCCCCGGCTGTTATCCGACAGCGGTGCTGCTCGGCCTGCTGCCGCTGATCGAGGCGCGCGCCATCGCGGCCGAGCGCATCACGATCAACGCGCTGTCGGGGGTTTCGGGGGCTGGACGCTCGCTCAAGGAAGCCAATCTGTTCACCGAAGTCGCCGAGGCGGTGCACCCCTATGCGGTCGGTCGCCACCGCCACATGCCCGAGATCGAGCAGGAACTGTCGATACGCGCCGGTCAGGCCGTTACGGTTAGTTTTACACCGCATCTTGTACCGATGAACCGCGGCGAGCTGGTGACGATGGTGGTCGAGACCGGAGCCGCCGTCGCCGAGCTGCGCGCTATTCTCGAACATCGCTATGCCGCCGAGCCGTTCGTGCATGTGCTGCCGCCGGGCGTTGCACCGGCAACCCGCATGGTTCGCGGGTCGAACCATGCCGTTGTCAATGTGTTTGCCGACCGCATACCCGGACGCGCGATCGTCATCGCAGCGATCGACAATCTGGTGAAGGGGTCGAGCGGCCAGGCGATCCAGAATATGAACGCCATGCTCGGCCTGCCCGAAACGACCGGGCTGCAGGCCGCTGCGCTGTTCCCGTGATCGCCACCGAGCGCCTGCTGCTCGACCGCTGGCGCGACGCTTATCGCGCGCCCGCCGCCGCTATGAACGCCGATCCCGACGTGATGCGCTGGTTCGCCGCGACGATGTCGCGCGCCGACACCGATGCGCAGATCGACCGGCAGATCGCCGCATTCGACCTGCGCGGCTATTGCTTCTGGCCAGTTATCCGCCGCGCCGATGCGATGTTCCTGGGGCTGGCCGGGTTGAAGGACGGCGCGCCCGATACGCCGGTGGCGGGCGGGGTCGAGATCGGCTGGCGCTTTGCCGCGCACGCGTGGGGGCATGGCTATGCGACCGAAGCGGCCCAGGCGGCGATGGCGCACGGCTTCACCGATCCGGCGGTCGAGCGCATCGGCGCGATCACTGCGGCGGGCAACCGGGCATCGGCGGCGGTAATGGAACGACTTGGCATGAGGCGCGATTTCGGCGCCGATTTCGATCACCTGCTGGTTCCCGCCGGGCATCCCGCATGCCGCCACATCACCTATTTCAGGACCCGGACATGAGCAATATCTGCAGCTTCATGGGGATCGTTCCCGACATCGCAGCCGACGCCTATATTGCGCCCGGCGCGCAGGTGATCGGCCGGGTGACGATCGGCGCGCAGGCCAGCGTCTGGTATAATTGCGTGCTGCGCGGCGACGTCGCATCGATCACCGTCGGGGCGCGATCGAATATCCAGGATGGCTCGGTCGTGCATGTCACGCGCGCGGCGGATGCCACCGTCATCGGCAATGATTGTCTGATCGGGCACCTTGCGATCATCCACGGCTGCGTGCTCCATGATCACGCCTTTGTCGGGCTCGGCGCGATCGTGATGGACGGCTGCGTTATCGAGACCGACGCCATGCTCGCCGCCGGAGCATTGCTGACACCGGGCAAGCGGATCCCGGCGGGGCAGCTTTGGGCCGGGCGCCCGGCGGTGTACGTCCGCGACCTGACCGCCGCCGACATTGCCCGAAACCGCGCCGGCGCAGCGGGTTATGTCGAGCTCGCAAAGTACCATAACGGACAATTTGACTTGACTTAGTTGCGTATCCGGTACATTAGATCGCCTTCGGAATAACCGGAGGCGCTTATGACCGTTGTTGCCAACTGCCCTGCCGCGGTGTCGCCGCGCGGCGTCGCGCTCCTGCAGCGCTTCGAAGGCTGCCGGCTGCGCGCCTATCGCCCGACCGCAGACGACGTGCCGACGATCGGCTGGGGATCGACGCGGCACGCCGATGGCGCGCCGGTCGCGCTGGGCGACCGTTGTACGCAGGCCGAAGCGGACACGCTGCTGGCAACGACGCTGTCGGCGCTGGCGCACCGCATCGCCACCCGGTTGCACGCTGCGCCGACGCAGCAGCCGCAATTCGATGCGATTGCATGTCTGGCCTATAATATTGGTTTCGACGCGCTGAGCGGTTCATCGCTGCTGGCGCACCACCTTGCGGGTGACTTTGCCGCTGCCGCCGATGGCTTTGCGCGGTGGCGGTTTGCGCGCGGCCGCGAGCTGCCCGGGTTGGTCGCGCGCCGCGCCGCCGAAGCCGCGCTGTACCGGATGGCGGCATGACCGTGCTGGCAACATTGTGGGCCCGGCTGCGCGCCGCGCCCGTTCGCCGCCGCGCAGTCGAGGCGCTCGCCGAACAATCGACCTATACCGGGCTGCAGGGCGCGGCGCTGTTCGTGGGCTTAAGCGAAAGCCGGTTCGCGGCGATTGCGGGCGTCCTCGTCTTCGCCTTCGGGCTGGTCAAGATCGTCATGCCCGACACGGACGAGCCGCGATGATCGCGCTGCTGCTTGGCGGTGGCTGGCGCTACGTGATCGGCGCGGGGCTGGTGATCGGCGGCTATGCGTGGCTGACGACCGCCGCCTATCAGCGCGGCGTTCAACATGAACGCGCCGGGTGGGACGCCCGCGCGCGCGTCGCTGCCGCCGCTACACTGGCGACTGCGGTGCAACGCCAGTCGCATGCCGCCGCCGCTGCCACCGCGCATGCCGCGCGTGCCACCGACTATGCGCGCCGCGAAGCCCCGATCACACAGGAGGTCATCCATTATGTCGCCACGCCCAGCGCTGCTGTCGATTGTCCTGACCTGCGCGGGGTGCGCATCGGCGCGGCTGCCATCGCCGCCGCCAATGTCGCTACCGCCGCCCCCCGCTGAGGCAACGATCGCGTGCGGCCCGCTGCCGCCGATGTTCACCACCGCCGGGCAAGCGGTCGCGTGGGTCGACCGCGTCGCCACGCTGTTCGTGCAATGCGATGCGCGGCGGCGGCTGGCAATTGAAGCTTGGCCGCGGTGAATAATTAACATCTTGGACTCAAGATTGAGTCGAAGTGTCGATTATTCTTACACTTTTGTTCTAATTTACGTTTGCTTAGCCCTAACTCCCGCGTAAATGCGCGATTGCTGTTGTTGGCACAGTTGATGCTTCGCATCGAGCGGGGGGTAGCAACAGCAAGGGAATTATTAATGCGTATTTCCAGCTCGGCTTCAAAGTCATCGCTCATGTTTCTCGCAGTCGTTACGGTAGCGTTACCAGTAACGCGGGCTGCGGCGGTCACGACAGTAAGTAGTTCCGCCTATGGAGTTTCCGCTAACCTGACATTGCTTGGCTTTGTCACTGCATCGGTCGGCCCCATCGCCTCGATCGGCGGTATCTCGCCGCCCGATTACACGCTCACCACCACCGTCTTGTCGTTGAACCAGAATCTTGCGCTCGGCGTTCAGGGTGTCACGACGATCGGCCAGGCGATCGGCACCGGGGTCGAGACGTCGACGGCGAGTGCTGCGCTACCGCTTGGGCAGGGGTCGTCGACAGTCAACAACCTCGCGACCGCGCTGACCACCAAGCTCGCGGTCGCTCCGGCGATCACCATCCTCGGGCTCGGGGCGGGGACCGTCACCTCGACATCGTCGATCAACGGCACCGGCGTGCTGACCGCGACCGGCTCGTCGACCATCACCGGGTTGACGGTCAACGGGCTGGCGCTCGGCGTTACCACGATCGACGGCAGCGCCTTCGTCAATCCCGCGCCGAACACCATCCTGCTCAGCGTCCTCGGGCTCAAGATCATCCTCAACGAACAATTGCTTAGCGGCAACGGCACCACGCAGCTCGGCCTGACGACCAATGCCATCCATGCCACCTTTACCAACTTTCTGGTCGGTGGCGGACTGTTGTCGGGTGACCTGATCGTCGGCCAGTCGACGGCGGCGATCTCGGTCGACGCGGTTCCCGAACCCGCCAGCTGGGCGATGATGATCGCAGGCTTCGCGATGATCGGCGCCGCCAACCGCAATCGCCGCCGCGCGCTGGTGGCCTGAACCACGATCTCCGGCTGGAGCGGTGATTATCGCCGCTCCGGCCGATACAGGTTATTTGGGGAAGCTGGTCGGAGCGACAGGATTCGAACCTGCGACCCTTAGACCCCCAGTCTAATGCGCTACCAGGCTGCGCCACGCTCCGACCGAGCGCGTGGCATAAGGCGCGGCGGCGCTGGATGCAAGGCAGTGTTGACTCGTCGCGTTATGGCTGCTGTATTATTCGAACAGCACAGTCCGGGTGACGCATGACGACAATTCAAATCGCTTACTGGTTGTGGGTCGGTTTCGCCATCAGCTGGAACATCGCCAGCCTTTGGACCGCAAAGGCGCGGTCGCGCGGCGGCATCGGGCTCAGCCTTGCTTATTTCGGCGGCTATGTCGCTGGCTTCGGGCTGTTATTCACCCAGCATCTGCCCGGCGGCATGCGCTTTGGCTTCGCGGGCGTCGTACCGCCGGGCTGGCTGATTCCAGCATGGCAGACCACAATGTCGACCGGCTGGATCCTGCTGCTTGCCGAGGGCGCGGCGTTCGGCTTTGCGTGGTGGGCGCGGCTGCATCTGGGCACGCTATGGTCGGGGATGCTGACGCTGCGCGACGGGCACCGCGTTGTCGATAGCGGGCCATACCGGCTGGTCCGTCATCCGATCTATACCGGCTTCATCGGCGCAAGCTGGGCGCTGGCGCTGCTGGTCGCCACGCCTGCTGCGTTGATCGGCGCAGCAATTCTGACGGTCGTAATGACGACCAAGGCGCGCGCCGAGGAGCGCCTGCTCCGCCGCGAACTGGGCATCGCGGCATATGACGATTATGCGCGGCGAACCCCGATGCTGATACCGTTTGCGCCGCGTTAACCGGCCCTAACCCTCGATCTCATACTGCTTCATCAGGTCGTATAGCGTCGGGCGGCTGATGCCGAGCAGCTTGGCGGCGGTCGAGACGTTGCCGTCGGTGCGCGCCAGTGACAGGCGGATCGCCTTGCGGTCGCTTTCCTCGCGCGCGCTTTTGAGGTTGAGCGCGGCGGCGCCGTCGTCGTTCTGGCCAAGGTCGAGGTCGTCGGCGTCGAGGTGCGTGCCCTCCGCCATGATGACCGCGCGCTTCAAGCGGTTTTCGAGTTCGCGGACATTGCCCGGCCAATGCCATGCGGTCAGTGCGGCCAGCGCTGCGGGCGTGAATCCCTTGAAGCTGCGTCCCTGTTCGGCGGCGAATTTGGCGAGGAAATGCTTGGCGAGCAGCGCTGCATCGCCGTGACGTGCCGCGAGGCTGGGGATGCGCACCACGATTTCGGCGAGGCGGTAGTAGAGGTCTTCGCGGAACCGTTGCGTCGCGATCATCGCCTCCAGATCCTGATGCGTGGCGCAGACGATCCGCACATCGACCGGGATGGCGCGCCGCCCACCAATACGCTCGATGACGCGCTCCTGCAGGAAACGCAGCAGCTTGACCTGCAGCGGCAGCGGAATGTCGCCGACCTCGTCGAGGAACAGCGTGCCGTTTTGCGCCAGCTCGATCTTGCCTTCGGTGGTCTTGACCGCGCCGGTATAGGCGCCCTTTTCATAGCCGAAAAGCTCGGCCTCGAGCAGGTTTTCGGGGATCGCGGCGCAGTTGATCGCGACGAACGGCTTACCGGCGCGCAGCGAGGCGTTGTGCAGCCCGCGGGCCAGCAATTCCTTGCCGGTGCCGCTCGCGCCCAGCAGCATGATCGACGCGTCCGACGACGCAACGCGTTCGATCATCCGCGCCACCTTGAGCATTTCGGGCGCTGCGGTGATGATGCCACCGAGCACGTCCTGCGCGCCGGCAAGGCTGTGCAGGCGGCGGTTTTCGGCCTCGAGATCATGGACGTGATAGGCGCGGCGGACGATCAGCCCAAGCTCGTCGATCTCGACCGGCTTCGAATAGAAATCGAACGCGCCCGCAGCAATCGCGCGCACCGCGCTGTCGCGGGCACCATGCCCCGACGCGACGATGATCTTGGTCG
Source organism: Sphingomonadales bacterium (assembly GCA_038225475.1). Taxonomy (GTDB): domain Bacteria; phylum Pseudomonadota; class Alphaproteobacteria; order Sphingomonadales; family Sphingomonadaceae; genus Polymorphobacter_B. The sequence goes on from JBBRRA010000012.1 coordinate 6,964, forward strand.
CCGGGCGCAGTTTGAGGATGGCATCGAGCGTGGCAAAGCCCTCGCTGGTGCCATCGGGGTCGGGCGGCAGGCCAAGGTCGAGCGTTACCACCGCCGGGCTGTAGGCCGCGACCGCTTCGAGCGCCGCCTCCCGGTCGCCCGCGACGATCACGTCATAATCCTCATAGCTCCAGCGCAACTGACGCTGCAGCCCGGCATCGTCTTCGACGACGAGCAATTTGCGCAATTCCGGTTCGGTGACGGCGGGACTGGCCTTCATGCGCGCTTGCGTTCCTGTATGGCGTCGCGCAGCGGCAGCAGCGCGGTAAAGGTGGTGCCTTCGCCTTCGCGGCTGACAACGTCAAGGCGGCCGCCGACGCCGCGTGCGATCTCGCGGGCCTCGTAGGCGCCAATGCCGAAGCCGCCCGCCTTGGTCGAGCGGAACGGCTTGAACAGTTCGCCGCGTACGAACGCCGGCGACATGCCCGCGCCGTGATCGGCGATTTCGATGCACGCCTGACTGCCGGTCGCGTTCAGCCGGACCGCGATCGGCGCATCGGCGGCGCTGGCGTCGATGGCATTCTGCAGCAGATGCGCGAACAGCTGCTCGAGCCGCGCCGGGTCACCGGTCACGAGCGCCGCCGCCGGCGATGCCGTCAGTGTCAGCGCCGGATGCTGCCGCCGCTTGGCATGCACCACCTCGCCGATCAACGTATGCAGGTCGACCGCAGCGCTGACTTCGGCGCGCCCGATATTATGCTGCGCCAGCCGCGCCAGCAGGTCGTTCATCTTGCCCACCGAGCTTTGCAGGGTGCCGACCATATCGGCGCGGAACGCCGGGTTGTCGGCATGGCGCTCGGCGTTGCGCGCCACGAGGCTGAGCTGGCTCACCAGATTTTTGATGTCGTGCATGATGAACGCAAAGCGCCGGTTGAACTCGTCGAACTTGCCCGCCTCGTCGAGCGCGGCCTGCGTCGAAGCTTCGGCGATATAGCTCGCCGCCTGCCGCCCGAGCGTGCGCAGCAGGTCGAAATCTTCCCAGTTCAGGCTGCGCTGCGCCACCGTCCGGTCGAGTACGATGATGCCCGCAAGGTGATCGAGGTGCATCAGCGGGACGATCAGCCAGACGCGGCGATCGGCCGCCGCCCATGCCGGCGCGGCGAGCCCGTCATAATCGCCGGTGCCCGCGCGAAGTTCGTCGAGGTTGATGATGCGCTGGCGCTGCGCCAGAAACTGCAGCAGCGTATCGCCCGCAGCAATCGGCGCCCCGGTGAATTCGCGGTAGTTCCAGCGCGTTGCCACCTCGAAACCGCCGTCGTCGGCGGGCGAATAGAGCGCGCCGCCGGGCGAATCGACGACGACGCACACCGCCTCGATGACCCGCTCGGCAAGCGCACCTGCGCCGCTGTCGGCATGGCTGACGGTGTTGATGAAGCGCAGCCACTCCTGCCGGTAATCATATTTATAGGTGTAGAAATTCTTGGCGATCTGCACACGCAGCGCGGCGCGGAAGCGCGGGCTGACGACCACCACGGCACCAAGGATGATCGTCGCGAACAGGAAGCTGATCTGCAACAGCATGCCCCAGTCGCCGCCGACCAGCCGCAGCCCATAGGCGGCGACCGCCATCACGATCAGATAGCCGCCGATGATCGACATCGACAGCGTGTGGAATGCCACCTGGCGGGATACCTGGACGCGCGCGACCCACGCCTGCCGCGTCGACAGCAGCAGCAGCGGCACGACCAGCACATCGACCGCACCGCGGATGTTGAACAGATCGACCGACATGTCGCCGAGCAGGAATTGCAGCGTGTACAGGTTGAGGTCGTAGATGAAAAAGCCCGCCAGCCCGACCGACAACAGCCGGATGCCGGCGCGGCTGACCGGGGCGGCGTTGCTGTACAGATTGTGCAGCAGTACTAGTCCGCTGATCGCGACGATCAACCGGCTGACGATGAACAGCAGGCTGACCAGCGCCGAATGCGGCGGCAGCGACACGGCGGCCAGCCCGTCGGTAAAGCCGACGCTGAGCTGGAATGCCGTCACCACCCCAATCGCCGCTGCCATCGTGATCGACGAGGTGAACCGCTGGTTGAGCCGCCACGTCACCCGAAGCAAGGCGACCAGAAACGCGATCCACGCCGCGCCGCGCAGTGTTTCAGCCGCCGACAGCCAGTTCGCATAGGGTGCGCCGAAGCGCGCCGCGAAGACGAACACCGCCGCCCAGCCCGCAGTCGCCATCGCAGCAGCAGCCAGCCACAGGCTCGACCCATCCTGCTGCTTGCGCAGCAGCACACTAACCGCAAGCGCCACGAAGCCGATCGCCGCGATCAGATGACTGATAAGGCCGACTTCGGTCAGCAGCATGCGCGCTCCCCAGCTCTGCTTTGCATCGTCTGCATCGCGTCCAGCCTTACGCCCCGTGCACCCCGCCGTACACCCGGCATGGACGCCACCCCGCCGATACCATTAAGATCATGGGGTGCATATCATGACAAGGACACTACGATGATCGGGCGGCTCAACCATGTCGGCATTGCAACGCCGTCGATCGATACGACCGCCGCAATGTACCGCGACCTGTTCGGCGCGACCGCGATCGGCGCAAAGTTCGCCCTGCCCGATCAGGGTGTCTGGGTGTGTTTCATAGACCTTCCGAACAGTCAGCTCGAACTGATCGAACCGCTGGGCGAGGCGTCGCCGGTGTGGGGGTATCTGAAGAAGAACCCGGCGGGCGGGCAGCACCACATTTGTTTCGAAGTGCCCGACATCGTCGCGGCGCGCGACGACATGGTTGCCAAAGGTGCAACGGTGCTGGGGACGGGCGAACCACGGATGGGCGCGCACGGCGTGCCGGTAATTTTTGTGCACCCGCGCGATGCAGGCGGCGTTCTGGTCGAACTGATGGCGACCCCGGCACCGCACTGAATGCCCTCCCCCGCAGGCTGCGGGAGAGGGCGGATAGTCAGTTAGTTACGACGACCGCTGACGAGCCAGCCGACGAGAAAGCCGAGCGCAATGCCGCCGGCGAGAACCGCAACCGGCTGCTCCTGCACGACTTCCTTGACGCGCTCGCTGCCCTGTTCGGCATAGCGGCGACCGGTGTCGCGCGCACGCTGGACATATTCAGGGGCATCGTCGGCCCAATCCTTGACGGCGTCGCGCGCCTTGCCGTACGCGTCCTGAACCTTGCCCTTGACCTCGTCGAGGCGGCCGGACGCTTCAGTCTTGGCATCGCCGAAAGTCTCGCCCAGCTTGGCCTTGGCCTTGCCGCCATATTCTTCGAGAGTGCCTTCGACCGTATCGCTATTGATCGCCATGATTTTTCCTTCCGGTTACGAAACGTCATTGCTGGCGGAGATGCATATGCTACCGACCACGCCCCGGCTCAACGGTCGTCGGCAAAAATAGTTCACCGGAAGCGCAACGGGAGATTATCGTGCCGTCCGAGCCTGTGAACGACCTGAACCATCCACGCCCGCCAGGCGCGCTCGGCTCGATGCTCCGGCGCGGCGGCATCAACGTCCGCACCATCGGTGCCGAACGCGCGCCGGTCCGCGATGCCTATTATAATCTGCTGCACGAAAGCTGGGGGACGCTGCTGCTGCAGTTTCTGGCCGCGTTCCTTGGGTTCAACCTGTTATTCGCAACATTATACTGGCTCGATCCGAACGGCATGGCGGTGCAGGGCGACGGGGCCGATGTTTCGCGGTTCTGGCGCGATTTCTTCTTCAGCGTTCACACGCTTGCCACGATCGGCTATGGCAATGTCTATCCGGTGACGATGTATGCCAATGTCGTCGTCGTCATCGAGGCGATGGTCGGCGTGCTGGGCTTTGCGCTGACCACGGGACTGGCGTTTGCGCGATTTGCCCGACCGACGGCGCGCGTGCTGTTCAGCAAGGTCGCGATCGTGCGGCAGTTCGAAGGCGTGCCGACGCTGATGATTCGGTCGGTCAATCAGCGCCACAACCTGATCCTCGAGGCATCGGCGCGGGTGTCGCTGCTGCGCGAGATGAGCGAACCCGACGGCACGTCGATGCGGCGCTTTTTCGATCTCGAACTGGTCCGCAGCGCCAATCCGGTGTTCGCGCTCAGCTGGACCGTCATGCACAAAATCACGCCGTCGAGCCCGCTTTACGGGCTGAGCGCCGCCGAGATCGAAGGCCAGGGCGACGAGATCATCATCATCATCGCGGGCACCGACGAAGCCATGGCGCAGACGATCTATGCCCGGTCGGCGTATGAAGCCGCCGACATCCGCTGGAATATGCGCTTCGTCGACATCCTCGGCGTGGTCGGCGGCAGACGCACGCTCGACTATCGCAAGTTTCACGAGGTGGTACCGGTCGACGCTACCTAGTCGTCGCCGCCGCGCACCCTGCCCCGCCCGGCCTTGACGCCCGACCGCACGCTCTTGCCCTCCAGCCGCCGCAGCTTGGCCCCCATGCTGGGCTTGGTCGCGCGCCGCCGCACCGGGCGCACCGCCGCCTTGGCGATCAGGTCGAGCAGCCGCGCACGCGCGTCGGCGCGGTTGCGTTCCTGCGTGCGGAAACTTTGCGCGGTCAGGATCAGCACGCCGTCCTGCGTCAACCGGCTGCCCGCCAGCCGCATCAGCCGCACCGCCACGTCGTTCGGCAGCGACGGCGAGCGGCGCACGTCGAACCGGATCTGCACCGCGGTCGAGACCTTGTTGACGTTCTGCCCGCCCGGCCCGCTGGCACGGATAAAGCTTTCTTCGATCTCATTCTCGTCGATCGCCAGATCGGGGGTTACCTGAAGCACGGCCGCCGCCTAGACTTCGGCAAAAGGGGAACCGCCGCCATGATCACCGTCCATCACCTCAACAACTCGCGCTCGCAGCGCATCCTGTGGCTGTGCGAGGAACTCGGCCTCGACTACACCATCAAGCACTATACGCGCGACACTGTTACCAATCTCGGCCCGCCCGAATTGAAACAGATCCACCCGCTCGGCAAGTCGCCGGTGATCGAGGACGGTGCGCTCACGCTCGGCGAGTCGGGCGCGATCGTCGACTATCTTATCCGCACTTACGGCGCGGGGCGGATGATGCCGACCCCCGGCACCGCGACGCACGAAGCGTATCTTGAATGGCTGCACTTTGCCGAAGGCTCGGCGATGCTGCCGTTCCTGCTCAACCTGTACACGATGCGGCTTGGCGATGCCGCAGCGCCGTTGAAGCCGCGGATCGACGAGCAGATCGACAGCCATCTGAAGTTTTTCGACAGCGCGCTCGGCGATAACGACTGGCTGGTCGGCAACACGTTGACGGGTGCCGACGTGATGATGTCGTTCATTGCCGAAATCGCCGCAGCGCAGCAGCGCGGGGCCGACTATCCGCGGCTGATCGCCTATGCGCGGCGCATCCAGACGCTGCCGGCGTGGCAGCGTGCGGCGGCGAAAACTGCGCCCTATGCGTTCACAGTGCCGGCCTGAACCGCCGGGCAACGCGCGGCCACAGCAGGTTGAGCGCGAGGCCGCCGATGACGAGCGCGGCGGCCTCGAGCTTCCACAGCGGCAGCGGTTCGGCAAGGATCCATGCCGCGGTGCCCATGCCGAACACCGGCACGAGCAGCGACAGCGGCGCGATCGTCGCGGCCGGATAGCGCGCCAGCAGCCAGCCCCATGCGGCATAGCCGAACATGGTGTTGCCGACCGACTGCCACAGCACCGCGCCCCAGGTGCCGAGGCTGGCCCCCATCAGCGCCGCGCCGATCCGCGCGGGCCCTTCGAACACCAGGCTGAGCGCCAGCAGCGGCGGCACCGCGAACAGGCTTGCCCAGACGACGTACGCCAGCATGTTGACGCCGGGCGACTGGCGCTGAACGATGTTGCCCGCCGCCCAGCTGAGCGCGGCGACGAGCACCAGCATCACGCCGGGCACCGTGGTCGTCGTGTCGGCGTGCGCCGCGATCACGCCGATGCCCGCGACACCGAGCGCGAGCGCCGCCCATTGCACGGGCTGCACGCGTTCCGCCGTCAGCCAGACCGCGAGGCCGATCGTAAAGAACACCTGCGCCTGCACCACGAGGCTGGCGAGGCCGGGCGCGATCAGGCCGTTGATGGCGACATAGATCACCCCGAACTGGCCGACGCCGATCAGCACGCCATAAGCCGCGAGGTTGCGCCACGGCACGGCGGGACGCGGCAGGAAAAACACCATTGGCGCGGCGGCGAACACGAAGCGCAGCGTGGCGAACAACAGCGGCGGCAAATGCCCGAGCGCCAGCTTGATGACGACGAAGTTCGACCCCCACACCGCGACGACCGCGAGCGCGAGCAGCAATTGCGGCCAGCCGGGTGGCTTCACGACCGGAACGCGCGCGGCGGCAATGCCAGCCCGAACAGCAGCGCCGCCGACCCGGCCAGCGAGACTGCCATGACCGCCGCCATCGGCACCGCACTGCCGTCATGGAACAGCCCCGCCACGGCCGACGCCAGCGCGCCGCAGCCGAATGCCGCCGCGCCGACCAACGCCGACGTTGCACCAGCGCGCAGCGGATCGACGCCGAGCGCCCCCGCGAGCGTGTTCGCCGCCATGAAGCCATAGCTGGTCAACGCCGCGAACAGCCCGACGAGAACGCTCCATTTACCGCCGATGCCGGTTACTGCGGCAGCCAGCACGAACGCTCCCGCGCCGACCCCGATCAGGCTCGCCACCGCAAGAATACGGTCCGAAGCAAAATGATCGAGCAGCACACGGTTGACCTGGCTCGATCCGATGACGCCGACGGCAATCGCGGCAAAGGTCAACGCGAACTGTTGCGGCGTGAAACCGAAAGTGCCGATCAACAAATCGGGCGCGCCGGAGACGTAGGTGAACAGCACCGCGCCGTTGAGCGCCCCGGCGAGCACATAGCCGAGCAACCGGCGGTGGCGCAGCAAGTCGATATACCCCGCCAGAATGCTGCTGCTGCGCGCGGTCGCCGCCGTCGCCGCCGACCGGCTTTCGGTCAGCCGCAGCACGACTGCGGTGCCGACGATCACGCCGAAGGCCGCGAGCACGCCGAAGATCGCGCGCCAGCCGACCACGGTTGCCAGCCACGCGCCCACCGTCGGCGCGAGCAGCGGCGCAACGCCGAGCACCAGCGTCAGCAGCGAAAAGATCCGCGCCGAATCCTGCGTCGCATAGCGGTCGCGGACCACTGCGCGCGCCACCACCTGCCCCGCGCAGCAGCCGAGCGCCTGCACGAAACGCCCGACGATCAACGCCCCGACCGACGGCGCAAACGCGCAGCCGAGCGATGCGATCACATAGATCACCGCGCCGACGATCAGTGCCGGGCGGCGGCCATATCGATCCGACAGCGGACCATAGATCAACTGGCCGACGCACATGCCGATGAAGAACGCCGCCATCGACTGCTGCACGACCTGCGGGCTTGCCGCGAACGTCCGTCCGATCGCCGGCAGGCTGGGCAGGTACAGGTCGATCGACACCGCGCCGAACGCCGTCAGCGCGCCGAGCAGCAGAATCGTTCCCAGCCCGGGCCGGGCCAGCGGACTGGCAGTTTGCGATCCATGCATGTCTGAGGCTACCATTGTTATCGTCAGCAGCGGTTATCGGGTATCGCTGCACTGCAACAAGCAAAAACTGGGGAGTGGGTTCCATGACGACGATCAACGCGGTGACCGAACTGGACGTCGAAGGCGACATTGCCGTGCTCACGCTCAACTCGCCGCCGGTCAATGCGCTGTCGGCGACCGTACGCGACGGATTGGCGCACGGCATCGCCGCTGCCGTCGCCGACCCCGCCGTCGCTGCGATCGTGCTGATGTGCGCCGGGCGGACCTTCATCGCGGGCGCCGACATCTCCGAATTCGGCAAGCCGCCGCAGGGGGTCGGGCTCCACGACCTGCAGAAGATCATCGAGAATGCAACCAAGCCGGTCGTTGCGGCGATCCACGGCACGGCGCTCGGCGGCGGGCTCGAGGTTGCCCTGACCTGCCACTACCGCGTCGCGGTGCCATCGGCAAAATGCGGACTGCCCGAGGTCAAGCTCGGCCTGTTGCCCGGCGCGGGCGGCACGCAGCGGTTGCCGCGCCTGATCGGTGCGGCGGCGGCGCTCGACATGGTGGCCACCGGCAAGCAGGTCGGCGCTGCCGCCGCCAAGGACATGGGCTTGATCGACGGGGTCGTCGCCGAGGGTGACCTGCGCGGCGGCGCGGTGGCGTTTGCAAAAACGCTCGTTGCCAGCCGCGCGCCGCTGCGCAAGGTCCGCGACCTGAGCGTGGCAGCACCCGCACCGGGGCTGTTCGACGACTATCGCCGCGCCAATGCCAAGGCGTTTCGCGGTTATGAAGCCCCCGAGGCGAACATCAAGTGCATCGAGGCGGCGGTTTCGCTGCCGTTCGACGACGGTATGCGCGTCGAGCGCGAGCTGTTCGTGCAGCTGATCACCGGGCTGCAATCGCGCGCGCAGCGGCATGTGTTCTTTGCCGAGCGGCAGGCGAACAAGATCGCCGACATTCCCGATGCAACGCCGCTGCGCCCGGTCGCCAGTGTCGGCGTCATCGGCGCGGGCACGATGGGCGGCGGCATCGCGATGAACTTTCTCAACGCCGGGGTGCCCGTCACCATCGTCGAGGCGCAGCAGGCCAATCTCGATCGCGGCGTCGCGACGATCCGCAAGAACTACGAAAACACCGCCGCCAAGGGGCGGATGACCGCCGCGCAGGTCGAACAGCGCATGGCGCTGCTGACGCCGACGCTGAGCATGGACGACCTCGGCTCGGCCGACCTCATCATCGAGGCGGTGTTCGAGAATATGGACCTGAAGAAAGACGTCTTCGGCCGCCTCGACCACATTGCCAAGCCGGGGGCGATCCTCGCGTCGAACACCAGCTATTTGAACGTCGATACGATCGCCGCCGCCACCACGCGGCCCGAATCGGTCGTCGGGCTGCACTTCTTTTCGCCCGCCAACGTCATGCGGCTGCTCGAGGTGGTGCGCGGGGCCAAGACTGCCCCCGATGTGCTGGCGACCGCGATGGCAACCGCGAAAAAGATCAACAAGGTCGCGGTCGTTGCGGGCGTGTGCGACGGCTTCATCGGCAACCGCATGCTCGCGGCGCGGCAGAAGCAGGCACAGGCACTGATCCTCGAGGGCGCGATGCCGTGGGATGTCGACCGCGTGCTGTTCGACTTCGGCTTTCCGATGGGGCCGTTCCAGATGAGCGATCTGGCCGGGCTCGACATCGGCTGGGATGCGGCGACGTCGAAGGGCGAAAGCCTCCGCGACCGGCTGTGCGAGGCCGGGCGGCGCGGGCAGAAAACCGGCAGCGGCTTTTACGACTATGACGACAAGCGCAACCGCACCCCGTCGCCGGTCGTCGAGCAGATGATCCTCGACTATGCCGCCGAACGCGGCGTCAACCGGCGCCCGATCGACGACACTGAAATCCTTGAGCGCTGCCTGTATCCGATGGTCAGCGAAGGGGCGGCAATCCTCGAGGAAGGCATGGCGCAGCGCGCGTCGGACATCGATATCGTCTGGATCAACGGCTATGGCTGGCCGGTCTATCGCGGCGGTCCGATGTTCTGGGCCGACAGCGAGGGGCTGCCGCGGATCGTCGCAGCGCTCGAGCGGTTCGGGATCACGCCGGCGCCGCTTCTGGCGCGGCTTGCCGCCACGGGCAAGGGGTTCGGGGGGTAACCCCCAGCCCCGGCGGGCGCGATTGCGGCACCATGTAACCTTTCGCGAGGCGGCCGCGTACCTACATCGGTAGCGTAGCTTGAAGGATCCTGATGCCCGACCTGACCCGCCGTAATCTGTTTGCCTATGCCTCCATCGCGGTTGCCATTCCGGCCGCGCACTTCCTGAGCGGCGCGCGGCTTGGCAGCAGTGCCAGCGCCGCGACCACCGAGCATTTCGCGGTCAGCTTCACCCCGGCGCAGTGGCACGAGCGCCTGTCCCCGGCGGCATTTGCAGTGCTGCGCGAGGCGAGTACCGAGCGGGCCTATACCAGCCCGCTCAACGACGAGCATCGCCCCGGCACCTTCGCCTGCGCCGGGTGCGCGCTGCCGCTGTTTTCGAGCAAGACCAAGTTCGACAGCGGCACCGGGTGGCCGAGCTTTTTCCGTCCGCTGCACAACGCGGTGGCGACGCATACCGACACCGATCTGGGGCTGCCGCGCACCGAGGTCCATTGCCGCCGGTGCGGCGGCCATCTGGGGCATGTCTTCGACGACGGCCCGCCGCCGACCGGGCTGCGCTATTGCATGAACGGCGTGGCGATGACCTTCGCTCCCGCCAGGGCTTGAGGACCAGCATGAAAATCACCCCCGCCGGCACCCTGATGATCGCAGCCGCCGCCACCGCGCTGTGGCTAAGCCCCGCGCGTTCGGACGAGGCAACGCGCCTTGTGCCGCCGCCCGCGATCGACATGCCGCTCGCCAAGGTACCGGCGACTGCGACCGCCGTGCTTGCCGGCGGCTGCTTCTGGGGCCTTGAGGGCATGTTCGAACATGTCGCGGGCGTCAAATCGGTGCGGTCGGGCTATGCTGGCGGCGCAGGCGCGACGGCGCATTACGAGATCGTCGGCAGCGGGCTGACCGGGCATGCCGAGTCGGTCGAGATCAAATATGATCCGGCGCGGATCAGTTACGGCAAGCTGCTGCAGATTTATTTCTCGGTCGCGCACGATCCGACGCAGTTGAACCGCCAGTCACCCGATAGCGGCACGCAATATCGCTCGACGATCTTTCCGCTCAACGCCGACCAAGCGAAGCTGGCGGCGGCGTATGTCGCCCAGCTCAACAAGGTGCACGCCTTCGACAAGCCCGTGGTAACAACGGTTGAAACCGGCAAGACCTTTTATCCGGCCGAGGGGTATCACCAGAACTTCCTGAAACTGAACCCCGATTATCCGTATATCGTCGTCAACGACATGCCGAAAATCGCGGCGCTGAAAAAGATGTTCCCGGCGTTCTACGCGCCCACGCCGGTCGGCTGAGGCCAGCCCGACAGCAGGCCGCGCAGGCCTGCGACGAACGCCAACGGCTGATCGACCATGACATGATGGTCGGCATCGGGAATGGCGAACGCCGGCGTGCCGGGGGGCAGGATGTCGCGCATCCGCGTCACCATCGCCGGGGTCATCAACGCCGAGCGATCGCCCCAGATCAGCGCGACGGGGCATTTCGGGACGCGAAGCACCTCGCGCGGCTCGCCGATGTCGAACCGGCTCCACAGCAACGGATCGAATGCCCAGCGCCATCCGCCGGGCACTTCGACCAGCGAGCCGCGGGCGATATGGTCGGCGATATACAGATTGGCGCAGCCTTGCGTCGGGGCAAAGCGGAACCGCGCCAGCGCCTCGGTCAGCGTCGGATAGACACGGTGCGGCCGGTCGGTGGCGGTGGCGGGACGGTCGCCCTCGCCGGGCGCGCGGAACGGCGTATCGACGATCACGGCGGCCTTGAAGCGCTCGCCGTGGCGCGCCGCCGCCGCCATCATCGGATAGCCGCCGAAGCTGTGCGCGACGAGCACCGGTTTCGCCGCTGCTTCGAACAATCCGGCAACAGTCGCCACGTCGATGATTTGCGCGACGAAGCCGCCGATGTCATAGCGGTCGCGGTGTGCCGATCCGCCCATGCCCGCCCAGCTGAATGCCGCGACGCGGTATTTCGCAGCGAAGAACGGCGCGATGAAGCTCCACCAGCCGGCATGCGCGCCGCTGCCGTGCATCAACAGCAAGCCCGGCTTGCCGCGGTCGCCCCACGTCAACAATTCGATCGGGCCACCGTCGCCGCTGACGATCGAGCGTTCGGGCGTGTGCGCGATCGCGGCATCGAACCACGGCGGCGCCAGCGGCACCGCCCCGGCGAACTGCGCCAGTGGCGCGCGGATATCGTCGGTCATCAAAACCCTTCGGCGGGCCCAAGACGGGCACTATTTAGTTAATAAACACTTTTACTAGTTGATAGTTCGTTACGATTGTGGTGTGCACGGGACATAGTCAGCGCGTCGAAACGCTGACTTCAGCGGGAGGGCCGTTGACGCGCGAAGCCCAGGTGCCCCCACTCGGGCTTCGCCACGTCAGCGATAGGCCTCATCCTCCCACCACGGAAAGAAATCGGGCATCGCGGTCGACACCGTGTCGGGATAGGCCGGCGCGCGCTTGTCGAGGAACGCGGTGACGCCTTCGCGCGCATCCCCCGATCGCCCCCGGCTATAGATGGCGCGACTGTCGAGCCGATGTGCGGTCATCGGTCCGGGCGCGCCGAGCATCCGCCACAGCATCTGCCGCGTCAGCGCCACCGATACCGGCGCGGTGTTGTCGGCAATCTCGCGCGCCAGCGCCCGCGCCGTGTCGAGCAACCGGTCGCCCGGCACAACGCGGCTGACCAGCCGCCCGGCGAGCGCTTCGGCGGCATCGAAGACCCGGCCCGAAAAACACCATTCGAGCACCTGCGCGATGCCGACGATGCGCGGCAGGAACCATGACGACGCCGCTTCGGGCACAATGCCGCGCCGCGCGAACACAAAGCCGAAGCGCGCGGTGTCGGAGGCGATGCGAATATCCATCGCCAGCTGCATCGTCACGCCGATGCCGACCGCCGGACCGTTGACCGCTGCGATCACCGGCTTCAGGCACTCGAAAATCCGCAGCGTGACGCGCCCGCCGCCGTCACGCACCGCGTCGTGACTATAATCGATGCTGCCGTCGGCGCGGATCGGCGAGCCTTCGCGCGGACTGTCGGCGCGCTGGTCATAGTCGAACGTCGCCGCCCCCGCACTCAGGTCGGCGCCGGCGCAGAACGCCCGGCCGCTGCCGGTAACGATGACCGCGCGCACCGCATCGTCGGCGTCGACTGCATCGAACGCCGCGATCAGTTCCGCCATCATCGTCGCGGTGAAGGCGTTGAGCTTATCGGGTCGGTCGAGCGTGATCGTCGCGATGCCGTCGGCAACGTCGTAGCGGATTTGCGAATAGGCCATTGCGGTTCCCCTTAACGTAAACCTTCTTGCACCGGACTGGACGCGGCTGTCACCCCCCGGCATGAAGCAGCATCGAAGCTTTCGGGATCAATAGATGCGCACGATGGTGACCTTGGCGATTCTGCTGGCGCTTGCGGTGCCGGTCACCGCGCGGCCAGCGCCCCGCCACCGCGCGGTCGCGGCGAAGCCGGTGCAACGCGCGCTGCCCGATACCGCCGACATCCGCGCGCTGCGCAGCGCGTATCAGTTCGCGTTTCCGATCTATGCGATGATGCGCACGCGCGGCGCGACCGTCACCCGCGCCGCCGCCTATGGCATCGACGGGACCAACCGGCTGTTCCCGCGCACGTCGCTTGCCGATGCAAGTTCGCGCGACGTGACGACGCCCAACAACGATACGCTGTACGCCAGCGCGTGGCTCGATCTGGGTGGCGGGCCGGTGCGGTTCGACATGCCGCCGATGGGCCGCCGCTATCACAGCGCGGCGCTGATGAACCTGTTCACCGACAATGTCGCGATCGCCGGCACGCGCGGCGGCGACGGCAGCGGCCGCTACCTGATCGTCGGGCCGGGCTGGCACGGCGAGGCTCCCGACGGCGTCAAGCTGCTCCGCAGCGACACCAACGATGCGTGGCTGCTCGTGCGCGTGCTCGTCGACGGGCCGTCCGACCTTGCTGCGGCATCGGCAGCGGTCGGCACGCTCAAGCTCGACTCCAGCCTCGCGCATGCCGCGCCGACCAAGGTTGTACCGACGCCCGAACCCGATGCGGCGACGCTGCTCGATGTGGTCAACGAGGCGCTTGGCCGGACGCCGCTGCCGCCCGAAGTTGGCGCGCGCATCGCCGCGATGGTACCGCAGGGCATCCGCCCCGGCGTGTCGGGGGCGTTCGCGCAGCTTGCGCCCGCCGCGCAAAGGCTGTGGACCACCGCGCTGCCGCAGCTCCGCAACGAGCTCAAGGCCGGGATCGCGGGCGTCGGCACGGTCATCGACGGCTGGAACTATCCGGGCCCGGGCATTGGCAACTTCGGCGCCGATGACGCCGGCCGCGCCCGTGTCGCGCTCGGCGGCCTTGCCGCGCTGCCCCGCGACGAGGCGGTCTATCTTACCGCCAGCACCGATCAGACCGGCGCACAGCTCGATGGCCGCAAGGCCTATGTCGCGCACATTCCCGGCCACCTGCCGGTCGGGGCGTTCTGGTCGCTCACGATGTATCAGCTTGAAGCCGACGGGCGGCTGTTCTTCGTCGACAATCCGCTCGGCCGCTTTGCGCTCGGCAGCCGAACCGAGACGATGCACGCCGAACGCGACGGCAGCCTCGATATTTTCATCCAGACCAGCCAGCCATCGGGCGAGCGCGTCGTCAACTGGCTGCCGGCCCCAAAGGGCGCACTGCGCCTCGTGTTCCGCGCCTATCTGCCTACGGACGGCCTGCGCGACGGCACGCTGCACCTGCCGCCGGTCACGGTCAGCGAGGTCGTGCCCTAAACGGCGGCAGCGTCGGCGGCGGGCCAATGCGGCGGCAGCGGTGCCTCCACCCGCAACGGCTCGGCCCCCTCGCGGTACGGGATCACCAGCGCGCGCGCATGCAGCAGCATTGGCCCCTGCCCCGTGCCATAGACCGGATCACCGGCGATCGGGCACCCGAGCACAGCGGCATGGACGCGCACCTGATGCGTGCGCCCGGTTTCGGGTGAAAACGCGATGCGGCTTTGCGGCCCGCGCGCCAGCACCTCCCACCGCGTCACCGCGCGCTTGCCGCGGTCGTCGACCACCATCCGCCAGCCATCGGCCGCAGTCGACACCTTGAACAACGGCGCATCGACGACGCCGCTATCGTCCGCCGGGCCACCATCGACCACCGCCCAATAAGTCTTGGCAATGCGTCCCGCCTCGAACAGCTGCGTCAGGCGCTTGTGCGCGCGGCGGTGGCGCGCCAGAATCAGGCAGCCGCTGGTATCGCGGTCGAGGCGGTGCACCGGCGCGGGCTTGCGCACGAACCCCTGGCGCAGGCTCCACAGATGATCTTCGAGGCTGTCGGGCGTGCGCGGCCCCGGATGCACGGCAAGCCCGGCGGGTTTGTCGATCACGATCAGGTGCGCATCGATGTGCAGGATCAGGGGGCTAATATCGTCCATCGCGCCGCTCATGCCACGCCGCAGTTAAGAAGTCCCGCGCGCCGCCGTCCCTTGAGCCATCGGCACCCCGCGATCGTGCGGCGGCTCCGACGAGTTTGGGAGCGGGAGAGTAACATGACAGTCATCAACACCAACATCTCGGCAATGAACGCGCAGGCCGGTCAGCGGACGGCGCAGATGGCGTTGCAGGATGCCATGACGCGCCTGTCGACCGGGCAGCGCATCAATTCGGCAAAGGACGACGCCGCAGGCCTCGCCATTTCGCAGCGCATGACCGCCGACGTCCGCGGCCTGACGGTGGCCATCCGCAACGCCAACGACGGTATGAGCATGGCGCAGACGGCGGAAAGCGCGATGGGCGAAGTGACCAACATGCTGCAGCGGATGCGCGAGCTCGCGGTGCAGGGTGCCACCGGCACGATCACCGGCGACGACCGCAAGGCGCTGCAGGCCGAAGTCAAGCAGCTGACCAGCGAAATCGACAACATCGGCCAGCGCACCAATTTCAACGGCATCAAACTGCTCGACGGCTCGGCAAAGAATTTGCTGCTCCAGACCGGCAGCCGCGCGGGTGAAACCGTCACCTTCGGTATCGGCTCGACGCGTTCGAACGATCTCGGCACCGGTTCGACCGCCGGCCTCAGCGCCACGGGGGCGTTCGAAGCCGTCGCCGCCAACCTGACGACGAACCAGTCGCTCAGCGCGGGCGACCTGATCATCAACGGCGTCACCATCGGCGCGTCCGCCGATACCGACGACAGCGTCTCGTCGGATCAAAAGGGCGCGAGCGCGGTCGCAAAGGCCGCCGCCGTCAACCGTGCCACCGCGCAGACCGGCGTCAGCGCCGTCGTCGGCAAGACGGTGATGACCGGCACCTCGATGACCGCTGCCGCGCTGACGGGCACGATCACGATCAACGGCGTCAGCACGGCCTCGGTAACGACCACCACCGATGCCGCCGCCAGCCGCACGCTGATTGCCAATGCGATCAACCTGATCAGCGGGCAGACCGGCGTGCATGCCGTCGACACCGGCGACGACAAGACGGGTTTGCGGCTCGAGGCGGCGGACGGGCGCAACATCGTCGTCGCGCTGACGACGCTGACGGCAGCCGCCACCGGCGTCAAAGTAGGCGCACAGTCGGGCAGCTTTAGTCTTGAATCGCAGAACGGTGCGGCAATCGAACTGTCGTCGTCTGCGGGCGGCAAGATCAGCCATGCCGGGCTGAGCGCCGGCACTTTCGAGCGCGGCGTTTCGGCGGTCACCACCGACGCCCGCGCCGTCGCAGCGAACGCGGCCGGTGCAGTCACGCTCAACGCCGGCGACCTGCAGATCAACGGGGTCGCCATCCGCGCCGCAACGGCTTCGGACGACACCTTCTCGGACAGCCTCGCGCTGTCGAGTCTGAAGGCTGGCAGCGGCATCGCGATTGCCGCTGCGATCAACGCGTCGAGCAAGGACACCGGCGTCACGGCAACGGCAAACGCGCTGACACTCAACGGCTCGACGACCACGGTCATCGCCACGACCGCCACGTCGACGCTCGCGATAAACGGCGTCCAGATCAGCGTCACGCTCAACCAGAACGACACCGCGCAGGCGACCCGCGCCAATGTCGCAACGCAGATCAACAAGTACAGCGGCCTGACCGGCGTCGTCGCCAGCGACACCGGCAAGGGTGGGCTGTCGCTGACCGCCGCCGACGGGCGCAACGTCAGCGTCAGCTACAACAACACCGCGGCGGTGGCGGCGAACTTCGGGCTGGGCGGCGTAACGGTCGCGGGCACCGGCACGGCGTATACCGCAACCGGTTTGGCGGACACGACGGTCTATACTGCCGACACCGTCCAGACCGCCTATTCGAGCGTCAAGCTGAGTTCGGCCAAGACGATCGAAGTCGGCACCGGCTCGCAGGGGTTCACCGCGACGTCGAGCTTCACCAAGCTGGGCTTCGAGCAGAACAGCTATGGCTCCGACACCGGTGGGCTCAAGGTTGCCGACCTCGACCTGACGACGCAAAATGGCTCGAACGCCGCGCTCGCGGCAATCGACCAGGCGCTGTCGTCGGTTTCGCTCGACCGCGCCAACCTCGGTGCGGTGCAAAACCGGTTGCAGGCAACCGTGAGCAACCTCGACTCGAACTCGACCAACCTCGTCACGTCGCGGTCGCGGATCACCGATGCCGACTTCTCGGCGGAAACCACCAACCTCGCCAAATCGCAGGTGCTCAGTCAGGCGGCACAGGCGATGCTGGCGCAGGCCAACCAGACGCAGCAGCAGGTCCTGACGCTGCTCCGTTAAGCCGATAGCGATGCGGGCCCCGCTGGCAACAGCGGGGCCCGTTTTCGTTCAAGCCCGGCAACGCTGCTTGTCGCGCGCACATTCCCCTGCTAACCGCAGCCGCTAACGGAGCGATGGCCGAGTGGTTTAAGGCGCCCGCCTGGAAAGCGTGTTCAGGGCAACCTGTCCGGGGTTCGAATCCCCGTCGCTCCGCCAAAAGAAATCCAAGGCGAAATTTGTAACCTTCGCGTTCGCCTGCACGAAGATGCGTGCATGGTCGTGCAGGCGGTTAACAGTGTCGAGACAGACCCGGGCTGCGCGCGCCGCCATAATTGGCTGTCGACCGGGGCCCTTGCTGTGCTGGGCACCGGGACGGCGCTGCCGGGTTCGGCCATCTCGACCGACGTGCTGCTGAACAGTCTGACGCCGTGGCTTGGCCGGCGTGAGCGCGACCGCGCCGAAGCGGTGGCCGCAAAGCTGGGCGTGGCGACGCGCCATGCCGCACGCCAGTGGCGTTCGCGGATCGAACCGCCGGCACCGGGTTGCTCGAACCCCGAACTGGCGGCGCGGGCGGTCCGCAACGCCCTATACGACGCGGGCATCGCGATCGGTGACATCGGCTACCTGATCGGCCACACCGCAACGCCGGTCCAGCCGTTGCCCGGAAATGTGGCGTTCGTTGCGGACCAGCTGGGCTATGCCGGTCCGCACATCGAGCTGCGTCAGGCGTGCACCGGCTTTGCCAATGCGCTGATGATCGCGTTCGGCCTGCTTGCCCACCCCGGAGCGCGGCCCGTGGCGATCGTCGGGTCTGAAACCGGCTCCGCCTTCCTCGATCCCGAGGCGCTGGCGTCGGATCCCGGCCAGATCGTCAACCTGATGCAAATGGGCGACGGCGCGGGCGCGGTCGTGGTGGGGCGTGCGTTCGGCGGCGGCGGCGACCGGCTGCATTCGGCATGGTTCGGCAGCTGCGGGTTGGGCCGGGCCCCGGGCATCGAGTTGAAGCGCGACAGCGGCATGCAGTCGCCTTCTGGCACCGGTCCGCCGCAATTCGCGCATGACTTTCGCGCCATCCTCGACTCCGGGCGCAGCTTGTTCGATGCCGGTGTCGCTGCCGCCGCCGAACATGGGCTTGCCGTGGCCGATGTCGATGCGATCATCCCCCATCAAGTCAGCGGCCGCATCGGCGATCAGCTTGCCGAGCATCTCGCGCTGCCGCCCGAGCGAGTCTTCGTCAACGCCAACCGCGTCGGCAACACCGGCTCGGCGGCGATCTGGATTGCGCTCGACGAGCTGCGCGGCAGCGGGGTGTGGCCGGGCCATGCTGCGCTGGTGTTAGGCGCGGAGGCGACCAAGTTCACGCATGGCGGGTTCGTCCTTGCCACCGGCTGAGGCGGTCATCGCGGTCCGCGACCTTGGCAAAAGCTATGCCGGGACCAGCGTCATTGCCGGCGTAACGCTGACGCTGCGGCCCGGAAATATTGTCGGGCTGGTCGGTGCAAACGGCGGCGGCAAGACGACGACGCTCCGCATGCTCGCGGGGATGCTGCGCCCCGATTCGGGCGAAGGACAGGTACTCGGAGCCGATGTCCGGGTTCCCGACGCGGCAGTGCGCCGCCAGATCGGTTATATGAGCCAGCGCCTCGCGCTTTATCCCGACCTGACGGTGATTGAAAACCTTTGCTTTCGTGCGCGCATCCATCGGCTGCCGACCGCTGCGGTGGCCGAGACCGTGGCGCGCTTTGCGCTTGAACCCGTGCTGACGCGGCGCTTCGACCGGCTGTCGGGCGGTTGGGCGCGGCGCGTGCAGTTCGCTGCGACGCTGATCAACCGCCCGGCGCTGCTGCTGCTCGACGAGCCGACTGCGGGGCTCGACGTCGCGACGCGCCGCGACATCTGGCGGTGGCTCCAGACGCTGGCGGCGGACGGGACCGCGATTGTCATCAGCACGCATGATCTTGCCGAGGCCGAACACTGCCCAGCCATCCTTTACTTTGCCGATGGACATGCAACCGGGCCGATGGTGCCGGGCGAAATGATCGCAGCAAGCGGTACCGCGTCGCTCGAAGCCGCTGTGCTGGCCGCGCCGCAGTGAACGCGTCGCTCGCCCGCATCGGCGCCGTGGCGCACATCGAATGGCTGCGGCTGCTCCGGGCGCGAACGACATTCACGCTGTTGCTGCTCGTGCCGGCAATGCAGGTGTTGCTGTTCGGCTATGCGATCCAGCCGACTGCAACGACCATCACCGTTGCGATCGCTGCCGACAACCCGGCGAGCGCGGCGCGCGTCGCCGATGCGCTGCGTTCGCAGACGGGCTTAACGGTCGGTGCATTGCTCGCTTCGGGCGAAGCGGCAACGGCGGTGCGGCGCGGCACGGCGCTGGTCGGCATCGAAGTGCCGCCCGCGGCGTCGCTCGCCAGCATGTTCGGCGCAAGGCTACCGCTGCGGGTAATCGTCGATGCGACCAACCCCGTGCTGACGACCGCTGTCGTCCCCCGCATCGAGGCGGCCTATTGGCACGCCGTTGCGACGCATGCCCATGCCAGCGGCGCACCAATGCTGACCGTCGAGCGATTGTTCAACCCGCACGAGCGCGCCGACTGGAGCTTCCTGCCCGCACTCATCGGGGTCGTGACGATGATCAGTTCGATCATGCTCGGCAGCCTCAGCCTGGCGCGCGAGCGCGAGATCG
Organism: Sphingomonadales bacterium; assembly: GCA_038225475.1. GTDB lineage: Bacteria > Pseudomonadota > Alphaproteobacteria > Sphingomonadales > Sphingomonadaceae > Polymorphobacter_B. Next base: position 27,019 of record JBBRRA010000012.1, read on the forward strand.
GCACATGGGAAGCATTGCTGGCGCTGCCGGTATCGGCATTCGAGGTGCTCGTCGGCAAGCTGTTGCCCTACGTCGTCACCGGCACCGCACAGGGGCTGGTGGTGATCGGAGCCGGGGTAGTGCTGTTCGACGTCCCGGTGCGCGGCAGCCTAGCCGCGCTCGTGCTGCTGCTGCCGCTGTTTGCTGCCGCGCATCTGGCGCTTGGCTATGTCATTGCTTCGCGCGCGGCAACGCAACTCGAGGCGCTGCAGGGTGCCGTCGCTTTCTATCTTCCCGCGATGTTGCTGTCGGGCTTTCTCTATCCGGCCGAGACGCTGCCCGGCTGGGCGCGCGCGCTGGGTGCGATATTCCCGCTGACGCACCTGATCCGGGCGGCGCGGGGCGCGATGCTGCGCGGGGACGGCGCGCCGGCGGTGCTCCTGCACGCGCTGCCAAGCGCATTGTTCCTGGCAGTTATGTTGGTGTTGCTGCAGCTGCTGCGGCGGCGTGTCGATTGAGCGCGATGTAACCCGATGATCCGCTGCACCGAACGTTGCTTGTCGACATTGCTGCCAGCCCCATTGATCGCTGATTGGAGACTGTTCATGTTCCGCATTCCGCTCGCTCTCGCTGCCGTCGCAGTTTTGGTTGCCGCGCCCGCCACCGCCGCCGAATATAAGCCGTTCGACCGCGCCCAGTTCGAAGCCGCGAAGGCGGCTGGCGGCAGCGTTCTGGTCGATGTCGCGGCATGGTGGTGCCCGGTCTGCCACTCGCAGGAAGCTACCATCAAGGCCGCCGTCGCCGATCCCAAATTTGCCAAGCTGACGATCTTCACGATCAACTACGACAAGCAAAAGCCGGAGTGGCAGCAGCTCGGCGTGACGAAGCAAGCCACGCTGATCGGCTTCAAGGGCGGCCATGAAACGGGCCGCGTCGCTTTCCAGACCGACAAGGCCGAGATCGCCGCACTGCTCCAATCGACCGTAAACTGAATGTGACTGCCGGTCTCAATCCGGTCCTCGCCTTTGCAGCCGGAGCTTTGACGATCCTGTCGCCGTGCGTGCTGCCGCTGGTGCCGATCGTGATCGGCAGCGCGGCGCAACAGCATCGTTATGGTCCGCTGGCGTTGGCGGTGGGGCTGGTCGCGTCGTTCACGCTGGTCGGCTTTGCAGCGGCGACATTGGGCGCGGCGAGCGGGTTCGACAGCGACGTTGTCCGCATGGTCGGCGCGGTGATGCTGCTGCTGGTAGGCCTCGCGCTGGTCGCACCACGGGTTCAGGCTGCAGTCGAACGCGCGCTGACACCGCTGGCTCGGTGGGCTTCGGCGCGACAGTCCGGGCTTGAACGCTTCGGGTTGGCCGGCCAGGCGGCGATCGGGGGTCTGCTCGGGCTGGTCTGGAGCCCGTGCGTCGGCCCAACGCTTGGCACCGCGACTGTCCTTGCAGCACAAGGACGCAATCTCGGCGAGGTGGCGCTGGTCATGCTTGGCTTCGGACTCGGCATCGCCAGCGTGTTGCTGGTGCTGGCGTTTGCAACGCGTGGCGTGTTGACCCGGTGGCGCGGTCGCCTGATGCAGGCCGGTGGCAATGGCAAACGCGTGCTCGGCGGCATCATCCTTGTGGTTGGCGCGCTGATCCTCAGCGGTGGCGACCGGTTCGTCGAAGGCGTCGTCGTTTCAAACTCGCCCGAATGGCTGACCAACCTGACGACGATGATCTAGGGCTATTGCCCCGCGCCTGCCTGATCGTCCAGTTCCGCTGCGATCAGCGCCGGCGGCAGAATGCCCGATCGCATGATCCGTGCGAACACATCCCCCAACACAAATGGCTGCCCGGTCGTCTCCGCCCGATGCGACGCTTGCGCGAACAGCGCATCCAGTTGCAGCTTGCCGATGATATAGCTCGGCCCGTAACCCGGCTGGCGCAGATAGAGCAGCTGCTCGAACCCGACCAGCATGCTCTTCGGATCGGACCAGTGGCGCGGTGTCCATTGCGCATGGAACCGGCCCGCCTCCGCCAATGTCATCTCATTGGCCTGCACATGCAGCGACGCCAGCCCGCGCGCCGCCCGGTTGGCGAGCATCGTCCAGACGATTTCGCGGCCATGCGGAATGTCGTCATACAGCCCGGCCTGCAAGACGATCTCCTCGATCGCGGTGGCAAAGCCCTCCGACCGGTCGGCGAAGATATTGAACAGCGGTGCAACATCGCGGACCGGATCGGGGTACGGCTCATGCTTGATCCGCGCCAGTTCGATCCAGTGGCTGGAATGCGACAGTAGCGGCAGCGGATCGAGCGCAGTGCCGTTGTCGAAGAAATTGCGCTTCGCCGGCGGCACATAGGCGCTGGTCTGTGCCAGCATCGCGGCCCGGAAATAGGGCCTGTCGGGCATCAACCCCGTCGCCACCATGAAGTCGTTGAACTTCAACGTTTTCGCCGTGGCCATCCCTCGATAGGCGGCGGGATCGGTGATCTCGGCGATCGGCGGCAGCGCGCGGTTGCGCGTTTCCTCGAGCCGGAGCGACGCGAGCGCGCGGTCGAGCTCGCGCTGCAGCAGCACGACCTGCTCGTCCCAGTCATGCGGGTCGAGCGTCACATGCGCCATATACCAATTGTAATTATCCTTCCCGACGCCCGATGGCCCGGTCTTGCCGGGGGCCTGCGCCGCCACCCAGCGCGCAAAGTCGTCGCTCGCGGTCCGCGCCGCACCGATCGCGGCGATCAACTGCGGGCTGGCTCCGGCGATCGTCGCGGTCCGATGCCCTTCGAGCGTCCGCATCGACAGCGTTCCCGCCTCGAGCTCCGCCAACACCCCGCTCTGCTCGACGAAGGTGCGGTCGCCGTACGCCCACAGGTCATGCGCGGTTCCGGCGGCGAGGTTGACCTTGGCATCGGCAAGCAACTTTGGAACGCACCGATTAGCACCGTCAGCCGGGCATCGTCCGCCTTCGACAGCGGCCAGTCATAGGCGAACAGGTCGATGTTGGGCTGCGCCGATGGCCCCTCGTGCGCCGGGACATCGCTCTCCTCGCCAAAGACAGTCTGGTAAAAACTCGGGTCGCGCGCCCATGGTTTCAACACGCGCAGGTTGAAATCGAGCGCGTTCATCTCGGCCTCGATCAACCGAAAGTCGTTCTGCGCCTGCAGATTCCAGCCGCGCCGGTCGAGCGCCGCCAGCCGCGCCTGCCAGTGCGGCAGCGCCGTCGCCATCCGCGCCATCGCGGCCGGTCCATAGTCGGGCACACCCGCCGCGATCTTCGGCTTCACGAACGCCCGCCACTCGGTGAACAACGTGGTGATCGCCGCCGGACTGTTTTGCAGCGCGGCACCGGGCGCTGGCGCATCCGCCGCGCGCGCGGGACTGACGAATGACAGCACCGCGGCGCTGACGATCACCCCAAGATACCGCATCGCTCGACCCTCCTTCAACGGCGCCCGCCATATCGCAACTAAAGTGCAGTCTGACGACCAATGCAATCGCGCTGCATGCGACGAGCACCCGCGCCGCCGTGTTGTTTTTGACACAGGTGTGACCGTTTCTTGACGGATCGGTGAATGCAGGCTTGCCAATTAACAGGGGTCGGCGGAGTTTATCCGCTGCACTGCACCATCGATCGGAGACAAAGCGATGATTCGGCGAAACGGTCTTCTTGACGGCGTTGCGCTCGGCGCGCTGGCAATCCTGCAGTTTGGCGTCGCCAGCGCGGCCAATGCACAGGCAGTGAGCCCGCCCGCCGTGGCGACCGCCGCTCCGGAGGATCAGATCATCGTCACCGGCTCGCGCATCCGCCGCGATCCGGTCAACCTCGATACGCCGACGATCATCGTCGACCAGACCGCTCTGGCGCAGACCGGACTTTCCGCGATCGCCGATATCCTGCAGCACCTGCCGAGCGCGAGCGGCGGCCTGAACTCGAAGGTCAACAACAGCGGCAATATCGGCAACCCGCCCGATGGCGGCGGCGTCGGTGCAGGTTCGGCGGAAATCGACCTGCGCTATCTCGGTGCCAAGCGCACGCTCGTGCTGGTCGATGGGCAGCGCTTCGTCAACGGCGCGAGCGCCAGCGGCATTCCCTCGACAGTCGACCTCAACACGATCCCGGTCAGTTCGATCGAGCGGATCGAGGTGCTGCAGTAGGGCCAGTCGCCGCTGTACGGCTCCGACGCGCTCGCGGGCGTGGTCAACATCATCACCAAGACCGAGCAGAAAGGCCTGCAGCTGTCGGGCCAGTTCGGCACCTTCCGCCAAGGCGACGGCCACACCCAGGACTATAATGCCAGCTATGGCTATAAGGGCCCGACGACCAGCATTGTCGTCGGCGCGAGCTATGTGAAGCAGGAAGCGGTGCGGACGCGCGATCGCGCCATCTCGCAATTCCCGAACCCCGGCCAGACCAGCTGCACCGATCCGGTCGGCGGCTGCAGCAGCGCAACGCTCAACGGCTTTTTCAGCGTCGGCGGCCCGAACCTGACGCTGAAGTCGGCACCGATCACCGGCAAGCCACGCTATGACCCGCTGAACCCAACCGGGCCGAACAGCGACTTCCGGCTGTTGACGACCGCCGACCGGTTCAACTTTGCGCCGTTCAACTATTTCCTGACGCCGTCCGAGCGCTATGGCGGCTACATCAGCGTCAAGCAGGAGCTGAGCTCGAACGTCAATTTTCGCGTCAAGGCCGAATATAGCCGTCGCAATTCGCAAAATCAGGCGGCGTTCCTGCCGCTGTTCGTCGGGCCCGATGCGGGCAACGGCAACCTGCTCGACACGATCACGATCGATGCGACCAACCCGTATAATCCGTTCGGCACCTTGTCGGCGGGCAACCCGGGCGATCCGCCGGCGAATTATTCGACCGTGCGTCGCCGCCTGATCGAAGCCGGGCAGCGCACCTATACCCAGCAAGTCGATACGATGGCGGTTACCGCAACGCTCGACGGCTCGTTCCATATCGGCGCGCATAAATGGTATTGGGACGTCAATGCCGCGTTCGGATACAACGACGCCAAGCAAAGCTTCACCGGCAACGTCAACGCGGCGAACCTTGCCCGCGCGCTGGGGCCCGTGGCGCTGTGCACGGCGCCGTGCGTGCCGTTCAACATTTTTGGTGGTGCCGGTTCGGTAACGCCGGCGATGCTCGCCTATGTCGGCTTTACCGAGCATGACAAAAGCTCGCAGACGCTGAACGATTATACCGCAAACCTCAGCGGCGACGTGTTCGACCTGCCGGCTGGCCCGGTCGGCCTTGCGGTGGGCTATGAACACCGGCTGCAGCGCGGCTCGTTCGATCCCGATCCGGTCATCGTTGCCGGGCTTGGAGCCGATATTCCGGCACAGCCCGCGCGCGGCAGCTACCGCTCCGACGAGATCTACGGCGAAGTGCGCGTGCCGATCCTGAAGGAAGTGCCGGTCTTCTACTCGCTCGAAGCCGACGGCGCGGTGCGCTATTCGAAATATTCGTTCAGCGGCGGCAACACGACGTTTACCGGCACCGGCCTGTGGAAACCGGTCCGCGACCTGCTTCTCCGCGGCTCATACGCGCAGGGCTTCCGGGCGCCCAGCATCGGCGAATTGTACGGCGCGGCATCGCGTGCCGACGCGCCGATCAACGACCCCTGCACCAACGTCCCGGGATCAGCCTATCAGGGTTCGGCCGTGGTGCGTGCCAACTGCACGGCGAACGGCGTGCCCGCAAACGGCAGCTATCAGGAGCCGCTCGGCGGTCAGCTCGGCGTCCTGACCGGCGGCAACGCCGCGCTCAAGCCCGAAACCTCGCGGACCCTGCTGTTCGGCAGCGTCTATTCGCCCAGCTGGGCGCGGGACAGCGGCTTCGCCAGTTCGTTCAGCCTCGAAGGCAATTACTACGACATCAAGGTGAAGAACGCGATTGCACCGGTCGATGCCCAGTTGACGTTGCAGCGCTGCGCTTTCTCTGCCGATCCGGTCAGCTGCGCGTCGATCACTCGCACGCCCAACGGCCTGATCTCGCGGATCAATGCGCAGCTGCAGAATATCGGCGGCATCCGCACGCGCGGCATCGACGTAACCGCCACCTATCGCACGCCGCGCACCGATGCAGGTGTGTTCGGGCTGTCACTCAACGGCAACTTCCTGCTCGCCTATGCCGAAACGTTCCCGGCAGCGGTCGGCTTTACGACAACGACCTATCTCGGCAAGACCCGCGGCTTCCCCGATCAGTCGTACCCGCGCTTCAAGGGGATCGGCGTCGTCGATTGGACCCGCGGTGACTTCGGTACGTCGTTCACCGGCCGCTATATCGATGCGGTGCGCGAAGCCGACGGCAGCAAGCTCAACAACCGCTTCTACGGCGACGTCCAGGTGATCTATACGCCGTCGGCATTCGAGCGCCGCATCGCGCTGACGGTCGGCGTCAACAACGTCTTCAATCAGGGCCCGCCGCCGTGCACGTCGTGCACCGGTCCGAACTTCGATCCGACGACTTACGATGTGCCGGGGCAGTTCGGCTACATTCGCCTGAGCTACAAGATGTAATCCGGAGCAGCGGATGTGGGGGCAGCTGTTGCGTCCCGCATCCGCTGCGCACCGGCAGCGTCGCGCCAGCGGCGTGGATATGAATCTTGCACGTCGCTACGCACGGCGCATGTAATTCTCGTCGCCAGTCGGCTATGGCCGTCGCATGACCAGCGAAGCCGAGCGTTCGATGCCCGCCCCCGCCCCGAGCGGGCTGACGCATTTGCAACGCCTCGAGGCGGAATCGATTCATATCCTGCGCGAGGTGGTCGCCGAGGCTGACAAGCCGGTGATGCTGTACAGCGTCGGCAAGGATTCAGCGGTGATGCTGCATCTCGCGCGCAAGGCGTTTTACCCGTCACCGCCGCCGTTTCCGCTGCTGCACGTCGATACGACCTGGAAGTTCAAGGCGATGTATGCGCTGCGTGACCAGATGGCGCGCGACAGCGGCATGGAGCTTTTGGTCCATAAAAGTCCCGAGGCAATGGCGCGCGGCATCAACCCGTTCGACCATGGCGCGCTTCATACCGACATGTGGAAAACCGAGGGGCTCAAGCAGGCGCTCGACAGTCATGGCTTCGACGTGGCGTTCGGCGGGGCGCGCCGCGACGAGGAGAAAAGCCGCGCGAAGGAGCGCATTTTCTCGTTCCGCACCGCGACGCACGGCTGGGATCCGAAGAATCAGCGGCCCGAGCTTTGGCACCTGTACAATGCCAAAAAGGCGCGCGGCGAAAGCATCCGGGTGTTCCCGATCTCGAACTGGACCGAGCTCGACGTCTGGCAATATATTCAGCTCAACGACATTCCGATCGTGCCGCTGTATTTCGCCGCGCGCCGCCCGACGGTGGAGCGGGACGGCATGATCCTGATGGTCGACGACGAGCGCTTTCGCCTGTTGCCCGGTGAAATCCCGGTCGAGCGGTCGATCCGGTTTCGAACGCTTGGCTGCTATCCGCTGACGGGCGCGGTCGAAAGCGAAGCAGCCACGCTGAGTGCAGTCATCCAGGAAATGCTGCTGACGACGACATCGGAGCGCCAGGGCCGCGCGATCGACCATGACCAAGCGGCGTCGATGGAAAAAAAGAAGGCGGAGGGGTATTTCTGATGGCATCCCCGATTGCCGATAACAGCTACCGCGCCGAGGCGTTGATCGCCACCGACATCGACGCCTATCTGGTGCAGCAACAGGCAAAGTCACTGCTGCGGTTCATCACCTGCGGCTCGGTCGATGACGGTAAGTCGACGCTGATCGGACGGCTGCTCTACGATTCGAAGGTGATCTTCGAGGATCAGCTGGCGGCGCTCGAAGCCGACAGCAAGCGCGTCGGCACGCAGGGTCAGAACATCGATTTCGCGCTGCTCGTCGATGGGCTGGCAGCCGAGCGCGAGCAGGGCATCACCATCGACGTCGCCTACCGCTTTTTCTCGACGCCCAAGCGCAAGTTCATTGTCGCCGATACGCCAGGGCACGAGCAATATACGCGCAACATGATTACCGGCGCGTCGACCGCCGACCTTGCCATCATCCTGATAGATGCGCGCAAGGGCGTGCTGACGCAAACCCGCCGCCACAGCTATCTGGTGCACCTGATCGGCATTCGCAACATCGTGGTCGCGGTCAACAAGATGGATCTGATCGACTACGACGCCGCCCGCTATGCGGCGATCGTTGCGGAATACCGCGCGTTTGCCACGTCGATCGGCATCGGCGAAGCCGTGGCGATCCCGATTTCGGGGGTCAACGGCGACAATATCACCACCAAGTCGGCAGCGACGCCGTGGTATGCCGGGCCGACGCTGATCGACCACCTCGAAAGCGTCCCGATCGATGCGACGGGAGCAAGCGCGCGACCGTTCCGGTTGCCGGTGCAATGGGTCAACCGGCCCAATCTCGATTTCCGCGGCTTTTCCGGAATGATCGCGTCGGGCACGGTCAGGCCGGGCGACGCGGTTCGCGTGCTGCCCAGCGGCAGGCTGTCGACGGTGGCGCGGATCGTCACGATGGACGGCGACCTCGATGCTGCCGTGGCGGGCCAGTCGGTCACCATGACGCTTGCCGACGAAGTCGATTGCTCGCGCGGCGACGTCATCGCGGTGGCCGCCGATCCACCGCAGGTCGCCGACCAGTTCGAGGCGACTCTGATCTGGATGGCGGACGAGCCGATGATCCCCGGACGATCCTATTGGCTCAAACTCGGCACGCAGACGGTATCCGCCAGCGTGGCTGCACCGAAGTACCAGGTCGATGTCAACACGATGACGCACCTTGCGGCCAAGACGCTGGCATTGAACGCGATCGGCGTGGTGACGCTGACTGCCGAGCGGCCGCTTGTGTTCGAGCCCTATGCCGACAACCGCGACCTTGGCGGATTCATTCTGATCGACAAGCTGACCAATGCGACGGTCGGTGCGGGCATGCTCCACTTTGCCCTGCGCCGTGCTGCCAATGTGCATTGGCAGGCGACCGACACAACGCGCGAAAAGCGCGCGCAGCTTAAAAATCAGAAAGCCGCCGTGCTGTGGTTCACCGGGCTGTCGGGGGCGGGCAAGTCGACGATTGCCAATCTGGTCGAAAAAAAGCTGACGCGGATGAACCGCCACGCGTTCCTGCTCGACGGCGACAATGTTCGCCACGGCCTGAACAAGGACCTTGGGTTTACCGACGCGGATCGGATCGAGAACATCCGCCGCGTCGGCGAGGTGGCACGGTTGATGAGCGATGCCGGGCTGATCGTCATAACCGCGTTCATCTCGCCGTTCCGCGCCGAACGCGCGATGGTCCGCGAGATGATCGCCCCGGGCGAGTTTACCGAAGTCTTAATCGACACCAGCCTTGCCGATGCCGAGGCGCGCGACGTCAAGGGGCTGTATAAAAAGGCGCGCGCTGGAAAGCTGCGCAACTTCACCGGCATCGATAGCCCGTATGAAGCGCCGCTCGATCCTGAAATCCGGATCGACACCGCCGCGATGACACCCGAGCAGGCCGCCGATTTCATCATCGACCGATTGCTCGACGAGGGCGGCTAAACCACCCGCGTTTACCGGATTGAAGGCTTCTATCGGCACTAGGGTTTCGGGGACTATTAATACTTCGTTCGACGATCGGTTTATCCCGCCACAGAAGGGGCCTGATGAGCGAGACGACACGGATGCCGGGGGGCTGGGCGTTGCGCCAGTGGCAATCGCAGTCGACGTCCGGACTGGACGCCGCCGCGATCGGCGTATGGCTCGTGCTGCCCAGCCTGCTGTTCTGTGCGTTTATCGGCAATGTGGCGCTCGGGCTCGGTTTTGCCGCCGTACTGATGTTTGTGCTGCCGGCGTTTCGCACGATCGCGGAGCCGCACGCGCCCGCCGTCACGCTTGCCTGTGCGTTGGCGGCAGTTACCCTGACGACGCTGGGCGGCGAAGGGCGGCTGGTCGGTGCCACGCTGGACTGGCTGGTGCGCGACGCCGTGCTCCACGATCTGGTCGCGCAGCCGTGGCCGTTCGTCTATCGCTTCGACGGCGCTGACTGGCTGTTGCGCGCGCCGCTGGGGATGTACCTGCTACCGGCGGCGGTGGGCAAGGTCGCCGGGCAATATGCAGCAACGCTTGCCTTGTGGTTGCAGAATACACTCGCGCTGTTCGGCATCCTGCGCATCCTGTGCAGCGCGGCCCCGGCCGCACGCGGGATCACGGTCCTGCTGGTATTCTGCGTGTTCAGCGGCTGGGACGTGCCTGGCGCGCTGGTGGCCAATCCGGGCGCACCGCTGCCCGATGACATCGGCTGGTGGGCGGGTGCGTTCCAATATTCCTCGACGATGACCCTGGCCTTCTGGGTTCCCAATCACGCGCTGGCAGGCTGGGCGGTCGCGGCATTGCTGTTGTTGTGGGACACCGGCCGCATCCGGATCGGCGTGCTGATGATGGGAACCGCGCTGTCGTTATTCTGGTCGCCGTTTGCGCTGATGGGCGCGGTACCGTTCGTGCTCAAGGCGGGCGTCGAGGCGTTGGCGCGGCGGCAGATCGGTTGGCGCGACGTGGCGTTGCCGGCACTTCTCACCGCCGCACTGGTGCCGCTCGTCGCCTATCTGACAAGCGATAGCGCAGCGGTCCCGCACGGTTTCCAGCCGCTGATCCCCGAATTCGGCCATCGCTATGCCGCATTCATCATCTTCGAACTGCTGCCGTTCATGCTGATCAACGTGCTGTTCGGCGAGGCCGGTGGCTTTGCCAAATCAACCTATCTCGTTGCAGTTGCCTCGCTGATCCTGATACCGTTCTACCGGATGGGGGCGGCGAATGACTTCGTGATGCGGGCATCGATCCCGGCGCTGGCGGTGGTTGCGGTCACCACCGGCCACACCGCCTATGCGGTGCTGCGCGACGGCCGCGCGTGGAAGATCGCGGTAGTCGGCATCGTGGTCACGCTCGGCGCGCTGACCGGTGTGTCGCAACTCCACAGCATACTCCATGCGCCCAACAACGGCACCAGCACCTGCGACCTGATCGAGGCATGGGATCAGGACCCGATCGGGTCGGCATCGAAGGCGCATTACCTCGTCGACGTCACGCATCTGCCCGCGCTGCTGCAACCGCACCGCGCGCAGCCGTATCCCACCGGACCGACCAAGGCGCGCTGCGTCGATCAAAGGCTGAAGCGATGACCGCCGCGACACGCCCCAACGCCGTCACCCCCGCCCGGGCGCGGGCGCGACTGCTGCAGATGCACTATGAGGCGAAGGTCGGGCATATCGGCGGCAACCTGTCGGCGCTCGATGCGATGCTGCATCTGCATACGCAGGTGATCGGTGACGACGATGTTTTCGTGCTGTCGAAGGGCCATTCGGCGGGTGCATTATATATCGCGCTCTGGGCGATCGGCGAGATTGCCGATGAGGAACTCGCCAGCTTCCACAAGGACAACACCCGCCTCGGCGGGCATCCGGTGGCGCATTGGCACAAGCGCATCGTGTTCGCCACCGGCAGCCTTGGACACGGGCTTGGGCTGGCCGCAGGCGTGGCGCTCGGCAAACGGCTGCGCGGCGAAAACGGCACCGTTTACTGCCTGCTGTCCGACGGCGAGTGCGAGGAGGGTTCGATCTGGGAGGCGGCGATGTTTGCGCGGCACCAGAAGCTCGCCAACCTCGTCGTGCTCGTCGATGCAAACGGCTTGCAGGGGTTCGGATCGACTGCCGAGGTTGCGTCGCTCGAACCGCTGGCACCGAAATTCGCGGGCTTCGGGCTCGACACCGTCGAGATCGACGGTCATTCACCGGGCGCGCTCGATGCAGCGCTCGACGGCCGCAGCGACGCGCCGCGTGTCATCCTGCTGCGGACCATCAAGGGCAAAGGCGTGTCGTTCATGGAAGGGCGCATGGAATGGCATTACCTCGCGCTCAACGATGACCAATATCGTGCGGCACTGACGGAGCTTGGCGCATGAGAAATGCCTTTTGCGCCGCACTCGTGACGCTGGCCGCCGAGCGGCAGTTCGCGTTCCTGACCGGCGACCTCGGTTTCATGGCATTGGAGCCGTTGCAGGCGGCAATGGGCGAGCGCTTCATCAACGCCGGCGTCGCCGAACAGAATATGGTCAGCGTCGCTGCCGGCATGGCCAGCGGCGGGCTGCAAAGCTGGGCGTATAGCATTGCGCCGTTCGTCTATGCGCGCCCGTTCGAGCAGATCCGCAACGACGTCTGCCTGCACGACCTCGACGTCAAGCTGGTCGCCAATGGCGGTGGCTATGGCTACGGCGTGATGGGCGCGACGCACCATGCGATCGAGGATTATGGCGTGATGAGCGCGCTGCAGAATATGCGCGTGCATGTCCCCGCGTTCGCCGACGATATCGCGCCGATCGCGGCGCGCATGGCAGCCGACCCGCACCCGGCCTATCTGCGGCTTGGCCGCTGCGAGAAGCCGAAGGACCACCGGCTGCCCGATTATGCGCCGTGGCGGCGGTTGCTGACCGGCGCGACCGGCGTGCTGGTCGTCGTCGGCCCGGGCGCGGGCGGCGTGCTCGCACTCGCGTCGACGCTGCCCGAGGCGCATCGGCCCGACGTCTGGGTGGCAACCGAGCTGCCGTTTACGGTCGAGGCAATGCCGCTGCTGCTGATCGAGCGGATCCGTACCACGGGGGCGCTGTTCGTGCTGGAGGAGCATGTCGCGCAGGGCGGTGCCGGGCAGATGCTCGCCCATCTGCTGCTGGTGAACGGCATGGCGCCGCGCCGGTTCGAGCATTTTCATGCGCATGGCTACCGTTCGGGTCGCTACGGCTCGCAGATGTTCCACCGCACCGAAAACGGCATCGATCCAGCCACCGTGCTCGCGGCGACCGTATGACCACGGCGGATATCCGCACCAAGGTGCAAGACTTGCAGGGGCCGATCCTTGTACTCGGAGCGAGCGGGTTCATCGGTGCCAACCTGCTCCGCATGCTGCTCGCCTATCGCAGCGACGTGTTCGGTACTAGCTCGAACGCTGCGGCGTGGCGGCTCGAGGGGCTGCCGGGCGAAAACGTCATTTCCGGCGATCTGCTGATCGATGCCGGATTGACCGCGCTGCTCGATGCGACGCGGCCGCGCACAGTGTTCAATTGCCTCGCTTATGGTGCCTATTCGTTTCAGTCCGACACCAGCCTGATCTATCGCACCAACGTCGACCTGACCGCGCGCCTCGTCGAGGAACTGCAGGCGCGGCAGGTGCATCGCTATGTCCATGCCGGCAGCAGCTCCGAATATGGCGACAACGCCTCCGGGCCGGGTGAAGACACCGCGCTGTTTCCCAACAGCCATTATGCCGTCTCGAAAGGAGCCGCCGCGGGGCTGCTCTATTATGCGGGCAAAAAGCAGGGCTTTCCCGGCGTCAATCTGCGGCTGTATTCGATCTATGGCCCCTATGAGGACGCCTCGCGCCTTGTCCCCGTTGCGGTTTTGAACGGGTTGAAAGGGGCTTCGTCGCACTATGTCGATCCGTCGATCTCGCGCGATTTCGTCTATGTCAACGATGCCTGCGAGGCCTTTGTCGATGCCGCGTTAAACCTGCCCGAGGCGCGCTACGGCGAATCGTTCAACATCGGCAGCGGCGTGCAGACCACGATCGGCGAGTTCGCGCACCTGTGCCAGGATATGTTCGCGCTGCCCGGCGAGCCGCAATTTTCGATGCCCAGCCGGAAATGGGACGTTTCGGGCTGGTTCGCCAATCCGGCCAAGGCCGCCGCCGACCTTGGCTGGCAAACCCGCACGACACTCCGCGACGGCATGGCGCGAATGGCCGACTGGTGCCGCGGCCTCGAACATCCCGAACGCTATGCGCAAGCCTCGAAAAAGTTTGGTCGTGATGAAACGTGGAGCGTGTCGGCGATCATCGCCTGCTACAAAGATGGCCAGGCGATCCCGGTCATGCACCAGCGGCTGACCGCAGTGTTCGACAAGCTCAACATCGACTATGAAATCATTTTCATCAACGACAACAGCCCCGACAATAGCGAAGAAGTCATCCGCGCAATTTCGGCGCGCGACCGGCATGTGATCGGCGTTTCGCATTCGCGCAACTTTGGATCGCAGTCGGCGTTTCGCAGCGGCATGGAGATTGCAACCAAAAATGCTTGCGTGTTGCTCGATGGTGACCTGCAGGACCCGCCCGAGATGATCGAGGCGTTCGTCGCGCAGTGGCGCGCCGGGCACGATGTCGTCTATGGTCGCCGCGTCAAGCGCGATGCGCCGTGGTACATGGGCATCGCGTACAAGCTGTTCTACCGTATCTTCGAGCGGTTTTCGTACATCGCCATCCCGCGCGATGCGGGCGATTTCTCGTTGATGGACCGGCGCGTGGTGCGCGTCCTGCTCAGCTTTCCCGAACGCGACCTGTTCATCCGCGGCATCCGCGCCTTTGTCGGGTTCCGCCAGACCGGCGTCGATTATACCCGCCCGGAACGTTTGTTCGGGGTCACCACAAACAACCTTGCCAAGAATATCGGCTGGGCGAAAAAAGGCCTGCTATCGTTCAGCAATACACCGCTCAACATGCTCAGCACAGCAGGGTTTGCCCTGTTCGCTATCTCGACCATCCTCGGGTTTGTCTATGTCGTGTCGCGACTGTTCTTCCCCGACGCCGCACCGCGTGGGTTCACCAGTATCGTGCTGATCGTCATTTTCTTCGGCTCGATCAACATGCTCGCGATCAGTCTGGTCGGTGAATATATCGCCAAGATCTTCGAGGAAGTGAAACGCCGCCCGCACTTCGTCCGCCGCAATTTCATCCGCGACGGCGAAGTCCGCATCGCCCCCGAAGCCGGGCATGTCGCGTCGGTGCAGAATGGCTGAGCCACGGGCCGCATCGTGGCATCTGCCGCTGCGCTTCGGCATTGTCGGCGTACTCAATACCGCATTCGGGTACGTCGTGTTCGCCGCCCTGGTGCTCGCCGGCCTCGCGTCGGCGGTGGCACTCGTGCTTTCCACGGCGATCAGCGTTGCGTTCAATTTTCAGACGTCGCGGCGGCTGGTGTTTCGCGCCAACGGCCGCTGGCTACGCTTCCTGCTGGTCTATGCGGTCGTGCTGGCGATCGATTGGACGATGCTGCGCTTTGCGCGCATCCACGGCGTCAGTGAATTGACTGCGCAACTCGTGCTCGCGTTGCCGCTCGCCGCGCTGTCGTTCGTCGGCCAACGCCTGTTTGTTTTCGACGCGTCGGCCGGGGAGCCTGAGTTGTGACCACCAGCCTATCGTCATCGATGCGCCACCGCGACTGCCCGGTCTGCGGCGAGACGGCGGCCACCGCCGCGCTGTTCCTTGCCGCCTCGCTCGATGAGGCCAAGCTGACCGCTTCGAGCTTTGCATCGCGCAAAGCACCCGAATTCATGTCGTACCGGCTGGTGCGGTGCGCCGTTTGCGCTGTGGTGTTCGCCAGCGAAGCCCCGGCCGCGGGCGCGCTCGCCAACGCCTATCACGCCGCCGACTATAGTTCCTCGGAGGAGGCGGCATGTGCCGCCGAGGTCTATCACCGCGCGCTTGAACCGTACCTCCGCACCCTGCCCGCGCGCGACATCGCGCTCGAGATCGGGACCGGGACCGGCGTGTTCCTCAGCCATCTGCGAACCCTCGGGTTCGCCCAACCCATCGGCATCGAGCCCTCGCCTGCCGCAATCGCGGCCGCCGCCGACGACATCAAACCGTGCATCCGCGAAGGCATTTTCACCGGCGACGAATTTCCTGAAAACAGCGTGTCGCTTGCCTGCTGTTTCATGACGCTGGAGCATGTGCCCGAGCCGCGGGATTTCGTCGAAGCCGCGTTTCGCATGCTGACCCCCGGGGGGATGATTGCGCTGATCACGCACGACTATACTGCACCGCTCAACCGCGCGCTCGGCAAGCGGTCGCCGATTATCGATATCGAACATATGCAGCTGTTTTGCCCGGCGGCGCTGCGCCAGCTGGTGACAAGCGCCGGCTATGACGTGCTCGGGATCGAGTCGATCCGGAACGTCTATCCATTAAGCTATTGGATGAGCTTGCTGCCGCTCCCCACGGCGATCAAACGCACGATGCAACAGGTCGCAGAGGCAGCGCACGTCGCCAATTCGCGGATCGGCTTCGATGTCGGCAATTTGCTGACAGTGGCGCAAAAACCGCTTTAGCCAGCGCCCGCCGCCGCGCGTATACAGGCGAGTATCTTGATCTGCCCGTTCCCGAAGTTCCGGCACGACCAGCGCGGATCGATTGCCGCCAATGCCGGTGGAAAATCCGCCAAAAAGGTCCGGGGCACATGCTGGCCGTACATCCACAAAATTGCCGACCCCGGCACCGCTGCGTGGCTGAGCAGCACGGGGTTGGGATCGACGCCATTCGGCACGAACACCGGGTCGACCGGGATCTGCCTTCCGGCACGCGCGAAGAAGAATCCACCGACACGCGCCAATTGCGATCGGTCCTCGATCGCCAAAACCGGATGATCCCAATAAAAGACCAGCCGCGAGATCCGGGCATGCATCAGATAGTCGGATGCATATTGGAAATTATTTGTGCTCTGCTCGAGTTCTGGATGCCGGGCCCACAGGGTCAGGTTGACGAGCGGCAGGACCACCAGCAAGCCGGTCCAGACATCACGCCACCGTCCCGATCGGCGCGCGATTAGCGCAGCCGCCAGCAAGATTCCCGGCACAAACGGCGTGACGTACCGCCATGTGAGCATCGCGCGCGAAAAAGCTACGCCGATAACCATCACCAGCGCGACGACTGACGCAAGCGCCGCAAGCCATGCCACCCGATCGGCCTCGGCCATCCTGCCCAGCATCGGCCGCCAAGATCTTGCGGCGACACCGATCAATAGCGCGAACAACAGCAGCGTCGCCACGATCAACGGGCCCGATCCGGCCACAAATCCGACCAGGCGTAACACGCTCATTGTCGACAGCGCCCGATACGCAGCGATACTGGGGTCAGCAAACTGCGCGACCCGCGGCAAGTGAAAACTGATCCAGCCCACGACCGGAACGAACGCGAGCAGCGACCACCACGCCCGCCTCGGCGGCAAGCCGCGCGCGAAAACGTAAATTGCGGCTTGCGCGACGATCAGCAATCCCGCGAAATAATGCGTCAATATCAGTGCCGAAGCCGATACCGTCCAGAAGGTGGCAGCGCGAAGCGTGACGTGGCGCAGCAGCGCCGCAAACGTCACAGTGTTCGCCAACGCCAGCATAAGCAGCAGCGCATAGCCGCGCGCATCGTGCGAAAACCAGACTCCGGGGAGCCATGTGGCAAGCAGCGCGCACCACAGCCAGCGCACGTCGCGCGCACAGGTCTGTACCGCCGCACCCGCGATCAAAGGCGTCAGCAACCCGAAGATCAGCGACGGCAATCTGAGCGCCGAATTGGTGTCGCCAACTGCTGCAACATTCAGCCGGGCGACGACATAGTATAGCGGCGGACTGAGATCGAGGTAACAGTCGTGGATGAACTGCTGCCACGATGTCGGTCCGGCGATAACGGCGGTCCAAACTTCGTCGAACCACAGCGGTTGATCGGCACCAACCGTCAGCCGTATAAAACTTGAATAGCCCACGATCACGAGCAGACCGGCCAGCGCAAAATGCGCCCGGGTGGCACGGCGAACGATCATGTCAGGGGCAAGCTGCGCCCACGCGACTGCTAACTAGGTCGGGTCGCGGATCGAAGCAGATGAGCGTGTAGCTTGAGTTCGGCACGTCCTGTAGAGCGCTGCCGTATACGAAGTGCCGTTGCGATTTTATGACGTATCCGGCCGCGAAATCCTTGATCATATAATGTCGCGAGGCTTCGAAAATCGCCCATCCCGACCGCCGCAACCGGGCGCTTGAACGTCTTATATAAACTTGCCGACGCGCGCTTGGTACATATTCCCACAACGATCCGGGGTCCATCGGCGTCCAGATCAGTTGCTCCGAAGGTCCGCGAAAATTGACGCGCCCAAAGTCGGCAACACCGAGGTTGCCGGGGTTCGACAGGTCATGCCTGATTTTGTCCATGCCCGGATCGAGCGACGGCAAAATGTTGACAAGCTCGCGGATGTCGGTTGTCGCACGCCGGTCGAACGGCACCGAGCGCCACGGCGACAGCGTTAGCGCCGCAACCGACGCAGCCAGCGCGAAACCCATGATGTCGCCCATTCGGGAGTCGTTACTCGGCACCCTGTCCATTGCGCGCACCGCGACAAGCACGATGAACGGCATGATATTGCAGATATTGTTTTCGTGGCTACGCCCGAACCAGACACACGCTGCCGCGAACAACAGAAAGGTGACGACACGGTCATGTCGGGCAGTCGCGGCATCGTCCGAACGGTGGCGCAGCAGCCAGCCGCCCAGCAATAATGTTGCGGCGAGCACCATCGCATCGCTGATCGGGTTGATCGGTAGCGGCCCCGGGACGTGCAGCAGATATTCGAAGAACGCCGCAGGCTCGATCCAAACGCCGAATGTCAGCCGATGCAGCAAGATCAAGCTGCCGTAACTTCCAACAAGGACGATCGAACTTCTTGCGACTGCAGGCCATATACCGATGCGCGCCGTTTCGCTGAGACCGTATAGGCTTAGCGCCATGAAGGCGGACTCGGGTGACCAGAGTACGGCGGGGACCAACGCAACGGCTGCGCAGCGCGGCTTATCGCAGAACAGCAAATAGGCGACGATACATGCCGGGACATAGCGGAGCCCGGTATTACTGGGGCAGGCAAGCACATTACTGCCGACAAACGGTGATCCGGTCCAAAGATAGGCGGCGGCGAATACGGCGACGGTCACCGCAGCCTGCCATGCCCAATTTCTAGGGTAGCTGGTGGCAAGCGCCATTCGCAACACCAGCACCCCGAGCAACAAATCTGCGCCGACGACGAAGATCTCGGTGCCGCGCCAGCAATCCGGACCATTGCACGCCGCAGCGATCAGCGCGGTCGGCCCTACGCCATATTGCAGCGGAACATCGTAAAACGGCACAAGCCCCGCGCGGACGTGCAACGCTGGACCGATAAATGCGCCCCAGTGATGCGCAAGGGTGAGCAGTGGATTGGCGGGTTCGGTGTAGCCCCCGAGATCGACCAATAACCAGAAACCAGCCAATAGAAATACCACAGTCGGTATCGCACTATTCACTCCAGAACGACCATCATAGATGGTCAATACGAAAGCTAATATTATAAAAACTGAAGCAAAGGCGACAATCGCTACCCAGTTTAAGCCGTCTTCACCGATCATCCACCACGCTAACGACAGCGTGATTATTGTAACCGATGCCGAAAGGCCTTGGTCGATCAGCGACCACGAATGCCATTTGAATATAGCGATGACACCGACACACGCCACAGCGATTATCAGCAGTTGAAAGCCACCGTTGAAATAAACCCTGCACAGAAACAGCGATGCAGCACCCATCGCGAAGCCGACGGTTGCGATATAAGCTGTTCTGCTGTCCGTCGGTAACCGGGCGGCGGGAACAGCCAGTCCGCGCTGCGCGCGGTGCGATTGCCAAAGGCAAAACAGCCCAAAAATTAAATATAGCGCAATAAAGATCGGCTTATAAGTCGATGGTTCCCCCGATGACATCAATTACGGCCCCACCCGACAGACTATTCGAATGATCGGACTAGCTCCTCACGTCGTCGACAACAAGTCATTTCCGGCGCATTCGCCGTAACCGCCCGGCGTCGGCGCTCAGCTGCGGGCGCGACTGCCATCGATACCGCTGGCGAACAGCAGTCGCCCCGGTCCGAGCTGACGCAACACCACCTCGAGGCTGGCGGTCGATACCGCAAAGCAGCCTTCGCTGCGCCCGAGCTTCCCGGCGTTCTGCGCGATTTCGGGCGACACATACCACGCCGCGTGCACCACCAGCGCGCGCGCCTCGGCATTGCTGTTGTCGGCGTCAAGGCCGCTCAACCGCATCGAATGGCCGTGCGCGCCTTCGTAAAGCGCGCCGGTCGCATACGCACCCGCCGACGACGCAAA
The DNA here is from genome assembly GCA_038225475.1 of Sphingomonadales bacterium. Classification (GTDB taxonomy): domain Bacteria; phylum Pseudomonadota; class Alphaproteobacteria; order Sphingomonadales; family Sphingomonadaceae; genus Polymorphobacter_B. Next base: position 46,944 of record JBBRRA010000012.1, read on the forward strand.
CGATCCGGGTTCGTTCGACAGCCGCGACACCCACCCGGTGTGCGCCGGGTCCGACCCGCGCCCATGCGCCACGAGATGCGCGCTGATCCCGCCGTCGGTCAGATCGACGACATGCAGGCGCGGCTCGCGCGAGGCGCGTGTGAAATCGACGATGCCGATCCGGTCGGTGTGGAGCAGCCGGTCGCGATGCTGCTGCACCGCCGCCTGCGCGCGCGCCAGCAGGTCGGGCGACACCGCGGCCGACAGCGGCACCGCGAGCGCCGGACGGGCGGCCAGCACGGCGGTGGCGGCAATGAAAGCGCGGCGGGAAACGACGACGGTCATCCGCGGTCCCTACGCTATTTGGCAACTTTCGGCGATGCATTTCGGTCCGGTCTGAGCGGCTTGGCGCTATCGATCACGGTCAGGCGCGCGCCGACACTGCTCATCTGCATCGAATCGCGCGTGATCAAAAGCGTTGCTCCAGGGGTCAGAACCGATTGCAGATCACGCCGAAACGCATCGGGCAAATGCGTCCGGTCGCGTTCATCGGCGGCCATTTCGTCGGCGGTTGCTGCCGTCTGGCCCGGCAACGGCAGCCTCAGCCAATGCGCGCCCGCCGCATCGACGCCTTGCAGCGTGTACGTTGTCGTAACCACGACCGGTCCATCGATGACGACGTCGCTCGAACCGATTTCGACGCCGTTGCGCAACACGATCACCCGCCGGTCGCGGCTGCTGATCACCACCGATACCGGCCCGCTCGGTGAACGCTCGGGGGTCCAGCGATATGTTGTCGGCGTGCGATGCTCGTCGTCGGGCGAGGCGCTCAGCGCGGCGGGCTGCGGCGCGATCAGCGGCACCTGCGCATCGTCGGTAATGACCACCGTCAGCCCCAGCCGGGTGATCGCATACAGTTTTTCGGCAAAGGCACGCGGCAGCCGCACGCAGCCGTGCGACGCCGGATAGCCCGGGAGATGGCCCGCGTGCATCGCGATGCCGCTCCACGTCAGCCGCTGCATATAGGGCATCGGGGCGTCGTTATAGAGGTTGGACTTATGCTCCACCTGCTTTTGCAGGATGGTGAACACGCCGGTCGGGGTCGCATGGCCGGGCTTGCCGGTCGATACGGTCGAGACCCCGATCGGAACGCCGTTGCGATATGCGAACGCGCGTTGTGCCTGCAGGCTGATGATGACCGTTACCGGACCTTGCGGCGCAAGTTCGGGTGCCCACAGGAACTCGCCGGGTTTGAGCAGCTCGACGGGACCAGCAACCGGCGGCACCTGCGCCCGAACGGGAGCGATCAGCAACGCGCCCGCCAACACACATCGTCGAAGCATGCGATTTACCTTGGTTGCTCGCACCAGCCCTAACCCGTCCATCCCCAGCCGAACAGCGATAGTGGCATCACCGCACCGTCACGCGCGCGCTGTCGAGCGCCTTGCCGGCGGCATCGCGGAGCACAAAGCGGTGCTGCCCCGGCACGGGCACCCACAGGACAACTGCCGACGCGCGACCGATTTGGCGGTGATCGACCTCGATCGTCAGTGTCGGCGATTGTGGCAGCGCGCGCACGCCGACGCGCTGGCGTTGCGCCGGGATGTCGGGATCGAGCGCAATCACCGCGCCGTCGGCAGGCGACAGCAGCCTTGGCCGGGGCGGTGCAGCGGCGCTGGCGTGAACCACAGCGAACGCGGTTCCCGGCACGAACACTTCGCTGCGCGCGGGTTCGATCGGCGGATCGAAGCGGACTGCCGCGCGCTCGACACCCGCCGGCACCGTGAACGGCGGGGCCGCGCGACGCTGGAGATGCAGCATGATCTCGCGCCACACCGGCGCCGCACCGGTCACGCCCGACACGCCTGCCCCCATGCTGTCGCCTTCGAAGTTGCCGATCCACACCGCCACCACGAAACGCGGCGTAAAACCGATGCACCAGTTGTCGCGCAACGCTTTCGATGTGCCGGTCTTGACCGCCGCGGCAAACGGCAGCGCGAGCGCATTGTCGGCGCCGAAAGTCGCCGTGCGCGCCGCCGGATCGGCAAGGATATCGGTAACGATCGCTGCCGCCGGGGCTGACAGCACCTGCCGGTCGGGCGGTGACGGTCCGGGCTCGAGCCGCAGCGCGCTCCACCGGCCGCCCCGCGCGAGGCTGCGATACGCCGCCGCCTGTTCGAGCAGCGTCACCTCCGCCGAACCAAGCGCGAGGCTGAACCCGTAATAGTCGCCGTCGCGCGAAATGCCGCGATAGCCGCTGTCATACAGCCGGTCGCGGAACGCATCGACGCCGACCAGCAGCAGCGTCCGCACCGCCGGTACATTGAGGCTGTTGCCAAGCGCCGACCGCACGCTGACCGGGCCGCGAAACTCGCGGTCGTAATTCTGCGGAATATAGAGACCGCTCGCGGTATCGAGGTCAACCGGAGCGTCGTCGAGCACCGATGCGGCGGTAAGCAAACGCCGTTCGATCGCCAGCCCGTACAGAAACGGCTTCAACGTCGATCCCGCCTGCCGCGGCGCGGTGACGCCGTCGACCGCGCCGCTGCGCGACATGGACCCTGCCGACCCGACATAGGCAAGCACCGCGCCGCTTGCCGTATCGAGCACCACGGCGGCGCCGTCGCGGACGTTGCGCGCCGCCAGACTGCTCAACCGCCGGTCGAGCGTTGCCGCCACAAACGCCTGCAGATCGCCGTCGATCGTCGAGCGTACTTCGCGCCGCCCGCCGCCGAGCAGCCGCTCGGCAAGCTGCGGTGCCAGCGCCGGATCGGGCACCGGCGCACGCGGGCCGAGCATCGCTGTCGCCACCGTGCCGAGCGCCGGGCATTGCGCCCGCGCGGCGGCGCAGGCGCGCGCCAACACCCGCGCCGGCGGCGCGGTCGGCGACGGGATCAGACTGGCGAGGATCAGGCTTTGCGCGCCGTCGAGCGCCGCTGGCGGTCGCCCGGCGAGGCTGCGCGCCGCCGCATCGATCCCGACGAGATCACCCCGAAACGGCAGCAGATTGAGCCACGCCTCGAGAATTTGCGGCTTGGTCCAGCGCGCTTCGATCGCCAGCGCCGCGCGCGCCTGCGCCAGCTTTTGCAGCGGCGAGCGCGCGCCCGACCGCCCGAGCGCGGGATCGAGCAGCCCGGCCAGCTGCATCGTGATCGTGCTTGCGCCGCGCGGACCCCGCATCGTTAGCCGGTCGCGCAGCGCGCCGCCCGCCGCGCGCCAGTCGATACCGTGGTGCGTCCAGAACCGCCGGTCCTCGCCGCCGACGGTGTCGATCAACAACGGCGCCGCGATCGCGCTCAGCGGCACCCAGTCGAGCCGCCGCACGCTGGCATCCGCGCGGCGCAGATCGAGCAGACGGCCGTCGCGAGCCAGCAACCGCGCCTCGCTGGAAACCCAGCCGCCGCGGACGCTCGCATAGTCCGGCATCGCGTGCGGCGTGGTCTCGATGGTCAGCGCGACCAAAGCGATAAGCGCCGCCGCGATCGCCCAGCGCCGCCGCGTCAAGGTGCAGCCGCGACCTCGACCGCCGCATTGGGAAGCGCTGTGAACATTTCGGGCGAATACAGCGCCTCGACCCGCGTCGGCGGCAGGTGGAAGCTCCCCTCGCTGTTGAGCCGCAGCGTATATTCATAGGCGACCGTCGCCTTGGGTACCTGAGCATAATGCGCGTGCACGGCTTCGGTCCGGCGCTCGACGAACGTCGGTTGCACCCCCGAGGTGTCGCCCGCCGCCAGCACCTCCGAACGCCCGCCAAGCGACCCGCCGAGCACGGTTGCACCGGCGGGAACCGGGTCGTTGATAACCACCCATTCGACCGCAGCGCGCGGGGTGAATTCGACCCGGACCCGCATCACGTCGCCGCGGCTCCAGCGGCCCGCGACCGCGCGGGTGACCGCGCTGATACTGCGGCGGACGGCAAAACCGCTGGCCAGCGGCGCTTTGAGCGGCACTGCGGCGCGCGCGGTCACGATTGCCCAGGGTGCGCCGCTGCCAGCGTGGTCCAGCCGGAAATCGCTGCGCATTGCGGGCCACGCCAGCGTTGCCGGCGGCGGGCCCGCCGCTGTCCAGACGAAATGCTGCACCGAACTGCCGATAGTTGCGGTGGTCGTGCCCGTCACCGCCACGCTTTCGAACCGGCGCGAAAACTCCGCCATCGCCAGCGTGCCGACGGCGTTGGCGACGGTGGTGTCCCAATGGCCCTTTTGTTGCTTGAGCATCAGTCCGCGCGCCAGCCCGCCGACATCGGTGCGCCAGCCGGGCAAGTCACCGACGACGGTCAACAGACGGGCCGCGGTCGTATCGGGTGAAGCCAGCGTCTGCCACGGATCGTCCGAGCGCGCGATCGTCAGCCGCGTCCCCTGCAGGTCGAGGCGCGCGCGCACGACCTGCTGTGCGCGCTCGAGGCTGGCCGCAGCGTTCGGCACGCCGGGAAGTTTGCGCAGGATATACGCCCAGTCGATCACGCCGATCGTCGGCCAGGCATCGGGCTGAATACTCAACGGCTCGAGCATCGCGGGCGTTGCGGCACCAACGCTGGCCAGCGCCGCGATCGCGCCGAGCCGCCGCGTCGGGCCGTCGCTGCCAAAACTTGCCAGCCCGGCATCGCCGCTGGCTTTATCGACGACCAGCACGCGGGCATGGCTGCGTTCGGTGCGCCCGCCGACAAAATTGCCGAGGCCGGCAATCATCTTGGCGCGCGTGTCGTCGGGCAGCGCCCAGCCGCTATCGACCGACAGCCGCAGAATATACGCGGTCAGCGCGTCATCGCCGAGGATCCAGTCGGCGGGGAAATAGCGAACCAGCCCGTCGCGGTCGAGATACGCCGGGAGCAACGCCGCCGTGGCATCCCAGCGGGCATGGTCGCCGAGCGCCACGGCGCGCGACAACTGCTGCTCGATACAGTCATAGGGATAGGCCGCCATATACGCCTTTACCCCCGGCAGCGCGCCACCGAGCGAACGGCTGAGCGCGACATCAAGGCCGCCACGCCCCGGCAGCGCGTCGCGCGGGATCGCCACCGGAAAACCGGCAGCTGGGCTGAGCTGCACCAGCGTCGCCTGCAGCGTTTCGACAGGGACTGCCGCCGCAACGATCTGCGGTACGCGCACGGCGTCGCGTGCGCCGGTCGCCGAAGTCGCGTCGATCGCCCAGTCGATTGAGCCCGCGACCGGCGCAACCAGCGTCCAGCCGACCGTAACCGCGCCCGCTGCCGGAATATCGACGACATGCGGGGCAAGCACGGCAGCGCCCGCTCGCCCGCCCGCCGTCACGTGCATCGGCTTCGCGGTCGTGTTGCGCAGCAGCACCGTTGCCAAATAGCGGTCGCCCTCGCGGACCAGCGGCGGGATGCCGGCAAGGATCTGCAGGTCCTGCGTCGTCCGCACCACCGCCCGCCCGGTGCCGAACAGATCGGCTCCGCCGGTGGCGACCGCAACGAAGCGGAAGCTCGACAGCGAATCGTTGAGCGGCACGTCGAGCCGAGCTTGCCCGTGCGCATCGAGCGGTACGCGCCCGCGCCAGAGCAGCAACGGCTGAAAATCGCGCCGCACCGTGCCGCCGGCCTCGGCACCGCCGCCGCCGCCTGCCGCAACCGCTTTCCGACCATAGTGCCGCTTGCCGACCACCTGTGTCTGTGCCGTCGACGTTTGCACCATCAACGGCCGGTCGGCCATCATCGCATCGAGCAGATTCCAGCTGTCATTATCCTTAAGCTGCAGCAGCGCCTCATCGACTGCGGCAAAAGCGATCTCGCTGCCCGGTGGCAGCGTGCGGCCGCGCGGCGGCGTCACGGCGACGCTCGCATGCGCGATTTTCTTGACCGCATAGGTCGGCGCGTCGGTCGCCACCTTGACGCCCAGCCGGTGATCGTCCCAGCCGACACGGATTTTCGCCAGTCCGAAGCGGTACGACGGCTTGGCGAGATCGACCAGCGCGGTAGGCGCGGCTGCCTCGCGGCTAATCCACGGCAGATGCCAGCGCCGCGCCAGATCGGCGAGCCACACCCGCCAGCCGGCGACGCGCCCGCGCACCGCCAGCACCGACACATAGACATCGGGCGCATAGCCGCGCGCCAGCTTGACCGAAATCACCGGATCCTTGCCCGACAATTCGGTGACGAAGCTGTCGATCACGCCGTCGCGCAGCACGCTGACCAGCGCGGTTGCGGACCGGAACGGCATCCGCACCTGAAACCGGGCAGTGCCGCCCGCAGCATATTCGGGAGCCTCTGCCACCACGTCCATCCGGTCGCCGTTGTCGCCGCCGAACCACCAGTCGTCGCTGCCAGCCGGCCATACCGACGAGGTCGCGCGCGTGATCCGGCCCGCAGCATCGCGCGCACTTGCCTCGACGATGACTTCGCCCGACACGCCGACGTCGAGGCGGCAGCTGAGCAAGCCCTTGTCGTCGGTGGTGCCGTCGCAAGCGGCGTCGAGCGCCCTGGTTTCGCGGCTGTTGTCATAGGCGTAAAACCCGCCGATCAGCCGCTTACGGTACGAATAGGTCTCGCGGCTGAACAGCTTGACCGCGATGCGCTGGCCCTTGACGGGCCTGTTGTCGAGATCGAGCGCGACCAGCTTCAGCCGCAGATCGTCCGATTTCGCCATCCAGCCATCGCGTTTGACGCCGACGCGCACCGCTGCCGGATCGAGCGTGATCCGGGCCGATACCGTGGCGACTTCGCCGTTGGCATCGTCATAGTCCATCTCGGCCACCAGCGTTGATGGCCGGGTCACCGGCGTCAGCCGGTCGATGACGACGCGGCCCGCGCCGTTCGGCCCCAGCGTCACCGGCTCGACCCGCGCGCGCAGCGGCCCCTGCGCTGCCGGCTCGTCACCACCATCAAGCGGCACGATGCCGGCAACCACCGGCTCGCCGTCGAACGTCCAGCCGTCATAATCCGGAACCGTGATGCTGCGCGGTTCGACCTGCGTGCGCAGTTTTACCGGTGCTTTGCCGACCGCCCCGCCCGACAGATAGGCGAGCGTCAGATCGAGCGGCACCGACACCGGTGCGACTTGGCGCTCCTTGGGACCGGCGACCCGGGCGCGGATCGTCGGCAGCCGGAACTCCTCGACGGTAAAGCTGCCCGAGGTCTTGCGCTCGGTCGCCCCGGTTGCGCCGATTTCGACGGTGTATTCGCCGAGCGCCGCCGCCTTGGGAACCGTCCATGCCGTCTCGCCGCTGCCGTGGCGGTCGAACGCGACGGGCAGTTCATACGTCTGGTCGGTGCCGGTATGGCGGATGACGACGCTGGGGTTTGCCGGCATTTCCTTGACCCAGCCGAAGCCGGCGTCGGTCCGCGCGCGCACGAAATGCTTCATTGAAACCGTCTCGCCGGCCCGCAGCAGCGTGCGGTCGAACACGGTCACCCATGCGGCGCGGTCATAGCCATAGCCGGTCGGCAGGTTGAAATCGCCCGGCTGGATGCCGCTGTTCCAGCTTGTCAGCGTGAACGAATAGTCGCCGTCGGCGCGCGCGCTGACCATCAGCGGATGTTCGCCATATTGGCAGCTGCCATAGCCGCTCGGGTCGGGCAGCACGTCGCCGACCACGGCGCGGCCGCTGCTGTCGGTAGTGCCGCGCCACAATTCCGCGCCGGTGCAGCTATCGAGCACCGCAATCTTGGCCGACGCCACCGGGCGCGCGTCGCTCAGCCGCGTGACCCACGCAAGGCTGCGGCCCCGCCCCCATTGAAAATGCACCGCCATGTCGGTAACGAGCGCGCCGGTCGCCACATAGCGCACCTTGCCCGGTCCAAGCAGCGCCGCCCCAAGCCGCGGCGACGCCAGTTCGACGACATGGAAGCCGCGCGTCCTTAGCGGAATCCCGACAACTTCGAACGCGCGCGCACCGCCGGGCTTGGCGATGGTCAGCGCGTGCGCCGCCGTGCCGGGGGTGATCAGCGGCGTTTGGCGCGTGGTTTCGATCCGCTTGACCTGTTTGGTACCGGCGATCGGGATTTCATCCTGGGTCCGCTCCTCGGCCCGGTCGAGGTTGCGAAGCCACGCCGCCACCTCGGCATCGCGCTCGACCGAGATTTCACGCCCGCCGATCGGGCCGAGGTCCTGCGCCGCAATGCCGGCCTCGACCGCGCGCAGCGTCACCGGCAGGACGCCGCCCTCCCCCGCCTCCAGAATGCCGAACGGCCCCGCAAATTTGACCAGCGGCGGCGCGTCGGCGGTGGCGACGTCGAGCGGAAAGCGCGCCGCATTGACCAGCACCCGGCCGGCGTCGTCGGTCAGCGCGGCTGGCATCACGACCTTGAAGCGCGTGTTCTCGGCAAATGGACCGACGAAGCTGACGCTGTCGACGGTCTGCACATGGCTGCCGGTTTCTGGCTTGGGCAGCACCGCCTTGCCATCGGGACCGATCAGCCGCACCGCCTGCGCCATCGCCAGCGGCACCTGCCCGGTAAAACTGACGCGCAGCGGTGCAATCGGCGAACACGCAGCGGCGGGGTTGGCGCGGCTGCATTCGAACCGCGCGCTGAATGCCGGTCGTACCTTGAAGTCGAGCCGGTTGGCACCCAGCGTCGCAAGTCCGTTCGCAGTTGCTATCCCGCGACCCCAGACCAAAGCGACACGGCCACCCGCAGGCAGCGCGCGACGGCAGCGCACTGCGGCAATCTCGGCGCGCGGCTGTTTCTCGGCAGTGGTATCGTCGTCCTTCCGCCAGCCGGCCGTGGTCAGGAACCGCCGCATTCGCCAATCGCGCGCGCCGGCGTTGACCAGTGTATCGCGCGTCGCAGCCGGCAGGATGTCGAGCGGCACCGCCTCGCCGACGCCGTCGATCTGGCATGCCGCCGCCGCCGCGACGCTCGCCGCCGTCGGTGCGGCATTCAGCGCAAGCAGGAAGATCTGGTCCTCCTCGATTGCGCCGCCGTCGCTTTCGGGAACTGTCGCGCGCACATTGGGACCGCCGGTGTCGAAATCGAAACGGCGTGGCGCAACGGCTGCGCCGCTTGCATCCTTCAGGCCGGGGACGAGCGAATAGCGACACCGCTGGCCGCCGGCGAGCGGCGCGGGCAGGTCGATCGCGAAACTGCGCGCATCGACCCAGCGCGCGGTGGCCCCGGCCGAGCAGTTCCCGGCGACCGGCGACGGCAGGCGCGGATCGCCGAACGCCACCATCGGCGTCGTGAAGCGCATTTTGATCTGTTCGACGCGTTCGACCGATCCACCGGGCGAAAACAGCTCGACGCCGGGAACCGGCCCGCTCGCGACCCGCCCAGCGAAAAAGCCGAATGCCGAGACGACAACCGCCACTGCGAACGCCTGGACTGATCTGCGCCGGTGCATCACCGCCACGATGCGCGCCGCGTGTTACTCCCGCAAGTCCGCTGCGGAAAGTTCATGCAGCGGCGGCGCGGTCGTCGAAGGCGGCGGCAACCAGCTCATAGCTTCGCCGTCGGGCGGCATGATCGTGCACGATGTTGACCAGCATCACTTCGTCGGCGCCATATTCCGCTGCTGCCGCCACGATGCCGGTCCGGACGGTAGCGGGCGATCCGGCAATGACGCGACGGCCGGATGGTGCGGGCTGAGGGTTTTCGGCAAGCCACGCCAGCGCGCGCTCGGGGGTCGGCACCGGGATCGAACGCCCCGCCAGCAGGTGCGCCATCATCATCCGCGCGCTCGAGGCGAGGCGCTCGGCCTCGGCGTCGGTGTCGGCACACACCGTCCACAGCGCGGTCATTGCATAGGGCGCGGCAAGCCGTGGTGACGGTTCGAACGCCGCGCGGTAGCTGGCTGCGAGCGGCGCACCGCGCCCATTGATGAAGTCCGCCACGCAATAGGGCAGCCCGGTCGCCGCCGCCCACGCGGCGCTGTCGGGGGACGAACCGAGCAGCCACACCTCGGGCAGTTCGGGACGGCCGGGAAGCGTGCGCGCCAGTGCGGCAAACGGATGATCGGCGGGCAGGCTGTCATCGAAATAAGCGAGCAGCTCGGCAAGCTGGTTGGGGAAATCATTCGGTGCGTGTTGCCGCCGGTCGCGCTGCAGCGCAAAGGCGGTCCGCTGATCGCTGCCCGGCGCGCGGCCCAGCCCCAGATCGACGCGCCCGGGGTATAGGCCAGCGAGCAGGCTGAACGTCTCGGCCACCTTGAGCGGCGAATAATGCGGCAGCATGATGCCGCCCGACCCGATCCGCATCGTCCGCGTCGCCGCGCCGATCGCCGCCAGCAGCACCTCGGGCGCAGCACCGGCCAGTGCGGGCGAGCCATGATGCTCGGCCACCCAGTAACGGTGATAGCCGAGCCGTTCGCACAACCGCGCCAGATCGATCGAATTCGCCAGCGCACTGGCGCAACTGACCCCCTCGGGGATCGGGGTCTGGTCGAGAACGCTCAACTTCATGCGCGTCGTTATGCCATGCGCGCGCGGGCCCGCAAAGCCGTTCAGGGCTTGGGAGTTTTGGCGGCCGTGGCCTCGATCTCGATCAGAAAATTGGGCCCGGCGAGCGCTGCGACCTGGACGGTCGACCGGGCGACGAGGTTGGGGTTCTCCGCGGTCCCGAAGAACTGCTTATACCCTTCGTTGAACCCGGCGAAATCCATCTTGCCGCCCAGCTTGGGATCGCCCGCGACAAACACCGTCAGCTTGACGACGTCCGACATCGCATAGCCCTGCTTGGCGAGCGCCGCCTTGATCTTGTTGAACGTGCTGATGGTTTGCGTGCGCGTGTCGCCATACGCCTCGATGCTGTCGGTCTTGGCGGGGTCGATCGGCGATGCGAGCTGCCCGCTCAGCATCAGGATTTCGGCCGTCGGCGGCACCGTCACGCTGTTCAGAATGATTGCCGGCGGCGGATTGAGGTGCCGCACGATCTCGCCCGCCGATACCGACGCCGCGCCCGATGCGACGACCATCCCCGCCAATGCTGCCGCTGCGATGCCAAGTCTCGTCATATGAGCTGCTCCCTGTGGCGTGTGCCGAGAGTGAACGATGTGTCGGGAAAATGAAAGCCGCGCCCGGTCACCGCAGCGCTTTGTGCATCGGCACGAAACGGACCGGAGTACCGCCCAGATCGAGCGTTGTCTCGCCGTCGGGCTGATAGCCATTGGCCAAATAGAAGGGCACGCCCGGCAGCGTTGCCATCAGCTCGGTCGAGGCAAACCCCGCTGCCGCTGCGGCGCTTTCGCAGGCGCTCAGCAGGGCTTTTGCGACACCGCGACGGGTGAACGCCGGGGCGACGAAAAACGCGCGGATTTTGGCGGCCTGATGCGCCGGATCGAGCACGCCGCTCGCCCGCCCGGCGAACCGGTCGCCGCCGAACAGCGTCGCGCGGCGGCTCCAGCCGCCGCAGCCGGCAAAGTCTTCGCCCGCCATCGCCACAAGGTAACTGCCGTCGGCGACCAGCTCCGAATCGACGCCGAAGACGTGCGCGATCGCAGCCTCGGTTTCGGCCTCGGTGTAGAAGCCCGTGCCGAGCGCGCGCGCCGACGCGGCAATCAAGGTTTCGAGCCGCGGCACATCGCCTGCGGTTGCGGCGCGCAGCGTCAGCTCCCGGTCGGGCATCATGCAGCCGAGCGCGTCGGCTCGACCAAGGCGCGCGCGCTGACCTGTGCCGCCAACGCCGCGACGGCGGCGTGCGCCGACTGGACCGCGCCCTCCTGCCAGCCCGGCGTCTGGCTGAGTGCGGCGCTGGCGAACGCGACGCGCCCGGTCGGTTCGCACAGCAGCCGAAATCCGGGCTTGGTGATATGCCCCTCCTGCGGGTTGGTCGAAACGCCGTTCCACGCTGGCCACGGCCCCAAGCTGTACGGGATTTTGTGCCAGTTGACGACGAGCGGGTCGACGCATTCGGCGCTATGGCCCGGGTGTACCATCTCGATCGCGGCGCGCGCCGCTGCAATCTGATCGGGCAGCGATTTCTGCTGGGCCACCTGCGCGCGCTGGCCCGATGTGTAGCAGCCGAGCAGCATGCCGCGGTCGCTATGCAACCCGACCGACGGATACCAGATCATCGTGGTTTCACCGCCGACGAAGGTGATGCCGCCATAAATCTGATCGGCTTCCCAAAAGCGCGGCGCTTCGAACGCGATCTTGTTCGAATAGTCATACGCGACCCCGGCGATCGCCGCCTTATAGGCAGCCGGGAAATCATTATCGATCGTGGCAAGCACCGGGAACGGGATCGTGCACACCAGATAGTCGCCGGTGACGGTCTGGACGGTGCCGCCCGGCCCGTCGGCATAGGCCACTTCGACGCCGGTTGCCGAATGGCGGATGCGCTGCACCACTGCGCGTCGCACGGCGCGCCGGGTCAGGTTGCGTTCGATGCCGACCGCGATCTGGTCCATGCCGCCGACCGGCTGGAACATCGTCGCCTGCATGTAAATCACGTCCTCGAACATGGTCATCGGCAACTGCGGGTTGTCGAGCAAGGTATCGAGCGGCACGGGCTTGGCGGGGGTTTCAAAGCTCGACACGCCCGCGCCCGGCGGCGTCGCAAAGCCCGACCGCGCCGTCCCGGTAAACGCCGCCTTGTCGTCGAGGTCGCCGTAGAATTTAAGGAACGGCAACAGCTTGGCTTTTTCCGCCGGTGTCACCGCCTGATCGAGCGCCCCCTGATTGATCGCCTTGCTGAGCAATTCGGAGATATAGCCGCGCGTGTCGTTGACCGCCGCCCGCATGCGGATCCGGTTGCCGGGCGCGGCGATATAGGCCGACCGGCTCGAATTGACTTCGACTTCGAGCGGCACGCCGAACTTTTTGGCATAGCCGAGCATGCCCTGATGGAAACTGGGCAGCCGTGCCGGTCCGGCGTTGAAGTAAATCCCCTGCGAAAAGCGCGCTTTCTGCACCGGCTCGCCGATCATGTCGATCTGGTCGCCGTCGCGAACCGTCCACGCCCGGCCACCGACGCGGGCGCGCGCCTCGAGCACGGTGACGTCGAACCCCGCCTGCTGCAGCTCGTACGCCGACACCAGCCCGGCGATCCCCGCACCGAGCACGATCACCCGGCGGCCCTTGCCGAAATCGGGCGGCAACACCGGCAACGCCGTGGCGGCTCCGCTGCCGAACAGCCCGACCGATTGCATCGCCGCCGCCAGCGCCCCTGCGCCGCCAACCATGCCGATCCGGCCCAAAAGCCCCCTGCGCGTAATCATGCCATTCCCCGTCATGCTGCGTTGCCTCCCTCCCCAGGGCGATGACGGCATTCAATTCGCAATATTTCCGCAGCGCAACAAAAAACTCCGGCGGCGGGTTTTCGTTACGGGTGTGCCGCCGTCCACGCCGCCGACTGGTCGCGCGCCAATGTTACAAGGTTGCCGAGCGCCTCGTTGACGTCGATCAGATGCAGCCCCCACCCCGGCACGACCTTGCCGTTGTACAGCACATCGCCGCCGATATGGTCGGTGCGCGGCCCCTTCGGCTCGACTTCGGTGCGGACCGCCAGCACATGTGCGCCGTCGACGGTCACGCACTCGGCGGTCAGCAATCCGGGCAGCGCCACGAACGGCGTGGCGACGGTGACGCCCTTGGCCCAACTGAGCGTCGGCGCGGCGTTATCGACGATATCGATCGCAGCCGGCAGCATCGCCGCCAGCGGCGCCCGCCCGCCCGCCAGCCGCGCCGGGTTGGTGCACGCGACTTCCATCCCCGGCGCCGTCGTCCGCCCGAAGCGGCTATCGGCGGGCGGTGTCATCCCGTCGCGGAACGAGACATAGCTGACGACGCAGCCGGTCTGCGTCGCGGCGTGGCACAGCGGCATCGACTTCAAATCGCCGCCGACGTCCTTGCCCACCGGCACCAGCACGTTGTTGCCGGGGATGTAGGCGGCGATGACGCGCGCCGCCGCCGGCTTGGCCTCGATTTCATTATGGATAAGCGCCTTGATCAGCCCCGACCCTTGGCTGTGCCCGATCAGGATGACGCCGCGGCCACCGTTGTCGCGCGCCAGATAATCGTTCCACGCCGCGACGACATCACGATAGGCCATGACCCGGTCGGCGTTGTTCGGCTGACCCGACAGCACGTCGCGCAGCGCCTTGATCGTCACCTGGCGGTACATCGGCGCAAACGTCCGGCAGACGTTCCGGAACGCCGCAAACTGCACGCGCGCGACATTGGTTTCCGCCATGTCGATCGTCAGGTTGCTGTTCGGCGTCGGCTGCATCGACACCGTCGGATAGACGTAAAAGCAATCGGTCGCGGGCTTGGCGGCGGTCGGCAGCGTCGCCACCGTCGCCTTGCCGCCCGCCGTGATGCTCGTCGTAGCAATATCGGCGGCGCAGGCATCGGCGCGGCCCGGACGGCACAGCCAGTTCACGTCCTGCGTGTAATCGGGCGCTGCGTCGGGCGACAGCGCCGGGGCGGCCAGTGCCACCGGACTGAAGTGTCAACGCCGGTCGGATTCCAGGCCAGCGGGGCGGAGTAAAAGCAGGCCATTGTTGATGCGGGCCTGACGATATGAAGAGGGCCCCGATCGGGGCCCTCTTCATATCGTTGTCGTCGTCGATCAGGCGGTGGTGACCTC
>JBBRRA010000013.1:0-60162 GCA_038225475.1 Sphingomonadales bacterium
ATAAAAAAAGGCCCGGTGGATTGCGCCACCGGGCCAGTGTGTTTTCCTTGGGGAGGAACTGTTAAATCAATAATTGTACGCGCGTTCGCCATGTTCGGTGATGTCGAGGCCTTCGCGCTCGGCATCGATCGTCGGGCGCAGACCCATGGTCTTGTCGACGAGGACGAACAGGATGGCCGAGCCGATCCCCGACCATGCCAGTGTCAACAGCACGCCTTTGCACTGCGTGATGACCTGCCCGACGTAGTCATACGGCGTCTTGGGCAGCACGGCGGGAATGACGGTGTAGTCGAGAATGCCCTGGCCGCCGAGGGCAGGGGCCGCAAGGACACCTGTCAGGATCGCGCCGACGATGCCGCCGATGCAGTGCACCCCGAAGACATCGAGCGCATCGTCGTATTTGAACTTGTCCTTCACAAAGGTGCAGAAGAAATAGCACACCGGCGAGACGAGCAGGCCGAGCACGATCGAGCCCATCGGTCCGGCATAGCCGCTTGCAGGCGTGACCGCGACGAGGCCGGCAACAGCGCCGGTAACGCCACCGAGCAGGCTCGGCTTACCCTTGGCGAGATGTTCGACGAGCACCCACGATACCGCCGCTGCCGAGGTGGCGACGAAAGTATTGAGGAAAGCGACCCCGGTGACACCGTTCGATTCGAGGTTCGATCCGGCGTTGAACCCGAACCAGCCGACCCACAGCAGGCTTGCACCGATCATGGTCATGACGAGCGAGTGCGGCGGCATCGCCTCCTTGCCGTGGCCGGTGCGCTTGCCGATGATCAGGCAGCCGACAAGGCCCGCGATGCCGGCGTTGATGTGAACGACAGTGCCGCCGGCGAAGTCGAGGACGCCCCAGCTGAACGCCTTGCCGACGTCGGTCGGCGTGGCCTTGAGCGCGTCGGGGCCGGGCCAGTACCAGACCATATGCGCGATCGGGAAGTAAACCACCGTCACCCACAGCACCATGAATACCATCAGCGCCGAGAACTTTACCCGTTCGGCGAATGCACCGATGATCAGCGCCGGCGTGATGCAGGCAAACGTCATCTGGAATGCGACATAGACATATTCGGGGATGACGACGCCGTTCGAGAAAGTCGCGGCGACCGAGTCCGAGGTGACGCCCTTCAGGAACAGCTTGTCGAAACTGCCGACGAACGGCGCGAGCGGGCCGGTGCCGCCGCTGGTGAACGCCATCGAATAACCATAGGTAACCCACAGCAGCGACACGATCGCGACGATCATGAACACCTGCGTCAGCACGCTGAGCATGTTCTTGGTGCGGACCAGGCCGCCATAGAATAAGGCGAGGCCGGGGACCGACATCATCAGCACCAGCGCGGTCGAAACCAGCATCCAGCTGGTATCGCCCTTATTGGGCACGGGTGCTGGCGGCGTGGCAGCGGCGACGGTGGCGGCGGCCTGCGCGAGCGCCGGCCCCGCGATCAAAAGCGCGGCCCCGCCCAGAAGGGCAAGGCTCGCGCCGGTTACAGTGTTGCGGTTCATCGCTGTGCGCCCCCTTACAGTGCGGTTTCGTTGGTTTCGCCGGTGCGGATGCGGACCGCGCCGGTAACCTCGAGCGTGAAGATCTTGCCGTCACCGATGCTGCCGGTGTGCGCGGTTTGCTGGATCATCTCGATCACCTGCGCGGCGACGGCGTCGTCGACGACGATTTCCAGCTTGAGCTTGGGCACCATGTTGGTGGTGTATTCGGCGCCACGGTAGATTTCGGTCTGGCCCTTTTGGCGACCGAAGCCCTTGACCTCGGAAACGGTCATGCCCTGGACGCCGACTGTCGTCAGCGCCTCGCGCACCTCGTCGAGTTTGAATGGTTTGATAACGGCGATGATCAACTTCACGGCTGCCCTCCCGGCCCCTGCACCGTTGTGCGTTGCATGAGCCGTGCCAAGCGCGCCTGCGCTGTTGCATCGCAGCAAATCCAACAGCACCGCTGCTGAAATAAGCGGCAGCGGTGCTGCTATGCCCGTTTGTTAAGCGGCGGGGCTTCGGTCAGTGCCGCGATCGCCGGCCATGCGGCGTCGACTGCTGCCGCGCCGATATCGATCAGTTCCGAGGCGCGCGTGAAATTGCGCACATGGACGTGCCCGACCGGCAGCGCGAGCTCGAGGTCGGGCGGGTCGAGCGCGAGCGACTGGCGCGCAAGCTGCGTCATCAACAGGCTGATGCCTGCGCGCCCGACCCGCATCGGCGTCAGCACGCGCTTGTCGATCGGCAGGCTGATCGCGGCGCGGCGGTGATAATCATCCTGCAGATTGACCGCCACGACCGGCGCGGTGCTCAGGTCGCGAACCGCGCGCACCGGCACCGGCACCAGGACGCCGCCGTCGACGAGCAGCTGGCCAAGCTGGCGGACCGGCGGAAAGATTCCCGGAATGGCAATCGAGGCGCGCACCGCATCGACGACACTGCCACGGCTCAGCACGACGGCCTCGCCCGATACCAGGTCGGCGGCGACCACGGCGCAGGGGATGCTGAGCTGCTCCATGCGCAGCGCGCCGAAATGCCGCCGCAGTTCGCGCGTCACGGCGCGCCCGCCAAGCAGCGAGCCGCGGCGCAGGTCGAAATCGAGATAGCGCACCACCTTGCGCAGGTTCGCCGACCGCGCGATGGTTTCGAGCACGTCGAGCCGGTCGCTCGCCGCACACACGGCGGCCAGCGCACCGATCGATGTTCCCGAGACCGCGTCGATCGTGACGCCGCGTTCGGCAAGCGCCCGCAGCACGCCGATATGTGCCCAGCCGAGCCCCGCTCCGCCGCCCAGCGCGAGCGCCAGCCTCATGTGAAATCTTTCAGCAGCGCGCGCGCCGCGGCGGCATCGGTGGCGTCGACCATGACGCGCACGCCCGACAATCCACCGCCGATCAACGAGGCGATGCCGGCGTCGAACAGCACCGCATCGATGCCCGCGGTTTCGAGTCGCGCGCGGGCGATCTCGGCTGCCATCCGGTCGTACAGCGTTTCGACTTCGACAAGCGCCACGCGGAATTACCTTTGCTTCGCGGGGTTATAGCGCCCGGCTTAAAGATTAAATTAACTGAGATTAAGAAAGTTGGACAAGGCGTTTTTGGCCGTGATACCCCACCGATAATTCAAGTGGAGTTCGTCGATGGCCGTTACCAGTTCGCTTTGGCATGTCGTGCTTGCCGGTGGCGTCGTAACGCTGGCGCTGTTCATGCACGGCGACCGCGCGCTGGCCGAAACCGCCGCCGAATGCACCGCGTCGGTGCTCGGCGTGGCCTGCCTGTGGTCGTTCTGGGAGCCGCGCTGAGCCGGGCGCACCGCTGTCCATCAGGTCGCCGTGCCGCCAACGGTCAGTCCTTCGATCAGCAGCGTCGGCTGCCCGACACCGGCGGGAACCGACTGCCCGCCCTTGCCGCAGGTACCGACGCCTTCATCGAGTGCAAGGTCGTTACCGATCGCCTTGACGCGCGTCAGCACGTCGGGACCATTGCCGATCAGCGTCGCCCCCTTGATCGGTGCGCCAAGGCGGCCGTTTTCGATCCGGTACGCTTCGGTGCAGGTGAACACGAACTTGCCGCTGGTGATGTCGACCTGGCCACCGCCGAAGCTGCGGCAGTAAATGCCCGATTTGGCGCGGCTGAGAATTTCGCCGGGGTCTTCGGTGCCGCCCAGCATGAAGGTGTTGGTCATGCGTGGCATCGGCGCGTGCGCATAGCTTTCGCGGCGGCCGTTGCCGGTCGCGGCCACGCCCATCAGCCGCGCGTTGAGCCGGTCCTGCATGTACCCTTTCAGGATGCCGTCCTCGATCAGCACGGTGCGGCTGGTCGGCGTGCCCTCGTCGTCGATGGTCAGCGAGCCCCGCCGGTTGTCGAGGCTGCCGTCGTCGACCACGGTGACGCCGGCTGCGGCGACGCGTTCGCCGATGCGCCCCGAAAACGCGCTGGTGCCCTTGCGGTTGAAATCGCCTTCAAGGCCGTGGCCGATCGCTTCGTGGAGCAAAATCCCGGGCCAGCCGGGGCCGAGCACGACGGTCATTTCGCCCGCCGGCGCATCGACCGCTTCGAGATTGACCAGCGCCTGCGCCAGCGCGGAATCGATCGCGCCGTTCCACGTCGCGGGCTCGAACAGATCGTCGTACAGGTAGCGCCCGCCCAGCCCGTGCGACCCGGTTTCGCGCCGGTCACCGCTGGCGGCGACGATCTGCACATTGAGCCGCACCAGCGGGCGGACATCGCGGGCATGGCTGCCGTCGGCGCGGATGATTTCGACCACCGACCAGCTGCCGACCAGGCTCGCGGAAACCTGCACGACGCGCGGATCGCGGGCGCGCGCCGCGGCGTCGATCGCCTGCAGCAGCGCGACCTTTTTCGCAAACGGGATCGCCGACAGCGGATCGGCGTCGGTATAGCGCCGCGCATTGGTGCGCGCCGGGGCCAGCGCCTGCGTGCCGCCATGACCGTCGCGCACGACGCGCACCGTCTCGGCAGCGCGCGCGATCGCGGCGTCGGACAGTTCGTTGGCATGCGCGAACGCGGTGGTCTCGCCCGCCACGCCGCGCAGGCCGAAGCCCTGCGTGGTATCGAAGGTCGCCGCCTTCAGCCGCCCGTCGTCGAACGAAAAACTCTCCGACAGCGCATATTGCAGGTACAGCTCGCCGTCGTCGCAGCCGTGCAGCGCCTGCGCAACGATGCGTTCGGTGCGGCCCGGGTCAAGCTCGGTGTCGCGGTAGAAGATCGTGGCGGGGTCAAGACTGGTCATGCGACCGATATAGGGTGGCACGGCGCTGAAGGGAATTGGCGCGATCGCCGATGATGCCGCAGGCCGCGCGGCCCCGGACCGCTAAACCCCCTAACTTTACTGGCGCGCTCTCGGCGAAATGCAAATTCGATGACCAAAACGGGTTGCAGATGCTTGTCGATACGCTCGCCGACGTTCGCGAGCCTTCAGCGACACCCTTTGGCGGCTGCGACAGTGGGGGAGGGCATGCGACTATCATCAGCGTCAAAATGTACCATATAAGACAATAATGTCAATCGACCGCGCGCCGGGACGCGGGCGCAGCCGCCACCATGTCGCGGGGTCGCTACCCTGAACAGGGGATGCCGGTTGCCGCGCGGTGTCGGTATCGATCGGCAGCCGCAAGCCGCGGTCGCAGGGGTCATTTCAATGGATTTCAGAAGCACTTGGGTTCGGGCGGCGATCGCCGCGGCATTCGCATCAACGATGGTGCCTGCGGCAGCATTCGCCGACGTGACGTATCATTTCGCCGACAGTGGCATCAACCATGTAAACTCTGGTTTTTTCAACGATCTCAGCGGCCCCTTTACCTTCGACTTCACGGTCGCAAATGCGCTGGCACCGAACAAAAGCTATGGTCTTGGGGTTGCTGGAGTCGAGAACGGCTATGACGGCAATGTCATCGACCTTTTGGTAACAAACAGTACGGCACTTTCGAAATTCACGCTTGCCGACTACAAAGGAACTAACGAGCGATTTGCTGGCTATATCAACAGCAATACGTTGTCACGAATCAACGTTGATACTGATAGCACCGGCGCTATATCGGCGTTTGTTATTTATGTACTTGCCCGTTCACCTGTCGATTCAAAATTGGTTTATGAAGCCACCGTCAGAAGCTCAGGAATCGAAATGACCCTCCTTTACGATCCTGCGCTCGGTTATCGGACAACCGTCGCCGGTAATTCTTATTGCGGTGGTGCCTGCGGCGTCGTCGTGAGCTCGCATGTCGGCGGTATTACCGGAACAGGTGGCGGCGGTGGCGGCGGCGGGGTCGGCGCGGTTCCCGAGCCGGCGACTTGGGCGCTGATGATCGTTGGGTTTGGTCTTGTCGGCAGCGTTCGGCGTCGGCAAGTCCGGGGGCTGGTGACAGTCGCGGCCTGACCGGGCTGACGCAGCAATTTCGGGGCGTCAGGACGGCGTCCCGAAATTGCAGGTCATCACCCAGCGCGCGCCCGGACGGTCGAGTTCGATGCGTGAACAGCGGCTGGTCACGTCGCGGCCGATGATGACCCACGCGTTGCCCTTTTTTTGTTTGCGCGCGGCGGTGACGACGATCGCGTCTTCCTGATCTTCGGCGGTGCTGGTGCCGGCGTGCGCGGCGGCGTCGAGTTCCTTGGCGCGCGCCTCGGTAACGCGTGCTGCCGGGGCGAGCAGTGGCAGCCCGAGCAGCGTCGCCCCCGGCGTCGGCACCAGCGTTTCGAACGGCAGCGCGACCCTGGGGAACGGTTCCCACAGCCCGACCGTGCCGCCGCGGCGCACCAGCCCCGCCGTCTCGACAGCGCGCGCGGCAACCGCGCTCATGATCGTATGCGGCGAGCGCAGGTCGAAAATGACCCGCAGCTTTTCGCCGCCGACGGTCACCGTGGTCGCCGAATCGCTGCGGCCGTCGCGCGGCACGCTATAGACGCTGCCCCCGGCGGGCGCGGCGGGCTGGACGATCACGACATGGTCGGCGTTCAAGGCAAACACCGACAGCACGCCATCGGCATCGTCGGCAATGTCCTTGTCGACCCACAATGTCGGCACCGTCACGGCTTTGTGACCGCTCGCGGCGACGTCGTATAAATTGCCGCGCAGCGTCGCCTCGCCGCCGGGAATCAGGCGGTTTTTGACGGTCGCCTTGCCGATGATCGGAAACGGTTTGAGATTGGCCCTCGCCGCCGGCGCGAGGTTGAGCAGCAGCGCCCTGTCGAAGCCGAGCGCGAGACGCGCCGTCAGCGGCGTGTGCTTGATCTCGATCCGCGCAAACGGCTGCGGCGCAGCGGTATAGCTGAGCGTTTCGGGCGGCGCGGCGCGCGCACTTGCCGCGAGCAGCAGCAGCGCGAGCGCGGCGCGCGTCACCGGCGGTCCGCCGGGCCGCCCGTCTGCACGAAGCGCCGGTCGCAATAGCCGCAATCGGCAAAGCCGCTCGGGCCGAGCTGCAGCCAGACGCGCGGATGGCCGCCGCCGGTAACGCCGGCCTCCTCGCCGTCGCACGCCACGCGGGTGCCTGCGACAAAAACGACCTCGGGCGGGGGAATGCTGTCCATAGGCCAATCCCCCTAGCAAAGCCGCGCGCACCGCGAAAGCCTGACACCAAGCTGTCACCGCGCCGCAATCCGCGTGTCACATCCATGCTGCAGCTGCGAACAATCGACACTCGGGGACATAATGATGAAATCCTTATTGCTCGGCACGCTGGTGCTGATTTCGGCGCCGGCACTGGCGCAAACCGCAAGCCTTGCCGCCGCCGACGCGGGCGCGTTCGACGAGATCACGGTGACCGCCGAAAAGCGCAGCGAAAAGCTCAGCACCGTGCCGATCACGATCAGCGCCTATTCGGGCAAGACGCTGCGCGACATCGGCGTGACGCAGTTCGACCAGCTGTCGGCCTATGTGCCGGGCCTCAACGTTCAGGAGCAGAGCCCGAACAACCCCGGCTTCGTGATCCGCGGCATCACCTCGGATTCGGGATCGTCGCAGGGGTCGCCCGCGGTGACGGTGTATCTCAACGGCATCGACGCCAGCCGGTCGCGCGGCAGCTATTTCGACCTGTACGACATCGAACGCGTCGAGGTGATCAAGGGCCCGCAGGCAACGCTGTTCGGCACGGCGGCCGCGATCGGCGCGGTCAGCGTCATCACCGCCAAGCCGCAGCAGGAGCTGGCGGGCGAGCTGCGCGCGGCGTTCGGCAATTATAACCAGCGCAAGTTCGACGGCTATATCACCGGCGGCAGCGGCGTGTGGAGCGCGCGGCTGGCGTTCGCGGTCAAGCTGCGCGACGGCATCGTCCCCAATATCGCGGGTTCGCCGGGGTCGCAGACGCCCAACGGCCCGAAGCGCGATGCGTTGAACGGGCAGGGCCAATATGGCGCGCGCGGCTCGCTGCGCTATCAGAAGGACGATGTGCTGGTCGACCTCGTTGCGACCTATGACGGCCAGCGCGCGCCCGGCACGGCGTTCAAGTCGCGGACCTATGCGCCGACCGGGGGCACGACCTCGAGCTATAGCTTCGCCGAGGTTTCGGGCTCGCCGCTCAGCGCCGCGGTGCTCGGCGGTGACCAGCCGGGGCTGCTGCGCAATGTCTATGACATCAACCTGACCGCGAAATGGACCCCCGACGGACCGTTCAGCTATACCGTGATCGCCGGGCATCGCAGCTTCGATAGCAACGAAGTCTTCGACGCCGACGGCACGCAGGCGTGGTATCTCGAATTCGCCGAGGATTCGCGTGGCCAGCAGACCAGCGCCGAGGCGCGCGTCAACTACGACACCGAGAAATTCCGCGGCTTTGCCGGGTTCAACTTTTTCCACGAAACCGGCTCGCAGCGCGTGCCGTTCTCGACCGAGGAAGGCACCTACCTGCAGTGCGCGGCGCGGCTGATCCCCGGGCTACCGTGCATCAATCCGGCAGGCGTGGTGACCGCCGCGCAGGCGACCGCGCTGCTGACGCGCGGCGCCGCGACGGTGCTGCCGTACACCTCGACGTTCAAGAACTCGGCGGTGATCGATACCTATTCGTTCTTCATCGACGGCACCTATGTGCCGGTGACCACGCTCGAACTGACGGCAGGCGCGCGCGTGCTGATCGAAAAGCGGCAGAGCGGCTATTTCGCCTTTGCGCCGAATTCGGTGATTACCCGCGCGCCGCTGCTGCCGCAGGTCGACACCGCCGGGCAGACCTATACCGCGCAGGGCAGTTATCAGGCGGTGCTGCCGCGCGCCAACCTGCTGTGGAAGGCGACGCCGTTCGCCAATGTCTACCTGACCTATTCGAAGGGGCGGCGTTCGCCCGTCGTCCAGCTCAGCTCGCAGAAAACCGCGACCGGCCCGGCACCGCTGCGCACCGATGTTGCCGAGGAAAAAGTCACCAACTACGAAGGCGGCGTCAAGCTCGCGCTCGGCCGCGTCACCGGCAGCGTCGGCGTCTATTACGAGAAATACCACGGCTTCCAGGTCTCGGTGGTGCAGGCCGGCGGCCCGAACCTGACGGTCAGCGCGGGCAACGCCACCAACAAGGGCGTCGAGGCCGACATCGCCGCGCAGCTCGGCAGCCACCTCAGCGTCTTTGCCAATGGCTCGTACATCGACGCTCGCGTCGACAAGAACGCGTCCTACCCGGCCTATTCGGGCAACCGCTTCCGGCTGCAGCCCGAATATCAGGCGGCGATCGGCGGCACGCTGACGCTGCCGCTGACCGACCGCTTCGAACTGTTCGCGACGCCGACGGTCACCTATCGCGGCGGGCTGTTCTTCGAACTGCCGAACAAGCCCGACATTTATCAGGGGCCGGTGACGCTGGTGAACCTGCGCGCCGGGATCCAGTCGCCGGGCGCGAAATGGCAGCTGCTCGGCTATGCGACCAATCTGCTCGATCGCAACTACCTGATCGACGCGGGCAACACCGGTGGTGCGTTCGGGATTCCGACGTTCATTCGCGCGCAGCCGCGGCTGTTCGGGGTGGAGGGCGTCTATCGGTTCTGATGTCGCGGTACCCTTGCCGCATGCAGCCGCCGGGTCTATCCCGCAGCGCATGAACAGCTCGTCGGCGATCTCGGTCCGCAACCTCGAAAAGACCTACGCCGGCGGCAAACGCGCGCTCGCCGGCGTCAGTCTCGAAATCCCGCGCGGCAGCATGTTCGGGCTGCTCGGGCCGAACGGCGCGGGCAAGTCGACGCTAATCAACATCCTCGCCGGACTGGTCAACAAGACCAGCGGCGCGGCGACGATCTGGGGCTTCGATATCGACGAGCACCCGCGCAACGCCAAGGCGTCGATCGGCATCGTCCCGCAGGAAATCCTGTTCGATGCGTTTTTCACGCCGTTCGAAACGCTCGAACTGCAGGCCGGGCTGTACGGCGTGCCGCCCAAGCAGCGCCGGACGATGGAAATCCTGCGCGCGGTCCGGCTTGAGGACAAGGCGCACGTCGGCTCGCGGACGTTGTCGGGGGGCATGAAGCGGCGTCTGCTGGTGGCGAAGGCGCTGGTCCACAACCCGCCGGTGCTGGTGCTCGACGAGCCGACCGCGGGCGTCGATATCGAACTGCGCCAGCAGCTTTGGGACTATATCCGCGAGCTGCATGCCGGCGGCACGACGGTGGTGCTGACGACGCACTACCTCGAAGAGGCCGAGGCGCTGTGCGACCGCATCGCGATCGTCAACCAAGGCGCGGTGGTGGCGAACGACCTGACCTCGACGCTGCTGGCGACCGCGCAGGACAAGGTGCTGCTGGTGACCACCGACGCCGACCTGACCGAAGTGCCGCCGGGGCTGGGCGACCGCGCCGTGCTCAAAGGGCCGCGCGCGCTCGGCATTACCTATGACAAACGCGAAACGCAGGCGGGCGAGATCCTGCACCGGCTAACCCAAGCGGGCGTCGGCGTCGTCGATGTTTCGACACAGGAAGCCGATCTTGAGGATGTATTCTTGCAGCTGACCCGCACCGATGGCTAAGCGCGCGCCCGCCGAAGCGCGGATGTTCGATGTCGTGGTCGTCGGGTCGGGAGCCGCCGGTCTGACCACGGCGCTCAACCTTGCCGATCACCTGCGCGTCGCGGTGCTGTCGAAGGGCGATATTTCCGCCGGGTCGACCGCGTGGGCGCAGGGCGGCATCGCTGCGGTGCTCGAGGCCGGCGACACGTTTGAAAGCCATATCGACGACACGATGATCGCCGGGGGCGGCCTCAACGACCGCGCGACGGTCGAGTTCGTCGTCGAGAACGCGGCGCGCGCGATCGACCGGCTTGCCGAACTCGGCGTGCCGTTCAACGCCGGCGAGACGGTTTCCGAACGCTTCCACCTGACGCGCGAGGGCGGGCACAGCCACCGGCGCATCGTCCATGTCGACGACGCGACCGGCTGGGCGGTGCAAAAGGCGCTCGAACGCGCCGCGCAGGCCAATCCGAACATCACGCTGGTGACCGGCCATGTCGCGGTCGACCTCATCACCTCGGCACATGTCGAGGGGCAGCGTTTTGCGACGCGCGGCTGCCACGGAGTCTATGCGTGGAGCGCCGACACGCGCAGCGTCGAACGCTTCGTCTCGCGCGCCGTGGTGCTCGCGACGGGCGGTGCCAGCCGCGTCTATCAATATTCGACCAATCCCGACGGCTCGACCGGCGACGGCATCGCGATGGCGTGGCGCGCTGGCTGCCGCGTCTCGAACATGGAATTCAACCAGTTCCACCCGACCTGCCTGTTCCACCCGACGGTCAAAAACTATCTGATTACCGAGGCGATGCGCGGCGAGGGCGGGCAGCTCAAACTGCCCGACGGCAGCCGCTTCATGGGCCGCTATGACCCCGAACGCATGGAGCTTGCGCCGCGCGACGTGGTGGCGCGCGCGATCGACGCCGAAATGAAGCGGCTGGGCCTAAGCCATGTCCTGCTCGACATGACGCACCTCGATGCCGACTTCATCGTCCATCATTTCCCGACGATCCACGCGCGGCTGCTCGAGCTTGGCATCGACTGCACGGTGCAGCCGATCCCGGTGGTGCCGGCGGCGCATTACAGCTGCGGCGGCGTGCTCGTCGACCTTGCGGGCCGGACCGATCTGCCCGAGCTGTACGGCGTCGGCGAGGTGACGCAATCGGGGCTGCACGGCGCAAACCGGCTGGCGTCGAACTCGATCCTCGAATGCCTCGTGTTCGGGCAGGCGTGCGCGGAGGCGATCAAGTCGGGCTGGAACAGCAGCGAAGCGCCGCCGCCGGTGCGCGCGTGGGATGACAGCCGCGTCACCGATTCGGACGAGGAAGTCGTCGTCAGCCACAATTGGGCCGAGCTGCGGCGGTTCATGTGGGACTATGTCGGCATCGTCCGCTCGACCAAGCGGCTCGAGCGCGCCGCGCACCGCGTCAAACTGCTGCGCAAGGAAGTTCAGGATTATTACGGCAACTTCCGCGTGACGCCGAACCTGATCGAGCTGCGCAACCTCGTGCAGGTTGCCGACCTGATCGTGCGGTCGGCGCGCGCGCGCAAGGAAAGCCGCGGGCTGCACTATACCGTCGATTATCCCAAGACGCTCGAGGTCGCCAAGGACACCGTGCTCGATCCGCTGACGCGCTAGAACCGCATCGCATAGCTTGCGACCGCGCCGGTTTCGGGGCGCAGCAGCCCCTGCACCACGCCCAGCCGGAACGCGCCGCGGCTGATCCCGACCGTGCCGAGCAGCTGCCGGTCGCCGTTCAGGCTGACGCGTTCGGACTGGAAGGTCAGCGCGCGCGCCGCCAGATTATACCCGCTGCTCCATGCCAGCGTCGCCGACCCGCGCTCGACGTTGAGCGGCTGCGCGATGCCGAGGCTGATCAGCGCCGGCCCCCACGCGCGCGCCGCCTCGAAGCCGAAGCGCGTCGTGGTCAGTGCCGACGGTGCCGACAGCAGCGAGGCGTTGCTGCCGTGGACGCGCGTGACGCCGACCGAGCCATAGCCGCTCAGCTGCCAGCTGCCGACGCTGCGATCGAAATGCGCCTCGCCGAACACGGTGTCGGCACCGGTGCCAAGGTCGAACGCGCCCGACGATCGGCTGCCGAACAGCGCGCCGTTTTCGGCGACGATGCCCCCGCCAAGGCTCCAGCTGCCGCGCCCCCAATGCAGCGCCGCGGTGCGCACGCTGGTGGCACCGAAGCTGCGGAACGCCGCCGCGCTGCCGGTGCCCGCGTCGAAGGTCAGCGTGCCCGACCCGGTGGCGAGCGTGGTACGCAGCGCGGTTGCGGCGGCGGGCGCATAGGCGTTGAGCGCCGCCACCTGCGGCCCAAGCCCCGCCGCGCTCGCCCCCGACCACGGGCTGCGCCCCTGCGTCAGCTCGAACTGCGTGCTGCCGAGCGTCACCGCGACCGCGCCGCCGGTCAGCCAGGCGCGCGGTTCGCCGTCGCGAACGGGTCCATCGGCGAACTGCACGTCGGTGACCGCAACGACATTGCCTTGCGCCGCGACATTGCTGTGCCGCCCCTGATATGACGCGACCAGCCCGCGGACCTGGCCGATCGCCTCGGCGTGCTGCACCAGCGCGGCCGCGTTGACGGCAAAGTCGCGCCCGAACCGGTCGAGGATGGTGATCGCGCCGAGCCGTCGCGTGATCGCGCCGGTGCCGAGCGCCGATGGCAGCACGACGGTCGCCTGCCCGAGCGGCACCGCGACGCCGGTCGGCGTGACGAGCACCGGGTTGACCGGCGACAGCGCCGCCTGAATGTCGAGCAGGCCGTGGCCGAACACCGCATCGACGCCGGGGTCGCCGATGTCGCGCGCCGTCGACAGCAGGACATTGCCCGCATCCTGGCCGGTCAGCTGCGGCCATTTCTGCAGCACCAGCGCGGCTGCGGCGGCCACCAGGGGGACTGCGCCGCTGGTCCCGGTAAACGACAGCAGACCGCCGCCGCCGTTGATGTTCGAGATGATGTTGGTAAACGGCGCGACGATGAACCGGTCGGCGAGCGTTCCGGCGCGGTTCGAATCGGGGGCGATGGTGAACGCGGTCAGGTCGCTCGACAGCCCGCCGACAGCGAGCCAGCTGGCGCGGTTCGCGGTGGTCAGTAACTGGATCGAATCGGGATTGGCTCCCGATGAATTGCCCGCCGCGATGACGAACAGCCCCTTCGACGCGGCATAGGTGTCGATCGACTGGCTCAGCGCCGAGGTATTGCTGCCGCCGGTGATCCCCAGCGACAGGTTGAGGATCGGGATCTTGACGCTGGCGGCATAGTTCAGCGCGTTGGTGATGTTGGTCCCGGTAATGGTGTAATTCACGGTGCCGTCGGCGTTGGGCTGCGTCGGGATGGCATCGTCGACCCGAAGGAACGCGAGGCTGGCATCGGGGGCGACCCCGACCGAGCCGCTGCCGTTCCGCACGGCGGCGATCAGTTCGGACACCAGCGTGCCGTGGGTGTCGCTGGGGTTTGCGCTGACGCTGTTGCGCGGCGCAAAGGTGTAGTTGGTGGTGCTGGTGCCGACCGGCGTCTTGATGCTGCCGAAGTCCTTGCTGAGCGCCGAGGTGCGCCCTGCCAGTTCGGCGGTTCCGGTGTAAAATCCGCCGTCGACGACGCCGATCGTCACGCCCTTGCCGGTAAGCCCGTTGTCGGGCGCGTACAGCAGCCGGATGACCTCGTTCGAATTGTAATTGGTGCGGAATTCGGCGGTGTCGCTGGTCGACCGCTGCGCGGGTTGCGGCAGAATGACGAGGTCGGACGGCTTGGTCACCACCGGGGCCGGGGTCGGCGCGGGCGCGGGCGTCGGCGTCGGAGCCGGTGTCGGGACCGGAACCGCGACGGTGCCGGCGCTTGCCGCCGGAGCCGAATCGCCGCCGCAGCCAGCGGTCAGCAGCGCCAGGCCGATCGGCAAGGCGATGCTCGTACAGCGGAAAACCATCTGGCTACGCATCGTCCGACACCCCATTCGCTGCCACGACCATGCCATGCCGCCGGTTGCTGTCAATGCGACCGGTCGTGACGGCAGTTCGGGCGGCATGGCCATTCAGTCTGGCTTCAGCTACGCTATCGCAATGATATTAACGTTCGTTTTCGGGAGCGCTTGATGCCGTTTCGCTTGCCCATGCTGGCCGTGCTGCTGATCTCGGCGGCGGTGCCCGCGATGGCCGACCCGGTGGCGGTGCGGCTGACGCCCGAGCAGGTGCAGGCAGCGCTCGCCAACGGCGAAAAGCGCAATCTTGCGGCCGAGGCGCTGGCGCTTACCGGCGACGACCGCGCCGACCGCAAGATCCACGGCGAATTCGGCGTCGGCGTCGGCACCGGCGGCTACAACAGCATCTACGGCACGGTCGTTGCCCCGCTGGGTGACACCGGCACGGCGGCGTTCAGCTTCGAACGCAGCGACTTCGGCCGTCGCAACTATGGCCGCGGCTATTATGGCGGCCTCGATTTCGGCGGGTCGCGCCGCGCCTATTGAGTCGGTCCCCGCGGGTGACCCGCGGCGGCGCGGATGACCGCAGCGCTGTTTGGAACCCCGGCCGGGCGCGTGCTGCTGGCGCTGGCGATCGGGCTGATCATCGGGACCGAACGCGAACGCCATAACCGGGTGCATGGCGGCGTCGCCGGGCTGCGGACGTTCGCCTGGTCGCGCTGCTCGGCGGGCTTGCGGCGCTGAGCGGTTCGGGCGTTGTCACCGCAGTCGCGGGTGCGCTGGTCGTGCTGCTCAGCGTGACCGCCGATCGCACACAAGCGACCCATCATGCCGGACTGACCAGCGAGATCGCGCTCGGGGTCGCATTCGTGCTTGGCTGGCTGGCATCGACGCAGCCGGTGCTCGCCGTCGGCGTCGGGCTGGGCGTCACGGTGCTGCTCGCGTGCCAGATCGCGCTGCACCGTTTTGTCCGGGTCGCGCTGACCCGGCGCGATCTGCTCGACGCGCTGACCTTCCTGATTGCCGCACTGGTCGTGCTGCCGCTGGTTCCCGACCGCACGATCGATCCGTGGCGGCTGATCAACCTGTATGCGTTATGGCGGCTCGTCGTGACGCTGCTCGCGCTGTCGGCGCTTGGGTATATTGCGCAGCGGACGCTCGGGCCGCGCTTCGGTTTAACGGTTGCGGGGTTTTTCGGCGGCTTTGTATCGAGCACGGTGGCGATCGCGGCGATGGGCGCGCGGGCGCATGCCGATGCGCGGCTTGCCGCCCCCGCCGCGTCTGGTGCGGTGGCCGCCGTGCTCGGCAGCCTGCTCTATCTGATTGCGCTGGTGGCGGCGGCCGCGCCGTCGCTGGCACTGGCGCTGCTGCCAGCCTTTGTCGGCGCGGTCGTTCCGACGCTGATCTATGCCGCGATCATGGGCTGGCGCGCGGCGAGCGCCGATCCCGGCAAGGTCGCCGCCGGGCGCGCGTTCGATGTTCGGCTGGCGCTGGTGTTTGCCGCGTTGGTCGCGGTCTTTGCCGGGGCGGGCGCGCTGCTCACCGATTGGCTCGGGCCATCGGGGCTGCTGGCGAGTTCGGCGGCAACCGGCTTCATCGATGCGCATGCGACCGCGGTTTCGGTGGCCACGTTGTACCGGAGCGGCGCGGTTCCACCCACCGTCGCGGCGATGGCGGTGCTGATCGGGCTGAGTGTCAACATGGCGGCAAAAATCCCCGCGGCGTTTGCGCTCGGCCCGCGGGCGTTCGCGTGGCGCGTGTCGGCGGGGCTGGGGCTGCTGCTGGCGGGACTTTGGGCCGGGTTCGGCATTGGTCGGCTGGTTTAGGCCTGCTAAACGTCCGGCTATGGCCAAACAGCATCTCTATCTCGTCGACGGTTCGGGTTATATTTTCCGGGCCTATCACCGCCTGCCGCCGCTGACCGATCCGCAGGGCACACCGGTGGGGGCGGTCTATGGCTTTACCGCGATGATCTGGAAGCTGATCGCCGAGCTGAACGCGGCCGAGGCACCGACGCATCTGGCGGTCATCCTCGACGCCTCGTCGAAGACGTTTCGCAACGACCTGTACGATCAATACAAGGCGAACCGCCCGCCGCCGCCCGACGACCTGATCCCGCAGTTTCCGCTGATCCGCGACGCGGTGCGCGCGTTTTCGGTGCCGTGCATCGAGCAGGAGGGGTATGAGGCCGACGACATCATCGCGTCCTATGCGCTCGAGGCGCTCAAGGACGGTTTCGACGTGACGATCGTCTCGTCGGACAAGGATTTGATGCAGCTGATCCAGCCCGGGCTGGACATGTACGATACGATGAAGAACGTCCGGATCGACCGCGCCGCGGTCATCGACAAGTTCGGCGTGCCGCCCGAACAGGTCGGCGAGGTGCTCGCGCTGATGGGCGACAGCGTCGACAATGTCCCCGGCGTGCGCGGCGTCGGCCCCAAGGGCGCGGCCGACCTGATCCGCGAATTCGGCACTGTCGAGGCGTTGCTGTCGCGGCTCGACGAGATCAAGCGGCCGAAGCTGCGCGAGATGCTCGAAACGCACGCCGACAATGCCCGGCTGTCGCGCGAGCTGGTGCGGTTGAAGGACGACATGGCGCTCGCCCGCCCGCTGACCGAGCTGACGCTGCGCCCGCCCGCGCCCGCTCCGCTCGCGGCGTTTCTTGCCAAACATGGTTTCCGGACGCTGCTCGCCAAGCTGGGCCGCGAGGCCGAGGCCGATCATGCGATGCCCGTCGAGGACGTGCCGCCCGCACCGTTCGATCACAAAGCCTATGAGTGCGTCACCACGCTCGACCGGCTCGACTGGTGGATCGATCAGGCGCGGACGCGCGGCGTCGTCGCGGTCGATAGCGAGACCGACAGCCTCGACGCGACGCGCGCCACGCTGGTCGGGCTCAGCCTCGCGCTCGAGCCCGGCCTCGCCTGCTATGTGCCGGTCGCGCACAAGAAGGGCGACGGCCTGCTTGCCGAAGCGGTTGCGCAGCTTGACGCCGCGACGGTGATCGCCCGGCTGAACCCGCTGTTTGCCGACCGTGCGGTGCTCAAGATCGGTCAGAATTTCAAATATGACATGATCGTTTTCGCGCATGCCGGCGCGGGACCGATCGCGCCGTACGACGATACCATGCTGATGAGCTATGCGCTCGACGGCGGGCGCTGGAACCACGGCATGGACGAGCTGAGCACCCGCCACCTCGGGCATACGCCGATCGCATTCAAGGAACTGACGGGCACCGCCAAGGCGCGGATCAGCTTCGACCATGTGCCGCTCGACCGCGCCACCGAATATGCCGCCGAAGACGCCGATGTGACGCTGCGGCTGCACGGCTGTTTCGCCAAGCGGCTGTGGCGCGAAGGCGTGACGCGGATCTACGAGCATGTCGACCGGCCGCTGCTGCCCGTCGTCGCGGCGATGGAGACGGCGGGCATCAAGGTCGACCGGGGCGCGCTCGTCGGGCTGTCGGCCGCTTATGAGGCCGAGATCGCCAGCCTCGAGACGCAGATTTTCGAAGCCGCCGGCGGACCGTTCACGATCGGCAGTCCGAAACAGCTTGGCGAGGTGCTGTTCGACCGGCTCGGGCACAAGGCGGGCAAGAAAAGCGGCAAGACCGGCGCGTATGTCACCGATGTGACCGAGCTCGAACGGCTGGCGAACAGCGGCGTCGACATTGCCGCGCGCGTGCTCGAATGGCGGCAGAACTCGAAGCTCAAATCGACCTATACCGACGCGCTGCAGGCGCAGATCAATCCGGCGACCGACCGCGTTCATACCAGCTTCGCGCTCGCCGCGACCTCGACCGGGCGGCTGTCGTCGTCGGACCCCAATTTGCAGAATATCCCGATCCGCACCGAGCTTGGGCGCAAGATCCGCCATGCCTTCATCGCCGAGGCGGGGCATGTCATCCTTGCCGCCGACTATAACCAGATCGAGCTGCGGCTGGCGGCGCACATCGCCGATGTGCCCGAACTGCGCGCGGTCTATGCCGAAGGCGGTGACGTCCACACGCTGACCGCACAGGAGGTGTTCGGTGCGGTCGACCGCGAGGCGCGCAACAAGGCCAAGACGATCAACTTCGCGATCATCTATGGCATCTCGGCGTTCGGGCTGGCGCAGCGGCTCGGCATCGATCGCGGCGAGGCGGCGCGCTATATCGAAACCTATTTCGACCGCTTCCCCGGCATCCGGCGCTATATGGCCGAAACCGTCATGGCGTGCCGCGAACACGGCTATGTCACCACGCTGTTCGGGCGCAAGACGCATTTGCCGATGATCCATTCGAAGGTGCAGGGCGAACGGCAATTCGCCGAGCGCGCGGCGGTCAACGCGCCGATCCAGGGCACCAGCGCCGACATCATCAAGCGCGCGATGGTGCGGATGCCCGGTGCGCTCGCCGACGCCGGGCTGACGGGAACGCGGATGCTGCTGCAGGTGCACGACGAACTGGTGTTCGAGGTGCCCGAAGCCGAAGTCGCCGCAGCGACCGAGGTAATCCGCAGCGTGATGATCGACGCGCCGCTGCCCGCCGTGCCGCTGTCGGTGCCGCTCGGCGTCGAAGTCGGCACCGGGCGCAGCTGGGGCGACGCGCATTGACGACCAGCCGCGTGCGCCCGGTCATGCGCTGGCTGATGATCGCTTTTTACCTGATTGCCGGAATCGTTCACCTGCGCAGCCCGGCGGCGTTCCTGCCGATCATGCCCGGCTGGGTGCCGTTTCCGCAGCAGACCGTGCTGCTGACGGGGATCGCCGAACTCGCCGGCGCGGTCGGGCTGATGGTCCCGCGGTTGCGCCGTGCCGCCGGCATCGGGCTGGCGCTATATGCGCTGTGCGTGTTTCCGGCGAACATCAAGCATGCTGTCGACGGGGTGGTGCTCGGCGGGACCCGGCTCGGCTGGGGGTATCATGCACCGCGGCTGCTGTTCCAGCCGGTGCTGATCTGGTGGGCGCTGTTCGTCGGCGAGGTGACGCGCTGGCCGTTCGAAATGCGGCGCTCCAATTGACTAAACGGGGTCGGCTGCCTATGTCGCAGCCGTCACGGGCATCGGCCCGGCGTGCCCGTTCGGCGCGCCAATTCGGTTAGGACGTTCATGCTTGCAGCTCTCGCGAAACGGATTTTCGGGTCGTCGACCGATCGTTACGTCAAGTCGTTGCAGCCCACCGTCGCGCGGATCAACGCGCTCGAGCCCGAAATCGCGGCGCTTTCGGATGACGCGCTGAAGGCGCAGACGGTCAAGCTGCGCGCCCGGCTCGAAGGCGGCGCGACGCTCGACGACCTGCTGCCGGAGGCGTTTGCCACCGTGCGCGAAGCTGCCAAGCGGACGCTCGGCCAGCGCCATTATGATGTTCAGCTGGTCGGCGGCATCGTGCTGCATCGGGGCGAGATTGCCGAGATGCGGACCGGCGAGGGCAAGACGCTGGTGGCGACGCTCGCCTGCTATCTCAATGCGCTGGCGGGCAAGGGCGTGCATGTCGTGACAGTCAACGACTATCTGGCGCGCCGCGATGCCGACTGGATGGGGCAGGTCTATACCTTCCTCGGCCTCAGCGTCGGCGTCATCGTGCCCAACCTCGACGACGACACGCGCCGCGCGGCCTATGCCTCGGACATCACCTACGGCACCAACAACGAATTCGGTTTCGACTATCTGCGCGACAACATGAAATATTCGCGCCCGCAGATGGTCCAGCGGCCGTTCTTCTATGCGATCACCGACGAGGTCGATTCGGTGCTGATCGACGAAGCGCGGACGCCGCTGATCATCTCGGGGCCGACCGACGACAAGTCCGAGCTGTATATTGCGGTCGATGCGGTGGTGGCGACGTTCGACGCGCCCGACTACGAGATCGACGAGAAGCAGAAGTCGGTGATCCTGACCGAAAGCGGTACCGAACGCGCCGAGCGTGCGCTTGAGGCGGCAGGGCTGCTCGAGGGTGAAAACCTGTACGATTTCGAGAACACGCAGGTCGTCCATCACCTCAACCAGGCGCTGCGCGCCAACATGATCTACAAGCGCGACACCGATTACATCGTGCGCGGCGGCAAGGTCATCATCATCGACGAGTTCACCGGGCGGATGATGGACGGGCGGCGCTGGGCCGATGGGCTGCACCAGGCGGTCGAGGCGAAAGAGCATGTCGAGATCATGCCCGAGAACCAGACGCTCGCATCGATCACCTTCCAGAATTACTTCCGGCTGTACCCCAAACTTGGCGGCATGACCGGCACGGCATCGACCGAGGCGGCGGAATTCTTCGACATCTACAAGCTCAACGTCGTCGAAATCCCGACCAATTTGCCGGTGCAGCGCAAGGACGCCGAGGACGAATTTTACAAGAACGCCGATGAAAAGTTCAAGGCGATCGTCAAGACCATCCGCGAGGCGAGCAG
Source organism: Sphingomonadales bacterium (assembly GCA_038225475.1). Taxonomy (GTDB): domain Bacteria; phylum Pseudomonadota; class Alphaproteobacteria; order Sphingomonadales; family Sphingomonadaceae; genus Polymorphobacter_B. The sequence goes on from JBBRRA010000013.1 coordinate 20,727, forward strand.
CCGCGGCCAGCCGATCCTCGTCGGCACGGTATCGATCGACAAGTCCGAGCAGCTGAGCGAATTCCTCAAGACCGAGGGTGTCGAGCACACCGTGCTCAACGCGCGCTACCATGAGCAGGAGGCGCATATCGTGGCGCAGGCCGGGCGGCTTGGCGGCGTGACGATCGCCACCAACATGGCCGGGCGCGGCACCGACATCCAGCTCGGCGGCAATTTCGAGGCGCGCGTCGCCGACGAGCTCGACGGCATGCCCGACGGACCCGAGCGCGATGCCGCCACCGCGCGGATCAAGGCCGAAATCGCCGCCGAACGCGACGCCGTGCGCGCCGTCGGCGGGCTGTTCGTGCTCGGCACCGAGCGCCACGAGAGCCGCCGCATCGACAATCAGCTGCGCGGCCGTTCGGGGCGGCAGGGCGATCCGGGGTTCAGCCGGTTTTACCTCAGCCTCGACGATGATCTGCTGCGCATCTTTGGGCAGCAGACGATGCTGACGCGGATGATGAACGACGGCCTTGCCGAGGGCGAGGCGATCGTTCACCCGTGGATTTCGAAGGCGATCGAGACCGCGCAGAAAAAGGTCGAGGCGCGCAACTACGACCAGCGCAAGAACGTCGTCCAGTACGACGACGTGATGAACGACCAGCGCAAGGTGGTCTATGACCAGCGTGCCGACATCATGGATTCGGAAGCCGTCGGCGACGTCGTGATCGACATGCGCCACGAGACCGTCAACGCGCTCGTCGCGACGCATTGCCCGCCCGGCAGCTATCCCGAGCAATGGGATGTCGTGGCGCTGCAGGCGGCGGTGACCGACACGCTCGGGCTCGACGTGGCGGTCGCCGACTGGGTCAAGGAAGCGCGCGTCGACCCCGAGATGATGGTCGACCGGCTGATCGAGCACAGCGACGCGATGATGGCGGCAAAGGCTGCCGATGTGCCGCCGACGTCATGGATCCAGATCGAAAAGAACTTTCTGCTGCAGGCGCTCGACCATCATTGGAAGGAGCATCTGGCGACGTTGGACGCGCTGCGCAACGTCATCCATTTGCGCGCCTATGCGCAAAAGACGCCGCTCAACGAATATAAGTCGGAAGCGTTCGCGCTGTTCGAGCGCATGCTCGTGCTGGTCCGCGAGGATGTCACGCGGATGCTGGCCAATGCGCGGTTCGAAATGGACCCGCAGCCGCTCGACGACTTGGCGCTGCCGTCGTTCATCACGACGCATATCGATCCGCTGACCGGCAACAACGATGCCTTCGGCCCGCGCGGCAACCTCCCCGCCGGCGCGTTGGCGTTTGCGCAGGGCGCAGCCGCAGCGCTGACCGATGTCGATCCCGACGACGTCGCCGACTGGCAGCGCACGGTGTCGCGCAATGCGCTGTGCCCATGTGGATCGGGCAACAAATTCAAGCACTGCCACGGCGTCGTCTGAGCCGGGCGCGCCGCCACGCTATCCAAGCGCGGGACGATCCGGCATAGTCGCTGCAGCATCAGCGGGGGCTTGCGCAATGATCGTCGTCACCACCGAAAACATCACCGGCCACCGCGTTGTCGAGGTGAAGGGGCAGGTGTTCGGCGTGGTGGTGCGCAGCCGTGGCATCGGCGGCAATTTCATGGCGGCGCTGCGGTCGATCGTCGGCGGCGAGATCAAGGAATATACTGCGATGCTCGAGGAGGCGCGCCGTCACGCGACCGACCGCATGGTCGCCAATGCGCGGCTGATGGGCGGCAATGCGATCGTGATGATGCGCTTCGATTCGTCGGAGATCGCGCAGACGATGAGCGAAATCGTCGCCTATGGAACCGCCGTCGTGATCGACCCTGCATGATGCGCGGCGCGGTCATCATGGTCGTTGCGGCGCTGCTGCTGCTGACGTTGATCGGCTGGCCGCAAACGCTGGGCCCGGCGCTGGTGCTCGCGGTGCTGCTCGCCGGGCTGGTTTTCGAAAATTTCCGCTACCGCCGGTTGCAGGCGTCGCGTCCCGGGCCGGGCTTTGCCGCGACGGCCGAGCAATTCCTCGATCCCGAAACCGGCGCGGCGGTGCAGGTCTGGTTCAACGCCGCAACCGGCGAGCGACGCTATGTGGCCCCCCTGATCGGAGATTGACGATGCTGTACCGGACGATCCGCGTCGCCGTGCCGATGCTGGCGCTGCTGGTGCTGGCGGCATGCTTTCTGTTGCCGGGCAAGTTCGCCTCGACGCTCGACGTCCGGCGCGACGGGCATTTCAGCTTCGCCTACAAAGGCGAGATCGTGGTGTTCAGTCCCGACGCGATGAAAGGCAAACCAACGCCGGTCCGCGATGACCCCGCAGCGCCGTGTTTCGGCGCGGCGCCGGGGCTGCAGCCGGTTCCAAAGCTGCCCCCGCCGGTCGTCACCGGCCCGACCAGCCACGTTTGTTCGAAGGCGGAGCAGGTGGCGCGCACGGCAAATGTCGCGCGCATGAATGCCGACGCCGCCGAACGCCGCAAGCGCGAAGGCGATCAGCTTGCCAAGATGATCGGCATGGACCCTGGCGACGAAGCCTCGATGCAGGCCTATGCGGCGATCCTGCAAAAGCAGGCCGGCTGGCGCTCGGTGGTCTATCGCGGCAAGGGGGTTTTCGACGTCGATTTCGCGCAATCGGGCGTGCTCGACCGCGACTTCATCTTTCCGCTGCTGCCGCGGACGAACTACATCATGCCGTTCGTGGTGATCCGCAAACGCGCCGACGGCGCGGTCCTGGTCAGCGCGCCGGGCTTCCATGCCAACCCGATGGCGGCGTTTGCCAACGGCTTCGACGGGTCGCTGGGCGGCGCGCCGATGGTGCCGGGGACCACCGGCCCGCAGGGCAGCCTGACGATCACATCCGACGCCGCGCCGCTGACCAACAACACCGACGACGGCCGCGCGCGCGACGGCGACCGCAGCGTGCTCCGCTGGGCAGTCGGCCCGGCAAGCGACAAAATCCCCGAGGCGTTGCTGCCGCTGGAGCGCTGACCAACCCGCAAAAAAGCGATGCCGTTCAGCCGGTTGCGGGGCAGGTCGCAGCTGCTCGCGGTGCCGTTCGCCAGTACCGGTCCAATCCCGCTGTAGTTGGTCTGCGGTCCGGTTGACGGTGCACCGGCGGGCGGCTACCGCTCCCCGCCGAGGAGAACCACATGCTCGCTGCGGCAAAACGAATTTTGGTGACCGGGGGGGCAGGATTTCTGGGATCGCAGCTGTGTGACCGGCTGATTGCCGAGGGTCACGACGTGCTGTGCGTCGACAATTTCTTCACCGGCCACAAGCGCAACATCGCGCATCTGCTCGACCATCCGAGCTTCGAGCTGATGCGGCACGACGTGACGTTTCCGCTGTTCGTCGAGGTCGATGAAATCTACAATCTCGCCTGCCCCGCGTCGCCGGTGCAATATCAGGTCAATCCGGTGCAGACCACCAAGACCTCGGTGCACGGCGCGATCAATATGCTCGGCCTTGCCAAACGCGTGCGCGCCAAAGTGCTGCAGGCATCGACCAGCGAAGTCTATGGCGATCCCGAGGTGCATCCGCAGCCCGAAAGCTATTGGGGGCGGGTTAATCCGATCGGGCCGCGGGCGTGCTATGACGAGGGCAAGCGCTGCGCCGAAACGCTGTTTTTCGACTATCACCGGCAGAATGCGGTGCGCATCAAGGTGGCACGGATTTTCAACACCTACGGGCCGCGCATGGACCCGGCCGACGGGCGCGTGGTGTCGAACTTCATCGTGCAGGCGCTGGGCGGCAAGCCGTTGACGATCTATGGCGACGGCCAGCAAACGCGCAGCTTTTGCTATTCGGACGATCTGATCGACGGGCTGGTGCGCCTGATGAACAGTCCCGACGATCTGACCGGGCCGGTCAACCTCGGTAATCCGGGTGAATTCACGATGCTCGAACTTGCCGAGAAAGTCGTTGCGATGACCGGATCGGCGTCGAAGATCATCCACGAGCCGCTGCCGACCGACGACCCGCGCCAGCGCAAGCCGGTGATCGACCTCGCGCGCTCGGCGCTCGGTTGGGAGCCCAAGGTCGATCTTGACGCCGGGCTGGCGCGGACCATCGCCTATTTCAAGGGATTGATGGCGCAGTGACCGACGCGACGCCGGGCGGTGCCGCTGCTGCCGCAGGCGGGCTCCCGGCGCTCGAGACACCGGTGGCGTTTATCGTCTTCAATCGCCCCGAGCCGACGCGGCAGGTGTTTGCAGCGATTCGCGCCGCGCGCCCGACGACGTTGCTCATTATCGCCGACGGTGCGCGCGCCGGGCGCGACGGCGAGGCGGAGCGAGTCGCGGCGGTGCGCGCGATCGTCGCCGGAATCGACTGGCCGTGCCGGGTGCTGACCGACTTCGCTGCGGTCAACATGGGGTGCGGCGCGCGCGTTTCGTCGGGGCTCGACTGGGTCTTTGCGCAGGTCGACCGCGCGATCGTGCTCGAAGACGACTGCCTGCCGTCGCCGTCGTTCTTCCGGTTCTGCGAGACCATGCTCGGAGCTTACCGCGACGACCGGCGCATCTTCGCAATTTCAGGTTCGAACTTCGGTGGCGCGACCACCGGCACGGGGCATTATTATTCGGATTATGCGTTGATGTGGGGGTGGGCGACGTGGGCCGATCGCTGGGCGGAGTACCGCTTTACGGCCACCGACGCGGCTGCGGTCATCACTGCGAAATGGTGGAAAAACCCCGTTAAGTATCTGTATTGGCAGCGGATATTCCGGCAGCTCAACCGGGGCCTGATCGACACCTGGGACTATCAATGGCTGCTGACCTTGTGGCGCAACGGGGCGGTTGCAGTGCGTCCGCCGGTCAATCTGGTCCAGAATATCGGCTTTGGCGCGGACGCGACGCATACCTCGGTGGCCGATACGCCGCTGGCGGCGATGCTTGCGGTGACGACCGATGCCGACTTCGCCGCCGCCGATGGCCCGGTGCAGGGCAACCGCGCGCGCGACCGCCACGATGACCGCGAATGGGCGTTGCTCAACTGGCGTTCGGTGGCGCTGATGTACTTCCCGTGGCTCAGCCGGCGAAAATGGCAGCGGCGCTGAGGCCGAACGCGCGTTGGGCGAAGCGATACCCCGTTGACCGCATCGGTCTTCGGACGTATAGGCCGCCTTCGCTCGCGGACTGGTGGTAGGCGTTCGTCCTAAACGCTGTTCCGGTAACGGGCATTTGGAACGACAGGCTGAGCCGCGCGCGTAGGGTCCTGGTGACGGGGCCATACGCGCTTATGCCGTTAGGGCGGTTCAGGTCTGGAGTAGGCTGCGGGCCCCATCGGGTGCAACGCCGAACAGCAGGATGACGAACGACCGATGCCAACGATCAACCAATTGGTCCGCAAGGGCCGCGAACCGCAGCGTGTGCGCGAAACCGCGCCGGCCATGGAAAGTTGCCCGCAGAAGCGCGGCGTCTGCACGCGCGTGTACACGACCACCCCGAAAAAGCCGAACTCGGCGCTCCGCAAGGTCGCCAAGATTCGTCTGACGAACGGCTTCGAGGTGATCGGCTATATTCCCGGCGAGGGCCACAACCTGCAGGAGCACTCGGTAGTGCTGATTCGCGGCGGCCGCGTGAAGGATCTTCCCGGCGTGCGCTATCACATTCTGCGCGGCGTGCTCGACACCCAGGGTGTCAAGAATCGCAAGCAGAGCCGGTCGAAGTACGGCGCCAAGCGCCCGAAGTAAGAGAGACAAGAAAATGGCCCGTCGTCGTCGCCCTGAAAAGCGTGAAATCCTTCCCGATCCCCGTTTCGGCGATCTGATCCTGTCGAAATTCATGAACCTCGTGATGTACGAGGGCAAGAAGTCGACCGCCGAATCGATCGTCTACAACGCGCTCGATACCGTCGAGGCAAAGACGCGCCGCGACCCGATCGGCGTGTTCCACGACGCGCTCACCAACGTGAAGCCGGGCATCGAAGTCCGCAGCCGCCGCGTCGGTGGTGCGACCTATCAGGTGCCGGTCGAAGTGCGTCCCGAGCGCAGCCAGGCGCTGGCGATCCGCTGGCTGATCTCGGCGGCGCGCAACCGCAGCGAGCACACGATGGCCGCGCGCCTGTCGGGCGAGCTGGTCGATGCCGCGAACAATCGCGGCACCGCTGTCAAGAAGCGTGAAGATTCGCACCGGATGGCCGAAGCCAACCGCGCCTTCTCGCATTATCGCTGGTAACGGCTGGTTCCGGAGTAGTTGAGATGACCCGCACCACGCCCCTGAACATGTACCGCAACATCGGTATCATGGCGCACATCGACGCCGGCAAGACGACGACGACCGAGCGCATCCTGTATTACACCGGCAAGTCCTACAAGATCGGCGAAGTGCACGAAGGCACCGCGACGATGGACTGGATGGAGCAGGAGCAGGAGCGTGGCATCACGATCACGTCGGCTGCCACGACGTGCTTCTGGAACGACCACCGCATCAACATCATCGACACCCCGGGCCATGTCGACTTCACCATCGAAGTCGAGCGTTCGCTGCGCGTGCTCGACGGCGCGGTGGCATGCTTCGACGGCGTTGCCGGCGTCGAGCCGCAGTCCGAAACGGTGTGGCGTCAGGCCGACAAGTACAAAGTGCCGCGGATGTGCTTCGTCAACAAGCTCGACCGGACCGGCGCGAACTTCGATCGCTGCGTCGACATGATCAAGGACCGCCTCGGCGCGCGTCCGGCGGTGCTGTACCTGCCGATCGGCCTCGAAGGCGACTTCATCGGGCTGGTCGACCTGGTCGAAAATCGCGCGATCGTCTGGCTCGAGGAAAGCCTCGGCGCCAAGTTCGAATATAAGGAAATCCCCGAGCACCTGAAGGCCGCTGCTGCCACGGCGCGCTCGGAGCTGATCGAGATGGCCGTCGAGCAGGACGATGCCTTGATGGAATCGTACCTCGAAGGCACCGAGCCGACGACGGCTGAACTCAAGGCGCTGATCCGCAAGGGCACGCTGGCGTTTGCGTTCGTGCCGGTACTGTGCGGTTCGGCGTTCAAGAACAAGGGCGTGCAGCCGTTGCTCGACGCCGTGGTCGACTATCTGCCGTCGCCGCTCGACATTCCGCCGATGCACGGGATCAACCTCAAGGAAGAGGATGAAATCCGCGAGGCCTCGGACGACGCACCGTTCTCGGCGCTGGCGTTCAAGATCATGACCGACCCGTTCGTCGGTACGCTGACGTTTGCGCGCATCTATTCGGGCAAGCTCGAGGCGGCGTCGATGGTCTTGAATTCGGTCAAGGACAAGCGCGAGAAGATCGGCCGCATGCTGCTGATGCACGCCAACAACCGCGAGGACATCAAGGAAGCCTATGCCGGCGACATCGTCGCGCTGGTCGGCCTCAAGGATGTGACGACCGGCGATACGCTGTGCGCGCCGCTCAAGCCGATCATCCTCGAGCGGATGGAATTCCCCGAGCCGGTCATCGAAGTCGCAGTCGAACCCAAGACCAAGGCCGACCAGGAAAAGATGGGCATCGCGCTCAATCGTCTGGCGCAGGAAGACCCGTCGTTCCGCGTCTCGTCGGACATGGAATCGGGTCAGACGATCATCAAGGGGATGGGTGAACTCCACCTCGAGATCCTCGTCGATCGTATGCGCCGCGAGTTCAAGGTCGAAGCCAATGTCGGCGCGCCGCAGGTGGCGTACCGCGAATCGCTCGCCCGCAAGGTCGATGTCGATTACACTCACAAAAAGCAGTCGGGCGGCTCGGGCCAGTTCGGGCGCATCAAATTCTCGGTCGAGCCCGGTGAGCGCGGTTCGGGCGTCGTCTTCAAGGACGAGGTCAAGGGCGGCAATATTCCGAAGGAATATATTCCGTCGGTCGAGAAGGGCATCCGCGAAGTCGCCGCTTCGGGCTCGCTGATCGGCTTCCCGATCATCGACTTCACCGCAACGCTGTACGACGGCGCCTATCATGACGTCGACTCGTCGGCGCTGGCGTTTGAAATCACCGGTCGCGGCGGCATGCGCGAAGCCGCCACCAAGGCCGGCATCAAGCTGCTCGAGCCGGTGATGAAGGTCGAAGTCGTCACGCCCGAGGACTTTATGGGCGATGTCATCGGCGACCTGAACAGTCGTCGCGGCCAGATCCAGGGCACCGACAGCCGCGGCAACGCGCAGGTGATCGAAGCGCAGGTACCGCTGGCGAACATGTTCGGATACGTCAACCAGCTGCGCTCGATGAGCCAGGGCCGGGCGCAGTATTCGATGCAGTTCAGCCACTACGAAGAAGTGCCGACCAACGTCGCGGAGGAAATCAAGGCCAAGATGGCCTGATTTCAGCCACAACCAGCCACTAACGCACGCGCCCTTCGGGGCAACATCCGAACACACGAAGAGGGTTACCATCATGGGTAAGGCGAAATTCGAGCGGAACAAGCCGCACTGCAACATCGGCACCATCGGTCACGTCGACCATGGCAAGACGTCGCTGACGGCGGCAATCACCAAGATCCTCGCCGAAACCGGCGGCGCAACCTTCACGTCCTATGCCGACATCGACAAGGCTCCCGAGGAGCGCGAGCGCGGCATCACGATTTCGACGGCACACGTCGAATATGAGACCGCCAACCGTCACTATGCGCACGTCGATTGCCCCGGCCACGCCGATTATGTGAAGAATATGATCACCGGTGCCGCGCAGATGGACGGCGCGATCCTCGTTGTGTCGGCGACCGACGGCCCGATGCCGCAGACCCGCGAGCACATCCTGCTCGCCAAGCAGGTCGGCGTGCCGGCGATGGTCGTGTTCATGAACAAGGTCGACCTTGTCGACGACGCCGAGATCCTCGAACTCGTCGAGCTCGAAATCCGCGAACTGCTGTCGAAGTACGACTTCCCGGGCGACGACATTCCGATCACGCAGGGGTCGGCAGTCTGCGCACTCGACGGCAAGCGTCCCGAAATCGGCCATGACGCCGTGGTCGCGCTGATGAAGACCGTCGACGAATATATCCCGCAGCCCGAGCGTCCGCTCGACCGTCCGTTCCTGATGCCGATCGAAGACGTGTTCTCGATCTCGGGTCGCGGCACGGTCGTCACCGGCCGCGTCGAAAGCGGCATCGTCAAGGTCGGCGAGGAAGTCGAGATCGTCGGCATCAAGGACACCCGCAAGTCGGTGTGCACCGGCGTCGAAATGTTCCGCAAGCTGCTCGATCAGGGCCAGGCTGGCGACAACATCGGCGCGCTGCTGCGCGGCGTTGGTCGTGACGACGTCGAGCGCGGCCAGGTGCTGTGCAAGCCCGGCTCGATCAAGCCGCACTCGGAATTCAAGGCGACCGTGTACGTGCTGTCGAAGGATGAGGGTGGCCGTCACACGCCGTTCTTCGCCAACTACCGCCCGCAGTTCTATTTCCGCACGACCGATGTCACCGGCACCGTCGAGCTGCCCGAGGGCACCGAGATGGTCATGCCGGGCGACAGCGTCGAGCTGGCGGTCAAGCTGATCGCGCCGATCGCGATGGATCCGGGCCTGCGCTTCGCCATTCGCGAAGGCGGCCGGACCGTTGGTTCGGGCGTGGTTGCAACGATCACGAAGTAAGCGTATAGGGCCGCTTCCGCTGGTGATCCGGCGGGGCGGCCCGATTCGTCGGGCCTTTATTTTTGTAATTCGATTGGTTGTCATGGAAACGCAGAACATCCGCATTCGCCTGAAGGCGTTCGACCATCGCGTGCTCGATGCCGCGACGGGCGAAATCGCCGACACCGCGAAGCGTACGGGTGCCGCACTTCGTGGTCCGATCCCGTTGCCGACCCGTATCGAGAAGTTCACCGTGAACCGCTCGCCGCACGTCGACAAGAAGAGCCGTGAGCAGTTCGAAGTCCGCACCTACAAGCGTTTGCTCGACATCGTCGACCCGACGCCGCAGACCGTCGATGCTTTGATGAAACTCGATCTCGCCGCTGGCGTCGATGTGGAGATCAAGCTGCAAGGCTGATCTTCGGACTGACAGACGCGGAGCGAAACTTAATTGGTCATGCCCACCTGAGTGTGGGCCTCTGAAGTGAAAGGAACAGATCATGCGCACTGGCGTGATCGCGAAGAAAATGGGCATGACCCGTCTGTTCAAGGACGATGGTCGCCATGTGCCGGTAACGGTGCTTGCACTTGAGAACTGCCAGGTGGTGTCGCAGCGCACCACAGAGCGTGACGGTTACGTCGCGGTGCAGCTCGGCAGCGGCGTCAAGAAAGCCAAGAATACCTCGAAGCCCGAGCGTGGCCATTTCGGCAAGGCCGAAATCGAGCCCAAGGCGCGCGTCGCCGAGTTCCGCGTGTCTGAAGACGCGCTGCTCGAGGCTGGCAGCACGATTTCCGCCGATCACTTCATCGCGGGGCAGCTCGTCGACATTACCGGCGACACCGTCGGTAAGGGTTTTCAGGGCGGTATGAAGCGCTGGAACTTCGGCGGTTTGCGCGCCACGCACGGTGTCTCGGTTTCGCACCGCTCGCTCGGTTCGACCGGCCAGCGGCAGGATCCCGGCAAGGTGTTCAAGGGCAAGAAGATGGCCGGTCACATGGGCGACCGTCAGCGCACCCAGCAGAACCTTGAGGTTGTCTCGACCGACGTCGAGCGCGGGCTGATCTTCGTCAAGGGCTCGGTCCCGGGCCACAAGGGCGGCTGGTTGCTCGTCAAGGATGCGGTCAAGGGCCCGCGTCCGGATGCGGCGCCGTACCCGGCATCGCTCAAGTCGGCGGCGAACGATGTGTCGCCCGCCCAGGTTCACGACGCCGCGCCTGCGGTCGAAGCCGAAACGCAGGAAGGCTGACATGAAACTCGCAGTCAAAACCCTCGACGCTGCCGCGAGCGGCGACATCGAACTCAGCGATGCCGTGTTCGGCAAGGCGCCGCGCGTCGACATCCTGCACCGCGTCGTGACGTGGCAGCTCGAAAAGCGCCGCGGCACCGCGCGTGGTGCGGCCGAGCGTTCGGACGTCTCGCGGACCGGCAAGAAGCTCGGCAAGCAGAAGGGCGGCGGCGTCGCCCGCCACGGTAACCGCGCTGCGCCGCAGTTCATCGGCGGCGGTAAGGCGCACGGCCCGCGCGTCCGTGATTTCGATCCCGGTCTCAACAAGAAGATTCGTCGCCTCGGCCTTAGCATCGCGCTGTCGGTCAAGGCTGCCGAAGGCAAGCTCGTCGTGGTCGAGGACTTTGCGCTCGGCAATGCCAAGACCAAGCTGCTGATCGAGCGGCTCGCCGGGCTGGGCGTCACCAACGGTCTGTTCGTCGATGGCGACGCGGTCGATGCGAGCTTCGCACTCGCCTGCGCCAACCTCTACAAGATCGACGTTATGCCCGCCGTCGGTGCCAATGTGTACGACATTCTCAATCATGACATGCTGGTGCTGACCCGCGCTGCGGTCGCCAAGCTGGAGGCGCGCGTCAATGGCTAAGCCCAAAACCCCGACGGCGATCGACCTCAAGCATTATGATATCATCGTAAAGCCGGTGATCACCGAGAAGTCGACGCTGGTGAGCGAATTCAACCAGGTCGTTTTCAAAGTTGCAAACGATGCTACCAAGCCGCAGGTCAAGGCCGCGGTCGAGGCGCTGTTCAGCGTACGCGTGCTCAAGGTCAACACGCTCGTCCAGAAGGGCAAGAACAAGCGCTTCAAGGGCAAGCCGTACACGCGTTCGGACGAGAAAAAGGCCATCGTGACGCTCGCCGAAGGCGACCGCATCGATGTGACCACCGGTATCTGAGGGCGGATAGATGGCACTCAAGCAATATAATCCGACATCGCCGGGCCGCCGCGGGCTGGTGCTCGTCGACCGTTCCGCGCTGCACAAGGGCCGCCCCGTCAAGGCGTTGACCGAAGGCCTGCGCAAGTCGGGCGGGCGCAACAACATGGGCCATGCCACGGCGCGCGGCATCGCCGGCGGCCACAAGCAGCTGTACCGGATCATCGATTTCAAGCGGCGCGAATGGGATGTCGCGGCCAGCGTCGAGCGGATCGAATATGATCCCAACCGGTCGGCATTCATCGCGCTGGTCAAATATCCCGACGGCAAGCAGGCTTACATCCTCGCGCCGCAGCGCCTCGCCGTCGGCGACAGCGTCACGGCAGGCAAGAAGGTCGACGTCAAGCCGGGCAATGCGATGGAAATCGGTCAGATGCCGGTCGGCACGATCGTTCACAACGTCGAGCTCAAGCCCGGCAAGGGCGGTCAGCTGGCGCGTGCTGCCGGCACGTTCGTCCAGGTTGTCGGTCGCGACCGCGGCATGGTCATCATCCGCCTGAACTCGGGCGAACAGCGCTACATCCACGCCAATTGCATGGCGACGGTCGGTGCCGTTTCGAACCCCGACAATTCGAACACCAACCTCGGCAAGGCCGGGCGCAACCGCTGGCTGGGCCATCGCCCGCTGACGCGCGGTGTCGCAAAGAACCCGGTCGACCATCCGCACGGCGGTGGTGAAGGCCGCACCTCGGGCGGTCGCCATCCGGTGACCCCATGGGGCAAGCCGACCAAGGGTGCCAAGACGCGCTCGAACAAGTCGACCGACAAGATGATCATCCGGTCGCGTCACGCCAAGAAGAAGAAGGGCTAAGCCATGAGCCGCTCCGTCTGGAAGGGTCCGTTCGTCGACCTGCACGTTCTGAAGAAGGCCGAAACCGCGCAAGCCGGTGGCGGTGGCCGTGGTCCGATCAAGACCTGGTCGCGCCGTTCGACGATCCTGCCGCAGTTCGTCGGTCTGGTCTTCAATGTCTATAACGGCCGCAAGTTCATCCCGGTCTCGGTCAACGAGGACATGGTTGGCATGAAGCTCGGCGAATTCGCACCGACGCGGACCTTCACCGGTCACGCCGCCGACAAGAAGGCCAAGCGCTGATGGGCAAGCCAGTCAACCCGCGTCGCGTCGGCGACAAGGAAGCGCTCGCGGTGGCGACCACCGTGCGCGGCAGTCCGTACAAGCTCAACCTGGTCGCGGGGCTGATCCGCGGCATGAAGGCGAGCGATGCGCTCAATGTGCTGCAGTTTTCGAAGAAGGGCATGGCCCCCGACGTTCGCAAGGTGCTCGCCAGCGCCATCGCCAACGCCGAGAACAACCACAACCTCGATGTCGATGCGCTGATCGTCAAGGAAGCCAGCGTCGGCAAGGCGCTGGTGATGAAGCGCTTTACGCCGCGGGCTCGCGGCCGCGCGGCGCAGATCATCAAGCCGTTCAGCCGCATCCGTATCGTCGTGCGCGAGCTCGGCGAGGCAGACTATGCCCAAGCAGCGGAGAAGGCATAATGGGTCACAAGACTAACCCGATCGGTCTGCGCCTGCAGATCAACCGTACCTGGGACAGCCGCTGGTTTGCCGAGGGCGAGGATTATGGCCGCCTGCTGATTGAAGACATCCGCATCCGCAACTTCATCCTGAAGACGCAGACGCAGGCCGCGATCTCGAAGGTCGTCATCGAGCGCCCTGCCAAGCTGTGCCGCGTGTCGATCTATGCGGCGCGCCCGGGTGTGATCATCGGTAAAAAGGGCGCCGATATCGAAAAGCTGCGCCAGCAGATCGCGACGATGACCAAGAGCGACGTGTCGCTCAACATCGTCGAAATCCGCAAGCCCGAAGTCGACGCGCGGCTCGTTGCGCAAGGGATTGCCGATCAGCTCGAGCGCCGTATTGCGTTCCGCCGGGCGATGAAGCGCGCCGTGCAGTCGGCAATGCGGCTCGGCGCCGAGGGCATCAAGGTCTCGTGCGGTGGTCGTCTTGGCGGGGCCGAGATTGCGCGCAGCGAGCAGTATCGCGAAGGCCGCGTGCCGCTGCATACGCTGCGGGCTCACATGGACTACGCCGAGGCGCAGGCGCACACCGCATATGGGGTTTGCGGCGTCAAAGTATGGATCTTCAAGGGCGAAATTCTCGGCCACGATCCGATGTCGCAGGACCGCTTGATGATGGAGTCCCAGACGTCGGGGGTCCGTCCGGCGCGTGAAGGCCGCTAATCATGTTGCAACCAAAAAAGACGAAGTTCCGCAAGCAGTTCAAGGGTCGCATTCACGGCGACGCCAAGGGCGGCACGGCGCTCAACTTCGGTGCGTTCGGCCTGAAGGCGATGGAGCCCGACCGGCTTACCGCGCGCCAGATCGAATCCGCGCGCCGCGCAATCAGCCGCCACATCAAGCGTGCCGGCCGGTTGTGGATCCGCGTGTTCCCCGACGTCCCGGTATCGTCGAAGCCCGCCGAAGTCCGCATGGGTAAGGGTAAGGGTGCACCCGAATTCTGGGCGGCGCGCGTCAAGCCCGGCCGCATCCTGTTCGAACTCGACGGCGTGCCGCACGATGTCGCCAAGGGCGCGTTCGAACGGGCAGCCGCCAAGCTGCCGATCAAGGTCAAGGTCGTCGTTCGCCTCGGCGAGCCGACCGGCGAAGCGACGAAGTGAGCGATATGAAGACCAAAGACCTCAAGGTGCAAACCGACGACCAGATCGCGACTGCGCTGGGCGAGATGAAGCGCGAGCAGTTCAACCTGCGGTTCCAGGCGGCCACCGGTCAGCTCGAGAAGCCGAGCCGCGTCCGCGAAGTGCGTCGCACGATCGCCAAGATCAAGACGCTGCAGGGTCAGCGCGCTGCTGTCGAAGCGGCGAAGGGAGCGAACTGATGCCAAAGCGTATCCTGCAGGGCACGGTCGTGTCCGACAAGGGCGACAAGACTGTGGTCGTACTGATCGAGCGCAAAATCACCCACCCGGTGTACGGGAAGATCATGCGCCGTTCGAAGAAGTATCACGCCCATGACGAAGCCAATGTCATCAAGGCCGGCGACGAAGTCCGCATCGAAGAATGCGCGCCGTTGTCGAAGCTGAAGACGTGGAAAGTCCTGGAGAAGGTGGGCTGATGTCCACGCTCCGCAACATGAAAGAAGGATCGCACTCATGATCCAGATGCAGACGAACCTAGACGTCGCCGACAACTCGGGGGCCAAGCGGGTGATGTGCATCAAGGTGCTCGGCGGATCGAAGCGGCGCTTTGCAGGCGTCGGCGACACCATCGTCGTCTCGATCAAGGAAGCCGCGCCCAAGGGCAAGGTCAAGAAGGGCGACGTGCACCGCGCGGTCGTCGTGCGCACCGCGAAGGACATTCGCCGCGCCGATGGCTCGGTCATCCGCTTCGACGGCAATGCCGCGGTGTTGATCAACAAGAACGCCGAGCCGATCGGCACGCGGATCTTCGGCCCGGTGGTGCGCGAGCTGCGCGCGTCGGGGCATATGAAGATCATCAGTCTTGCGCCGGAGGTGCTGTAATGTCGGCGGCTAAGATCAAAAAGGGTGACAAGGTCGTCGTCCTGTCCGGCAAGGACAAGGGCAAGCACGGCGAAGTCACCAAGGCGATGCCCAAGGAGGGCAAGGTCATTGTCGGCGGCATCAACATGATGACGCGCCACAAAAAGGCCAGCCAGGCGAACCCTCAGGGTGGTCTCGAGCGTATCGAAGCGCCGATGTTCGTTTCGAAGGTTGCGATCGAAGACCCCAAGACCGGCAAGCCGACGCGCGTCGGTTTCAAGATAATGGAAGATGGTCGCAAGGTGCGTGTCGCCAAGCGGTCGGGAGAAGTGATCGATGGCTGATCAGGCAAATCTGACCCGGATGCAGCAGCTGTACGTGGATACGATCCGCGCGCAGATGACCGAGCAGTTCGGCTATAAGAATCTCATGCAGGTGCCGCGTCTCGACAAGATCGTCATCAACATGGGGGTCGGCGAAGCGACGCAGGACAAGAAACTGGTCGATCAGGCCGCTGCCGAAATGGCGCTGATCGCTGGCCAGAAGCCGGTGATCAACAAGGCGAAGAAGTCGGTCGCGACGTTCAAGCTGCGCGAAGGCATGCCGATCGGCTGCAAGGTGACGCTGCGCCGCGAGCGGATGTACGAGTTCCTCGACCGGCTGGTCACCATCGCGCTGCCGCGCGTCCGCGACTTTCGCGGGCTCAACCCGAAGTCGTTCGACGGGCGCGGCAATTATGCGATGGGCCTGAAGGAACAGATCATCTTTCCCGAGATCAGCTATGACCGCATCAGCAAGGTGCGCGGCATGGACGTGATCATCACCACGACCGCCAACACCGATGACGAGGCGCGTGCCCTGTTGTTCGCGTTTGGCCTGCCGTTCATCGGCATGGTCGGCGAAGCGAAGAAGGCGGCCTGAGCGATGGCAAAGAAAAGTTCGGTCAACAAGAACGAGCACCGTAAGGCGCTGGTGAAGAAGTACGCGCCGAAGTTCGCGGCGTTGAAAGCGATTGCGGCCGACGAGAGCAAGGACGACGGCGAGCGCCTGATGGCGCGCCTCAAGATGTCCGAGCTGCCGCGCAACGCCACGCCGGGCCGCGTCCGCAACCGCTGCGCGCTCACCGGGCGTAGCCGCGCGGTGTACCGCAAGTTCAAACTGTCGCGCATCATGCTGCGGGAATTGGGCAATAAGGGCCTGATCCCCGGCCTGACCAAGTCGAGCTGGTAACGATCATGTCGATGACCGATCCCCTGGGCGATATGCTCACCCGCATCCGCAACGGCCAGCAGGCGCGCAAGGACAGTGTCCTGACGCCTGCCTCCAAGCTGCGCGCGCGTGTCCTCGATGTGCTCCAGCGCGAAGGCTATATTCGCGGCTACAGCGAGGCCGATATCACGTCGGCGCAGGCCAGCCTGCGTATCGACCTCAAATATTTCGAAGGCCAGCCGGCGATCCAGCACGTCGCGCGCGTCTCGAAGCCCGGGCGCCGGGTCTATTCGGGCGCGCAGGAATTGCCGCGGGTCCGCAACGGCCTCGGAATCGTCATCGTTTCGACGCCCAAGGGTGTTCTGTCCGACGCGGAAGCGCGCGAACAGAATGTCGGCGGCGAAGTCCTCTGTCAGGTGTTTTAAGCATGTCGCGTATCGGCAAGAAACCGGTGCCCGTGCCCGCAGGCGTCACCGCCTCGATCGAGGGCAGCGAGCTCAGCGTCAAGGGTCCCAAGGGCAGCATGAAAATGCCGCTCGTCGACGATATTTCCTATGCGATCGACGGCGGCGCGATCAGCGTCAAGCCGGCGAACGATACCAAGCGTGCGCGCGCCTATTGGGGCATGCAGCGGACGTTGGTGTCGAACCTCGTCGTCGGGGTCAGCGAGGGCTTCACCAAGGTGCTCGAGATCACCGGCGTCGGCTACCGCGCCAGCGTCCAGGGGTCGAACCTGAAGCTGCAACTCGGTTATAGCCATGACGTCGACTATCCGATCCCCGAGGGTATCGCGATCAAGACGCCCGACCAGACCACGGTCGAGATCACGGGAGCCGACCGTCAGAAGGTCGGTCAGGTTGCCGCCGAGATCCGCCGCTGGCGCAAGCCCGAGCCGTACAAGGGCAAGGGTATCAAATATCGCGGCGAGAAAATCTTCCGCAAGGAAGGGAAGAAGAAGTAATGACCAAGGGTCTCTCACTGTTCGAGCAGCGGCGTCGCCGCGTTCGTACCGCGTTGCGCGCCAAATCGGGCGGCCGTCCGCGGCTGTCGATCCACCGGTCGTCGCAACATATCTATGCGCAGGTCATCGATGATGCGCAGGGTGTGACGATCGCCGCCGCCTCGACGCTCGAGAAGGATGCGCGCGACGCCACCGGCGCAACGGCGTTGGCCGCGACCGAAGTCGGCAAGCGCCTCGCCGAGCGGACCAAGGCCGCCGGCGTCACGACGGTCGTGTTCGACCGTGGCGGTTTCCTGTTCCACGGCCGCGTCAAGGCGCTCGCCGAGGGAGCCCGCGAAGGCGGATTGGAGTTTTAAGACATGGCAATGGAACCCAGGAGCGGCGGCCCAGGCGGCGGCAATCGTAGCGGCCCCGGTGGCAACAACCGTGGCGGCCCCGGCGGCAATCGCAGCGGCGGCGACCGTGATCGCAACAACCGCGGCGGCCGTGGCGGCCCGCAGGCGGGTGGCGACGGCGGCGAGGAATTCGTCGAGAAGCTGGTGCACATCAACCGCGTCTCGAAGACGGTGAAGGGCGGCAAGCGCTTCGGCTTTGCAGCGCTCGTCGTGGTCGGCGACGGCAAGGGTCGCGTCGGCTTCGGCCACGGCAAGGCGCGCGAAGTGCCCGAAGCGATCCAGAAGGCGACTGCTGCTGCCAAGAAGGCGATGATCCGCGTGCCGCTTCGCGATGGCCGCACGCTGCACCATGACGGCTACGGCCATTTCGGTGCTGGCAAGGTTTACGTCCGCTCGGCGGCGCAGGGAACCGGCATCATCGCCGGCGGCCCGATGCGTGCGGTGTTCGAGGCGCTGGGTGTGGCCGACGTGGTGACCAAGTCGGTCGGCACCAACAACCCGTACAACATGATCCGCGCGACCTTCGCGTCGCTCGCCGAACAGACGTCGCCGAAGTCGGTGGCGCAGCGGCGCGGCAAGAAGATTGCCGACCTGATGGCGCGGCGCGGCGACCTGTCGGCGCGTACCGCCGAAGTCGAAGCCGAAGCGATCGCTTGAGGACTATCGATATGACGCTCAAAGTTACCCAGATCGGCTCGCCGATCCGCCGGACCGCCGATCAGCGTGCCACGCTGGTCGGGCTCGGCCTCAACAAGATGCACAAGACACGCGTGCTCGAGGATACGCCCTCGGTACGCGGCATGATCGCTAAGGTCGCGCATCTCGTGCGGCTCGACAGCGAGTAAGTCCTTCCCTCCATTGCGCGACCAAAGCGAAAGCGAGTGCACCATGAAACTGAACGATCTTCACGATAATCCCGGCGCGCGCAAATCGCGCGTCCGCGTCGGCCGCGGCATCGGCTCGGGCGTCGGCAAGACTGCTGGTCGCGGACAAAAGGGCCAGAAGTCGCGCTCGGGTGTCGCGATCAAGGGCTTCGAGGGCGGCCAGATGCCGCTCCACATGCGGATCCCGAAGCGCGGTTTTAACAACCCGTTCCGCAAGGACTATGCCGAGATCAACCTCGTCACGCTTCAGCGCGCCGTCGATGACGGCAAGATCGCAGCCGGTGCGGTGCTCGACGGCGCGGGCCTCGTTGCTGCTGGTGTCATCAGCCATGCGCGCGACGGCATTCGCCTGCTCGCCAAGGGCAGCCTTAATGTTGCGCTGACGTTGAAGGTCGCCGGCGCGAGCAAGGCCGCGATCGACGCGTTCACCGCCGCCGGTGGCACGCTCGAACTGCCCAAGGAAAAGCCTGCACCGCTGACGCGCGAACAGCATGCCGAACGCCGCGCTGCGGCACGCGCTGCCAAGGCGCAGGGCTGAACCTTTCGGGCTCGCGCCGCACGGCGCGGGCCCGATGTGTTTGCAGGCATGGCGGATCGCTAACCGAGCGCCTATCTAGACGGCGTGGCGCGCCTAGTCGCGCAGTGGGTGGGATAAGAAATGGCGTCTTCGGCACAGACTCAGATGGCGGCGAGCCTCAGCCTCGCCAATTTCTCGAAAGCGACCGAGCTTAAAAAGCGGCTGTGGTTCACGCTCGGCGCGCTGATCGTGTTCCGCCTCGTGTCGTTCGTGCCGTTGCCCGGCATCGACCCCGACGCATTGAACGCGCTGTTCTCGCGGACGCAGGGCGGCGTGCTCGATTTCTTCAACATGTTTTCGGGCGGCGCGTTGCAGCGCATGTCGCTGATCGCGCTCGGCGTGACGCCGTACATCACCGCATCGATCATCATCCAGCTGATGACCAGCCTCGTGCCGTCGCTGATGAGCCTCAAGAAAGAGGGCGAGTCGGGCCGCAAGAAGCTAAACCAATATACGCGCTATGGCACCGTGCTGCTGACTGCGGTGCAGGGCTATGGCATCGCCGTCGGGCTCGAGGGCTGGGGCGCGGGGCAGGGCGTCGGCGCGGTTATCGACCCCGGCGCGTTCTTCCGGATCACCACCGTCATCACGCTGATCGGCGGGACGATGTTCCTGATGTGGCTGGGCGAGCAGATCACCAGCCGCGGCATCGGTAACGGCATTTCGCTGATCATCCTCGCCGGGATCGTCGCCAATATGCCCAAGGCGATCGGGCAATTGTTCGAGCAGGCGCGGACCGGGGCGCTGTCGCCGGCGTTCCTGATCCTCGTCGCGGTGATCGCGCTCGGGACGATCGCGTTCATCTGTCTGATGGAGCGCGCGCAGCGTAAGGTGCTGATCCAATATCCCAAGCGTCAGGTCGGCAGCCGCCAGTTTCAGGGCGACAGCTCGTTCCTGCCGCTCAAGATCAACACCTCGGGCGTCATTCCGCCGATCTTCGCCTCGTCGCTGCTGCTGATGCCGCTGACGATCGCGCAGTTTGCGGCAAAGGGCGGCAACGGCCCCGACTGGCTGCTGACGGTAACGACATCGCTCCAGCACGGCGCGCCGCTGTATATGGTGCTGTATGCGGCGGGGATTATCTTCTTCAGCTTTTTCTATACCGCGGTGGTGTTCAACCCCGAGGAGACCGCCGACAATCTCAAAAAATATGGCGGCTTCGTGCCGGGCATCCGGCCGGGCGTTCGGACGGCGGAATATCTCGATTATGTGCTGACGCGCATCACCGTGATCGGCGCGGCGTATCTGACGCTGATCTGCCTGCTGCCCGAGTTCCTGATCGCAAAAATGGCGATCCCGTTTTATTTCGGTGGCACCAGCTTGCTGATCGTGGTCAATGTGACGATGGATACGGTGGCGCAGGTGCAAAGTCATTTGCTCGCGCACCAGTATGAGGGACTCATCAAGAAGTCCAAGCTGAGGGGAAATCGTCGTTGAATATCATTCTGCTTGGGCCCCCGGGGGCCGGTAAGGGAACCCAGGCGGCACTTCTCGAACGCGAGCGCGGCATGGTCCAACTTTCGACCGGCGACATGCTGCGCGCCGCCGTCGCCGCCGGAACGCCGGTCGGGCTCAAGGCAAAGGCGGTGATGGCCGCGGGCGAGCTGGTGTCGGACGAGATCGTCAGCGGCATCCTGTCCGACCGGCTCGATGCCGACGATGCGCGCCGCGGCTTCATCCTCGACGGCTATCCGCGCACGCAGGCGCAGGCCGAAACGCTCGACGCGCTGCTCGCCGCCAAGGGGCTGACGCTCGATCATGTCATCGAGCTCGCCGTCAACGAGGACGCGCTGGTCGAGCGCATCACCGGACGGTTCACCTGCGCCAATTGCGGCGAGGGCTATCACGACCAGTACAAGCTGCCGACGGTCGCCAACACCTGCGATGTTTGCGGTCACCATGAATTCAAGCGCCGCCCCGACGACAATGCTGCCACGGTGCGCACACGGATGGCCGAATACCGCGCCAAGACCGCGCCCATCCTGCCCTATTATGACGCGCGCCACATGGTCAGCCGGGTCGACGGCATGGCGGCGATGGCCGCGGTTCACGGGGCGATCGATGCGGTGCTCGATGCGGGGCACGTCACCGCCTGAGATGGCGCTTGACAGACTCGGTAAAGCTGCCTAGCTACCCGCCTTCCGATACCGGAAACCTGACCGGGGTGTTGCCATGTGGCAGCCCGGTCTTTCGCTTTGAGATGGGTCGCGCGCCCTTGCGACCCGTGGAGCAGGAGAACCATAAGTGGCACGTATCGCGGGCGTCAACATCCCGACCAACAAGCGCGTCGAGATTGCCCTCACCTATATTCACGGCATTGGCCGGACCAAGGCGCTCGGCATCGTCGAGAAGCTCGAACTGCCGCGCGAACGCCGCGTGCAGGACCTGACCGACGCCGAAGTGCTGCAGATCCGCGAGATGATCGACAAGGACCTGACCGTCGAGGGTGACCTTCGCCGCCAGACCGCGATGAACATCAAGCGGCTGATGGACCTTGCCTGCTACCGTGGCCTGCGCCACCGCCGCGGGTTGCCGGTGCGCGGCCAGCGCACGCACACCAATGCGCGCACCCGCAAGGGCAAGCCCAAGCCGATCGCCGGCAAGAAGAAGTAAGCGGCTTTCACTCCGCACTTTTTCCAGCCGACATAAGGGACCAATTCGATGGCACGCGAACCAGCACGCATCAAGCGCCGTGAGCGCAAGAACATTACCTCGGGCGTCGCGCATGTGAATGCGTCGTTCAACAACACGATGATCACCATCACCGACGCGCAGGGCAATGCGATTGCCTGGTCGAGCGCCGGCACGATGGGCTTCAAGGGCAGCCGCAAGTCGACGCCCTATGCAGCGCAGATGGCCGCCGAGGACGCCGGCAAGAAGGCCGCCGAACACGGCGTGCGGACGCTCGAAGTCGAAGTCCGCGGCCCCGGTTCCGGGCGCGAGTCGGCGCTTCGCGCGCTGCAGGCGGTGGGGTTCAACATCACCGCGATCCGCGACGTGACCCCGATCCCGCACAACGGCGTCCGTCCGCCCAAGCGCCGCCGCGTCTAGCTGCTGCTCGGGCGACCCGCGGGGGGTTGCAGGGCGGTACTGGACCAAGGTGGAGCGCCCGGGCGCGCGCCCCTTCAAGCACTGAGGTGAACAAGTGGCAGTGATCGCAAAGAACTGGACCGAACTCAAGAAGCCGAACAAGCTCGACGTCAAGGTCGGCGGCGGCACCAAGCGCAAGGCGATCTTCGTCGCCGAGCCGCTCGAGCGCGGCTTTGGCTTGACGCTCGGCAACGCGCTGCGCCGCGTGCTGCTGTCGTCGCTCCAGGGTGCCGCCGTGACCGCGATCAAGATGGAAGGCGTGCTGCACGAATTCTCGTCGCTCGCCGGCGTCCGCGAAGATGTGACCGACATCGTCCTCAACATCAAGCAGATCGCGATCCGCATGCAGGGCGATCAGCCCAAGCGGTTGATGTTGTCGGCGACCGGCCCCGGCGAGGTTACTGCCGGCCAGATTACGGTCAGCGGCGACATGGAGGTGATGAACCCCGAACTGGTGATCTGCACGCTCGACGAAGGCGCGACGCTCAACCTCGAACTGACGGTCGAAGCCGGCAAGGGCTATGTCCCCGCCGCGCAGAACCGCCCGATGGATGCGCCGATCGGGCTAGTTCCGGTCGATGCGCTCTATTCGCCGGTGCGCCAGGTGGCGTACAAGGTCGAAAATACGCGCGTCGGGCAGGAGCTCGACTATGACAAGCTGACGATGACCGTCGAGACCGACGGCACGCTGACGCCTGACGATGCGCTCGCCTATGCGGCGCGCATCCTGCAGGATCAGCTGCAGCTGTTCGTCAATTTCGACGAGCCGTCGCAGGTTGCGCACGTCCAGCATACGACGGGGCCGATCGAAGTCGACGACACCGCCGCGCTCAACCGCTACCTGCTCAAGAAGGTCGACGAGCTCGAACTGTCGGTGCGTTCGGCGAACTGCCTCAAGAACGACAACATCATTTACATCGGCGACCTCGTCCAGAAGTCGGAGAGCGAGATGCTGCGCACCCCGAACTTCGGTCGCAAGTCCTTGAACGAGATCAAGGAAGTGCTTTCGGCAATGGGTCTGCGCCTCGGCATGGACATCGCCGGCTGGCCGCCCGAGAACATCGAGGAAATGGCAAAGAAGCTCGAGCAGGAATATTAAGCGCGTTGGCGCACGAAAAGGGGTTTTCCCCTCGGGTGCGCTGTAAAGTTAGAGGGTTTCGGCACTTCCGCCGCAGCCCGGCTCCGGGGTACCTGATACGGCCCCCGATCGAACAGGATAAGTCCCATGCGTCACGGTAACGCCCATCGCAAGCTCGGCCGTACGACCAGCCACCGCCTCGCCATGTTCCGCAACATGGCGGCATCGCTGATCAAGCACGAGCAGATCACCACCACGCTGCCCAAGGCGCGCGAAATCCGCCCCTATGTCGAAAAGCTGGTGACGCTCGCCAAACATGGCGGGCTGTCGAACCGCCGCCTTGCCGATGCGCGGCTCAAGGACGACGCGCAGCTGATCAAGCTGTTCGACGTCATCGCCACGCGCTACGCCGACCGTCCCGGCGGCTATGTCCGCATCGTCAAGGCCGGGATCCGCCGCTCGGACGCCACGCCGATGGCGATCGTCGAATTCATCGACCGCGATACCAGCGCCAAGGGCCAGGACAGCGGCCCGGTTGAAAACAACATGGCGGCGTTCGAGGATTAAGGTAAACGCGGACGCAGCAACCGTCCCGGAGACCTGAAATGGCGCGCGTTTCGATTGCCGACACCCGCGACGAACGGTCGCTGTCGACGCGCTTTCGCAAGGCCCGCGACAAGCTGTTGCGGGCGTTCATCCTCGAACGGCGAGCGCATGTTACGGGGCCGTTCCGGATCCTCGACCTTGGCGGCACCGCCGATTATTGGCGGCGCGTCGGGTTCGACTTCCTCGAAGCGCACGACATCGATGTCACGTGTGTTAACCATATCGCGACCGAGTTCGGCGCTTCGGAAGCCGAGGCGGTCCGGCTGCGCTGCATCGTCGGCGATGCCTGCAACATGGTCGGGCACGGTGACAACAGCTTCGACTTCGTCCATTCGAACAGTGTCATCGAACATGTCGGTCGTTGGCCGCAGATGCGCGCCTTCGCCAACGAAGTCCGCCGGCTGGCCCCGGCCTATTATGTCCAGACGCCGTATTTCTGGTTCCCGATCGACCCGCATTTTTACCGCGTGCCGTTGTTTCACTGGCTGCCCGAATCGTTGCGGCTAAAGTTGCTACAGCGCTTCAAGATCGGCTGGTCGCCCGCGACACGCGATGTCGACGGTGCGATGTCGATGGTGATGGATGTCGTCCTGCTCGATCGCCAACAGTTCACGGCGCTATTCCCCGATGCCGAAATCGTCGCCGAACGGCTGGCGCTGCTGCCGAAATCGTTGATCGCGCTGCGCGGCCGCAACACCGGATGAGCGAGCGTTCCGCATCGCGGTCGCGCGGCAGCTACCGTGCCTTCCGGCGTATTTCAACGCGGTGGACTGACAATGACATCTACGGCCATGTCAACAACGCGGTTTTCTACGGCTGGTTCGATACTGCGGTGAACACGCACCTGATCGAAGCCGGCGTGCTCGATATCGCCAACGGCCCGATCATCGGGCTCGTCGTCGAAACCGGGTGCCGGTACGCGCGCCCCGTGGCCTTCCCGCAGACGGTCGAAGTCGGGCTCTGTGTCGCGCAAGTCGGACGCAGCAGCGTGCGCTACGAGATCGGACTATTTACCGATGGCAGCGCTGACGCCGCCGCCGAGGGTTTTTTCGTCCACGTCTATGTCGACCGCGAAACGCGCCGCCCGGTCGAACTCGACAGCCATTGGCGATCGGCGCTTGGAGCCATCACGCGCTGATTTCGGTTCATCACCGGTACAATCGGTCTGCGCTACACCCGATCCGTCAAGACAGGAGACGGACATGCGATCGTTTGCTCGGTTCGGAATCGGTGCACTGCTTACGGCAACAGTGGCGTTCAGCGCGGTCGCCCCGGCGGCGGCCGAGGGGTATCATGGCGGCGGCTATGATCGCGGCTATGGCGGCTATCACGGTCACCATGAGGGCCGCGGCGGGTTCGGCATCGGCGACTTCCTGCTGGGCGCTGCGCTGGTGGGCGGGATCGCTGCCATCGCCTCGTCCGCAAGCGCGTCGCACACGCGCGGCTATGACGCCGGTTACGCGCCGAACGATGGCTATGCACCGCAGGGGGCCTATGGCGATGCCTATGGCGGCGGCTACTCGAGTGAGGGCTACGCCGACGGCAATGCCAGCGGAGTTGCGTCCGATGCAGTCGAGCAATGCTCGCGCGCTGCCGAGCGTGCCGCCCAGAACGACGGCGGCTATGCCAGCGTGACCCGCATCGACCGGGTGCAGCCGTACCGCGACGGTGCACGCGTCTTCGGCACGCTGCGGATCGACTATCAGGCGCAGGGCTACGCACCCCGAAGCGATCATACGCGCTTCGACTGCACCGCAGGCGATGGGCGTGTCACCGGGCTGCGGCTGGGCTGAACTGGACATGGCGGCGCGGCGGCTATAAACCGCCGCGAATGCCCGCAGCCCCCGCCGACGCCATCCTCATTATCGATTTCGGCAGTCAGGTCACCCAGCTGATTGCGCGACGGGTCCGTGAAGCTGGTGTCTATTGCGAGATCGTGCCGTTTTCGGCGGGGGCCGAGGCAATCGAGCGGCTGCACCCGCGCGGGATTATTCTGTCAGGTGGACCGGCTTCGGTCACCGACATCGGCGGGCCGCGCGCTCCACAGGCGGTGTTCGACGCCGGCGTCCCGGTGTTCGGCATCTGCTACGGCGAGCAGGCGCTGTGCGCGCAACTCGGCGGCGTCGTGACGCCGTCCGACCATCGTGAATTCGGTCGCGCGTTTATCGACATCGTCGCCCCGAACGCCTTGTTCGACGGGCTTTGGTCCCAGGGCGAGCGCCATCAGGTCTGGATGAGCCACGGCGACCGGATCGACAGCATCCCGCCCGACTTCGTCGTCGTCGCGCGCTCCGATGGTGCGCCATACGCCGCAATCGCGGATGAAACGCGCCGCTATTACGGCGTCCAATTCCACCCCGAAGTCTATCATACGCCCGACGGCGCGAAGCTGCTCGCCAATTTCGTCCGTAATGTCGCCGGATGCGCACCGACTTGGACAATGGCGAGCTTTCGTGCCGCCAAGGTTGCGGCGATCCGCGCACAAGTCGGCAATGACCGCGTCTTGTGCGGGCTATCGGGTGGCGTCGATTCGGCGGTCGCGGCGGTGCTCATCCATGAAGCTGTTGGCGATCAACTGACGTGCGTATTTGTCGATCACGGACTGCTCCGCGCCGACGAGGCGACACAGGTGGTCACCATGTTTCGTGAACATTATCATATCCCGCTGGTCCACGTCGACGCCGCCGATATCTTCCTCGCCGGTCTCAAGGGCGTGACCGATCCCGAAGCGAAGCGGAAGTTCATCGGCAAAACGTTCATCGACGTCTTCGAGTCCGAGGCTGCCAAGATCGGCGGTGCCAAATTCCTCGCGCAGGGCACGCTTTATCCCGACGTCATCGAAAGCGTCAGCTTTACCGGCGGCCCTTCCGTGACGATCAAAAGCCACCACAATGTCGGCGGGCTGCCGGCACGAATGAATATGGCGCTCGTCGAACCGCTGCGCGAACTGTTCAAGGACGAAGTGCGCGCGTTGGGGGTCGAGCTCGGCTTGCCGCCGGCGTTCGTCGGACGGCATCCGTTTCCGGGCCCGGGGTTGGCGATCCGTATTCCCGGTGAAGTGACTGCCGAAAAGTGCGACATCCTTCGCAAGGCGGACACGATCTACCTCGATGAAATTCGCAAGGCTGGGTTGTACGATGCGATCTGGCAGGCGTTCGCGGTCTTGCTGCCGGTGCGTACCGTCGGTGTCATGGGTGATGGGCGCACCTATGAGTTTGTCTGCGCATTGCGCGCGGTGACTTCGGTCGACGGTATGACCGCCGATGTATATCCGTTTGACAGCGCCTTCCTAAGCGCGACAGCAACGCGCATCGTCAATGAAGTCAAGGGTATCAACCGCGTCGTCTATGACTACACCAGTAAGCCGCCCGGTACGATTGAGTGGGAATGATTCGGGGCCAGTTTTGGCTATCGCGATCAATCGGCATTGTCCCATCAACACATTGAAATAAAAAGATCATCTCACGTTATCTATTGGGATCAATCGCGGAGCAGCGGTTGGTTCTGGCGTCATGCGTGACGGTATCCGGCAAACTTGCACTTGGCCCAATCCAGCGATACCGTCAGAGGTATTGAAGCCAGTGACGGTATTTCTTCCGCACTAAGCCATTGTAAATCAAGCGATAAAGTTGGCGAAAATGGCCAAAAATCGCCTGACGGTATTTTGCGTAGAGGAGGTCGGTATGCTCACCGATGTTGCCCTTAAGAACCTGAAACCACGCGAAAAAGCCTACAAGGTCACGGACCGTGACGGCCTTTATGTTCAGGTATCAACCTCCGGGACGCTGACGTTTCGGCTGGACTACCGGCTGCATGGGCGGCGCGAGACGCTCACGCTCGGGAAGTACGGTCCCTCCGGCTTGTCGCTCGCGCGAGCCCGTGAAGCGACGATCGACGCCAAGCGTGCGGTCTTTGAAGGCAGGTCCCCGGCCCAGGAAAAGCAACGCGACAAACGCCGGATCAAAGAGGCCAAGAGCTTCGGTGAGTTTGGTGAGCGCTGGTTGGTGAAGGCGCCGATGGCGGACAGCACCCGCGCGATGCGGCGTTCGATTTTCGAACGAGAGCTTCTGCCGGTCTGGAAGAATCGGCTGCTGACAGAAATCACACCGGATGACCTGCGCGCCCACTGCGGTAAGATCGTCGATCGCGGCGCTCCGGCGACTGCGATCCATGTCCGCGACATCCTCAAGCAGATCTACGGGTTTGCGATCTTGCACGGCGAGAAGGTCGCCAATCCGGCCGACGATGTCGGCCCCGCCTCGATCGCGACGTTCGTTCCAAAGGACCGGTCGCTGTCGCCCACGGAAATTCGCGTGATGCTCAAGCAGCTCGACCATGTGGCGACGCTGCCAACGATCCGACTCGGGATGCGCCTCTTCCTGCTGACAATGGTGCGCAAGAGCGAGCTGCAGGATGCGGTCTGGGACGAGGTCGACTTCGAGAACGCCGTGTGGACGATCCCCAAGGAGCGCATGAAGCGATCCAAGGCGCATAACGTCTATCTCTCGCAGCAATGCCTCGACATCATGATTGCGTTGAAGACCTGCGCGGGCAACTCGCGCTACCTTCTGCCGTCTCGGTATGATGCCGATGCGCCGATGTCCCGGGCGACCTTCAACCGCGTCACCTATGCCGTCGTGGAGCGCGCGCAGAAGGAAGGCTTACCGCTGGAGCCGTTCACGGTACATGACTTGCGCCGGACCGGATCGACCCTGCTCAACGAACTGGGGTTCAACAGTGACTGGATCGAAAAGTGCCTGGCCCATGAAGATGGGCGGTCCTCGCGCGGCGTCTACAACAAGGCGGAGTATGAGCATCAGCGGCGGCATATGATGCAGGAATGGTCTGATATCATCGATGCCTGGGTGGCGGGGCAGAAGCGCGTGCCGGTCCTGATTCCGCCATCGATGCCTATGCTCGCGCCTGATCCGGCGCTTTGACGGGACGCGCCTTGCGCTTGCGTACATCGGGATGCGGCGCCCGGTCGATGGGTGATCGCCGGGCTGTCGCCAGGCGCTCGGTCAGCCAGGCTTCGACCTCGGCCAGATCCCACACCACACATCGCGGGGTGAGCGCAAAGCGACGAGGGAATTCGCCGCGCTGTTCCATCTCATAGATGGTGGTGTCGGCCAGCGGTACGATCTGCCGAAGCTCATGGCGGCGGATCATCCGCTTTTTGAGGGCCTCAGATTTCGTCGACATAACTCTACTCCAACGAGATTGGCGTCTGATGCCGATTGGAGCCGATAGACCCGACATGAAAAGAGCGAACGCTCCGGCGTAGGGCTCGCGGCGGCAATGGCGTGCAAATCGGCGGGGTCGTGCTTGTCGTCCGGTAGCCGTTAGTCAGGCGCGAGCGGCAGTCCGTCGATCGCCGCGACGGCGTCAACAAGCTGTCGTCGCAGGCTCGCCAGACCGATCGCCAAAACCAGGTCTTGCCGATCCGCCAGGCTGAGCATCGTGCGGAGGACGAGATCAGAGTGTCGCATCAGGATCACCAGGTTCTCCCCGCTGGGGCTGTTCTTGCCCTCGAACCAATTCCGAACCGCGCGCTCGTTTGAGCGCGTGAGCTGCGCCACGGTCTTGTGGGCGGAGGGGGTGTTGCCGAATTCCGCCTTCAGCGCTGCGGCGATCGCGGCGGCGAGCGGCTCGTTAGGCTGGGGCGACGGAAAAGAGTTTCCAGTTTTCGACTGAAGTTTTCGGTCTTTCTCGGAGAACGACATTCGTTCTGACTCCCAGTAAAATTGGTGGGAAGTCGAACTTGTCCGTTTGGAGCCTAACGAAAGAAGCCGGTGTGATGAACGTGTCGGAAACGGTTACTGCTGAAGCATCGCCGCGACCTCCGGTGCGCGCTGCGCAGTATGTCCGTATGTCGACGGAGCATCAGAAATATTCGACCGAGAACCAGGCCGAAATCATCGCCCAATACGCCGCTCGGCGTGGCTTCGAGATCGTGAAGACCTACGAGGACTCGGGCAAGAGCGGCCTTCGGCTCGATGGTCGGCTATCGCTTCAGCAGCTCATCGCCGACGTGCGAGGCGGTCAGACCGACTTCAAGGCGATCCTGGTCTATGACGTGAGCCGCTGGGGCCGGTTTCAGGACGCAGATGAGAGCGCCTATTACGAGTTCATCTGCCGGGAAGCGGGGATCGCCGTTCAATACTGCGCCGAGCAGTTCGAGAATGATGGCAGCCTGAGCGCGACGATCATCAAGAGCATGAAGCGGGCGATGGCTGGCGAATATAGCCGTGAGCTGTCGGTGAAGGTTTTCACCGGCCAGTGCCGGTTGATCCGCCTCGGTTTCCGTCAAGGCGGTGCAGCGGGCTTTGGCCTACGCCGCTATCTCGTCGATGAGCATCGCCAGCCCAAAGCGGTCCTCAATCATGGAGAGCAGAAGAGCCTGCAAACGGACCGGGTCGTGCTCAGGCCGGGGCCACCTGAAGAGATCGAGGTGGTCCGGCGTCTCTACCGGATGTTCGTCGTCCAGCGCCGCACCGAAACGGAGATCGCCGCAGCCCTCAATGATGAGGGCATCCTCACCGATCTTGGTCGGCTATGGACGCGCGGAACCGTTCACCAGGTGCTGACCAATGAAAAGTACATCGGCAATAACGTCTACAATCGGGCGTCCTTCAAGCTGAAGGCGAAGCGGGTGGTGAACACGCCCGATATGTGGGTCCGAGGCGATGGGGCTTTCGACGCGATCGTCGAGCGTGATTTCTTCGAGGCGGCCCAGCGGATTATCCAAGAGCGCAGTCGCCGCTTCACCGACGAGGAGCTTCTTGGTCGGCTGTCTGCTTTGCTCGTCGAGAAGGGCTGGTTGTCGGGGCTCGTGATCGACGAGGTCGAGGACATGCCGTCCAGCTCGACGTTCCGACACCGTTTCGGAAGCCTGGTGCGCGCCTATCAGCTTGTCGGGTACGCCCCCTCGCGGGACTATCGCTACATCGAGACCAATCGAACGCTGCGGACACTGCATCCCGATGTCGTGGCACAGGTCATCGCCGACATTGGCGCGGCCGGCGGCACGGTGCGCCGCGACCCCGTCACAGACCTACTGCATATCAATGACGAGTTCACGGCCTCGCTGGTGATCTCTCGGTGCCACATCAGCCCTGCCGGCGGGCTGCGCTGGAAGGTGCGCTTCGACAGCGGGTTGAGGCCCAGCATCACCATCGTGGCGCGGATGCAGGAAGATAATGCCGCCATACACGACTACTACTTGCTGCCATGGCTGGACGTCGGCGCCACGCCGAATCTGCGGCTCGCACCAGAGAACGGCATCCTGCTCGATGCCTACCGCTTCGATACGCTGGAGGCGTTTTTCGATCTGACCCGCCGCGTGCCGCTGAAGGTTGCCGCATGAGCGCGCCGCCCCCCGAAATCCGCTCGGTGCCGGTCGATCTGATCACCATTCTCAACCCGCGGGTTCGTAACAAGCGAATCTTCCAGGAGCTGGTGAACAGCATTGCACATCTCGGGCTGAAGAAGCCGATCACGGTCAGCCAGCGGCCCGGAAAGACGCGGTTTGACTTGGTGTGCGGCCAGGGTCGCCTCGAAGCCTTCATCGCGCTCGGCCAGACCGAAATCCCTGCCATCGTGATCGATGCGGCGGAGGAAGATTGTTACGTCATGAGCCTGGTCGAGAACCTTGCCCGGCGCCAGCACAGTCCCTTGGAACTGGTTCACGCCATCGGCGCGCTGAGCGCCCGGGGCTATTCGCATCCGGAGATCGCTGCCAAGGTCGATTTCTCGGTCGAGTATGTCAGCGCGATCTGCCTGTTGCTCGACAATGGCGAGGAGAAGCTGATCGCGGCGGTCGAGCGCGGCGTCATCCCGCATTCGATCGCGATGGAGATCGCCCGCGCCAAGGAAGGCGAGGTTCAGCAGGCGCTGGCGCAGGCCTATGAGGAGAAGTCGATCCCAGGCAATCAGGTGCTCGCGATCCGGCAGATCATCGAACAGCGCAACACCAGCGGCAAGCAGCTCCACAAGCGCGGATCGCGGATTGGGCGCACCCAAAAGCCAGTCACATCGGAGAGCCTGATCCGCGCCTATCAACGCGAAACGGAGCGGCAGAAGCTGCTGATCAAGCGCGCCTCCTTGGCGCGCAGCCGGTTGCTGTTCGTCGCCAACGCCATGCGGCGTCTGCTGTCCGACGATCATTTCGTGACGCTGCTGCGGGCAGAGGGTTTGAGCACCTTGCCGCGCGCATTGGCCGAGCGGATCGGACCGACGAAGGCGTAAGATGTCCGATACGGTCAAAATCGCCTTCGAGCGCAAGATCCTGGTCCTTCCGATCGCCGAGCTCCTCGCGACCAAGGCGCTGCCGGCGGGGGTGCGCGAGTCTGTCAAATATCGCCGGATCGCGGCATCTGTTGCTGAAGTCGGGTTGATCGAGCCGTTGTCCATCGCGCGCCAGAAGGGCGGCGGCTACCTTATCCTCGATGGACACATGCGCCTGGATGCTCTCCGGGTTCTTGGCGCGACCGAGGCGCCATGTGTCGTCGCCGATGACGACGAGTCCTTCACCTACAACAAGCGGGTCAATCGGCTGGCGACGATCCAGGAGCATTACATGATCGTGCGCGCTCTCGATCGCGGGGTGTCGGAGGAAAAGCTGGCGCGTGCGCTCAATGTCGATGTCAAAGTGATCCGCCAGCGCCGTCATCTGCTGGCAGGGATCAGTGGGGATGTCGCCGAGTTGCTGAAGGACAAGCCGGTAGGGCACCACGCCTTCCAGAAGCTGCGCAAGATGAAGCCGATCCGCCAGCTCGAGGTCGCCGAACTGATGGTGTCGGCGAACAATTATACGGTCAGCTATGCCAAGGCGCTCCTGGCGACCTCGAAGCCGTCGGATCTGCACAAGCCTGACGAACTGAAGAAGGCAACGGGGTTGTCGGCCGAGCAGATGGGGCGTCTCGAGCGGGAGATGGCGTCGGTGAGTGAGGACTATAAGGAGCTTGAGGTTTCCTATGGCGACGACATGCTGGTCCTGGTCGTCGCCTCCGGCTTTATCGAGCGCCTGCTGGCGAAGCCCGAGATCGAGGGCTTTCTGGCGGGGCGGCACCCCGAGTTTCTGGAGAATTTCCGCGCCATTGTGCAGGCCACGTCGCTCGATCAGTCGGCGACGCCCTGACAGTTTAACTTTGGGGACCGGGACCCAAAAGCGCCGGGACCGTCGGAGAAGCCGCCGCGAGGGGTGGATCAAGGGCGGTGGCGGGGATGGCGGCGAACCCGCTCGGAGCCCGCTAGGCCAGCCGTCATAGGGCTGGCTGCGTGCCGTTCGCGGCATGATTGTTCTGGAGCGCGCCGATGGTCACGGGTCGGCGCGCTCCAATCGCTTTACCCGCTGGGATTATCTCGCATCTCAGATGCGCGATAATTCTTGCGCTGGGAGCCGGATGGTGGGATTAACGCGCATCTGAGATGCGAGATAATCCCATGGCTCTTCATTTAGTCGGTGAGACGATTGACGCCAAACGCGCGCATCAGCGCGCGCAGGCCGGTGAGTTGCTCCAGCTCGTGCGCGGAGTTTACGTCGATGACCAAGGGGACATCGAGGCGACGATCCTCGGCCATGCGGTCCGCATTGCCCACTATCTCTATCCCAACGCCTATCTATCGTCGGCAAGCGCAGCGCTGCTCGCGCCGACGCCGGACGGACGCCTCTTCATCAGCGGCCGCCGCAATCAACGCACGCGGCTGCGGACGCTCGAGATCATCCAGAACGAAGCACCGAAGCATCCGTCGACGGCGATCGCGGTCATCGGCGACGACTTGGGCGAATTGCGCATCGATGCCTCATCGCCGCGCCAACGCTTTCTCGAAGCGTTCCGCCTGCGCAGCGAACATGCGAGCGCGGTAATCGCCGACATGCGCGCGCAGATGGCGGCGCGTCTGGTGGAGGAATATGGCAGCCCCCAAGCCGCGGCCGACGCCGTCTGGGTGCTGGCGCGTGAGAACGAATGGTATCGCGAAGGTGAAGGCTCCGAGCGCTTCCTGCTGGCACAGCCGGGTGTTGCCAAGGCGCCGGTCAACAAGGCGGCGCTCGATCTTCTCGTCGCCTGGCACGGTGAACCCCTCGGTCGGCTGACCCACGATGGATTCGAGTGGCGCTGGAAGCCCGGGCGTCGAGTGGGACCGGCCCTGGTTCGCGAGACCACGCCGGGCAAGCTGCCGGCCTTCATTGAGTCGCTGCTGCCCGAGGGCTGGCTGGCGCAAGTTCTCCACGAACGCGATGAACGCGAGGCGCTTCGGCGCGGACGGCGATATATGTCGAACATCGTCATCGTCGAGGGTCGAGAGGAACTGGCGGCGCTGCCTGCCGACAGTCTCACGACAACACTGGCTGGATACATCGACGCCGGTCGCTTCACCGGCCGCTACGCTGGTCCGGCGCGCGGTGAGATCGAGGAGACCTTCGAGCAGAACCTGGCGCGCATCTTCGCGCGCGCGGAAACGCCGCGCCTGTCGGGCGTCCAGATCAAGGCGCCAATGAGCCTGATGCCTGATGGCGCCCTCGTTCCGGCCATCGATCAGCCGTTCACCCATATCCTCAAGCCCGCCGGCACGGCGGGCTTCGAGACGTTGCCGGTCGTCGAGTGGCTTTGTCTGGAGCTTGGCCGCTCGGCCGGGTTCGATGTGCCTGATGCCGCGCTGCTCGAGATGCCCGATGGCATGTCGCCCGCACTGGTCGTCGAGCGGTTCGACATTCGTCGCGGGCCAGCGGATCAGCGACGTCTGGCGATGGAAGATTTTTGCTCCATTCTGGACCTTCCCGCAGCCGCCAAATACGACGGCACGATCGAGCGGATGGCGCGCGGGCTGCGACCGCTGTCGACCGATCCGGCTGGCGATCTCGATATCCTGTTTCGCCGTGCCGTATTCGCCTGGCTCATCGCCGATGGCGATATGCACCTCAAAAACCTCGCTGTGCTCAAAGTCGCCGAGGTGGATGCCAAGGCCTTCACGAGCGTGCGCTTCGCGCCGCTCTACGATGCCGTCACCACGCGCGTCTTCCCGGGTTTGGGGGGCGATCGCATGGCACTCAAGCTCAACGGCAAGGATGACCGTCTGACGCGCCAGGACTTCCTCGCACTGGCGCGAACAATTGGCGTATCCGCCGGAGATGCCGAGACTGCGATTGCGGACCTGACCGCGCGGGTCGCCGACCGGGCGCAGGAGCTTCAGCTACCTGCCTTTGCGGCCGAGACTGGGGCCGCCAAAACAGCGCAGGACAAGGTAATCTGCTTGGTCGGGGAGCGTTGCACAGCACTTGCCGCTGAAGGCGACTGAGCGGCGCGACGTCACGGTTGAAGCCGGATTTGCAGGTCGGCGAGATCTTCTGCCGCCATGGTGGTTCCCATGAGGCTGTGAAGATACTCCAGCAGGTCTTCCTGACGCGGTTGGCCGAACGCGAGGCGATAGACGGTCAGGCTTCGTTTGAGCCACTCGAGTCTTCGCACCTCGCGGCTGAACGGGAGCATCGGCACGCGGCGTTCGACCTTCACCGGACCTTCGTAGATCCAGTAGGGAGTGAGGTCAGAGTCATTCTCGGTCTCGGCGCGAGCTGCGTCGAACATGATCTGCCAGGGATCATCGTGATCTGTCTCACGCCCACGCACCACGTCGACCTGCCGATGCGCCAGATTGAGGCGGATGGCGTGACCCTTGAAGCGGTGGACACGCCCCTCGCGCTGCTCGAGATCGACGGGATTTCCGGGCAAGTTCCAGTGATAGAGCCGATAGCAATAAGGGTGAAAGTCGAGGCCTTCCTGTCCGACGGAGGTCGTGGCCAGTGCGAAGGGTCGGAACGGTGAGTTAAAGGCGTCGCGAACGCTGGAGAGGCGTGCGGCCCCACCTTCCTCGTCCTTGTAGTCGGCCAGGCGCATGGCGAAGCGCCCGCGCATCTGGAACTTGTTGATCACCAGCTTCTTACCGTCGACCGTTGGATCCTCGACATCGATCTGCGAGGGGCGAATGGCCAACGCCTCCGAGATCGCCTTGCTGATCCCAGCGATACGATCGACGGCTGGCTTGGCGCCCAAGCCCTCGGCGTCGAGCAGATAGTGGACGTACTCGTCGAGAACGGCCTGAAGGTTATGCTCAACGCCGTAGGTGAGCACCTGGCGCCAATAGCGGTCATCGTCGTCCTTGCGGAGGAGGGCGACCGCGTCGTGCTGGTTGAAAAGCGTGCGGAAACCCCAGGAGATCTGGTTCGCCGCCTTCAGCAGTCGATGATCGTCCCAAGCGAGATCGGGCGCGATCCGGTGCAGGGCGCGCAGCGCACAGACTGCGGGGCTGCCGAGAGCGACATCGACCAGAAGGTCAATCAGCGTGTCCGGTACGGGTCCAAAGGTGCGTTCGGTCGTCACAGTCCGCAGTTCGGCGACATGCTCCTTGAAACCCTCTTCGTTGCCGAGGAGGGCGAAGCCGTAAGGCGAGTTGACCCAGGCGACGGAGCTGGCTTTCGCCATGGCGTCGATGACGGCCGGGGCAGCCCATTCCCAATCGCGGCCATCTGAGGTGTCGCCTGACCGCTCGGCGAGTGCGGCGACGCTCTCGCGCAAGCGGTCGGCGACGGCTTTACGCATGGCTTCAACCGACAGCGTTTCGTTCGACGCTCCAAAGATCGCAAGAGGGTCGGCAAGGCGTGCCAAGGTCGGCGACGGATAGACCAGGTGCATCGCCCGCATGGCGACAAGTCGCCCTTGGTTTTGCCGGAACTGGATGGGGCGTGGGCGAACATGACCGAAGTATCGCTGCCCCGAAGCGCCGACGCCCATACGGCGTTCGGCCTCGTAGGACAGGATCGACGCGATCGCATCGGGCACCATCGACCAGGATGAAAAGATCAGCGCCTTGGTCAGCGGCGGCCCGGATCGCTCGGGACCGTAATAAGGCAGGGATGGCGGGATCCACAGATGTTGATCGAGACCATCGCCGAACACGTCATCCATGACGCCGCGCATCCGACCGTTAGCGGGTTCGAGCGGCTCGTAGGCGTCAAGCCGGTCGCGATCGAGCATGGCAGGCCGTGCGCGTTCGAGCGCCGCGCACAGATTGGGCGCCGGCTTGTCGAGCTGATCTTTCAATAGCCGCTTGAGCGCATAGTCGCGCATGAAGTTGAGGAGGTAGGGCGCGGACTTCCAGTACTCGGTGATCTCCGGCGCATCGAGGGCGCGCGCAACGTCTGACACTGCTGCGGCCTGACGCAGATCAGATGGCAGGATCGTGATGGCCATCGGCGGCTCGCTCACCATTGAGTCGCGCTCGATAGTGCTGGCCACGCGTTCGGTGCGCGCCATTACCTTGCGCAGCCGGTCCTCGACGACATGGCGTGCGCCGATGGCCTCGTTGCGCGCGCCGGGCAGCGCATGAAGGAAGCCGCGAAACTCGCGCATTTCGCGTTCCAGCGCCTTGGCCACGTCGGGACCGTTGGTCCGACCGTAGAGGAAGGACAAGGTCTCCAGAAAATCACGGTAATGCTCGCCATCATCGGGTTCGTCACCAGACAAGGTCAGCATCCGGTAGGGTGTGGCCGAGAGCAGCAGCGTGCGCGCGGCATGACCCTTGCCGTCCGAGTAGTCGAACAGCTCGCGCGCCAGGTCTGCAGCTGCGGTTTCGCCGTGGAGCAAATCGCGGAACCGTTGAAACTCATCCATGATGATGAGGTCAGGTTTCAGGGCGTCGATGCAGGCGTGCGAGAGTTTGCCGCGAAGACGACCGACCAGGGCATTGCGCCGCTGGTTCAGCTCTTGAGGATAGGTCTCACGGCGACGCGGGAAGAGGTCGCATACCGCCTCCAGTTCCGTGAACAGTTCGGCGTCTTTTTCGACGTCGCGGCGGAAGCGATCGATGATCCGTTGATCGACACCATCCAGAGACAGCTCGCGGACGGCGCCATTCCAGCCATCAACACCGGCGGACACCTGAAGCAGATTGTGCAGGCCGCGAGGCCGCGACACCCGGTCTTCGAGCATCCGCAGCAGCAAGGCGCGTTCCTGTGTAACGCCTGTGGTCGAGCGCAGGTCAAAAGTCGTGCCCGGTGTCAGGCTGATGAAGTTGACCTTGTTGGCGTCGAGCCCCTGATCGCCCCTGACCTGGAGCGGTATAAGGGTCATGCGGGTCGGCAACGCCAGCTCGCGCCGGCCAAGCACATTGAGGCGATTGATGTTCTGAGCCGCAATCGCCTGATTGGAACAGATATAGAGGATATCGATCCGATCGGTGCTGTCCCAAAGTTTCTCGATAGTGCGGGCGATGACACCTCGCGCGACCATGGTTTTGCCAAGGCCCACTTCGTCCGCGACGAGAAATTGCCTCACGGGATCCTGATCGCCGTAAAGTCGGTCAAACACAAAATCGACTGTACGACGCTGAAAGGCTTTCAGCGGAGCGAGAGCAGCTTCGGCTTCAAACCGGTTATCCGCCATGGCTGAGGCCCTGATCTTGGAGGGCGATGCGGAAAGCATCCCAAAGGGTTCGGAAATCACTGGGTATCGGATCGGCGCCGGTATCGTTGCCGGCCTCCAATCGCGTCATCAGGCGTTCGATCGCATGAAGTCTTTCGCCTCCACGACACAAGGCGCGAACCATATCTTCCAGGAACGGCGCGTCGTCGACGGCACTTGCCCAGGCCGTGCTGCCGGAACCCTCCTGCGCCGCCAAGGCAGCGCCGAATGGATCGCCGAGGTCTGACAACAGGAGCCGCAGATAGCGAAAGAACGCATCTCGGCTGTCGATCACCCAGCGAAGAATGGCGGCATGGCGTTCGGGCGGAAGGCCTTCCATCACCAGACTGGTGCTGAACAGGGCTGACACCTGGGCACTGTCTGCGGTCACCCGAAAGGCCAGAAAGCGGGTGAGGTCGACGATCGGCATGGCACCGAGATCGACGGCCGTTCCGGCGCGAAGGGCATCCAGAACATCACTGGCATGGCCGTCTCCTCGGGTGATGGGCCAGACCTGCAGCAAGGCGATGCCGTCAAGCGGCAACGCCTCCGTGGGAATGAGCCAGACGCGCCACGGGTGCGCATCGCCGTCAATGCTCTCGATCCGCTCACAGCGCAGGCGCAATCCACCGCGGCACAAGGCGCGGCGTGCGTCGTCGAGCCGGGCCTCTGCGGCGATGGTGGCGGGATCGATGGGTTCGAGCTCGCTGGCAACGAAGGTGCGGGTGAGGCGCCCAAAGCCCTTCTCGCCCATGATCTGCTCGACGCTGCCGACCTTTGATCGCTTGCCTCTGAGCGAGGCGAAGAGCTCCACATTGTTGCCCGACAGAAGGGCGGGACGCGTCGCATTGCCGGATCCAATCGTCAGGATCGTGTCCCAGCCCGTCTCGGCGATGAACGCCTTGGCGTGTAGTCCCTGAAGCGCGCTGGTAGAGACCTCCTCGCCGTCTTCGCTGGCGGCCATTTCGTCGAGGAC
>JBBRRA010000014.1:0-43485 GCA_038225475.1 Sphingomonadales bacterium
CTAGTGCCGAACGTATTCGCACTATCGACCTGCGTGGTAGTCAGCAACGCGATCGGCACGTAAAATAGCTGTTCGCTGGTGATGTTGGTCAAAGTCAGGTTGGCCAGCTTGACGGTCGCATCGCGCTGCCCGGTAAACGCCCCCGTGACGGTTGCACCGCTCGGGTCTCCGCCAGCGAAGGACGCCCCTAATTCTTGCCCGGTCGGCCCATAGAACTTGCCGGTGATTGAACCTGCAATGCTGGCGTTCGCGCCGCCATAGAGCATATTGCCCGCAAATGTGCCGTTGACCGCCGATAGTCTGCCGGCCGCGGTAAGTTCGATTCCACCGCCGGTTATGCCGTTCCCGGTCAGCAGACCGGTCTCGGTCACATAGCTGTGTGCCGCGAACACGCCGGCTGCAAAATCTGTACTGAATTCGCCGCGCCCTACGAACGACCGCGGCTCAAAACCAGGCGTCGATGCCAGCCCGAAGACATCGATGCTGAACGCCGCCGTGCCAGTGCGCGGCACGGCGGCAGGTGGGGTATCGAGGCCATAGGTAAACGCAGTAAAAACAGTATCTTGGGTGGTACCGCTCCCCGCGTTCCGCTGCAGGAAGCCAAGGCCGACATATTGCGTCGGAGTGGTGCCTGAATACGGGATTTTGGCCAGCGTCAGATAGTCGTTACCTGTCCCGTTGGGCTTTCTATAGCGGCTCTCGGCTGCGGTGTTGGTCAGGATGTCGGACGGCGCGAAGGATTGGCTGATGCCGCCGCCGGCAATGGTATAACTGTTCGTTCCCACGTCGTAGCTGACAGTCAGAGCAGCTGGCGTGTTCTGGCCTGTGATCGTGGTCTTGGTCGTGAGATCAAACGTCAGCTTGCTCGTCGCGGCGTCGTTGGTGAAGCTCTGGCTGGCCTTGAGATCGGTCAACGTGGTGTTGACCGGCGCCGGCGGTGGAGCGGGAGGCGGCGCCGGCGTGCTAGCGACGCCGCCGTCCCCACCGCACGCGCCGAGCGCAAAGCCCGCCAGCGCCGGCCAAACGGCAAGCCACGAAATCCGTCCGACGCTCATGCGGTTTCCCCTCGGCATGAGGATTACGGATGCCCCGACAGAGCGTCAATGAAAAGCCGGAGGAAGGCGCTCCTCGGCCCGTTTTGGCCCGCCCTATTACGATGGGCGACAACCCGTTGCACGGGCGTCCGCTGATTTATCTAAGGTATCGGCCTTCTTGCGGCCGTTAGCGACCCGGCGGCTCTCAAGATGCGAGGCGGCGAAAGCTGCTGTTCCCGCTTCAGGAGAGTCGCCAGCTACCGACCCGATGCCGATGTCGCTTCCCGGCGATCGAAGTGGATCCGCAGCACGCCGGTTCAAGCGTGGACTCGCCGATCGCCCGGCCATTCCCTTAGGCAATCCCTCCGTCCATGCGGATAGACCAATCCGTGTCGAGTTCCGGGCTGTAACAGCTGCCCACCAAGGCCGCCACGTCGTCCCGCAACGGAGAAAAATACTGCTCCGTCAATAGACGTACCGCCGAATCAAGCGGGGACTGGTGGCGTAGAGACCCGGTTAGGGTCTGCTGCCGATGCGTCAAAACCGGGCAAGCCGCGGAACCAGATGGAAAAATGGGTGGTGCCGCTTAGAGGACTCGAACCTCCGACCCCATCATTACGAATGATGTGCTCTACCGGCTGAGCTAAAGCGGCAACGATGAGCCCACTAGCAGTCGTGGCTGGCGTACACAAGCAAGACTCGTGCGGCGCGGTCGTTACCTTTGTGGCGACCGTAATGCCGGAGGACCGTTGGACATGCACTTGCGACACGAGCCGCGATTCGAGTTGCCGCCGCAGATCGCCGTAGATGCCGAACGGCGGCTCTCGGCGCAGGTGCTCGCGTCGTGGGAAACCTGTCGGCTGGAGGCGTTGCTGCCTGCAGCGGTCGACTTCGACGGGGTATGGCCGTCCGATATCCGCAAGCACATGATTCGCGTGCGCCTTACTGCGGAGGGTGATTTCGAGATCACCACGATCAGCACGGCAGTCGCGTCTGCATTTTCGCTGCGGATCGGGAGGCTCGTGACGGGGCGCGTGAGCCGTCTGTCGTCGCGGCTTGCGATGACGATGGCCACCGTGCGGCAAACGCTGCGCCCGGCGCAATTCGAGGCGACGTTAGCCGGTGCCGAGCCCGGCCTGAGGATGTTGACGCGCGCCGTCGT
Source organism: Sphingomonadales bacterium (assembly GCA_038225475.1). Lineage (GTDB taxonomy): Bacteria > Pseudomonadota > Alphaproteobacteria > Sphingomonadales > Sphingomonadaceae > Polymorphobacter_B. The sequence continues at coordinate 2,197 of JBBRRA010000014.1, forward strand.
GCTGCCGCTTGCCGGCCCCGACGGCCGATTTTCCGAAGCTGCGGCCGTGGTCACCTGGAAGCGCGCGCTCAGTCCGGCGGCGCATGTCGGCTTGCAACGCGAGATCGACTTGGCACTTGCGACGGGGGCTGGCCTGCGGGCGCGCATCGATGCGTTCGCGACCGATGCACCGCCTGTCATGATTGCCGCGTCTTAGCTTGTCGATCAACGACGCGCGCCGCATAAGCGCGGGCGAACGGCAGCGGAGGCTGACAGTGACTACCGGCACGAACGACCTGGCCGCAGAGGATTCGAGCGCGGCAGCGCTGGCGCACGCCCTGTTCGACACCGCACTTCCCGGCGAGACCGATCACCTCGATGGCGCTGCGAAGGAACGCATTATCGCGCTGGTCACGCGAACTGCAGCGCAGCGCGCGCCGGGTCAGGCGGCCGTCATGCTCGACGACGGTGCCGACAGCGCCCGTCGCCGGCTGTCGCTGGCAATCATCAACGACGATATGCCATTTCTTGTGGACTCGGTTTCGTCGGCGATCACCGCGGCGGGAATCGGCATCGACCGGCTTCTGCATCCGATCGTCGATGTCGAGCGCGACAGCGACGGCAAGCTGGTGCGGATCATCAGCGGCGGCATCGGCACATCGGCTCGCAGCAGCCGCGAATCGATCATTTATATCGAACTCGAGCGCGCCGGTGCGAAGGTCCGGACGGAACTGCTCGAGCGCTTGCGCCACGTTCTGGCCGATGTGCGCGCCGCTGTGAACGATTGGCCCGCGATGCTCGCGTTGCTGCACGCGACCACCAAATCGCTCGGCGAGAATCCACCGCCGATCGCACCGCACCTCAGCGCCGAGACAATGGCATTTCTCGAATGGCTCGCAGCGGACAATTTCACGCTGCTCGGCGCGCGGCGCTATGAATTGTCGCAAGGGGCTGCATCGGCACCCGGGCTGGGGCTGCTACGCGACGACGACTATGCATTGTGGGTTGACGGCGACACCGCAACGCCGCCGCCGGTTGAGCGCTTTCTTGGTTCGTCCGACCCGCTGCTGATCACGAAGGTCGGCGCGCTGTCGACGGTCCATCGCCGCGTCAACGCCGATCTGGTCATCGTCAAAAGCTTCGACCGCGACGGTCGCGCGGTCGCCGAAACCCGCTTCGTCGGACTGTTCACCAGTGCGGCACTGGCGACGTCGCCACGGCTGGTTCCGCTGCTACGCCGCAAAGTCGGCACCGTCATCGATACCCTGGGGTTCGATGCCCGCGGCCATACCGGCAAGGCATTGGTGCATGTCATCGAGGGCTTTCCGCGCGAGGAATTGTTCGAAGCGACGCCCGAACGGCTGCGCACGATGGCGCTTGGGCTGTTGTCGCTGCTCGACCGGCCGCGCCCCAAGCTGTTTGCGCGCGCCGACGCGCTCGGGCGGTTTGTCTCGGTGCTCGTCTATGTACCGCGCGATGCCTATACGAGCGGGGTGCGTGAAGGCGTCGGCGCGATGCTTGCCGAAGCGCTCGGTGGCCGGCTGACGCGGTACGAAGTCGAACTGCGGGCCGAGGGGCTGGCGCGCGTGCACTATATCATCGCCACGCCCGGCGGTGCGGCGTTGATCGACGAGGCGGCGCTCGACGCGCGTCTCAACCTGCTCGTGCGCGGTTGGGACGAGGCGCTCGAAGCGGCGCTCGATACGCTTGCCGGACCAACGCGCGCTGCGCGGCTGCGGCTGACCTATGCCAAATTATTCTCCGCGAGTTACCGGTCGCAATATAGCGCCGCCGAGGCCGCAACCGATATCGTCCACCTGACCGGGCTCGCCGATTCGGGGGCGCGCGATGTCCAGCTTTATCGCCGTGACCGCGACGCTCCGCATCAGCTGCGGCTCAAAATCTATCGGCTGGGCGAGATCATCCCGCTGTCGGATGCCGTGCCGGTGCTCGAGAATTTCGGCTTGCGGGTCATCGAGGAGTTTCCGTTCGATCTCGACGGTGGCAAGCTCGGGTGGATCCACGACTTCCTGCTCGAGGCGACCGACAGCAGCACGATCCTCGATATCGATGCGCTGCGGTCGCGCGTCGAACCGGCGCTAAAGGCGGTCCTTCTGGGGCTCCAGGAAAACGACGGGTTCAACGCGTTGGTCATCGCGGCCGATCTCGACGCCGAAACCGCCGGCTGGTTGCGCGCCTATTTCCGTTATTTGCGCCAGACCGGCGTCACTTATGGGCTGATGACCGTCGTCGATGCCTTGCGCCGCTATCCCGAACTGACACGCGAACTGGTCGCTTTGTTTTGCGCACGCTTCGGTCCCGACGCCGCCGACCGCGAGGGCACTGCCATTCTGGGCCGAATCGAAGCCGGGCTGAGCGCGGTCGGCGCGATAGACGACGATCGGATTCTACGGCTGTACCGCGCGGTCATTCTCGCTACGCTTCGCACCAACGCCTTTGTCGATAATGGCCCCGAGGCGCTGGCGTTCAAGCTCGACAGCCATGCCGTGCCTAATTTGCCGCCGCCGGTGCCGTATCGCGAAATCTGGGTGTTCAGCCGCCGGGTCGAGGGCATTCACCTGCGCGGCGGCCCGATCGCACGCGGCGGACTCCGGTGGTCCGATCGCCGCGACGATTTCCGAACCGAGGTGCTTGGCCTCGTCAAGGCGCAAAAGGTCAAGAACACGGTTATCGTACCGACCGGTGCGAAGGGTGGTTTTTACCCCAAGCTGTTGCCCGCGCCGGCCAGCCGCGACGCGTGGCTTGCCGAAGGCACCGAGGCGTACAAGGTGTTCGTCCGTGCGCTGTTGTCGTTGACCGATAATCTGGCCCCCGACGGCAGCAACATCGCGCCTGCGGGCGTCGTCTGCCATGACGCGCCCGACCCGTACCTCGTTGTCGCCGCCGACAAAGGCACGGCGACCTTTTCCGACACGGCAAATGCGATCAGCCTCGCGCACGGGTTCTGGCTGGGCGATGCGTTCGCAAGCGGTGGGCAGTTCGGCTATGATCACAAGGCGATGGCGATCACCGCGCGCGGCGCGTGGATTTCGGTGCAACGCCACTTCCGCGAAATGGGCGTCGATGTGCAGACGGTGCCGGTGCGCGTGGTCGGGGTCGGCGACATGTCGGGCGATGTGTTCGGCAATGGCATGCTGTTGTCGCGTAGCCTGCGCCTGATCGCGGCATTCGATCATCGCCATATCTTTCTCGATCCGACGCCCGATGCCGCCGTCAGCTTCGCCGAGCGCGAACGATTGTTCGCGTTGCCGCGGTCGTCGTGGGATGACTATGACAAGGCGCTGCTGTCGAAGGGTGGCGACGTCGTGCCGCGCAGCCAGAAATCGATCGCGATCACGCCGCAGGTGCAGACAGCGCTCGGCATTACCGCCACGACGTTGTCGCCGTCTGAACTGATCGTTGCGATTTTGCGCGCGCCGGTCGATCTGCTCTGGTTTGGCGGCATCGGCACCTATGTGAAGGCAGCCTCCGAAAGCCATGCCGATGTCGGTGACCGCGCCAATGACGCGCATCGGATCAACGGCGCCGCGATCGGAGCGAAGGTGGTCGGCGAAGGCGCGAACCTGGGGCTGACGCAGGCCGGACGCATCGAATATGCCGGGCTCGGCGGGCGGCTCAATACCGACTTCATCGATAATAGCGCCGGGGTCGATTGTTCGGACAACGAGGTCAATATCAAGATCGCGCTCAATCCCGAGGTTGCCGCCGATCGCCTGACCGAGGCGGCACGCAATGCGCTGCTGGTCGAAATGACAGACGATGTCGCAGCGCTCGTGCTCCGTGATAACCTATTGCAAACGCAGGCGTTGTCGATTGCAGAACGCGGCGGCGTGGCCGCACTGCCCGGCCATATCCGGCTGATCCAGATGCTCGAAGCCAGCGCCGCCGGGCTGGACCGCGCCGTCGAGGGACTGGCCAGCGACGAGACGTTATTGCAGCGCGGGCGCACCGGCCACGGCCTGGAACGGCCCGAACTCGCGGTGGTCATGGCCTATGCCAAGATGGCGGTTTACGACGCGCTGGTGATCAGCCCGGTCTGCGACGACGCACTGCTCCACCCCGATCTGATCGCCGCTTTTCCGGACGCGATGGCCGAACGGTTTCCCAGCGCGATCGACGAACACCGGCTGCGTCGCGAACTGATCGCGACCAAGCTTGCCAACGAGCTCATCAATCGCGGCGGGCTGACACTGCCGTTCGAGCTGGCGGACGAAATCGACGTCGATCTGGCGGCGGTTGGCGGTGCATTCGTCGCGGCGCGGGACCTGTTCGGGTTTCGCGCGCTGTGGTCGGCGATCGATGCCCCCGAGGTCGCTGGCGGGGTGCAGCTTGAGTTACATGGCCATGCGATTGCGGCGTTGCGGACGCAGATGGCCGATTTGTTGCGGGCCGGCGGCGGGGTCATGCCGGCGGCGCTGGTGACCAAGCTGCGTCCCGGGGTCGAGCGGTTGGCCGGCAGCCTCGACGCGCTGTTGCGCCCGGCGCCGCGGCTGCACCTCGACAAATTCGCGGCGTCGCTTGCTAGCGCGGGCGCACCGATCGATGTGGCCACGCCGCTGGTGCGGATTACGGCGCTCGACGGCGCGGTCGGTGTCGGGCTGCTCGCTGCCGAACATGGGCTCGATGCGGCGGCAACGGCGGCGGCGTATACCGATCTCGGCGACGCGCTCGGCCTCGACTGGGCCAAGGGGGCGGCCGCTGCGCTCGTGCTGACCGATCCATGGGAACGTCTGCTACAGGCCGGGCTGGTTCGCGATTTCGAGCAGCTTCGGCTCGATCTGTTGCGCAACATCACGCCCGAACGGGGTGATCCCGGCGCTGCGGCAGCCGGTTGGCTGGCCGCCAATGCCGAGCGCGTGCTGCGGATTGCGTCCACCGCAGCGCGGTTGCGGAGCGCGCCTATGGTAACCACCGCGATGTTGGCGCACCTCGCCAGCCTCGCCCGCAGCGGGCTGGTGACGTGATGCCGGCCGCTTAGGGTTCGGGCGTATCGTCGGCGACCTGCCAAAGGTGCAGCCCGAACAGCGAGGCGGCATCGGTCCATGCGGCGACCGGGCTCCAGCCGCTCGCCCGCGCCAGCAGGCGCGCTTCGTCGAGCGTCCATTTATAGCTGTTCTCGGTATGGATCGTCTCGCCCTTAGCCATGCTGAACCGTTCCCCAAGCACGGACAAGCTAGTGTCCTCGAGCGCTTCGAGGTGCATTTCGATCCGGCCCTCATCGGCGTTCCAACGCGCGCGGTGGGCGAACACCGCGAGGTCGATGGTGCCCCGGAGTTCACGGTTGATCCGCACGAGCAGGTTCATATTGAACGCGGCGGTGACGCCCTGCGCGTCGTCATAGGCCGCCTCGAGCCGTTCGCGGTCCTTGCGCAGGTCGAGGCCGATAACGAGCCAGCTCCCGGCACCGAGCGTGCCCGCGAATGCTCGCAGCAAGTCGATCGCGGCTCCCGGCCCGGCATTGCCCAACGTCGAGCCGGGGAAGAACCCCAGCTTGGGCCGCGCCGCGGCGCCCGGCGGCAGCTTGAGCGGCTGCGTAAAGTCGGCGGCCACTGGCCAGACCGGCAAGCCTGGCAGCTTGGCGGCCAAATCATCGGCCGCCATCTGCAGAAACTCGGCTGAAATATCGATCGGGACATAGCCGCTGGCTTGCACCGCGCGGAGCAATTGCGGCGTCTTGAGTGACGAGCCCGAGCCGAACTCGACCATGACCCGGCCCGGGCCGACGGCTGCGGCGATGGCGGCGCTATGCTCGGCGAGCAAGCCGATTTCGGTGCGCGTCGGATAATATTCCGGCAGCCGCGTGATCGCCTCGAACAGCTCGGAGCCTTCCTGGTCATAGAAATAGCGCGCCGGGATAGTCTTGCGCGTCGCAGCCAGGCCGCGCAGTACAGCCTCGGCAAAATCGTCGCTGCTTCCGGGATCGGGGACGATGTGAAGCATCAGATATCCTTCGCCAAGCGGAGCCCGGTAAATTGCCAGCGCTGCTGCGGATAAAAGAAATTCCGGAGCGAGGCGCGTGAATGGCCGCGTGGGGTCGCGCACGACGCCCCGCGCAGCACCAGCTGTCCCGACATGAACTTGCCATTATATTCGCCGACCGCGCCGGCAGCGACGCGAAAACCCGGATAGGGCAAGAACGCGCTCGCGGTCCATGTCCAGACATCGCCGAAGCAACCGACACCGCCGCGCGGCATAATCACGCCCGGCCCGTCGAGTTGATTGCCGCCGATGGGGCTATCACCGTCGGCGGCGACTTCCCATTCGGCCTCGGTCGGCAACCGCGCACCTGCCCAGCTCGCAAAGGCATCGGCCTCATAGTGGCTAAGATGCGTTACCGGGGCGTGGCGCTCGCGCTCGCACCGCCCGTTTAACGTAAAGCTGCTGCCGTCGCCGCGCCAGTATAGCGGCGCGCCGATGCCCTCACGCTGCACCCACGCCCAGCCGTCGGCCAGCCACAGCGACGCGGTCCGGTAGCCGCCATCGGCAATGAACGCATCCCAATCGGCGTTGGTTACCGTGCTGCGGGCCAGTGCGAACGGGCGCAGCAAGACATCGTGCGCCGGGCCTTCGCAGTCGAACGCAAAGCCGCTGCCGCTGTGGCCGATGCGCCGGATGCCGCCGTCATGGCGGCTCCAGCCGGGGATCGGCGGCGCGGCGGGGACGGGTGCGGCAGCATAAGCGACCGGCTCCATCGGGTTCTGCGCAAACAAATGCAGCAAATCGGTCAACAACAGCTCCTGATGCTGTTGTTCGTGCGCGATACCGAGTTCGATCAACGCCAAGGCTGTTTCGTCAAGCCGCTCCCAATGCGCATCGAGCGCGCTATCGATGTGCGCACGCCAGCGCAGGATTTCGGCGAGCGACGGCCGCGTCAGCAGGCCACGCTGCGCCCGCGGGTGCCGGGCGCCGACCGATTCGTAATAGCTGTTGAACAGAAATCCGAAGCGCGCGTCGAACACGCGGTAACCGGGCATCGGCGTCAGCACGAAGGTTTCGAGAAACCAGCTGGTATGCGCGAGGTGCCATTTTGCCGGCGACGCGTCGGGCATCGATTGCGCAGTGGCATCCGCGTCAGATAACGGGCGGGCGAGCGCTTCGCTTAGTGCGCGCGTCGCTGCAAAGCGGCGGCGCAGTTCGCTCACATCTTCCGAACGGCGCGCTGCAAGTGCCATGATGTTCGCCTCGTCTTGATCCAGCGGCGTGTCAGCGATGCGCTCCCGGCACCCACAACACATCACCGGCCGCCCCGTTTTGCGACCGCGCAAGCACAAACAAATGATCGGACAATCGGTTCAAATACATGATCGCCGTGCCACTAATCGCTTCCTCGGTCGCCGCCTCGACCGCCAGCCGCTCGGCGCGGCGAACGACGGTTCGCGCCAGATGCAGATAGGCTGCCGCAGGCGCACCGCCGGGCAATATGAATGAGTTGAGCGGCGGCAACAGCGCGTTCATCGCATCGATTTCGGCTTCGAGACGATCGATCTGCCCCTGTGTGGCGCGCAGGTCGGTCGCTGCCGTGCCGGGCGTCGCGAGGTCGGCACCGACGTCGAACAGATCGTTTTGAATCCGCGACAGCATGATGTCGATTTCGGCATCGGCATACAGCCGCGCGATGCCGAGCACCGAATTGGCCTCGTCGACGGTGCCGTACGCCGCGATACGCGCCGCGAATTTCGGCCGCCGGGTGCCGTCGGCGAGCCCGGTGCTGCCGTCGTCGCCGGTGCGCGTATAGATCCGGTTGAGCTTGACCATGTCAGTTCCGCGTGGCGAGAAACAGGATCATCACGACCACCACCGCGCAGGCCTGGAACACGACGCGGTATAGCATCCAGCGATTCGACTTTTCGCCGGTAACATCCTTGCCCTGCGCCATCGTTACCAGGCCACGCACCAATGCAAAGACCGCCGCCAAAGCAAACAACGCCAGAAACACGATCAGGACAGTGTGCATCTGCTCCCTGTAGAGTGCGGCGGCGGTGCGGTCACCTACCAAATCGGCATTGCCCGCCGGGTGCGACGCCAGCGTGCTGATCCCGGTTTTATCGACACGCCGCTGCCTGCACGCTAAGCGGTTGATCATGGCGACCAAACGCATCCTGCTTATCGTCGGCGGCGGCATCGCAGCGTATAAGGCGCTCGAGCTGGTGCGCGCGCTCAAAAAGGCCGGGTACGGCGTGCTGCCGGTGCTGACGGCAGGCGGCGCGCGGTTCGTGACCGCGCTCAGCCTTGCTGCGCTGGCGGAGGAACGCGTCCGCGACGACTTATGGAATCTCGATGATGAAGCGGCGATGGGGCACATCGCACTTAGCCGCGCGAGCGACCTGATCGTCGTGTGCCCGGCAACCGCCGACTTGCTGGCGCGAATGGCAGCGGGGATCGCCGACGATCTCGCAACCACGCTGCTGCTCGCCACCGATACGCCGGTACTGTGTGCGCCCGCGATGAACGTCCGCATGTGGCAGCATGCAGCGACCAGCGCCAACGTCGCGACGCTGCGCGCGCGGGGGGTTGCGGTCATGGAGCCCGACGTAGGCGAGATGGCATGCGGCGAGTTCGGTCCCGGGCGGCTGCCCGAGGTTTTTGCAATCATGGCGGCGATCGGCGCGCAACTCGGCGGATCGCGAACGCTGGCCGGTAAGCATATGATCGTCACCGCCGGCCCGACCCACGAGCCAATCGATCCGGTGCGGTATCTGGCCAACCGGTCGTCGGGCAAGCAAGGATTTGCGATTGCGCAGGCGCTGGCCGAACGCGGCGCGGCGGTGACGCTGATCGCCGGGCCGGTGGCGCTGCCGACGCCGCCTGGATGCGTGCGCGTCGATGTCACGACGGCGCGCGAGATGGCGGCTGCAGCGGCAGCCGCGCTGCCGGCTGATGCGGCGGTTTGCGTTGCAGCGGTGGCCGACTGGCATGTCGATGCCGCAGTCACCAAGCTTAAAAAGGGCGGCGCGCCACGGGTGCTGACGCTGATCGAAAACCCCGACATTCTGGCGACGATTGCCGCGCCCGGGCCGGCGCGGCCGCAGTTGGTGGTGGGGTTCGCGGCTGAAACCGGTGATGTCGTCGCGCTCGCGGTGGCAAAGCGCGTCCGCAAGGGCGCCGACTGGATCGTCGCGAATGATGTGTCGGGCGACGTGATGGGCGGCGACCTAAACACGGTCCATCTGGTGACGGCAGCCGGGGTCGAGGATTGGCCGCGACTGGCGAAGTCCGAAGTCGCCCGGCGGCTGGCGGACCAGATTGCCGACGCGCTGTCGGGCGAGCCAATCGCATGATCGAGATCGCCGTTGAAATATTGCCGCACGGTGCGGGACTGCCATTGCCGGCGTATGCGACAGCCGGCGCGGCGGGCATGGACGTGTGTTCGGCGGTCGAATTGGTGTTGGCCCCCGGCGCGCGTGCAGCAGTGGCAACGGGGTTGCGCATCGCCATCCCCGATGGGCACGAGGTGCAGGTTCGTCCGCGCTCCGGGCTGGCGCTCAAGCAGGGGATTACCGTGGCGAACGCGCCCGGCACGATCGATTGCGACTATCGCGGCGAAGTGATGGTGCTGCTGGTTAACCTCGGCAGTGATCCGGTCGTAATCACGCGCGGCATGCGGATCGCGCAGCTGGTCGTCGCGCCGGTAACGCGCGCCGCGTTCGTCGCGGTTGCCAGTCTCGATGCGACCGCCCGCGGGCAGGGCGGCTTCGGCTCGACCGGGCAGTGAGCGCGGCGTGACCGGGCTCAGCGACGCGCAGCTCGACCGCTATGCGCGGCACATCATCCTGCGCGAAATCGGCGGCGCGGGGCAGCGCAAGTTGCTCGGCGCCAGCGTGGCCGTCGTCGGTGCGGGCGGGCTTGGCAGCCCCTGTCTGCTGTATCTTGCCGCTGCCGGCGTCGGGCGTCTGACGATCATCGATGACGACAGCGTCGCGCTGTCGAACCTGCAACGGCAGGTGCTTCACGGGACTGCCGATGTGGGTCGGGCCAAGACCGACAGTGCTGCGGACGCGCTGTCGCGGCTCAACGCCGATGTTGCGGTGACGCTGGTCCGGCAACGGCTCGACAGCGCGAATGCGCGCGCGCTGCTGGCGGGGCACGCTGTCATCGCCGACGGGTCCGACAGCTTTGCGACGCGGCTGGCGGTGGCGGACGCGGCTTACGCGCTGCACATCCCGCTAGTTTCGGCAGCGGTTGGGCCGTTCGAAGGCCAGCTGGCAACGTTTCGGGGCTGGCAAGCGGAGCTGCCCTGTTACCGCTGCTATGTCGGCGATACGGTGGACGTTGCCGGTGCGACCTGCGCCGATGCCGGCGTGCTCGGCGCGCTGACCGGTGTCATGGGATCGATGCAGGCACTCGAGGTGATCCGCGAAATCGTCGGCTTCGGCACGTCGCTGGCGGGGCGGCTGTTACTTTATGATGCGCTTGGCGCGCGGATGCGGACGCTGGTGCTGCCCAAGGACCCCGGCTGCTCGGGCTGCAAATGACACCGCTCGCAGTCATTGTCAGCGGGCGCGACCGGTTGGCGGCAGCGCTTGGCGTGGCGGCGGCTGCCGCCGCGCTCGGGCGGGACGTCGCGATGCTGTTCGATGGTGGTAGTGTGACCGCGCTGTTCGACGCCGATCCGGCGCTTTCGATCGCGCTCGACCTTGGCGTCCGGATCACCGCCTGCCAGACCGGGCTTGCCGACGCCGGGCTGGCAGCGTCGCTGCTCCCCGACGGCGTCGAGACCGGGGGCATGGTCGGGTTCCTGCGAACCCATGCCGATGCGCAATGGCTGCTCGCGTGAGCCTTGCGGGCGGCCCGAAAGCCGCCTAAGCGCCGCGCAACACCTATGGCTCCGCGCTCCCCTCCGCCCCGTTCGACTGCGCGCCGTACCGGTGGCGGTTGGTTCGCGACGCTGCTCAAGCTTACTGCGATTACGCTGGTCATCGGGCTGATCGGGCTGGGCGTTGCAGTCGGCATCGCAATGGCGTCGCTGCCGGGGTTCGACGAGCTGATGCGGTCGCCCAATGGCCAAAGCGTCGAGGTGCGCGCCGCCGACAATAGCGTGCTGGTCACGCTGGGGCCAAGCTACGGCGAATGGCTGCCGTTCGCCCGCATCCCGCATACGATGACCGCCGCGATGATCGCCGTCGAAGACCGGCGATTTTACAGTCACCCCGGCGTCGATCCGATCGGCATTGCGCGCTCGATGGCGGTCAATTTGAAGGCCGGGCATGGCGTCCAGGGCGCGAGCACGATTACCCAGCAGCTGGCACGTAATATATTCCTGACCAGCTCCAAAACCTATAGTCGAAAGCTCCGCGAGATGGTGCTGGCGCTGGCGATCGAACGCAAGTTCACCAAGGAAGCGATCCTCGAACTGTATCTCAACCGCGTCTATTTTGGCGGCGGGGCGTACGGCATCGATGCCGCCAGCCGCAAATTCTTCGGCCATAGCGCGGCGACGTTGAACCTGCCCGAGGCGGCGATTATCGCTGGATTGGTCAAGGCACCCAGCCGCTACGCACCGTCGGCCGACCCGCTGATGGCCAAGGCGCGCGCCGCGACCGTTATCCGGACGATGACCGAATCGGGCGCGATCCCGCCCGCCGAAGCCGCCGAGGCGAATCTCGACGGCTTGCGCTTTGCCGCGCAGGAACGCGCCAGCGGCGTGCGCTATTTCACCGACTGGGTGCTCGGGCAGGTCGAAAATCTCACCGATGAAACCGTCCAGCCGCTGCAGGTGACGACGACGCTGGTCCCCGCCGGGCAGCGCGCCGCCGAGGCTGCGCTGGCCGCCGAAACCCCGGCAGGCGCGCAGGGTGGGCTGGTTGCATTGGCGCATGACGGTGCGGTGCGTGCGATGGTCGGCGGGCGGGACTATGTCGCGTCGAACTACAATCGCGCCGTGGCGGCGCGTCGACAACCGGGCAGCTCGTGGAAGCTGTTCGATTATCTGGCGGCAATCGAATCGGGTGTGAACCCCGACGACCGGGTCGTCGATCAACCGGTAACGATCGACGGCTGGAGCCCGCGCAATTCGAACGGCCGTTTTGCCGGCGCGATGACCGTGCGCCAGGCGTTTGCGGGTTCGGTCAATACAGTCGCAGTGCAGCTGGCAGCGACGGCCGGCTTCGACACCGTCGCCGAAGTCGCACGGCGGTTTGGGATTACTACTCCGATCAGCCGCCTGCCCGCGATGGCGCTCGGCTCGTCCGACGTGACGTTGCTCGAAATGACCGGCGCGTATGCCGCCGTCGCCAATAACGGCGTCGAGGTTCGCCCGTACGGCATCACCCGCATCACCACGGCGGCGGGGGCTGTGCTGTACGCGCGCGAGGCAGCGACGCCGCGCGTGCTCGTCGCGCCTTATGTCGCGGCGAAGATGACCGATCTGCTCAAAGCGGCCGTCGAAACCGGGACCGCGCGCGCCGCGCAGATCGGTCGGCCGCTCGCGGGCAAGACCGGCACTACCAGTTCGAACAAGGACGGCTGGTTCCTGGGCTTTACCGCCGAGCTGACCACCGGTGTGTGGATGGGCCGCGACGACGCGCGCCCCATTCCCGGGCTGCAGGGTGGCCGCGCTCCGGCACGTGCGTTCGCCGCCTATATGGCGCGGGCCGTCGGCGGCACCCCGCCAGCCCCGTTGACCACCGACGTCCCATCGACCGACCTTGGACTCGAACCCGACGACCAGGTGTACGGCCTCTCCCCCGACAGCGCCGCGCCCGGCGTGGAGACCGACGCCAACGGCAATCCCGTCGAACGCCGGACCCGTCCCGACACGCTTGCGCCGCCGGCCGCCGATGCGCCGCGACTCGATGACAAATGGCTCGACGGCGCGCTCAAGGACGAACCGCCCGCGCGTTAAATATCGCGCTGCCACTCGGCTGCGACATCGACATCGGTTTCGCGCTGCGCCCGCGCCGGATCGATCGGACCGCCAAGCCGTCTCCACGCCCAGACCGCTGCGCCCCTGACCACTGGAGATGCGTCGTCGAGCAGCGGCATCAGCGCATCGAGCAGGTTCGGCATGCCGCTGTTGGCGGCGGCGATCGCGGCGTTGCGGATAAAACGGACGCGACCGATGCGCTTTATCGGCGACCCGGCGAATACCGTGCGAAACGCGGCGTCATCCAGCGCCAGCAAATCGGCAAGGCGCGGCGCGGTCAATTCGGCGCGGGGCTCGAAGGCGATGTCGCGCGCGGTCGCGGCGAATTTATTCCACGGGCAGACCGCGAGGCAGTCGTCGCAGCCATAGATGCGGTTGCCGATCGCGGCACGAAATTCGGCCGGGATCGGCCCCTTGTGCTCGATCGTCAGATACGAAATGCAGCGCCGCGCATCGAGCCGGTACGGCGCTGGAAACGCGTCGGTCGGACACGCCGTCTGGCAGCGGTCGCAACTGCCGCACGCGCCCGCCGCCACACCATCGGACGCAAGATCGAGCGTCGTATAAATTGCCGCGAGGAACAGCCACGACCCGTTCGTGCGGCTGACCAGATTGGTATGCTTGCCCTGCCACCCGAGCCCGGCGGCTTCGGCCAGGGCCTTTTCCATCACCGGCGCGGTATCGACGAACACCTTGACGCCCGCCACGTCCGGCCCGCCCGCGGCGTCGACGAGCCAGCCGGCCAGCGCCTTCAGCCGCGGTTTGATGACATCATGATAATCGCGCCCCAGCGCATAGACCGAAACCGCGCCGATATCGGGGTGATCAGCATGCCGTAGTGGATAGAGTGCGGGCGTATAGCTGGTGCCAAGCGCGATCACCGAGCGCACTTCGGGCCACAGCCCCCGCGGGGTGCCGCGGCGCGTAGCAGTATCGGCCATCCAGAGCATATCGCCGTGGCAGCCGTCCGCGATCCAGTCGCGCAGCCGTTCCGCCGCCAGCGGCGTGGCGTCGGCTGCGGCAATGCCAATTTGCGCAAAGCCCAGCCGTTGCGATTCCGCACGCAGCCGTGTCTCGAGGTCGTTCACACCCATCGGCATGAGCATAGCAGCGTGCCGCCGGCGCGTACTGCACGATAGACTGCAGAATCTTGGCGGCGTTTCTACGCGAGCTTCGCGAACTGCCTGCGCAACGTCGCTGAAATTGCTTGTTGAAAAGTTAAGATGAATAGGTCATTAAGGGATCGTATCGTCTGGTGAGTCGCTTTGCAGAGACTTCGCCAATGCTCTCGGGGTGCGTCCATGCTCATGTCCGCAACGATTTTACGACTGACGAGGCTGCGCCGCGATCGGCGCGGTGCGGCGGCCGCTGAATTTGCACTGGTAATGCCGTTTCTTTTCCTCGTGTTCTTCGGCATCGTCAAGTTCGGAATCGCGCTCAATCGAAATCTTGCCCTCACCGACGCGACCCGTGCAAGCGCGCGGCAGCTCGCCGTGGGTCGATCGAGCACGACGACGCGCGCCGACGCGCTCTCCCAACTCTACGCCTCGGCTGCCACGTTGGCGGCGGGCTCGATAACCGTAAAGACCTCGGTCAACGGCACGGAATGCACTTCGGACGCCGCATGCGCGACCGCAATGGGGTCGGCGCCGGGGGCATCGGCGACCGTTCGCGCTTCGGTGCCATGCGACCTCAGTATCATGGGCCAGGATTTTGCCCCCGGCTGCAGGATTTCATCGCAAACCACGGAGCGGGTGGAATGAAACAGATGACCGTAAATTTGGTGCTGCAGTTACGTCGCCTCGCTGGCGACCGGCGTGGTGCCGTGGCCTTCTTGATCGCCATGTCGATGACCGCGATCCTCGGCTTTGCCGCGCTGGTCGTCGATCTGGGCAATGCGCGTCTGGCGAAGCGGACGTTGCAGGCGTCGACCGATGCGGCGGCGCTCGCTGGCGCGGCACAAATTAATTTCGTGCCGGGCACGGCGATCGCCACGGCAACGAGCTTCAGTTCGGTGACGGGCGGCTCGAACGCTACCGCGCGGATGACCGCGACCATGACCAGCGGTTATCCAAGGCTGGTCTGCCTTGCGAGCACGCATGTGTCCTGCACCGGTGCCGATCACGCAAATGCAATCGTCGTCCGCCAGCAGGCGACGGTGCCGATGGTGTTCGCACGACTGGTGGGCTTTCCCTCAGTAACGATCGCGGCGAAGGCGACCGCTGCGGCAAATGCCGGCGGTCAGTCGAATCCCGCCGATGTGATGATCGTGCTCGATAATACCCACTCGATGGCCAATGGTGTCGATTCGAGCTGCTCCTATATCAAGCCGACGGGAACAACCTATCGGATCGATTGTGCGCTCGCCGGCGCGCGCGAGCTGATCAGCCGGTTCGATCCAACCGTCGTCAACGTCGGTTTGATGACGTTTCCTGGCACCACCTCGGCGCAGGCCGCCAAGACCGGCAAATGCAACGGCGGCAGCCCGACCCCGGTGGCTTACAACAATGCATCCCTGACCTATTCGATCGTCGGATTGGGCGCTTATCAAACCGCGATGGATACGTCCGGGTCCCCGGTAGCCAAATCCGGCCTTGCCAATTCACTCCGCGACAGCTCGGGCACATGCGGTGGCGGGCTGATTGCAACCGGCGGGTACGGCACGTTTTTTGCCGATGCGATCACTGCGGCGCAGGCGTCGTTGGCGGCCAGCACGCATACCGGCGCGCAGAAGATCATCATCATCCTTAGCGACGGGGATGCCGGCGCTTCGGCCTCGAACTTGCCGGTCGGTAAATATGCAAATCAGTGCAAGCAGGCGGTCGATGCTGCGCGCCTAGCAACAGGCGCGGGCACGAAGGTCTATTCGATCGCCTATGGGGCGCAGATCTCCGGCGGGTGTTCGCAAGATGCTGTTGCAATCACGCCCTGCGAGACAATGTATCAGATTGCTTCCGACGCCGCGAAATTCTATTCCGACCAGAATGGCGTCGGCGGATGCACCTCGACGGTGAACTCGATCAGTGAACTGGTCGCAATCTTCGCATCGATCGTCAATCAGAGCAGCCGCCCGCGGTTGATGACCGACAACACGACGTGAGGCGGGTCTAGAAGTCGAGCTTGTCGTAGTGCAGTGGCGGCGGCAGCCCCTCCATGCGCTCGGCGAGCAGCGGACGGAACGTCGGGCGTGATTTGATCGTCGAATACCATTGCCGCATCGGCTCGTGCCCGACCCAGTCGATGCCGCCGAGGTAATCCGCCACCGATACCTGCGCTGCGGCGGCAATGTCGGCGATACCGAATGCCACCCCGGACAGCCAGCGGCGATGATCGAGCAGATCGTCGAGGTAGTCGAAATGCCCTTCGGCAGCCCGCGCCGCCGCACGCAATGTTGCGGCGTCAGGCGACTGGCGCGTCACGATGCGCTTGAACATCCGCTCGGCGAGCAGCGGCACGACGACTTCGGAATAGAATTTCCCCTCGCACCACGCGACCAGCCGCCGGTTTTCCGCGCGCTCGAGTGCGCCGCTGCCATAGAGCGGCACCCCCTCGATCGTTTCCTCAAGATATTCGGCGATCGCCCCCGAATCGGCGAGCACCAGGGTGCCGTCGACGAGCACCGGCGTCTGCCCGGCCGCATTCAGCCGTGCGAACGCATCGCGGCGTTCCCACGGGTGTTCGCGCAGCAACTCGACGCGCACGCCTTTTTCGGCGCAGACAACGCGGACTTTGCGCGAGAACGGGCACAGAGGGTATTGATACAGTTGCCACATCGCCGCGCACCTTAGCGTGGTGCGCGCGCCCGGCAAGCCATGTGGCAGGTTGCTTTAGAAACTGACGCCGAGCGTTGCCTGGTAGCTGCGCGGCGGCTGGAAGAAATACTGGCTGCCGCCGGAGATGCTCGTGATCGGCGTGCTGTCGAACACGTTGTAAACTGCCACGCGCGCCGTAACGAACTTCCACTGATACCCGACCGAGGCCGTGCCGATGCTATACGCCTTGATCGGCACGCTTTCGTTGGTGTCGGCGTATTGCCGCCCGATAAACTTGTGAACATAGCTGAGCTTTACGCCGTGCAGATTATACACAGCACCAAGGGTGGCAGTGTAATCGGGGGCCTGCGGGATCCATTTGGTACCAAGCACGGCATCGGTCGTCTTCGAATCGTTGAGCGACCCGTTGGCGAGCAGGGTCAGTCCGAAACCGAAATTGTAGCTGACCTGCGCCTCGACGCCCTTGTACTTCGACGGGTTGCCGGTGTTCGCGCAAATCCCGACGACGGGCGTGTTGCACAGCAGCGTGTCCGAAACGGTGATGTAATATCCGTCGAAGTCGATGTTGAGATATTCGCCAGCATAGACCGTGCCCGCTTGATAGTTGACGCTCTTTGCCGCTTTGGGCGAAACCGGCGACGGGTTAGAGACTTCGAGCGAGCTCAGCGCCGGAATCAGGAAGCCTTGCGCATATTGTGCATAGACCGACCAGTTGTTGCGAATCTGATAGTTTAGCGTCGCGAACGGCAGCGTCTTTGTATTGGTTGTGCTCGAATTGACACCGATGCGCGACGACTGCGAGGCAATCGGCGCAAGGATGGTGCGCGTGAAATTAACGTATTTGATACCGGGGCTGATCGTTAGGCCGTCAAGCGGCTTCAGGTCGAGCTGCGCAAACGGCTGATACTGGTCCCATCCCGAATATTCGTCATACGCGACGTTGAGCGGCACCGGCTTGCCGTCGAGCTGCAACAGCGGCCCGGTCACCGGCTTGCCGCTGGCGTCGAAACCGGTCTGGCCGACCGATTTTTCGCGGTTGTTCGAAACACCGCTGACCAGTTCGCCGTTGCGAATAGTGCTCAGCGTCAGATCATAGTCGTACCGCAGCCGGTGCGACGCGCTGCTTTCGTACCAGATACCCGCCTTCACCACGCCGGTGACACTGCCGAGGCTGAAATCATAGTCGACCTGGGTGATGTTGCCCCACGTCCGATACTGGTTGAGCTTGGTGTAGCCGGGAATGTCGCCCACCGTCTTGGGGCCGCCGACCAGCGTGCCCTTGCTGGCACCGGTGCCCGGCACGATCGTCAGCTGAGTCGATTGCGTCGCGCCCGGCGTCGTGATGTCGGTCGCCGACAGCGTGAAGTTATTGTAATAATAGGTATACAGCTTGCTGTCGAAATGCAGATGCTCGGTTAGATCGACCTGCAGGCGAACGATTTCGAAGTCGGTCTGCTTGTGCGTCCAGTTCCAGTCCTTGCGGGTCTGGAAATAGGGGTTGCCGTCGAGTGGCGGCCGGGCCGGGTCGGTCAAGGCAAAACGCTTCCCGTAGCGCGCGATCTGATCGAGCGTCACGCCGTTATTGTCATTCTGATTGTAGAAGTTGTCGTTGTACGACCCTTCGACGGTCAGCACGGCCTTCTCGCCGATCGGCACGGCAATCTTGCCAAAGATGTTGTCGGCGCGCAGCGGCGAATTGCTCAGGGCGCCCTCGGTCGTCTTGTGCTCGGCGACGAACACGGCCGCGGCATTGCCCAGCGCCGCGACTACGCCCGTCTGCAACGTGCCGCGATACAGCTGCGTGTTATAGCTGCCATAGGTTGCTTCGAATTGCGCATGTGGAGCATCGGTCAGCGCGCGCGACTGGATATTGACGTTGCCGCCGTAATTTGCCTGACCGAGCTGCGTCGCGTTGCCGGGGCCACGGTCGATGATGATGCGCTCATAGGTGCCGTTGGGGAAATAGCTCGTCGAATGGTGCGTCGGATCGTTCGAATCGCCGAACGGCACGCCGTCGAAGGTGATGTTGTACTGACCATCCTTGAAGCCGCGCAGCACGATCTTCGATTCAGACAGGCCTGGCCCGTTGCCGTTGGTCGTGCCGCTGGCGCTCGGGGTCAGCAGGATGACGTCGTTATAGTCCGACGTCGCCTGGACGACATTCTGGATCACGGCGCGATTGACGATCGACTGCGGTTCGGTGGTCCGGAGCGAGCTCGTAATCGGCGTCGCTTCGTTGACCTTGGTGGCGGTGACGATGATCGCGTCGCGGTCAGCACGCTCGGCAGTGTCGGTCTCGGCCGGCGTTACCGCGGCGGCAAACGCCGGTGCTGCGAGCAGCGGCGACAACGCTGTCGCCAGCAGAAAGGCTTTGATCGAAGCAGTGCGCATGATGTCCCCCGAACGACTATGAGGGAGCGCCTAGGGGTCGGATGTTACAGTTCCGCGACCGATCTGCGACGTTTTCGCTATGCGGCCCGACCGTTGCTGCGATACCACGACGCCAGCGCCTCAGACGTCGAGATTGGCGACCGACAGCGCGTTTTCCTGGATGAACTCGCGGCGTGGTTCGACGACATCGCCCATCAGCCGCGTGAACGTCTCGTCGGCGATATCGGCCTCCGCAACCTCGACGCGCAGCAGGGCGCGCGCCTGTGGATCGAGCGTGGTCTCCCACAATTGCTCGGCGTTCATTTCGCCCAGCCCCTTGTAGCGCTGCACGCTTAGCCCCTTGCGTCCGGCATCGAGCACGGCCGCGAGCAGTTCGGATGGCCGCCGAATCGTGATGCTGCCGAGCTGCGATGGCGCCGCATAGGTCGCCGCTTCTTCCTGACCGAGCGCATGCAGCTTGCGCGCTTCGGCGGAGGCGAGCAGCGCGCGGTCGATGACATAATGGTCGGTAACCCCGCGCACCAATCGCGACAGATGATACCCGCCCTCGGCAGCGACTTCGGCGACCCAGCTGCCGGTCCCCGGTTCGCCCGAGTCGGTGGCATCAAGCCATGCGGCGGTACGCTTGGCCGCCGCCGCCAGCCCGTCGTGGTTGTCGATCAGCTCGGGTGCGAGCGCGCCGGTCAGCGCCAGCGCCTCGATCAGCCGCTCGTCGTACCGCTGCGGCACATAGGTCATCAACAGTTTCAACCGCCGCGCATGCTCGACCAGCCCGCGCAGGTCATTGCCGCCGCGGCTGCCGACCGGAGTTTCGAGCTGCAGCCCGCCGAGGCCGGTGTCGACGAGATAATCGTCGAGCGCCGGATTGTCCTTGAGATAGACCTCCGATCGGCCGCGGCTGACCTTGTACAGCGGCGGCTGTGCGATATAGAGATAGCCGCCTTTGATCAGCTCGGGCATCTGGCGGTAAAAGAACGTCAGTAGCAGCGTCCGGATGTGCGCGCCGTCGACATCGGCGTCGGTCATGATGACGACCTTGTGATAGCGCAGCTTTTCGATCTTGAACTCGTCGCTTCCGATGCCGCAGCCGAGCGCCTGGATCATCGTGCCGATCTCGCGGCTCGACAGCATCCGGTCGAAGCGCGCGCGCTCGACGTTCAAAATCTTGCCGCGCAGCGGCAGGATCGCCTGAAACGCACGGTTGCGCCCCTGCTTCGCCGACCCACCGGCGGAATCGCCCTCGACCAGGAACAGCTCGGACTTCGCCGGGTCGCGCTCCTGGCAGTCGGCGAGCTTGCCCGGTAGCGAGGCGATGTCGAGCGCGCCCTTGCGCCGTGTCAGGTCACGCGCCTTTTTCGCTGCCTCGCGTGCGGCTGCCGCATCGATGATCTTCGCCATGATGGTTTTCGCATGCGCCGGATTTTCCTCGAGCCATTCGGCGAGCTTGTCGGCGATCAGCGCTTCCAACGGCTGGCGCACTTCGGACGACACCAGCTTGTCCTTGGTCTGGCTCGAAAACTTCGGGTCGGGCAGCTTGACCGAGATGATCGCGGTCAGCCCCTCGCGCATGTCGTCGCCGGTCGGCGTGACCTTTTCTTTTTTCAGCACGCCCGATTTGTCGGCATAATTGTTGAGCGTGCGCGTCAGCGCGGCGCGGAATGCCGCCAGATGCGTGCCGCCGTCGCGCTGTGGGATATTGTTGGTGAACGCCAGGACCTGCTCATAATAGCTGTCGTTCCACTGCAGCGCGACATCGATGCCAACGTCGTCGCGCTCGCCGTGGATCGCCACCGGGGCTGGGATCAGCGCGGTTTTCGACTTGTCGAGATAGTGTACGAATGCCGCGATGCCGCCTTCATAATAGAGCTCGACTGCGTGCGCTTCGGCGTGGCGTGCATCGATCAACTTGAGCCGCACGCCCGAATTGAGGAACGCCAGTTCCCGGAACCGATGCTCAAGCTTGGCGAAGTCGAATTCGATGATCTTGAAAGTTTCGGGCGACGGCAGGAAGGTCACCTGCGTGCCGCGTTTGCCGTTCGACGGCCCGACCTTGACCAGCGGCGCGACCGCATCGCCGCGCTTGAAGGTCATCACATGCTCGTCGCCGTCGCGCCAGATGCGCAGCTCGAGCCAGTCCGATAGTGCGTTGACGACGCTGACGCCGACGCCGTGCAGCCCGCCCGAAACCTTGTACGCATTAGCATCCGAATTCTCGAACTTTCCGCCGGCGTGGAGCTGGGTCATGATGACTTCGGCTGCCGACACGCCTTCCTCGGTGTGGATGCCGGTCGGGATGCCGCGGCCGTTATCAAGGACGGTCACCGAGCCGTCGGCGTTCAGCGTGATAAGGATCAGGTCGCAATATCCCGCGAGAGCCTCGTCGATCGCGTTGTCGCTGACTTCGAACACCATGTGGTGCAACCCCGAGCCATCGTCGGTGTCGCCGATATACATCCCCGGACGCTTGCGAACGGCGTCGAGCCCTTTCAGAACCTTGATCGAATCGGCATCATAATCGCCCGCCGGCAGGTTGGTCTCGTCGCTCAAAATCGGTTCCCCGTGGCTCGCGCGGGCGCGCGCTATCGTCAGCATGTCATATAGGGCCTCGCGAGCGCGCGTGCGAGGAAATAGCTCAGTCGAGCGCGATCCGCGTCGCATCCGGCCCCAGCGCATCGAACAGCGCGGTGTCGGTGCCGGTCAGCCAGACTTGTGCGCCGCTATCGAGCAGCTGCTCGAACAATGCGGCGCGGCGATGCGCGTCGAGGTGGGCTGCGACTTCGTCGAGCAGCAGCACCGGGCGGTGGTGGGTGCGCGCCGCGACCAGCCCGGCATGCGCCAGCGTAATCCCGATCAGCAACGCCTTTTGCTCGCCGGTCGAACTGAGTGCGGCAGCAACGCGCTTTGCGGCATGGCGGACGGCGAGATCGGCGCGGTGCGGGCCGAACGTCGCGCGTCCGGCAGCGGTGTCGGCGGCGCGCGCGTCGGCGAGCGCTGTGGCAAATCGGTCGAGGTCGCGCGGCGCGTCGCCCGATACGGCGATTTCGGCGCGGGCGAACGGCCCGTCGGGCATGGCGGCAAGCGCGGTCGAAAGTACTTCAACCGTCTCGGCGCGCGCCCGCGCCAGTGCCACGCCGTGCACCGCCATCGCGCGTTCGAGCCCGGCGAGCCACAGCGGGTCGGGCGGCATATCGCCGGTCAGCAGGCGGGTCCGCGCGCGCATCGCCGCTTCGTAGCGCGTGACCTCCGCGCCGTGGCCGGGGATCAGGGCGAGCACCAGCCGGTCGAGAAACCGCCGCCGCGCGGCTGCAGTATCGCTGAACAGCCGGTCCATCCCGGGCGTCAGCCAGAGCAGCGCCAGCCATTCGGAAAGCGCCGATAGCGGCGCGGTTGCGCCGTTGACGCGGAGCAGCCGCCGCTCTGGCGAGGCGATTGTGGTTCCGGTGCCGAGCGCGACGCTGCCGCCGCCGGTTTCGAGCACGGCGGCGATCGACCAGCCACCGGGGCCGCCCGCGCGCGCAATTTCAGCATAGCTCGCGCCGCGCAGGCCGCGGCCAGGCGCGAGCAGCGACAGCGCCTCGAGCAAATTGGTCTTGCCCGCGCCGTTGTCGCCGGTCACGACGACGGCGCCCGGCCCGGCGTCGAAGCTGGTATCGGCATGGCTGCGCACGTCGCGAAGCGCGATGCGGGCGATAAAGGCGGGCACGGGGACGGTCACGTCGCCCGTGTCTAGCCGGGCGCGCCGTCCTCCGCTACCGCCCAGCCGGGCGCGCTGCCGGGCAGGCTACCCAGGAACGCCGCCGCGCTCGCGCGCGTCTCGAGCTGCTTGGCGGGCGCCATCGCCTCCCAGCTGTACACCGCTCGCGAAATTCGCTGGTTGCCGCGGAGCAGCGTGGCATGACGCGCGATGAAGTCCCAGTAGAGCGCGTTGAACGGGCAGGCGTCGGGGCCGGTCTTGAGCTTGACGTCGTAGCGGCAGCGCTCGCAATGGTCCGACATGCGGTCGATATAGGCGCCGCTTGCCGCATAGGGTTTCGACCCGAGAATGCCGCCGTCGGCGAACTGGCTCATCCCGTGGACGTTGGGCAGCTCGACCCATTCATAGGCGTCGGCATAGACCACGAGGAACCAAGCCTCGATTTCCGCCGGGCGCACGCCGATCAGCAGCGCAAACAGCCCGAGCACCATCAGCCGCTGGATATGGTGCGCATAGGCTTCGCGCCGCGTCACATCGACAGCCTGCGCAACGCAGCGCAAATCGGTCTCGCCGGTCCAGAAAAACGCCGGCAGCGGGCGGGTCGCGCCAAGTGCGTTCGACTGGGCATAGTCGGGGCCGAAATGCCAATAAATGCCGCGGATATATTCGCGCCAGCCGATGATCTGGCGGATGAACCCCTCGACGGCGTTGAGCGGCGCGAGCCCCTTGGCATAGGCGTCGGCGGCGGCCTGTGCGACCTCGCCCGGAAGCAATAGCCCGCAATTAATGTATGGCGACAGGATCGCATGATACATCGTATCCTCGCCCTCGACGATTGCATCCTGAAAGTCGCCGAAACCGGGGAGCGCGTGGGTGATGAAATGCTCGAGCGCGGTCAACGCCTGCGCGCGTGTGACCGCATAGCCGAACGGCTCGAGCTCGCCGAAATGGTCGCCGAAGCGGGCTGCCACCAAGTCGAGCACGTCGCGGGTGATCGGATCGGGCTCGAACCGCGCCGGTGGCGGGTAGGTCACGCCGCGCGGCGGACGCTTACGATTTTCGGCATCATAGTTCCAGCGGTCGCCCTCGGGCTGGCCGAAGCGCATCAGGAGGCCCGTTTGCTTGCGCATCAGCCGATAGAAATCTTCCATCACCAGTCGTTTGCGCGGGCGCGCCCAATCTCCGAAATCGGCGCGGCTGCACAGGAAGCGGTCGTCGGCGACGATCTCTACGGCGAGGCCGAGCGCGCTGCTCCACGCCTCGAGCATGGCCTGCACGCGCCACTCGCCCGCCTCGACGACGCGGATCTTCTGGATGCCGTGACGCGCCGCGGCGCGCGCGACTTCGCCGCTCAGGCTCTGCGTGTTCGCCGGGTCATCGAACCGGACATAGTCGACGCGCCAGCCTTCCGCGCGGCGCTCGTCGGCAAAGTGGCGCATCGCCGCGAAGATCAAGGCGATTTTCTTTTGATGGTGCCGGACATAGCCAGTCTCGCCCGCCACTTCGGCGAATAGCAAGAGAGCGTGCGATCGGTCGACGCCGCGCAGGCTGGCCAAATCGGGCGATAGCTGGTCGCCGAGTACTGGAATGAGGATTGTCACCGGCGTCTTGACGCACGCCCGTGCGGCTCGCGTCAAACCGCGCCGTTGTCGCGGGCCTCAAAATGTCTTGCGGATACCGCCGAAGAACGCGCGCCGCGGGCCGAATTGCGGTGCACCGACGCCGACGCCCGAGCCGTCGCGTATGACGTAGCTTGCGTCGGCGATATTGGTGATGTCGAAGCGCACCGAGACGCCCTTCATAAATCCCGGGCCGTCGAAATTTTGCGCAATGCCGAAGTTGACCTGCAGATACGAGGGCAGCTTGCCGCCATTGGGAACCAGCCCTGCCGGGTCGCCAGCGCGCAGACCGTCGCCGTAGATCAGGTCCGCCGACGGTACCAGCGTGCCCAGCGCGTCGTGGACCGTCACGCTGCCACCCGCCGAGCCGGTCCAAAACTGCGAGTGATCGGTATAGATTGGGTGCGCGGCGATGTACGCCAACTCGTCGGGCGCAAAGAAGAATTGGCTCGAAATGATATTCCGTACCTTTTCCTGCCCGCGGGCGAGATTGGCATAGAGCGAAACCGGGCCGTGCTTGTAGGTCGTCGCCAGCTCGACGCCCCATGCCCAACCCCTGGCATAGTTGAACGGCGACAGCACGAGCGATTCGCCGAACTGCCCCTCGTCGAGCAGGTTGCGCTTGATCTTGTAATAGCCGTCGAGGCCGATGCTGAACCGGCCCAGCGTCTGCAGCACCCCGGCATCGAAATAATGCTCGCGCTCGGCCTTCACCGGGTCGGCGGTCGGCGTTTGCGGAGCCTTGGTCGTGCCGTCGAACCGCGCCACTGTCGTCGCACCGATCAGCTCCTGCGGGGGCGGTGTGAAATCGCGCGCATAGCCGGCATGGATCGTCGTGCCGCTGTTCGGCTGATAGACGAGGTTGAGCCGCGGACTCAGCTGTTGTTCGCTTGTATAGGCGTTGACCGCATCGAAGCGCACCCCCGCGTTGATCGTCAGTTCAGGACTGAGCGTCCATTCGTCCTGGACATAAACTCCGTACAGCTGCCCGGTCTTGCCGCCGGTGACGAGGATCGGGATCGGCGGCCCAACCGGCGGTGTATCGCCCGGCGGTAGTGCGAGCACTTGCGAGAGCACGCTCGACCGGGTGCGCTCGTTCTGGAAAAACACCCCGCCGCGCAGCGTGTGGCGGTCCGACAGTTTGTAGCTGGCATCGGCCTGCAAACCGAACGCCAGGCTCGACAGCTTCGAAGCGTCCGAAAAGCCGTTGAAGACGATGTCGCCGCCGCGTGGATCGGGCGAGAAGCGCGTCTGCGAATAGCGCAGGAACGGCGCGACCTGAATATTGAGCGCATCTGCCGAATATTGATAGGCAAGCACGCCGTAATGCGTTTGCTCGCGCTGATTCTGGTCGAGCAGCCCCGACACGAACGGCGGCGGCGGCCCGGCGTTCGGAAATGCGGGCGGCTGGCCGGGGTTGTTGGGGATCTGGAAGCGCCCGACCGCGCTGCCGCCGAACACGCTGATCCGGCTGGTGTCCGACAGGATGTCCGACAGATAGACAAAGCCGCGATACTGCTCGGTCCGGTCATGCAGCGCGGTGACGCTCGATGTCGGATTTTCGACGCCGAGGTCGTTTTGCAGATAACTGCCGCTGACGAAAAAGTTCAGCCCGCCCGATGACCCCTTGATCGTCGCGCTCGGCTGGACCGTGCCGTGGCTGCCACCATAGAAACCGACATCGCCGCCGTTGTCGAACGAGCCGCTTTGCGACACGACGTTGATGACGGCCGAGGTGCGATAGCCATATTGTGCGGGCAGCGTGCCGGTCAGCAACGACACCGATTCAGCCAGTCGTGTGTCGATCGTCTGGCCAAATCCCGAGATGCTTTCGGGGATAATGACGCCGTTGATCCGGTACTGGACGTTGCCATGTTCATTGCGCACATGGATTTCGCCGTAGCTGTCCTGCGCGACGCCCGGAATTTGCAGCAGCACCTGCTGCAGCCCGCGATCGGCACCCTGTGGTTGGGTTTCGATCGCGACGCGGTCGATGACCGTATTGCTCGCCCCAAGGCTGGGCAGAATGCTGTCGCGCGCCTTGTCGAGACGGCTCGCGGTCACGGTGATTTCGTCGGCCGGTGGTGCAGCGGGCGCAGCGGCATGCGCCCCGGCCGGAGCAAGCAGCGTCGAAAGCAGCAGATAATGCCGAAATTGAATACGCACCAACGACATCCGCGACTCCGGCGTAATGATATAATGTGTCACCGATAGACAGCGTCCACAATTCTGGCAAGCGCCATAGCGGCAGCGGCTATAACGCTAGATGAACACGCGCCGCACTGCGGCAAATGCCACCTCAGACGCGCATCGGCATCAGCACATACAGTGCCGCCGAAGAGTCGTTCTCGCGGATCAGCGTCGGCGCGGCGGCGTCGGCAAGATGCACATCGACCTGGTCGCTGCCGACCTGATCGAGAATATCGAGCAGATAGCGATAGTTGAACCCAACCTCGAATTCGGGCGAGGTATAGTCGGCAGGGACTTCTTCGGATGCCGTGCCGTTTTCGGGGCTGGTCACCGACAGCGTGACCTTGTCGCGGCCCAGCGCGATTTTTACCGCACGTGTCTTTTCGGTGGTGGCGATCGCCGCCACCCGGTCGACGCCCTGCGCGAGGCTTTTGCGATCGATCTTGAGCAGCCGGTCGTTCGCCGTCGGGATCACCCGGCTATAGTCGGGGAACGTCCCGTCGATCAGCTTCGACGTAAGCACCGCGCCGCCAAGGCGGAAGCGGATCTTGGTCGCCGACAGCGAAATCTCGACCGGGCCATCGACCTCGTCGAGCAGCTTGCGGATTTCGCCGACGCATTTGCGCGGGATGATCACGTCGGGCATGCCGACCGCGCCGGCGGGCGCCGCCAGCTCGATTCGCGCAAGGCGGTGGCCATCGGTGGCGACGGCGCGCAGCCGTGGCTCGTCACCGGCGATGACGTGCAGGAAGATGCCGTTCAGATAATAGCGCGTCTCTTCGGTCGAAATCGCAAAGCGCGTGCTGTCGATGATGCGGCGCAGTTCCTCGGCGGGCAGCAGGAACACCGTCGGCAGGTCGGTTTCGGCAATCACCGGGAAATCGTCGCGCGGCAGCGTCGCAAGGTTCGACCGATAGCGGCTCGCGGTCACGGTCATCTTGTCGTTGGTCACCGACAGCTCGACCTGCGCACCTTCGGGGAGCTTGCGCGCGATGTCGAACAGCGTATGCGCGCTGACGGTTGTGGCGCCGGGGTTGTCGACATGCGCGGCGATCGTTTCGACCACCTGCAGGTCGAGATCGGTCGCCATCAGGCGCAAACCGTCGCCCTTGGCCTCGATCAGCACGTTCGACAGGATCGGGATGGTGTTGCGCCGTTCGACCACCGACTGCACATGCGCAAGGCATTTCAGCAGTGTCGCGCGTTCGACTGTCGCCTTCATTCGTGCCCCTTGGGTAGATTGTGTGCCGGACTATAGCGGTCGCGCGCCGCTGCGGTAGCGGAAAAGTGGGCGGGCGGCACGCGGCGTGTGATCCACGCGCGCACCGGCGCGTCGTAAAATCGCTCCGCTGCCCATGCCATCGCCAACACTGCGGCGGCCGTTGCCCACGCGCCCGCCACCGAATGCGGCGCGAGCGTGCCCGACCGGAACATGATGTGCAGGCAATAGACCGGATACGACAGCCGCCCCAGCCAGTCGAGCCACGGCCAAGCGGCACGCGAGTTGCTCGCGCCGATCACCAGCAGCGGCCATCCCAGCATGGCGATCAGCAGCTCATAAATCGCGCGCTGATCGGGCTCGAGCGCGCAGGCGAGCGGGATCAGCGGCAGCACGAGCCACGGCGATAGCCGCAGCCGTAGCCGCGCGCGGTGCCGCCAGACCAGCACGCCGAGCGGAAATGCGAACAGCACCCGCAGCAGTCCAAGGTGCACCGACGACCACAGGTAACCGCCGTCGATCGTGCCGTGCGCGGTTGCCGCAAACATCAGCCCGACGCCCGCCACCGCTGCCGTAGCCAGCAGTACAGCCGACGTCAGCCAGCGGTGCACGGTGACGAACAGCAGGTTGACGAGCAGCTCGAACAGCAGCGACCACGCCACCTGCATCGCCGGATACAGGCTGAGATCGCCGTGGTGCGGCGGCGCGGGCAGCATTAGCAGCTGCAGCCCAAGGATCGGCGCGGTCATCGCATAAGCGAGCGACCCGAGCGCGACACAGCCGATCAGCCCGAGCAGATACATCGGATAAAGCCGGATCAGCCGCACCCGCATGAACGCGGCCACCGTCATGCCGTCCGCGATGCGCTGGTCGTACGCCGCCGCGATCACCACGCCCGACAACAGAAAGAACAGGTCGACCGCCAAATAGCCACCGGGTGCAAGGTTCCAGCCCGGTTGGCTGTAATGCAGCGCGACGACGGCGAACGCCGCGACGCCGCGCATGCCGTTCAACGCGTGCAGCGTCGGCCGCGGCGGGGTCGGCATCAATCTAGCTCGGCGAGGATCATCGCGATCGACTGGACGATGGTATCGATCTGCGCGCGCGTGACGATCAGCGGCGGCGACAGCGCGATGATGTCGCCGGTAACGCGGATCAGCACGCCGGAGTCGAAGGCGCGGTGGAATGCCGACATCGCGCGCGCACCGGGCGCGCCGTCGCGTGGTGCGAGCTCGATCCCGGCAACCAGCCCGAGATTGCGGATGTCGATAATGTGCCTGTGCCCGCGCAGGCTGTGCACCGCATCGGCGAAATAGTCGCTGATCCCGGCCGCGCGCTCGAACAATTGCTCGTCGGCGTACAGGTCGAGCGTCGCCAGCCCTGCCGCGCACGCCAGCGGATGCCCCGAATAGGTATAGCCGTGGAACAGCTCGATCCCCGCCGGGCCGTCGTCGACCAGCGCCTTGTGCACGAACCCCGCCGCAACCACCGCGCCCATCGGAACGCTGGCGTTGGTGAGCCCCTTGGCGCAGGCGATCAGATCGGGTGTCACGCCGAAATACTCCGCCGCCGTCGCGGTGCCGAGCCGTCCGAAACCGGTGATCACCTCGTCGAAGATCAGCAGGATGCCGTGTCGCGTCGCAATCTCGCGCAACCGCTCGAGATAGCCCTGCGGCGGAATCAGCACGCCCGTCGACCCCGCCACCGGCTCGACGATGACCGCCGCGATCGTTTCCGCGCCGTGCAGCGCCACCATGCGCTCGAGATCGTCGGCAAGGTCTGCCCCGTGCTGCGGCTGGCCGCGCGTGAACGCCTGCGCCATGTCGAGCGTGTGGCGCATATGGTCGATGCCGCCGAGCGAGCCGAACACGCGCCGGTTGTTGACGATCCCGCCGACGCTGATGCCGCCGAAGCCGGTGCCGTGATAGCCGCGCTCGCGCCCGATCAGCCGCGTCCGCGTGCCCTCGCCGATGCTGCGCTGATAGGCGAGCGCGATCTTGAGCGCGGTATCGACCGCTTCCGACCCCGAATTGGTGAAGAACACATGGTCGAGCGTGGCGGGAAACAGCAACGCCAGCTTCGACGCCAGCTCGAACGCCAGCGGGTGGCCAAGCTGGAACACCGGCGCAAAGTCCATAACCCTTGCCTGCGCGCGGATCGCCTCGACGATCGGCGTGCGGTTGTGCCCCGCATTGCAGCACCACAGCCCGGCGGTGCCGTCGAGGATCTCGCGGCCTTCGGGGGTGTAATAATACATGCCGTCGGCGCGCGCGAGCAGGCGGGGATCGGCCTTGAACGCCTTGTTCGATGTAAACGGCATCCAGAACGCGTCGAGCGTGTTGGGGGCGCGCGCGTCCATCAGCCGAGCCTTTCGATCAGCGCCGTTGCCGCCGCCGGATTGCGGACCTTCTCGCCCGAGATGAAGAACACAAAAACGTCGCGGTCCGGTGCGGCCCACGCCTTTGCTTGCGCCGCCCAATCATCGAGCGCGGCGGCGTCATAGCCGGTGGCAATATCGGTCGAGCGTTGCAGCCGCGCATAGGTGAACGGCCCGGTCGGCGTCGCGCCGCAGTTCGGATAGTCGTCGCTGTCGGCGAACACCGTGGCGACGCCCGCTGCGGCCGCCATGTCGATGAACGCCGCGGTCTGGAAGCTGACGTGGCGCGGTTCGACGGCGTGGCGGAGGTGCTTGGGCAGCAGCTCGAGGAACGCGCCGAAGTCGTCGGCGTCGAACTTCTTGGTGCCGGCGAACTGCCACAGGATCGGGCCGAGTTTACTGCCCAGTTCGTCGATGCCGCTGGCGGCGAAGCGCTCGATCGATTCGCCGGCCTCGGCAAGCACCTTGCGGTTGACCGCAAACCGCGGGGCTTTCAAGGAAAAGACGAAATCGTCGGGGGTCTCGGCGGCCCATTTGGCAAAGGTCGCGGGCTTCTGGCTGCCGTAAAAGGTGCCATTGACCTCGATCGTCGTCAGCGCGCGCGCCGCAAAGTGGAGCTCCTGCGCATGCGGCAGCTTGGGCGGATAAAACACGCCGCGCCACGGCTCGAACGTCCAGCCGCCGACGCCGACGCGGATCATGCCTCGAACGCCGCCGCCGTCTTTGCGCGCACTTCGTCGACGGTCACGCCGTCGGCGCATTCGATCAACCGGAACGGGCTGCCTTTGCGGTCGGCGCGGGCAAACACGGCAAGGTCGGTGATGATCATGTCGACGACATTCGCGCCGGTCAGCGGCAGCGTACACGCCTTGCAGAACTTCGCGCCGCCGGCTTTGTCGTTGTGCTCCATCATCACGATGATCCGCCGCGCGCCCGCCACCAGGTCCATTGCGCCGCCCATGCCCTTGACCATCTTGCCGGGCACCATCCAATTCGCGAGGTCACCGTTTTCGGCGACTTCCATCGCGCCCAAGATGCTCAGGTCCATGTGCCCGCCGCGGATCATCGCGAAGCTGTCGGCGGAGCTGAAATAGCTGGTTCGGCGAAGTTCGGTGATGGTCTGCTTGCCGGCGTTGATCAGGTCGGGATCGACTTCGGCCTCGGTCGGATACGGCCCCATCCCGAGCATGCCGTTTTCGGATTGCAACGTGATGTCGATGCCTGGCGCGATATGGTTTGCCACCAGCGTAGGCATGCCGATGCCGAGGTTGACGTAGAAACCGTCCGACAGCTCGCGCGCCGCACGCGCCGCCATCTGATCGCGGGTCCAGCTCATGCCGCGCTCCTCAGTGTGCGTTGTTCGATGCGCTTTTCAAAGGCTGCGCCCTGAAACAGCCGCTGAACGTACACCGACGGCGTATGAATCGCGTCGGGGTCGAGGCTGCCGGCTTCGACGAGGTGTTCGACTTCGGCCACCGTCACCTTGCCGGCGGTCGCGGCGTTCGGGTTAAAATTGCGCGCGGTCTTGCGGTAGCAAAGGTTGCCGTACGGATCGCCCTGCCACGCATGGACGATCGCCAGATCGGCGACGATGCCGGTTTCGAGGATGTACGTCTCGCCGCCGAAGTCCTTGTGTTCCTTGCCCTCGGCGATTTTCGTGCCGACGCCGGTGCGCGTGTAGAAGCCCGCGATGCCCGCCCCGCCGGCGCGCAGCCGTTCGGCGAGCGTCCCCTGCGGCGCGAATTCGAGGTCGAGCTCGCCCGCCAGATATTGCCGCTCGAACTCCTTGTTCTCGCCGACGTACGACG
Organism: Sphingomonadales bacterium; assembly: GCA_038225475.1. Taxonomy (GTDB): domain Bacteria; phylum Pseudomonadota; class Alphaproteobacteria; order Sphingomonadales; family Sphingomonadaceae; genus Polymorphobacter_B. Next base: position 34,130 of record JBBRRA010000014.1, read on the forward strand.
CGATCATCTTCTTCACTTGCCGGTTATGGAGCAGGACGCCCAGCCCGAAGCCGTCGACTCCGGCGTTGTTCGATACCACCGTCAGCGCCTTGACGCCCGAGGCGGCAATCGCGGCGATCAGCAGTTCGGGGATGCCGCACAGCCCAAAACCGCCTGCCGCAATCGTCATGCCGTCGAACAACAGGCCATCGAGTGCGGCGGCGGCATCGGCATAGGTTTTCGACATGCGGTGTCCTCGCTCTGTGCGCGTCGTGCTAGCTTCCGCCGCCGGGCTTGTCCATGATGCGCGGGCATCCTGCTGCCGAAAGCCCCGCTCATGCTGCTCTACCTCGCTCGCCATGCCGAGACCGTGTATAATGCCGGAGCGCGGATGCAGGGGCATATGACGCATACGCCGCTGACTCGCGCCGGCTTTGGCCAGGCGGAGGCGATGGGCGCGGCGCTGCGCGACCATTTCGGAGCGGCTCCCGAAATCGACCTTTGCGCCTCGCCGTCGGGGCGGACCTTGCAGACGATGGCAGTCGTCTGTGAGCATCTGGGGCGTGATTTCTTCGACGTGAAGACCGACGAGCGGCTGCTCGAAATCGATGTCGGCGACTGGCAGGGACGGCGCTATGCCGACATCGTCGCCGACATCGGCCCGATCATCGATCCGGCGTTGCATGTCTTCAGCGTGCCGCCGCCCAACGGCGAATGGTATCCGGCAATCGCGGCGCGGCTGACGGCGTGGCTCGCGACGCTCGATCCGGCGCGCGCCACGCTGGTCATCAGCCACGGCATCACGGCGCGCGTGCTGCGCGGGTTGCTGGTCGGCGGCGTCGACTATGCCGGAGTGCGGATTGCACCCAATGCGCCGCAGGGCACGGTGTTTCGCATCGAGAACGGTGTCGAGACGCCGCTGTTCATCGGCAGCGGCGCGCTGAGCGGCCGCGCGGCGTAAAAGGCTCGCAGGCGCGCGGCGTAAACCATTCACGGAACATTAAAGCCGCGAAGCTCATTCTCCCTGCTCAAGGAGAATTGCAATGCAGGTCAAATCACTGGTCCGCCTCGCGCTGATCGCCGCCGCGGCGACAAGCCTTTCGGCATGTTATGACGGCTATTATGGCGGCGGCGGCGTGGGCTATGCCAGCACCTATTCGGGCTATGGCGGTCCGGTCGGCTATGGCGGCGACTATTATGGCGGCTTCGGCTATCCGGGTTACGGATATTACAACGATGTCTATTATCCCGGATACGGCGTCTATGTCTTCGATCGTGGCGGCCACCGCCGCGAATGGCGCGAGGACGAGCGCCGCCACTGGGACCATGGCGGCGACTTCCGCGGCGGACGGCTGGCACAGAACGGCCGGGTCGATGTCGCACGCGACCACGGCTATATGCGCGACCGCCAGGCGTCGTTTCAGAACTACCAGCGCGAATCGCGCGGCGGCGGTGGTCAGGGCTGGGGCGGTCAGGGTCGGGGCGGCGGCGGTCAGTCGCAAGGTCATGGTGGCGGTGGTCAAGGCCATGACAACGGCGACCACCACGGACATTGAGCGAGCGGGGGCCGTGGCGCTGCGCTGCGGCCCCCCCTGACGCTGCGGCCTCGCAACCGGCGCTGCGGCGTTGCGCCTTTATTTTGCCCGTCGCGGCGCTTAAGTGGAGCCGATGCAAATTCCCGGCTTCATCGATGCAGTCCCCGTGCCGCGCGCCGCCAGCGTGCGGTCGGACGGGCGCACCGCGATTGTCGGGCTGCCGCGGCCCGAGTTGATCGCCGCGCTGGCCGCCGCCGGGCTCGATCCCAAGGCTGCGAAGATGCGCGCCAGCCAGATCTGGCACTGGGTCTATAATCGCGGCGCGACCGAGTTCGAGGCGATGGCGAATATCGCGCGCGAGACGCAGGCGCTGCTTGCCGAACATTTCGTCGTCGGCCGCCCCGAAGTCGCGCAGATGCAGGTGTCGACCGACGGCACCCGCAAATGGCTGCTGCGCTTCGACGACGGCAACGAGGCCGAATGCGTTTTCATCCCCGACGCCGACCGCGGCACGTTGTGCGTCTCGGCGCAGGTCGGCTGCACGCTCAACTGCCGCTTTTGCTTCACCGGCACGATGAAGCTGGTGCGCAACCTGACGCCCGGCGAAATCGTCGGGCAGGTCATGCTGGCGCGCGATGCTTTGGGCGAATGGCCGTCCGCGCAGGCCGGGTTGGCGCAGCCAGACAGCAACTACAACGCTGACGGCCGGATGCTCACCAACATCGTGATGATGGGAATGGGCGAGCCGCTATATAATTTCGACAATGTGAAGGCCGCGCTCGGCATCGTCATGGACGCGACCGGCCTCGGCCTCAGCCGCCGCCGGATCACGCTCAGCACCTCGGGCGTGGTGCCGATGATGGCGCGCGCCGGGGCCGAGATCGGCGTCAATCTTGCCGTCTCGCTGCACGCGGTGACCAAGGAAATCCGCGACGAGATCGTGCCGATCAACAAGCGTTACGGCATCGACGAGCTGCTCGCCGCGTGCGCCGCCTATCCGGGCGCTAACAACGCGCGGCGCATCACGTTCGAATATGTCATGCTCAAGGACAAGAACGACAGCGACGACGATGCGCGCGAACTCGTGCGGCTGATCCGCCAGTACCGGTTGCCCGCCAAGGTCAATCTGATCCCGTTCAATCCATGGCCGGGGTCGGACTATCTGTGCTCGGACCCCGACCGCATCGAGCGGTTTTCGGAAATCATCTTCCGCGCCGGCATCTCCGCCCCCGTTCGCCGCCCGCGCGGCCGCGATATCATGGCGGCGTGCGGCCAGCTCAAGTCGGCGAGCGAAAAAGTCAGCCGCGCCGATCTCGACCGCCGCGCCGCCGAAAAAGAAGCCGGCTGGGCGCTCGCCGCCGTTTGATGTAACCGAACCGCCTGCAGCTCGAATAATCTCAGCGATGTACCTGCTCCGCCGCCTGTTCACGCGCATGATCCAAGTCGGCGAACTGACGATCACCGATCATCGCGGCACCGTCCACCGCTTCGGCACGCCGTCGTCGGCGGTCGCGCCCGCCGCCTTCCGGCTGACCGATGCCGCGACCGCGCGCAAGATCGCGCTCAGCCCGGCGCTCGGCGCGGGCGAGGCGTATATGGACGCGCGGTTGATCCCGATCGACTGCGATATCCTCGATATCGTCCGGCTGGTGACCTACAACGTCCGCTGGGACCGCGCCAATCCGGTGCGCTTCGGGCTGTGGCGGCAGGCGCGGTTCGCCGGCTTTCTCGGTCAGTTCAATCACGCCAGCCGGTCGAAGCGCAACGTCGCGCATCATTACGATCTGTCGGACCGGCTGTACGACCTGTTCCTCGACGCCGACCGGCAATATAGCTGTGCCTATTACACCGATCCGGCGAACCCGCTCGACCGCGCGCAAACCGAGAAGAAAGCGCATATCGCCGCCAAGCTGGCGCTGGCGCCGGGGCAGCGCGTGCTCGATATCGGCTGCGGCTGGGGCGGCATGGCGCTGTACCTGCACCGTGTCGCCGGCGTCGATGTCCACGGCGTGACGCTGTCGGAGGAGCAGCTGAAAGTGGCGCGGCAGCGCGCGGCCGATGCCGGTGTTGCCGACCATGTAACCTTCGAGCTGATCGATTACCGCGCGCTGACCGGGCAGTTCGACCGCGTGGTTTCGGTCGGGATGTTCGAGCATGTCGGGCTGCCGCACTACCGCGAATATTTCGATACGATCCACGCGCTGCTTGCCCCTGGCGGCGTCGCGCTGATCCACAGCATCGCGCGCGCCGACGGTCCGGGCGCGACCGACCCGTTCACCACCAAATACATTTTCCCCGGCGGCTATTCGCCCGCGCTGTCGCAAATCGTCCCGGCGATCGAGCGCGCGTGGCTGTGGATCACCGATATCGAGGTGCTGCGGCTGCATTATGCGTTGACGCTGACCGAATGGTACCGGCGCACGGTGGCGGCGCAGCCTCCGATCGAGGCGCTGTACGACGCGCGCTTCTACCGGATGTGGCTGTTCTATCTCGCCGGGGCGATCTGCGCGTTCGAGAACGACGGCCATATGAACGTGCAGATCCAGCTGACCAAGCGCCGCGATGCGCTGCCGATCACCCGCGACTATATGGCGGCGGCGGAGGCGACCTACCGCGCGCTGGGTTGACGCTCGCTGCAGCCACGGCAAGATAGCGGCTCCAACCAAGGGGTTTCCATGCACTTTCGCCTGACCGCCGTCCTCGTGCTGGCGTTTGCCTGCGCGCCCGCGTTTGCCGACGAGGCGAAAAAGCCCGACGACGCGCCCATCGCGCCGCCGACGGTTTCGGTGACGCAGCACAAGGGCGTCTTCGGCGGCACCGCGGTCAGCTATACCGCGACCACCGGCGAAACCTATTTGAAGGACAAGGACGGTAAGCCGACAGCGGCGATCTTCTCGACCGCCTATGTCAAGGATGGCCGCGATCCCCGGCGTCCCGTCACCTTCCTGTTCAATGGCGGCCCGGGGTCGGGATCGGTCTGGCTGCACATGGGCGCATTCGGCCCCAAGCGCGTGCGCCTGCCCGATGCCAAGGACGACGGCGGCCCGCCGTATAACATCACCGATAACCCCGACAGCCTGCTCGACGTCACCGATATCGTCTTCATCGATCCGGTCGGCACCGGCTTTTCCAAGGCGCTCGGCAAAACCGAGGCCAAGTCGTTCTGGGGCATCACCACCGATGCCAAATCGGTCGCGGCCTTCATCCGCGTCTGGCTGCGCGAAAACGGCCGCTGGAATGCGCCGAAGTTCCTCGGTGGCGAAAGCTATGGCACCACCCGCTCGGCTGCCGTCACGCACGAGCTCGAGGGGGCGTACAACGACGTCGCGCTCGACGGGGTCATCCTGATGTCGACGATCCTCGACTTCGGCGTCGAAGCCGAGACCGAAGGTAACGAGATGCAATATATGACGACGCTGCCGTCGATGGCGGCAACCGCATGGTATCACAAGCATCTGACGCCGCAGCCGCCCGCGCTCGAACCGTTTGTCGATGCGGCGCGCGCGTTTGCCAGCGGCCCCTATATCGCCGCGCTGATCAAGGGCAACGCGCTGCCGCCGGCCGAACATGATGCGATCCGGCGGCAACTGGCAGGCTTCACCGGCCTGTCCGAAAGTTTCCTCGAAAATGCCAATCTGCGCGTCTCGCCCGACCGCTTCTATAAGGAACTGCTGCGCGACCGCGGCCTGACGATCGGGCGGCTCGATACGCGCTATACCGGCGTCGACTATGACCGCGCCGGCGAAAGCCCCGACAACGACCCGAGCTTTTATGGTATCGACGGGGCGTACACCGCGGCGATCAACAGCTATCTACGCGGCGACCTCAACCTCAAGATCGACCGCGAATATGCGACGATCGGCGAAGTCCACGGCTGGGACTGGAAGCTCGAGGGCGAGCGTGACCGCGGTGCCTATCTGAACGTCGCGCCCTATCTCAGCCGCGCCATGCGCGAAAACAGCCGTCTCAAGGTGTTCGTCGCGCAGGGCTATTTCGACTTCGCCACACCGTTCTTCGCCGCCGAATACTCGCTCACCCGCCCCGGCTTCCTCGATGGCCGCGTCGAGTTCCATTATTATCAGGCCGGACACATGATGTACGTCCACGACAGCGACCTCGCAAAGCTGTCGGCCGACATCCGCGGGTTTATCCGGCGGCAGCAATAGTCTTCGCTCTCGCTGCACTCGCCGGCCAGCGAAGCGCAGAAACCACTGTCCTACCTCGGTCGACAGGTGTACTATCCTATCTGGTTATAGGAGACACGACATGTGCGCTGCTTTGATACCCGCTGCTGCTCGACCTGCGACGGGCCCTGCCCGGTGCTCCGGGGCATCGTGCGCCCCCCGACGTGTCGTCAACTTCATCAACTTTGCATAGCTCGCAGCGTTGGCAGCGGCGGCGGGGCGCGGTAAGGACCGGTCCGCCGCCCACCGGAGCATCGCCCGCATGACCACCGCCATCAACCGTGTCGTTCTCGCCTATTCGGGCGGGCTCGATACTTCGGTCATCCTCAAATGGCTGCAGCAGACCTATGGCTGCGAGGTGGTCACCTTCACCGCCGATCTGGGGCAGGGCGAGGAGCTTGAACCGGCGCGCGCCAAGGCGCTGCTGATGGGGGTCAAACCCGAGCATATCTTCATCGAGGACCTGCGCGAGGAATTCGTCCGCGACTATGTCTTTCCGATGCTGCGCGCCAACGCGCTGTACGAGGGGCAATATCTGCTCGGCACCTCGATCGCGCGGCCGCTGATCGCCAAGGCGCAAATTGCGATCGCGCGCGCGGTCAACGCCGATGCGGTCAGCCACGGGGCCACCGGCAAGGGCAACGACCAGGTGCGGTTCGAGCTTGGCTATTATGCGCTGGCGCCCGACATCAAGATCATCGCGCCGTGGCGCGAATGGGATTTGACCAGCCGCGAGGCGCTGATCGCCTTTGCCGAGGCGCATCAGATCCCGGTTGCCAAGGACAAGCGCGGCGAAAGCCCGTTCTCTACCGACGCCAACCTGCTGCACACCTCGAGCGAGGGCAAGGTCCTCGAAGACCCGTGGGAGGAGGTGCCCGACTACGTCTATTCGCGAACCGCGAACCCCGAGGATGCGCCCGACGCGCCGCAGTATATCACGATCGATTTCGAGCGCGGCGACCCGGTCGCGATCGACGGTGTCGGCTATTCGCCCGCGGCGCTGCTCGCGGCGGCAAACGACCTCGGCCGCACGCACGGCATCGGGCGGCTCGATCTGGTCGAAAACCGCTTCGTCGGCATGAAGTCGCGCGGCATGTACGAGACGCCCGGCGGCACTATCCTCGCGGCCGCGCACCGCGGCATCGAATCGATCACGCTCGACCGCGGTGCAGCGCATCTCAAGGACGAGCTGATGCCGCGCTATGCCGAGCTGATTTATAACGGTTTCTGGTTCGCGCCCGAACGCGAAATGCTCCAGGCGGCAATCGATCATAGCCAGGCCAAGGTGGACGGCACGGTGCGGCTCAAGCTGTACAAGGGCTCGGTCAATGTGGTCGGGCGCAAGTCGCCGCACTCGCTTTATTCGGCGAAGATCGTCACCTTCGAGGATGATGCCGGTGCGTATGACCAGCGCGATGCGGCAGGGTTCATCAAGCTCAACGCGCTGCGGCTGCGGCTGCTCGGGCGGCGCGACCGGTGAGCCTGCAGGCAGAAATCGCGGCGTTCTTTGCCGACTATGCAGCGGCATGGACCGCGTTCGACACCGATGCCGTCGCGGCGTTCGTGGCGCTGCCGTATATGGTGGTGACTGCCGGGGCGACGCATTTTTACGAAGCCGCGACCGAAGTCGAAGATGCGCTCGACCAGGCCGCCGACGACCTGCAGGCGCATGGGGTGACGTCGTTCGAGGCGGCGCTGGTGTCGGTCGAGGCGCTGCCCGACGACGCCGCGCGCGCCGAGGTGGCATGGCGGCGGCTGGGGGCCGATGGCGCGCTGCGGATGGCCTATGTCGCGCGCTACACGCTGGCGCGGCAGGACGGGCACTGGGGGATCGTCGTGGCCGATGTCACCGCCGAAAGCGCCGCCACCTGGCACTAGCGCGGGGTGAATACCGCGCGGTAGCGGAGGAAGCTGTAGATCGCCGTCAACCCGGTGCCGAAGACGAACGCTGCCCAAACCGGCGCGCCCGCCCACAGCGCCGCCGAATAGAGCCCGAGGTTGAGCAGCATGCCACCGAGCGCGGTGGCGACATAATGCGCAAACTCGCGCCAGCTCGGCCGCGCCTCGGTGCGGAAAGTGACCGACCGGTTGAGCGCCCAGGTGAACACGACGGTGACAGCAACACTGACGCAGCGGCCCCAGTATTTCGACCCGCCAAGCGCAATCACCGACGACAAGATGGCGAAATCGAGCGCCGCCGCCAGCCCGCCGACGATCAGAAAGCGCAGCACCGACCCGGCCCATGCCGGCAGCTGCCGCCCCAAAATCTGCACGCTCACTCCGCGGTCAGCAGCGTCGCGAAGAAGCCGGTGACCAGTGCCTGTACCCCGAGCGAGCACAGCAGCACCGACGGGATCGCGAGCCGCATCAACCCTTCGGCGTCCATGTCGCCATAGCCCTTGCCCGCCCAGCCCATCAACGCGGCAACCGCAACCGCCAGCCCGCTGACGATCATGATGCCGCCGGCGACGCAGCCCCGGTCGATCGTGAACCACGACCGCGCCAGCTCGGTCCGCGCGCTCGACGGCCACAACCGCTCGCGCACCCCGAACAGCCGCGCCAGCACGGCAAAGCTCATCAGCTGCGCACCGATGATGATGCCAGCGGCGGCAAACAGCAGTGTATGGACGCCGAGCCGGACGGTGCCGAGCGACACACTGCCGGGCAACAGCGCCGCGAGCAGCACCAGCCCCGCCACCGCGAGCGCCGCACCCGGATAAAAGAACAGCCACTTGGGCGCATAGGTCAGCAGGAATTTGAGATGGCGCCAGCCGTCGCGCCAGCTACGCAGATGCGGCGCGCGCGTCCGACCGTCGGGCGATAGCGTGGTCGGTACTTCATCGATCTTCAGCCCGGCGAGCTGCGCCTTGACGACCATTTCAGAGGCAAATTCCATGCCGCTCGTCTTGAGCCGCAGGCCTATCACCGAATCGCGGCGGAACGCGCGCAAGCCGCAATGAAAGTCGCCGATCGGCGTGTTGTAGAACAGCCGCCCGAGCCCCGACAGCACCGGATTGCCCAGATAGCGGTGGAGCGGTGGCATAGCACCTTTGGCAATCCCGCCCTGAAAGCGGTTGCCCATCACCAGATCGGCGCCGTCGCGCAGCTTGACGACGAACGGCATCAGTCCAAGGAAGTCGTAGCTGTCGTCCGAATCGCCCATCGCGACGAAGCGCCCGCGCGCCGCATCGATACCCGCCGCGATTGCCGCGCCGTAGCCGCGCCGTGGCACATCGACAACGCGCGCACCCAGCCGCGCGGCGATCGCCTGACTGCCATCGGTCGAGCCGTTGTCGGCAATGATAACCTCGCCAGACACCCCCGAGTCGGTGAAGAACTGCTGCGCTTTGTCGATGCATACCGCGAGCGTTTCCGACTCGTTCAGGCACGGCATGACAATCGAGAGCTCGATCTCGGGGGCACCTAAAGGCACGACGTTCGATATGACACTGTTCATAGTTGCGCCCTTGGCAGACAATTGTGCCCTCATTCGGGCCGCACGCGCCTATGGCGCAGACTAGATTAAGCCAGCTTGAATGCCTCGCGCAGCCCGTCGATGACAAACTGCGCCGCTAATGCTGCGAGAATGACGCCGAGCAACCGCGTGATCATCGCCTCGAGCTTTTTGCCCATCAGCCGCATCAGCGGGCCTGCCGCA
>JBBRRA010000015.1:0-34608 GCA_038225475.1 Sphingomonadales bacterium
CGGGCATCTTGAGGATCGGTTGCTTGACCCAGCGCGGCTGGAGGAGGTGCTGGCGACGGTCCTCGACCGGCGGCAGGAGCGCACCGAGCGTCGCCATGCCCACATCGCCGAGCTGAACAAGCGCGCAACCGAAACCGACCTACGGCTCAAGCGGCTTTACGACGCCATTGAGAGCGGGGTTGCCGACCTCAACGACCCTGACCTCAAGGACCGCATCGCCAGCCTCAAGGCCATCCGCGATCAGTCGCGCGTCGATGCGGACCGCGCATCGGCGATGCTGGAGAGCGCGGGCCAGAAAGCGATCACCGCGCCGATGCTTGCCAAGTTCGCGCAGACCGCCCGCCAGCGGATGCGCGTCCCCGGCGGCGGCTACCGTCGCGATCATCTCCGCGCGCTGGCGCAGCGCGTGGAGGTCAACGATGGCGAGGTTCGGATCATGGGATTGAAGTCCGACCTGTTGCGGACGCTTGCCGCCGCGAGCGGCTCGGGAACGCTGCCGGGCGCAGTGCCCAGCTTTGTTCCGAAGTGGCGGAGAGGGTGGGATTCGAACCCACGGTGCGCTTACACGCACAACGGTTTTCGAGACCGTCCCGATCGACCACTCTGGCACCTCTCCGGATTTGGTCGGAGGTTGGGGCGCGAGGCCCCGGTCGAGCCGCGCCGTATAGCCGAGGCGCGCGTCGCTTGCCAAGCGGGTCTTTTCGTATCGCCGCGCGTATCTATATTAGTCGTAAGGTAACTGGCCCGTGCCAAAGAGGATAGCATGACCGATCTTCCTGCCGCAGTCGCAAGCTTTGGAATTGGCGAAGTCGTGCGTCACCGGCTGTTTCCGTTTCGAGGCGTGATCTTCGATGTCGATCCCCAATTCGCCAACTCCGACGAATGGTGGGAGGCGATCCCGGAAAGTGTCCGACCGCGCAAGGATCAGCCATTTTATCACCTGCTCGCCGAAAATGACGAGTCGGCCTATGTCGCCTATGTCAGCCAGCAGAATTTGATCCGCGAGGATGTTGCCGAACCGGTACAGCATCCAGCAGTCACGCAGATGTTCGCGGATTTCAAAGGCGGTCGCTATATCCTGCGCCCGGAAGTCCGCAACTAGGTGCCGGCCCGATTGGTTCGGTGAGGATCAATGTCGGAGTTTTAGCGTATTTTTGAAGCTCCCCTACAGCGGTGCACCAGGTGTCGTCTCGCTTTGTGGCGGAGTGAACGATGACCCCACAATCCGTTCGAATACGTCCGGAGCCGCGCTATTCGCAGGTTGCAGCAGCATTGCGTGCGGCGATTGCGGGTGGCGTTTATGGCGACGCCGCGTCGTTGCCGACCGAAAGCGTGCTGTGTGCAACGTATGCGATCAGCCGGTTCACCGCGCGTGAAGCATTGCGGCTGCTTCAGGTCGAGGGATTGATCCGCCGCCAGCATGGATCGGGCACGACCGTCGTTGGCGGGAGCCCGGTATTGCGCCAGTCGTTGTCGGACGTCGCCGAACTGTCGCACTATGCTGCGGGATCGATCTTTGCGTTTCGTGAGCACGGGTTGCAGATGCTGCCGGCGGCGCGCGCTGCAGCGTTGCGGCTGCCACCTGGATCGCGCTGGGTATTGCTATCAGGAGTCCGAACAATTGCCGGATTGCCCGCGCCGATTGCGATTACCGAAGTGTTTGTCCATGCCGACCTTGAGCCGTTCGTTTCCGCCTTGCGCGCCGGGCGCGAAACGCTGTTCACGCAGTTGGCACGCCTTGGCAGCTTTCACATTGCACGGATCGAGCAGGACATTGCGGCAATCGGTGCCAGCACGAGCGATGCGGCAATGCTTCAGATTGCCCGGCGCACCCCTTGCCTGCGCATCCGACGGACGTATCAAGATGCCAGCGGACGCATCGCGCTGTTGTCGTTAAGCACGCATCCGGGTGAACGGTTTACCTATTCGATGCATATCGACAATTGACATGTTCCCTGTGCAGCCAAGTTGCTAGACAGGCGTTGGGGGTAAGGAGAAAAGCCAATGCGCACGTGGATAATTTTGACGATGACGGCGCTGACGCTGGTGTCCGGCGCGCCCGCGGCGATGGCGCAATCGATGCTCAAGGCGGCCCCGACGGATACATCCAGTCCGCGTCAGAAGCTGGTGACCGTGTTCGGCACCGATCCCTGCCCCAAAGCGACCAGCGCTGACGAGATCGTCGTGTGCTCGCGCCGTCCCGACGAGGAGCGGTACCGCATCCCGCCAGCGGTGCGCACCGCCGACGGCAAGCCGCAAAGCCCGTTCTCGAAGAATCGCAAGTTGCTGCTCGGCGACTCGAGCGGAGGCGCCGGCGGCGGTATCGGGAGTTGCTCGGCGGTCGGACCGGGTGGCGGCACCGGCTGCCAGGTCAAGCGCAATGAAGCATGGGGCGGCGTGCCGCGGTAAAGCTGCGACAGACTGACGCAATGCGTGATATTTATGTGACAGGCTTGGATACGATCGTATCGGTTTCGGGTTTTCTGCGCATTTTAATATTGCAACACCTCATAATTGGCAGCTCTCTTGCCTCATTCCGGTGTGGGTACACCGGTCGCAGGGGGAAGATATGCGGTCGATCCAGTTTTTTGGTGCAGCTTGTTTGGCGAGCACGGCGCTAACGCTAATACCAAGTGCCGCGTACGCTGCCGCAGCCGAGGCGGCACCGGCTGCCGAAGAATCGATCATCGTCACCGGCACGCGGTTGAATTCGCCGAATTTGAAATCGCAGGTCCCGCTCACCTCGATCACCGCTGACCAGTTGTTTGCGCAAGGTACGATCTCGGTCGGTGACGCGCTGAACGAATTGCCGCAGCTGCGTCCAACCTATACGCAGGCCAACTCGGGGCGGAACATCGGAACCGCCGGTATCAGTGCGCTCGATCTGCGCGGTCAGGGCACGGCGCGCACGCTGGTGCTGACCGACGGTCGCCGCATGATTACCGCGACGCCAGGTATCAACCGCCCCGATGTGAACGATGTGCCCACCGATCTGATTGACCGCATCGACATCGTGACCGGTGGCAATTCGGCCATCTATGGATCGGATGCCGTCGCTGGCGTCGTCAACTTCATCCTGAAGCAGAACTTCGATGGCGTGAAAGCCACTGCGCAGGGCGGAGTTTCGTCACGCGGCGATGCCGGCGCGTATCTCGCACGGATCACTGCTGGACATAATTTCAACGAAGGCCGCGGCAATATCGCCGTGTCGGCGGAATATTCGAAGCAGCAAACGCTTTTTAACAGCGATCGTGACAACCAAACCGGCGCGCTGAGCGGGCGCAATCAGTTCAATCTCGTGCAGAATGTCGGCGGCAACAGCAACCCGGCGAATGGTCCGACGACGTCGCCCGAGCCTGCTGCAGGCGACGGCATCCCCGACAACCAATTCTTCCACAACATCTTGAATAACAACATCTCGACCGGCGGCTTGTTCACCGCCGCCTGCCCGACGGTCGCCGCAAAGGGGGAAAGCCCTGCAGCATTTGCCGCGCGCCGCGGCGTCGCCTGTTCGGGGCTGATCAACCAGAACAGCTCCAATCCGCTGGGCCAGTTCGGGAACACCTTCGTGTTCAATCCGGACGGCTCGCTGATCAAGAACCCGTGCATCACCGATTTCCGCCCGTTCAACTCGTCGAACTGCCAGGGCGGTCTCGGGTCGTCGCTGCGTGAAACCGGCATCATCATTCCGGGCACGGTGCGTCGCGAAATCAATATCCTTGGCCACTATGAAGTGTCTCCTGGTTTCGTGCCTTATTTCCGCGCGCAATATGCGAAGGTCACCGCCAACCAGGAAGGCCAGCCGACCTTTAACAACATCACCTACAGTCTCGCTAACCCCTTCCTCAGCACGCAAGCGCGCACGCTGCTGCAATCGGCGCTCGCACCGGGGGCAACAACCTTCTCGGCATTCCGCTTCAACACCGATTTCGGTGGCCGTGGCGAAGAGCATAACCGCGAGAACTATCAGGCCACAATTGGTGCCAAGGGGTCATTCTTCGACACGTGGAAGTATGACGTTTCATTCAATTACAGCCGCATCGATACTTTTTATAAGACGAACGGCAACGTCCTGACCGCGCAATATGCGAACTCGGTCGATGCAGTCCTTAACGGGTCAGGCCAAATCGTTTGCCGGATCAATGCCGTGACGGTTACCGATCCGGCGTGCGTACCGGTCAACACCTTCGGCTACGGCACGGTCTCGAAGGCGGCGCTCGGCTATTTCGGATACACCTCGAGCCGCGTGCAGCGCGCCAATTTGTATGACGGCAACGCCTACATCGCCGGAGACTCGTCCAAGCTGTTCTCGCTGCCCGGTGGTCCGATCGCCTTCGTGATCGGCGGCGAAATCCGCCGTGAGACTGCCTATGCCGCCTATGACGCAACGACTGCGGCGGGCCTGACCTTCCTCAACAGTATCCCGACGTTCGCGCCGCCGGCCGAAGTCGTCAAGGAAGGCTATGGCGAAATCAGCTTCCCGATCGTCAAGGACGTCAAGTTCATCAAGGAACTGACCGTCGATCTTGCTGGTCGTGTCTCGAACTACAACATCGGCGGTACCGGGACAGTTTACACGTATAACGCAAGCGGCAGCTATTCGCCGGTAAGTGATATCCGGTTCCGTGGCGGTTATTCGCGCGCTGTCCGCGCACCGACGCAAAGTGACTTGTATGCACCGCTGAGCCAGACGTTCTTGAACGGCTTGGTCGACCCTTGTGGCGTGTCAAACATCAATGCCAACCCCAATCGCGTCAAGAATTGCGCTGCTGCCGGTGTGCCAACGACGCAGACGTTCAGCGTCGGCGGCGTGGCGTCGACCGAACCGTTCTCGAACATCCCGAGTTCGGGGATCTCGGGCTTCAACGGCAGCAACGCGAAGCTGAATGCCGAGGTGAGCAACAGCCTGACGATCGGCGCCGTGATCACACCGCGGTTTATCCCGGGCTTTTCGCTGACGCTCGATTACTATCGGATCGAGATCAAGAACGTCATCAACTCGCTCGCGGCGCAGACGATCATCAACCAGTGCTATGACAGCACGACGGGCATCAACAACCCATTCTGCGCCTCGATCTTCCGCAATCCGAACGGCACCTTTGCCGGCCAGTCGAACGTCCAGCATGCCGGTACCAGCATCACGCTGCCGACGACCGGGCCATCGTTCATCTCGGGCCCGTTCAACTATGCCAAACAGCTGACCAGCGGTCTCGACATCGATGCCGTCTATAACGTTACCTTCAGTAACGGCATCGCGCTCAAGCTGCGCAGCAACGTCACGCACACCTTCATCCGGAACAACTTCACCAACATTCAGGATCCGGGGTTTGCGATCCGGCAGCTCAGCACGCTAGGTGACCCGAGCTGGGAGGGTAATTTCTCGGCAAACCTGATTACCGGGATGTTCAACTTCGGCTACCGCATGCGTTATATCGGTCAGCAGACGGTTGCGGGGGCCTTTGAAGCGCAAAACGCCTTCCAGGGCCGGCCGGCACAGAATGCCGACCAGTACCCGTTCATCTATTATCCAACTGTCACCTACCATGACTTGCGCGTCGACATCACGCCGCCGAAGACGCATTATAAATTCTACCTCGGCGTCAATAACGTGACCGACAAGCTGCCACCTTACGACTTGCTAGGCACCGAAAATGGCGACCCGTTCAACCCGCTCGGTCGCTCGTTCTACGCCGGTGTCGAACTGAAGTTCTAAGCCGCGACGGGGCCGCTCGAAAGGGCGGCCCCTATTTCTTGGCCGGCGAATAGCCGTGCTGCACCTGATGCGCGGCAATAATCCCGCCACGCTCGATCGCCTCGGCGAGTAGTTGCGCCGCGCCATCGGCATCCATCCACGTGCCGATCGTCACCCACTTGCCTTTTTCCAGATCCTTGTAGTGCTGAAAGAAGTGCGCGATCTGCTCCTTCAGAGTCGGCGGCAGGTCGCCCATGTCCTTGACGTTGGCATAGAAAGGATGGAGCGCGTCGACTGGGACAGCGATCAGCTTTTCATCGCCGCCACCTTCATCTTCCATCACCAGTGCGCCAATCGGCCGCGCCCGAACGACAGCACCAGGCACCAGCGGCGTCTGCCCGACGACAAGCACGTCAATCGGATCGCCGTCGGCCGATAGCGTGTGAGGCACGAAACCATAGTTGCCCGGATAGAACATCGCGGTGTGCAGGAAGCGATCGACGAACAGCGCGCCGCTGGCTTTGTCCATCTCGTATTTCACCGGTTCGCCGCCCATCGGTACTTCGATGATGACATTGATATCGTGCGGCGGCGCGCGGCCGATCGGGATCTTGCTGATGTCCATACGTTGGCTCCGAGGTGACGGTGGTTTCCCGTCATGCCATAACGCCAGAAATCACGGAGTGCCACCATGTCCGATGCCGTCGTCATCCTGTCCTATGCGCGCACTCCGATGGGCGGCTTTCAGGGCGCACTCGATTCGGTCGCGGCAACTGCGCTCGGTGCAACCGCAGTGCGCGCTGCGGTTGCCCGCGCGGGCGGACCGGCGATCGACGGCATCGTAATGGGCTGCGTATTGCCTGCCGGATTGGGCCAGGCTCCCGCGCGCCAGGCCGCACTTGGTGCCGGACTGCCGCAGTCGGCAACCGCGACGACGGTCAATAAGATGTGCGGTAGCGGCATGCAGGCGGCGATCATCGCGCATGACATGCTCGCTGCTGGTAGCGCAGACATGCTGGTGGCAGGCGGCATGGAAAGCATGACAAACGCGCCCTATCTGCTCACCAAGCATCGCAGCGGCGCGCGGATCGGGCACGACATGGTCAAGGATTCGATGTTCCTCGACGGGCTGGAGGATGCTTACGATCCCGGCAAGCTGATGGGCGCATTCGCCGAGGAAGCCGCGCAGGCTTATCAGTTCACGCGCGCCGCACAGGATGACTATGCACTCGAGAGCCTGCGGAGAGCCCGGGCCGCAATCACAGGCGGCGCCTTTGCACGAGAAATCATCGGCGTCGAAGTCGCCGGGCGCAAAGGTACAGAGACGGTTGCGGTCGATGAGCAGCCCGGCAAAGCGCAGCCCGACAAGATTCCGACGCTCAGGCCAGCGTTCGCCAAAGATGGCACGATCACTGCGGCGAATGCGTCGTCGATTTCAGATGGTGCAGCGGCGTTGGTGATGACCCGCGCCAGCGTCGCTGCAGTCCAAAAGCTGACGCCGATTGCGCGGCTGGTTGCGCATGCCGCCCATGCGCAAGCACCGGGGTTGTTCACGACAGCACCCGTTCCCGCGATCCAGAAGGTGCTGGCAAAGGCCGGCTGGACTGTCGCCGATGTCGACCTTTTCGAGGTCAACGAGGCATTTGCGGTGGTGGCGATGATCGCCATGCGTGAGCTGGGCATTGCGCATGAGCGGACCAACATCCACGGCGGCGCGACCGCGCTGGGACATCCAATCGGCGCGAGCGGAGCGCGGATCATGGCGACGCTAATTTCAGCGCTGCAGACACATGGGCTCAAGCGCGGCGTGGCGAGCCTGTGCATCGGCGGCGGCGAAGCAACCGCCGTGGCAATCGAGCTGGTCTAAATGTCGTCGACCGCCGATCCAAAGGGCTCGCTGGCGACAGCGCTGGCACACGCGCAGCGGTTGCTCGCCCGCGATCCGGCGATGGCGGTCGAGCAGCTGGACGAAATCCTGAAGGTCGTTCCGGGCCATGCGACCGCATTGCGGCTGCTTGGCGAAGCCTTTGCCGTGACGGGCGATAGCGCAAGCGCAATCGATGCGCTGCACAGGGCAACCCTGCGCGCGCCGGGAGATGCCGAGGCGTGGCGGCTTCTGAGCGAGCAATTGCTGCTGACAGGCGACAATCGCGGTGCAGACGCGGCCGTCGCCGCGATGCTCAGGGCGTCAACCGCATCCCCGCAGCTGATCGAAGCGGCGCTGGCGCTCGCCGATAATCGTCTCGCGGTGGCGGAGGCCAGCCTTCGCGCACGACTCGAGGCACAGCCGACCGATGTGGCAGCGTTGCGAATGCTCGCCGAAGTCGCCGGACGCCTCGGGCGATATCCCGATGCCGAACGATTGCTGGTCCAAGCACTGGCGCTGGCCCCGGGCTTCGCCGCCGCACGCTCGAACCTCGCGCAGGTGTTGCACAGGCAAGGCAAGCCTGCCGAGGCGCTCGCCGAACTCGATCGGCTCGGCCAGCGCGACCCGCGCAATCCAGCGCACCGCACGCTGCGCGCTGCGGTGCTGGCGCGGATCGGCGACACGCAGGCGGCGCTCGAGCTTTATGCGGCGGTGCTGCAGGAATTTCCGCGCCAGCCGAAGGCGTGGATGAGTTATGGCCATGCACTCAAGACTGTCGGGCGAGTTGCCGAAAGCATCGCCGCCTACCGCACTGCGATCACGCAACTGCCGAGCCTCGGCGAAGCATGGTGGAGCCTCGCCAATCTTAAGACGCTGCGCTTCACGTCCAACGACATGATGGCAATGCAGACTGAATTACAGCGCGACACGATCGCGCTCGAAGACTGCTATCATATGCATTTCGCGCTCGGTAAAGCGCTTGAAGACGCCGCCGACTATGCGACGTCGTTCGAGCATTATGTGCAGGGCAACGCGCTTCGTCGCACCGAATTGCGTTATGACGCTGCCGAGGTGAGCATACACCTGCAGCGATCACGCGCGCTGTATACACCGGAGTATTTTGCTCAACGGACGAGCGCTGGCAGTCCGGCGCGCGACCCCATCTTCATCGTCGGCTTACCGCGATCGGGATCGACGTTGCTCGAACAGATCTTGAGCAGCCATTCGGCCGTCGAGGGCACGTCCGAACTGCCCGACATCATCGCAATTGCCGGCAGGCTTGGCGGCCGCCCCGGGCCCGGCACACCGTCTCGCTATCCTGATTGCCTCGCAACGCTCGATGCGGCGGCGCTCACGGCGCTGGGGGAGGAATATCTTGAGCGAACGCGCATCCAGCGGCACAGCGACCGACCGTATTTTATCGACAAGATGCCCAATAATTTCCAGCACATCGGACTGATCCAGCTGATCTTGCCGAACGCGAAGATCATCGATGCGCGGCGACATCCGCTTGGCTGTGGCTTTTCGGGGTTCAAGCAGCATTTCGCGCGCGGCCAGGGGTTCACCTACGATCTCGGCGACATCGGGCGCTATTACCGTGATTATGTCGCGCTGCTCGCGCATTTCGATGCTGTCCTGCCCGGGCGCATTCATCGGGTTTTCTACGAGGATATGGTCGCCGATCCGGAAGCGACGATCCGCGCGCTGCTAGCGTACTGCGAGCTGCCATTTGAGGCGGCGTGCCTGAGCTTCCACAGCAACGATCGTGCTGTGCGCACACCGAGCGCCGAACAGGTGCGCCAACCGATTTACAAGTCTGCTGTTGAACATTGGCAACACTATGCGTCGATGTTGGGACCATTGCGCCACACATTGGGGTCGGTGCTTGACAGCTATCCCGCGCTGCCGCCTGATATGACCAATCGATGACGGGCGCACCGCCTGCGACCGGAAAACCGGCGCGGGGCGGGACAAGGGGGCTAACTATGATTTTCTGCACGGCATCGCGTCCATTCCGTACCGCGCTGTTCCTCTCAACGGCGCTCGCTGCTCCCGGCGCAGTGCTGGCGCAGGCTACGGCCGCCGCCAATGCCGTGCCGATGGGCGTCGAGGATATCGTCGTTACCGCGACCAAGCGGTCCGAAAGCCTCCAAAACGTTCCGATCAGCATCCAGGCGCTGTCGACTGCCAAGCTCGAGCAGCTGCAGGTCACCAGCTTCAACGATTATGCGAAATACCTGCCGAGCCTGTCGTTCCAGTCGGTCGGTCCGGGCACCGCAAAAGTTTATTTCCGTGGCGTTGCAACGGGCGGCGACGGCAACCATTCAGGTCCGCTGCCGTCGGTCGGCATCTATCTCGACGAGCAGCCCATCACCACCATCCAGGGTGCGCTTGATATCCACGTCTATGACATTGCCCGGGTCGAGGCGCTCGCCGGACCACAGGGCACGCTGTATGGCGCAAGCTCGCAGGCCGGCACGGTTCGCATCATCACCAATCAGCCCGACCCATCGAAATTCAGCGCCAGCTATAATTTCGAGGCGAATACCGTCAGCAAGGGCGGCCTTGGCTATATCGGTGAAGCCTATGTCAACCAGCCGTTGGGCGACCATGCCGCGATCCGGCTGGTCGGCTGGTACGAGAAGGATGCGGGCTATATCGACAATGTGCCGGGGACGCGAACGTACCCGGTGTCAGGCATCACGATCAACAATTATGCGCGCGCGCAACACGATTATAATGGCGTGGAGACCTATGGCGGCCGGGCCGCGTTGCGCCTCGAGCTTGGCGACAGCTGGACGATCACCCCGCAGGCAATGGGACAGATCCAGAAGACCAAAGGGATCTTCGGCTTCGATCCGCTCATCGGCGATCTGCAGGTCACTCACTTCTATCCCGAAGATTCCCGCGATGCCTGGTATCAAGCAGGAGCGACTATCGAGGGCAAGGTCGCCGACTTTGACATCGTCTACTCAGGATCATATCTGCAACGCGCGTTCGACAGCCGGTCGGATTACTCGGACTATTCTTTCTTCTATGATAAGTGCTGCGGCTATGGCGCGTACATTCATGGCAATCATGCCACTGAAACCAACCCTGACCTGATCAATCCGTCGCAGCATATTTCCGGCCACGACCGCTTCACCAAGATGAGCCACGAATTGCGGGTCTCGTCGCCAACCGACAAGCGTCTGCGTGCTATTGCCGGGCTGTTCTATCAGCGCCAGACACACAATATCGAGCAGAATTATTTCATCGACGGCCTTGGCACCGATCTGTGGGTTACCGGCCATCCAGATACCTATTGGCTGACCAAGCAATACCGTGTCGACCGTGACTATGCAGTGTTCGGCCAGGCTGAGTTCGATATCACCGATAAGCTCAAGGTGATCGGCGGCGGCCGGTACTACAAATACAAGAATACACTTGTCGGTTTTTACGGCTATGGTCCCGCAGGCGGCGGCTTCGGCTCGTCAACCGGTCAGAACAGCTGCTTTGGCGGTGTGAATGGACCGGTATTGGTTGCGGGTGGGCCGTGTACCGACCTCTATGCGCTCGATACGAATGGCAAGCCGATCCCCAAGAAAACCGAGGGCGACGGCTTCATCCACAAGCTCAGCCTGAGCTACAAAATCGATGCAGATCGGCTGATCTACGCGACGTGGTCACGTGGTTTCCGGCCCGGCGGCATCAACCGCGCCGCGGCCGCAGGACCGTACAAACCCGATTTCCTGACCAATTACGAAATCGGCACCAAAACGAGTTGGTTCGACCGGCGGTTGCGTGCCAACGCCACCTTCTTCTGGGAGGAATGGAAGGACGTGCAGCTCGCCACGCTCGGCGCGAATGGTCTGACGGTAATCGACAATGTCGGCGCGGCGCGCATCCGGGGCGTCGAGGGCGATCTAACCTTGCAGGCGACGGACAACCTCAATCTGTCGGTGTCCGGCTCCTATACCGACGCGCGTCTCAAGAACGACTATTTCAAGGGCACGACGTTGCTCGCCCCCGCGGGGCAACAACTGCCGGTGACGCCGCCGGTCAAGCTTAATGCACTCGCACGCTACACTTTCCCGATTGGCGAGTATAAGGCGCATGTTCAGGGCGCACTCGTCTACCAGCAGAGCAGTTGGGCCGACCTGCGGACATTGCAGCGGGGCATTTCGGGTAAACAGGGTGCTTATGAGCTCGTCGATCTCACCACTGGCATCGAAACTGACATGATGACGTTCGAGATTTTCATGAAGAATGCCTTTAATGGCCGTGGCGACATCTATCGCTATGCCGAGTGCGCGACACAGGTTTGCGGGGCTGAAACCTATCGGGTCGTCTATACGCCGCGCACAATCGGTGTGCGGTTCGGGCATAAATTCTGACCGCCGCTGCGTCGGCCGCCGCTGACAAGCCGGCGACGCGCGCGCTGGGGTTCTGGATGTGCACGGCGCTGGTTGTCGGTGGCATGATCGGTTCGGGCGTGTTCCTGTTGCCCAGCGCGCTTGCGCCGTACGGCTGGAACGCACTGCTCGGCTGGGGCGTGACTATTCCGGGCGCGGTGTGCCTCGCATTCGTGTTCGCCCGGTTGGCGCGTGCTTTTCCCCAGGCCGGCGGCCCCTATGCCTATACGCGCGAAGCGTTCGGCCACGGCCCGGCATTCATTGTCGCGTGGAGTTACTGGATCGCGGTGATCGTTGCCAACGGCGTCATCGCGATTGCCTGCGTCAGTTATCTCGGCCGATTTTTCCCGGCACTCGCCGCCACTGCGGGGCTGCCGGCGGGGATTGCGGTCGCATTGATCTGGGTGTTGACGGCGGTCAACTGTCGCTCGGTGGCGCTGGCGGGAAGCGTGCAGATCGCCACGACCGCGATCAAGCTCGTACCGCTGGTTGCCGTCGCGGTTATCGGCGCGGTCGCCGTCGCGCGACATGGCACCGCGATCGTGCTGCCGTTTCACACAACCACGCTTTCGATAAGTGCAGTCACGGCGAGCGCGACGCTGACGCTGTGGGCGCTGGTCGGATTCGAGGCCGCGACGCTCCCGGCGGCGAAGGTGATCGACCCCGGTCGGACGATCCCACGCGCCACGCTGGTCGGGGTATCGGTGACAGGGCTGGTCTATATCGTCTGCTGTTCGGCGATCACGCTGCTGCTGCCCCCCGATGTCGCCAGCTCTAGCCATGCGCCGTTCGCCGATTTCGCCGCGCGCTTTGTCGGCGAGCAGGCAGGTCGGGCGATCGCGATATTTGCTGCGATCGCAGCGTTCGGTGCGCTCAACGGCTGGATCCTGGTTCAGGGCGAACTGCCGCTGGCGCTTGCCGGAGACGGCGTGTTTCCGCGCTGGTTCGGGTTGACGACAGCGAGGGGCGTGCCCGTGCGCGCGCATTTGCTCGGTAGCGCGCTGGTAACGCTACTGGTCATCAGCAATTACACGCGGTCGCTATCGGATTTGTTCGTGTTCATGGCGCTGTTGTCCACCGCGGCGACACTGGTGACCTATCTTGCATGCTCTCTTGCGACGCTCAAGCTGCGGCGTGACCCGCGGCTTGCAGCGTCGCCGGAATTGACAGTGCTTGCGAGTATCGGCGTGCTGTTCTCGCTATGGACACTATACGGTGCCGGGCGCGAGGCGGTCGTGTGGGGCGCAGCGCTGCTCGCGTCAGGCATACCGGTCTATGCGCTCATGCGCCGCAGCAGACGTCCGACATAGGAGCGATCGCCGAGAATCTCATGCGCTGCGTTATGGCCCGGCGCGCCGGTAACGCCGCCGCCCGGATGTGTGCCCGATCCGCACATGTACAACCCGGCGATCGGCGCGCGATAGTCGCCGTGCCCCAACATCGGCCGCGCGGCATACAGTTGATCGAGCGACATATGCCCGTGGAAGATATCGCCGCCCGTCAACCCGAATTTGCGCTCGAGATCGACTGGCGAAAGGATCATCCGGCCCAGCACTGCCGCCTTGAAATTCGGCGCGTGCAGCGTGACAGTGTCGATGATGTGGTCGGCGGCCGCTTCGCGCTCGTCGTCCCAGCTGCGGCCATCGGGGAGCACCGGTGCGAACTGGTGACAGAACAGACTGGCGACGTGCTGGCCCGGCGGAGCAAGGCTGTCGTCGACGGTCGACGGCAACTTCATCTCGATGATCGGCGCTTTCGACCAGCCGTCGGCACGCGCATCGGTGAACGCCTGATCCATATAGTCCATTGTCGGCGCAATGATGATGCCGGCCGTGTGGTGCTCGGCCTTGGTGGTACCTGGTAGCGAGGTAAAGTTAGGAAGTTCGGACAGCGCGACGTTCATCCGGAACGTCCCCGAGCCGTATTTGAAACCCGCCTCTCGCCGGCGGAATTCGGGCGCCAATTCATGCGGTTCGATCAGGTCGCGGTACAGCACGCGCGGCGTGACATTCGCCACCACTGTCGCTGCTGCAATCTCCTCGCCGCTGTCGAGGCGCACACCGGCGGCTTTACCCCCATCGATCAGGACGCGGGCAACCGGCGCGTCGCGGCTGATCTCCACGCCGGCTTCAACGCACGCCGCCGCCATCGCCTGCGTAATCGCGCCCATGCCGCCGACGCTGTGGCCCCAAGCACCCTTCTTGCCGTTCACCTCGCCGAAAACATGGTGGAGCAGAACATAGGCCGAACCCGGTGTATCGACGCTGGCATAGTTGCCGACGACCGCGTCGAACCCAAATGCAGCCTGAATATGCGGATTTTCAAACCAGCCGGTGAGGAAATCGCGCGCGCTCTTGGTAAACAGATCGAGCGTGTCGCGCTGCTGTTCGAGGGTCATCCCTGCCATCCGCCGACCTTGGCCAGCCGCTGCGATCAGCGCCGGGATTCCGCCGCCCGCATTGGGCGGCGTGCGAAGGGCAATGTCGCGCAATACCTCGGCGACAGCTTCGAGTGCCGTTCCATACGCGGGGAGGGCGTCGGCATCTTTTTGGCTGAAGCGGGCGAACTCGGCCTGAGTCCGCGCCGTACCGCCACCGAGTTTCAGATAGCCGCCATCCGCATGCGGGAAGAAGTTCGAAATCGTCCGCTCGATGATGCGAAAGCCGCGCTCGTGCAGCTTCATGTCGGCAATGACCTTGGGCCGCAGCAGGCTGACGGTATAGCTGGCAACCGAATTACGGAATCCCGGATGGAATTCCTCGGTCACCGCCGCGCCGCCGACGATGCCTCGGCGTTCAAGGACGCGGACCTTCAGGCCGGCGCGCGCGAGGTAGAAAGCGCAGACAAGGCCGTTGTGGCCACCGCCGATGATGACGGCGTCATAGCGCTTGGTCATACCACCGCCACGCTGATGCGGTGGCTCCAACCGGGCGCGGGCGCTCGCGGCAGCCGAGCTTCGGGAACCAGCTCGCGCATTCGCTTGGCAAAGCTGCGCAGGCAGACCTCGGTTTCGCCGAGCGGCCCCTGCGTGTAGCTTGCCGAGGTCATTCCCGCTTGGACGCGCGTCACGAGCGCGGCATCCTCGCGGTTGACCATGCGGTTTATCCGCCAGTTCAGATACCGCGCGGCGCGCATTTCGCGCCGGTCGTCGGGGATTGCGTAGCTGATTTCGCGGATCAGTGTTTCGGTTGGGGAGATGGGAAGGAATTGCATAAAATCAATCTGATCGGGGTGAATATCGAATGCAAGGTTGGGCCACAGCTTGAAATAGAGCCACATCGACTGCCGGTTCGTATCGAGGTGCGCGACCTGCGGCAGCAATTCGCGGTACAGGCGCTCGGACGAACGCAAGGGGCCGGGTTCGACCAGAGGCCCCCAAAGCCGATCGACATGCTCGCCCGCTTCGATGCCATAGCCGGGGCCGAACAGCCGCCGGAGCCCGGGATGCGCGACAGGTACGTGCAACCCGTCCGAGTAATTGTCGGTCAGGTTCTTCCAGTTGACATGGCGGACGCGCGTACCAACCGTTCGGAGTGCGCGCAAATCTTCAAAACGGTACGGCAGGATTTCGTTCAGATGCGTGGCCATCATGTCCGCTACCGACACGCCCCCGCCTTCAAGCCGGACAAAGATAAACCCTTGCCACACCTCAAGATCAAGCGTCGCCAGTCCGAGCGTGCCCATATCGAGATCGGCATAGGTGCCGCGCGCCGGCACACCGCTCAGCCGTCCGTCGAGCTCATATGTCCAGGCATGATACGGGCACACCAGCTTGCGGCAGCTGCCGCTGGCTCCGTCGACCAGCCGTGACGCGCGGTGACGACAGACATTTGCAAAGGCGCGGACAACGCCGTCGTCACCGCGCACCACAAGAATATTCTCGCCGATATAGTCGAGCGTATGCCAGTCCCCGGCTTCGGCAACATCGCTGACATGACAGACGATCTGCCACGCCGGGCGGAGCACGCGCGCGCGCTCGACGGCGAAGAATTCGGCGTCGTGATACAACCACCCCGGCAGAGTCAGATTGGCCTGCGGGTCGGCGGCGGCCTGCGCCACGTATCGGGCGTTTGAAAGCGTCATCTGACCAGTACCCTTGCCCCCGCGAAGTCGGCATAGTGGCGCGTGGGGACCGCCGACGTCAATGGACGCTACGGCATGACAGGAGTGCCGATGACAGCCGATATCAGCGATTTTCGACGCCGCGAGTTTCGTTTCAACGGAGTGACCAAGCCCGTATTGGTCACCGGCGACAGTGGCCCGGCCGTCATCGTTCTGCACGAGATCATGGGCTTCACGCCGTCGTTGGCACGCTTCTGCCGCTGGCTTCGAGATGCGGGTTTCCGGGTCTACGCGCCGATCCTTGCGGGCCGCCCCGATGCGACGAACAGCGAGAAGCCGGGCCTGCTGACGACGATCGGCGTGTGTATCAGCCGCGAATTTACCGTGTTCGCGTCGGACCGTTCCAGTCCCATCGTCGATTGGCTGCGCCCGCTAGCGCGGACAGTACACGGCGAATGCGGCGGGGCCGGCGTTGGCGTCGTCGGCATGTGTCTGACCGGCGGCTTTGCCCTGTCGATGGCGGTCGACGGCAGCGTGCTGGTGCCGGTCATGTCGCAGCCGTCGCTGCCCGTGCGCGACAAGGGCGCACTCGATATCAGCTCCGGCGATCTAGCTCGCGTCAAGGCGCGCGTCGCCAAAGAGGGGCTGACCGTGCACGGCTTCCGCTTTGCCGGCGACACGCTGAGCCAGCAGCCGCGCTTCGATACGCTGGCGCGCGAGCTTGGACCTGGCTTTGTTGGCACCGTCATCCCAGACGCCTGCGGCAATCCGGCGGGAATGCGCGCACGTGGAAAGCCGCCCCATTCGGTGTTCACCGGCGATTTGATCGATGCGGCAGGCGAGCCGACACGGGCGGCGGTCGATACGGTCATCACCGTGCTGCGCGATCGGCTGTTGCCGAGCGCTACCAGCGGATCAGACGGACTAACAGAACGCGGGCCAGAACGGCGCAAAGCAACACCGCGCCGCCGTACCAAATGACCACATACAAAGGGTCGTCATGCCAGCAACTCCACGCAAAGGCGAAGGCGCCCCAGCCCGCGCTGCCAAGCCCTGCCGCCCACGCGACCAATCGTGGCCGCGTCGGTGCAGCGCGGCGCGCCAGCCAGGTCAGCAACAGCGCCATCGGCAGCGCATAGGCGAGCGTTAGCCCAGCGCATAACACCCCTTCGCGCCAGTCGAGCCGCGCCGCGAGCCCCTCCGGCATGTCCATCGACGTCCCGAGCAAGACCGCAACCGCAACCGCACCAACCACTGCCAACCCGGTCCACCAGCGTCGTGGCGCGCCCGCTGGATCGAGCGCAAGCACCGCCGCCACACCGCCGGTCAACGCGAGCACCAGACAACTCGCCATCTTCCACCAAAACATCGGGCCATGCATCGCAACCATCATATCGGGGCGTGGGCGCGACATCGTCAGGACCAACGTAAGTTCGACCAGAGCGAGCCCGAGCACCAACGCGCCGTCGCGCCATGCTCGCCGCGCCCGCACCGGCGCGAGGTCGGCAACAAGGCTGTCGACGAGATCGTCCGCGCGTTCAGCCTTCGTCATTTTCGCCAAACCCTTCGACCAGCCGCATCAGTTTCGCCAGCCCCCGGTGGATGTTTACCTTAACCAGCGCCGGGCTTTGCCCGCTCGCCGCCGACGCCTCCTCGATGCTCAGTCCGTCGAGCTTCACCAGCCGGATCGCGTCCGCCTGCGCCGGCCGCAGCGTGGCCAGCAGACCCGCGAGTACATTCGCACTCAATACCGCGCTGCCTGCGTCGGCTGTGACGAGGGCATCGGGCACGGCATGGTCCCCTTCGGGCAGCATTTCGGTCGGCCTGGCGCGCATGGTGCGCAGTCGATCAATCCACTTGTAGCGCGCAATCGCCGCGAGCCACGGGCCGAAGGGCCGACCAGAGTCATAGGTATGACGTTTGCTGTGAATCGCAACCAGCGCATCCTGCACCGCGTCATCAAGACTGTCGGCGGGCAAGCGCCGACGATAATAGCGTGTCAGCCAATCGCGCAATTGATCGAGGAGTTGGCGGTAGGCGGTTCGGTCGCCGGCTTGTGCCGCGACCATCATGGCACCCCAGTCCTGCTGCACTCAGATTCCCGCATACCATTCATAGCCGCGGTCTTCCCAATACCCACCCTTGCCGAGCTCCATTCCGGCAAAGCTGTCGACCGCCTCGATCCGCATCAGGTATTTTGCCTGCTTGTAGCCGAGCTGGCGTTCGACACGCAGGCGCAGCGGAGCGCCGTGCGCCACCGACAGCGGCGCATCGTTCATCATGTGCGCCAGAATCGTCTGTGGGTGAAACGCGTCGAGCAGATCGACGCTCTCGTAATAGCGACCCGTTGATTGCGCGCCGCCCTTCGAGATTTCCCCGCCGTAGTTATCGGCACAGTGAAACACGATATAGCGCGCGCTTGGCTTGAGCCCAGCGGCCTTGAGCAACGGCCCCAGCTGAGGCCCGTGCCATTTGCCGATCGCACTCCACCCTTCGACACAATCGTGCCGCGTAATCTGCGTTCGTGCCGGCAGACGGCGGATATCGGCCAGCGACAGCGACAGCGGACGATCGACGAGGCCGTCGATCTTAAGCTGCCACTGGGCAAAGCCCTGCGTAACGTGGCGGCGATAATCGGCATCGTCGGGATCTTTCGAGCCGTTTGCCTTGAACACCGGCGAGATGTCCGATGGTGCAAATTCCTGAGCGAGCGCTTGACGTCCCACCAGCCGTTGCCAGCCATAGGTTGCCCCCTCGGCACGCCCAAGGAAGTGATTAAAACCGTCCGAGCTGGCCAGCTTGTCGCATCCGCTAAGCAGCAGACCGCCACCGATTGCGCCGCCGGCCAGCAGATTGCGGCGTGTGAGAATGGCCATCGTCAACGCTCCGTGCCGGTATCGAAACGCCCGGTGATCATCGAACGGATCTGGTTATAAGGACCGGCCAACAGGACCATGAGCACGTGGACCGCGACGAACAGCACGACAAGGTTGGTCGTGATGAAGTGGATCGACCGCGCCGACGCACGTCCGCCGAACAACTGCGGCAGCAGTCCGCCGGCGGCCGCGTTGAACCCCGGCGACATCGACAGTCCGGTCAGCACCATCAGCGGCAGCAGCACGCAGACCGTACCGCCATAAGCGATCTTTTGCAGCGGATGATACCGCTTGGCGTCTTCGCCACGAGGGAATTTGAGTTTGAGATGCTCGACAAGATCGTGCCAGACGCTCGACGGTGACAGCTCGCGCAACTTCGGCAAGATATCCTTGCGCAAATGGCCGCTGAAGCCCGCTGCAATCAAATAGACCAAACCGTTTAGAATGAACAACCACGCGAAGAAGAAGTGCCAGCGCCGCCCGGTGGCAAGATCGCGCCATGATGGAATTGTCGCCCAGCTGGGAAAGCCGATTGCTTGCGACGTCCCGTCGGCCGATTTCGATAACCCGAGCAAACCGGTGGTGCGGACGCTGATATCGCCGACTTTGACCATGCCCTGCGGCTGCCCCGCGGCATCATCGGTCGCGCCGATTTCTAACCAGCGCTTGGCGTCATCCGCGTCGGCACCAAATTGGCCCCAGTACAGCGCCGGATGCGCATTAAAAATGTTGAGCCCGGTGCCGAGCAGTACGACGATACACACCACGTTGATCCAGTGGCAGACGCGCGTCGCGATACTGTGTCGCAAATAGCGGGTGCCAGACGGCGGCGCGAGGCTGCGGTCTACCTGATCGACAGTGGCCATGTGTTTCTCCCCCGAGTGGTCGTCATTGCCTTAGCATGGCTGCGGGCGGTACGCGACCAGCGTGCACCGCCCGGCGAACGGTGACTTTACTTGGGCGTTGCCATCTTGTCGGTTGCCATCGCGTCTTTGGCCATTGCGTCCTTCGCCATCGCCCCATGCTTCATCATTGCGTGTTTATGTGACGATTTCGCGGACGTCGCCATGTGATCGGTTGCCATCGCATCGTGCTTCATCGGGTCGGCGGCCATGGCGTCGGACTTCATCGCGTCACCGGTCGGCGGCGCCGCGGAGACGCTGCTCGCACCAAGTGCAAGCGCAATACCGAAAATCGTAAGTGTGGTAGTCTTGAGCATCGGTCGTCTCCTTGGTTTGCACAAAGTCCCCGGTCGCCAGGGGGCTAACGACCGGGGTTGCTCGACGAGCCTTGATGGCGCGCCGGCATCGGGATCAGCCGCGCGCAGCGGCTAGAATAGGTCCGCCTTGCGGCGTTTGGAGCAGCACCGCCGTCGACAGCCCGGGCGGCGCAACCGGCACGCTGAGCGTCGCGGCGTTGCCGGTCCAGCGACCGAGATGGACGAGGCTGCGCACGACATTGCGGTGGCCGAGCGTGCGGCCACCATTCTCGCCCGCTTTGACGGCGACCTGAATCGTGCGCGGATCATAGCGCACCAGCCAGATGTCCGCACCGCCAGCGGGGGCCTCGCCCTCGCCGACCGTTACCTTGCCAGCGCTGACATTCAACACCGGTGCATGCAGGCGCGAAGCCTTGGCCAACAATGCATCGACTTCAGCGGCGCGCGTGCCGGTGACGTCGCTGTGGCCATCGACAATGACCTGCGGCGTCCAGACCTGACGGTGGTTAAGACCCTTGGCATAGTCCCATTGCCGCTGCGTATAGGCGGGAGCCGCGAAGCTATCCTTCCAACCGAGCTGGTCCCAATAAGTCACCGCGAAGGTCAACGCGAGCACGTCGGGGCGGTCGGCAATCGCCGCGATCGTCTGCAGCGCCGGCGGGCAGGACGAGCAGCCCTGGCTTTGATAAAGCTCGACCACCGTTGGATGCGCGGCATCGGCGAGCGCCGGTCCGGCAAGCAATGCGGCGACTATGATGCTGGTCAATCGCAATGTCACGGTCGATTTCCTTACCCGGTCGGTTCACAGACTTGTTCGCCGCCAGCCGCCGAACGGTTACACGCGACCCCTGAATATTTGCGGGCACTGCTTGCGCGTTCCAGCATGACCTTATAGCCGCAAGACCATCAGGGATCAGGGTGGCGAGGAACGACGACTGTGCTCAAAATCTATTCGCCGGGCGACGGCGGCGCGACCTGCGTCACCAATCCGATCCACGAAAGCTTGCCGCTCGGGGCCGCATGGATCGACATGATCTCCCCGACCCGCGATGAGGAACAGTTTATCGAGCGCGCGCTCGGCATCGCCGTTCCGACGCGCGACGAAATGATCGAGATCGAGCCGTCCAGCCGACTTTACATCGAGGGCGATGCCACGGTTTTGACGGCCAATCTGTTGATCGGGGTCGACAAGGACCCGGTTTCGACCGCGGTGTCGTTCGTGCTGACCCCGACAATATTGATTACGATCCGCTACGCCGAGCCGCGGGTTTTCGAAACGTTCGCCGCCCACGCCGGGCGCGCGACGCTCGTTTCGGCGGATCCCGGGATGACGCTGGTCAATCTGCTCGATGCCATCGTCGACCGGCTGGCGGACAGTCTCGAAAGCGTCGGCGGCGAGATGGATCAGGTTTCGCGGTCGACGTTCCGCCGTGCCAACAGCAAGCAACAGCGCATGACGACAGCGGCACTGACCGTGTTGCTCGACCGCATCGCGCGCGCGCAAGACATAGTGTCAAAGGCCCGCGATTCAGCCGTCAGCCTCGCTCGATTGCTGAGCTTTGCTTCGTTTGCGATAAAAAAGACCGGCAACGGCACGCGCGATCATCTCAAAAGTCTGTCGCGCGACGTCGCATCGCTGACCGACCATGCGACCTATCTGAGCGGCAACGTCACCTTCCTGCTCGACGCGGCATTGGGGCTGATCAACATCGAGCAAAGTGCGATCATCAAGATCTTCTCGGTCGGATCGGTGATTTTCCTGCCACCGACGGTGATAGCGAGTATCTACGGCATGAACTTCGTCGCGATGCCCGAGCTTCACTGGGCATATGGTTATCCGTTCGCGCTCGGCCTGATGGTGCTGTCGGCGGTCGGACCCTATTATTTTTTCAAGGCACGCGGCTGGCTTTAGGCTCGTCGAGACGGCAGCCGAATTGCGGATCATACGACGCCGTAGCCTTTGCCAATAGCGGCACCCACGCCGTTATCACCCGCGCTTTCGGGTCATCGCTCACCGAGACAATTTCCATGCCGGGCTCGAAATCGGTTTTGCACGACGCAAGGTTCCGATTGCCGACATAGCGGCACGAACACACGACATGCGCGACATAGCCGGCACCTGTCGCAGCATAACGTGTCGGCGAGCGGCCGCTGGCCACCAGGCCAATACCGCCGATCATCAGCAGCACGATGATGCCAAGCGCAACCCAAGTCCTTGCCTTCATGCCAAACGGCCCTTTACGTTGTGCGCTGCAACCTGATGGGAAGTGACGCGATGCGGGCGCTGCGATCAAGTCTGATTCTGCTGGCGCTGCTCGGTGCCGCACGCGGCGATGCGCAGGGCGCGGCGACGAGCCCGCTGGTCGACCGCTTTTTCACGGATCCAGCGCTCGGCGAAACGCGCGCGTTGATCGTCATGCATGACGGCGTCCGCGTTGCCGAGCGCTATGGCCGCGGTTACGGCAAGGCCAACCGCTTCATCAGCTGGTCGATGGCGAAGTCGGTGACCGCAACGCTCGTCGGGCAATTGATCGGCGAAGGTCGGCTGAAGCTCGATGCGCCCGCGCCAGTTCCGGCCTGGCACCGCGATCCGGCCGATCCCCGGGGCAAAATCACCCTCGCAATGCTGCTGCACATGTCGTCGGGGTTGCAGCACATCGAAGTCGGCGACGAGGTCGAAAATTCCGATACGAACCGCGCGTTGTTCACCGACCGCAGCGGCGACATCGCCGCCGCTGCCGCCGCAATGCCGCTCGAAGCGTCGCCGGGAACCAAATACAGCTATTCGTCGGTCACCACCGTCATCCTCGCCGACATCGTCCAGCGGACGGTATCGCCAAACGCGCACACGCCCGAAGAACGCCGCACCGCCATGCGCGCTTACATGGTCGAACATTTACTGCGGCCGGCCGGGCTGCCGAGCTTGCTTTGCGAGTTCGACGGCGCCGGCACCATGATCGGCGGGTCGTTCTGCCATGCCGCCGCATCGGACTGGGCACGGTTTGGCCAGATGTACCTCGACAGAGGTATGGTCGGCGGCAAGCAGGTCGTGCCGGCAAGCTGGGTGGCGTACGCGCATACGCCCGCGCCGACCGACGGCGGTTACGGCGCCCATTTCTGGCTCAACCGGCCGCGCCCGAAAGGCAGCGAAGCGGCGTTGTTCCCCGCTGCCGGGCCAGCGGATGCCTATTCGGCGATCGGGCATTTGGGCCAATATGTGTTGATCGTGCCGTCGAAGCATCTGGTCGTCGTCCGCCTCGGCAAAACGCAAGACGGGGATCTTGCGCCGGTCCGGGCCGCGCTTGGGCGACTGGTTAACAGCTTTCCCGACGCGTCCCCGAACAGTCAGACCAGCGCAAAGTGACCGACCACCGGATCATCGACGTCAAGCTCGACGAACGGACCATCCTGTGGCGCAGCGCCGATATCGAACAGGAACGCCGCGTCGCGATCTTCGACCTGCTCGAGGGCAACAGCTTCCGGCCACTCACTGCCTATGAAAACAGCTACTCCGGGCCGTACCGCATCGTCATGGGCGTCGAGGAAGGGCGGCTGGTCGTCACCATTGCCGCCGACGACATGCGAGCGCTGGAAACGCTGGTGTTGCCGCTGTCGCCATTCCGGCGAATCGTGCGCGACTATTTCGCGATTTGCGACAGCTATTTCAAAGCGATCCGCGCTTCCTCCCCGGCCCATATCGAAACCGTCGACATGGCGCGACGCGGCATTCACAACGAAGCCGCCGAACTGTTGATCGAACGGCTCGCGACCCGCGTCGAGATCGATCACGATACCGCGCGGCGGCTGTTCACGCTGATTTGCGTGCTGCACATTCGGCAATAGGAAGGTTCATGGCTTTCACTGACGGCAGACATGCGCCGGAGCCGTATCGGACGATATTGCTCGGGCTGTTGGCCGTGTCGGTCATCGCGCTGACCACGTCGCCGATGCTGGTTATTTCTTCCGTCATGATTTTTGATGCACCCGGCGCGATCGACAGCCCTATCACGCGTGCTGTCGCTTACGGTGTTATCGTCACTCCCGCCGTGGCACTTGCCGGATTGATCCCCGTACCGATTGCGTTGCGTTGGTTCTACCGGGCGACATTTGCAGTGCCGGTCTTGATTGTTGGCGGCTGGCTGCTGTTCAATATTGCAGCGCATGTGGCATTGGATCGGGTTTGCGGAGGCAGCTTTGGCTGCGGCAAACCCGAGCACAGCTACGGTACGCGCGCACCTGCATCCGAGCCGCAACAGGAATCAAGATGACCGTCCAATCCGACCGCTGGATCCGCGAGCAAGCGCTCGACCACCGCATGATCGAGCCGTTCGTCGAAAGCCAGCGACGCGACGGGTGCATCAGCTATGGCCTTAGCAGCTACGGCTATGATGCGCGCGTCGCCGACGAGTTCAAAATCTTCACCAATGTCGATTCGGTGACGGTCGACCCGAAGGACTTCCACCCGGCGAGCTTTGTCGACCGCAAGACCGACTGCTGCATCATCCCGCCAAACAGCTTTGCACTCGCCCGCACTGTCGAATATTTCCGCGTGCCGCGCGACGTGCTGGTCATCTGTCTTGGCAAATCGACCTATGCGCGGTGCGGAATTATCGTCAATGTAACGCCGCTTGAACCGGGGTGGGAGGGGCATGTGACGCTGGAATTCTCGAACACCACGCCGCTGCCCGCCAAAGTCTATGCCAATGAGGGCGCGTGCCAGTTCCTGTTCCTCAAGGGCAACGAGCCGTGCGAAATCAGCTATGCCGACCGCGCGGGTAAATATCAGGGGCAGCAGGGGGTTACGCTGCCAAAGCTATAGGGGTTCGACCATGCGCTTTGCCATTGTTGCTGTCGCCATGCTTTTGCCGGGCTGTGCCGGCATCGAGTTCACGTCGGCGGGCGCGCCGAACAGCTTTACCTACCGCGAGGCGACACCGTTCGCCGTGGTCAAGACTGCCATCGATTGCACACAGGCGGTCGAGGTTATTTCGGTTCCCGGCGCGGCGCACGGCATGCGGATGAAAAGCGGGTTGGGATCAGCAAAGCTCAACGTCAAACTCGCCAATGGCGTCATCACCGATATTGGCCAGGAAACCGATTCGAAGATTCCCGAGACAATCACGGCGGCGGCGGGGCTTGCGAAGGTGTTGGCACCGATGGCGCTCGCTCCGGGATTTGCGCCGCCACCACAGAAGCCGCACGAATGCACGCCTTCGGTGCGATTATTCCAGATTGTCACCGATGCTGAGGGACGTGTCGGCTTCGACCGCGATAACGCGTTCACCATTGCCGCCGAGGGTTTTTAGCGCCCCTTCCGCCCGCTCGCGCAACGCTGTAGCAAACGTCATGGACCAGATAATTATTCGCGGCGGCGCGCGCCTGTCGGGCAGCATCCACATTTCAGGCGCGAAGAATGCGGCACTGACACTGATGCCGTGCGCGCTGCTCTCCGAGGAGCCTCTGACGCTGCGCAACTTGCCGCGGCTGGCGGACATCGACACCTTTGGTCACCTGCTCAACAACCACGGAGTTTCGACGACCATAGAGGGATCGCACCCCAGCGAGTTCGGGCGCGTGATGACGCTGCGTGCCAGCCGCATCACCTCGACGGTCGCGCCGTATGACATCGTCCGTAAGATGCGCGCATCGATCCTTGTGCTCGGACCGCTGCTGGCGCGATGCGGCGAGGCGACGGTCAGCTTGCCGGGCGGTTGTGCGATCGGCAACCGGCCGATCGACCTGCATCTAAAGGCCTTGGAACATCTGGGGGCCGAAATCGAGCTTGCCGCAGGATATGTGAAAGCAACCGCGAAAGGCGGCTTGAAAGGCGGGCGCTATGTGTTCCCGACCGTTAGTGTCGGAGCGACCGAGAATGTCGTGATGGCAGCAGTACTGGCCCACGGCGAGAGCATCATCGAGAACGCCGCGCGCGAACCCGAAATCGTCGACCTGTGCCGCTGCCTGATCGCAATGGGGGCCAAGATCGACGGCGTCGGCAGCGAACGGCTGGTGATCACGGGCGTCCCCAAGCTCCACGGCGCGACCTATGCGGTGATGCCCGATCGGATCGAAACTGGCAGCTATGCCTGTGCTGCGGCCATCACCGGCGGCGACCTCGAGCTGATTGGGGCCGAGGAGGAAACGCTCGGTGCGACGTTCGACGCGTTACGCGAGGCGGGCGTCGAGACGAGCAAGACGCCGCGCGGCCTGCGCGTCAAGCGCGCCAACGGCCTACACGGGGTCACCATATCGACGGCGCCCTACCCCGGCTTCCCGACCGACATGCAGGCGCAGTTCATGGCGATGCTCGCGCTTGCCGACGGCGCATCGATGCTGACCGAGACGATCTTCGAAAACCGTTACATGCATGTTCCCGAATTGGCGCGAATGGGGGCCGACGTGACAGTGCGAGGGCGCGCCGCGATGGTGCGCGGCGTCGATCATCTGGTTGGCGCGCCGGTGATGGCGACCGACCTGCGGGCGTCGATGAGCCTCGTGCTCGCGGGGCTGGCGGCGCGCGGCGAAACGGTCATCAGCCGCGTTTATCATCTCGACCGCGGCTATGAGCGGCTCGAAGAGAAACTGTCGGCCGTCGGCGCCGATATCGAGCGTGTCGGTGACTGAATTACCCGCCGACGAGCGCCTGCTGCTACTTGCGCAGGAGGCGGACGAAGTGCCGCTGCTGTCGGCGCTGACACAGTCGGCGATATTGCGTGCACCCGATGTCGCGTGGGACCGGCGGGGCCGCCGCGTGGTGCTGATGCTCAACCGCTATCGCTGGGAGGCGAACCAAGGCACCCGTGTCCGGAGCGCGCTGCGGATCGAGAATGTGCTGTCGGTCCAACGTCGTCATTGGCCCGATGCGAATGCCCATGATCCCGGAATTACCATCCTCGAGTTGCTGGCGTTCACGCTCGACGATCTGACCTGCACGCTGACGTTCGCGGCCGGAGCCAGCCTGCGACTGCGCCTTGAGTGCGTCGACATGGTGCTCGAGGATATATCGGGGCCATGGGCGGCGGCGGGCGTCCCCACCCATGATAACTAAACGCTGCGGCCGCGCCACGCATTGACCTTCGGCGGCCACAAACGCTAGGCCTGCCTGCAAAGCATTGGGAGCGGTCGGCATGAAGGTTCTGGTGCCCGTCAAGCGGGTGGTCGATTACAACGTCAAGGTTCGCGTCAAATCGGACGGCAGCGGCGTCGAACTCGCCAACGTCAAGATGAGCATGAATCCCTTCGATGAAATCGCCGTCGAGGAAGCAATCCGGCTGCGTGAAAAGGGTGTGGCGACCGAAATCGTCGTTGTCTCGATTGGCGTTCAGCAATGTCAGGAAACGCTGCGAACCGCGCTCGCGATGGGTGCCGACCGCGGCATCCTCGTGGTCACCGATGTTACCACCGAATCGCTGACGGTTGCCAAGATCCTCGCCAAGATCGCAGCTGAGGAACAACCTCACCTGATTATCCTGGGTAAACAGGCGATCGACGACGATGCCAACCAGACCGGGCAGATGCTCGCCGCTTTGCTCGGCTGGCCGCAGGGAACGTTCGCGTCGAAGGTCAGTGTCAACGGCGACCATGTCACCGTAGCGCGCGAAGTCGATGGCGGCGGTGAGACGGTCGAGCTGAAAATGCCGGCGGTGGTCACTACCGACCTTCGCCTCAACGAACCGCGCTATGCGTCGCTGCCCAACATCATGAAGGCGAAATCGAAGCCGATCGCTTCGAAGACGCCGGCGGACTATGGCATCGATCCAACGCCGCACCTGACCGTCACCAAGGTTGTCGAACCCGCCAAGCGATCGGCTGGCATCAAGGTCAAGACCGTCGACGAGCTGATCGAAAAACTGAAGATCACAGGAGCAATCGCATGAGCGTGCTGGTGCTTGCCGAACATGATAACAGCGTTTTGAAAGATGCAACGCTGGCGGCCGTTACGGCGGCAGGCCAATTGGGCGGCGACGTCCACATCCTCGTTGCCGGCTTTCATGCACAGGCGGTCGCCGATGCGGCGGCAAAGGTTGCCGGTGTCTCCAAAGTGTTGTTGGCCGATGATGAGGCGTTCGGCCACGCGCTTGCGGAGAATGTCGCACCGCTGATCGTCGGGCTGATGGCCAATTATGATGCCGTGGTCGCGCCTGCCACCACCCGCGGCAAGAACATCCTGCCGCGCGTTGCAGCGCTGCTCGATGTTGCCCAGATCAGTGAAATCCTTTCGGTCGAAGGCCCGGATACGTTCACGCGGCCCATCTACGCCGGCAATGCGATCGCAACTGTCAAGTCGAGCGATGCCAAGAAGGTCATCACCGTCCGCGGCACGGCATTCGCCAAGGCAGCGACCACGGGTGGCACGGCGAGCATCGAAGCCGTTGGCGGTGCGGTCGATGCGCATCTGTCGAAGTTCGAAAGCGCCGACTTGACCACCAGCGCGCGCCCAGAATTGACAGCGGCAAAGATCATCGTTTCGGGTGGTCGCGCGCTCGGCAGCTCCGACAAGTTCCACGATGTCATGGAGCCGCTCGCCGACAAGCTTGGCGCCGCACTCGGGGCAAGCCGCGCCGCCGTCGACGCGGGCTATGTCCCGAACGACTATCAGGTCGGACAGACCGGGAAAATCGTGGCGCCCGAGCTCTACGTCGCGGTTGGCATTTCGGGCGCGATTCAGCATCTCGCGGGGATGAAGGACTCCAAGATCATCGTTGCCATCAACAAGGATGACGACGCCCCGATCTTCCAGGTTGCCGACTTCGGACTCGTTGGCGACCTGTTTACGCTGGTGCCCGAACTCACCGCCAAGCTCTGAGGCGAGTACTTAACGCGGCGCGGTCGAGGGGGAGGTTTGAGGTGAGCAAGGGTGTCGTCCTCGTTACCGGCGCATCGGGCTATATTGCGGGGTTTGCCGTCCAGCAGCTGATTGCGGCGGGCTGGACGGTGCGCGGCACGATACGCAGCCTCGGCAAAGCGGATGCGGTGCGTCGCAGCCTCGGCGTAACGGCAGACGAACTGACGCTGTATGCTGCCGACCTTACCGCCGATGCCGGGTGGATGGAGGCATGCGCCGGCTGCGACTATGTCCTCCACATCGCCTCGCCGATCCCGAGCAGCGTTCCAAAGCACGACGACGAACTAATCGTGCCAGCGCGCGACGGTGCGCTGCGACTGCTCCGCGCGGCGCGCGATACCGGGGTCAAGCGCGTCGTGATGACATCGTCGGTAGCGGCGATCTGCTACGGCCATAGCGACACCGGACATGTGTTTACCGAAGCCGATTGGACCAACCCCGATAGCGCCGACGCCTATGCTTATGTGCGCTCCAAAACCATCGCCGAGCGTGCCGCGCGAGACTTCATGGCAAGCGAAGGCGGTGCGCTCGAGTTCTGCACGATCAACCCCGGACTGGTGCTCGGCCCGGTGTTGGGAAGCGATTTTTCGACTTCGCTGGTCGTGGTCCAGAAATTGCTCAACGGTGATCTGCCCGGCAGCCCGCGATTAGGGTTTGCCGTGTGCGACGTGCGCGACATCGCCGACGCACATCTGCGCGCGATGACCGCGCCTGGGGTCAACGGCGACCGCTTTTTATGTGCGGGCGAATGGCTGTGGATGAAGGATGTCGCAGCCATTCTGAAAAGCCGCCTTGGCGACCGTGCCCGGCGGGTGCCGTCGCGGGGGCTTCCCGATTTGCTTGTGCGGTTGTCGGCGGCGTTCGATCCACAGGTTAGAATGGTGCTCTCCGAACTCGGCAACGAGCGCCGTTGCGATGCGGGCCACGCCAAGGCCGTGCTGGGCTGGGTGCCGCGCGCTGCTGAGGAAAGCGTCGTCGATACGGCGCGCAGCCTGATCGAACACGGAATGGTAAAGACATGAAGACCGTCGGCGTCATCGGCGCAGGGTTGATGGGTAACGGCATCGCGCATGTTACAGCCGCCGCCGGCATGCAAGCGATCCTGTCCGACGTCACGGTCGCGCGCGCCGAAGCCGGCAAGGCGGTGATCGCAAAGAATCTCGCGCGCGGACTGGCAAAAGGCACGATCGACGCGGCGGGTATCGACGCCGTGCTCGCCCGCATCACCTGTGTCGCCGATACCGTGGCGTTCGCAAACGCCGACCTCGTCGTCGAAGCGGCAACCGAAAACGAGGGCCTCAAGCTCAAGATTTTTGCCGAGCTGTGCCCGAAGCTGAGTGCGCATACGCTGCTTGCGACGAACACGTCATCGATTTCGATTACGCGTCTCGCAAGCGGTACCGACCGGCCGGACCGCTTTATCGGATTGCATTTCTTCAATCCGGTGCCGGTGATGACGCTCGTCGAGATCATTCGCGGGCTTGCGACTTCGGACGCAACCACAACGGCCATGCACAGTTTTGTCACGGCGCTCGGCAAGACTGCAGTCGAGGCCGTCGACGCGCCCGCGTTCATCGTCAACCGTGTGCTGTGCCCGATGATGAACGAGGCGATCTTCGCGCTCGGCGAGGGTGTCGGGTCGGTCATCGACATCGACGCAGGATTGAAGCTCGGTGCCAACCATCCGATGGGGCCGTTGACGCTCGCCGATTTCGTCGGGCTCGATACGCTTTTGAGCATCATGCGCGTGATGCAGGAGGCCACCGGCGACCCGAAATATCGCCCCGCGCCGTTGCTTATCAAATATGTCGAAGCCGGCTGGTTCGGGCGGAAGTCGGGGCGCGGCTTCTATGACTATTCGGGCGCGGAGCCGGTACCGACGCGTTAGGTGACTAAGCGTAATGTCGGCTATTTAGCACTTCGCGCCAGAGCACGACTGCCCCCTCGCCAGCACCGGCCCAAGCCGCTATGCGCTCGCGCATGACCAGCCCGCACGCTCCGCACCCCGCCATGCTCGCCAAGACCGAGACCCTGATCGAGGCGTTGCCGTATCTGCAGCGCTATGCCGGCGCGACATTCGTGGTCAAATATGGCGGGCATGCGATGGGCGATGCCGAACTCGCGCGCGACTTTGCCGAAGATATCGTGCTGTTGAAAGCGGTTGGCATCAATCCCGTCGTCGTCCACGGCGGCGGCCCGCAAATCGGCGTCATGTTGAAGCGGCTCGGCATCGAAAGTGCGTTCGTCGATGGCTTGCGCGTTACCGACGCAGCGACAGCGCAAGTCGCCGAAATGGTTCTCGCTGGGTCGATCAATAAGGAATTGGTCGGCTGGATCAACGCGGCCGGCGGCACCGCGGCGGGCATTTCGGGTAAGGACGCGCATCTGATCCGCGCGGCGAAAGTCAGCCGTACCAAGCGCGACCCCGACAGCTATATCGAGCAGGTCGTCGACCTCGGCTTTGTCGGAGAGCCCGAACACATTGACCGGACGATCATCGACGTCCTGATCGCCGCGAACATCGTGCCTGTGATTGCGCCCGTCGGCATGGGAGCCGACGGGCACACCTATAATATCAATGCCGACACGATGGCCGGCGCGATTGCGGGAGCGATCGGCGCAAAGCGGCTGTTCCTACTCACCGACGTTGCAGGCGTGCTGGCGAAGGACGGTTCGCTGCTGACCGACCTCGACGCCGCAGCGATTTCGGATCTTGTTGCCGACGGAACGATTTCTGGCGGCATGATCCCCAAGATCGAGACCTGCGTCGCCGCCGTTACAGCAGGCGTCGATGCCGCCGTCATCCTCGATGGCCGAGTGCCGCACGCAATGTTGCTCGAAATCTTTACGCGCGCTGGCGCGGGCACGCTGGTCCACGCCTGAATATTTGCGCAAGGGGGCGGTTCGGCGCTATCTGCATTTCGGCAAAGCGGGGGTGAGCGATGCGGATAATCGTCGGACTGACAGTATTGGCGCTGATGAGTGGCTGCGGAAGCAAGACTTCCGATGGCCAATCGACTGTCATTTCGACCAAGGATGGCACCGTCGCAGTCAGCAAGGACGGCAGCAGCACCGTCGCGGTTACCAACGATGGCCAAAGTGTTCACATCAGCACCGCCAACGCATGGCCCGCGACACTGCCCACGTACATTCCCCGCTATCCAGATGCGACGGTTACCACCACATTTGCTGGCAGCAGCAGCAGTGGCGGCAAGAGCGGCGGCATGGTTGCCTTTACGACTGCCGATGCGCCCGAACGCGTTGTTAGCTTTTACAAGGACGAAGCGGCACGCGCCGGTCTGGGCGAGGTTGCGACGATGGCAACCGGCGGATCCCAGATGTTCACCGCAACCGACAAGGCGACCCACCGCGACCTGACAATCCAGGCAACACCCGACGACGGCAAGACTACCGTCTCGCTGACATATGGCATGGGCAGTTGAGCCGCTGATTGCGCGCCTGCGCCGCGCCCGCTAGGACGCGTCCAACATAATCGGAGCGTGGAAATGAATACGCTGGCGGCGATCGTCGATATCGTCATCATGGTGCTGCAGTGGATCGTCTGGGCGCTGATCCTGCAGGCGATTCTATCGTGGCTGGTGGCGTTCAACGTCGTCAACATGTCGAACGGTTTCGTGCGCGGGCTTTATCAGGGGCTCGACCGGTTTTTTCAGCCCTTGCTGCGGCCGATCCGGCGCATACTGCCCGAAATGGGCGGCATCGATCTGTCACCGATGGTGTTGATCCTGATCATCATCCTGATCCAACGCCTGCTGCCTGCGATCCTTGTCGATAGCGGAGTGTTGTAGCACCCGTGTTCGCCTGGGCCCCTGCCGTCGGATATGTCACGCTGAGCGTGCGGGTCACGCCGCGTGGCGGACGAGACGCCGTCGAGGGGCTGCGTGCCGATGCCGACGGCATCCCGGCACTCGCCGTGCGGGTGGCGGCAGCCCCGGTCGATGGCACAGCCAATGATGCGGTCGAAACGGTCGTGGCGAAATGGCTCGGCGTCCGGAGCCGCGACGTCGAAGTGACCGGCGGGCTGACCGCGCGCACCAAGCGACTGCGCATCGACGGCGACCCCGTCGCGCTGGTCCGTAAACTGCAGGTGCTGACCGCATGACAGCCGAAATTATCGACGGCAAGGCGTTCGCAGAAGGGGTGCGAGCGCGCGTCGCCCGAGCCGTGCCCGCGTTCCTCGCTGCGACCCGCCGCGCACCGGGACTGGCAGTCGTCCTTGTCGGCGACGATCCGGCCAGCCACGTCTATGTCCGCAACAAGCACACCGCAACGCTCGCGGTCGGCATGGAGTCTTTCGAACACCGGCTGCCGGCCAACGTGTCGCAAGCCGAGGTGCTGTCGCTCGTCGCGACGCTCAACGCCGACGAGACGGTCGATGGCATTCTCGTTCAGCTACCGTTACCGCGCCATATCGACGCCGCAGCCGTGCTGATGGCCATCGATCCATCGAAGGACGTCGATGGGTTCCATCCGGTCAACGCAGGGCGTCTGGCGACCGGGCTGCCAGCGCTCGTACCGTGCACGCCGTCGGGCTGCCTGCTGCTGCTGCAAGACGTATTGGGAAACCTGAGCGGCGCGGAAGCTCTGGTTATCGGGCGGTCGAATATCGTCGGCAAGCCGATGGCAACGCTGCTGACCGCTGCCAGTGCCACAGTAACGCTCGCGCACTCGCGGACGCATGACCTTCCCAGCCATTGCCGCCACGCCGATATCATCGTCGCGGCCGTTGGCGTACCCGAGCTGGTCCGCGGCACGTGGCTTAAACCGGGGGTTACCGTCATCGATGTCGGGATGAACCGAATCACCGGCATTGACGGGCGAACGCGGCTCGTCGGCGATGTGCATTATGCCGAAGCGCTGGCGGTGGCCGGCGCGATTACGCCGGTTCCCGGCGGCGTCGGTCCGATGACGATCGGCTGCCTGCTGCGCAACACGCTGATCGCCGCGCATGCCCGCGCCGGGCTGAAGGTGCCAGCGCTGTGATCGAGCTGTTCATCTCATCGTTCGTGACCTTGTTCGTGGTCCTTGATCCACCGGGCTGCGTGCCAATTTTTTCGGGCCTTACCAGCGGCGCGACGCCCGAGCACCGGCGCGCGATGGCATGGCGTTCGACAATCATCGCGGGCATTGTGCTGCTGTTGTTCGGCGTCTTCGGCGAAGGCTTTCTGGGTGCGCTCGGGATCAGCCTCGCCGCGTTCAAGATCGCTGGCGGCATCATGGTGTTTCTGATTGCGATCGACATGGTCTTTGAAAAGCGCACCGAACGCCGCGAAAATCGTGCGCAGGAAGTCACCCGGGACGCGGAAGCCGCGCACCGTGAGATCGCTGCCGAGGACATTTCGGTATTCCCGATGGGGATCCCGATGCTGGCGGGACCGGGTTCGATCGCGAGTATCATGCTGCTGATGGCGAAGAGCCGCAGCATCGAACAAAGCCTGGTTGTACTGGCGGCGCTTGCGTCGGTACTTGCATTGACCGCGCTGGCGCTGCTTGCGGCAGGCCCGCTGATGCGGCTGATGGGCAAAAAGCTCGAGGCGATGATCACGCGGTTGCTCGGCGTCATTCTCGCAGCATTAGCGGCGCAGTTTGTCATCGACGGGCTGCGCGAGGCATTCAAGCTGGCTTAATCTAG
>JBBRRA010000016.1:0-26105 GCA_038225475.1 Sphingomonadales bacterium
GATCACCCCCTCGATCACCCTCTCGATCACCGTCGCGGCATCACCCGCCGGCCAGCCTGCATTTGGCGGGCGATTTTGCAATTCTCCTCGGCGCGCTGGTCAAGTTAGTGGGGTTAGACCGCCGCGCGCGCGGGCAGGATTAGGGCATTGCCGCCGCGCTTGCCCGGCGCTATGTTCCTGCTTCGTTCAGGGATGTTCGCATGGCCCGCGCCGCCGTTCGTTATGTTTGCCAGTCGTGCGGCGCGGTCAGCCCGCGCTGGGCCGGGCAATGCAGCGACTGCAGCGCGTGGAACACGATCGAGCAGGAGGCCGCCGCCGTCGTTACGCCGTTCTCGGCGAAGCATTCGCTCAGCGGCGGCGGGCGCAGCATCGGCCTGACCGGGCTCGACGACGATGTCGCGCTCCCCGACCGGCGCTCGACCGGCATTGCCGAACTCGACCGCGCGCTCGGCGGCGGGCTGGTCGCGGGGTCGGCGGTGCTGATCGGCGGCGACCCCGGCATCGGCAAGTCGACGCTGCTGCTGCAGGCGGCGGGGCGCATGGCACTCAGCGGCGCGCGCGTCGCCTATATCTCGGGCGAGGAAGCCGCCGATCAGGTGCGGCTGCGTGCCCGGCGGCTCGGGCTCGCCAAGGCACCGGTGGCGTTGGCGTCGGCGACCTCGGTGCGCGACATCCTGACGACGCTCGGCAGCGGCCCGCCGCCGGCGCTGCTGGTGATCGACTCGATCCAGACGATGCATTCGGACACGCTCGAAGGCGCGCCGGGAACCGTCAGCCAGGTCCGCGC
Source organism: Sphingomonadales bacterium (assembly GCA_038225475.1). Lineage (GTDB taxonomy): Bacteria > Pseudomonadota > Alphaproteobacteria > Sphingomonadales > Sphingomonadaceae > Polymorphobacter_B. Next base: position 788 of record JBBRRA010000016.1, read on the forward strand.
CGCCGCGCATGAGCTGATCCGCCACGCGAAGACCAGCGGCACCGCACTGGTGCTGGTCGGCCATGTCACCAAGGACGGCCAGATCGCCGGGCCGCGCGTCCTCGAACATATGGTCGATACTGTGCTGTACTTCGAAGGCGAGCGCAGCCACCAGTACCGCATCCTGCGCGCCGTCAAGAACCGCTTTGGCGGGACCGACGAGATCGGCGTGTTCGCAATGGGGGCCGACGGGCTCGAGGAAGTGGCGAACCCGAGCTCGCTGTTCCTGACCGACCGCGACCGCCCGGTGTCGGGCGCGGTGGTGTTTCCCGCGCTCGAGGGGACGCGCCCGGTGCTGGTCGAAATCCAGGCGCTCGTGGTGCGCTTGCCGAGCGGGGCGACGCCGCGCCGTGCCGTCGTCGGCTGGGACAGCGCGCGGCTTGCGATGATCCTTGCGGTGCTCGAAGCGCGCTGCGGACTAAGCTTTTCGGCGTGCGAGGTCTATCTGAACGTCGCCGGCGGGCTGCGCATTCAGGACCCGGCGGCAGACCTTGCGGTTGCCGCAGCGCTGGTCTCGGCGCTGACCGAGGTCGCGATCCCCACCGACACCGTGGCGTTCGGCGAGATCGCGCTGTCGGGCGAGGTGCGCAGCGTCGGACACGCCGGGCTGCGGCTGAAAGAAGCGGCAAAGCTCGGCTTCGGCGCGGCGCTGCTGCCCGCATCGAGCGCGAAGGCGGGCGGCATTCGCAGCATCGGGGTCGCCACACTTAGTGCGCTCGTTGACCATCTCGGCGTGCGCGCCTAAGGCGCGGCGATGGCCAATTTGTCCGCATTCGACGTTATCGTACTGCTGCTGATCGCGGTCGGTGGCCTTGCCGGGCTGGCCCGCGGCTTCGTGACCGAGGTGCTATCCCTCCTCGCCTGGGTCGCGGCGCTGCTGTCGGTGCATTTCGCCTATCCGTTCGTCCGCCCGCTCGCGGTCCATGTCACCGGCACGGTCGCGGGTGGCTCGATCCTCGCGTTTGTCGGCATCTTCCTTGTCGCTTTCATCGCATTCCGCTTCGTCGCGCAGATGCTCGGCAGCCGCACCCGCGATTCGATCGTCGGCCCGCTCGACCGGCTGCTCGGCCTGGGCTTCGGCGCGTTCAAGGGGCTGCTCGGTGCCGCCGTCGTCTATCTCGTGCTCGGGCTGGGCTATGATGTCGTCGATGGCGGTGGCCCGCGTCCGGCATGGCTGACCACCGGCCGCACCCGCCCGTTGCTCGAACTGACCTCGAAGACGATGGTCGATTTTGTCGAATCGCGAACCCACCACGGCGATCCGCACGGCAGCGATTCCACCCGGCCACACGACGGCGGCTATGATAACGGCGACCGCGGCGCGCTCGACCGGCTGCTCGACAAGGCTGGCGGCACGCCGATCTGATGCAGCTGCGGCTTTACAATACGCTGACCCGCCGGAAGGAAATGTTCGTGCCGGGCGATCCGGCACGCGTGACGATGTATGTCTGCGGCCCCACGGTCTATAGCCGCGCGCATATCGGCAACGCGCGCCCGGCGGTGGTGTTCGATGTGCTCAGCCGCCTGCTGCGGTATCACTACGGCGACGAGCATGTCGTCTATGCGCGCAACATCACCGACATCGACGACAAGATCATGGCGGCAGCGACGGCCGAGGCGACCGGCATCGACGTCATCGCCGACCGGTTCGAACGGCACTATCTTGCCGATATGGCGGCGCTCGGTGTCGCTCCGCCCGATCATGCTCCGCACGCCACCGCGTACATCGCCGAAATGGTCGCTATGATCGGTGCGCTCGAAGCGCGCGGCAACGCTTATGCAGCGCAGGGTCATGTGCTGTTCGATACCGCGTCGGCTCCCGACTATGGCCAGTTGTCGGGCCGTGCGCTCGACGAGATGATCGCCGGCGCGCGGGTCGAGGTCGCGCCCTATAAGCGCAGCGCCGCCGACTTCATCCTGTGGAAGCCGTCGACCGATGATCAGGCGGGGTGGCCGTCGCCATGGGGTCGCGGCCGTCCCGGCTGGCATATCGAATGCTCGGCGATGATCGCGGCGGTGCTCGGCACGACGATCGACATTCACGGCGGCGGCCTCGACCTGATTTTCCCGCACCACGAGAACGAACGTGTGCAGTCGGCCTGCGCCAATCATGGCGCACCGCTGGCGCGCCTTTGGATGCACAACGGCTTTCTCGGCATGGGAGCCGAGAAAATGTCGAAGTCGCTCGGCAACATCGCCACGGTCGGCGATTTGCTCGTGCAGGGCTGGGACGGCGATGTGCTGCGGCTGGCGCTGCTCAGCGCGCAGTACCGGCAGCCGCTCGAATGGACCGAGGCGTTGCTGACGCAAACGCGGGCGACGATGATGCGTTGGCGGCGGATTCTCGATACCACGCCCGCCGTTGCCGCACCGCATCCGTCGGTTGTCGAGGCGCTGGCCGACGACCTCAATACGCCGTTGGCGTTGTCGGCGCTGAGCGCATTGGCGGCCCGCGGCGATGTGGCGGCGCTGCGCGGCTCGCTGGCACTGCTCGGGTTCACTCCGGCCGCGCTTCACGAAGCCGATGGGACCATCGATGGGCTGGTGACGCAGCGGACTTCCGCGCGCAATCGGCGCGACTTTGCCGAGTCGGACCGCATTCGCGACGACCTTCTGGCGCAAGGCATCTTGCTGGAGGACGGTCCGTCCGGCACGACATGGTATCGCGCCTGAACAGTTCAGCGCGCGTACACCGCCGGGGCGGTACGCAGATCCGACAAGTCGAAGGAATTGAAGTGATCCGCCTCTGTGTCGTCGCCGCCCTATTCGTCGCATTGCCCGCCGTGGCTGCGCCGCTCGACGATGTCACCGCAGCGTTGCGCGCGACGACGACAATGACCGCCGATTTCACGCAGACCGCTGGCAACGGCGCGGTATCGACCGGCAAGCTGGTGCTGTCGCGCCCCGGACGGATTCGATTTTCCTACGACAAACTGCCGCTGCTCGTCGTTGCCGACGGAAAAAAGCTGACGTTCATCGATTATGAAGTATCGCAGGTGTCGCAATGGCCGATCGGCAGCACGCCGCTCGGGCCTTTGCTTGCCGCCACGCCCGATCTTGGCCGGATTGCGCGCGTGACAGCCACGGCGAATGGCGCGCCGCAAATCGAGGCGCGCGATCCCAAGCATCCCGAATATGGCACAATCGCAATGGCCTTCGCGCATGACGCGGCGGCACCAACGGGCCTCGCGCTGACCGGCTGGACATCGACCGACGCGCAGAACAACATTACCGAAATCCGGTTGACCAACGTCCGCTACAACACGCCCGTTTCGGCAACCAGCTTCGGTTTTCGCGATCCCCGCACCAAACGGCTGCCCGGCAAGACGTTCTGAATTACCGATAATGAACGATCCTGAACGACGCTGTTCATCTGGGGTCAATCCGCATCGGCCTACTTAACTCACGCGGCCAGCGAGCCGTGTCCGGGATTTGCCCCCCTGTTGCCCGGACCGATCACTCGCCCCGTATGCGTGACGAGCGCAGACCGGCCCCCGCTCCATGCCCCCGGAGCGGGGGCCAATTTGTTTTGCGGTGGTACCGCTCAGCCGGTGATCGCGTTGATCAGCGGCTCCCCCGCCGCCAGCCGCTTCAGGTTCTCGCCGAACAGCATGAAAATGCGCCGCGGCGTGTCGGCTGAGCTCCATGCGATGTGCGGCGTAATCCGAACATTTGGTGCAGCCCAAAGCGTATCGCCGGGCGGCAACGGTTCTGGATCGGTGACGTCGAGCGACGCGCCGCCAACGCGGCCCGATTGCAGCGCAGCAATCAGCGCAGGCTGATCGATGATGCCGCCGCGTGCTATGTTCACGATGTGGACTCCCGGCTTGACCTTGCCGAGCGCCGTGGCGTCGATCAGCCCGGTGGTTTCGGGCGTCAGCGGCGCAGCGATGACGAGATGATCGGCGCGCACCAGAAGCGTTTCGAAGGGCACCAAGGTGATTTCCGGCAACGGACTGGGGTTTGGACTGCGCCGGTGTGCGATAACCGTCATCCCAAACGCGGCGGCAAGCTTTGCGACCCGCGCGCCGATATGACCGACGCCGATCAGGCCAAGCGTCCGGCCGTCTAGGCCTGCCAGCGGCGTCGCGAGCAATTCTGCCTTCGTCACGGCTGGGCCGCCATCGCACGCAACGAGCGCCGGTAGCCGCTTGGCATGGTTGAGCATTGCGGCAAGGACATATTCGGCGATCGGCACTGCGCCGGTCCCGGCGGCACTGGCGACCTGCGGACCCTTGAAGAGCCAATCAGGATAGCCGTCGGTGCCGCTTGACGCCAATTGGACAAAGCGCACGCGTCCCGGCCAGCCGGGCGGCGGCGGGACATGATGATCGCTCGCCGAGCCGGCGGCGTGGAGCGCGAAGATGACGTCGACATCGACCGGCAATGCCCAGCGATTGGCGGTGTCAATCGCCTCGACATCGCCGATCAGCGGATTGGCGGTGAGCAGGGCTGCCGTTGCGGGCGCAAAATGGTGCGCGATGCCAAATGGCGGAGACATGGGATGATCCTCTTCAAACGGTCGCCAGTCGTAGCGCGTCGTGACCGAAAGCGCAGGTCGAATCGCGTCGAGCTGAACCGGCGCGGACAATAAAAAACGGGGCGGCTTGCGCCACCCCGTCTTGTCAGATCAGCGCTGCTCTACAGCGCGGTGAGGTTGATCGCCGCCTGCTTGCCACGCCGGTCGAGTTCGAGTTCGAAGCTGACCCGCTGGCCCTCGTTCAGACCGGCCATGCCGGCGCGCTCGACTGCCGAGATGTGCACAAAGGCATCCGGCCCACCGTCTTCGCGCTGGATAAAGCCGAAGCCCTTTGTACCGTTAAAGAACTTGACGGTGCCATCGACGCGCTCGCCGGGGTTGGTCGGCGCACCGCCGCCCCCGCCATTGCCGCCGAATTCACGGCTCGCGCCGCCATAGCCGCCGCCGCGCGGGCCATCGTTGCGAGCGGCGCCGAAGCCGCCGCTGTCGCGCGGCGGAGCGCGATCGGTAACCGGCAGCGGCTCGCCGTCGATAACCAGATCGGTCGCCGACACGCGACCATTGCGCTCGGTCAGCGTGAACTCCATCGGCTGACCATCGGCGAGCCCGGTAAAGCCGGCCTGCTCGACCGCTGAAATGTGGACGAACACATCCTCGCCGCCATCATCGCGCACAACGAAGCCGAAGCCCTTTTGAGCGTTGAAGAATTTGACCACGCCCTTGGCGGTGCCAAGGTTGATGCCAGGACCCATGTCACGGGGCGGACGCGGACCACCGAAGCCGCCGCCTGCCGGACGACCGCCGAAGCCACCGCCACCGCCGCCGCCGAACCGCGGCGGGCCACCGGCGCCACCGCCGCCGAAGCGATCGCCACCGCCGCCGCCGAACCGATCGCCGCCGCCGCCACCGAAGCGGTCGCCGCCGCCTTCAAACTGGTCGAAACCGCGCTCGCGCTTGTCGAAGCCGCCGCGTCCGGGACCGCGCCCGCGTTTATCAAAACTCATTGCCTGCTAGTCTTTCGTCTGTATCTGTTGCCGTCGTTTCGGGCTCCGCTCCGGCCATGCCCCGGCGCACACTCATGCGCCGCGACCGGGGCCATCCGCGCTGCTCCGAGTCAAGACGTATACGAAAATGCCCGATCGAGCGAGTGGTTTATCGTCGGTTCATCGACGCCATGCCCCAGTTGCCCGTATCGCGGCATTGCCGCTTTCCTGCCACGACGACGCATTAGGAGGCAACTGGGTCAGAGCATGCTCAATCGAGGCAGGAACGTCACCATGAAGGTCGCAATCGCAGGCGCGCTTGTCGTTGCGCTCGGGCTTGCCAGCGCGTCGGCACAAACCGATGCCCGGCTTGCCAGCGCCGATCCCGCAACATGTCGTGCCAATGAATCAGGGCCGGCGTTGCTCGCGGAGATCACCGGCTTCAAAGACCGCGAAGGCAATATCCGGATCGAGCTATATCCGCCGGTCGACGGAGAGTTTCTCGGCAATTCAAAGCTGTTGCTCGAGGCCGGTAAGGATTTTCGCCGCATCGACCTGCCGGTACCGCCAAGCGGACCTGTGACATTATGCATCCGCGCGCCGCACGCGGGTGCCTATGCGGTATCGGTGCTGCACGACCGCAAGCGCGACGGCAAGTTCGCCGCCATGTCCGACGGTGCCGGTTTCGGCAACAATCCGCACCTCGGGTTCTCGCAGCCGAAGGCGGCAGCCGCCACGATGGCGATTGGGCCGGGGGTGACCGAAACGCGCATCGTCCTCAACTATTTCCACGGGCTGACCTTCGGACCGCTCAAGGGGCGGTAGCCACCATCGCCGCGCCCTGCTAACGCGGCGCATATGACTGTATATCTGCACGAGGGCGATCTGCCCGCCGACGTTTTTGCACCCGGACCGATCGCGGTTGATACCGAGACTCTGGGGCTCAACCCGCACCGCGACCGGCTTTGCCTGATCCAGTTGGCCGACGGCCACGGTGACGAGCATTTGGTCCGCTTCGCTGCGGGGCATTATGATGCGCCGGTTCTAAAGGCGATCCTCGCGGACCCGATGCGGCGCAAATTCTATCACTTCGCGCGCTTCGACCTTGCGGTCATAAAGGTGTATCTGGGCGTGACGGCCGGGCCGGTATTCTGCACCAAGATCGCATCGAAGCTGGTACGTACCTACACCGATCGGCACGGCTTGAAGGATTTGCTTCGCGAAACGCTGAGTGTCGATATTTCGAAGGCGCAGCAGTCGTCCGATTGGGGCGCCGCCATCTTGTCCGACGCACAGAAGGATTATGCCGCGTCCGATGTGCGCTATCTGCACCGCGCAGTGGCAATCCTCGAGGACCGGCTGGCGCGCGAGCACCGTTCCGAAATCGCGCAGGCGTGCTTCGATTTCCTGCCGTGGCGCGCCGAGCTCGATCTCGCCGGCTGGCCCGAGGTCGATATCTTCGCGCATTTATGACCGGGGCCGCCGCCTTCACCCGGCGGCAGCGCGCGGCGTTGCCGGGCAGCGCCTATGATCGCTATGTGGCGGTGGCACGGGTGGCGCTACCGGGGGCGGCTGCAGCGTTGCTTGCCGTCATCGTGATCTGGCCGCTGACGGCCAACCGCGAGTTCTCGTTCCTGCTCGCCAAGGACAAGGTCGCAATGTCGAAGGAGCGGCTGCGGATCGACAACGCCGTGTACCGCGGCGAAACCGCCAAGCGGCAGCCTTTCGTCATCCGTGCCCGAGGCGCGGTGCAGCGGTCATCGGCCGTACCGGTTGTCGAACTTACCCAGCTCAAGGCCGATGTCCGGCTCGATTCGGGTCCCGCCACGGTGACTGCACCCACAGGGCGGTATGACATGAGCAAGGATCAACTTGATATCGCCGGGCCGGTGCGGGTCGACAGCGCGGCTGGCTACACACTCGACGGCGCCGATGTCCGTGTCAATCTCGTCGGCCGTACGGTTCAGAGCATGCAGCCGGTGACGGGAACGATTCCGCTCGGCACCTACCGGGCTGACGGGTTGCAGGCCGACATTGGCGGGCGCGATCTGATCCTGACCGGGCGGGTGCACTTGCGGATCACACCGGCTTCGCGGAAAGGAAAGCGATGATGCTTCGCTTCATTCTCATGGTCGCCCTTGCCGGTCCCGCCGCCGCGCAGACTTCGGCGCTCGCCAAGCACGATGTCGACGCGCCGATAACGGTCGATGCCGACCGGCTCGATGCCAGAGACGCCGATTCGCAGGCGCTACTGACCGGCAGCGTCCGTATTACGCAGGGTACGATGACCCTCAATGCTGACCAGGTGAAACTGTTCTATACGCGAACCGGCGGCAAGGATCCGCAAATCAACCGCCTCGACGCGCAGAATCATGTGGTGCTGACCTCGCCGTCCGAGCGCGCAACCGGGCGTTACGGCATCTATGATGTCGTGCAGCGGCAGATAACATTGGTCGGCGACGTCGTGCTGACGCGCGGTCAATCGGTGCTGCGCGGACAGCGGCTGTCGATCGACCTCGACAGTGGTCGATCGACGCTGGACGGCGCGGGCAGCGGCGGCTCGACGGCGGTTCCGGCGACGGGCGGCGGAAGGGTCAGCGGCCGATTCGTGGTGCCACCGCGCGGACAAAAATAGCGCTTCGTCGGCGAATTCCTGCGCGCTGCGGGCTCATCGCCCAGTAGCCGTATCGCCCGGCAAACCCGTGGCCGCGCCGCTTGTCATGGCGTTCTTCGACGCGCGAGAAGCTTATTCTCTTCCCAGCGCCCACCCGCCCGCGTATAGGTCGCCATGCGAGTCATGCACGTTTCGCGCCAAGTGGTGCGAAATGGTTTCGGGGGCGTAACACATGGCACAGGCAGCAGTGCTTGAGCGGGACGATATGGGGGTCGATGCGCCGACGCGCGGACTGGCGGTGGTCGCGATCGGCAAGCGTTACGACAAACGCGTCGTGCTTCGTGATGTCTCGCTGACGGTCAAACGCGGCGAGGTCGTCGGGCTGCTTGGTCCCAATGGCGCGGGCAAGACCACGTGCTTCTATTCGATCATGGGGCTGGCGGTGCCCGATCAGGGACGAATCCTGCTCGACGGCTATGATATCACCGCGCTGCCAATGTACCGGCGGGCCGCGTTGGGGCTGGGTTATCTGCCGCAGGAAACCTCGATCTTTCGCGGCTTGACGGTCGAGGGCAATATCATGGCGGTGCTCGAAGTGGTCGAGCCTGACAAGGCGAGGCGTGCTGCGCGGCTCGAGGAGCTGCTCGAGGAATTTCACATCACCCGGCTGCGCGACGCGCCGTCGATGGCCTTGTCGGGGGGTGAGCGGCGGCGCTGCGAGATTGCGCGCGCACTGGCTGCATCACCGTCGATCATGCTGCTCGACGAGCCGTTCGCCGGGATCGACCCGATCTCGATCGCTGACATTCGCGGGCTGGTCGTCCAGCTCCGCGACCGCGATATCGGGGTGCTGATCACCGACCATAATGTGCGCGAAACGCTCGAAATCGTCGATCGCGCCTGTATCATTTATGACGGGCGCGTGCTGTTCGAGGGCACGCCGCAGGCGCTCGTTGCCGATGAGACCGTCCGCCGGGTTTATCTCGGCGAAGGGTTCAGCCTGTAGGCATGGCGATCGGTCCGCGCCTCGATCTGCGGCAGAGCCAGTCGCTGGTCATGACGATCCAGTTGCAGCAGGCAATCAAACTGCTCGCCCTAACCAATGTCGAGCTCGAAAGCTTCATCGGTGCCGAGCTCGAAAAGAACCCGCTGCTCGACAGCGGGGAAGGCGACACTGTCGCTGCACCAGAATCTGCAGCCCCTGCCCTCGACAGTGCGCCTGCCGACGACTTGATCCGCGCTGGCAATAGCGAAAGCGATGCCCCGCTCGATGTCGATTTCACCGCTGAGACGTTTCACCATGACGGCCCTACCGATAGCGTTGCGGCGGGCGGCACTGGGGCCTCGTCGTCGACCAACAGTAGCAGTGAATTCGCCGGTGACTTCGAGGATATGGCGGCGTCCGAACCGTCATTGGTCGATGTACTGATCGAACAGGCAGCGGCGGCGTTCGGACATGATCCGGCGGCACTTTTGATCGCGCGGCACCTGATCGATTTGATCGACGACGCCGGATATCTCGGCGGAAGTGTCGAGGATGTTGCCGACCGGCTCGATGCTGATGTCGCGGCGGTCGAGACCGTTCTTGCGGCGATCCAGCGCTTCGATCCCGTTGGCGTCGGCGCGCGCAGCCTCGCCGAGTGTCTGCGTGTTCAGGCGCGCGAGGCAGATCGACTCGATCCGGCAATGGCCGCGCTGCTCGACCATTTAGAGATCCTTGCACGCGGTGACATGGCAAGCCTGCGGCGGATTTGCGGTGTCGATCAGGAAGACTTGTCGGACATGATCCGCGAACTGCGCGCGTATAACCCAAAGCCCGGGCTGGTGTTCGGCGGCGAGCGGCCGCAGGCGGTGGTCGCTGATGTCTTTGTGCGGCGCGGCAGCGACGGCGGCTGGCTGGTCGAGTTGAACGCGGCCACTTTGCCGCGCGTGCTCGTCGATCGCGACTATCATGCCCAGTTGAACGGTGCGTGCGGCAAAGGCGATACTGCCCGCGCGACCAAGTCGTTCCTATCGGATTGCCTGACTTCGGCGAACTGGTTGGTCAAGGCGCTCGACCAGCGCGCGCGCACAATCGTCAAAGTCTCGACCGAACTGGTCAAGCAACAGGAAGCGTTTTTCGCGAACGGCGTCCATCACCTGAAACCGCTGACCCTGCGCGCCATCGCTGACGAGATCGGCATGCACGAGTCGACCGTCAGCCGCGTTACCTCGAATAAATATCTTAGCTGCGACCGTGGATTGTTCGAGCTCAAATATTTCTTCACCAGCGCGATCCAGTCGGCCGACGGCGGCGATGCGGTCTCAGCCAAGGCCGTACAGGACCGGATTGCGCGGTTGATCGCCGCCGAACCACCCACGGTGCCACTGTCCGACGACAAGCTGGTCGATATTTTGCGCGGTGAGGGCTTCGACATCGCGCGGCGGACCGTGGCGAAATATCGCCGCGAAGGCATGAACATCGGTTCGAGTGTCGCGCGGCGCCGCGCCAAGCTGCTGGCGGCGACAGCGTAGCTGCAACGACCGCATTCTGCTATCTCGATACTACGACGACGGCGGTTGGGGGACGGGATTGTGGGGTACTATTACACGGCGTTTTCGGCTGGAATGCTGCTGGCGATTGCGATGCCTGCAGTTGCCGATCCGGTAACGGACTGGATGGAATTCGCCGCTGCTGTCGAGGATGCGGCACGGACGCCCGATGCACCGTTCGACGTCACCGCATATGGCGGCGGCACACGCACGGCACTGGCGATTTTCGAGGCGGCAGACGCGGTCGATCGCAAATATCGGTCATGGCTCAACGTGCCGGTGGCGGCCGCCGGCGCATCGGCGTCGGCTGCAGTTGCCGCTGCTGCGCATGATGTCCTTTGGGCCAGCTATCCCTCGCAGCGTGCGACGATCGACGAGCGCTACGCGCTTGCGATCGCTGGCCTCGCTATCGGTCGGTCACGCGATGACGGCATTGCCGCCGGCAAGTTGGCGGCAGCTGCTGCATTGCACACGGGCGGCCTCGATCCGTCTGCAAAGCTGACGCCATATTGGCCCTCGACCGCGCCTGGCGTCTGGGTGGCCACAACACCAACGGTGCTCGACCCGCATTATGCCGCGATGAAGCCGTGGTTCCTGACAAGTGCGGCGCAGTTCCGCCCCGGGCCGCCGGTCGCGCTGGGCAGCCCGCTTTGGCTGAAAGATGTCGATGAAGTCCGGCGAATGGGGGGCAAGTCCAGCACGGAGCGGAGCACTTCGGATACGATATTGGCGCGTTTCTGGGCGCCGTATGACACTGCCCCGGCATTGCATGCCGTCGCCGCGCAGCCCGGTCGCACGCTGGTGCAAAACGCCCGCTTCTATGCCGCCGAGGCGATGGTTGGCGACGACATCAGCATCGCGCTGGTCGAGGCCAAGCTGCACTATGGCTTTTGGCGTCCGATTACCGCGATCCGCATCGGCGGCGGCAATCCGCAGATCAAGCCCGATCCGATGTGGGAGCCGCTGCTGAAAACGCCGATGCACCCCGAATATCCGTGCGGCCACTGTGTCGTCGCAGCCGCGACCGCTGCCGTCATCGACGCGGAAGGGCCGGTCCCCGCTGGCGGATTGCCGTTCAGCAATTCTAAAATGCCGGGGTTTGTCGTGACGGTGCCGACGACGGCGGATTATGTGCGGCAGGTGTCGTTTTCACGCATTTGCGCTGGCGTGCACTACCGCTCGACCGCCGAGGTCAGTGAGGTAATGGCGCGCGAGATCGCTGCTTATGCGCTTGCCAAATTCGCACCGCCGCTGAACTGAGCGCGGAGCCAGCCAAGCGCCAAGTCGGCGACACGGTCGCCCGTTCCGCCGTGCCAGAGCCAATGACCGGTGTCGGGCAGTTCGTGATAATCGACTGCACCGACGATTGCTCGCGCGGTGGCGCGGGCGATCGCAGGCACGGTAATGCGGTCGGCTGCACCGACGATGACGAGCGCGGGCATTCTCAACCGCGTATAGTCGACGCGGGTAGCCGTCGTCTTGGCCAGCCACGGCAGCCCCATCTCGAACAGCACGCGGCCGGAATCCCAAACCAGTTTGGCAATCTCGGCATCGGCGACGTCGGCGGGGAGGCCGTTGTAAATACCCCAGCGTGCATGCTCGGCATCGATTTTAGTCGGCGACTTCCACCAGCTGCCGCGGGTCATGACATGGCTCAGCGTCCGCAGCGGGTCGATTGCCAGCACGTTGGTCGAAGCAGTCGCGGCGGGCGAGAACAGCATCAACCCTGGCGCTTCGACGCGCGCCGCTACTGCCTGCGCCAAAAACCCGCCCATCGAATGCCCGCCGATGATCGGCACTTCCGGCAGCTTGGCGATTTCTGCCACTAGAAAATCGATATAGTCCGCAACGCCGATCTGGCCGAGTTCGAAGTTCGCAGGCGCATCGGGGCTAAGCTCGTGGAACGGCAGCACGGGTGTGTGGACGGTGTGTCCCGCCGCTGTCAGCCGGGTACGCAGACCATCGAACACTTCGGGAGTGCTCCACATACCGTGGATCATGAAAATGGCTGGCGTCGTCATGGCAATGCTCCCGCGATAGCGAAGTTAGAGCACGACGCCCGATGCCGCCAGTACCGCCATCGTGACAAGATCGCTGGCGCTACTCGTCATCGGAGCGATCTGAACTGCCTTCGACATGCCCATCAGCAACGGCCCGACCATCTTCCCGCCGCCGAGTTCCTTCAGCAGCTTTGCCGAGATGTTTGCTGATTGCAGCCCCGGCATGATCAGAATGTTTGCGGGTTCGGACAGCCGCGAGAACGGGTAGCGGCTCGCCATGCGCGGGTTCAGCGCCACATCGGCCGACATCTCGCCTTCATATTCAAAGCCGACACGGCGCTCGTCGAGCAATTTGATCGCGCCGCGCATATGCGCAAGGAATTCACCCGGCGGGTTGCCGAAGTTCGAATAGCTCAGGAAAGCGACGCGGGGTTCGAGACCGAGGCGACGCGCGACGGCGGCGGTCTGTTCGGCGATGTCGGCAAGCTGTTCGGCGGTGGGCCGCTCGTGGACCGTGGTGTCGGCGATAAAGATCGTGTCGCTGCGCCCGACGTACATGTGGATGCCGAACGGCGTATGCCCTTCGGCGGGATCGAGCACCTGGCGCAGCTGCCGGAAGGTCTGCGCGAAATTGCGCGTCACCCCGGTAATCATTGCGTCGGCCTCGCCGAGTTCGATCATCAGCGCGCCAAAGATGTTGCGCTCGTGATTGACCAGCCGCTGAACATCGCGCAGCAGCGCGCCGCGTCGCTGCAGCCGCCCGTACAGCAGCTCGACCATGCGTGGCACGAGTGCCGAATTCGCGCTGTTATGGATCTCGTAGCTGGCGGCGTCGGCCCCGATCCGGGCTAGCCCGTCGCGCACCGGCTCTTCGCGCCCGATCAGCACGGGCTCGCCGTAGCCGCTCGACCGATAGGCGACCGCGGCGCGCAGCACGACTTCCTGCTCGCCTTCGGCAAATACCATCCGGCGTGGCCGTGCGCGCGCTGCCTCGAAGCTGCCGGCGAGGACAGCGTTGGTCGGGTTCAACCGGCTGCGCAACTCGAGGCGATATGCAGCCTCGTCGAAGAACGGCTTTTTCGCGATGCCGCTCGCCATCGCTGCTTTGGCGACCGCGACCGGAATCTGCTCGATCAGCCGTGGATCGAATGGGGCGGGGATGATGTATTCGGGCCCAAAATTGCGCGCCTTGCCACCGTACGCTGCCGCCACCTCGTCGGGCACCTGCTGGCGGGCAAGTTCGGCAAGCGCGTTCGCGGCCGCCAGCTTCATCTCCTCGTTGATCGATGTCGCGCGGACGTCGAGCGCGCCACGGAACAAGTACGGGAAGCAAAGCACGTTGTTGACCTGATTGGGATAGTCCGATCGCCCGGTAGCAACGATCGCATCGGAGCGCACCGCCTGCACCTCTTCGGGCGTGATTTCGGGGTCGGGATTGGCCATCGCGAAAATGATCGGGTTGGCAGCCATGCCCGCGACCATCTCGCGCGTGACCGCGCCTTTCTGGCTCAGGCCGAGGAAAACATCGGCCCCTTTCATCGCCTCCTCCAGCGTGCGGGTATCGGTCATCGCGGCGTGCGCGGACTTCCACTGATTCATGCCTTCTATGCGGCCCTGGAAGATTACGCCCTTGGTATCGCACATAATGACCTGATCGGCGGGTACGCCCATCGCCTTCATCAGCTCGGTGCAGGCGATTGCCGCCGCACCCGCGCCGTTGACCACCATACGCACGTCCTTGATCGACCGTTTGGTCAGGAACAAAGCATTGATGAGCCCGGCGGCGGCAATGATCGCGGTACCATGCTGATCGTCATGGAACACCGGGATGTTCATCCGTTCCTTCAGCGTCTGTTCGACGATGAAGCATTCGGGAGCCTTGATGTCCTCGAGGTTGATGCCGCCGAAGCTTGGCTCCATCAGCTCGATCGCGTCGCACAGCCGGTCGACGTCCTCGGTCTTGAGCTCGAGGTCGATCGAGTCGATGTCGGCGAAACGCTTGAACAGCACCGCCTTGCCCTCCATCACCGGCTTCGATGCGAGCGCGCCGAGGTTGCCGAGCCCTAGGATTGCTGTGCCGTTCGAGATCACCGCCACGAGGTTGCCCTTGATCGTGTAGTCATAGGCGGCATCAGGATCGGCGGCGATCGCCAGCACCGGAACGGCGACACCAGGCGAATAGGCGAGGCTGAGATCGCGCTGCGTCGCCATCGGCTTCGACGCGATAATCTCGATCTTGCCCGGGCGGCCCGACGAATGGAACAGCAGCGCCTCGCGGTCCGAGAAGATCAGCGAGTTGGCGTCGTCTGTCATGCGGGGCTCCTGATAGCCGGTCTGCCTGTCTTGGCCGAGCGGTCGCGCCACGGCAAGGCGGGACCCGCAAATGGAGTCGTCACGGACGGTTGAAAATGGTACATCGGCATCGACTGGGGGCTGCAATGCGCAACGGCTTCAGACGGTTTTGGCAGGCGTTGATCGTGCTGCCCTGCATCGCTGCTCTGGCCGCCGCGCCAGTCGCCGCGCAGGGCACCTATTCGACGCCCTCGCGGACCTATGGCAGCGACTACCCACCAGGGCACGAAGAGCCGCAGCATCACGACGATAACACCGGGGCGATCATCGCAGCGATTTTAGGCACGATTGCGATTGGTTGTATTGCTGCTTGCGAGCGGTCGCATAGCCCGGTGTCGAACAGTGGCCTCCTAAAAAACGGCCCTGTGATCGATAGTGATCTCCCTTTCGGTCAGCTTTCGGTGCACGGTCTCGTCCGCAGCAACTGGCCGTTTGTCGTCGACTTCCGGTCCGAACGTGGTGCCACGACATGGGCAGTGATTGGCGTCGGCAAGCGTCAGCCGCTGCTGTTTCGCCTCGGTAACAGCCGCGGCGGCTGGCAGACGTTCACGTTCCGCCTGCCCGAAGCGCTCGGCGCGCCGGAACCCGTCGGCGCCGCGATCCGGATTTGTTCGACCACCACCGACACCGGCAGCGATGCAGCGCCGCCCTCGGTCGATTCGGTGTGCGGGGCGAATGCATCGGCGCTGCAGGTCATCGGCATCGGCTGCGGCCCATCGGCGGTCGGATCAGTGGCGATCGAACAATTGCGCTTCGTCAGCGCGCCCGCGCCCCAAGCCGCTCAATATACCTATCACACCAAGTCGGCGTTCAATCAGTTGGTCAGCGAAGTTATTCGTTTTACCGCCAAGCCCGATGGGTCGATCAATGCCGCCCGCGTCCGCCAGCTCGACAAGGCAAGTGCGGCGGTCAACGCGACCCCGCGCGGCTGGTGGGACGGTCGTGATGATCATGCCCACGCCTCGCATGGCGTGCATTTCTTCCAGGTCCGCGGCTGGATGAACAATGTCGACGACAAGAGCTGGGTCGGCGCGATGTCGTGGGAACAGGTTGCGCTCCCCTGAATGGTCGGCTCGCCTCGGCTGCGACGGCGCTTGCGCTATTCGTGCTGCTTGCTGGCTTTGCATGGTGGATGAGCGGCCGCCCGGTTGCCAAACGCGTCGATGCCGCCGTGACGAGCCGGTCGGTGATAAACGCCGAGGCGGGCGATTCGCTAACGCTTCGCGGTGTTACCGGCGCGCTACTCGCCGTCGACGCAAAACCGGGCGCGAGCCTTGCAGTCGATGCGTCGGCGGCACAGCTTGATCCAGCAACTGGCGCGGTGCTTGCCGCGCTTGGAAAAACGGTTCCCGCGGGTAGCCTGCCGGTGCGATGGTTCGCGCTGGGCGGCGGTGGGCGTACAACTGTCACCGTTTCCGCCGAAGCGGCGGCAATGGCCGTTGATCTCCATCGTAGCGGCCCACCCGACAGCTTCGACCTTGTGCTCGCACCGCATGGCGGCAGCCTGCGTGTCGATGCCGTCGAAGTTTTCGATGGCCCGGCGCAGGGCACCGAGCTGGTGGTCGGCACGCAGCGGGTCGTTCCGGCGACCAGCACTGCGATGCCGCCGATTGGCTTGCATGTTCCCGACGGTGCCACGGTGACGATCCGCATGGCGATGGCCGATGCGGGGGCGAGCAGCTTTGCGCTGGGGCCGCAGTCGAGCGAGGCTGCAGCCGGCGTGCTCCGCATCGCGGCGGCCACGGTGTCCGATAGCTCTGGCAACCGAGCGGCCTGGTGCGGCGCTGTCGCCGGCCGGACTGCCTGGGACGAAACCCAGCCGGCCCGGATGACCGATTGCGCGCCGATGCTGACCGCGACCAAGCTGACACCCGGCGACGGCATCGCAGTGGATCTTGGCGGCACCGGCTTTATCCAGCAGGGCGACGCGCCGTCGTTGTGGGAACAGGTCAAGGGCAACCCGCTGCTGTGGGGGCTGGTCGGCGCGTTGTTCAGCTTCAGCGTCGGCTGGCTCGTCAAATCGGTCACCGCGCTGATCAAGCCGCCCGCATCACCGGTAGCCCAGGCTGACGCACCCCGCTAAGACGGAACGGCAATGTCAGCCGTCTCGCCCGCTTCCCCGATGATGGCGCAATATCTCGGCCTGAAGGCCGGGGTTGCCGACTGCCTGCTGTTTTATCGCATGGGCGATTTTTACGAGCTGTTCTTCGACGACGCCGTGGCGGCGTCGGCGACGCTCGATATTGCGCTGACCAAGCGTGGTCAGCAAGACGGGCGCGATATTCCGATGTGCGGCGTGCCGGTGCATTCGTCGGAAACCTATCTGCTGCGGCTGATCCGTGGCGGGCACCGCGTTGCGATCGCGGAGCAGATCGAAAACCCGGCGGAGGCGCGCAAACGCGGCAGCAAGAGCGTGGTCGCGCGTGCCATTGTCCGCGTCGTCACGCCGGGGACGCTGACCGAGGCGGCATTGCTCGACGCCAAGACGTCGAACTGGTTGGTCGCCGTCGCGCCGACGCCCGACCGGCTCGGGCTGGCATGGTGCGATGTTTCGACCGGACTATTCCGCACGTCCAGCGTTGCTGCGGGCGGGCTCGAAGCAGAACTGGCGCGGCTGAACCCGGCAGAAGTGATCGCTCCGCAGGGCTGGGACGGTGTGGCTGCAACACCGCGCCCGCGCGGCGACTTTGAGTCGGCAGCCGCGACATCCCGGTTGCAAGCGCGCTTCGGCGTTTCAACACGCGATGGCTTCGGTGGCTTCATGCGCGAGGAGGCTGCGGCCGCCGGTGCGCTGCTTGCCTATCTCGAAGCGACTGCGATCGGGCAATTGCCGCTGTTGCAACCGCCCCAGTCCTGTCCCCCGGCCGGCGTCATGGCAATCGATGCCGCGACGCGTGCCAGCCTCGAACTGGCACGGTCGGCGAGCGGCACGCGCGGCGGCAGTCTGCTCGATGCCGCCGATAGCACGGTGACCGGTGCAGGGGCGCGGCTGCTCGCCGACGATCTTGCTGCACCGTTGACCGATGCGATGGCGGTCAACGACCGGCTCGATCTGGTCGATTGGTTCGTCGATGCGGCACTCGTGCGCGATCGTACGCGCGAGGCACTGCGCGCTGGCGCTGATCTCGAACGCGCGCTGAGCCGCCTTGCATTGCGGCGCGGCGGTCCGCGCGATCTGGCAAGCGTGCGCGACGGACTCGCGCTGGCGCTGGCGTTGAAGGCGGCGCTGATCGGTGCGCCGACGTTGGCTCCGCCGACGCTGCTTACCGCGACGCTGGACGGCATCGGTGCGCACGGTGCCGAAATCGACGCGCTGCGTGCCGCACTCATTCCCGAGCCGCCGGTCGATGTGGCGAGCGGCGGCTTCATCGCGCCGGGCTATGACGCTGCGCTAGACGAATTGCGCGCTGCTGGCTCGGACGGGCGGCAGCTCGTGGCTTCGCTCGAAATGCGGCTGCGCGGCGAAACGGGTGTCACGGCGCTCAAAGTCCGGCACAACAACGTCCTTGGCTATCATATCGAAGTCGCCGCGCGGTATGCCGACCCGCTGATGGCTGCACCCGGGTTCGTCCACCGTCAGACGCTTGCGGGCGTGGTCCGTTTCGGTTCGGTTGAACTGCAGGCGCTAGGCGTAAGGATCGCGCAGGCGGGCGACCAAGCGCTCGCCGCCGAAGCGTCGCATTTCGAGGAACTACGCGAGGTCGTGCTGGCGCATGCTGTAGCGATTGCCGCCACCGCTGCGGCGCTTGCTCGGCTCGATGTCGCAAGCGCGCTCGCCGAGCGTGCGAGCCAGAACGGGTGGGTGCGCCCGCGCATCGATGATAGCTGCGCCTTCGAAATCAGCGCTGGGCGGCATCCAGTGGTTGAGGCGGCATGTGCAAAGGCGCGCCAGCCGTTCGTTGCGAACGACTGCAATTTGGGGACGGCGCAGCGATTGTGGCTGGTGACCGGGCCCAATATGGCGGGAAAGTCGACCTTCCTGCGGCAGAATGCGCTGCTCGCGGTGCTTGCCCAGGCCGGGTCGTTCGTTCCTGCAGCGGCTGCGCATATCGGCATTGTCGATCGGCTGTTCAGTCGTGTCGGCGCGTCGGATAATCTGGCGCAGGGGAGGTCGACCTTCATGGTCGAGATGGTGGAAACCGCCGCAATCCTGACCACCGCGACGTCACGCAGCCTCGTCATCCTCGACGAGGTCGGGCGCGGCACATCGACCTATGACGGGCTGGCGATCGCTTGGGCGGTGCTCGAGGCGGTGCACGATGCGCTCGCGTGCCGTTGCCTGTTTGCGACGCATTACCATGAACTGACGCGACTGTCGGCGCGGTTGGCGAGCCTTGCTCTGGTTACGGTGGCGGTCCGCGAATGGCAGGGGGAGTTGGTATTCCTCCACGAGGTCGTGCGCGGCGCAGCAGACCGCAGCTACGGGCTTGCGGTTGCCAAGCTCGCCGGGCTCCCCGCCCCGGTCATTGCGCGCGCGAAGGAAGTGCTGACCCGGCTCGAGGCAGGCAAGGCAAAGACCGGTGGGTTGGCGGCGGCTTTGGATGAACTGCCGTTGTTCGCGGCGGCTCCGGCGGTCGCGCGCAGCGACGGCCTGCGCGATCGGCTGGCGGCCGTGTCGCCTGACCAGTTGACGCCGCGCGCTGCGCTCGATCTGATCTACGAGCTAATAGGACTGGTCTGACGCGGGACGCCACAGATGACGCCGCCGCAATAACCGACTATCCCTTGCGAATGTCCTGGCGTTTCGACTCGATTCCCAACCGGCGTGCCATTGTCGATCGGCGCGCGCTTGCCGACGCCCTTGTCGAGATTGCCGTTGTGCATACCAAGGTGGAGGCGCGCCGCGACGCAGCCGCGGCGCTGCTGCGCGCCAACCTTGCAGTCGCGCGTGCCGAGCTCAAGCGGCGGCTGCACGAACGGCCCGGGCGCGGGCTCGAACTCGCGGCAAGCTATGCATTTCTTACCGACCAATTGCTCCGCGTGATCTTCGATTTTACGACAACGGCGCTTTATCCGTCGGCAAACCCAACCACTGCCGAGCGGCTTACCCTGGCGGCAGTCGGCGGCTATGGGCGCGGCGAAATGGCTCCCTTTTCCGATGTCGATATCCTGTTCCTGACGCCGTTTAAACAGACACCATGGGGCGAGCAGGTAATCGAAACGATCCTCCATCTCCTATGGGATCTGGGGTGGAAGGTCGGCCATTCGACACGGTCGCTCGACGATATGGTGAGGATGGCGAAAAGCGATCTGACGATCCGAACTGCGCTGCTCGAGGCGCGGTATGTCTGGGGTGACCAGCGCCTCTACGACGAAGCTGCGGCGCGCTTCAAAAAAGAGGTTGTCGCGGGTACCGCACGCGCCTTCATCGCCGACAAGCTTGTCGAACGCGACGCGCGGCACAAGCGCATGGGTGACAGCCGCTATGTCGTCGAACCCAACCTCAAGGAAGGCAAGGGCGGGCTCCGCGATCTGCACACGCTCTTCTGGATTGGCAAGTTCGCCTATCAAGTGCAATCGGTGACCGAACTCGTCGGCAAAGGATTGCTAACCGACATCGAACTTCGGCAATTTCTCAAAGCCGAAAATTTCCTGTGGGCGGTGCGCTGCAACCTGCATGATATTGCCGGGCGCGCCGAGGAGCGGCTGACTTTCGACGTGCAGCGCGAACTTTCGGTGCGGATGCGCTATGCCGAGCGCGGCGGCATGTCGGCTACCGAGCGTTTCATGCGGCACTATTTCCTCGTGGCGCGGCAGGTCGGCGACCTGACCGGGTTGTTCCTTGCGCATCTCGAGGAGAATTTCGCGCGCGGCAGTTGGCTGCCGCAGCTGACGCGACGGCCGCGCAAGCTGCATGGCTTCACGCTTCGGCGCGGGCGGATCGGTGTCCCCAGCGAGACTTTCTTCCGCGATGATCCGGTGCGACTGATCGAGCTGTTCGCGCTTGCCGATAGTGAAAAGCTTGAAATTCATGCCTCGGCAATGCGGCAGGCGGGGCGCGATGCGCCGCTGATCGGCGATGCAGTGCGGCGCGATCCCCGCGCCAATGCGCTGTTCCTTGGCGTGCTAACCAGCCGCAACGACCCCGAAGCGGTGCTGCGCTGGATGAGCGAGGCTGGGGTCTTTGGGCGCTTCGTGCCCGACTTCGGACGGGTTGTAGCGCAGATGCAATATGACATGTATCACCACTACACCGTCGACGAACATACCATCCGCGCGATCGGCCTTGTCGCGCGGATCGAGGCGGGGAAGCTGCGGGACGATCACCCACTCGCCAGCGGGATCGTCGCCCAGCTGGTTTCGCGCCGCGTGCTTTACGTCGCAGTGCTGCTGCACGATATCGCCAAGGGCCGCGGCGGCGACCACAGCGAGATCGGCGCGGACATTGCACTCAGCCTGTGCCCCCGGCTTGGCCTGACCGAGGCTGAAACCGAAACCGTGAGCTGGCTCGTCAAATATCACTTGCTGATGTCGGCCACCGCCTTCAAGCGCGACCTTGCCGACTTCAAGACAATTCTCGATTTTACCGAGGTGGTCGCCAGCCCCGAGCGGCTGCGGTTGTTGTTGATCCTGACGGTGGTCGATATTCGCGCCGTCGGCCCCAATGTCTGGAACAACTGGAAGGGCCAGTTGCTGCGCGACCTGTACGAAAGCGCCGAGGAGGTGTTGCGCCTGGGTCACAAGCAAACCGGGCGCAGCGAACGGATTGCGGCCAAACAAGCGGCGCTGGCGACCGAGCTGGGCTGGCCAGCGCCGCAGTTCGATGCTTATGCGCGGCGCTTCGGCGATCCGTATTGGATCGCCGAGACGCCCGACGTGCTGGTCAAGAATGCGCGGCAGGCGGCGGCGGCCGACATGGCCGCGCTGCCGCTGTCGATCGCCTGTGCAGTCGATGCTGCAAACGGCACCACCTTGGTTAGCGTCTATGCCGCCGACCATCCCGGACTATTCTATCGCATCGCGGGCGCGATCTCGCTCGGCGGCGCGAACATCCTCGATGCGCGAATCCACACGACGAAGGACGGGCAGGCGCTTGATAATTTCGTTATCGCTGATCCGCTCGGGCGCCCGTTCGTCGAGCCGGGGCAGCTGGGTCGCCTGACCCGCACGATCGAGGATGTTCTGTCGGGCAAGGTGCGCCTTGCCGACAAGCTTGCTGCGAGGCCGTTGGCGCGCCGTCGTGCCGAGGTGTTTCGTGTCGCGCCGAACGTGCTGATCGATAACAAAGCGTCGAACCGCTATACGGTGGTCGAGGTCGCAGCGCTCGACCGTCCGGCGCTGCTATATTCACTGACGCATGCGCTGTTCGCCGCGCGACTGACGATCCATAGCGCGCACATCGCGACCTATGGCGAGCGCGCCACGGATACTTTTTACCTGACGGACCTGACGGGCGAAAAGATCGACAATGCGGTGCGGTTGCGCGGGCTCGAGAAACGACTGCTCGAAGTCGCGAGCGCGGGTGCGCCCGATTTGCGTCAGGCGGCGGAGTAGGAAAACGATGAATAACCGGACTATCGCCGACTGGGCCGCTCTCGCCGCGAAAGAAACCAGCGGACGTGATCTCGACTGGCACACGCCCGAGGGGATTACGGTCAAGCCGCTGTACACCGCCGCCGACGTGACCAGTGATCCCGGTCTGCCGGGGTTCGCGCCGTTTACGCGCGGCGTGAAGGCAACGATGTACGCCGGGCGCCCGTGGACAATTCGGCAATATGCGGGGTTTTCGACAGCGGAAGCGTCGAACGCCTTTTACCGGCGCAACCTTGCGGCGGGGCAAAAAGGTCTATCGGTAGCGTTCGATCTCGCCACGCACCGCGGCTATGACAGCGATCATCCGCGGGTTGCCGGCGATGTCGGCAAGGCCGGCGTCGCAATCGATTCAGTCGAAGACATGAAGCTACTGTTTGACGGCATCCCGCTCGACCAGATGAGCGTGTCGATGACGATGAACGGCGCGGTGATTCCGTGCCTGGCATTCTACATCGTTGCTGCCGAGGAACAGGGCGTCTCGGCGGACAAGCTCGAGGGGACCATTCAGAATGACATCCTGAAGGAGTTCATGGTCCGCAACACCTATGTCTATCCGCCCGCGCCCAGTATGCGGATCGTCGCCGACATCATCGAATACACCGCGCAACATATGCCGAAGTATAATTCGATCTCGATAAGTGGCTATCACATGCAGGAAGCGGGCGCGACGCAGCTTCAGGAGCTGGCGTTCACGCTCGCTGACGGCATGGAATATGTCCGCGCCGCGCAGGCGAAGGGGTTGGACGTCGATGCGTTCGCACCGCGGCTGTCGTTTTTCTTCGCCATCGGCATGAATTTTTTCATGGAGGTGGCCAAGTTGCGGGCCGCGCGGCTGCTCTGGGCACGGATCATGGCTGACTTCGGCGCAAAGGATCCCAAGTCGCTGATGCTGCGGACCCACTGTCAGACCAGCGGCGTCAGCCTGACCGAACGCGACCCCTATAATAACGTCGTCCGTACGACGATCGAGGCGCTCGCGGCGGTACTCGGCGGCACGCAGTCGCTGCATACCAACGCGCTCGATGAAGCGATCGCGCTGCCCACCGATTTTTCAGCTCGCATCGCGCGCAATACCCAGCTCGTCATTGCCGAGGAAACCGGGATAACGCGCGTCGTCGATCCGCTCGGCGGCAGCTATTATGTCGAAGCATTGACGACTGACCTTGCCGACAAGGCCTGGGCGCTGATTACCGAGGTCGAGGCGCTCGGCGGAATGACTAAGGCGGTCGAAAGCGGCATACCTAAGTTGAAGATCGAGGAGGCCGCGGCCGCCAAGCAATCGGCGGTCGACCGCGGCGAAACGGTCGTGGTGGGGGTGAACAAATATGCGCCTGCTACCGACGATGCGATCGACATCCTCGACGTCGATGCCGAAGCAGTGCGCGACGGTCAGATCGCGCGACTGGCGCAGCTGCGCGCGCACCGCGACAGTGCACGCGCCGATTCCGCGCTCGAGGCCATCCGAGTGGGAGCGGCGGGCAGCGCCAATCTGCTGGCGCTGGCTGTCGACGCAGCGCGGGCGCGCTGCACGCTCGGCGAAATTTCGAGCGCGATGGAAGATGTCTTCGGGCGGCATGCGGCCGTGGTGCGGATGGTGTCCGGCGTCTACGGCGAGGCTTACGGGGGTGACCCCGGCTATGGCCGCGTCCAAGCCGGGATCGCGGCGTTCGAAGCGCGCAAGGGCCGCCGTCCACGCGTGCTGATCGCCAAGATGGGCCAGGACGGCCACGACCGCGGGGCCAAAGTCGTCGGCAGTGCGTTCGCCGATCTGGGTTTTGAAGTCACGGTCGGGCCGCTGTTCCAAACCCCATCCGAAACCGCTGCGCTGGCAAAGTCGCTCGATGTCGATATCGTCGGCGCGTCGAGCCTCGCGGCGGGCCACAAAACGCTGGTTCCCGAGCTTATCGCCGGGCTCAAAGCCGCCGGGCGCAGCGATATCCGCGTGATTGCCGGTGGGGTGATCCCGGCGCAGGATTATGATTATCTGCGTGCGATCGGCACCGCGGCGATCTTTGGTCCGGGCACCAATATCGTCAGTGCGGCAGCCGAACTGCTGCGCCTGCTGGGACATAATCTGCCGCCCGAAGGGCTTGACGCAGCAGCGGAGTAGGGGGACGAGCCGTGCCAGCACGTTCGCTCGTTCGGCTGTCGACTGTCCCCGGACAGGACGCTAATTTTCGTGAGGTGAGCCGGTGACTATCCTTCAAACCCTTACCGGCAACACGCGTGACCTCGGCGGCTTTAGCGTGTCGCGAGTTCTGCCGCAGGCGGCGTTACGACACGTTGGGCCATTCGTCTTTTTTGATCACCTCGGTCCCGCCGAATTTGCGCCCGGGGCCGGGATCGACGTGCGGCCGCACCCGCACATCGGGTTGGCAACGGTCACCTATCTGTTCAGTGGCGGGCTGACGCACCGGGACAGCTTGGGTACTGTGATCGATATTGCACCCGGCGCGGTCAACTGGATGACTGCCGGGAGCGGCATCGCGCATAGCGAACGTACGCCGACAGCGTTGCGTGCCAGTGGTCACCTGATGCACGGCATCCAGTCGTGGGTAGCATTGCCCGAAGCGCATGCCGAGGACGCGCCTGCGTTCGCGCATCATCCGGCGGCAACGTTGCCGACGATCAGTTTCGATGGCGCGCGCCGGACGCTGATTGCGGGCAGCGCGTTTCATGCGACGTCGCCCGTGGCGGCGCTCTCGCCGATGTTCTATGTCGATGTCGAAGCGCAGGCCGATGCGCGTGTCGAATTACCGTCCGAGCATGAAGAACGCGCGGCCTA
>JBBRRA010000017.1:0-20965 GCA_038225475.1 Sphingomonadales bacterium
CACCCCATATCAGACGTTCGACTTAGCTAACATCTTCCCGCCACTCCCCCACCCCGATCCCCGCGACCGTCCACGCCCCGACGCTCCACCGCACCAGTCGCAGCGTCGGGTGGCCGATGGCGGCGGTCATTCGGCGGACCTGGCGGTTGCGGCCTTCGCGGAGTGTCAGCCGCAGCCAGCAGTCGGGGACGGTCTTGCGAAAGCGGACCGGCGGGTCGCGCGGCCACAGGTCGGGCGTGGCGATGCGTTCGGCGTCGGCGGGCCGCGTCGCGCCGTCGTTGAGCATGACGCCGCTGCGTAACCGGGCGAGCGCCGCGTCGGTCACCTCGCCCTCGACCTGAACGAGATAGGTCTTGGGCAGCTTGAACTTCGGGTCGGCGATGCGCGCCTGCAGAGCTCCGTCGTCGGTCAGCAGCAGCAGCCCCTCGCTGTCCATGTCGAGGCGGCCGGCGGGATAGACGCCGGGCACATCGATATAATCCGCGAGCGTCGGGCGCGCCGCCCCGGCGCTGCGGTCGGTGAATTGCGGCAGCACGCCGAACGGCTTGTTGAACAGGATCAGGCGCGGCGGCGGCATCGGCGGGTTGTGGCACGCGCGAAGCGTTGCCGCCACCTTCGCGCGAATTGCGGCGCGACCGGCTTAGGAACCGTTCTGGATAATTATGCTGTCCTACAGGCACCGGTCCGTGCCACGCTGCGCGCACTTCAGCCGACAGGAGCCCGCATGACCCAACCGCCGCCGCCACCGCTGCTTGCCGAGGCGCAGGCGATTTTCGACACGCTCGGCTTCACGCCGGTGCCGGTGCGGCCGCGCGCCGATGGCTGGACGGTGGCGCGGCAGTCGGCGTTTCTGCGCTGGCTGCACGACCTCGGGTCGGTGCGCGAGGCGGTGCGGATGGTCGGGATGACGCGCGCGGGGGCCTATGCGCTGCGGCGGCGGGCGGGGGCCGAAAGCTTTGCCGCGGCGTGGGATGCGGCGCTGCTGTTTGCCGGCGAGACGCTCGAAATGCGCAGCGTGCGGCGCGCGGTGGAGGGCGAGACGGTCGCGGTGGTGCGCCGCGGGCGCGTGGTCGGCGCGCGGCGGCGGTTCGACACCCGGCTGCTGATCGCGCTGCTGCGCCGCACCGATGCCCGCCGCGCGGCGGCGCAGCGGCGCGAAGACTGGCTGGCGAATTCCGATTTCTCCAGCGGCGGCGAGTAAAGTTAGGGGGTTTAGCCGGTGATATCCAACGCCCGCCCAAGGGCCCGCTCGACGGGCCGCGGTCACTCGTCGGCGGCGGTCTCCACGACGGCTGCATCGCCGTCGCCGTCATCGTCGCCGATCAGCGCTGCCGACACCACCGCCTCGTCGTCGGCGACGTTGAAGAGCCGGACGCCCGCCGCGCCGCGACCCATGATGCGGATTTGCGCGACCGGCATGCGGATCAGCTTGCCCTGGTCGGTGACGAGCATCAGCTGGTCGGCATCGGTCGCGGGGAAGCTGGCGACAACATGCCCGTTGCGGTCCGAATCGGCGATGTTGGCGATGCCCTGCCCGCCGCGCCCCGACTGGCGGTATTCGAACGCACTCGACCGCTTGCCAAAGCCCTTCGAGGTGACGGTGAGGATGAACTGCTCGGCCTCGGCGAACGCGGCGGTACGGGTTTCGGACAGCGCGCGGTCGCCGGGTTCGGCCTTCCACGCGGCCGCCTTCAGATAGTCCTCGCGCTCCTGCGGGGACGCGGCAAAGGGTTTCAGGATCGACATGGCAATGACTTCATCCCCCTTCGCCAGCGTCATGCCGCGCACGCCGGTCGAGGTGCGGCTGACGAATTCGCGGACGTCCTCGACGGCAAAGCGGATCGCCTTGCGGCTGCGCGCGGCAAGGAACACATCGTCACCGGCGTCGCACAGCGCCACCGCGATCAGCCGGTCGTCGTCGCCGTCCTCGAAGCGGATCGCGAGCTTGCCGTTCGACATGATGTTGGTGAACGCGTCCATGCTGTTGCGCCGCACCGAGCCATGCGCGGTGGCGAACATGACATGCAGCTTGCTCCACTCGGCCTCGTCCTCGGGCAGCGGCAGCACGGTGGTGATCGTCTCGCCCTCGGCCAGCGGCAGCATGTGGAGCATGGGGCGGCCCTTCGCGGTCGGGCCGCCGAGCGGCAGCTTCCAGACCTTGAGGCGATAGACCTTGCCCGCACTCGAGAAGAACAGCACCGGGGTATGCGTCGAGGTGACGAACAGGTTGGTGACAATGTCCTCGTCCTTGGTCGACATGCCCGACCGGCCCTTGCCGCCGCGGCGCTGCGCCCGGTACTCGGACAAGGCGACGCGCTTGATATAGCCGGTCATCGTGACGGTGACGACCATCTCCTCGCGGGTGATCAGATCCTCGTCGTCGATGTCGTCGCCAGCGGTGACCAGTTCGGTGCGGCGCTTGGTGACGAACGGGTCGGCACCGTCCAATTCGCCGCGCAGCACCCGGTACAGCTTGGCACGGTCGGCAAGGATTTCGAGCAATTCGGCAATACTGGCGGCGAGCGTCTTGAGCTCGTCGCCGATCTCGTCGCGGCCCAGCGCCGTCAGCTTGGCCAGCCGCAGCTCGAGGATAGCACGGACCTGAAGCTCGGACAGGCGGTAGCTGTCGCCCTCGGCAACGCCTTCGACGGCTTCGACAAGCATCAGATAGGGGCGGATCTCGGTGACATCCCAGGTGCGCGCCATCAGGTCGGCGCGCGCTTCGGCAGGGGTAGCAGCGGCACGGATGATCCGCACGACCTCATCGAGATTGGCGACGGCGACGACCAGACCGAGCAACAGATGCGCCCGCTCGCGCGCTTTCATCAGCTCGAACTTCGAGCGCCGGGTAATGACTTCCTCGCGGAATTTGACGAACGCCTCGATGACGTCCTTGAGGTTCAACAGCTCGGGCCGCCCGCCGCGGATCGCCAGCATGTTGATCGCAAACGACGACTGCGCCGGCGTGTGGCGGTACAACTGGTTGAGCACGACGTCGGCGACGGCATCGCGCTTCAGGTCGATGACGACGCGCACGCCCTCGCGGCTGCTTTCGTCGCGGATATCGCTGACGCCTTCGATGCGCTTGTCCTTGACCGCTTCGGCGATCTTTTCGACCAGACCGTTCTTGCCGAGCTGATACGGGATTTCGGTCAACACGATCGACCGACGCTCGCCGCGTCCATCCTCGACCACAGCGCGCGCGCGCATGATCACCGTGCCGCGACCGGTGTGGTACGCCGAACGGATGCCGCTGGTGCCGAGCAGCAGCGCCCCGGTCGGGAAATCCGGCGCGGGCAAATGCACCATCAGCTCATCGATGGTGATCGCCGGATTGTCGATATAGGCGCGCGTCGCGTCGAGCACCTCGCCAAGGTTGTGCGGCGGAATGTTGGTTGCCATGCCGACCGCAATGCCGCCCGCGCCGTTGACCAGCAGGTTCGGAAAGCGCGCCGGCAGCACCGACGGCTCATGCTCCGACCCGTCATAGTTTGCGGTGAAATCGACGGTGTCCTTGTCGATATCGGTCAGCAGCTCGTCGGCCACTTTGGCAAGCCGCGCCTCGGTGTAGCGCATCGCGGCCGCCTTATCGGGGTCCATCGACCCGAAATTGCCCTGACCATCGACCAGCGGCACGCGCATCGACCAGTCCTGCGCCATCCGGACCAGCGCCTCATAGATCGAGCTGTCGCCATGCGGGTGATATTTACCCATGACATCACCGACGATGCGCGCCGACTTGCGGTATGGCTTACCCGCGACGAAGCCGCTCTCGTGCGCGCCCCACAGGATGCGGCGATGGACCGGCTTCAGCCCATCACGGACATCGGGGAGCGCGCGTGCGACGATGACCGACATCGCATAGTCGAGGAAGCTGGTGCGCATTTCCTTGACGATCGACACGGGCTGAATATCGGGTTCGCCGGGAGTACGCGAAGTGGTTGATTCCACGAGTGATTATTCCTTGAGGAAAAGATTGTCTCGGATACGTCATATCTAGCCGTCTGCGCCGGAAAACGCCAGTTTTAAGCACACTCCACGGATCGCCGCCGACATGGTACGGTATAGCGCATGAGCCTTCTCCGCATCCTCGGCGCACTGGTGTTTGCAGCGCTCATTGCAACGCCGCTCGCGGCACGCCCTGCCCTGATCAGCGCGCAGCCGATTGCCGGAGCACCGGCGGGGGCCAGCGCCTATGGGATCCGCTACCGATCGATTGGCGTGCACAATCAGCCGATCGAGACGACGGCCGTCATCATCGTGCCAACCGCCCCGGCCCCGGCTGGAGGGCGCGACGTGATCGCCTGGGCGCATGGCACCAGCGGGATCGCCGACGCCTGCGCACCGACGGCCAACGACTGGTTGTTCACCAGTATTGCCGGGCTCGACGCGATGCTGGCGCGCGGCTTCGTCGTCGTCGCGACGGACTATGAAGGCTTGGGAACATCTGGGCCGCACCCTTATCTGATCGGCACCAGCGCAGCGCGATCCGTGCTCGACGCGGTCCGTGCAGCGCGTGAATTGAAAGCCGCACAAACCAGTCAGCGGTTCGTCGTTTGGGGCGAATCGCAGGGCGGTCACGCCGCGCTGTGGACCGGGCAGTTGGCCGGGCGCTATGCACCCGAAATGCAGTTGATGGGCGTCGCCGCTGCTGCGCCGCCCACCGACCTCAAGGCGAATTTGACCGGCAACAGCAACGCCGGAGTGCGGGCACTGCTGACGGCGTTCACTGCCGAATCGTGGCACGAGATATATGGTATCCCGTGGGCGACGATCACGCGCCCGACCGGCAGTGACCTGATCCGGCGGCTCGCCGCAAACTGCGTGACGCTCGACGGGTTCAAGCTGCGCACCAAAATCGGACTGATGCGGCTGATCGGCCAGCTACGCGGGGTTGATCTCAGCGCTTCGCCACGCTGGGCAGCGCTGATGCGTGCCAACTCGGTCGCGCCGACCCGGATCGGAGCCCCCATACTGATCGCGCAAGGCGACAGGGACGTCATCGTCGCGCCCGGCGTCACCCGCACCTTCGTCGGGCAATTGTGCCGAACCGGGCAGCCGCTGCGCTTCATCACGCTCGCCGACGGCGATCACATCACCATTGCCAAACGCACCGCAGCCGCGACGCTCGACTGGATCGGCGACCGTTTCGACGGCAAACCCGCACCCAGCGATTGCGCGTCACTTTAGCCGACTGTCCTAAGCCTGCCGAGGGCGCTATGCTCAAGATGAACCTGATCGGTCAACACCAACTTCGATAGAAAGCCTTCCATCTCGTGCAAATCGTCAAGTGTTGAACGCTCCTATCCACATCATTGGCGGGGGCCTCGCCGGCTCTGAAGCCGCGTGGCAGATTGCGCGGACCGGTGTCCCTGTCGTGCTGCACGAAATGCGCGGCCCGTACAGCACCGATGCCCATCACACCGATGCACTGGCAGAATTGGTGTGTTCGAACAGTTTTCGCTCGGACGATCCCGAACATAATGCCGTGGGTTTGCTGCATGCCGAAATGCGGCGACTGAATTCGCTCATTCTTGCCGCCGCTGACGCGGCGCGCGTGCCCGCAGGGTCGGCGCTCGCGGTCGACCGCGACGACTTCGCCGCGCGCGTGACAGCCGCGATCGATGCCCATCCGTTGATCGAGGTTCGCCGCGAACTTGTCGCCGAGCCAGATCCGGCGTGGGAAAGCGTGATCATTGCCACCGGGCCGCTCACTGCGACACCACTTGCCGACTGGATCGCAACACACACCGGCGAAGACGCGCTCGCGTTTTTCGATGCGATCGCGCCGATTGTTCACTTCGACTCGATCGACATGGACACCGCCTGGTTCCAGTCGCGCTGGGACAAGGGCGATAGCAAGGACTACATCAACTGTCCGATGGACTGCGACCAATATGTCGCGTTCATCGCCGCGATGGGAGCGGCCGAAAAGACGTCGTATAAGCAATGGGAGGCCAATACCCCCTATTTCGACGGATGCATGCCGATCGAAGTGATGGCCGAGCGCGGCCTCAACACGCCGCGCTTCGGGCCCATGAAACCCGTCGGGTTGACCAATCCCAAAACCGGTCACCGTGCCTGGGCCGTCGTTCAGCTACGTCAGGATAACGCTCTGGGTACCCTATGGAATATTGTCGGGTTTCAGACCAAGATGAAGCACGCGGAACAGGTACGGATTTTCCGAATGATCCCTGGGCTCGAACGTGCAGAGTTCGCGCGGCTAGGCGGGCTGCACCGCAACACCTTCATCAAGTCCCCGGTGCTGCTCGACGCGCAGCTCCGCCTGAGGGCCGAGCCGCGGGTGCGATTTGCCGGTCAGATCACCGGGTGCGAAGGCTATGTCGAAAGCGCCGCAGTCGGCTTGATGGCGGGACGTTTCGCGGCGGCGGAGGCGCGCGGCGCGACGCTCGATGCGCCCCCCGCGACGACCGCGCTTGGCGCGCTGCTCGGCCATATTACCGGCGGCGCGTTGGCGGACAGCTTTCAGCCGATGAACGTCAACTTCGGATTGTTTCCGCCGCTGACCGAGCGTACCGCCAAGGGCAACCGCAAGGCGGCCATGGCGGCGCGCGCGGTTGCCGATATGACCAGTTGGCTAGGCGAGACGCAGGCTGCCGCCGCCTAGTTGGCGGCCTCCGCTTCGGACGCCTGTGCCAATGCCGGCGGACAGACCGGCTTGTTGCGTGGCCGATGCTTGACGGCGGTGGTCGCAAATTCGGCAGGTGACAGCGAATTATTGTGGTCGCTGTCGGCGGTATTGAACTTGGCAATCGCCTTGACCGAATATTCCTCAAAACTGAGCTTGCCGTCGCCATTGACGTCAAGCTTGGCAAACGCCTTGTGGCGATTGGCGAAATATTCGTCACGACTGATCGCGCCGTTCAAGTCCTTGTCATACCGGTGGAAGCGTTTGGCCTCCTTGTCCATCGGTGTCACATCGCTGACCGGCGCAACCAGCGATGCCACATCGTCGGCGGGAGTCGGAATGTTCAGCGCTGTGGCAGCCGATGTGCCAACCAGCCGCGCAGCACTCGCATGCGGATTACTGCGCCCCCACATCGCGCCTGCGACCACGAGCAGCGCCGCGGCTGCAACCAATGCGCCCCAGCGCCAAAGCTTTTCAAATTGCGCGCGGATCATCAACGTGTCCCCCTATGCCCCGCTGCGGAACTAGCGTGGTTTCAGGGACTTGTCAGCGTCCGAATACAACCGATCGCAACAAAATAGCCTGCCGCATGGTTGTGCCGCGTGGCTCAACGCGCCGCCCCTGACGCGCACGCTCGATGTCACGGCGTGCGAGCGTTGCAAGTCCGGCGAGCGGCCGCAACGCCGACGCTACCGGCTCGGTCATTACGGGCGCATCGGGTATCATAGCACCGATGCGCGCTTCTTCACCCAGCGCCCAGACTTGGCCCATCGTCATCGCCGCGTCCGGATCAGCTTCGAGCACAATAGCGAGCGCTGCGAACAGCGCAGCTCCGCGCACCGTTGCCCCCTTCCCGCCCATCAGGGTTCGATGAAAGCCGTCTTCAAGCTGTTCAAGACTGCGTCCGCTGACGCCGCGCGGCAAGACCTGCGCGGCGATGGCAGTCAGCAGCGGCTGGGCGGGGACTTGCCCAGCGTCGAGCTTGAGCAACGCCTCGCGCCACCATGCGAGCCGAATTTCGCCGATCATCGGCTCGGTGGTCGTCGCGATGACGCGGGCCAATTCGATGTCGAGCGCATGCAACGCAAATAGCGCGGGACGCACGTTAGTTGGTGCGTAGAGCACGCTGACATAGCGATCGCGGTCAGCAGTCCGGACCGCGTCGGCGCAGGCGTCGCGCCCGATCAGCGCGTCAAACGCTTATAGGTCAGCCGCGTCGGGCGATCGGCGGCATCTCCGAGCCGCGCATGGCGATCGGCCTCATACGCCTGGAAGTTACCCTCGAACCATTCAACATGGCTATCGCCCTCGAACGCAAGGATGTGCGTTGCGAGCCGGTCGAGAAAGAAGCGATCGTGGCTGATCACGACAGCACAGCCGGCGTAGCTTTCGAGCGCCTCTTCGAGCGCACGCAGCGTCTCGACATCAAGGTCGTTGGTGGGCTCATCCAAAAGGAGGACGTTGCCGCCCTCCTTGAGCATTTTAGCGAGGTGAACGCGATTGCGCTCGCCCCCTGACAGCTGGCCAACTTTCTTCTGCTGATCGGCGCCCTTGAAATTGAATGCCCCAACATAGGCGCGGCTAAGCACTTCGTTCTTGCCAAAATAGAACTTGTCCGCGCCGTCGGACACTTCTTCCCAGACATTGTGGTTGGGATCGAGTGCATCGCGTGACTGATCGACATAGCCGAGCTTGACGGTATCGCCGATCCGAATTGACCCGCCGTCGGGAGTTTCCTGGCCGGTTATCATCTTGAATAGTGTCGTCTTGCCAGCGCCGTTGGGACCAATAACTCCGACAATGCCGCCCGGCGGCAGGCTGAAGCTCAAGTCGTCGATCAACATCCGATCGCCGAAACTTTTCGTCAAATTCTTCGCTTCGATCACGGTGCTGCCGAGCCGTTCGGGTATCTGAATAAGAATCTGCGCACTGCCAAGGCGGCGGTTTGCCTGCTTCTCGACCAAATCATCAAACGCCTTGATGCGCGCCTTGGACTTCGACTGGCGCGCCTTAGGGCTGGCACGTATCCATTCGAGTTCATCGCGAATCGCCTTTTCGCGACTTTCATCCTCGCGGCTTTCCTGAGCCATACGTTTGACCTTGGCTTCAAGCCAAGCCGAGTAGTTGCCTTCGAACGGAATGCCTTTGCCGCGATCGAGTTCGAGCACCCAGCCGACCACATTGTCGAGGAAATAGCGGTCGTGGGTTACAAGGATGACGCAGCCAGCATAGTCTTGTAGATGCTTCTCTAGCCACGCGACCGACTCGGCATCGAGGTGGTTGGTCGGTTCGTCGAGCAGCAGAATCTCAGGCTTTTCGAGCAACAGCTTGCACAGCGCGACACGACGCTTTTCACCGCCGGATAGTTTCTCGACGCTGGCATCGCCTGGCGGGCACCGCAGCGCATCCATGGCGATCTCAAGCTGATTGTCCAAGGTCCAGCCGTCGACGGCGTCAATCTTTTCCTGCAGGTTCCCCATCTCCTCGAGCAGTTTGTCGAAGTCGATATCGTCGGAAGGATCGGCCATCTCGGCCGAAATTGCGTTGAAGCGCTCGACCATGTCAGCCACCGGGCGGACGCCGTCGGTGACGTTTTCACGCACGGTCTTGGACGGGTCAAGTTGGGGTTCCTGCGCCAGATAGCCGACGCGCGTCCCTTCGGCGGGCCATGCCTCGCCCTGAAAATCCTTGTCGAGACCGGCAATGATTTTCATCAGGGTCGATTTACCCGCGCCGTTGGGGCCGATAACGGCAATCTTAGCCCCCGGTAGAAAGCTGAGAAACAAGTCCTTGAACACCGGCTTGCCGCCGGGATAGGCCTTGGTCAGGCCCTTCATCACGAACGCGTATTGATAGGCCACGGGGTCGGGCTCCGGGAGTTGGCAGCGGGGGACGCGCGTCCTTAGCCGATGGTGTGACGCGGCGCAAATAGTGGTGCGAATGTCGCGCTCGGCAGGTTTAGTTCGAGGAAACCATAGCTTTTCAGCTTATTGGGGGAACGCTGAACTCCACGAACAGTTATGAAGCGGCGAACGGTCAGCGGGCAATGCCAACCCCGCAGGTAATATCAAGGTGGAGACATTGAAAAACGGTCAATCCAATCGCGCTTGCGCCGACACGAGCGAGTTTGCGGCGATGTTCGAGCAGCTCGGCAAGCCATTGGCAGCCGCGCCGCTCGACAGCGGGTTGGCGCTGCTCGTTGCGCAGATGAGCACGGTCAAATATCGCAAACAGCACCGCGCCTAATGTAACAGGCGGTCAAACCACTCGACGATACGTGTTTCACGGTCGTGAATTTGGTCGGGTTTGCGCAGGTGATGGCCAGCACCTTCGTAGATGACGAGGCTGGTCGGGACGTTCATCGCTTTCAAACCGTGCCAGAATTCAACCGATTGAGCGGGTGGACATTCGACGTCGCGCTCGCCAACATAGATAAGCGTCGGCGTCTTTGCAGCCTTGATCGAACTGATCGGTGAATCGGCGCGATAGACATCGGGGTCGTCATAAGCCGACGCACCGAAAAACGGGATCATCCACTGATCGATGCCGTTTTGGCCGTAATAGCTGATCCAGTTCGCGATGCCGGCGCCAGCAACCGCCGCCTTGAACCGCGTCGAGTGCGTGACCGTCCACATCGACATGAACCCGCCATAGCTGTGACCATAGACGCCGAGGCGTTCAGGATCGATCGGCGCGATCTTAAGGACGGCGTCGATTCCACCCTGGATGTCGCGAAGATCGCCACCGCCAAAATCGCGGACGTTGGCGCGCGTAAAGGCCTCGCCTTGGCCGTAAGAGCCACGGGGATTGGGCCGGAAAATATAGTAGCCATGATTAAGCAGACTTCTTGCCAGCCCGCTCCAGACGTAGCCGGGAGTCGCTGCCGACGACGGTCCTCCGTGGATCTCCACAATCATCGCCGACTTTCCAGCTGGCGCTGTCAATGGCGCAAGCAGCCATCCCTGGACCGCGCGACCGTCGCTGGTCCAATTGATACTGAGAGCTCTGACCAACGGAGGATGGCCTGCGTTTTCAGCTGTGATCGGACGCAAGGCGCCGTTCATATCACTCACATTGATCTCAGGTGGGTGACCGAAATCGCTGATAACGCTGGCAACGCCTCTGCCGTTCGCCGCAACCGCCACGAACGCGTCACCCGCTTGCCCCGATACAGCCCCACTCCAAATTGGCAGCAATTTCGCGCTCGCAGCGCCGAGGGCAACGCGACTGATCTCGAACTGCTCTCCCACAAGCCGCGTGACGACCGGGTTCCGTCCGCGCCAAACTAGCGACGTTACTGTTGCGGCCGCGCCCGCAGTGAGGTTGAAAGGCACGCCGCCCGAAAACGGGACAGAAAACAAATCACCGCCTACGGCACCGAAATCACTCATCAGGCCGCCGATGAATAACACACGCTTTCCGTCGGGACTGACGCGCGGCGCGTCCATCTGAAACGACGGGGCAGCGACAACGCGCACTGCACCACCAGCCGCGTCGATCGCCACCAATTTGGCAATCCACCAATTATTGTCGCCGTTGCCCCGCGCCGCTGTTGCCACAAAACCCCGGCCATCGGGTGTCCAGTCATATTCATACACAAATGTATCGGCCGGCGAGACGAACCGAATCTCACCGCCGGCAATCGCCACCAGCCCGATACGTTGTTCATCATCGGCAGACCCGATTTCGCCGACCTGTGCTTGTCCAGCCTCGACTGCGTCGATTGCCTTGTGCGCGCCGGTAACAGCGAGCAGCGCCACCTGCTGGCCATTGGGTGACCAACGCGGCGTCGACGCGACCCCATTGATCGTCGTCAGAATCCGCGTCGAATTTGCACTCGTTACCATGAGTGCGGCTGTCCCGGCGGCGGCGTCGCTTTCGATAAAGGCAATCATTCGACCATCCGGCGACCATGTTAGACCGGCGTAGGAACACTTTGTGCACGGATCATGCCGAGCGATCACCACGCCGTTGTGCGCGTCCCGAATGACCAATTGACCGTGGGCATCGGGAATCGCCGTATCCTGCGCTTCCAAAACATCGATCGTAGCGACGCGCTTCCCGTCCGGTGAGATGGCCAACGCCCGGTATTGGAGCAGCGTCGTTGGCTGAGCGATGGCACCGCCCGCTTGCAGCAGGGTTGCACCAGTCGCAAACACCACAATGGCGGCTGCACGGCTCAATCGAATAGTGCGCTCAATGATACTGTACATGCGCGTCCGACCCTGGTTTGTTTATTCAACTTGATGCCGGAAATCGTAGCCTATTGCCAAGGTGATAATATGCAATCGTGCGGAAATCCGGGAGATTGAGCTTGGCGCGGCACTTGGCCGCTTGACGCGTCCGACGTCACGCCCGAACGGTGGTATTGGTAGCACACCAACAGGGGATCAATATGGTGGAGACACCCAGCGGACCGGCGACGCATTGGCTAGCGCGCGCGCGCACCATCGCGGCTCCAGGGTTTAATCGCTGGTTGGTTCCGCCCTGCGCACTCGCCATCCATTTGTGCATCGGCATGGCGTATGGCTTCAGCGTATTCTGGCTGCCGCTGTCGAGGGCGATCGGGATCACCGATCCGGTTGTTTGCAAGACGATGACGTTGGCGCAGTCGTTGACAACGACAATCTGCGACTGGCGGGTCAGTGACCTTGTCTGGACGTATACGCTATTCTTTGTCGTGCTTGGAGCGTCCGCAGCGATATGGGGTGGCTGGGTCGAACGCGAAGGCCCGCGTCGTGCCGGCGTGGTTGCCGCTTTTTGCTGGTGCGGCGGCATGGCAATTTCAGCGATCGGCGTTTCGGAACACCAGCTGTGGCTTGTTTGGCTCGGCTCGGGAGTCATCGGCGGCATCGGACTCGGTCTCGGCTACCTGTCGCCGGTGTCGACATTGATCAAATGGTTTCCTGACCGACG
This sequence comes from Sphingomonadales bacterium, assembly GCA_038225475.1. Classification (GTDB taxonomy): domain Bacteria; phylum Pseudomonadota; class Alphaproteobacteria; order Sphingomonadales; family Sphingomonadaceae; genus Polymorphobacter_B. Next base: position 12,566 of record JBBRRA010000017.1, read on the forward strand.
CGGCATGGCAACCGGAATGGCGATCATGGGTTTCGGCGGTGGCGCAATGATCGGGAGCCCGTTGGCCGACCTGCTGATGAAGCAGTTTTCGTCACCGGTGACCGTCGGCGTCTGGCAAACGTTTCTGGTGCTTGCGTGCGGCTATTTTGTCTTCATGATGGCAGGTGCCTTTGGATACCGCGTGCCGGTCGATGGCTGGACGCCCGCCGGCTGGAAGGCGCCGTCGACCGACCAAGGTTTGCGCAGCGCGTTCAATGTCCACCTCGATAACGCGCACCGCACGCCGCAATTCTGGCTGATCTGGACCGTTCTTTTGCTAAACGTGTCCGCATCGATCGGCATCATCGGCGTGGCCTCGCCGATGCTGCAGGAGATCTTCGGTGGACGGTTGATCAGCGCACCATCGGTCGCGTTCGTTTCCTTTGACGACGGGCAACGCAAGGCTGCCGCTGCAGTTGGCGCGGGATTTGTCGGCTTGATCAGTCTTTTCAACATCGGCGGTCGTTTTTTCTGGGCGTCACTGTCCGACCGTATCGGGCGCAAGCCGCTGTATGCGGTGATGCTCGCACTCGGCGCAGCGCTCTACGGCCTCGGAGCCCCGACGTTCGCGGGTCCCAGCCTTATACTTTTCATTCTGACATTCTGCATCATCGCGTCAATGTATGGGGGCGGCTTTGCTGCTGTCCCCGCCTATCTCGCGGACATTTTTGGTACCCGTTTCGTGGGGGCGATCCACGGCCGCTTGCTGACCGCGTGGTCGACCGCTGGCATCATCGGCCCACTTCTGGTGGCCTATGCACGCGATCACCGGATTGACGCTGGGATTGCGCGCGATGCGGTCTATCAGCCTATTTATCTGGTGCTTGCAGCAATGCTGGCTGTTGGTTTTGTGGCGAACCTGCTGGTCAAACCGGTATCGAGCCGGTTCCACATAACTGACGAACCGGGCAATACAGATGTCGAAACCGGACCGCAAATATCGGCAATCAACGCCGACATGTCTAAGGTCGGCGGGTTCAATGCTCAGCTTGTCATTGCATGGGTGGCCGTTGGCGTCCCGGTGGCATGGGGCGTTTATATGACAGCCTTGAAGGCAATTATTTTACTAAAGTAGCCTTGCTCTACCGTCCGCAATACGCTGGCAGCGGCACAGGTGCAGTGCCCGAGCGCTGCTGCCATTCGCCCGCTGTTGTCCGGTAAAATTGCCCGGGAGCGACGCGGTTCTGAAACAGCTGACATGCGGTTGCGGCACCAACGTCGACGACCGTGACGCCAGCTTTTGCTGCGGCTGTATCGGTGTAGACCGCGCGTCGCTGGATATTTATCTGCGAGACGCGCTTGGCGAGATCGGCATTGCCGCCTGCGCGTATGCCTAGATATCCATCACTTTGTTCACCAACCACGCCGGCACCGCGTGCGGCCTCGACGACGGGGTCGGCCGTCTGTGCAACGACTGGTGCAGCGACGATGGCGGTGAGCGCAAACACCACTGCAACACGGAATAGGGTCATCAGAATATCCCTGGATTTTTCCTGATCAGGTCCTGCACGTCCTTTTCAAGCCGGACGACGATTTCCTGACGAATATTGACGTTGAGCGTTATTTCGATCGGTTTATCAGGCGCGCGCAATTGAATGCAGCCACCAAGACCGGCAGCCCCCGTAAGGATGAGAAGCGAGAGCATTGTTTTCATAGGCGCAACCTTAGCATGACCAGATGACCTTGCTCCACCGGCAATGTCTGGAGCCTGAACCATCTAAGGCTGGGGCTTCGCACTACGCAATACCGCCCGCGCATCGCCGAACGACGCTGCAGTACCGAGCAGCGCGCGGAATGGCGCACGCACTGTAACGCCGAATTTAAATGGTAAACCCGCCGCGCGAAGCGGCAACCCACCCGCCGGTTTTACGGGTAGTTCATTGGTCCCCGCAAAGTCGATTGCCGTAACCAGCTCACCGTCGAGGTCGCCGTCGAGCCGCAGCACGAGTGACTGATAGCGCAACCGCCGCAACGCATCGAATGCAATGCGGCCGGCACCCCCCATACTGTCCTGGCCGACCTCGCCGACATATTGTAACAAGCCGCCGCCTTTGCGTGCGGTCAGCATGCCGTGCTCGATACGGCCGACCCCGCCGTCGAATACGAGCGGCAATGTGCCGTCGAACAGCCCGGTAACATTAACGTTTTTCAGTTCGAACCTTTGCAGAAACTGCTCTGCATCAAGCCCGTCCACGTCCAACGTCAGGGTTCGCCGCCGCTCATCGGTTCGCAGCGTTACAGGCTGCAGTCGAAGCATTCCCCCCGCAAACGGCCAATCCATGGTCTCGATATGCAGCGCTCCGACACCGAGCAGCTGAAAGGTCGTCACACCATGTTCCACACGAACGCCCGGATCGATCGATCCGACGTGCAGCAGTTGCCGTGGCCGGGTGTGCAGCGCAAACAGATCGTCGAAGACAACCGTACCTTCGATGCCAGTGACCGGTCCCAGCGATGCAGTCGCGAGCGACATTCCCGCCAATTTAATCGTTCCAGTTGCGGCAACATGCCGGGCATCGACGTTGATATCAGCAGTGCTAGCGAGAGTGCCTTCGACATTCGCAATCACTCCGCGCGATAATTCGCTGATTTGCTGCGGTTGCAAGCGTGGTGAGAAGGTCACCGATGACGTCAGATGCGCGGTTCCCGACTTTGAAGCGAAGTCATAGGCTCCGCTCGCGTTTCCGAGCAGATTGCGACTACCCGCTAGCCGCACATCGCCCCGCACGCGAACGCGCGCCGGACTAATCCAAGCAGCAATATTGGTTAGCTGTAATGGTTCGAAACGTGCGTTTGCGCCTGACTCCGCAATACGAAACGCGGCACTAGCCAGCGACAACTCGCCATTGTCCAGATGCCACGCGGCGCTTCCTCCGGTCATATCGATAGGGGACCGGGTTACCGCCGCATTGTGAATTTCTCCCGATCCGCGCCAACCGCCCGGCGTCTTTATAATTTTCCCGCTAACCGTACCGCCGCTGCTAGCCTTCAATGATGCCAGCTGCAGCGCTAATCCCGCTGTTTGCAGGGTTGGAGCGCTCGTTGTACCCCCGATTTCTATCTGGACGGGTTTTATAGCCGCCGAAAAGTCTTGCTTTGCCAATGTGCCATTCACGTGAAAACTGCTGGCAATAAACTGCCCCGTCAGACCGTTGGGAGCGATTGACATTAGGCTCGGCACCTTGAGGGGGCAAAGCGTCATTGAAGTTGGACCGACTGAAATCGTGTTGGCGACCGCATGCCGAACGGCTAGTGCGGCACATCCGTGTCCCACAGTTACCGCGCGTGATCGCAGATCGATTGTGGCGGCCAAGGGGAAAGTAAGTCCGTCGACCGAGCCGCCGGCGAAATGGTACGAGACGCTTGCCGCCCCGGTTACCGACAATCGGTCTCCTGCGATCGTCAATCCGCCGCTTCGTATGGCCACCACACTGCCGCCACCGGTCCACGGTGCCATCTCGAACTGCGCAGCACCGCTATGCTTCGAAAGCCGAAATAGCGTCGCTTTTACATTCGGCAATCCGGCCCCCCCGATTGCGAGATGTCCGTCCAGAATTGAGCCTTCATCACCGAGCTGAAAACCTGCGCCATCGATCAACGTAATCCGTGCGCCGTCTTTGCCAAGAATTTCGGCATGGTTAATTTCGAGCTTCGATGAGTCACCGAATTTCAAATCGAACGAAACGCGCGCTGACATTGCTTCGGCGACGACTTGGAGTTGCGTCGCTAGCGCCGCCGCCGGCTCTGGTAGTGTCGACACAGAACGCAGCTTGGCGCGCAATGTGTTCGAGGTGATTGCCGAAAACGCCGCCTCGCCGGCTACATGAAAACTGGCACCCTCGCTCCAGTCGAAAGTGCCGTTGCCATTGCTGGCGCCGGCATAGTCCCGCTGCGTCCCGACTGCAGCGGTGCGCACCTGCCAGTTCCCGACCTGGCGCTTCAGATCACCGGTTGATCGAACTGTAAGCAGTCCACCGCCGCGGACATTGAGTGCCCGCCAATTGACTTCGTCCAGATCGACGGTTGCACTCGCATCGAGCCTTGCCAATGACAGCGCGCCCACGACTTCAGCGCGCCATCCAATGCGAGGCGTCACAACACCCGCGCAGGCCACCGATCGCGCCTTACCCTGCCCACTCACCTCATATGTTGCGGTCTGCGTCGCAACTTGAAACGCCGAAGCGCCCACAATAGTGCTGCAGTCGTTGACCCGCAGCGCTGTTTCATCGGTCCTGACTGAAGCCTTGAAATCGCGGTCGAGCCGCCCCGAGGCTTCGACGTGCCCGACAATCCGGCCCCCAGGCGTGGCTAAGATAATAAGTCCGCGGTGAAATTTGACTGCAATCGCCGGGAAACGAACCGACCTCCCCGGCGGGATCAAATGGTCTAAGCTCCCAAAGCTGATACCACCTTTGCCGACGTGTGCGCGTACGACGGCAGCGTCCAGTGTAATCGCGTCAATCCGCGGTGCGAACATTGCCCAACCCACATCGACGATAATGCGGCGGGCGGCAATGTCGGGGGTCGCAGTGGGGCCAAGACGAACGTCATCAAAAACAATCCGGCTCGGCGAAGCCTCGGAGACGTGCGCAATGGAGTCGACGCCATTTTCGACGAGATAAGTGCGGATCGTTTGCGCCGTAAGCGGACGGCGCTCGATCCACGCGACCGCTATCGCACCAAAGAACAAGACGAAACTAAGCGCTATCCAGCCCCAACGGCCTTGATGCGCACGCCCCTGAGGAAGCAGTCGGTCCACCGCGTGTCCATCGACCAAGCGACACGACGACGCAAGTTACCGGTCGTAAATCTCGGATCGCAGCGCGCTGTTTCAATTACAGGCCACATGGCGGGACTGGCTGGGGCGGCAGGAGCCTCGCCCAGCTATTTGTTCCCCAGCAAAAACTGACACTTACGACCATGTAGACGATGCCGCTCGACGATTCTCTGTAGCAGATAGATGGTGGAGATGGTCAAGTGGTAACCAGTGTATGACTTGATACATTTTAGTGTCGGCTTTCGACCCCAATTCTACGATGGCCACGTCTTCGTCGCCGCCTATAAGCGGACGTCGGGCCGCCCTCTTGGTTCGGCCAAAAGGGGGCCGGTTCCGGTCTGACCGCTTCTGGGCAACCGCTCGCGGTAAGCGGACCTTTGTTCAGCCACCTCCGTGCGCCGGGGAGACCCATTACCAGTCACGCGCGACGGTCTGAGCGCGAACCCAAACTAGACGTTGGTTTAGATAAGAATCTTGGCTAGCATCGAGCTGGTTACGGCTTGACAATTGGCCTGCATCGAAAGTCCGATCAACCAGGATGAGCCCATTCTCGATGCAGTATAGCCGACATCGCGACAGGTGCAGCCTCTTGGTTCGGCATCGCACCAAACCGCGTATTTCTTTAGGCGGTTCAGTCCAAGCCCGTGAAGTTGGCGAAGCGCATGTCGACGGTCATCGAATAAGCGCTAAGCGCTGTCGTAACCAACGCCCCGTTCGGCTGCGGTGCAGTGTCGAGCCCGAGGGTTGCGGCGATCGTCGTCGTGGCGTTATCGCAAATTTGGATCGCAACCGTTGCAACGTCCCATGTGACCGGCGCGCTAGCGCTCGACAATTGCCATTCGCCCCGCAGCAGCTGTTGAATATCCGCAAAACTAGGCTGTATCGCGCTGCGAATCTGTTTCAAGGTTGTCACGGAAAAGACGCCGGGAATTGCCTCGACCAGCTCGAGCGCATCCAACACTGTATTCGTCAGTCCTTCCTGCGCATCGGGGTGACTTAAGAGATCCCACGGGAAGCCCGCCGTTTGCGGAGCGGGATTGGCGTCCGCCAGCGCAGCACCAGTCTTGATCGCGATAATTGGCAACTTCTCTTGCGCGCTGTTCTTCGACAATGTTGCAAAGCCAGGCATCACGACGTCGCCAGCGAATGCCCCATCCGCACCCGTCTGTACTGAAATCTTGCCCAGTAGCTTGGGGAATCCGAGCGTGGTCTGGCCGGCGATCGCCGACGTCGGGTTGTCGACGCCGATAAAGGGAAACACCCAAGTCAACTCGCTCGGCAGCAGGACCGTTCCGAGCGCGGTGTAGCGAAGGACGGGAAACATCAGGAAATATTCGTTCTGGCGGGTGAAGCCGAGGTCTTCGTTCCCTTCGAGCACCATCTTGGGATAGCTGTTAATCGCGAGATAGACGAGCGGCGCAAGCACCTGGAAATAATTTACCGGCGTGATGTTCAGGAATGTGTCGCAATAGGCTTGGAGTTTCGCCTGGTCCGCCGCGAGCAGAAAATTACGTATGACCATGCCGGGAAAGAAGAACGGCGGTGGGCTTTGCTGGCCATCGAGCGATTCAATGAAGTTCATAATTTCCTCTGTCGTTCGCCGCCGGGATCATCGCAGCGCACCCCAGACCCAGAATAAAGTCCGCGCCGAAAAGACGTGCGGGAGTGGTGAACCCCACCTTTTCTTCAATCCTTAAACGCATATCGTCGTCCAGAATTCTGCACACCGCCGCGGCGGCGGTGGCGGTGGTCACCGAATAGCCGTCAAGGCTGCGAAGGCGCAGCGTTTGCACCCGGCGCCAGCGATCTTCCGCTTCCACGACGATGACGATGCCCGGATCACTGGCGGCTTTAGCGGGCGCGGAATCGTTCAAGGCGCTCGCAGCACGCAACCACGGCGCAGCAGCAGCCGCGGTGACAGGCGCAAAAACCGCGCCGGCGCGGATCGCCGCTTGGGTTCCCCATCCACCCTCGATATAGGTTTCAATGTTATTGATCCCGGTCGTTCCCTGCGCGGTGAAGACATCGGGCCACGTCACCGCGACCGCGTGGGCCGGGCCCTGCCCGAAATCGAATTCGCGAGAGAGGCGGCCGGCGGGCAGCGCCTCGACGACGCCGCAGCGGCGGACGCGCACAGCAGCGTCGTTCAGCGCGAGAATCGTTTGCACCGAACCCCGAGCGATGCGACGCGGCCGCGAAACGGCAAGACGCAACCGGGCACAGTCGGGCATGGCCGCGGCCGCCATCGCCAACACACAGTCCGTCGCCGTGATCGAGAAGCCGATTCCGGGCAGCAACACGATCTTCGCCGCCGCGGCTGCGGCCGTAAGTTGCATCGCGTGGGCGAATACCGGCCATTCGCCCGCGATATCGAGGTAGTGCGTGCCGTTGCGCAGACATGCTGCCATCATCGGTGCCGCTGTCTCGCGAAACGGCCCGGCGCAGTTGACGACCACGGCGACATCGCCGAGCGCTGCGTCGACAACCGCCGCCTCGTCGAGGCCGAAGGCCCGCCACTCACTACCGGACGTCGCCGCCATGCGGGCAAGTGTGGCGGCGTCGCGGCCACCGAGCACGACGCGCTCGCCGCCCAATCCGTCGACGAGCAAGCCACCGCTGAAGCCCGTCGCGCCGTAGACGAGAACCCGCGCTGTCATGTCCGCTCGAAAACCCACGGGACCAGCCCCGCCAGAAAGGCCTTGTCGCGCGTGTCGGGGAGGTGGCCGAAGACCCGATCGAACTCGTGCGCCGCCGCCCCGGCGAGGATGCTGGGCATCTCAAGTACCGCGGCACTGTTCGATCCATCGACGCGCGGCTTGGCACATTTCACCTCGGCGCTGCGCTATCCAGTGTTCATTAATGGCGAAAACTACAACGGTCAGGTGCCCATGCTCCGCTCGCCGCTGCTACGCACGATGATCGATACGCTGTTGGCCGAAGAATCCCGTCACCTCCAAAACGCCATTTGGCAGCCCCTAGGAGACAAGCCGGCTGCTGCCCTTGCTCATCTCGTCGAGCGCGGGCTGATCAACCCTTCCCAGATTGCGCCGGCGCTGCCGCACCCGAGCGGGGCCAATGCGGAGCGCATCGCATATTTCCTCGGCCGTAAGGCTGCTTCTGACCTATCGGCAAAGACACGGGCCGACAGAATTGATGCGCTACGAAGCCAGTTACAGGCCTTTTATACCCGTCACGCCAAGAACGAGAGGGCCTGAGCGATGACCAGGGTCACACTTATCACCAGGACTAACCCGAAGACCGGCGCGATCGAGCGGCCGTGGCGCGACGAGGATGGTAACTATGTCCTTGCTGACCCGGCAGCCGGGCCAGACCGCCACACTCGCGAAAAGGCGGTCTTTACGACAGATTATGACGAGGCTGTTCGCCTCGTGCGTGAGAAAGATCATGCGATCCGCATGAAGGGCAAGGGTACGCCGCCGTCACTGATCAGCCCGGCGTCGCTCGACTTTCAGGAGGTAGAGGCACAGGTACCAGCCAGCGTGCTGATCCGGTCTGCCCCGTTGGAACGGGGCGATCTTCATAAGGACTTGGCGCAAACGCTGATTGCACACGCCGCGACGATC
>JBBRRA010000018.1:0-18202 GCA_038225475.1 Sphingomonadales bacterium
CGTCGAGTTATCGATAGTCTCCGCAGCCACAGGCATAGCTAACCCAATGAATGCAAACGCACACAACTTTTTAAACACGATATATCCCCCTTATGCCCGCGCTATCGCTAGCTTATACGGTGAAAGTTGCAAGACTCATTAATATGAGACTTGAGCTAAATCTACCGGGTTAAAACCCCGCCGCGTACCGTTCCAACCCCCGCGCCAAGTCCTCGATGAGATCGTCCGCATCCTCCAGCCCGATGCTCAGCCGGATGATGCTGCCTGGGTACTCGATTGCGCTCGCGGTGCGGATGCCGTCGAGTTCGACCGGCAGGATCAGGCTTTCGAAGCCGCCCCATGAAAAGCCGATGCCGAAATGGTCGAGGTGGTCGATCAGTGCGGCGGTATGCGCGCGCAGCCCTCTTTTGAGCGTGAAGCCGAACAGCCCGCTCGCGCCCGCAAAATCGCGCGCCCACAGCGCATGGCCGGGGTGCGACGGCAGCGCGGGGTGGAGGACGCGGTCGACTTCGGGGTGGGTTTCGAGCCATTGCGCAATGCGGAGCCCGCTTGCGCCTTGCTGCCGCAACCGCAGGTCGAGCGTGCGCAGCCCGCGCAGCGCGAGATAGGCATCGTCGGGCGACACGCAATAACCGAGGCGGTAGCTTGCGGCGGCAAGTTTGCGGATCCACTTCGCGGTCGTCGTTACCGATCCCATCATCAGGTCGCTGTGCCCGCCGACATATTTGGTCAGCGCCTGCATGCTGAAATCGACGCCGTGCGCGATCGGCGAGAACAGCAGCGGCGTCGCCCAGGTGTTGTCCATGATCGTGGCGATGCCGTGCGCCTGCGCGGCGGCGACGATCGCGGGAACGTCCTGCACTTCGAAACTGAGCGAGCCGGGGCTTTCGATCAAAATGGCGCGCGTGTTCGGCCGGATCAGCGGCGCGATATCGGCGGCGGGGTCATAAAAGCTGGTTTCGATGCCGAGCGGTTTGAGCGTCGCATTGGCGAACGCGCGGCTTGGTTCGTACGCGGTATCGACCATCAGCACATGGTCGCCGCTGCGGACCACCGTCAGCAGCGCGGCGGCGATCGCCGCGACGCCCGACGGGTACAGCTTGGTTCCCGCCGCGCCGGGCTCCATTTCGGTCAGCGCCGCCTCGAGCGCCCAGCTCGTCGGCGTGCCGCGCCGCCCATAGAACAGCCCGGCATCGGGGTTCTTGCGTGCCGCGTCGAGGCTGGCGAGGTCGTCGAACAGGATCGTCGAGGCGTGCCACACCGGCGGGTTGACGATGCCCGCGCGCATGTCGGGACCGCGCGTCCACTCGCGCTTGCGCCCGGCGTGGATGAGCCGCGTCGGTGTCTTCAAGCTGCGCCTGTGACCACCGGCGTTGTCGCCTGCGCGCCCCATTCGGACCAGCTGCCGTCGTACAGCGCGACCTGTTTTGTCCCGAGCAGCGTCGCGCCGAACGCCAGCACGGCGGCGGTGATGCCCGACCCGCAGGTGGTGACCAGCGGCTTGGCGAGATCGACCCCGGCTGCGGTGAACGCGGCGGCAAGCGCGTCGCCCTGCTTCCACGTGCCGTCGGCGTTGAACAGGTCGTTCGCCGGCAGGTTGCGCGCGCCGGGCATGTGGCCGCTGCGCAGCCCGTGGCGCGGCTCGGCATCGGTTCCGGCGAAGCGCCCGGCGGGGCGGGCATCGACGACCTGCTCGGCGTGGCTGCGCAGGTTGTCGGTCATCTGCGCCAGCGTACGGACGTGGCTGGTGTCCGCCCAGACGGTGAAGTGGCGGTGGCGGACGACCGGCTTGCCCGATTCGAGGCTGCGGCCCTCGGCCTGCCACTTCGCCAGCCCGCCATCGAGGATCGCGACTTCATGCGCGCCGAACAGCGTCAGCATCCACCACGCGCGCGCCGACGAATGCAGCGGCGAATTGTCATAGACGACGATGCGGCTGCCATCGCCGAGGCCGAGCGCCTGCATCCGGCTGGCGAACTTTTCGGGCGGCGGCAGCATGTGCGGGACCGGGTTCGAGCCGTCGACCAGCTCGTCGAGATCGAGGAAGACCGCCCCGGGGATATGCGCGGCTTCGAACTCGGCGCGGCAATCGCGGACGTCGCCGATGCCGGGCAGCGTTGCGTCGATGACGCGAATGTCATTCTTGCCAAGCTCGGCCGCGAGCCACTCGGTCGTCACCAACGGCGTCATTCACTCAACTCCCCAAGGTCCACTTGTGCGCCTGACATAGCGGCGGGTTGGCGCAATGTCAGCGGATGATTTGACGGCACGCAGCCGCGCCGGGTAGCGAGCGGCATGACCGACCTTACCCATCTGGGCCAGACCAGCGCCTTGCCCGCGTCCCCCGAAGCCGCGGTGCTCGATTATCCGCCCAATCCCTATCCGGGCGAGCGGTATCTGGTGCGCTTCGTCGCACCCGAGTTTACCTCGCTGTGCCCCGTCACCGGGCAGCCGGACTTTGCGCATCTGGTGATCGATTATGTCCCGGCTACGACGATCGTCGAGTCGAAGTCGCTTAAGCTGTTCCTCGGCGCGTTTCGCAACCACGCGGCGTTCCATGAAAGCTGCACCGTCGGCATCGGGCTGCGGCTGGTGCGCGAGATGGCCCCGCACTGGCTGCGGATCGGCGGCTATTGGTACCCACGCGGCGGCATTCCGATCGACGTGTTCTGGCAGACCGGACCTGCGCCCGACGGCGTCTGGGTCCCCGATCAGGGCGTCGAGCCGTATCGCGGGCGGGGTTAAGGCAGCCCGGTCAGCTTGTGCGTCTGCAGCCCGAGGCGCCACTGCGGATGCGCGAGGCAATAGGCGATGGCGGCCTGCGTGTTCGCCGCCACGTCGGGACCGTCCATCGGCTGCAGGAAGAAATGCTCGAACGGCAGCGCGGCGAACCGCTCGGGCGGGGCGAGCGGCTGCGGATAGACGAGTTTGAGCTCGGTGCCGCCGCGGAGCAGCAGCGGCGCATCCGCTTTTGGGCTGACGCAAATCCAGTCGAGCCCCGGCGGCGGCGTCTGCGTGCCGTTGGTCTCGACCGCGACCATGAACCCGGCGGCGTGCAGCGCGTCGATCAGCGCGGTATCGAGCTGCAATAACGGCTCGCCGCCGGTGCAGACGATCAGGCGGTGCTGCTCGCCCGGACCCCATGCGGCGACGGCGGCGGCGACCACGCTCGCGGCATCGGCGAACTTGCCGCCGCCGGGCCCGTCGGTGCCGACGAAATCGGTATCGCAAAACTGGCAGACGGCGTGCGCGCGGTCGGCTTCGCGGCCGCTCCACAGGTTGCACCCGGCAAAGCGCATGAACACCGCGCGGCGGCCGGTTTGCGCGCCTTCGCCCTGCAGCGTGACGTAAAGCTCCTTGACCGCGTAGGTCATGCCAGCGCCGGATCGGCGATGCCGGCTTCGGCGAAACCCTTGGCGCGCAGGCGGCACGAATCGCAGGCACCGCAGGGCCGCCCGCCCACCGGATCGTAGCAGCTCCAGGTTTGCGACAGGTCGACGTTCAGCCGCGCCGCCTCGCGCACGATGTCTGCCTTGGTCATCGTAGCAAGCGGCGTGTGCACCGTGAACGCCGCGCCCTTGTCACCGGCGGCGGTGGCGATGTTCGCCAGCGCTTCGAACGCGGCGATGAATTCCGGACGGCAATCGGGATAGCCCGAATAATCGAGCGCATTGACGCCGATGAACAGGTCGTGCGCGCCCGCAGCCTCCGCCCAGCCGAGCGCCACCGACAGGAATATCGTGTTGCGTGCCGGAACATAGGTCACCGGGATGCCCGGCTCGACGGGATCGCCGGCGTGGCCTTTCGGCACGTCGATGTCGCCCGTCAGCGCCGATCCGCCGAACCCGCGCAGGTCGAGCGGCAGCACGATATGGCGCTCGGCATAAACCGCCGCCACGCGCGCGGCCGCGTCAAGCTCGATCCGGTGGCGCTGGTTATAGTCGATCGTCAACGCCAGCAGGCGGAACCCCGCTTCGCGCGCGATCGCCGCCACCGTGGTCGAATCGAGTCCGCCCGAAAGCAGGATGACGGCAAGCGGGGCGCTCATAAATCCACCATGAAATGCCGCGCGCAAAATGCGCAGTCGACCTTGATGCGCCCGTCGTCGCCCGCCATTTCGGCGCGGTCGTCGGCGGGAAAGGTGCCGAGCACGTCGCGGATGTGCGCAAGCGTACAGCGGCAGCCGCGCACCGGCGTGGGCCCCGGCTGAACGCGGACTTCCTCCTCGTGGAACAGCCGCCACAGCAGCACTTCCTCGGTCAGCGACACGTCGGTCAGCTCGGCGTCGGTCATCGTCGCCGCGAGCGCGAGCACATGCTGCCAATCGGGGTGCATGTCGGAAAGCGACAGACGCTCGCCGCCGATCTCGGCGCGCGCGAGATGCTGCACGAGCAAGCCGCCGCCGCGCCAGCCGGTCGCGGCGTCGCCGTCGATCGCCAGCTTGACCAGCGTCGGCAGCTGCTCGGAGTTGGTGAAATAACCCTCGGCGGCGTCGGCGAGCGACGCGCCTTCGAGCGGCACAATGCCCTGATAGCGTTCGGCCGCCGCGGTCGGATCGAGCGTGATCGCCAGATGCCCGTCGCCGAAGATCGTCGCAAGGTCGGCCCCGTCGGGCAGCGCGCGCGTTGCATCGTGGCGCAGATAGCCGCGCACAGCACCGGCGCGGTAATCGCAGACGAGCAGGTCGACGAAGCCGCCCTTGCTTTGCGCCTGCAGCGTCAACTGCCCCTCGTCCTCGCGCAGCATGCTGCCGAGCAGCGCCGTCAGTACCAGCGCCTCGCCGAGCAGGCGCGCGACCGGGGCCGGGTAGTCATGGCCCGCCAGCACGGCGTTGAGACTGGCATCGAGCCGCACGACGCGGCCGCGCACGTTGCGCCCGCCGACCGAAAATCCCAGAATGCGGTCGGCGACGGGGGCGACGCCTTCGACTATAATTTGCCCAGGCACCACAGCAGAATCGCTTTCTGAACATGCAGGCGGTTTTCCGCCTCGTCCCACACCGCCGACTGCGGGCCGTCGATGACGTCGGCAGTCACCTCCTCGCCGCGGTGGACGGGCAGGCAATGGAGGAAGATCGCGTTCGGCTTGGCGCGCGCCATCAGCGCCGCCGTCACCTGAAACGGCAGCATCGCGGCCAGCTTGTCCTTGGCGCTTTCCTGTCCCATCGACACCCAGGTGTCGGTGGCGACGACATCGACATCCTCGATTGCTGCAGCGGCGCTGCGCAGGACGTCGATATTGCCGCCGCGCGCTTCGGCCATCGCCACCACCGCCTGATCGGGATCATGGCCGTGGGGAATGCCGAGCTTCATCTCGAACCCCATGACGCTCGCGGCTTCGATCAGCGAATGCGCCATGTTGTTGCCGTCGCCCAGCCATGCCCAGCAGCTGTCCTCGACCGTGCGGCCGAGCTTTTCCTCGACCGTCATCAGGTCGGCCATCGCCTGGCACGGATGCGTCAGGTCGGTCAGGCCATTGATCACCGGAACGCTGCCGAATTCGGCGAGCGCCTCCATCGTGACATGCAGATTGGCGCGGATCATCACCGCATCGACGAAACGCGACAGCACGCGCGCGGTATCGGCGACCGTCTCGCCGCGCCCGAGCTGCATGTCGACCGCGGTTGCGACGATCGTCGTGCCGCCCAACTGCCGCATCGCCATGTCGAACGAAAAGCGCGTCCGCGTCGACGGCTTTTCGAACAGCATCGCCAGCGTGTGGCCGGCCAGCGGCGCATCGGCATCGGGTGCGCCGCGCGGCAGCCCGGCACGCGCCGCCTTGCGCCGGTGCGCCTCGTCGAGAATAGCGCGGAGTCCGGCGCGACCCGCACCGGCAAGATCGAGGAAATGCGGCATGGCTACGCCGCCGCAGCCACGCGGTAGTGCCGCGCCGCCTCCGACAGCTTGTCGACGAATTCGCGAATATGGGTCTCGTCGATAATCAGCGGCGGCAGCACGCGCACGACATTGTCGGCCGCAGCGACGGTCAGCACGCCGAAGCTGCGCGCATGGTTGACGAAGGCGCGGCTGTCGGACTTCATCTTGATGCCCTGCATCAGCCCGACGCCGCGGACGCTTTCGAACAGCTCGTCGTGGTTGGGGATCATTTGCTCGAGCGCCTGGCGCAACCGATCGCCCATCGCTTGTACATGCGCAAGGAACGCCGGTTCGGCGATCACGTCGAGCACGGCTTCGCACGCCGCCATCGCCAGCGGGTTGCCGCCATAGGTCGACCCGTGCGTGCCGATGACCATGCCGCTCGCCGCCTTTTCGGTGGCGAGGCAGGCACCCACCGGAAAGCCGCCGCCGATGCCCTTGGCAATCGCCATGATGTCGGGCGTGACGCCGAAATACTGATAGGCGAACAAATGCCCGGTGCGCCCGACGCCGCACTGAACCTCGTCGAAGATCAGCAGCGCGCCATGCTTGTCGGCAAGGTCGCGCAGCCCCTGCAGGAACGCCTGGTTCGCCGGGCGCACGCCGCCTTCGCCCTGGATCGGCTCGACCATGATGCCGCCGATGCTGTCGCCCAGCGGCCCGTCGAACGCCGCCTCGACGGCGCTCAAATCGTCGAACGGCAGCACGGTGAACCAGTCGGGCAGCGGCTCGAAGCCGCCGCGCATCTTGTCCTGGTTGGTCGCCGAGATCGCCGTCATCGTCCGGCCGTGAAACGCGTTCGAAAACGTCAGGATGCGGTATTTTTCGGGATGGCCTTCGACGAACTGATGGCGACGGCAGGTCTTGACCGCGCACTCGATCGATTCGGCGCCCGAGTTGGTGAAGAACATCGTGTCGGCAAAGGTCAGATCGACCAGCCGCTGGGCCAGATGCGCCTGCGCTGGAACCTTGTACAGGTTCGACGTGTGCATCAGCGTCGCGGCCTGTTTCTGGATCGCGGCGGTCAGATGCGGATGGCCGTGGCCGAGCGCGTTGACCGCGATGCCGCTGGCAAAATCGAGCCATTCATGGCCGTCGGCGTCGTACAGATAGACGCCTTCGCCGCGCACCGGTTCGACTTCGCAGCGGCCATAGACCGGCATGAGGGCAGTGATCGCCATGATGCGGGCCTCCGCAACGAAAAAAGGCGGCCCCAGCGACCGCCCTGTAGGGTCGCTATTTAGCGCGGGTGCCGGTGCTGCTCAACCCCTGCGGCGACGACTTCATCGACGGCGGCAGCAACCGCCTCGGGGTGTTCATTCTGCAACAGGTGCCCGCTGGTCGGGAACAGGTGCTGCATGCCCCGCGTCGAGCGCCCGGCCAGCGCCGAATGCATCGCCGCCCAGTGCGGGTTATTGCCCGCCGTCAGCACGACGATCGGCAGATCGCCATAGGATTGCCGCCCGGCGCGGACCTCGTCGCTGGTCAGCGTGCCGATGCTTTCATATTCGCTGCCCATCGTTCGCCAATAGTCGGGACCGCGCCCGCGGCGTTCGACTTCGGCCCGCATGCCGGCCGGCATCCACGCGAACGCTGGGCTGGGGCAGTCGGGCAACGCCGCGCTCGGCAGCTTGCCCGCCTTCGCGGCGGCCTCGCATTTATAATAGCCGGCTGCGACGGCGTGGACCGAGTCCTCGCGCCCGGCGAACTGGCCTTCGACCGAGCTGTCGACGAACACCATGCCCGCAATGTCGTCCGGGCGGCGGTCGGCGAGCAGCCGCATCGACAGCCCGCCCGCCGAATGGCCGACCAGCACGAACGGCGGCTTCAGCTTGGCGGCGGTAATCAGCGCATCGAGATCGGCGGCGATATGCGCGCCGTCGCGCGGCGACGGGCCGGGGTCGCTGAAGCCCAACCCGGCGCGGTCATACGAGCAAACGCGGTGTTTCTTCTCGATCGCCAGCTGCGTGGTCACCCACGCAAAGCTCCACGCCTGATAGCCCGCCTCCAGCAGCACGGTCGGCTTGCCGCTGCCGGTGCAATACAGGTTCATCTGCCGCCCGTCGGGCAACGCCACCAGCTTGTCGGGCCGGTCATAGTCGCTCGCCAGCGCCGGCGTCGCCAGCCCCAGCGCGAGCAGAACCGCGAGGCGCTTCACGCCTTGAGCCGCCAGCCCGATTTCAGGATCTGGTAGCACGCGACCCACAGCAGCAGATCGACCACCAGCAACACCGCTGCCCCCTGCCACGCCAGCCCGTCGCTGACCCCCAGGAAGCCGAACCGGAAGCCGTCGATGATGTAGAAAAACGGGTTCAGATGGCTGATCGTCCGCATCGCCGGCGACACCTTGTCGATCGCATAGAAGGTTCCCGACAACAGCGTCAGCGGTTGAATGACGAAATTGGTGATCGCGGCGGCGTGGTCGAACTTGTCGGCCCAGATGCCCGTCAGCACGCCGAGCAGCGCCAGCATCATCGCGCCCATCGTGCCGAAATACAGCACCACGCCGAGGTTGTTGATCGGCACATCGACGCCGGGCGCAATCAGCATCGCGACATAGACCGCGCCGCCGACCAGCCACGCGCGCGTCACCGCGCCCGCCACCCATGACACCAGCAGCTCGGCATTCGAAATCGGCGGCATCAGCACATCGATGATCGTCCCCTGGATCTTGCCGATCAGCAGCGACGACGACGTATTGGCAAAACTATTCTGGATCATGCCCATCACGATCAGGCCGGGCCCAAGGAAATCGGCATAGCGGACGCCCATCACGCTCGGCTTGGCGCGGCCCAGCGCCAGCGCGAAAATCGCCAGAAACAGCAGCGTCGTCATCGCCGGAGCCCAGACAGTTTGCAGCTGGACCTTGAAGAAACGCCGCACTTCCTTCAAATAGAGGGTCTTCAGACCTTGCCAGTTGACTCCGGGGATGACGATCACCCCCGGTTCGGCGTGGCGCGCCAGCGGAATATTTGCGGTTTTATCGAGCATCCCCCTGCTTTAGACGTGAGGGGCATGACCGGCAACCGGCCGCAGGCGATTTACCCAATAAGGGACGTGCGAATGTCGTGGACCGACGAACGGATCGAAACGCTGCGTAAAAGCTGGGAGGCGGGGATGACCGCCAGCCAGATCGCCGACACGCTGGGCGAAGGCGTCAGCCGTAATGCGGTGATCGGCAAGGCGCACCGCCTCGGGCTGCAGGCGCGGCCATCGCCGGTGAAGTCGAGCGACACCGTCGATGTCGTCGCCGCCCCGCCGGTCGCCAGCGCCGCCCCCGGCAGCGACGCGGCCGAGCCTGCCGCACGTCCGGCCCCGCGCAAGCCCGCACGTGCGGTGGTGGCAGCGCCGCGCAAGCCGACGCGCACGACGCTGCTCGATCTGAGCGAAAAGATCTGCAAATGGCCGATCGGTCACCCCGGCGAGGCGAATTTCCACTTTTGCGGCAAGCCGAGCCAGGCGAGCTTTCCCTATTGCACCGAACATTGCGCGATCGCCTATCAGGCGCAGCTGCCCCGCCGTGACCGATCGCGGCCGCCGCCGCCGATCATGCCCGGCATGGGGCGGCGCTAGATCCGTTCTTTGACGAACCGCCCCGGCGCCGGCTCGATCACCGCGAGCGGGCCGTCGCCGGGGACGCGCGCGGGGACCTGCGCGCCCGATTGCGGCAGCAGCCACGCCAGCCAGTCGGGCCACCAGCTGCCCTTGGTCTCGGTCGCTCCGGCAATGAAGTCGTCGAGCGCGGGCGGCAGCGCCGGATTGCTCCAGAACTGATATTTATGCTGCGCCGGCGGGTTGACCACCCCGGCGATATGCCCCGATCCGGCCAGCGTGAAGCGCATCGGACCGCCGAACACATGCACCATTTTATAGACCGACTGCGCCGGTGCGATGTGGTCTTCACGCCCGGCCTGAATATAGCTCGGTGTCTTGACCGTGCGCAGGTCGATCGGCACGCCGGCAACGCTGATGCCACCGGGTTTTACCAGCAGGTTGTCGCGGTACATGTCCTTGAGATAGCTCAGGTGCCAGCACGCCGGCACATTGGTCGCGTCCGAATTCCAGTATAACAGGTCGAACGGGAAGTAATCCTTGCCCAGCAGATAGTTATTGACGACGTAGTTCCAGATCAGGTCGTTCGACCGCAGCATGTTGAACGTCGTCGCCATATAGCGCCCGTCGAGATAGCCCTTGCCCTCGGTCAGCTTGGTAATGCTGTCGAGCTGCGCATCGTCGACAAAGACGTTGAGATCGCCCGCATTGCTGAAATCGATCTGCGCGGTGAAGAACGTCGCGCTGCGGACCTTGTCGGCCTGACCCTTGGCCTCGAGCAGCGCGAGTGTCGCTGCAAGCGTAGTGCCCGCCACACAATAGCCGATTGTGTTGACCGCGGGGGCACCCGTCGCCTCGATCGTCTTGGCGATCGCGAGCAGCTGCCCCTCGCCGACATAGGTGTCGAGCGTGGCATCGGCGATGCTCGCATCCGCCGACTTCCACGACACGACAAACACCGTCAGCCCCTGCGCGACCGCCCAGCCGATGAAGCTTTTTTCCGCCGTCAGGTCGAGGATGTAGAATTTGTTGATCCACGGCGGAAAGATCAGCAGCGGGATTTCGGCGACCAGCGGCGTGGCCGGCGCATATTGGATCAGCTGGAACAGCCGGTTTTCAAAGATCACGCTGCCCGGCGTGGCGGCGACGTTGCGCCCGACCTCGAAGGCGTTTTCATCGGTCATCTTCATGCGCCCGGCGCTCAGGTCGCCGAGCAGATGTTCGAGCCCCTTGATCAGATTTTCGCCGCCGCTGTCGACGGTCGCCTTGAGCACCGCGGGGTTGGTCAGCGGGAAGTTCGACGGGCTCATCGCATCGACGAACTGGCGGGTATGGAACAGCGCCTTGGCGCGTGCGCGGTCGTCGAGGCCGTCGAGGTCGCCGGTGGCCTGCATGATATAGTGCGACGTCAGCAGGTACGACTGCTTGAGGAAATCGAACCCCGGCAAGTCATGCCACGCGGGATCGGCAAAGCGCTTGTCCTTTATGGCAGCGACCGGGCTGGTGGCCGGCGCACCGGTCAGGAACGACTGCCACAGCGCCATGCTGTCGGCCATGAAGCGCGTCTGCAGCTCGATGAACTTAGTCGGCTCGGTCGCAAACGCGGTCGCTGCCTGCTGCCAGATCGCCGAAAGCCCGAGCGGATCGGGGCCGAGCGACGGCGCGCCACCGGGCTGTTCGCGGGTCATGAACTCGAGCATCAGCTGCTGCCCGCGTCCCAGCAGGTGCGTCCAGCGCTGAAACTGTTCGACGCCGCCAAGGTCGGTCGGAGCGGCGGTCTGGGGGGCGGGATCTGGCATCGGGACGCTCCTGCAACTGCGTTCGCCCGGTGTGGACCGCCGCGCGGCACGGGGCAAGCCGAAGGGGTTGGCGGCGGCAACTTTGCCGGTATATAGCTTGTTCACCGACCTGGACCAGGCGGCCGCGATCTCAAGGGGAGTTGGTTCGACATGAAGAAGATCATTGTTGCGCTCGGCGTGTTGTCGATGGCCGGATTCGCGATGCCCGCACTGGCACAGGACGCCGCCGCGATGAAGGCGTTGCCCAAGTGCAGCGCGAAGGTTCAGGATAGCTGCGACCAGTCGGCGACGACCGAACGCTATGCGCTGACCGCCGACCAGGCCGAAAAGACCGGCGGCGTCGGTGATCGTCATGGCGGCAAGGGCATGGCCGCACCGATGGGCGGCAAGATGATGATGCACCATCATCACCACCATCACATGATGCACAAGACCACGACGACGACCACGACCACGCCGCCTGCAGCAATGTAAGCGATAACGGAGCAGCGGCGCGCCGGTGGCGGCTCGCCATCGGCGGCGCGCTGTGGCATGGGCAGGGCGCGCCGGATCAGCCCGGTCCGTGCCCTGAAGGCGTGTCGACAATGACCGAAGAATTCTATCGCATCCGGCGCTTGCCGCCCTATGTCTTTGCCGAAGTCAACGCGCTCAAGGCAGCGGCGCGCGGTCGCGGCGAGGACATTGTCGATCTCGGCATGGGTAACCCCGATTCGCCGCCGCCGCCGCATGTGATCGCCAAGCTTGCCGAAGTCGCCGCGAAGCCCGATGCGCACGGCTATTCGGCATCGAAGGGCATTCCGGGACTGCGCAAGGCGCAGGCCGCCTATTATGCGCGGCGTTTCGGCGTCGAGGTCGACCCCGACAGCGAAGTGGTCGTGACGCTGGGCTCGAAGGAGGGGCTGGCCAATCTGGCGCAGGCGATCACCGCGCCGGGCGACGTCGTCCTTGCGCCGAACCCGAGCTATCCGATTCACATGTTCGGGTTCATCATCGCGGGCTGCACGATCCGGTCGATCCCCGCGTCGCCGGGCCCCGATTTCTTCGACAAGCTCGAACATGCGATGCGCTATACCGTGCCACGCCCGACGGTGCTGGTGATGGGCTATCCGTCGAACCCGACCGCCGAGACGGTCGACCTCGCGTTCTACGAACAGGTCGTGGCGTTCGCCAAGGCGCACAAGATCTGGGTGATTTCCGATCTCGCTTATGCCGAGATCTACTTCGACGACGTGCCGACGCCGTCGATCCTGCAGGTCCCCGGCGCGATGGACGTGGCGATCGAATTCACCTCGATGTCGAAGACTTATTCGATGGCGGGCTGGCGCATCGGTTTCGCCGTCGGCAACCGCCAGCTGATCGCGGCGCTGACGCGGGTG
Organism: Sphingomonadales bacterium; assembly: GCA_038225475.1. Lineage (GTDB taxonomy): Bacteria > Pseudomonadota > Alphaproteobacteria > Sphingomonadales > Sphingomonadaceae > Polymorphobacter_B. The sequence goes on from JBBRRA010000018.1 coordinate 12,604, forward strand.
AAGTCGTATCTCGATTACGGCGCGTTCACGCCGATCCAGGCAGCTGCGGTCGCGGCGCTCAACGGCCCGCAGGACTGCATCGCCGACCATCGCGCGCTGTATAAGCGCCGCCGCGACGTGCTGATCGAAAGCTTTGCGCGCGCCGGCTGGGACATCCCGACGCCGCGTGCCAGCATGTTTGCCTGGACGCCGATCCCGCCCGCGCTCCGCCACCTCGGCGCGGTCGAGTTTTCAAAGCAGCTAATTACCCACGCGCAGGTCGCGGTCGCGCCGGGCACCGGTTTCGGCGAGGAGGGCGAAGGCTTTGTCCGCATCGCGCTGGTCGAAAACGAACACCGCATCCGTCAGGCGGCGCGCGGCGTGAAGAAGTATCTGGCGTCGATGGGGGTGAATACACCGGCGAAGACGGCGGCGCTATGATCCGCCCGTTGCGCGTCGGCCTTGCCGGCCTTGGCACCGTGGGTGCGGGCGTAGTCAAGCTGCTCGACGCCAATGCCGCGCTGATCGAGCGCCGCGCCGACCGGCGGATCGAGGTTTCCGCGGTCAGCGCGCGCGACCGCAGCCGCGAGCGCGGCGTCGATCTGGCGCGGTTTCACTGGGTCGATGACGCCACCACGCTGAGCCACCGCGACGATGTCGATGTCGTCGTCGAGCTGATCGGCGGTGCCGACGGGCCGGCGCTGACGCTGGCGCGGACCACTTTGGGGGCGGGCAAGCCGTTCGTGACGGCGAACAAGGCGATGCTGGCGCACCACGGCCTCGAGCTCGCGGCGCTCGCCGAGGCGCATGCCGCGCCGTTGAAGTACGAGGCGGCAGTTGCGGGCGGCATCCCGGTCATCAAGGGGCTGCGCGAGGGCGCGGCGGCGAACGCGATCGAGCGGATTTACGGCATCCTCAACGGCACCTGCAATTATATCCTGTCGCGCATGGAGGCCGAGCGGCTGGCGTTCGGCGCGGTGCTCGCCGACGCGCAGGCGCAGGGCTATGCCGAGGCCGACCCCAGCTTCGACATCGACGGCATCGACGCTGCGCATAAATTGTCGATCCTTGCCGCGCTGGCGTTCGGCGCGCGGATCGATTTCGGTGCGGTGGCGGTCGAGGGCATCCGCCGGGTCGAGCTTGCCGATATCGATTACGCTGCGGCGCTCGGCTTCCGGATCAAGCTGGTCGGGCTGGCGAGTGCCGACGGCGGCGCGCTGTTTCAACGCGTGCACCCGTGTCTGGTGCCGCATGCGCACCCGCTCGCGCATGTCGACGGCGCGTTGAACGCGGTGGTCGCGGAGGGCAATTTCGTCGGGCGGCTGTTGTTCCAGGGCCGCGGCGCGGGCGAAGGGCCGACCGCGAGCGCCGTCGTCGCCGACCTGATCGACGTGGCGCGCGGCGAAGTCGGGCCGGCGTTTGCGATGCCGACCGCGCGGCTGCTGCCGCTGCCGGCTGCCAATGCCAGCGCGCTCGACGGACGGTTTTACCTGCGGCTGACGGTTGCCGACCGCCCCGGCGTGCTCGCCGAGCTGACCACGGCGCTGGGCGATGCAGGGGTTTCGATCGAAAGTCTGATTCAGCGCGGCCACAGCAGCGACGGCGGCGTGTACGTCGTAATGGTCACGCATCGCAGCCGCCAATCGGCGGTCGATGCGGCGCTGTTGCGCATGGCGAGTTCGAACAGTGTCACGGCACCGCCGTTGATGCTTCATATCCTCGATTTCTGAACGGAGTTACCCGATGGAACGCAGCCAGACGCTCGACCGCGTGCTCGTGCTCGAAATGGTGCGCGTCACCGAATATGCAGCGATCGCGGCGGCCAAGCAGGTCGGGCGCGGTGACGAACATGCCGCCGACGCCGCCGCCGTCGAGGCGATGCGCGACGCGCTCAACAGGCTCGATTTCGACGGCACGATCGTCATCGGCGAAGGCGAGCGCGACGAGGCACCGATGCTGTTTATCGGCGAAAAGGTCGGCCGGGCGATCGGCACCGGGCCCAAGATCGACATTGCGCTCGACCCGCTCGAAGGCACGACGATCACCGCCAAGGCGGGCCCTAATGCGCTGGCGGTGCTGGCGATTTCGGAGGAGGGCGGGCTGCTCAATGCGCCCGACACCTATATGGACAAGATTGCGATCGGGCCGGGCTATGCGCCGGGACTGATCGACCTGCGCAAGTCGGTGACCGAGAACGTCCACGCGCTCGCCAGCGCCAAGGGTGTTCAGCCGGGCGAAATCATGGCGTGCGTGCTCGACCGGCCGCGGCACGAGACGCTGGTCGCCGAGCTGCGCAAGCTGGGCTGCGGCATCATGCTGATCCCCGACGGCGACGTCGCCGGCATCATCGCGACCACCAATCCCGATACCGGCATCGACATTTACCTGGGCAGCGGCGGCGCGCCCGAGGGCGTGCTGGCGGCGGCGGCACTGCGGTGCGTCGGTGGGCAGATGCAGGCGCGGCTGGTGTTCCGCAACGACGACGAGCGCGGGCGTGCGCACCGCCTCGGCATCACCGATCTCGCGCGGATTTATGACCTGAAGGATCTGGCGCGCGGCGATACGATCTTTGCCGCGACCGGCGTTACCGACGGGTCGCTGCTGCAGGGCGTCAAGCGCCGCCGCGACGGCACCGTCACTACGCAAAGCGTCGTCATGCGCGCGTCGTCGGGAACCGTCCGCTGGGTCAGCGGCGAACACCGCAAGGGCCCGCGCGGCTGATGCGATGACCGCCGTTTTCAACGTCGAGCGCTCGGTGCTTGGTCAGGCGTGGACGTGGCGCGGCGGCGCGCTGCCCGATCCGGGCGCGGGGGCGGCGTCGGGATTGAGCGATGTGGTCCACCAGCTGTTCCGCGCGCGCGGCGCCGATGTTCGCGACATCGACCGGTTGCTGAGCGCGCGGGTGCGCGACTGGCTGCCCGATCCGTCGATTTTTCGCGACATGGACACTGCGGCCACGCGCGTCGCCGATGCGGTCGCGGCGCGGCAGAGCATCGTCATCTTCGGCGACTATGATGTCGACGGCGCAACCAGCGCGGCGCTGCTGGTCCGGGTGATCCGCAGCTGCGGCGGCGTGGTAAGCGCCTATATCCCCGACCGGCTGCTCGAAGGCTATGGCCCGAGCGCCGACGCAATGGCGGCGCTGCGCACGGCGGGTGCGGAGCTGGTGGTCACCGTCGATTGCGGCACACAGGGGTTCGAGGCGCTGGCGCGCGCGCAGGCCGAAGGCCTCGATGTCATCGTCATCGATCATCATCAGGCGTCGACCGCGCTGCCGCCGGCGTGCGCGGTGGTCAATCCGAACCGGCTCGACGAGGGCGCGGAGGCGCATGGTTTCGGGCATCTGGCAGCGGTCGGCATGGCGTTTCTGCTCGGCGTTGCGCTGGTGCGGACGTTGCGCGGGCGCGGCTGGTTCGCGGCGCGGTCCGAGCCGAAACTGCTCGACCTGCTCGATCTGGTGGCGCTCGGCACGGTCGCCGATGTCGTGCCGTTGACGGGGCTGAACCGGGCGTTTGTCGCGCAGGGGCTCAAGGTCATGGCGACGCGGCGCAACCCCGGCATGGCGGCGTTGATCGATGTCGCGGCGATCGAGCGCGCGCCGACGGCAAAGGACCTTGGCTTTGCGCTTGGTCCGCGCATCAACGCCGGCGGCCGCGTCGGCAAGTCCGACCTTGGCGTCCGGCTGCTGACGACCGATGACGCGGCGGAGGCGGCGATACTCGCAGCCGAACTCGACCGCTTGAACGGTGAGCGCAAGGCGATCGAAGCCGAAGTCACCGACGAGGCGGTGGCGCGCGCGGCGGGCTGCATGAACGAGGCGGTCGCCGTCGTTGCAGGCGAGGGCTGGCACCCCGGCGTGATCGGCATTGTCGCGTCGCGGCTGAAAGACCGGATGCACCGCCCGGCGATCGTCATCGCGCTCGATGGCAGCGGCGTGGCGAAAGGCTCGGGCCGGTCGGTGCCGGGCGTCGACCTCGGCGGTGCCGTGCTCGCCGCAAAGGATCATGGGCTGCTGATCGCGGGCGGTGGCCATGCGATGGCGGCGGGAATCACGATCGATCCGGCGCGCATCGCCGAATTTACCGCGTTCCTCGGCGAGCGGCTGGGCCACGACATCGGCCGGGCACAGGGCGCGCGCGATCTGCTGTGCGACGGCGCGCTGACGCCGCGCGGGGTCAGCGTCGAGCTTGCCGAAGTGCTCGACGGGGCCGGGCCCTATGGGCAGGGCTGGCCACACCCGCGCATCGCGGCGGGACCGTGGACCGTGATGACCTGCGACATCGTCGGCACCGCGCATGTCCGAGTCATCCTGAAGGGTGCCGACGGGGCGCGGTTGAAGGCGATGGCATTCCGCCACGCCGACACCCCGCTCGGGGCGGCGCTCGCCGGTGCGGTCGGGCGGCAGATCTACATCGCCGGGCGTGTCCAGCGCGATGACTGGGGCCGCACGCCGGCAGCCGAGGTACATCTCGACGACATTGCATGGGCCGATGCGTTTTGACGGCAGCGCGCATTCGACGAAGTGGCTTACCCGGCTAGCTTATCGCCTGCGCCTCGCGTAGATTTCCGCAGGGGCGATCCGGCTTGCGACAGGATGGGGTGCGATGGAACCGAACGAACTTCCCCATGCGCCGCCCGACCCGCTGGCGGCGCGCGGCTTCCGGGTTGCCGAACGACTGCTGCTGATCGTTATCGCCGCGATGACGATGGAAGCGGCGGGCATCGAAGTCTGGCGCGTGGTCCAGGTACAGTCGATCAACCTTGCCGATATTCTGCTGATGTTCCTGTACACCGAAGTGATCGGCATGATCGCGGTGTTCTATATCGGCCGCGGGTCGACATTCGTGTACCCGATCTTCATTGCGATTACCGCGCTGGCGCGGTTGATCGTGCTGCAGGGCAAGAACATGGCGGCGGAGAACATCGTGTTCGAAGCGGGCGCGATCCTGCTGCTCGCGGTGGCGGCGATCATCATTGTGCGCGCCGAGAAGACGTGACGGCCTTGACGCAACGGCCGCTTGGCCTTAGCCCGTCCGTCCACGCTATGGCCCCTTCGTCTAGCGGTTAGGACGCGGCCCTTTCACGGCTGAAGCACGGGTTCGATTCCCGTAGGGGTCACCATCCTTGGAAAAACCCAAGGGTTTCTGCCGAACCGACGCATTTTCTCGACTTTCAAGCCGCCCAGTGGTACAAAAGGGTGGTACAAAGTGAGAGTCCGCGTGGCAGGTCCTTACAAGCCTAAACGGTCGAGCTTCTGGTGGTTCCGCATGGCGGTGCCCGACCGTCTCCGCGCGGCGATCGGCCAGCGCGAGATCAAGGAAACCCTCGGCACCACCGATCTCGCAGAAGCCCTTGTCAGACACGCGCGCAAGCTCGCCGATGTTCGCACGCTATTCGCCAGTCTAGACCAGCAGCAAGCGAGCTCGATCGACGATCGCGCCGACAAGATCGTGCGCGAGGGTCTTGGAGCGCTCGCCCGTGGATGCGGCGGTGACAAAGCAGGCCATCGGAACGCCGGTGTGGTGCTGAGCGTGGCGGAGTAAAATCCGGCCGTTGGTAGGCTGCTCTTTTTGGGAGCGGCCGGGGATGTTTGCCGTGGAGAGCTATGCCGCTGTTCGGC
>JBBRRA010000019.1:0-16792 GCA_038225475.1 Sphingomonadales bacterium
TAGCCCTGATTTACTCGCCCCCCAGCGGCGAAGACATGCGTCCCTGGTAATCCCTGACTTCAACCGACGGAGAGCATCATGACCTGGATCGTAGCCCTGATTTACTCGCCCCCCAGCGGCGAAGACATGCGTCCCTGGTAAACAGCTCAATCGAGAAGCGCGTCCAGCTCGAGGGCTGCTGCGCACACCTTGGTTGAACTGTCGGGATGTCGATTAGCCACAATGATCCGCACGTCGTGCTGATCGTTTCTCATCCGATCGAAGCTCTAACGCTTCGGCTATGACATGTGGCTCGTTCGCTACCCGTTTAATCTTGTTTTTTATCGACGATCGCTCCCACTTATTTGTTGACCAGCAAATATGGTTAACAGTGTGGAACCAAAGTTACCAGCCATAGCGAATAGCGCCTGCCTGACCCTGTGCGACGTACTTTCAGTGTTGTCAGTGGGTTAGCAGTAAGCTACCGATCAGCTTTTCGCGCCAGTTGCGCCATAGATTGGCACTGCGACAACTAGACGGCTATTGGCTGCGGCTGCTACGCCCTTCAAATTGCATCGGATTCGCTGCGGTCAAGCTTTCGTCGCGACGGAAACGCTCGATTGCTGCGACGTATCGTCGCATGCCCGACACGGTCGTCGGTCGCGGCAGCTAAAATAAAGCGTGCACCGCCCGATTGCTTGGCTTTGTACAGCGCGCCATCGGCCGCGCCCATCAGCGTTCCAAGATCTTCGCCAAACTCGTCCGACTGTGCGATCCCCACGCTGGCGCCGATCGATGTCGATTCCACCAGCTTGGAGCTGGCCCGCGCGATCGACGCGATGATGGCGTTCGCGAATTCGCTTTGACGCAACATGTCCAGTGCCGACACGATCACGAACTCGTCGCCGCCGACCCGCGCGACGATATCGCGCGGGGCCGCAATGGCCAGCAGATGCTCCGCGACAATCCGCAACACCCGGTCACCCGCCGCATGGCCTTCGCTGTCATTGACCTGCTTGAACCCATCCAGATCGAGGAAGAACAGCGTGAGGTTGCTGTCGGGGTATTCGAGGCGCAGCAGCTCCATCTCGCGCTCAAGCCCGGCACGGTTGAGGAGACCGGTCAGCTTGTCATGCCGCGCCCGGTGATCGTTTTCGCGCTCGGCGCGCATCGTCGTGGTCAGGATAGAATTAAGACGCACCGCTGCGATGCGCATGCTGGCGGCGTACAAAATCGTGAGTAGCGCCGCCACATCCATGAACTGGCCTGCCGAGGCGAGACAGCCGAGTGCGCAGGGAATCGCGCCGAGCAAGGTGATGACCGTAACGAGACGCGGCGCCGCAAGCGTCCGCATGCAGGCCTCGCCGATCAGCGCCGCCGCCGACATCCATGCTAATAGAAAAGCGAACGAATCGCCGCTTGTCATGCAAATCCAAATGCCGAAGGCGACGACCATCGGGGAAACGACTTCGATGATCACCAGCCCGTCGCTCGGCGGCTCGAAACCAATCGCCGCCGCGCGTCGGCTGATCGCCACGAGCCCGAGGCGCATCACGCCCATCACCACCTCGAGCGCGAACCAGAGCATAAATTTCGGCTCCGGCAGTCGCATCATCATGACCGCCGCAGCACCGATCGTGCTCAGCGCGCCACCCGAAAAGATCGGAAGCGTTTCATAAAGACTGCGAATCAATTCACGCCGTAGCCCGGGCGTGACCTCGGGCCCCGTGCTGAGCAGGAAACGCGCCAGCCACGCGGCCCCCGACCGCATCGTCGTTTTCACTTTGCGCAAATTACCGCCCCCACGCTGCGCGTTGTTCCAAAAGCGCTCCGCTCACGACAACGACCGCAAGGCGACTGCAATTGATTGTTGTGAAGATGCCGGAACAATCCTTAGGGACCGTTACCGCGTGGCGGCGCACCGCGGGCAAAGGCCGTCGCAGCTTTCAGATGGGTATAAGCCTCGAGCACCTGCTGCAACTTGCGTTCGTGCGCACGGTCACCGCCGTTGCTATCGGGATGGTAGCGCCGCGCCAACGCCTTGTACGCCTGCCGAATGTCGGCGAGCGTGGCATCGGCGGCGAGGCCAAGTGTCTGTAAAGCTGCGAGATCGGCATCACTGAGCACGGCACCCGAACGTGCCCGGCGCGCTGCAAAGACGGCACCGCCATACCGCCCTTCGAGTACGCCCAGAGGGTCCAGCAGACGCCCTGCCGGGTCATGCGCAGCGCGTTCCCATCCCGCCAGCGGCGATTGCGCAGCAGAAATCGCGTCAGGACTCATGCCGTCGAAAAAGTTATAACTGTTATTGAAGGCGCGGACATGATCGAGGCAAAGCCACTGCCAGCCGCCGACGGCACCCGGGACACGATTCGACAGCGGCGCTCGAAACTCCGCTGCGTCAGCGCAACCGGCATGGCCGCACTGCGTTGGCTCGGGAAGTTCGACGCGGCCGTGAAACCGCGGGCGGCGGGTGGATTGTCCTTCACTCAACGTTTGCGTCGCTCTCGCCTCTGGTATCGGTCGCCCAGTCATATAAGGGCTTCAGCAAGCAGATGGGAGCGTCCGATGGGACCGATTGCACGAATTATCACGGCGCGGCTGACGGCCGCACTGGCTCCCGCCGGGCTCGAGGTTATCGACGACAGCGATGATCACAGCGGTCACGCTGGTCACTCGGGCACTGGCGAGAGCCATTTTACCGTTCGCATCACCGCAGACGCATTTGCCGGTCAATCACGGCTGGCGCGTCAGCGGCTGGTGTACAGCGCGCTCGGCGACCTGATGGCACCTGGCGGTATCCACGCTCTGGTGATTGAAGCGCGATCGCCGTCGGAGGCTTGAACGCCGCGCGCTCCGGCCGCATAGACGCGGACAAGCCGGCTTAGCTCAGTTGGTAGAGCACCTGATTTGTAATCAGGGGGTCGCGGGTTCGATTCCTGCAGCCGGCACCGTCATCCAGCCGGAACGCTGGCAGCGAACGCGACGGCAGATCGACTGCCGCAAATCTTGGGAAGGAACGTCCATGTCCGAAGCCTATATCATCGACGCCGTGCGAACGCCGCGCGGCATTGGGAAGCCCGGCAAGGGCGCGCTGGCGCACCTGCATCCGCAGCATCTGGCGGCGACCGTGCTGAAGGCGCTCCGTGAACGCAACAATCTCGATACCGCAACGGTAGACGACATTATCTGGAGCACAAGTTCGCAGCGCGGCAAGCAGGGCGGCGACCTCGGTCGCATGGCTGCGCTCGATGCAGGCTATGACATCCGGGCCAGCGGCATGACGCTCGACCGGTTCTGCGGCGGCGGCATCACCAGCGTCAGCCTTGCCGCCGCTCAGGTCATGTCGGGCATGGAAGACTGCGTCATCGCCGGCGGCACCGAAATGATGTCTTACCACGCCGAAGTTGCCGCTGCCGATGCCGCCGCTGGCACGGCCCCGCTCGGCATGGGGTCGGGCAATGCGCACCTACAGGCGATGCATCCGCAATCGCATCAGGGCGTCTGCGGCGACGCGATCGCAGCGCTCGAAGGCATCACACGGGCCGATGTCGATGCCCTCGGGCTCGAAAGCCAGCGACGTGCCGACATTGCGATCAAGGAAGGCCGCTTTGCCAAAAGCCTCGTCACCGTTTTCAACGAAGACGGCAGCATCGCGCTCGACCATGAGGAGTTTCCGCGGCCGCAAACTACTGCTGAAGGCCTTGCCGGGTTGAAGGCGTCGTTCGACGTCGTCGCCGACGTCTCGATTCAGCCCGACGGCCAGACCTTCCGCCAGTCGATCACCGCGAAATATCCGGGCCTTGAATTCAGCGGCGTCCACCACGCCGGCAATTCGTCAGGTGTCGTCGACGGCGCTGCAGCGATCCTGCTGTGCTCGAAGGCCTATGCCGACGCGCACGGCCTGAAGCCGCGCGCACGGATCGTCGCCACCGCCAATATCGGCGATTGCCCGACGCTGATGCTCAATGCGCCCGTCCCGGCGGCACGCAAGGTGTTGGCGAAGGCGGGGCTGACGGTCGACGATATCGATCTTTGGGAAATCAACGAGGCGTTTGCCGTTGTTGCCGAGAAATTCATCCGCGATCTCAAGCTCGACCGCTCGAAGGTCAACGTCAACGGCGGCGCTTGCGCGCTTGGCCATCCGATCGGCGCCACCGGCTCGATCCTGATCGGCACGCTGCTCGACGAGCTTGAGCGCCAGGGATTGAAGCGCGGGCTGGTGACGATGTGCGCTGCGGGCGGCATGGCCCCGGCGATCATCATCGAACGTGTGTGACAGCAGCACGAGTAGCGCCAGCCGGCGGGTGCGCGTAACAAGCTCGCAACCCGCTCAACACGAGGTTCTGTAATGCGTATCGGCGTCCCCACCGAGATCAAGACCCATGAGTATCGCGTCGGGCTCACTCCCGCTTCGGTGCGCGAATATGTCAGCGCCGGGCATGATGTTCTGGTTCAATCCGGTGCGGGCGACGGCATCGCGGCATCAGACGATCAGTATCGAGCCGCCGGGGCGCGGATCGCCGCCACCGCCGCCGAGGTCTTTGCGGCTGCCGATATGGTGGTCAAGGTCAAGGAGCCGCAGCCGTCGGAGTGGGTGCAGCTGCGCGAAGGGCAGATCCTGTTTACCTATCTGCACCTCGCTCCCGATCCCGAACAGGCCGCCGGGTTGATTGCCAGCGGGGCGACCTGTGTCGCCTATGAAACCGTCAGCGACGGGCGCGGCGGGCTACCGCTGCTTGCGCCGATGAGCGAAGTCGCCGGCCGCCTGTCGATCGAAGCGGCTGGCACTGCGCTCAAAAGCTATTCGGGCGGACGCGGGCTGCTGCTCGGCGGCGTCCCCGGTGTCGCGGCTGCGCGCGTCGTCGTGCTTGGCGGCGGTGTCGTCGGCACGCATGCGGCGCGAATGGCGGTTGGGCTGGGCGCCGAGGTCACGATCATCGATCGGTCGCTGCCCCGCTTGCGGGCGCTCGACGAGCTGTTTGCGGGCCGAGTCCGGACCCGCTATTCGACGGCAGCGGCAATCGAAGCCGAGATTGCCGACGCCGATGTCGTGATCGGCGCCGTGCTCGTGCCGGGTGCTTCGGCACCCCGACTGCTGACGCGTGCGATGCTGGCGCACATGCGCCCGCGCGCCGTGCTGGTCGATGTAGCGATCGATCAGGGCGGCTGCTTCGAGACCAGCCACGCCACAACGCACGCCGACCCGACGTACGAGGTCGATGGTATTGTCCATTATTGCGTTGCCAACATGCCCGGCGCCGTGCCGATGACATCGAGCTATGCACTCAACAACGCGACGCTGCCCTATGGTCTCGCGCTCGCCGAGGGGGGCACCGCGGCACTGCTCGCCGATCCGGGGCTGCTCGCTGGGCTTAACATTCATCGTGGCCATATCACCAACCAAGCGGTTGCCGACAGTCTCGGCAAGCCTTGCGCCGATGCGCGCGCGCTGTTGATCGGATGACGCCGTGCCGTTGAGTGCCGCCAATCACGAGCGCAGTTCGCGGCTTGCATGGCTTGTATTGACGATCGGCTTCGTCGCGCTTGGGCTGTGGGTTGCGGCGGGGTTTCTCAAGGCGCTCGCTTGGGGGGCGATCATCGCGGTGGCGGTCGACCCGCTGTACCGCCGCGCCGAGCTGCATTGGCCACGGCTGCGACGAACAGTGTTGCCTGCGACAGTCACGGTTGCGCTGTTCCTGTTGCTGCTGGTGCCGCTGCTGATCGGGCTGGTTCAGCTGCCGCGCGAGGCGCATGCGTTGGCGGGCTGGCTTAGTGCGGCGCGGCACGACGGCATTCCGATTCCTGCATGGGTGGCCCAGCTGCCGTTCGGCCGGGCCGAGGTTACAAATTGGTGGCAGGATGCGCTCGCCACGCCCGAGGGTGCCGAACATTGGTTCAAGCGCGTCGATGCGACCGCCATGGCGCAGTCGCGGCCGCTGGGAGCTGCCGTGCTGCGCGGGTTGATCACCTTCATCATGGCGCTGCTGACGCTGTTCTTCCTGCTGCGCGAACGCGACGCGCTGATCGTTCAACTGCTCACCGCAAGCGACAAGCTGTTTGGCGCATCGGGCAAGCGCGTCGGGCATCAGTTATTGCAATCGGTGCAGGGCACGATCAACGGGCTGGTCCTTGTCGGGCTTGCCGAAGGCGCGGTGCTGGGAGTTGCCTATCTCGCTCTCGGTGCGCCGCATCCGGTGCTGCTCGGGGCGTTGACGGGTGTGGCGGCGATGATCCCGCTTGGTGCAGCATTGCTGGTCGGGATCGCCGCCATCTTGCTCCTCGTCCAAGGCAGCGCTGGCGGCGCGGTCGCCGTCATCGTCATTGGTCTCCTCGTTATCGGTATCGCCGACCATGTCGTCCGCCCCATCCTGATCGGCGGCGCGACCAAACTGCCATTTCTGTGGGTGCTGATCGGCATCCTTGGCGGCGTCGAAAGCCTTGGCATCATCGGGCTGTTTGTCGGCCCGGCGACGATGGCGGTGCTCATCATGCTGTGGCGCGACTACGTCGAGCCGGCTTAGCGCCCGCGTTGCATTGCCGCAGGCGCTGGGGCACTCTTTCCGCATGGTCGCCTGGCGAGGCGGCATCCGGACAGGGGAAACGACGATGCGCAATACGGTAATCCTGAGCGGCGTCGCCGCGCTGCTAGCTTCGGTTGCGACGGCGCAGGTGCCTGCCGCCGATCTTGCCAAGCCACCCGCCGACGCCAAGCATTACATTATCGAGTCGACCGGCGGGAAACATGGCGATTCGTGGACTTGGGTGGCAGCCGACGGCACGCGCATGGGGCGCGAGAGCATGAACCTCCGCGGGCAGGTGTGGGAAACCGACTATGCCGGGGTCGCTGGCCCCGACGGCATTCCGGTTGCGATGACCATTCGCGGCGTGACCCCGCAGGGCGACGCCGGCGAGACCTTTACCGTGTCGAAGGGCACCGCCAGCTGGAAAAGCCCGATCGACGCGGGAAACTCGGCATTTTCCGGACACGCATTCTATTCCGCACAAGGCGGCCCGGCGGCTGCTAACATCTGGTTCGTTGAGCAACTGCTCGCCAGTCCCGGCCACGCACTCGACCTGTTGCCCGGCGGCAAGGCGCGCGCGGCCAAGCTGACCAGCCTTGATGTCGGCACCGGCAGCGCGCGGCAGACGATCGACCTGTGGTCGGTGACCGGCATCGCCACGTCACCGATCCCGATTTGGGTCGACTCGCGCGGCAAGGCGTTCGCGATCACCTTCGGCATCGGTTATCTGCCTGATGCCTATGCCGGCGAACAGCAGCGTCTTGAAACAGCTCAGGCTGCTGCGCTTTCGGCGCAGGCCCCGGCGAACGTCAAGGCGCTGGTGACGGTCCCGACCGCGCCCGTTGCCTTCACCAACGTGCGCCTGTTCGATGCCGACGCGGTGCGCTTCGTGGCAGGTCAGACGGTCGTCGTCGACAAGGGAGTGATCGTCGCCGTCGGCCCATCGCAGACCAGCAAAGTTCCAGTGAACGCACAGCGGATCGACGGGACCGGCAAGACGCTAATCCCCGGTATGTGGGACTGCCACATGCACGTCGGCGACGACTATACCGGCGTGCAGGAGCTCTCGCTCGGCGTCACCTCGGTGCGCGATCCCGGCAATAACGATCTGCTGACAATTGACCGCCGGACACGCGAACGGGCGGGACAACTGCTGTTCCCGCACGTCTATCCATCGTCACTGATCGACGGCAAGGGACCGAACACCGCGCAGGTCGCCAATGTCGCAACCAGCGCGGCGGAGGCAATCGCTCTCGTCGACCGGGCGAAAGCCAACGGTTTTACCGCGGTTAAATTCTACGGCACCTTCAACCCCGCATGGCTGAAGCCGAGCATTGTGGAGGCGCACAAGCTCGGGTTGCACGTCCACGGTCATGTCCCGGCAGGCATCCGCCCGATGGACGCGATCGACGACGGCTATGACGAGATCACGCACATCAATTGGATCATCATGCAGGCGATGCCCGATAGTGTCATCGCGGTCTCGAACGGGATTGCGCGTTTCGAGGGGCCGGGGCGTTTTGCAAAATCGGTCGATCTTGATGCCGCGCCGATGGCGGGCATTGTCAAGGCTATGGCGACAAAGCACATCTATAACGATCCGACGATGGTGGCGTTCGAAAGCCTGTACGTTCCCGATAATGGCGACCTGTCGCCGTCGTATGCGCCGTTCATCGGCACCTTGCCGCCTGTCACCGAACGCGGTTTCCGCAGCGGCGGCTTTGCGGTGCCCAAGGATCTGACCCGCGCCGACTATCGTGCCAGCTGGGCAAAGATGGTCGCTTTGCTCGGCAAGATGCACGCCGCACATGTGCCCATCGTCGCCGGCACCGACGGCTCGGGCATCGAGATCGTCCACGAGCTCGAAATCTACACCCAAGCCGGTTTCACCAACGCCGAGGCGCTGGCAGCCGCGACGATCGTGCCGGCGCGATTGGTCGGACAGGACAAGCACACCGGATCGATCAAAGTCGGCAAGGCGGCCGATCTCGTGCTGATCGACGGCGATCCATCGCTGCGCATCGGCGACCTGCGCCAGACCCGCACGGTGATGCTCGACGGCAAGCTGCTCGATGCCGATGCGTTGCGGACTGCAGCAGGGTTCTCCGGTCGGCCCAAATAACCGTCAGCCTTTGCCGAAGCCGCCGCCACCGGGCGTTTCGATAACGAAGACGTCGCCGATCGCCATCGTTGCGGTGGCGGTCGCGCCGAGCACTTCGATACTACCGTCGACACGCTCGACCCGGTTGCAGCCGAGTGCGCCCGGAGCACCGCCGTCGAGCCCGAACGGCGGCACGCGGCGCCGGTTCGACAGGATCGCGGCATCCATCGGCGCAAGGAAACGCACGCGCCGAACGGCTCCGTCACCGCCACGCTGCTTGCCGACCCCGCCGGAGCCGCGCCGAATGCTGAATTCGTCGAGCCGAACCGGAAAGCGGTCCTCCAGCACCTCGGGATCAGTCAGGCGGCTGTTGGTCATATGGGTCTGAACGGCAGCGGTGCCGTCGAAGTCCGGGCCAGCGCCGGACCCGCCCGCAATGGTCTCGTAGTATTGGTGATCGTCATTCCCGAACGTGAAGTTGTTCATCGTTCCCTGGCTTGCCGCCATTGCGCCAAGGGCACCGAACAGCGCATCGGTGACGACCTGGCTGGTCTCGACATTTCCCGCGACCACCGCGGCCGGATAGCGCGGGCGGAGCATCGAGCCATCGGGAACGATCAACGTGACGGGGCGCAAGCAGCCGTCGTTCATCGGCACATCGGTGTCGATCAGCGTCCGCAACACATAGAGCACGGCGGCACGAACCACCGGCAGCGGCGCGTTGAAATTATTTGATAATTGCGTGCTCGTGCCCGTGAAGTCGATCGTCGCCCGGCCAGCGTCGCGATCGACCGTCACGGCAACCGCGACGACCGCGCCATTGTCCATCTCATAGCGAAACTGCCCGTCCGGAAGCCCGCCGATCAGTCGGCGCACGGCAGCCCCGGCACTCGCCTGAACGTGCTGCATATAGGCGGTTACGACATCGAGGCCGTATTCGGATGCCGTTCGCTGCAGCTCGGCAGCGCCACGTGCGCAGGCGGCGATCTGCGCTGTCAGATCGGCGATATTCTGGGCGGGGGCGCGCGATGGCCAGCGCCCGGAGCGGAGCAGCGCGAGCGTTTCGGCCTCGCGAAATTGCCCGTCTTCGACCAGCAGGACATTGTCGAACAGCACCCCCTCCTCGTCGACGGTGCGACTGTCGGGGGGCATCGACCCGGGCGAGATGCCGCCGATATCGGCATGGTGGCCGCGCGCCGCGACGAAAAATGCGGGCACGTCGGCCCCGGCGAACACCGGCATGATGACGGTGATGTCGGGCAGGTGCGTGCCGCCATCATAGGGCGCGTTGAGCGCATACACATCCCCCGCACGGATGCCGCGGCCATCGTCGCGGCGGCGCATGATAGTACGGACGCTCTCGCCCATCGAGCCGAGGTGGACTGGCATATGCGGCGCATTGGCGACCAGCCCGCCATCGGCGTCGAACAGCGCACAGGAGAAGTCGAGCCGCTCGCGGATGTTGACCGAGGTTGCGCTGCGCTGGAGCGCGGTTCCCATTTCTTCGGCGATTGCCATGAACAGCCCGTTGAAAATCTCTAGCCGTACAGGGTCGACAGCGATACCGAGCTGCGGTGCGGCGGCGCGCGCCGCATGGCGGGTCAGCCGCAGGGTGCCGTCAGGATCGATCATGGCCTGCCAGCCAGGCTCGACCACCGTCGTCGCCAGCGTATCGACAATCAGCAATGGCCCGCGCGCGGCAAATCCCGCGGTAAGCCGGGCACGGTCGAACACCGGCGTCCGGTGCGTCGCACCAGCCATGAAGCAATCGACAGTCGCCTCAGCGGAGCCCGATTCCTGAGGCAGCCGGAGTTCAAACGCCGCGGGCGGGTCCGAGGCGATGGCCTCGACCCGGACCCGGTCTGCGACCAGCGCGCCATGACCTGCGAAGCCGAATTGCGCGCGGTACTGCTGCGCAAAAGCATCGCGAAGCATAGGGAGGTTGGCCATCGGCAGCTCGATCGCACTCTCGGTACCGGCATAGCGAACGAACACCTTCGCCGCGGTACGCAGTTGCGCTTGCCCGACGTCCTGCGCGACGAGCGCGCCAAGCGCCTCGTCGGTCAATCGCGCGCACGCCGTTTCGAGCGCACCCATCGTGTCCGGCGTCAGTGGCAGATCGAGCGAGCGCTCGCGGACCACCAGCCGGTCGGCAAGCCCCATGCCATAGGCCGACAACACCCCTGCCAGCGGATGGATCAGCACGAGGTCGACCGCCAGCGCGTCGGCAACCAGGCACGCGTGCTGGCCGCCCGCACCGCCGAACGCCGCCAGCGCATAGCTGGTGACATCGTGTCCGCGGGCGATCGAGATCCGCTTTATTGCCGCGGCCATATTGGCGACGGCGATCGCAACCAGCCCCTCGGCCGCCGCCTCGGGGCTGAGCGCGCGCCCGGTCGCGCGGTGCAGCTGCTCGGTCAACGCCTCGATGCGTCCCGCTGAGGCGGCAGCATCGATCGGCGCATTGCCATCGATGCCGAACAGCGCAGGGAAATACGCCGGCTGCAGCTTTCCAAGCACGACATTGCAGTCGGTGACTGTCAGCGGCCCGCCGCGCCCGTAGGCGGCGGGACCGGGCACTGCGCCTGCCGACGCCGGACCGACCTGCAGCCGGACGCCGTCGAAACTGCATACCGACCCGCCGCCTGCTGCCACGGTATGAATCCGCATCATCGGCGCGCGGATCCTGGTTCCTGCGACGACAGTTTCATTGTCGCGCTCGAATAGCCCGGCAAAATGCGAAACATCGGTCGACGTGCCGCCCATATCGAAGCCGATAACGCGGGTTGCCCCCGATGCGGCGGCGGTGCGTGCCATGCCGACGATGCCGCCTGCGGGCCCCGACAGGATTGCATCCTTGCCGAAAAAGCTGCCGGCGCCCGCTAGTCCGCCGCTCGATTGCATGAACAGCGGGCGGCTGGCCCCGCCAAATTCACTCACGAACCGTTCGACATAGCGGCGGAGCACCGGCGACAGATAGGCGTCCACCAGGGTGGTGTCGCCGCGCCCGATCAACTTGATCAGCGGCGCAACGCGGTGGCTTAGCGAAATCTGGGTGAAGCCGATTTCTGCGGCGATCTCGCCGAGCAGCAGCTCATGGGCGCTGTACCGGTAGCCGTGCATCAGCACGATCGCGACGGCCCGAAGGCCGACGTCGAACGCCACGGTCAATGCGGCACGCGCGGCAGCGACATCGAGTGCCCGGATAATGCTGCCATCGGCCCCGATGCGCTCGTCGATTTCGATCACGCGCGCATGGGGTGGCTCGATGCGATCGATGCGTCGCACGAAGAGCTTGGGTCGCTCCTGATAGCCGATACGAAGCGCGTCACCGAAACCGCGGGTGATCGCGAGCACCGTCGGCTCGCCGGTGCGCTCGAGCAGCGCATTTGTGGCAACCGTCGTGCCCATCCGGACTTCGCAGACGGGCAGCGGCCCATCGAAAATGCCGGTCAGCCGCCGGATCGCGACAATCGCCGCATCCTCACGCCGCGCCGGATCCTCGGAAAGCAGTTTCGTTGTCGTCAAGGTCCCGTCGGGAGCGCGCGCAACGACATCGGTGAAGGTGCCACCACGATCGATCCAGAACCGCCATGGCACCGCGTGGTTCACTCCAATCTCCCTAGGTTCGCCTCAACGGTCGGTTGCGCCGCCGCCAACTATGAAAGCTGTTGCAAAACCGCCGCGATTCGCAAACCTTGTCGCTGAACCACGCTAGACATGGGGAAGCGCGAATGCACGATCGATGGTGGGCAGCCGTACTGACGGCAATGATCGCGGCGTATCCCGCAGCAGCTGCCACCTACACGCTCGAAGTGACACCCCAGACGGTGGCATGGGGCAATTATGATGCAGCAGCAAAACCGGTGCTGCGGATCAAGTCTGGCGATACCGTGGTTTTCCACACACTGCTGACCAACAGTCCGGCAGGCCTCGAAAAGGCTGGCGTCGCGCCCGCTGCCGTCGAGCCCGCGCTCCGCGCGGTGTTCGATCAGGTCAAGGATCGCGGCCCCGGCGGACACATCCTAACCGGCCCCGTCTATGTCGAGGACGCCGCACCCGGCGACACGCTTGAAATCCGCATCACCAAGGTCGAGCTGGCCATCCCTTATGCGTATAACGCGTTCCGCTACGGTGCGGGCTTCCTGACCGACGACTTCCCCTATGCGCGCGTCAAGATCATCCCACTCGACCGCGCGGCGATGGTGGCCGAGTTCGCGCCCGGCGTCCGCGTGCCGTTGCACCCGTTCTTCGGCAGCATGGGTGTCGCGCCGCCGCCAGCGTTCGGGCGCTATGATAGTGCGCCGCCAACGATCATCGGCGGCAATATGGATGACAAGGCGCTCGTCGCGGGGACGACGCTATTCCTGCCGGTGCACGCCGAAGGCGCGCTGTTCGAAGTCGGCGACGGCCATGCCGGGCAGGGCAACGGCGAAGTCGATATCACCGCGCTTGAAACGTCGCTGGTCGGCACCTTCGAATTCATCCTGCACAAGCATGTGACGTCGCCGTATCCGCGGGCCGAGACGCCGACGCACTATATTGCGATGGGCTTCGATGACGACCTAAGCAATGCGACGCGCAAGGCCGTTCGCAACATGATCGACTTCCTTGTCGCCGAAAAACATCTCACACGCGACGACGCGTATATGCTCGTCAGCGTCGCCGGCGATGTCGAGATCACTGAGCTCGTCGACCACAACAAGGGCGTTCACGTGATGCTGCCCAAGGCCGTGTTCACAGGCGCAGCCCGGTGATCCGCAGCGCCGCCCTCCTCATGCTGCTCGCGGCAAGCACGGCGACTGCCGCGCGCGCGCCCGGCGACCGCACCGAGCGCCTGCTTGCCGAACTCGCCAATGCTCCCGGCCCGTCAGGGTTCGAGGAAAGCGTCCGGGCGGTGATGGTGCGTGAGCTTAAGCCGATCAGCGACTCCGTGCGCTTTGACGGCGTCGGGTCGGTGATCGCGCGAACCGGCAGCACCGGCCCAAAAATCATGCTCGATGCGCATATGGATGAACTGGGCGGCGTCGTCCGCCGGGTCACGCCGACCGGCTTTCTGTCGATGCAGATGCTCGGCGGCTGGCTCGATCAGGCGCTTCCCGATCAGCGCTGGGTCATCATCGGCAGCAAAGGGCCGGTAAAGGCGGTCACCGGCATCCGCGACATCCATGTCGTGCCTGCCGACGAGCGAACCAAAGTCTTCGCGCGCGACAGCCTGTACCTCGACGTTGGTGCGCGCACCGCTGCCGACGTTGCCGCGCTCGGCATCGGGCCGGGCGATCCCGTGGTGCCCGATGCGCCGTTCGAAGTTCTCGCCGATGGCACGCGCTATCTCGGCAAGGCATGGGACGACCGGGTCGGGTGCGCCGTTGTGATCGAGGCGATGCGGCGGCTCCACACCGGCCACCACCCGAACCAGCTGTTTGTCGCCGCCACCGTTCAGGAGGAAATCGGCCTGCGCGGCGCGCGCACCGCTGCCGACATCATCCAGCCCGACATCGGCATCGCCATCGAAGGCGGGATCACCGGCGACAGCCCGGGTCGCAACCCTGAGGAAACGCAGGCAGTGCTCGGCAGCGGTCCGGGAATATTCTTGTACGATTCGAGCACATTGCCCAATCGCCGCTTCGTTGCGCTCGTTCGCGAGGTCGCCGCGGCGCGCGCCATCCCGCTGCAACGCGACCTCGTACAGGGCTATGGCGACGATTCCGCCGCCATCCAGGCCACCAACGGGGGGGTTCCCACCGTCAATCTCGTCGTGCCAGCGCGCTATACGCATGCGCACAACGGCATCATCGACCGCGCGGATTTCGACCAGATGGTCGACTTGGTCGTGGCGCTGATCGAGCGGCTCGATACATCGACCGTTGCGCGACTGAAAGACTTCGCACCATGACTGTTGTCAGAACCATCCGGTATCTCGTCCCGTTGCTGGCCAGCGCCGCAGCAGCAGGCGCGCCGGTAATTCGCGATGCCGATACTCGCGCGTGGTTAGCGACGACCGCGGCGCTTTCGGGCGATGCGATGGAGGGGCGCGATACCGGTTCTGCTGGATATGCCCGCGCCGCAGCGTTGGTGGCGGCGCGGTTCAAGGCCGCTGGCTTAAAGCCCGGCGGTTACGGCGGAAGCTATTTTCAGAGCGTGCCGCTTCACGAGGTCCGCGTCGAGATCGGCGGTACGCATTTCGCCGTCGCGACACCGGATGGAGAAGTGCCCCTGCGCTTTCTCTATGATATTTCGGTTCGCGCTTCCGAGGGCTTGCCCGCTACGCTCGACGCACCGCTCAGCTTCCGCGGCTACTGTTCGCGGGCGGAGATGGGCAGCGACATGCACGGCAAGATTGCGGTGTGCTTCGGCGGTCGCCGAGGCGGCGTACCTGGCAGCTCCGAACGCGTCGCGGCCGCGCTTGCCGCAGGGGCCGTTGGGCTGATCGCCGTCGACGACCCTGGATTTACGATCGAGCCAGCGCGGTGGCCCGAAGCCTATGCACGCACCGTGACGTTTCGCGCCAAGCTGCCGCCTGAACCCACCACGTTGGCAGTCATGCGGTTGAACACTGCAGCGTTTGCTGCGGTGCTCGCCGGGAGCGGGCACGACGCAGCGACGCTGCTTGCCGATGGCGCGAAATCGCGTCCGCTTCCGGCGTTCGACCTCCCGTCGCAGTTGCATGCCAGCTTCCACACCTCCACCCGCGATTATGCCTCGGACAATGTGCTCGGCATTCTCGCCGGCACCGATCCAAAACTGCGAAACGAGACTGTCGTGCTTTCGGCACACCTCGACGGCTATGGGTTCGGCGAGCCCGTCGGTGGCGATGCATTATACAACGGCGCTTTCGACGACGCGGCTTATGTCGCGACGATCATCCGCCTAGCGGAGCAGCGTCATGGTCGGGGGTTCCGCAGAAGCATTCTGTTTGCAGCGTTCACCGGCGAGGAGAAAGGCTTGCTTGGGGCCACATGGTTTACGCGACACCCGACCCAGCCACGCGACGGATTGGTAGCAGACATCAACCTAGACCAGCTGCGACCGTTGTTCCCGCTTAAAATCCTGACAGTGCACGCGCTAACGCAAACAACGTTGGGAACTATGGCAACGACCGTCGCTGCGCAAATGGGCATTCAGACGCGCGCCGACCTTGAGCCCGAACGCAACCTCAACCAACGCGCCGACCATTGGCCGTTCCTGCAGATCGGTGTTCCTGCAACCGGCTTTGTGTTCGGTTACGATACGGGCACCGAAGCCGAGCGGCGATATCGCGAATGGTATCAAATCCGCTACCACCGGCCACAGGACGACATGACCCAGCCGATCGACGTTGTCGCCGCGCGGGATTTCAATCTGTTTCTGTATCGCTTCGCAGCGAGGGTGGCCGACGCCGACGAGCGTCCCGCGATGATTGCACCCAAACCGTGAAGGTGCCGAGCGGCTCATAAACAAAGCCCCCGCCGGTTTCCCGGCGGGGGCTTTGTTATGGATATCTGGTTGCGGGGACAGGATTTGAACCTGTGACCTTCAGGTTATGAGCCTGACGAGCTACCGGGCTGCTCCACCCCGCGACAGGTGGTAGAATTGTGAATGGTTACTCGCTTGCGCCGACGGCAAAGCCTGGCGGCGTCCTACTCTTCCATCGCTTGAGCGATAGTACCATCGGCGCTGTCTGGTTTCACGGCCGAGTTCGGGATGGGATCGGGTGGGGCACAGACGCTATGACCACCAAGCTATGCCGGCGGCGCAAACGAGTTATTGAAATCGATGACTTAACTAGAAGCCTAGTGCTGTCGATGATGGTGGGAAATTTAAGCGCAATAAGAGTAATTAGGACCGGTTAGCTGAATGGATTACTCCACTTACACACCCGGCCTATCAACGTGGTGGTCTTCCACGACTCGATGAGATCTAATCTCGAGGGAGGCTTCCCGCTTAGATGCTTTCAGCGGTTATCCCGTCCGTACATAGCTACCCTGCTGCACCGTTGGCACGATGACAGGTCCACCAGAGGTACGTTCATCCCGGTCCTCTCGTACTAGGGACAACTCCTCTCAAATCTCGACGCCCACGGCAGATAGGGACCAAACTGTCTCACGACGTTCTGAACCCAGCTCACGTACCACTTTAATTGGCGAACAGCCAAACCCTTGGGACCTGCTCCAGCCCCAGGATGTGATGAGCCGACATCGAGGTGCCA
>JBBRRA010000020.1:0-15733 GCA_038225475.1 Sphingomonadales bacterium
ATAGCACTGCCCGGACCACGCCCGTCGGCGGAGAAACGCGGCTATGGCAACGAGCACCGCGTGCTCCGCGACAGGCAGCTGGCGCGCGAACCCTGTTGCCGATTCTGTTTAGCCGAAGGCCGCGGCAAGGTGGTCGCGACGGTGCTCGATCATATCGAGCCGTTCCGCGATGCAAACGGCGACTTCGTCGGCAAGCTGTGGGGCGACCCGAAAAATCACCGATCGTTATGTGGCCCCTGTCACGACGCGCGCGGCGCCCGCCGTAACCGACCCGAAAAGCCACCGGGCGCCGCTGCCGACGGCAGGCCGCTCGATCCCGGACATCCATGGAGCAGGCCGCGAATATAACGCGACGCTCGCCAACGAATCGGCCCTCTGCTACAAAGCGGGGGGCAGGGGCGCCGAAACGCGCATCCTGTTCGAAGATTTCGACCAGCAACCCGTTGAGCTCACCTATAGCGTCGGCGGTCCTAAAAGCGCGGCGCGCGAGCTGATCATCACCGGCTAGGCCGCGAGGCGCGGGAGACAGCCGATGGCGCTCCCCGTCGCTAACCCGTCCGAACCCGACTGGGCGCTGCTGCTCAACGATGCACTCGATATCGCTGCCGCGCGTGACAGCTGGTTGATCGTTACTGCCGAGCTACGCGCCGCCGGACGCTGGACGCCGGCGAACGCGCATGCGGTCGAGCGGCTGTGCATCGCCTACTGCCTGTATGACCGGGCGGCACGCGAAGTCCTCGAGCACGGCGCAATCACCAGGGCCGCAAAGACCAAGGTGCCGCAGTACAGCCTGCATTTCACCGTGCTCGGTAACATGGACGGCGTCGCCACCCGGCTCGAGGCCGAGCTGATGATCAGCCCGCGCAAGCGGGGCAAGACACCGTTCAAAGCGGCAAAGGCGACCGGCAGCGGGGCGATCGAGCTTTGACCGACCGCACCACTGCCTATGCCCAGTACGTCGTCGCAGGCCAGATCATCGCCGGCGAGCTGGTGATCGCGGCGTGCAAGCGTCACCTGGCCGATATCGAACATGGGCCGACCCGCAGCCTGGTGTGGCTGCCCGACGCGGCCGAGCGGATGATCGCAAGCTACCCGACCTATTTCACGATCACCGACGGTCCGTTGGCCGGCGAACCGTTCGAGCTGCTCGACTGGATGGCGTTCTGCACCGGCTCGCTGTTCGGCTGGCATGTCCGGCTCGGCACCGGCGAACTGCGCTGGCGATTCGACGAGGCGTATATCGAGACCGCCAAGGGGCAGGGGAAAAGTCCGTGGCTCGCAGGCACTTGCCTGTTGGCGATGGCGGGGCTCGGCCGCAAACGCGCACAGGTGTTCGTCACCGGCCCCAAGGACGACCAGGCGATGGTCACGATGGCGGACGCTGCCGCGATGGTGCGCTCGACGATCCCGGGCCAGGACGAAGGCGTGACGCTCGAAAGCGAGCAGAAATTCAAGGTCGCCGGGCTTGGCGCGAATGCCCACACGATCGAGCACCTCGCCACGCGCTCGGTGTTCCGCACGATGTCGGGATCAGCGACCAAGATCAGCGGGCCGCGTCCGGACCTCGTCGGCGTCGATGAAATCCATGAGCTGACGACGGTCAACCTGATTGACATGTGGCAGGCGGCGCTCGCCAAGAACCCACGCGGCGGTCTGCTGCTCGGACTGACCAATACGCCGGCGCAGACGCAGAACGTCGGCTCCTATTATTCCGAGCGCGCGCAGCGGGTCGTGCTCGGCACCGATATCAACGACGCGCTGTTCGTTTTCATCACCCGCGTCGACGTGCTCGACCGCGAGCGCGTGTTCGACACGCCCGAGGTATGGATCAAGGCGATGCCGGCGCTCGGCATCACCTATCCGGTCGAGAATATCGAACGCGAGGTCGCAAAGGCGCGGGTCAATCCGTCCGAAGCGGCGCGGGTCAAGCGACTGTATTTCGGGATCCCGACCGGGGCGGTCGATTTCTGGCTCGACGATCCGACACTGTGGGATGCAGCCGTCGGCGACGTCGACCCGGCGACGCTCGTCAACCGGCGCTGCTGGCTGGCGCTCGACTTGTCCGACAAACACGACCTGACCGCGCTGACCGCAGCGTTCGAGATTCCGGCGCCGACCGAAGCCGATCCGTCGGCAGTACATATCGAGACGTTTGCCTGGTACTGGACGACAGGTGCCAACATCGAGGCGCGCGAGCGGCAGGACGGCATGCCGTACCGCCTGTGGGCCGCTCAGGGCTTCATCACGATTGTCCCGGGCGCGTCGATCGACAAGGAATTGATCGCCGCCAAGGTCCAGGAGCTGGCGGAATGGCTGGCGGTCGAGTTTCTCGCCTATGACGTCGCCAAGATGTTCAGCTTCATCGAGGCGTGCGAGCGCATCGGCTTCGACGTCTGGAAGTACAAGGGCGCCGACGAACGTGCCGGCAAAGGCCTCAAACTGGTAGCGCACGGGCAGGGTACGCGAATTGCGTTTGCCGAAAAGCAGCTCTGCATGCCGACCAGTGTCGAGGCGCTCGAAGACCGCATCCGTAATGGCACGCTGACAATCGGCCGGTCGCCGGTGACCTACGCGTGCGCTGCCAACGCGGCGCCGGTCACCGACACTGTCGGCAACAAGGCTTTCGACAAGCAGCGCTCGCGCGGCCGGATCGACGGGCTGGTGACACTGGCGATGGCAGTCGGTGCCGCAGCGATGCATGTAAAGGCCCGGCCGGCGCCGCGGCTGTTGCCGCTCACCCGCGCCCCCGGCGTCCTGAAATTGTGAGGTGCCGATGGGTCTGATCGCGCGCTTCGCCGATCGCTTGGGGTATGCGCCCAAGAACTTGACGGCGCTGTCTGGCCTTGCGCCGGGCGGCGACAGCTGGAACGCTTTTACCGGCGGCTATGCGGGTGGCCCAGTGCTGTCGGAGCGCGAGGCGCTGACGGTTTCGGCGATCTACGCCTGCGTCAACCTTATTGCCGGTGCGATTTCCGGGCTGCCGCTCAACCAGTACATTCGCACGTCTGACGCGCCGCAGCGGGTCGAGAACAGCCTCGACGATGTTTTCAACCTCGAAATGACGCCGCGCTGGGGTGCGCCATCGGGCTGGGAATTCATTACCCAGAACCTGCTGCTGCCCGGGGACGGGTTTGCGCGGATCCTGCGCGGGCCTGGCGGCATCGTGACCGGACTCGAGCCACTCGCCTATCTCCGCGTGGTTCCATATCTGATCCCCGACGCCTCGCGACTGATCTACACGGTTATGCCAGATCCGAACGCCATGCCTCCGCACGGCGGCATGCAGGTGATCGATCAGGACGACATGTTGCATTTCCCGGGGTTCGGGTTCGATGGCCGGCGCGGGCTTTCGCCGCTGCGCTATGCGCTACGGGTTGCGGGTTCGGTCGCCAAAGCCACGCAGGAATATTCGGCGGACTTCTTCCGCAACCAGGCCCGCCCTGATTTTTACTATAAGACCGATCAGGATCTGCAGGGCGAAGCGCTCGACCGCTTTCGGTCCGACATCGAGGCGGTGCACGGTTCGAACGGCGGTCGCCAGCATATCCCGGGGATCCTGACCAACGGCCTCGATATCAAGTCGGTCCAGCTGCCGTTCGAAGATATCCAGATGCTCGCGACCCGGCAGTTCCAGGTCGAGGAGATTGCCCGCATTTACGGCGTGCCGCCGTTTATGATCGGTCACAACGAAAAGACCACGAGCTGGGGCTCGGGCGTCGAGGCGATGGGCATCGGCTTCGTCAAATACGCGCTTCGGCAGCACCTGACCAAGATCGAGGCCGAGATCGCGCGCAAGATCTACCGCAACCGGTCGCGTTTCGTCGAATTCGACACGCACATGCTCGAGCGTGCCGACATGAAGACGCGGTTTGAAGCGTTCCGTGTGGGTATCGGCCGCGCCGGCGAAACCGGCTTCATGACGCCGAATGAGGTTCGCGCGATGCTGCGCATGCCGCCGATCGACGGCGGCGCCGCGCTCGCCGTCCCGCCGATCTCCCCCGCTCAACCGAAGGGACTTATCGATGCATAACCGCCTGATGGCACTGTACAATGCCAACCGAGGCAAAGGCGCCCCGCTGGCGGTGGTTTCCGCCGGTCGCGAGGCGACGATCGAAGTCTATGACATGCTCGTCGCATGTCAGGCGGATGTCGATTGGTACGGCGGCGGCGTTGCGGCCGATAGTTTTGCCCGGATTATCCGCGGCCTCGATGTCGATACCATCCACCTTCGCATCAACTCGCCGGGCGGCGACGTGTTCGCCGGCGTCGCCATGGCGCAGGCGATCCGTGAAACTGCAGCGACGGTCATTGCCCATGTCGACGGCTACGCGGCTTCGGCGGCCTCGCTGCTCACTGTCGCTTCCGATCAGTGTGTGATCGCGCCTGGCGGCATGGTGATGATCCACAAGGCGTGGACGATCGCGCTCGGCAATGCCGACGACATGATGGCCTGTGCCAGCTTGCTCGAGAAGATCGATGCCGACCTCGCTGCAGCTTATGCCGCAAAGGCCGGGAACGGTACCGACTGGCTCGCCGCAATGGCTGCCGAAACCTGGTACCGCGCCAACGAGGCAGTCGATGCCGGACTTTGCGATAGCATCGCCGAACCCGCCGCCAAGGCTGCGGCTGCCAAGGCGTTCGATCTTTCCGCTTATTCTAATGCGCCTGCGCCTGCCAAACCGGCACCGGACGCCGTCGCTTCCGACGCTCGCCGCGCGCTGATCCATGCGCTGCGGCTGCGTACCCCTGCCTGACCCAATCGGGGTCACCACCAGCTGCACCGCGCTCGCGCGCTCGCAGACCACCAGCCCCGCACCCGCGGGGCTTTTTTATGGAGAAGCAACGATGAGCATTCAGGCTCTCCGCGAACAGCGCGCGGTCCATGCGAACACGCTGAACACGCTGATCAAGGCCACCGAGGGCAAGGCGTGGACTGCCGACAACCAGGCGACGTACGATGCCGAGTTGGCGGCGATCGACGGTATCGACGCCCGCATCAAGAACATCACCGACTTCAACGAGCGGGTCGCGGCCGAAGCCACGCACACGAGCGTGATCGAGGCGGCCGACAAGCACGCCAAGGACAAGAAGTCGCCGCAGGCGGCAGTGTTCGCAAAGTGGCTGCGTCAGGGTGACAAGGGCATGTCGGCTGCCGACATCCAGGTCATCCAGAACACCATGAGCGTCGGCGGCGCGGGCAGCGAGGGCGGCTACACCGTTCCGATCGAGACCGTCACCACGTTGATCGAGCTGCTTAAGCAGTTCGGCGGCATGCGTGCGGCGGCGGGCATCCTCCTCACCGGCACCGGTCACCCGATGTCGTTCCCGACTGCGAATGCTACCGGCGAAGTCGGCGAGCTGGTCGCGGAAAACACGACCACGACCGCGCTCGATACCGCGTTCGGTCTCGCCTCGCTGCCGGTCTTTATGTACAGCTCGAAGTCGATTGCGGTGCCGCTGCAGCTGCTTCAGGACAGCAACATCGACATCGAGGCATACATCTACCGGCTGATCGCGACCCGTATCGGCCGCATCACCAACACCCACTACACGATCGGCACCGGCACCGGCCAGCCGAACGGATTGGTGACGGCGGCAGCGACCGGCTTTACTGCCGCAAACGGTACCACGCAGGTGACTTCGATCACTTACGATTCGATCATCGAGCTTCAGCATTCGGTCGATCCGGCATACCGCAACACCGGCAAGTGCAGCTTCATGCTGCACGACACCTCGGTGAAGGTGCTGCGCAAGATCAAGGACAACAACGCTCGTCCGATCTTCGTGCCGGGTTTCGAGATCGGCAATCCGATGGGCGCTCCCGACACGCTGGTCGGCGCACCGATCCTCGTCAACCAGGACGTGCCGGTGATGGCTGCTGGCGCCAAGTCGCTGCTGTTCGGCGATTACAGCTACTACACCATTCGCGACGCAATGGACTCGGTGCTGTTCCGCCGCTTCGACGATTCGGCGTTCGGTCTCAAGGGCCAGGTCGGCTTCTGCGGCTGGCTGCGCTCGGGCGGTAACCTGCTCGACAACGGCGGCGCGGTCCGCGCCTTCGTCAACGCCGCCAGCTAAGCGGCATCCCCGCGCTGGTGCACATGCACCGGCGCGGGCTTCATTTTGCAGCGAACGCTGCGCTCATCCTCACAATTTAGGAGCACCCCGTCATGGGCAAGGCATGCGATACCAGCGTCCAGGACGGCGCGCTGAACGTCATCAAGACCAACGTCACCCGCATGGTGGCCACGGTGGGCCAACCGGCGAGCTTTGCGCTCGCCGTTTCGGGCACGCTCGTCCAGGCGACGATGTCGACCGGCGACTTCACGCTCGCCGCCGGCGTCGTCTCGGGACGGCGCGTGTCGGTCGCGGGCAAGGCCGGGCTGACGGTTGCCACCGCCGGCACCGCCGATCACGTCTCGCTCCTCGACATCACCAACAGCAAGCTGCTGTACACCACGACCTGCCCGGGCGTGGCGCTGACCGCGGGCGCGACCTGCTCGATCGCCGTGTTCGATATCGAAATCCAGGCTCCCGCCTGATTTTTCGCGGCGGGGTACCAGGCTACGGCCTGATGCCCTGCCAGCATTCCTCGAGCGCGGGAGACTAGGCCTTGTCGATCACTGCCGCCGCGATCGAGGCGAACGGCTGGGTGCTAGCGGTCACCATGACCGCGAGCCTTGGCACCTTCGCCTCCTATGCGCTCACTCCCGACGCGACACCGGTGCTGACGCTCGCGAGCGTTCATACCGGCTATGACGTGTCGGGCGGCGTCGCCGTGCTCAACGCCTCGAAGACGCGCGGCTTCGTTGCAACCAAGCCGCTGCGCAAGGCCTCGAACCCGACGAACGCCGGCGTGCTCGATAGCAAGGTCATCGACGAGACCGACCTCGGCGGCGGCAGCATCAAGGTGCGCATCGCGCTGTCGAACTGGGTCTATGCCACCGACAGCAGCCTCGTGCTGACGTTTGCCGCAGGGTGGCGCACCGGCGAGAGCGGCGGCACGATCGCGGTCACCAACAATTCCACTGTCGCCTGTCCGGCACCGATTAGCCGCTGGGGCGATGTGCCGTATCTGCTCAAGCGCGGCACCTTCGATGTCGAAGTTCTGGTGTTCGGCTTTTGTCCGCAGGGCAATCAGCCAGTCGCCGCCGTCAAATATCTCGTCACCGACGGCACCACGGTCAAAACCTATTGGTCGACCGCGCTGTCACCATCGACGCAATATGGCGATGGGCTGCACTGCCACCGGGTCACCGTCGATCCGAGCGTCGCCACGGCGCTGACGAAGGGCATCCTGCGCATCGACCGGGTGGTTTATCCGTTCATCGGTTCGGCCTGGACCACCGACCCGGCGGGCACGCAGTCGATGTCGACCATGAGCACCGATGCCTTCAAGGGCGCAGCACAGGCGCCGTTCGCGGTGACGTACGACCCGACCGGCAGCCGCTACCCATTCAACTGCGTCTATGTCGATTACACCAATGGCACCGTAACCGCGTCCGCCGGTATGGTCGGCACTGGATCGAGCGAGGCGGCCGCGCTGACCGCCGCCAAGGCGGTGACAGCGACCGCGCGCGCCAAGGACGTCACGACGGCGGTGCAGGCGCTGTACCTCGCCAACCTGTCGTTCGGCACGGCCAACGGCCAGGCGTCGCAGGTGCGCATCATCGACGGCCAGCGGATCGTGCTCGCGCCGCAGACGCATGCGAACGGCATGGGGACGACGGCGGTCACTTATCTGCCGACCAGCCTCGAAAGCTGGCTGCGCATCGAGGGCGACCCGGCCGACGCCAACCCGCGTCAGAATGTCATCCTGCGCACCGCGAACAATGGCGGGCCGGATTTGCGAACCACGCGCGTACTGATGTCGAACATGTCGGTCGAGCTCGGCTACTATCTGTACCAGTGGGCACCGTATAACGCCTATGACAACATCGAATTCCGCAACGCGACCGCCTTTGGATTGACCGGTGGTGCGACGCCGATCGGCGGCACGGTCGCTCCGGCCGGTTATCTCGGCATGCACGTCACGCGTTCGCGGATCTGGAAGTCGGGGCTGTCGTTCGACAGCACGTTCGGCCAGCGTTGCAAAATCCTGCGCAAGTCGGAGCATCGACGCGCTGGCGAGAGCAACACCTATGTCACCAACCGGCTGATCTCCGAGACCGAGGACAACAGCTTCACTGGCGCGCTCGGCATCAAGATCGCCGGGTCACTGATCAGCTTCACGCACGACCTGTCGGTGTACGACTCGATCTTTGCGTTCAACGACCTGCGCGCCTGCAAGGAACGGTCGTGGAACAGCGGCACGGTCGCGGCCGCGAACACCGCAAACCCGGTCTATGCGGTGGCGCAGCACCGCCGCCAGGTCGTCTTCGGCAACATCATGGAGCGCATCGGCAGCTCGGTCGACTGCATGTTCAACTGCGGCGAGCAGGAGCAGGCCGACATGGTCGAGATGATCTTCGAGGCGAACACCGTGGTCGGCGAACGCATTAACTGGGGCTATAACGACAGCTCGCCGGCGGCATCGGTGTCGGCCACCGACAGCCAGCAGCAGAACAGCTATTTTAACGTGCGCGTCGCCGCCAACATGCTCGCCTGGATGCCGACCAAGCACGACCGGTTCGACGATCCGTCGGTAAAGGCGCAACGGGTCGCGGCGTCCGATTTGCGCGTGCACGGCTACCGGTCGTACAACATCAACTGCTGGGCCTCGCTGTACGGCGTCGGCATGCGCGACAATGTCGATCTGTTCCTCGCGACGGCGGCGAACACCACCGACGGGTTCCTGCACGAGTATCAGGGACTGAACTGCCGCTTCGATGCCGCGCAGATCGACCCGAAATACACCAGCGACCTCAGTTGCTTTCCGTTCGGCACGACGCCGGGCAGCTATTCGGCGGCGAGCGGAGTCGGGAATTACAAGCCGCTGGTCAACTCGCCAGTGCGCACCGTGACGTTCGGTAATAGCGACATCGATTTCAGCGGCAGGACACGCGCATGAGCTGGGTCTCGGGCGCGCTCGAGCCCGATGCCATTCTCGCGGCGGCAAACGCCGTGCATCTGCATACCGCAGGCGCATCGGCGATCAGCGGCAGCTCGGCTCTCGGCCCGGCGAATGCCAGTCACCTGCACCGCGCCAGCGTCTCGGGCCTTGCGCTGTCTGCATCGCTCGCGCCGGCGGCGGCAACGCACGCGCATACGGCAGGGCTGACCGGGCTGGTCAAGCCGTGGCGCGGGCTGTCGTATTTTGTCATCGGCGTCTGGAACGCCTCGACTGCCGACATTTCGTCGATCGCCAGCCGCGGCATCGGCGTCAACACGCTGTTCACCAACCAGGACGACTTCACCGGCGGCCAGAACACCGGACCCTCGCACCGCGTCGCGGTCGCCGCAGCGGGCTGGAAAATGTCGGTCATGCCCGGGCGGCGGTTCGCGTCGGACGGCAGCGAGCCCAACCAGCCGGGCAGCGTCACGCTGGCGTCGGCGACCTTCCTGTCGGACATCGACGATACTACCGTGCTGTTCCACGCGGTGATCGACGAATGCGACGGCGGTGGCAATCTCGCGGCAGGCTCGGTCGCCAACCTGATCGGATCGCTTAACGCCAGCGCAGTCGCGGCGGGCAAGACGCCCAAGCCGTGGTATCAGAACAACGTCCTGCTCGGCTATTTCTACCCTAGCGAGGGCGCGCGCGCCTTTATGAACACGCCGGCGAACGTCCGCTCAGCCGACACCTATTGGAACCTGCAGCAGCCGAATGTGCGCCGCCTGCAGGGGCGCGCCGATTACGGCGACCTCTACACCTCGCCGCTCGAAGGCCGCGGCGTCCGCGACTTCAAAATCAGGCCGTACACGACGCCTGGTGGGACTGCAGCGACGATCGCCAACGGCCAGCCGTATTTTGCCTATCTCGCTGGCTGCAAGACCACCAACACCGACCCCGGCGCGACCCCGGCGCAGGCCGCGGGGCAGGTCTGGTCGGCGGTGACGCACGGCGCCGACGGCGTTCAGTATTTCATCACCAAGACCGACACGCCGTTCATCACCGACGCGATGGCGAGCTTCGACACGTCGCTGGTTGCCACCTGGCAGGATTTCTACCGCTGCATCCAGATCCTGCAGGCGCAGGGCGTGCTGATGGACCCAGCCGGAGGCCGGGCACCGTTCACGACGCGGCTGTCGGCTCCGGCGACGTCGGGCGCGGTCGGCAGCGATATCGGTCCGCAGGACTCGGGCGCAACTTATACAGCGGCGACGGGCACGCAGTTGCAGGGCGGGTTCGAAGGTTTCGAGGCGACCAAGCCCGACGGCAGCGGCGCGGTCCGCGTCGTCCATAACTTCACGGCCGACACGCTCGTCCTCAACGACACGACCTGGGGGATTAGCGCGCTGACGCTGGCACCTGGCGCGCGCCGCGCCTGGCTGGTGTCGAACCCGTCGGTCAACCTGTTCGCGCTGCCGGTGATCTCGTCCGCGAACTGCGCGCATGCCCATACCGCTGCCGCGAGCAGCCTCGGCGTTGTCGGGACAGTGACGCCGGCCAATGCCAAGCACCTGATGCTCGTCGGCACGAGCGTGATCGCGCTGACGCTGCCGTACACGCCGTCGGTAATCCGCACGCATGTCGCCGACGGCCGCGACGGCGGCGACTATGTCCTGAAGGCGCCTGGTTCGGTGCTTGACTATCCGATCCAATATGTCCTCGAGGCGGACGAGGCGATAACGAGCTCGACGTGGAGCATGACGCCCGTCGAGGCCGGCGGCGCGGCGATCGTCACCGGTTCGGCGCTGATCTCCGGCGCGGTGGTCGCGTGCATGCTGTCGGGCGGCAACCCGGGCACCCGCTATGTGCTGCAGAACGATGCGCTGACGTCGAAGGGCCGCACCTATGAAACGGTGCTGACCTTCCTGATCGGTCCGGTGGAGGCATAAATGCGGATATTGCCCCTGACCGTGACGCCGCCCGCCACACTGCCGGTGACGCTGGCGCAGCTGCGCGCCCAGGTGCGGGTCGATTCCGCCGACGATGATCCGATCCTGACCGGCCTGCTGTTTGCGGCTACCGCGCATATCGAGAACAGCCTCGGTCGACCGATCGTCACGCGCGCAGTCCGCGCAGTGTTCGAACAATGGCCGTGCTCGCAATACCGACCGCTTTACCCGCCGTTCGCTTTGACGCGGTCACCGACCGACACCGCGATCGAGCTGCTGATGCCCGTGACTGCGGTAACGGCGATCAGCTACACCGCCGCCGACCAGAGCGTGCAGACGTGGACGAGTTTCATCGTGCGCAACTCGCCGGGCGGCAAATCCTACGTGCGCCCCGCGAGCGGCACCGACTGGCCGACGCTGGGCACTGACCCGCTGATCACGCTCGATGCGACCGCCGGCTGGGCCAAAGTGCCCGAGCCGGTGGTGCAGGCGATTATGCTGCTCGGCGCGCATCTCTACCTCAACCGCGAGGAAGTGTTGACCGGCGCGCGCATCGTCGCGCTGCAGCTGCCGGTCGGCGTCACCGAATTAATTGCCCCCTATCGCTGGCGATGGGTCGGATGAGCAAGGTGGCCATGACCGACAACACGACTGGTGGACGCGTCGACCGCCTCGAGGGCACCGTGGCAAGCCTTGGCACCGGTGTCGCGACGCTGACGGCAGACGTTCAAGGCATCAAGGAAGGCCAGGCGCTGACGCTGCGCGCGCTCGACAACCTCAACACCAAGCTCGAGAACTCGCGCACCAACATCAGCCATATCTGGGCACCGATGGCGGTCGCAGTCGCCATGATGTCGGCGGCAGCGACCGGGCTGGCATCGCCGCAGCTGGCGCGCGTGTCGAACCTCGAGACCGCACAGCATGAAGGCGAAAAGGCGATCGTCGATCTGCGCATCGAGGCGGCGATCACCAAGGCGCTGCGCGAGGCGCACAAATGAGCGCCGCCGGGCAGTTTCGCGAGCGCATCACGCTGCAGCGCGCGGTGAGCGTTCCCGACGGCATCGGTGGCTTCACGCGCAGCTGGACCAAGCTGGCGACGGTGTGGGCGCGGGTGGTGCCGACGCTGGGCAAGGAAGTGCTGCTGTCGAACGGGCTGCAGGGCGTCCAGGCATACCAGGTCACGATCCGGTTTTTCGCCGACCTACGCCCCGATGACCGGCTGATCTGGGGTGCCAAGACAATGAACATCCGGTCTGCAGCCGACCCGGAAGGGCGTCGGGTAGAGACGGTGATCTTCGCCGATGCCGGCGTTCCCGTGCAATGAGCCGGAGCCGAGTCCTTGGCGCGGCGCGCGTGCGCTCGCTGTTCGGTCGGATAGAGCCGGCAATGCGTGCCGAGCTGGCGAAGGAAATGGAAAGCGCCGGGCGCGATCTGCTCGCCGAGATGCAGCGTATTGCACCGGTTCGCACCGGTGCGTTCGAGCGCGCGCTATCGTACAAGTTCCTGCCGAACAGCCTGAAATTGAAAGTCGGTCTCGTCGGCAAGGCGATCAACCGCGATATTTTCTACGCGCACATCCTCGAGTTCGGGCGCAAGGCGAAGACCGTCAGCGTCACCCGCGGCGGCAAGCGGCCGTCGACCTATCTGCTGCACGTCTCGCCCCTGGCCCCGCACCGGACAGTTTTCGCGCGGTTCACCGATCTGCGCACCACCTTTAACCGCCGCCTGAAAGGCATCTGGGCGCGGGCACTGCAGCAGGCCGCAGCGGGAGCATTCGGCAATGACTGATATCGCAGGTGGCTGCCTGTCAGCGGTGGTTGCCGCGCTCAACGCCGGCGTGACGCTTGCACCGGTGTTCAGCGTGCCGCCCGAAGGCACGCAGCCGCCGGTGGTCATCGTCGGTGAGATCAACGGCGACCCATCGCTGTCACCGAAAGACGGCGACATGCTGTCGATATCGGTACGCATCGTCACCGTTGTCGCGGGCACCAGCCGCGCGCCGCTGCTCGCGCTGATGGCCGAAGTCCGCGCAGCGTTGAAGGGCGCGGCGATTTCGGCACCCGGCGTTGATCTCACCCGGCCGATCGAGGAGGCGTCGAGCGACCGGCTCGACGGCATCAACAACGTCGCGATCGGCGACCAGTCGTTCCTGATCTTTGCCGTCACCGCTTCCAGTTAATCGAAAGGACCACCACCATGTCGATCAAGCTCGGCAACGACTATCTCGTCTGGATCAAGCAGCTGCCTGGAGGCACGTTCGCCCTGATCAAGGGCCAGCAGTCGGGCAACCTCAAGATCAGCGCCGGCACGTTCGACGCGAGCTCGAAAGATTCGGGCGGCTATACGCTCAAGGGCACCGGCCTCGTCGATATCGAGCTCGACTTCACGCTCGTCGCCAACCAGCTGCCCGACACCGCCGGGTTCGGCGTACTGCAGACGGCAGCAACCGCCGTGCCGCGCACGACGGTCGAGCTGCAGATCCGCAAAGGCGGCACCGCTGGCGTCGATCCTGGCGACGTGATCTTCGACGCCCCCTTCTACGTCAGCGATTTCTCGCCGTCGTTCGGGCAGAACAACGTCGTCTCGTTCTCGCCGAAGTTCGTGCTCGCCGGCGTGCCGGTAACCCCGTTCACGATGGCCTAAAGCATGACGGTGAACCCGGAACGCGGCGAGGTCGAGATCGTGCTCGAGGGCACGACGTTCGGCCTGCGCCCGACGTACGAGGCGATCGTTGCAATCGAGAAGGCCACCGACCGGACGCTGGTCGACCTCGCGCGCGATGCCAACGTCACCCATCTGCCGCTGGCGGTCTGCGCGATCATCGTCACCGAGCTGATTCGCGCGTGGGGCAAGGCGAAGGGCGACGTCATGGCGCAGGGCGTCCAGGTCGAGCGCATCGGTCACCTGCTGATGGATGAGGGCATGCCGACGGTTCAGGTGCGGCTCGCGCTCGTCCTCGTGCTCGCGGCAACGGGCGGGTATACGCCGTCGGGGGAAATGAAGGCGGTGGCGACGACGACGCCCGAAGTCCCCACCGCCGCCTCGCCTCGTACGCCACGGGCGCGCTCGGCTGGACCCCCGAAGGGTTCTGGCTAAGCACGCCGCACGAATTCTGGACGGCGTACGAGTTTATCGAGCGCCAGGCGGCAGCCGACAGCAAGCGCTAGACACGCTTGGTGTAGATGCCGCGAAGCAGCGAGCCGGTTGCGAGCAGCAGCAGAGCGCCGATAAACATCGTGGCCGCCGTCATCGCCAACAGCATTTGATGCTGCTGCAGGCCAATATTGATGACGCGTTCTGAACCAAAACGCGTCTCCTGGTCCACGCTGGTGTCGGCAATCAGCGCGAAGAATGCGACCACTAAGCTCGTGAACAGCAGCATGTAACCGAAGATCGAATAACCGAGGCCGGGCAGCGGTGCCGGTGGATAGCTCGGTGCGATTGGTTCCGGTGCTGTTGCCATTTTTGTTCCCCGACCGAGCTGCGTGCCGCGCCGCCATCCTGCCCAGCAAAGGAGACGCCGATGGCCGACGCTCCTGCAGATGTCGCGCAGCTGCTGCTGCAGGTCAATGCGACCACCGAGCTGCTGCGCAGCGGTTTGCTCAAAGCCGCGAAGGACGTCCAGGACTTCGAAAAGCAGGCGAACGGCAGCCTGACGCTCGTCGACGACGGGTTCCGGCGGATCGAGACCAGCACCGGCAATGCGCGGGTGTCGATGCTCGAGCTGACACACATCGGTAAATCGTTGTTTGATGAACTCGCCGCCGGTCAATCGCCGATGCGCGCGATCGCGGTCGAGGGCGGGCGCATCGCCGAGGTGATTTCGTTCAACGGCGGCCTCGGGGCGTCGCTCAGCAAGATCGTGACCTTCGTCGGCGGCCCATGGGTTGCGGCGTTTGCCGCCGCGGGTCTCGCGATTACGGCGCTGACAGCATATGTTTTCGCCGAGAGTGTCGCAGAGGACAGTGCGACCACCGCTAAAGAGAAGCACGCCAAGGCGGCGCGCACGCTGACCGACGCGGTCAAGGATCTCGACGACGTCACTGAGCGCAACAAGAAATCGACGTTGCAGCAGATTCAAGCCGATGTCGCCGAAACCAACGCGCTGCTCGGTAAGGCGGTCGCGACGCGCCAACTGACGAAGGCAAAGCTCGACGATCTCCTCGCGGTGCGCAAAATCGCCGAGCGACAGGACGGCGCCCCCGGGGACGCCCCCGGGTTCGATGCGCTTGCCATCAACGCCAACGCCCGCCAGGTCGCCGATGCCAAATCGCAGCTGGCTGCCGAGAATGCCGAGATCGCCAATGCCAACGCCGCAAAAGTCGGTGCGCGTTATGCAGTGGTCCTCGACGAAGTAAATCTAAAGACCGACGCCAGCGCGCGGATCAATCGGACCTATGAGGTTGCGGTCGATGGCGTCAAGAAAGCGTTCATCGGCGCGAAGGGCGCAATCACCGAGACTGCCCTTGCGCAGCAGCTCCTCAACCTCGAGCTCAAAAAGGAAGCCGACCTCGACGCGCTCAAACCGGAGCGCAAGCGCAAGTCGCCGCGTGCGAAGGCCGATCCGCTCGCGGCGTTCGATGCCAACGACGAGGGCAGCCGCGCCAAGGACATTGCCGAGATCGTCAAGCGCCTCAATGCCGATCTGGCGGACACCGACCGGGCATTCGACCGGATCGAGAACAAGCGCACGCTCGCGCAGGTGTTGCAGGACGGCCTCGGCCTGCATCTCGACGAGCTCAAGCAAAAGCTGCCGCAGCTGATCGATCCGCTGCAGAAGCTCAAGGATATC
>JBBRRA010000021.1:0-14091 GCA_038225475.1 Sphingomonadales bacterium
CCTATTATTTTCCGCCGGGCGATGTAGCGATTGCGGTGCTGCGGCCAAATACGGCAACAAGCTTTTGCGAATGGAAGGGCATCGCCCACTATTTCGATATCAGTGTCGCTGGCGAACACATTCGGGGCGCTGCATGGACATATCCGGCACCGACGCCCGACTTTAGCCAGCTCAAGGACCATATCGCGTTTTATGCCGCGCCGTTCGACGCCTGCTATGTCGATGATGAGTTGGTTACACCGCAGCCCGGCGGTTTTTATGGGGGTTGGATTACGTCGCGTGTCGTCGGCCCGTTCAAGGGGATTCCCGGCAGTCGTTTTTGGTAGTAACCACTGGGCATATTCACCGGGTCCAGCGCAGGTGCGCGGCCTTGCCCTCAGTGGGCGCCCATATTGGCCGCCACCAATCCCGCGATATCAACCGATGGCAGGTAGCGCGGGGCCTTCCGAGCTTGAGCGGCCTGCTCGAAAGCGTAGCCGTAACTCAGTATTTCGTGGTCTTTCCAAGCGGTGCCGATGAACGACAGCCCGACCGGCAGTCCGTCGACCAAACCCATCGGAACGGTTAGGTGGGGATAGCCCGCCACCGCTGCCGGACTCCCGGCACCCCCGCCAGCGAAATTGTCTTTCAGTACAGGATCGATCAGCCACGACGGCCCGACCGTTGGCGCCACCAGGACACTGACGTGGTTGTCCGCGAGCAGCTTGTCGATGCCTTCGGGCCCAGCGAGGCGATGCGCATCGGCGGCGGCTTTAATATATGCGGGGTCCGCCAGACCGGACGTACGCTCGGCAGTTTCGAATAGCTCCTGCCCAAACAGCGGCATTTCTTGCGCGGCATGATCGCCGTCAAACTTTATCACGTCCGCCAGTGTGCGTGTGGCGACCTGCTGCGGTCGCGTCGATGCGAGATACGCATTCAGGTCGGCTTTGAGCTCGGTCATCAATACCACTTGCTCCAGTTTGCCGATGTCGCCGTCGCCCGGGAATTTGGCAATATCAACCAGCGTGGCGCCCGCGTTGCGCAGGATGGTGAGCGATTTTTCGAAAACAGCCTCGGTCTCCGGGTGAAAATTGGCCGCAAAGCGCAGCACGCCGATCCGCACGCCAGCCAGAGCGCCCGGCTTCAACGCGGTCACGAAATCATGCCCAAGCGCATCTGCTCGGGTCGTCGCAACATCGGCGGGATCGCTGCCGGCGATGACACCAAGCAACAAGGCCGCATCGCGCACCGACCGCGTCATCGGGCCTGCCGTATCTTGGCTGTGACTAATCGGGACGACGAAGGTCCGCGAAACCAGCCCGACCGTCGGTTTGAAACCTACCAGCCCATTGATCGATGACGGACAGGTGATCGATCCATCGGTTTCAGTGCCGATTGCCCCGGCCGCAAGGCTCGCAGCCGCCGCCGCGCCCGAACCCGCGCTTGAGCCACAGGTGTTGCGATCGAGAGCATAGGGGTTCCGCGCCTGTCCGCCGACAGCGCTCCAGCCACTGATCGAATGTGATGAGCGGATATTAGCCCACTCGGACAAATTCGCCTTGCCCAGAATGATCGCTCCGGCAGCCCGTAACCGCGCCACGAGCGGTGCGTCCCGGCCGCCAACATTGCCCGCCAACGCTAACGACCCCGCCGTAGTGGCAACCGGATCGGTTGATTCGATATTGTCCTTGAGCAAAATGGGTATTCCAGCGAGCGGGCCAAGCGGCTTGCCTTTGCGACGATCCGCGTCGGCCGCCGCGGCTGCGGCGGGCGCGGCTGGATTGAGCGCGATAACGGCGCGCAACTTCGGGTTCAACTCACCGATACGAGCTTGATAAAGGCGCACGAGTTCGACCGAGGTGATTTTATTTGCGGCCAGATCAGCCTGCAGGTCCGAAATTGACTTCTCGACAATATCATAGGGGCGCGCCCCTGCCGAACCGACCGAGAACAGAGCAATCGCAAACACAGAAAAAACACGGCGAGCAAATGAGCGCACGGGAGTCTCCACAGCAAGATCGAATGAACGACTGAGAAATTTAGGGTAAATTGGCGTAAAGCTTGATGAGTTCGAACAAATAGTCGCGCTGCGCATACAGCCCTGCGACGCGCGTTCGCTCGTTGAGCCCATGAACACCGTTGCCGTCCGGATCGCCCATCGCACCCGGAACGCCATAGGTCGGGATACCGGCGGATGTCAGAAAACGCCCGTCGGTTGCTCCCGTTGCCATCGTGGGGAGGACAGGTACCCCCGGAAAGAGCCGCTTGGCGAGATCAACCGCCGTTCCGAATATCATTGGACTTAGTGGCGGAGGCGGAGGCGTCGGGCTAAGTGGCGCTAACACGGTAATGGTGATCGCGGGATTGCCAACCGCGCGCGTCAATTGCGCCTGTACGCCGGCAACCGGATCCCCTGGGAACATGCGGCAATTTATTGTCGCCCGTGCACGCTGCGGCAGCGCATTGTCGGCATGCCCGCCATCGACCAGCGTCGCGACGCAGGTCGTTCGAAGCATGCTGTGCAACCCAGCGTCCCGCGACACCTGAGCGTTGGCGGCGGCATCCGCGGGATTAACCAGCAATCGCCTGATCGCTGACGCGGTCTCGGCGTCTTCCATCTTGGCGCGCTCGGTGAAAAACGCGCGTGTGGTGTCGGTAAACTGAACTGGAAACTCGTACGCCGCGACTTTCAAAAGTGCTGCAGACAGTTCATAAATTGCGTTGTCAGGCCGAGGGCGCGAACTGTGACCGCCGGGGTTGGTGGCTTCGAGGCGGAAATCCTGAAACACCTTTTCACCCGCCTGCATCCCAAGCGATTTTGGCTTGCCGTTCGCGTCACGACTGCCGGACCCGCCCTCGTTCAACGCGAATTCGGCGTCAATCCAGTCCTTGTGATTGGTAACGAGCCATTCTGCCCCATCGAAATTGCCGGGCGTTTCCTCGCCGCAGGTCAACGCCAGCTTGATCGTGCGCCGCGGGCGAAATCCGCTGGTCCGCAGCCGGATTAGACTGTCGGTATAAATCGCTGCCTGCGCCTTGTCGTCGGACGAACCGCGCGCATAAAAATAACCGTCCTCTTCGATGAGCGTGAACGGGTCGCGGGTCCAGTCCTCGCGCTTGGCTTCGACCACGTCGATGTGTGCCAGCAAGAGGATCGCTTTTGCTTTCGCGTCGGCACCCGGAAGCGTCACAACAAGGCCGCCCAACTTCGGATGTTCGGGTGGAGTGAACACCTTGACGCCTGCATCCGGTATGCCAGCTGCCTTGAGGCGGGTCGCCATGCGCTGCGCCGCAAGCGTGCAGTCCCCGGCGGACAGCGTTGTGTTCGTCTCGACGAGCTCTTTATAGAGCGCGCGGAAAGCGGCTTGGTCTGGCCGGGTTTGCGCCGTGCCGGGTCCGGCGATGCTCAATGCCAAAGCAACTGCCACTATGATGCGCATTTAATCGCTCCCCCGTCCCGGCAATACAAACGGACCTTGCGTGGAAAGCAAGCGCCGATCGCCGCTAGACCCTATCGTCCAGCAGACATTGGCATTTCAGCCAGTAGTATTTCAACCTGCCGCTCGACGACCGCGCGCGCCGCACCGGGATCAAGGTTTTGCTCAAGGCGCAACCGGAGCCAGATTTCGAAACTGATCAACATGTCGAGCGCTTCGAGGCGGAACGCATCGCCTGCGAGCGGTGGAACCATGATCGCCTCGAGTCGCGCGCGCATCATGGTCCCCACTCGCCGATGTTCCATTTCGAGAGTGGTCGAGCCATGACGATGCGCGTCTGCTGCTCGCTTGAACGGGAGCAGACGCTCGTAGGTGGTCAGTCGCCGATCTATCGTCTCCGCAAGCTGGCCACGCCAGTCGGTCGACGCATACGGTACCAACCATCGCTGATAGTCGGTTGCAAGTTGTAGCGTGATTTCGCGGAACAAGCTTTCCATATCGCGGAAATGACGAAAAACGCTGCGCAGCCCAACGCCCGCGCGTGCAGCCACATCCTCCGCGCTGGGTGTTATTGCGCCAGCCTCGACCAGCGCTAGAACGGCCGCGATAATCTTGTCGCGCGAGCGCTGCGAGCGCCGACGACGACCATCCGTCGCCGGGGTCACCGGTATCGGCAATCGGACGGGAGCGTTCAATTCGCCCAATAGACATACTCCTCATTGGCAACGGGACGGGTCCCGAGCGGTCGATCAATCGGGATCGGCGAATGAATCAACGCGGGCCATGCCGGCGGTTGCTGTTCAGAATCATGACGGCGCACAAGTGCCATAAGTTCGGCTACCTTAGCAGGGTGTAGCGGCGCGAGATCATGGTGCTCGGTTGGATCGACGTCGAGATCATACAGCAGCACTTTGTGCGGAAGTTCCAACACCTGCAACTTCCAGTTGCCGGCGCGGACGACCCGATATGCCCCGCTCCGCCAGAACAGCGCCGAGTGGGGAGAACCGGGCGCCGATCCATCGACAAATGGCATAAGATCGACACCGTCGATTGCACGGTCAGTCGGCATCACGCTCCCCGCCGCTGCCCCGGCGGTGGCAAAAATGTCGAAAT
The DNA here is from genome assembly GCA_038225475.1 of Sphingomonadales bacterium. Lineage (GTDB taxonomy): Bacteria > Pseudomonadota > Alphaproteobacteria > Sphingomonadales > Sphingomonadaceae > Polymorphobacter_B. The sequence continues at coordinate 4,533 of JBBRRA010000021.1, forward strand.
GGCTCACCGGCGCTTCGACACGCGTTTCTGGCAAAATGCGGCCAGGCCAGCGAATAAAAAAGGGAACGTGCATCCCTCCTTCAAAGAAGGTCGCCTTCCAGCCTCGATAAGGGCGATTGATCCCCGGGAGCCCGATATAGTGCGCCCCGCCGTTGTCGCTCGTAAAGATCACGATGGTGTCGCGATCTAGCCCCTGCGCCTTGATTTCACTCAGAACTCTCCCGACGCCACGATCCAGTGCGCGGATCATCGCAGCATAGACTCGGGTCCGGTGATCCTTGATTTGCGGCAGCGCATCGTAGTCCGATTTTAGCGCCTGCAGCGGCGTGTGAGGCGCATTATATGCAAGATACATTAGAAACGGCCGACCGCGATTGGCTCGGATTCCGGCTACCGCCTCATCAGTGAGATAGTCGGTCATATACCGGCCCGGATGAAACCGGGGGCTGCCGTTATACTGAACGCTAAACGGCAAATTCGCCCATAGATACTTGTCGATTGGATCAAAATCCTGCTTCGAGTTTTCAACATTCGGGTCGTCGGCCGGCAGATATTTTTGGCCACCGATCATAAAGCCCAGACTTTCGTCGAACCCCTGCTCTTCGGGACGCATGCCGTGCGCTTCGCCAAGGTGCCATTTCCCAAGATGGATGGTGTGATAGCCGCGGCTGCGAAGTAACTTGGCGATCGTGATTTCGCTGTGCGGCATACCTTTCTCGCCTGCGAAAGCCGGAGCGCGCGCAGCGTCCTCGTCGAACCAGGCCTTATGTTCCCAAGTCGACGGGAAGGTCGCGATGTTGCGCGCAAAAACGGCGTCCAGCCTGATCAACTGCGAAGGGAACCATGCAGGCGGATGGGTATCGGTCGGCGTAAATTCATAGCCGAAGCGTGTCGCGTATCGACCTGTCATCAACGCGGCACGCGACGGCGCACAGGTGGCGTTGCCGGCATATCCATTGCTGAAGCTGACGCCTTCGTGTCCGAGCGCATCGATATTGGGCGTCTGCAACAAACCGCCGCCAACGCCGCCACCGTTGAAGCTGATGTCGTTGTATCCAAGATCATCGGCAAGGATCAGGACAATGTTCGGTGGTCGCTTTCCGCTCAGTGCGCGCTGAGGACCCTGCTGCCACACGACGGGGTGATTTTTAACGATTGCCGGTGCTAACCAGCCAGCCAAGTGAAGCTGAATATAGTCCCTCGCGAGAACCAGCGCGCCGATCCCGAGCGCCAATACTGCTCCAACTAATGTAACCCACCGCCTCATCGCAGCCACATCGACGCTTTGCCTTTTCCAAGGATCCGTTTTCCGGCGATCAACAATCGGATGAGCAATTCCATATCGGCGCCGATTCCCTATGCCAGGGACACACTATCATCGAAATCTATTGCAGGGAAACAATGCGACATGGATAATGCCAATAGAGAGGCGCGGACGGTAGGCGTCCCGGGAGGCTGCAGCAGTGTTCCGTAATCGTCGAAAACCGCGGTATCGTCGATGCTCGTTGCTGTCGTGGGGGTCTTGGGATTGTGATTTCTCGGCGCGACATCGGCACGTCGTCCAGCCGATGGCAAGCCGGTAAGCGTGTTGCTCGTGCGGTGGACCTGATCATGCATGCAGCACTTGTCGTTCGCTTGCCGACCGCCGGCCACTCGATTTCAACGCGGCAGCTACCGTGAAAATCGCTGCTGTCATTGCCGCAATATTGATTGCCGCGCCGGCCGCAGCGGTTGCTCCTCGACCGAATATCGTGGTCATGGTCGCCGACGACTGGGGCTTCACCGACGTCGGCGCATTCGGCGGCGAAATCGCCACACCGAATATCGACGCGCTGGCTGCCCATGGCGTGCGCTTCTCCAATTTCCACGTCGCCGGATCGTGCTCGCCGACGCGCGCAATGCTCCAGACCGGAGTCGATAACCATCTTGCGGGCGTTGGGAACATGCCGGAAACGCTGCCACCGGAACATCGCGGCAAGCCCGGATATGACGCACAATTGAATGGGCATGTCGTCACAATCGCGGCTCGTCTTCGCGCTGCGGGATACAGAACGTATTTGACGGGGAAATGGCATCTTGGCCGCACCCCCGATCATTTACCAACGGCCTATGGGTATGATCATGCGTTTGCGCTGGCGCAATCGGGCGCCGACAACTTCGAAGAAAAACCTAATCGACTGCTCTACGATCACGTCGAGTGGACCGAAGACGCCAAACCCGCGCATTTGCCGCGCGATTTCTATTCGTCGAGGTTCCTCGTCGATCGCATGATTGCATACATCGACGCCGGACGATCGTCGGGAAAACCCTTCCTCGCATCGGTGAATTTCTTGGCCAATCACATTCCGGTTCAGGCCCCAGACGCCGACATAGCCGCCTACGCCGGGCGCTATGTCGCCGGCTGGACCGAATTGCGGGCGGCGCGTCGGCGCGGTGCGATTCAGCAGGGCGTCATGGAGCCGGATGTCGCCATGGTAAAAATGGCGAGCACAGGGGACTGGAACGCCTTGTCCCGCGCCGAACAGGCTCAACGTGCCGGGGCAATGGCAGCCTATGGCGGCATGGCGCACGCGATGGACCGTGAAGTCGGTCGCTTGGTCACGCATCTCAAGCAAACAGGAGAATATTATAACACGATGTTCGTGTTCCTTTCGGACAATGGTGGAGAAGCACTGGATCCGATGGTCGGCGGGATCACCCGATGGGCCGCAGAACATTATTATGACCAAAGCCTGCCACAACAAGGGCGTCGGGGATCGCTGACGGCGATCGGGACTAGTTTCGCCAGCGCGGTATCATCCCCGTTGCGCGGGTATAAATTCACCGCCAGCGAAGGCGGCATGCGAGTTCCGCTCATTATCGCATGGCCCGGAAATCCGGGGGTTTCGCAAGGCCGGGTCGTTCGCAGCTTTGCCTTTGTTACCGACTTGGCACCCACACTATTGGCCGCCGCCGGCGTTCCGCAGGGCCGCGATACATTCGGAAATCATAGGGTCGAGCCGATGACAGGATATAGCCTTGCGCCCATCCTCGTCGGCGTCGCCAAAACCGCCCATCCTGCTGATGCCGCGCTCGGCTATGAGCTTGCGGGTAACGCCGTGATATTCAAGGGCGACGATAAATTGGTTCGAAATCTTCCACCATATGGCGATGGAAACTGGCATCTATACGATATCGCGCGCGACCCTGGTGAGGTTGTCGACCTTGCACCGGTGCGAGCCAAAAGGTTTCAAGAGCTACGAGCCGACTATTCGGCGTTTGAACGACGCGAGAAAATACTGCCGATGCCGCTTGGCTATCGGGCTCCGGATCAGGTCAAAGCGAATGCGCTACGCGAACTGCTTTGGAGCCCATTGCAAAACTTGGCGCCATGGCTCGCCGCCGCCGCGATCATCGTGGTCGGAATCGTGTTTGCAAAACGGCGAGGACCGCACCGGGCTCGTTGACGGTCTGATGGCGAACCGTCGGCGATATTAACGGCGCGGGTGCAATCCCTTTTGCATCATGCGCCACTTGAGTTGATCGAACCTGTCCTGGCCGAAGAACGGCTCGCCCTCGAACACCATCAAGGGGACGCCATAATGTCCGCCGCGGCGTTGAGCATCCTGATTTGCTGCGATCGCTGCATCCAGCCTCGCCGAGTCGGTGGCGACGCAGTGATCGAGTTGCACGAGATCGGCCCCGATGGCGGCCACCGCGCGCTCCAAGTGATTGCCCTCATGCCAGTTATCGACATGCCCGCCCCATATAGTCCGGCTGACCGCGTCGATGAAAGCCAGCCCGTAGCCGGTTTCGGCTGCTGCAACGCCGAGCTGGCTGAGCCAGTATATGTAAGGTTGATGCGCAGGATAAGTGCGCGTCGCCATGTCCATCACCACTGGGTCAGGGATTGGCCACCGAAACGGCAGATCGAGGAATTCAGCGCAACGGTAGATGTCACGCATAAAATAGCTGAACCACAACGGATCCGATTTCGCGAAGAAATCAGATTGGCGCACTGCGATCGGATAGACGATGCGAACATTGCAGCGAACATCGAAGTCGCGTTCCAACGCCGCGAGGCGTGAGGTGACGAGATAGGAATACGGCGATCTGAACGACCAATAAAGATCGTATGACAGGGTCACGCCGACATCGGCCGGGTACGGATATTGAGCTGGCCCGCGAGCCCTGCAGTGCGATGGTGCTCGATTGCCTTATATTCGGGTAGGCCGACCATCGTGATCATTGCGGCGGGCGACGGATATTCGGCAAGCGCAACCATGTCCCAAAGTTCGGCGACTTCGCCCAGGATGATGCCAGTCACTGGTCCCGCATAGATCGACCGACCGCCGACCGCCGCCAAGCAGGCCTGCACGCCAGCGCCGTATCGTAAATACGCATCGACCCCCGATAGCTGCGGGTCTGAGCCGTCGGGATATTCCGCATACTGCTTGAATTTAAGCAGGTTCACCATGACCATCGGTCCGTGATCGGTAGCCCCCTCTCCTAAAAAGAACGCGTTCACAGCATCGTGCGTCGGAGCGAGCTGGTTGACGACTTCCATGGTTCAACCCTTGATGAAGCTGTCGATGAGGGCAACGAGTTGCTCGGGCGCATCCTCTTGCAGAAAATGGCCGCCGCCCTTGATGATCGTGTGAGGCTGCCCCTTGGCGCCGGGAATACGCTCAATGATTACACGCTCGCCGCCGCGTGTCACCGCATCCTGATCGCTGAAGCAGGTAAGCACCGGCTTATCGAAGCGCTCGAGCACGCGCCATGCCACCTGATTTTCTGCAACCGAAGCATGTTCGGGCGTGATGGGAACAAGCAAAGGAAACTGACGCGCGCCCTCTTTATAGCTCTCGTCCGGAAACGGCGCGTCATAGGCAGCGATTTCTGCAGCCGACAAAGTCCGCGTCGTCCCGCCATTAACGATCACACCGACGGGAAATTGGGGCACCTCCTGGCTGAACTTGAGCCACGCGGCAAACCCCTCGGACCAGCCTGTCCCGATCGGCAGCCCGGTGTTGGCGATCACAAGACGAGCAAAATATTCGGGGAATGCCGCCACAAGCCGGAGCCCGATTAAGCCACCCCAATCCTGGCAGAACAAGGTGATTCCGCTCAGGTCGACCGCCTTCAGCCAGGTGCTCATCCAGGCGACATGGCGTTCATAGGTATAATCGGTGCGGTGCGCTGGCTTATCCGAGCGCCCGAAGCCGATGAGGTCGGGCGCTACAACGCGGTATCCGGCGGCAACGAGAGGGGCGACGAAATGGCGGTACAGATACGACCAGCTCGGCTCGCCGTGCATCAGCAGCACGACCGGAGCATCGGTTCGCCCTTCATCGATGAAGTGGATCCTCAGCTCGGTTCCGTCATCGGCCGTGATGGTCCGGTAATGCGGCGTGAAGGCATAGTCGGCGAGATCGGCGAACCGTTCGTCGGGCGTGCGCAAAACTTGCATCGGCCATCCTCACGCTCGAACCTATTGGCATGATCAATGCTGCAAAGCGGGTTTTGGGTCAATGGCCCGGATTAGCCGCACCCCGATATGGTCCGTACCCATCCCGCGTTCCTGAAATTGCCGCGCAGCAGGGCGATACCGCGCGCAATAGTTGCTGGCACAAAGATAGGAGCCACCTTTGATGACCCGGCTGTCGCTGCCTGGCGACTCTGGATCGCGGGTCCATTCCCAGACATTGCCGATCATGTCGTAAAGGCCAAAGCCATTGGGCTTGAAACAGCCGACCGGCGCAAGGCCAACGAAGCCGTCGAGGCCGAGATCGCGCAGCGGGAATGGCCCCTGATAATAATTGGCCTGCGGCGTGCCATCTGCTGCAATCGGCTCGGGCAGAGCTTTTGCCCCGCCGCGCGCCGCATACTCCCACTGCGCCTCGGTCGGCAGTTGCTTGCCCGCCCAGCGCGCATAGGCTTCGGCGTCGGCATAAGCGATTTGCACGACCGGGTCGCTGCCGCGTCCGGAGATTGATCCGTGTGTACCGGCCGGGTGCCGCCACTGCGCCCCGACCACCCAGCGCCACCATCGTGGATCATCGCCGCTGGGAATCGTGAACACCGCAGACCCTGGTTGGTGCATTTCGGGAGGTGCGCCGGTCAATGGTGGTGGGGGCCGCTCAGCAAGCGTCCGGTACCCGGTCGCCGCAACGAATGCGGCGAATTCGCTGTTGGTCAGTTCGTGGGCGTCGATCTCGAAGCGCTCGACATGGACAAGATGTGGCGGCCCCTCCTCAAGGTACCGCGCGTCCGCGCCCATGACGAAGTCGCCCGCCGGGATCACCACCATCGCACTATGGCGAAGGTCGGCACAAACCGGAGCCGGAGCATGCGCTGCCTGCCGGTCACATGCTCCAATCAGCAGCGCCAAGAGCAAAATCAGGCAGCGTGTCATTGGCGCACGCGATGTTTGCTATGCCGTGCGCAATTCGGGCGTACGCGCGTCGAGCAGTAGCTGAAATCGTTGATAGGCGACCGGCTCGGCAATATTCAGTCGTATGCGTGCACTGCGGATCGGCTCCGCAAGCAGAGCTTCATAGTCTTCGCCCGACAACCACGCGGCATTGCGTCCATGCCGATAGCCTTCCCAAACAGCCCGCGCGAAAGCCCGACCGTGGCCGTGTCTGAGCTCTTTCAGCGCCGCGCCAACGGCAACAAACGCCCAGCCGAGCCCGCGCGTCTGCGCGTAGGAGAACGCAACGAGGCAAGCTTCGCCAGCCTGCTCGTCGGCCTTGTACCCTGTCAGAACATGCCAGAGATCATGGACATCGCGTTCACGCCGACCGAACCATGCATAGGGATGCTCAAGGTCGATCGAGGTCAAATCGGTACGACTGACCTCCGCAAGTCCGTCGGCTGAGTATCCGGTAGTGGCAAGGAAATCGGCATACGCTGCACCAACTGTGCCCGCTTCGAAACCCGCGACAAAGCGGCGGTCGGTCAGCCGCTGCGAAAGCTCGATGCGTCGAAACGCAATCTGCCCGCCTGCCGCGGTTTCAAGCAATCGATGATAGTTGCGACGCGCTGTCCCAACGTTCAACGCTCGCATGATCCGGAACACCTGCGCGGTGTCGTTACCGTCGGCAAGCAGCCGCCGCAGCGCCACGAACGCGGTTCGCCAGTCGCGACGCTGAGTGAAAACGCGGTCAGCCATGTGCAAGCCTTTCTAAGCGCATCTGCTGTGCCATTTCCTCCAACCGTGGACAAGACGTACGGAATATACCCATGACCGCGATAGCGGCTGCTGTTTGCGACGATTTAGGGGTCAGGTGTTCGTGTTCAATCGACTGCGGTTTTCACAAGGAACGTGCAACTCTCGGTGTCGGTCACGCCGACCAGCAGGAACAGCGCGTTGGCGTCCGGGAAGCGGCGCAGCTCGCGGAATGATTTGACCTAAAGCGCCGTCAGCCTGCCCATCGCCCATGCTATCGAATCGGGCGAAGACGACCTCACATCGCCTGAACCAATCCCACAAACCGTCGCGAATTCCCGCAACCGCCAGTAAATGTCTGCGGACGGTTTTACGCAAGAATATCAATAGTTTATTCGATTTGGTCGGTTTTGTACGAACAGCTGGGACTGTGGGAAGTGGCGGGCCACGACCGATGAAGATGATCACTACGAATACGCTGTAGCACTATAATCGCACCTACGCCTTGGTCACGGCAGGAATTTCCCAATCCGATCGAAAGCCGTCTCGAACCGCTTCAGCGTTTCTTGGACCGGCTTGCCCTTGCCTTTCCACAGTTCAGGATGCTGCAAAAGATAAAGCGATGGATCATAATGACTGTATTCGGGAATCGGCTCTGGAAGGAGCCGGAAGTATGCTTCCGCCTTCTTCACCAGCCGTTGCGTCGTCGCATCCGCAGCTTCCAGTTTTTCAACCGTCAGCAAATGATCGCCCGAGAGCGAATAGGTTCGGTTGATCAGATCGACGAAAAACGCGGGATCGAAGAAATCTTCGACATCAGCCTCATCCTTACCGGCCACTTCCGTCGCCAGGATGATACGCTCTTCCTCCAGCAATTTCGATTTGTGGAGATCGTCCATCTTTCGCTTCTGGCCGCGTTCATAATCCGTCAGCACCGCGACGTTGAGCTTGTTCCCGTAGAAAAGCCGCACGAAAGGTAACACCTTGTCGATGCCGCCGGAGGGGCACATTGCCCATTGCGGTGAGAGGTGCGTCCTTCCCGCCGCCTTCAAAGCCGAAGACGCTGCCTGAAGATAGAGGATGTCGCTCGGTCCTTCGACGAGCAGCGTATTCAGGCCAATCACGAGGGTTTGCGTGACCTCAAAGCCCATCGCCCCGAAGATCGGAAAGTTGGTCTGGGGGTCCGTGGTCAGCACGTCCGGACGGATTTTCGTGCCGATCGAAGATCGACGGCCCCTCTGGTCCAACTTCACAACGTCTTCCACCGTCCGGACGCTGGCAAGATCATGAGCCGGAACCATGAAAGGCGAGTGCGTCGAGAAAATAAGCTGATGATGCGGCGCGATCTGTTCCGCAAAATATCGCAACAAGTCCTTCTGCGCCGTCCCGTGAAGCGTCAGACCTGGCTCATCGAGCAACAGGATGACGTTGCCGTGGGTCTTTTTGATCTGGGCAAACTTCACGAGAAAGGAAAAGAACCAGATGAAACCAGCGGAACGCTCGGAGAATGGCACCGTTACGCCGTGCAGTCCGTTTTCAACGCGAGCGCGGGCGACAGGACCGCTGTTGAAGGGAGCAGGATCACCAGACTTGCCTTCCGACAGGACCACCTTGATTTTCAGGTCGTCATTCTGCGTCCAGTACTCGAAGATCTGATCCGTAATCCGTAGGGCAGCAGCTTCACACTTGGCGTTCAACTCCTCGAACTGCGTCGTGGCGGCTAAGTCATCGAGCGTCGTGCCAGCATATTCCAGGAAGTCGAGGAACACGCGATCACCGCTATCGATCGCCACACCGTTCTGCTTATCGGTGTTAAGCTGGTTAATCGACAACTCGCCACTCATGCGGTCGTAGTGCGAGAAATACATGAACTTTGGCGTGCGGGCGTTCAAAATATCGATTGCTCGGAGATGGGCGGAGTTCTTCCGAAATTTCACAATCGCCGCAAGCAGGCTTTCCTGACTCGCGGTTCTGGTTCCAAGAGCCTGTAGCGCATCCGCCGCTTGCTGCGTGGTCTTCGCCGCAGTGATAACCGCGCCCTCTTCGACATTAACTGCAAACTGTTTGACCAGATTTTCCAGAGCCTTGCTTTCATTGATTGGCAAAGTCCAGGTCGTGCCGTCCTGCTCGTATGTCTTGTAAATAATAACCGTCGAGCCGGTGAGGACGCCCTTACCGAGTTCGGCTTCCACCGCTGCAATGTCGGCGGCGTCCGTTTCCCATTCCGTTGTCATAACCGGGGCGTCACCGTCAGGGTGGCGCTGGTCGTATTCGGACAGGTAGCGGCGGGGGTAGTTTTCGATTTTCCCGTATTGCTTGAATGCCTCGTTCGTCGAGCGCAAACCCTCCAGCGCCTTCAGAAAAGCAGACTTTCCCGCCTCGTTCTTGCCGACGAGACACGTGGACTGC
>JBBRRA010000022.1:0-4918 GCA_038225475.1 Sphingomonadales bacterium
CTGCTTCACCCGTGGCGGCAACGCCCAGAAGAAGACTTATGCCGCTACGACCCGCGATGTTGGCCGCATCATGCGCCTGTTTGATCGCACCGTTGCCGCGCTCGAGGAGTCGCAGGACAGCGGTATCGACGGGTTCACTGCAGTCGATACCGCTGTTGGTTGGGACAAGCTGCTACGCGCGCGGGCCGAGGCGCGGATCATCGCTGATCTCGCCGAGGAGAGCCCGCTGATACGTGCTGCCGACCGGTGGAAGACATTGCGCAAGTTTGCGCCGCTTCTCCTCGAGGCGATCGACTTCAAGGCGGGGCGAGGCAGCGCCTCGACCATTGCCGCCGTCAATGCCTTGCGTGATCTGAACCGCTCGGGCCGACGCGATGTACCGGCGGACGCACCGATGCCGTTCCGCAAGGAATGGCGCACACTGGTGAAGGAGGGCAAAGGCAAGCCCGACAGGCGCCTTTGGGAAACCGCCATCCTTGCGCATCTTCGCAACAAGTGGCGCTCGGGCGACGTATGGGTGGAGCGGTCAGCGAATTATCGGCGCTTCGACAGTTACTTGCTTCCGCCGGCCGAGGTGGCGCCGATTGCAGCCGGCTTGAAGTTGCCAGCCACCGCCGACGAATGGCTTGCCGACCGTGGCCGCGAACTTGACTGGCGGCTGAAGCGCTTTGCGCATCGCCTCACCCGCGGCGAGGTCGAAGGTGTATCGTTCGAAAACGGCAAGCTGTCGATCTCCCCGGTCCGCGCCGACGAATCCGCCGCCGCCAAGCAACTTGCCGCACGGATCGACGGCCTGTTGCCACGGGTGCGCATCACCGAGCCCCTCCACGAGGTCGCGCGCTCGACCGGCTTCGCGCAAGCATTCACCAACGTGCGAACTCGCGAACAGCACGACAATGAGAACGCCCTGCTTGCCGCGATCCTTGCCGACGGCTCCAATCTCGGCCTCGCCCGCATGGCCGAGGCCAGCCAGGGCGTCACCGCCGATCAGCTCATCTGGACGAAGTCGGCGTATATTGGCCCCGACAATTACAAAGCTGCCCTCGCGCGCATCATCGACGCCCATCATGCGCTGCCGATTGCAGCCGTCTGGGGCCAAGGCACGACTTCGTCATCCGATGGTCAGTTTTTCCGCTCGGGAAAGCGCGGCAGCGGCGCCGGCGATTTCAACGCAAAGTACGGCGTTGATCCGGGGTTCTCTTTCTACACCCATGTGTCCGACCAGCATGGCCCCTTCCATGCGACTGTCATCTCGGCGGCGACGCACGAAGCGCCGTTTGTTCTCGACGGCCTGCTTCACCACGGCAGTGGCCTCGAGATCGACATGCACTTCACAGATACCGGCGGTGCGACCGATCATCTGTTCGCGCTGTGTCGAATGCTGGGTTTTCGGTTCTGCCCGCGGCTGCGCGATTTTGGCGACCGCCGTATGGCGAGCATCGAGGCGCCGGGCCAATATCCATCGCTCAAGCCGCTGATCGGCAGCCGCGTGAAGATCGACGTCATCCGCGCCCACTGGGACGAAATCGTCCGCCTCGTCGCGTCGCTGAAGACCGGAACCGTCTTGCCATCTGCGATGCTGCGCAAGCTCGCCGCCTACGAACGCCAGAACCAACTCGACCTCGCGTTGCGCGAGATCGGTCGTGTCGAACGGACGCTGTTCATGCTCGACTGGCTAGAAAGTCCGTCATTGCGCCGACGCTGCCAGGCGGGCCTCAACAAGTCCGAGCAGCGCCATTTCCTCACGCAGGCGATCTGCACGTTCAAGCAGGGCCGGATCGCCGACCGGACCCACGAGGCCCAGCAGTTCCGCGCCTCCGGCCTCAACCTGATCATCGCCGCCATCGTCTACTGGAACTCGACCTATATCGCCGATGCCGTCGCCCACCTTCGCGCGAACGGCGAAATCGTGCCGGACGAGCTCCTGGCGCACACATCGCCTGTCGGGTGGGGCCATATTGCGTTCTCGGGCGACTTCCTTTGGGACCGCGCCGCCGCGATGGCGCCCGGCCGGCGGCCACTCAACCTCGGGCGAAGCAGCATCGCGGCATGAAACGCGGGAATGTTCGTTATACGTTCACGTCTAGCGCAATTCAGATAACATCCGTTGCGATGACCTCGAATTGGGAGGGGTTAGAGATATTGGCTGTGACCGCGCTTGCGGTCAGACTGCCAGCGCCTGGAATTGTGGTGATCAACTGGGCCAGTTCATCGTCCTCGTGACGTGCCGCGATCTCTCGCTCGATCTCGCAGATCCCCGTTGTCAGCGCCTTGATCTGACCCACGATCACGAGCAACGCCGTTCTTGCATACCCCTGCAATGCAGAATTCGGGCTGCGCACGTAGTCCATCAAATCGGCAACCTTGGTCAGCCGCTTCGGGGCGTCCATACCGAATTCAGCCAGATGGCCGCGAAACGCGTTGCTAACGATCACGCGCTGTCTGACGAGGAGCTCCCGTGATTGGTGCAAGACCAACACAGCCTGCTGCTCGACGGTCTTAAGCGGCACATAGCGCATCGTCGGGCGGGTAAGGGCCTCGGCGATTGCTTCCGCACCGGCGCAATGCCGTCTAAAGTTGATCAGCCGTTCGTCGTTTTAGAACGCGCCGCAGCCGGGTCCCTATGAGACGCTGGCGCTAATGCATGTGGCCGCTTTTCAAAGCAAGCGGAGTGCCAGCAGCGTAAACCGCTCCTAATTTCAGGCGGATACGCTAGCAGTTCTGAACTTCTAATTACCGCATTGATCGTTGTGAAAGTACATCAGTCGTTACAGCCGATAGCGTAGCGCACCCCGTAAGCGCCATCCCGACCTTTAATTCGGCAGCGATAATTTCAATGCAGTTGCGGACACCCATTTCGCCTCCCGAAGCCAGCGCATACACCCAGGCACGACCGAGTAGAGCAGCGTCGGCTCCCAGCGCCAACAGTCTGAGCACATCGAGCCCCGAGCGCACACCGCCGTCAGCAAGAATCGACAACCGGTCCCCCAGCGCGTCTCTTATTCCCGGCAATGCCGCCACAGCCGAAATGACGCCATCAAGCTGGCGGCCGCCATGGTTAGACACAATGATGCCGTCGGCTCCGGCTTCAGCGGCGAGCCGTGCATCCTCAACATCCAGTATGCCCTTGATGACCAATGGCCCGGCCCACAAACTTCGCACCCAGGCTATGTCATCCCAGGTTGCCCCCGGGTCAAAATTGCCTGCTAACCAACCCAAGAAATCTTCAAGTCCCGATTGATCGCCAAGCAGCGGCGCCACATTGCCAAGCGATATTGGCCGACCGCGCAAGCCGACATCCCAAGCCCAGGCGGGACGCTGTGCGATCTGGCCAAACCGGCGCAATGTTCCGCGCCAGTTGGCAGCACCCGACAAGCCGGAGCGGATATCGCGATAGCGCGCGCCCGGCGTCGGCAGGTCGACGGTAAAGACCAGAACGGGACAGCCGGCGTCTTGGGCCTTTGCGATCATTTCCCGCACGAACCCGCGGTCACGCAGCATATAAAGCTGAAACCAGAATGCCGCGCGCGACCCGGCCTTTACCTCGTCGATCGAGCACGCAGAAACGGTCGAAAGGCAGAACGGGACGCCGGCGGCATTTGCGGCCAGCGCTGCCTGCACTTCACCGCGCCGCGCTGTCAGCCCTGCCAACCCGACTGGTCCCAGCACCACCGGTAGCGCACATTGTTGGCCAAACAACGTCGTCGACATATCGATAGAGGATACATCGCGCAGCACCCGTTGCCGCAGCGCGACATCGGCGAGGTCGGCAATGTTGCGGCGCAGGGTGACTTCGCCATAAGAGCCGCCGTCAATATAATCGAACAGGAAACGCGGTAGTCGCCGCTGAGCGGCAGCACGATAATCGGTAACCGAGGCGATTGGGTCGGCCATTGCTGTCAGCGACTGGCCGCGAGGACGCGTTGCCGCTGTGTTCCCAGCCCTTCGATGGACAGTTCGATCGAATCGCCTGCCCGCAGATAGACCGGTGGTTTTTGCCCAAGGCCAACACCGGGCGGTGTTCCGGTTGAAATGATATCGCCCGGTTGCAGACTCATGAAACGACTGAGGTAATGCACCAGAAACGGGATACGGAAGATCATCGTCCGGGTCGAACCGTTTTGAAAGCGGTGTCCATTGACGGAAAGCGTCATGGCCAGATCGTGCGGGTCAGCAATCTCGTCGGTGGTAACAAGCCAGGGCCCGATCGGCCCAAAGCCATCGCAGCTCTTGCCCTTTACCCATTGGCCGGTGCCTTCAAGCTGAAAGGCGCGTTCGGACAGGTCGTTGATGACGCAATAGCCGGCGACATGGGCCATCGCGTCCGCCTCGGTGATGTATTTGCCGGCGGTGCCGATGACGACACCCAATTCAACTTCCCAATCGGCTTTGCTGGCGTTTCGCGGCAATTCGATAGCATCATCGGCGCCGGCGATGGCGGATGTCGCCTTCATGAAGACAACAGGCTCAACCGGCGGCTCGACACCGGTTTCCCGCGCGTGATCGGCGAAGTTGAGACCGATGCAGATGAATTTTCCGACGCCGCCGACACAGGCGCCAATGCGCCCGCCTGCCGGGACAAGTGGCAGACTTTCGGCGTCCAGCGCGCGTAGAACGGCGAGCGCATCAGCGCCGAGCGCCGAACCGGCAATATCATCGACATGGCCCGTCAGATCACGCTGCCGTCCCGCGCCGTCAACCAGCCCTGGACGTTCGCAACCCTGAGCACCCCAGCGCAGCAACTTCATGATATTTTCCTCACATCGTCCATCCGCCATCGATGACATGGATCGCCCCGGTGGTGAAACGCGCCTCGTCCGAGGCAAGGTACAGGGCCAGCGCTGCCACTTCATCAGGGTGGCCGAGCCGTCCCATCGGCTGGCGCGCGACAAATGCAGCGCGTGCGACATCGGCATCA
>JBBRRA010000023.1:0-4327 GCA_038225475.1 Sphingomonadales bacterium
GTGAACACCGGCGCGGTCAGCTGCGCACCCGTAGGCTATGACCGATACCGCAGGGTGCTCGCCAGGTGCAGCATCGGCATTGTCGATCTGTCGTGCGCCATGGTCAATGCGGGCCAGGCGGTCCACCGGTACAGTCCGATCCACTGTGCCGGTGCCCGTTCGCTGGACGACGCGCACGCGAAAACGGGCGGCGAGGCCGAAGCCCCGCCGCCCGCGATGTAGGTCAGTTCTGATCGATCAGTCTATTTTGGCCAAGCCTCGACAAGTTCGCGCCGCCGAGCATCGCACTGGACGAACGCCGCCGTCACGCTATCCACCCATGCGACCGCCTGGCCGGCGGTCGTGAACATCGGCGGCAGCGGGCCGCACGCCAGCGTCGCGTCCGCCGGCGGCGGCGGTAGCGGCATTGGCGGCGGCGATTGCGGCCGAACCAAGCCGCACGCCGTCAGCGTCGACGCACACAGCAGCACCGGCAGGAGTTTGAACATAGCGGGTGACCTCGTTGGTGATGGGTGTGCGGGCCAGCGCATAGACGCGGTCGCGCTCGGCCTTGGCGGTCGCGGCATCGTTGGCCCGCAGCTGCCGCTCGAGAGCGAGAGCCTGCGCGTCGGTGACAGCTTTCGCCGCCGTCGCCTGCCAAGCCAGCCGCTCGTGCGCCGCGCCGCGGTTATAGGCGCCGATATCGACCCACAATATGCCGCCGATCAGCGCGACGGCCGCGCCGCCGGCGATGTATGGCGCGAACGGCGACGCGACTATCCCGAGCAGGTTCACGATCCTGCTCCCGGCGACGCTGCCCGATCGGGCAGGATCACCTTCATCATTCCGAACACGAACACCAGCGCGCCCGATACCGCTGCAAACCGGCTTTCGGTCAACCCGACGAACAAGGCCACACCCTGCAGCCCGGTATAGGTCGACTGCTCGGCCAGCGCCGCGATCAGGCGCACGCGCACGCCGGCGTCGCCGATCGTCGCGCGCAGATGCACCCACGCCGCACGGACCCATTTCAACATCGCTTTAACTCCCGGTGATGGTGTCGAAGGTCGCGAAATCGCCAGCGTAAAGCGCCGCTTCGGCAGCGCGGCGGTTGACAAGCCCGACACGGACGGTCCCGGCATGGTCGCGAATATGCCAGCCGTGGAATGCTGCGGCGGCGTCAGCGTAATTGCGACCGAGGTGCGCCGCGAGCATCGGCGACGCGCGCAGATTGCCGGGACCGGCATTGTAGCAGGCATCGTTGAGCG
This sequence comes from Sphingomonadales bacterium, assembly GCA_038225475.1. Lineage (GTDB taxonomy): Bacteria > Pseudomonadota > Alphaproteobacteria > Sphingomonadales > Sphingomonadaceae > Polymorphobacter_B. Next base: position 1,248 of record JBBRRA010000023.1, read on the forward strand.
CGCCGAACTGCGCCGGCGTCGTCGGCGCACTGCCCAGATAGGCTGCGGTGAATTTCGCGCACGAGATCAGCAGCGCCGAGGTCAGCGCATCGGCCACCGCCTGGCTGACGATATCGCCGTTGCGGACCGCGCGACCATCGAGATAATGCGTGGCGCCGCACGCGATCGTCCAGATCCCGCCGCTGTCGCGATAGGCGCGCAACCGACAGCCCTCGGCCCAGTGCAGCAAGCGCACCGCGCGCGGGCCCGGCGTCATCGCTGTCATGCCCGGCGCTCGCGGCGGTGATAGACATCATCGAACTGTGGGGTGTTCGACCAATGCAGTGCAGCCGCAGGCGATGGCAATGCCACGGTGCGCACCAGCGCGATCGAAGCCAGCCCGACCGCGAGCACTATTCCGCCAGCAACCCGCATCGTCACCCTCCCCGCTTCCATTTCGACCGGCAGCCATCGCAGGCGCTGGCGATCCCGCGCAGCGTGACATCGGCTGCAGACAGTGCCGCGTGCACGAAGGCCGGGCGCCACCGGCCGCAGCCGGGGCATTGCAGCTCGTCGGCGTCCGCCCCCTTGGCGCGCCGCTTGGGCAACAGGCTGATCGGGTCGCTCACAGGACTGCGAACCACGGTACCGGGGACGCGCTCGACGGCGTCAGGCTGGTTTCGCTGACAGTGCCAGGCGTATAACTCACCGACACGAAGCTACCGATCGCAGTGCCGCTGCCGTCGGCGGAGATCTGCGAAATTCCGAATTCCGCCCCGGCGCCGAAATCGACGCTGCCCGGCGTCACCGCGACGTCATAGGTACCAGTTGCGGCCTTCGACAGTGTCCCGACCTGCACCCAGCTGCCGCTCTGGCGAACATATAGCCCGATCCGGATCAACCCGGGTTCGCCGGCGGCGATCGCGCCGACGGTGACGCTGACGCGGAACACGAACCGCCCGTCGAACGGCGCAGAGCCGCTCGAGCGGTCGATCACCAGCGTCGGGTTGCCGGTACCGCCGGCGGTCGCGCTGCCATCGGTGATGGTCGAGCCTGCCGTCACCGATTGCGACCGCGCCTTCATCGTAAACCCGCTCGTGCTCAGCCCGACCGCGGCGACGACGACATTCTGTCCCGCGCTCGCCGCGTTGCCGCCGGGCAGGAAAAATACCTGCGGAATGCCGGTCAGCGAAAAATTGATCACATCGCCGTCGCGTGCGGCACCGCTGGCGACGATCGACGCCGGCGAAAACCCGTTCGACAGCGCGAAGTTTGCAGCCGCGAGCCCGGTCGCGTTCGACAACCGCGACGTCGACGGCGACAAAGCCGTGACGACGTCGGTCGCCGCCAGTACGCTCGCCCCGTTCGTGAGCAGTCCGGCCGCCACATCGACCGAGTTGAGCGACGCCAGCACACCCTGCACCGGGAAATAACCTATCGTCGGCAGCGCGCCAGGCGTGAAGCTCGAGCTGTAGCTGATTTCGGCATAGTCGGTTGCCTGAACGGCGCGCAGGCCGAGCTGCACCTTGTCGATCGACAGCCCCATCGTCTCGACACGGAACGGCCGGTTGACCCAGCCGACGCGCGGCCGATTAATATAAACGACCTGCATCGGCTTGAGCGCCAGCGTCCGGAGCGGCGTCGACACAGCAAAGATGCCCTGGCGCGACGCGCGCAGCGCGATGTTCGCCAGTCTCCGCGCTTGGTCCTCGTCCTGTACGCCGCCGAGGTCGATGCTGTCGGCCAGTTCGACGCCATTGTCGATCGCGCGCAGATCGCTCGGAGCGACCTCGAGATAGGGGCCGACGGTGTAGAAGTTACCAGCATCGACAAAACCGCCGCGTGCGGTATTGCGCGCATTGCCCTCGGGCAACGCCTGCCATGCGACGTCGCCGACGAAATCGTCATCGCCGAGCGTCATCACCGGCGACGCGGTATCGTCGTGCGCCACCCAGATCCCGACCAGCCCGCCGATATCGACCGGCCTGCCGCCGCAGGTCGCGAGTATCTTCGACAGATTGTCGTTGTGGTTCGAGTCCGGCCCGATCGACAGCACCATGTCGATGCGGTAGCGCGGCTTGCCGTTGACCGCCTCGTCGCAGGTGTTCGCCGCCGCGATATAGCTCGCATAGTCGAAGTTCGCCGGATCCTCGCCTTTGCCCGCGAATAACCGGCCATTTTTCAGCCAGCCGAGACGATAACTCAGTTCGAACAATGCCGGGTTGCGGCCGATATCGGCGCCGCTGACCGAATAGGCCCAGGTCGAGCGGTCGTTCGCGCGCATCGACCCCGATCCGCCGACGGTCGAATCGCGCCGCGGGTCATAGACCTTGATGCCCTTGACGATGAACTGCACCGTCTGCGGCAGGCCAGACGCGAGCTTGGTCGCATCGTACGTCCAGCGGAAATGCGACATCGTCAGCCCGCGGCCGATATGCGTCGAGGTCCACAGCCCGCCGTGCACCGTCGTGAACGGGTTCGCGGTCTGCGTGCCGTCGGCGGTCTCGATCGTCAGGATGCCGGAATACGCACCGCTGACTGCACCGCTGGCGGTGGTCGAGATATTGTTGAGGTTGAGCCCGACGAAGCCGCTGGTCTCACACGCGGCGTGGACAAAGATCATCGACAGATTGACGTTGTTGGTGCCGTCGGTGCCGAAATAGATCATCTGCGTCGGCGCGCCGGTCTGGCCCGCGATGATCCATTGCGAGATCCCGGGATTGACCGAAATCCGGCTCGAGAATCCGGAATCGGCCGAATGCTTCGCACCCAGCCCGAGAGCGCCCGCCGTCAGCGATATCGCGGACAGCACGCCACTGAACAGCAGCGCTCGGCCGATCGACAACGCCAGCGTCGCGCTCACCCCCAGGGACGCCGTCAGCGAAAAGAAGGCGGTGCTAATCGCAGCTCCGACGCCGGGAATAGCGATCGCTGCAACAGCGACGATCGCCAGCCCGATATTAAGCACTTTTGCCATCGATCAGCTCCAACCGACCGGGAAGCAGTGCGTGCAGTCGGCGATCGGGCGCCAAACCAGCCCAGCGCCGTCGTCGCTCGCAAACACCGCGCGTGGGCCCATGGCGATGCCGATCGCCCGGCCA
>JBBRRA010000024.1:0-4202 GCA_038225475.1 Sphingomonadales bacterium
AGTCGGGTGGGAGCACATCGCGTTCTCGGGCGACTTCCTGTGGGACAGGGCTGCGGCGCTACCGGCAGGGCGGCGATCGCTGAATTTCGCCGGCCGGCGCCGTGCGGCATAGGGCCCGACCTTCCATGACTGCTTTCGCCCCACTTGCGGACGATGGGGTCGTCATGCATTCTTTCCCCGGCAGGGGTGCTTGTGGCGTCGCACTGACGCTGTAGCCTTCGCGCCGAAGCCAAGGGGGGACCGTTATGCTGGTCGCACTGATGATCCCACTGGTGATCGCAGCATTGGTGTGCGTGGCGATGCTGGTGCGGGCGGTGCTGGCGCAGCGCGCGGTGCCCTCTTTGGAGGCGATCATGGTCGGCGCGGTCGCCAATTTCTTCGACACGCTCGGCATCGGCTCGTTCGCGCCGACGATGGCGTGGTTCAAGTTCCGCCGGCTGATGCCCGACGACCGGCTGATGCCCTCGACCATGCTGGTCGGCTACACCCCGCCGTCGATCGCGCAGGCGATGATCTTCTTGGTACTGCTCGGCGTATTCGTCGATCCGGTGCTGCTGGTCGGCTGCGTGCTCGCTTTGGTGACCGGCGCGCTGCTCGGCGTGCCGATCGCGACGCGGGTACGAGCGTGGGTGGTGCAAGCGATCGTCGCGGGCGCGCTGTTGCTGGCGGCGGCGATGTTCGCCGTCACCAACCTGCACCTGATGCCCGGTGGCGGCACCGCGACGACGCTGCCGCCGGAATGGATGGCGGTGGCGATCGCGGCGAATTTCGGGTTCGGCGTGCTGGTCAATTTCGGCGTCGGCAATTACGCGCCGACGCTGATCCTCCTGAGCCTTATGGGCATGGACCCGCATGTCTGCTTCCCGATCATGGCGGGCGGTGCCGCCATCGCCGGCAGCGCCGCGACCATCGGCCATATCCGGCTTTCGCGGATCGACCTGCGGCTTGCGGCCGGCCTGGCGATCGGCGGGATTCCGGCGGTGCTGGTCGCCGCCTTCATCGTGCGCGACCTGCCGGTCGAGACGCTGCGCTGGCTGGTGATCGTAGTAGTGCTCTACGCCGCGTTCGTGATGCTGCGCGAGGCGGCGAAGGGCCGCCGCACGCCGGTAATGTCTCCTGCCGAGGCGGCGCTGGAGGGCTAGGCCGGAAGCAGGGAAGCCGCCATTCCGCTTCCCACCACTTGCAGACATCGGCGCGTTAGGCCCTGGGCACCGTCGTTCTTTATCTGTTCGGCTAAGCGTTGTTTATCTCACAATGGTCGCGCTGCCCTCAACTGGGTGGGAAGCTGCCGTTTGCTCCACAACGTTGAGACAAGATTGCGGCATCGGTGCGCAACTGGCGCGTTTACAGCCGCGAGAACACCGCGCCATGCGGTTTGCCTTCGCCGGTCCAGCCATGCGGCCATGTGCGCTTGCCGAAACTAAAGCCTGGCTTCCCGTCCGCATCGCGAAACCCAGTGTCAATGCTCAGCGCGCCCGTGCCCTGGTCCAGCTTGAGTAGATACATCCGATCACCCGCCTGCCCCGAGGTGACGACGAGTCGATGCGATATCGCGTCCCAGCCGGTCCAGTGCGACTTGTACTGATCGCTGATAGTTAGACTCGATGTCTCTAACGGCGTGGCGCCATTGGCGATGTCGAGGACGGCAAAGCCGTGGATCGCAGGGACGCTCTGGACGAGGTAATGGCCGACGATAGTTGGCACCCCGCAGTCCTCGCCGGGAAACTGGTGAACTAGCTTCGCCGTCGGCTTCGCTGTGTCCATACCGGTTACCCGCTGGATGCCGCAGGACAGAGTTTGCACATACGCGGCGCCATCGGGCCCGATGCGCGCTTCCTCGGGGTCAATATGGCCGTTTAGCCGCGGGCCCGGGTCGAAGCGGTAGGTCCCGAGCAGTTTCAGGTCCGAAAGTCTGAACAGTTGATAGCTGTCGCTGGTGAGTAAGTACGCGTCACCCATCGGGGAATTGGTCACGATCACCCGGTCGATTTTGGGCATTACCGCCAGGCTGTAGGGAAGAAGCCCCTGGCCCGCGAACGCAGGGTCGGCATTGCTGGCCGACCGTACCGCCCGGCCGTGATCGTCGATCTCGACCAGCCCGCCGCTGCTTCCGCCCATCACCATTCCGTCGCCGCGGTCGGCAAATTGGAAGGAGGCCAGCACATTCCCGTTGGGCAAGCGCAGGAAACTATGCGGCATGCTGAAACCGGCGAGGCTCCTGAACGAGGCCGCCACCCGCGGCTTCAGCGGATCGCGCAAGTCGAAGATCATCGTCCGGTTGGCATCATGGTCGTTGGCGAACAGCATCCCGCTCGCCGGCATAGCGTATTCCGTGTGATGGGTGCGCACGCTCTTCTGGTCGGTGACAACACTGGTAAGCAATTTGCCATAGGTCGGCGACGCCGGGTCCGCGTCCACCACGATTAGGAAGTCGTTACCTTCGCTGGCCTGGTCGCCGGTCCACACGAACAGGTAATGACCAGCCTTACTGGCCGGTTGGGCCGACGCCGGCGCGCCCCACGTTAACGAAGCCAGGACCAGTATGAGCAAGGCGCGAAGCATCGGCGTCCCTTCCGTCGATCGCCCGCCCCGTTGACGGCAATCGAGTAAATAAATGACTATGCGATGATCCCGCGCGCCGCAAATTTTCGGAAAGAGCGGCCAGCAGGGCTGCTTCCCCGGCCGCGGCCTAAAACAACGCGAATTTGTGCGTTGGTCGAAGGCTGACTGTCTCTACTTGGGATCCTCCGCGCTTCGGCTAGATGGCTGAACATGGGTCGTTAGCCGAACCTCCGCTTCCGTTGTCCGCATGGGTTACCGCGAACGGCAGCAAGTGGCTGGAAGCTGACGTTCGCTCCGGCTCACTCAAGCCGCTTTTCCATGAAGACCAGATAAGGCATCAATCGCGCTGGGTATTCCTGGTAAGGTTGGATGTGCTTAAAACCCATGGCCCCATACATGGAGATTGCCTCGGTCAGGCGGTTGCCGGTGTCCAACTGCATGGTCGCATAGCCGTCGGCAATGGCAGCGCCGATAAGGGCATCCGACAGTTTTCTACCTAGACCAGAGCCTCTTGCCCCATCCATTACGTATAGGCGCTTCAATTCGCAAACCGTGTCTGACAGGCGCCGATAGGCCCCGCCCGCCACGACGCCGCCTTCAACAACGACAAGCATCGTGCGCCCAGCAGGCTGTCCATATTTTTGCGCTAGCCCCTTCAGCTCCTCTTCCAGCGCCTGATAGCCGAATACCTCTTCAACGAACCAAGGCATGTCCTGATAACGTTTGCGGCACCATTCCACATAGGCACGGCAGACGCTTTCAAAGGCTTCGAAGTCTTCCGCTGAATCGGCAGCGATCATGGTCTGTTCATGCCGATGAACCTGCATGCAACTTCCCCATTGGTTCAATCGAGTAACCACGTCGTTGGTGGATCATTAGCAAAAGAGTCGTCCCACGTCTGTTTTGGGTGGTTTTCTGCCGCTCGATATTCCCGACGCTACCCACCGCTGATCCTGCCGCTCCCACCCTCGAGAAGGAGTGGATAAGCCACGTTTCAGATCAGACCGCTATTTCTTGACCGGCACTGCCTCCGGGCTGGTCCACGTCCAGGCCTGGATCTTCCAATCGGCGCTTTGCTTGACCAGCCCGAAGGTCATCGTGCCCGTCTCGCGCATAGTTCTTCCCGCCTGCTGGAATGTATAAGTGGAGGGGACCACGACATAAGCATGGTTACCCATCACCGATGCGCGCGTCACCGGGCCGAGCGCCACCTGTCCGCCGGTCTTGCCAGCATTAGCTTCCGACTTGCCAAGCGCCGCGAGCCAGTCGTCGAATGCGGTTGGGCCGGACCAGGCGAAAGGAGCGGTCGGTTCGTCCAATATCATCGGCGCGGCGACGTGGGTGGACTTAGCAAGCGCTACGTCGCCCTTGTTAAAGGCTTCGAGCATGGTCCGGATCGGTGCCTCAACCGCGCGGTCAGCGGCATAGGCGGCCGGCGCGACGGCAATCGTAGCGGCGGTGGCCAGTGCAAACCAAGTTCTCATGTCGCTTTTCCCCCTGCTTGATGATGTGTTGCTAGCACGAAAAAAGGTGATTGCGAACGGGATTACGGAGGCCTCGCGCCGTCCAATAGTGGGTCGAAAGCGGACTGGCTGCTTCTGGTGTCCGCTTCGCCGACCGAGAACGGCGGCAAGTGGGTG
>JBBRRA010000025.1:0-3525 GCA_038225475.1 Sphingomonadales bacterium
CTGCGCCCGACGATCGATGCCGAGCGCGAAGGCCTCGACATCACCGAACATGGCGAACGCGCGTACAATTATTGATTTAACAGTTCCTCCCCAAGGAAAACACACTGGCCCGGTGGCGCAATCCACCGGGCCTTTTTTTATTTGCACTGCGCCGGCCGCACGCGGATAGCGACACCATGACTCAAGGCAAAGAAACCGAGGCCCAACGCACACGCCGTCGCTGGATCACTTTCGGTGAGACGATCGCGGTACTCGCGCTGCTGATTTCGGCAGCCAGTTTCTGGGACGCCCATCAAGACCATGTCCGCAATGCGCCCGCGTCCAAGCCTGCGGCGGCACCGGTGGCACTCGTGCTCACCGCGAGCGTCGCCGACGACGGCCAGCGCCTCGACTTGCAAGCCGCGCATAGTGACCAAGTAATCGAAACGCAGACGCTGTATTTCCCGACAAGCATCCGCAGCACGAGCGCCGAGACGACTGGCAATGCCCGCATCGAAGCAGGCTGGTTCGAGGATGGGCTGGTCAAGGCTGCAAAAGCCGCGAAACCCGCGGTACGCCGGATCGCAGTCGGCATCGAAACAAGCTATACCACCGACGGCACGCCGCACACCGACCGTGCGATCTATGACATCGGCTACACGCTGCACAGCCGCTTCCTGCGGGGCACCTCGGTCCAGCTCGAAGGCATTTCGCTAGTCTCGCGCGGCGTCGGCCCGGACCTGCGCGCGCGCGTCGATGCGCGCTGGCACACGCAGGTCCCAGGCTGAACCGAGGCGCGCAAAAGCCTTCGCGCAGCCGATGAATTACTGGTAATCTTTACCCAAAGTCATGGGGAGATTATTTATGCGCCGTCGTTCGATCCTGCTTGCGTCGGTATTTATTGCAATTGGCGGCGCTGCGCAGGTAGCGGCGGCTGCTGCTCCCGCCACCATCGCGCGCCCCGCCGAAGACATCGCGCGCGATGCCGCGCGCAAACCTGCCGATATGGTGACCTTCGCGCATATCGGCGCGGGCAGCAAAGTCGCAGACTTCCTGCCGGGTCACGGCTATTTTTCGCGTGTCTTTGCAACTGCAGTAAAGCCCGGCGGTAATCTCGTCGCGATTGTCCCTGCAGGCGCTGTGGCGCATGATCCTGCTGCGCGCACCACGATGGATGCCATCGCCGCACAATATGGCGACGTCACCGTGGTCAGCGGGCTGACCGACCCCGCTGCCCACGATCTCGACGTGTTCTGGACCGCGCAAAATTATCATGATCTGCACGATGCGCTACCGCCCGAAGGCGTGATCGCGACGAACAAGGCAATCTTTGCGGCATTGAAGCCCGGCGGCTACTATGTCGTCATCGACCATGCCGCGGCGGCCGGATCGGGATTGGCGGCGACAAACACGCTGCACCGAATCGACCCTGCCGTCGTCAAGGCCGAAGTGCTTGCTGCAGGCTTTGTCCTCGACGGCGAAAGCACGCTGCTGGTCAATCCGAACGACCCGCATACCGCCAACGTGTTCGACCCGTCGGTACGCGGCAAGACCGACCAGTTTGCGTATCGGTTCAAAAAGCCGAGGTGACCTTATTCGGTCGGCTGCGCGCGCGCGGCCTCCCAGTTGGCGCGGATGGCGTCGGCAGTATCGCCGTTGCCGTCGGCGCGCCAACCCGGCGGACCCGCAAAATACTGCCAACGAGCGTACCACCCCGTTGCGTGCCAAATGTCGCGCGCAATGCCCCACCATTCGTGGACGGCCGCCCATAGCGGATTGAAGCTGCCGAGGTTCTTGACGATGCCATACCGCACCGGCTCGTCGTCGTGCTCGGCTTCGAAGGTGCCGAACATGCGGTCCCAGACGATGAACACGCCGCCATAGTTCCGGTCGAGATAGCGTGGGTTGGTGCCATGATGGACGCGATGGTGCGACGGCGTGTTGAGCCATCCTTCGAACCCGAGCGGTAGCCGCCGCACCGCCTCGGTATGGACCCAGAACTGATAGACGAGGTTGACGCCGACGACGAAGAGCACCAGCCGCGGATCGAAGCCGAGCAGAAACAACGGCAGGCGGAAGATGAAGCTGAGCGACAAAAAGCCCGTCCATGTCTGCCGCAACGCAGTCGTCAGATTATAGTGCTCGCTCGAATGATGAATGACGTGGCTCGCCCAGAACCAGCGGACCCGGTGGGCGCTGCGGTGGAACCAATAATAGCAGAAATCGTCGGCGACGAAGCACCACACGCCCGACCACCACGTGATCGGGATATCGAACACCCGGAATTTATACAGCCAGCCATAGGTCCCGACGATCGTTGCACCGAACAGCACCGCTGCCATCGTACTGCCAAAGCCAAGCGCCAGTAATGTGAAGCTATCGCGCCAGTCATAGCGCCCACGCGCACCGGCCTTGATCGCGATCATCTCGACCAGGACGAGGATGATGAACGCCGGCGTCGCCAGTTGCACCGGGTCCGGCAAATGGGCGGCGTGCGATGCCCTGAATATTGCCCAGCCGACCACACCGATTGTCACTGCGCCGGCCAACACGGCGACCAACTCCACCCGCGCATTGCCGGTGCCGTCGCTCGATTTGCCGTCGAAGCCGAGTGCCCAGGCCAGCGCAACCAGAGTTGCGATGCCAAGGATCGAAACATAGATCACGCCGTCGCCCTCAACTGAAGCAGCGCCGGACGCATGCCGCCAAGCGCATAACCACCGCGCGCCGCTGCCGCGATGATCGCATCCGCATCCTCGCCGAGCGACGCCGCCGCAAGCGCCCACAAGGTGGCGGAGCGTGTCCCGGACCGGCAGAAAGCAAGGACCGGTCCGGCGGTCGCACGCAATACCGCTGCCATCGCTTCAACTTGCGCGGACGAAAGTCCGGTATGATCGACCGGGATCGACACATAGTGAAGCCCGACAGCCGTTGCGGCGGCATCGATTGCGGCGCCCTCGGGCTGACCAGGCACCTCGTGATCGGGCCGGTTGTTGACGACGGTCGTGAAGCCCGCAGCGGCAGCGATTGCCATATCATCAGGCGCGATTTGGCCGGCAACCGATAGCATTGGGGTGAGGGTTATAAACATGCTGCCTAGCCTAGCTGGTCGGGCTGCCCTTTGAAACCGGCGCGGCATCATCGGGCAACGGGATAAATTCAGTTTCGCCCGGCACCGATACAAAGCGTCCGGCGCGCCAGTCGGCCTTGGCCTTTTCGATACGGGGCTGTGAACGGCTGACGAAGTTCCAGAAAACGTGGACATCGCCGAGCGGCGCGCCGCCGAACAGCATGACCCGGGCCGCATCGCGCACGGTCAAATAGGCTGCGGCGTCGGGAGCGAAAGCCACCATCTGACCGGCATCAAAGCGCTCACCATCGATTTCAATACTGCCCGACACGACATAGGCCGCGCGTTCTTCATGCTCGGACGGTAATTCGACACGCGCATCGGCCTGCGCTTCGACATCGACATAGAACATCGGCGAGAGCGCCGCCACGGGCGACGTCGCATGAAACGCGCTGCCCGCAATCAGCGTCCGGCGC
>JBBRRA010000026.1:0-3500 GCA_038225475.1 Sphingomonadales bacterium
CTAAGAGCCTGAACGAAAAGTAGTTGAGCGATACCAGTAGTTTGTGATTCACCGTCGTTGTCGAGACGATAGGAGAAGCACTTGCCTTGGACTGATACCGCTCGCCGTCAGCATATGCGCAAGGGGGGGCGCTATCCAAGCGATTTACGGGATGCGGAATAGGGTTTCCGTACCATTTTCTCGCAAAGTAGCGGTAAGGAATATATAGCTTGATCAATGGGTTAGCGGTTAGCGTGGAATAGCAAACCATTGATATCATGTGATATTCATCGCGCGGCAGTCTTTGCACGTCGTGATTGGACGATCTGGCCATAGTTCTCGACGTCAAAATGCATCTTGCCCTGCATGTTGATGTGCTTGAACGCCACCGGTGCGATGTGCGCCAGATGGTCCGCCGGAAACGCCCCCGGTGGCGCGTTGCCGATGACAGCCTGCATCGCCTGGGTGTTCCAAGCCATGACGATGTTGGTGAGCAGCGTTAGCGCGTTGGAGATAGCGGTGACCTCACGGATCGATCGGCCGTGCCTGGCTTCGATCCTGCCGGCCATCAGGGCGCGCTGGAGGAGGTGGACGGCTTCGCCCTGCACAAGCACGCGGTGGATCTCGCGCCGGAACGCCGGCTTGGTCAGATAGTCGAGGAGGAACAGGCTGCGCACCACCTTGCCGACCAGGGTGCCGCATTCGAACACCGGGGTGCCCTGGGCGGCGCTGCCATGCCGGTCAAGGATCGTGACCGCCGATCCATAGCCCATCTTGAGCGATGCTGAGAGGTGGAGGAGCCCGTCCCAACCCCGGCGCGCCATGGGGGTGGTTTTCACGCGGCTCACCATGGCTTCAAGTTCGGCCGGAACCTTTACCCCCGGCGGCAGGTAGAGTTTGCGGTCGGCCAGATTTGCAAGACGCGGCAACAGATCAAAGCCGAGCAGCTTGGCTGCCGCCATCGCAAAATGCGTGAACCCGTGCGTATCGACGGCAACACTCTGTAGTTCCGCGACCTTCTGCCGGAGCGCACCTTCGATGGCGACAGCGGCCTGTCGCTGGTTGAGCACGACTGGGTTGTCATAGATGATCGCCCACTGGTCGATGACATGGGTGTAGGTACCAACAGCAGGGGTCCCGCGGCGCGGTTCGATGCGGGATGTCCACAGATGGCGCGTCGCATCAAGGCTCATCATGTCGGCGGATGCCGCGACACCCGAGCCCCAGTGCGACGTCACCGGGTGGCGCAGCATGAACGATGCCACGGTATCGCAGGCGCCGCGCAGGTGACCGCTTTCCTCGATCGCGCGCATGGCAAGTTCGATGCGGTCGTCGCTGACACCGTCGAGCATGCGCGCCATGTCGGACGCGGTCTTTTCGGTGCCCAGCGCCAGCAGGCCGGCATAGAGCGCTTCAAGCTCGTCGAAGTTTACAGCTTCCCGGTCGAGCAGGACCGACGAAAAGCGGGTCTGGGCATCGATCGCCATGATGACGTCGGGCAATTGCACGTTGCCGATTTCGCCAAACAGCCGCTTGCGGGTGGCATCGACGGCCGGATCCTTGGGGACGGCCTTGAGCTTTGGAACCTGAAAACGGTCACCGGCGACGCCGATCTCGCCCGCAGCGATCGTGTCGGCAAGCACTTCCATCCGGGCACCGAGCGCGACATTGAACTTGCCGAGATACGCCTCGAGCGAGCCGGGCCATCCTTGGCTGCGCATCGTCTGGCCCTTGACCTTCGCCCAGGCAGCCTCGGGCATCAACTGATCGGCGACGCTGCGATGTTCGATGCTGAAGGGGGCGCTTGCGGTGCCGTTGCGCAGGCTGCGCTTCAGCAGCATAGCGGTTGCGACCTCGAAGGCGGCAAGCCGCGCCGCCGGCGTCTGCGCCGTCGCAACCAGTCCGGCAAACGCCGGCGGAAACAGATTGCGATATACTTCGGCCAGTCCCGGCGCCTTGGTGTCGTAGGCGATGCTCAGCGTCGTCAGGCATAAGCACAAGGGATGATCATCGGCGATATCGAGGTTCAGCGCACTGACCTGCTTCAGCAAACTCCGCACGCGACCTGGCGCCTGCGCCATCTCGAGACGGATCGCCTGTGCCTTGCTTGTCATCGTCGGCAAGGCGCGCAAGGGCAGGATCGCGCGTTCGACAGCGGCGTGAAACGCGCTGGCGGTCATTCCCGCGTCGTCCACCGCAGCGATGACCGCTGTGACGCTGGCCCGGTATCGGCCAAGCTCTTCAAGGGCGCGCAACTCGACTGTGCGACGCGCCTGGCTCCACAACTGGCCAATCCGGCGACTGGCCTGATCGAGAACGGTGTCGGTCAGTTCCAGGAGTTGCAAGCGCAGCCAGCAGCCGATCTCGACCGTTCGGCGCGGATCCTTGAGGCGCGACAGCGTCGCTGCCTTGCGCCGGGCGATCCGCCGGGCGTGAAGCCGCATCCGTTCGATCGGGACATCGGGCAACGCAATCCGTTCGGCACCCAGACGCCGCAGTTCGTCGATCCGTTCCTTGACGCCGCCGATATCCCCTCGGCCAAAACCGGTGACCGGCGCGCGCAGCCAATCGAACAGCGATTGTCCAGCCTCAGGGCCAGCACCCGACAACTCGACCACCCAGGTCGTGGCCATGGCCGCACTTACCGAGGCGGTTATCGCTCGGCGCAGTTCGTCCAGGGCGTGTGCCTGGGCTGAGGCCGCCATCGCTTCCAAAGGGCGCGCACCCGGGAGAACATAGCCGTGATCGTAAAGCCAAAGCCGTGCCTCCCGAACCAGCGCGTCGCGGCTGATCTGCGCGGTTGCCTCGCGGCGCAAGAACGTCGTCAGTCGGCGCGTGGGATGGTCGACCAGCGGCTTGAAGCCAAGCGCCTCGGCTGCGATGCGCTGATGTTCGAACAGCGTCATCCGGCGGCGGTAGATCGAGCGCAGCGTGGCGATCCGGGGTGCCGGCATCCCCGCCTGCGTGGCCGCGAACGCCAGCACACCCGCCGGCAAACGCTCGACCGCCGACAAGGGACGACCCGACAGACGTAAAAAGCCGATATGCAGGATCAGGCCAAGCCGGGTCAGCGATCGCCGGCGCGCATCAACAACAGGCCTGGTCTGGTCATCAAGGCCGAAGAACCAGGCAATCTCGGCCTCGGTCAGCGACGCCGGCACCGTCTCGCAACCCAAATAGGATCGTCGCCAGCTTTCCATCGCCGTACTCGCTCAACCAGCCACCAGCATAGCCCGATTCGGTGCCGCGAGTCCCCAAAAGCAAGGGTTAGCCGTCAACATGTTGCATTATCACGATAAGGCGCTCAAACTGAACTGCCAACTTACTGATATAGCGCCATATTCTCTACCGCTACTTTGGGTGAAAGTGGTACGGAAACCCTTTGTTGGACACCGGAATAGTCAAACGCTCCTGCCAGGTCGCTCAAACATTGTAACGTGCCCACGACCTTCCCCTGTCTTGATCTCTCGTTTGAGTGAAAGCCGTCTCCTAAGGGGACTGACTGAAGAAGAGCGGCTTCA
>JBBRRA010000027.1:0-2596 GCA_038225475.1 Sphingomonadales bacterium
GAGGTCATCGCAACGCATGTTATCTGCATTGCGCTAGACGTGAACGGATAGCGAACACACGGCTGATCGGCTGCCAGGATGGTCAAGCCGGTCGATTTATTCCCAGTCGTCGCATCTCGCGGTAGATGGTCGAGCGCCCCAGCCCGAGCTGTTTTGCAGCTTGTGCAGGCGGCGTATTGGCTTCGATGAGCGTCAGCGCGGCATTGAGTTTTGTCAGATCGAGCGGCTGTCGTCCTGGCTTTCGGCCCTTCGCACGTGCAGCTGCAATTCCGTCTTTTGTGCGCTCGGAGATGAGCCGCCGCTCGAAATGGGCAATGGCGCCGAACATGTGGAAAATCAGTTCGCCGGCGGCCGAGGACGTATCGATCTTCTCCTCGAGGCTGAGCAGCGCGATCTTGCGCTGGCGCAGCATCGTGACCGTCGACAGCAACTCCGCCAGCGAGCGCCCGAGACGATCGAGGCGCACCACGGCCAGCGTATCTCCCGACCGCGCATAGGCGAGCAACGCCGTCAGGCCAGGTCGGTCCATGCTTTTGCCCGACATGACATCGGTGAATGTCTTGATTGCGCCGGCCTCGGTCAAACGCATCGTCTGGCCGGCGACGTCCTGGTCGCCGGTGCTGACCCGGGCATAGCCAAGGATGTCAGCCACGGTAAGCCATCATCGCGCCAGCAAAAGCTTGAGGCCCGGGATTTCGATCCTGGCCCATTCACGGTCGGCAGTCAGAACTGGAATGCCCTCGGAAATTGCCAGCGCCATACAGGTGCGATCTCCCAGGCCGCTGCCAAATTCCCGGGTAGCGGGATAGAGCTTGGCCGCGGCGATGGCGTCGTCGCGCCCGTGCGGCCGCACGTCGAGATGCAAGGCATCGAGCATGGCAACCGCCGCATTGATGGGGATCTCGCGGCGCAACAGGCCCTTGATCACCTCCTGCAAATTGACTGCCGAAATAAGCCCGTCACCGATGTACTGCGCGACAACATCGGCGCCCGACTCGTCACGCAGCAGCGCCAATATCGCCGATGCGTCAAAAACGATCGATGCCATACAGTTCCGGGACCTAGTCCAGGTCTTCGCGAGCAGCTTCGGCTCGGCGCTCGGCGATGAAGTCATCGACCGTGAGATCGTTGGTGGCATGCTGACGATACAGGTCCTGGGCGCGCTTGATGCTCTGACGCATCGATGTGAGCTTCACGTTATCACCTTCGATCGACAGCACGACGACGCCAGCACCGGTTACGCCAAGCGCCTTACGCGCTGACCGTGGCAGCACCATGCGGCCATTCTCGGCAATGCGGATATCGATCATCTCTTGCATGAATGACACCTAAGATAAAATGGCATGATTTAGATATATGCCATATGATCGCGATTGTCAACACACTGGACGTGACCTTGGCTTTGCCGGGAATGATCTGTCTCCCAAACGGCCGTTTTGGAGACGCCAGGCGGAGGCGCGCGCCGATAGTCCCGAACCCGTCCAGAGACTGGGTCCCTCTATTGGCGTAAGTCCACAATCTTGTGCAACCTTTCCTGGACGGTTTTCATGGCCCGACGCGATCTCCTGACCCCTGACGAGCGGCAATTTCTGTTCGGGGTCCCAACGGACCGCGAAAACCTCGCCCGCCACTACATGCTGTCACCGAAGGACTTGGCGTTGGTCGCGACCCGACGCGGCGACACAAACCAGATGGGGTTCGCAGTGCAGCTTGGACTGCTGCGTCATCCCGGGTTTGGATTTAGCCTCGACGCGGGCGCGCCCGCTGAGCTTGTCGCATTCATGGGCGAGCAGATCAGTGTTCGGGTCACAGCGTTCGACCGTTATGCAAGCCGGCCGGCGACCGCGTCCGTCCACGCGCGTGAAGCCGAGGCGGCCCTTGGCCTGCGCCCGCCGGTCAATGCCGATCTGCCGCTCCTGATCGAGGCAGCGACACGGGCGGCCTGGGCGACCGACCGCGGCGTGCCGATTGTTGCCGGCATTACCGACGCGCTCCGGGCTTCTTGCATCACACTACCCGCGCCGTCGGTGATCGAGCGTGCAGGGCTCGCGGGGCGAGCCCATGCTCGTCAGCGTGCCTATGCTGCCATGTTGGCTGGCGTGCCCGCCGATAGCATCGCCAAGCTCGATGCTATTCTGATCGTCGATCTCCAGACCGGCCTGACGCCGCTTGCCTGGCTCCGCGATATCGCCACCGCGCCAACCGCCGACAATGTCTGCAGTATGCTTGAGCGCCTGCATCGTGTGAGGGCAGTCGGGTTGCCCGCTACCATGGGTGATTCCATCCACCCCGATCGGCTCCACCAGCTTGTGCGCGAAGGTCGCGCCTCACCAGCGCAGTTGCTCGGGCGCTATACGCCGTCGCGACGCCGCGCAACGCTGGCGGCGGTGCTCCTTGACCTTGAAACCCGGCTGACTGACGCGGCACTCGATATGGCCGACAGGATTATCGGTGGCTGCTTCACCCGTGGCGGCAACGCCCAGAAGAAGACTTATGCCGCTACGACCCGCGATGTTGGCCGCATCATGCGCCTGTTTGATCGCACCGTTGCCGCGCTCGAGGAGTCGCAGGACAGCGGTATCGACGGGTTCACTGC